>NZ_PENI01000004.1 GCF_003688995.1 Streptomyces shenzhenensis | reverse complement strand
TCTGACCGGCACCCTTCGGGGTGACCTCGACGGCCGGGAACGGGTTGCCCGACGTCTCACCACTGGAGTCGACCTGGTCGTTGTCACCCTGGTTCGGACGGGTCGGCTTCCAGCCGTCCAGCACCCCGCCGGCCTGGTAGTCGGCCGGGTTGTCCATCTTGATGGTGTACGTCTTGCCGTACTGCAGATCCTCCGGCTTGACGTTCTTGGTCACGGTGGAGTCGAAGTAGTACTCACCCCGCTCGTTGGTGACCGCCGTACCGATCTTCTTGCCATCGGCGTCATACAGGTTCACCGTGGCACCCACCACCGGCTCCTCACCGGGGTCCTGGATACCGTCCTCGTCCGTGTCCTTCCAGACCCGGTTACCGATCTGCAACGGCGCCTCGTCACAGAGGACTTCGAGGTCGCCGATGCCGCGAGCCTTGCCGAACCCGTTGTTCAGGTAGGCGCCGCCGTTGTCGACCCCGTCACCGTCGGGGTCCGCGAGCCGGGTGCCGTCCTGGCGGTCGACCCAGATCAGCCCGTGGCCCGTCCACCAGTCGTTCGGGGTGAAGAGGGGGTCCATGGCGGTGAAGGGCATGACCGTCTCCACCTTGGACAGGGCCAGACCACCCTGGCTGACCTCCTGGTGGTTGCCGAAGGCCCCCCACTCACCGGGGTAGAACTCCTGGACCCTCGGGTCCTGGTAGCCGCCGTTGTTGGCCTCGGTGGCGTGGTTGGCACAGCCGCCGTGGGTGTCCAGGACGAACATGTGGTTGCCGCCGCGGCAGGCCCGGTTGAGGTCACCGCCGTTGAGCGCGGTGGTTGCGGGGAAGCCGGGGAAGTCGGGCAGGGCCCAGCCGGCACGGTCGGGGAAGCGGTCACCGAGCGCGAGGACCATGTCGCCGTTGGTCTCGAAGACGATGTCGTCGAACTCGGGCTCCGGGTTCTGGATGGCACCCGTGCCGCAGGCATGGTTGACGCCGTCGAAGTCGACCTGGTTCGCGGGCCGGCCGCTGGTCCACGCGTACCACGTATTGCCGACGCAGGGGATGCCGTCGTATCCGCCGCGCCGGTAGTCGCTCAGTGCCTGGTCCATGACGGTGTTGGTGAACTGGCCCGTGGTCGGGTCGAATTCCCATACGACGGCCCGCAGGTCGGCCCGGTTGCCGGTGGACTCGGCCGTGCACACACCGCCGACGTACACCTTGCCGTCCTGGATGCCCAGACCGCGGGGGCGCCAGTCGCCCGGCGCGGAGCAGCCCGGGTCCTTGATCGGGTAGGACGCCTTCTCCTTGGCGGCCGTCGGCTGTGTGGCGTCGTAGCGGTAGAGCCTGCGGTCGTGCAGGTTGATGACGTACAGGTCCTTGCCGTCCGAACTGACGTCGAGGTCGCCCAGGGACTGCTTGCCCACCACCGAGTTGAACGCCAGGTCCATGTTGACGTCCGGCTGGTGCTGGGTGGCGCCGGCGTTGGGGACCGTGGCCCACACTCGGGTCTGCCCGTTGGGCTGGGTCACATAGATCGCGCCGGCGCCGCCCGGGCCGTAGTCCGAGCCCCGCTTGGCGTAGGCGGCGGAGAAGACGTTCTTGTTCACCTTGTTGTAGCCCAGGCCCCACACCGTGCCGGTGTCGGCCTCCGTGGCCAGCGCCTTCGACTGATCAGGGTTGGGCGGAGCGTCGGACGGCATCTGGACGCCGCGGGCGTTGAACGGGAGCTGCGTCAGGGTGCGCCGGCTCTGCGGCGTCGGGTCCGGCGGCGGAATGCTCGGGTTCTCACAGGCGGCGACCAGGGGCGCGTTCTTCTGGCAGTAGTCCTCCGGGCTCCAGAACGAGGTCGTGATCTCCACGTTCTTGCCGCCCGACAGGTCCACGAACTCCACGTTCGACGACAGCACCGTCGGATCGATCAGATCGCTCCTGAGCGAGGCGAACCCGGGAAAGAGCACACCCTTGTCGGGGTTCTTCACCTCGATGCGGTACTTGCCGCCGCCCAGGCTGTTGCCCGGGGTCAGCTTCACCGTGCCGTCCGCCTGCGTGGTGCCGGTGATCGACCGACCCGCGTCGTCGGTCAGCACCACCGTGACCCCGGCCATGCCGGGCTCCAGCACCTGGTCCCACTTCCCGTTCGCGTTCACCTCCCGCACGACGCGGACGGTCGCGTTGCCGTCCCCGGAGTCAGCCGCCGCGGGCGACACCGCGGAGACGATCCCGGTCGCCGCGAGCGACGCCGATAACGCGGTGGACAAGGCCAAGGACATCCCGCCGGACCATCGCCGGCGCTGCCGCTGTTCCACTAACGATTCCTGTCTCCACCAATGGGTCTGCGTCCGGAGCGAGACTGCTCGCGAGCCGAGACGCGCTTGTAAGAATCTTCACAGTTCCCTCACATGACGAGCACGTGAGCCGAACGGGCGAGTTCCTCGGTCCGGCGGTGGGTCCGGATCGCGAAGTGATCGTTCTCGGTCTCCCGTTGGGAGTGGCCGACGGCCGGTTCGAGATCCACCTGTGCTACGCTCTCCGCGTTGCAGTTGTGGTACCCATGAACCTATGTGCGCCTGACGGGAATGTTTCTCCTTCAGGCGCATTATTCGTTTTACCGGCATCTCCGGATGGGGCCTCTGCCTACAGAAGGAGAAGGACATGGCACAGGGAACCGTGAAGTGGTTCAACGCCGAAAAGGGCTTCGGGTTCATCGAGCAGGACGGCGGCGGCCCCGACGTCTTCGCTCACTACTCGAACATCGCGACCCAGGGCTTCCGTGAGCTCCAGGAAGGCCAGCGGGTCACCTTCGAGGTCACGCAGGGCCAGAAGGGCCCGCAGGCGGAGAACATCGTCCCCGCCTGATCGCCGGACGCGTATCCGCTGACCGGGGTCCGCACCGTCATGGTGCAGACCCCGGTTTGTGCTGTTTTCAGGAAGGCAGATCACTGCATGCCCCGCAGACCCCAGAAGCCGAACCGGCGCGCCTCGGCACGCCCACCGTCCGCGTCGTCGCCGAGGGAATTCCGGCTGCCGGAAAGCACGACACCCGCACTTCCCGCCGTCGAGGACTTCGCCGATCTGGCCATGCCCGCGGGGCTGCTGGAGACCCTCACCGCGCAGGGCGTGACCACCCCCTTCCCCATCCAGGCAGCCACCCTGCCCAACTCGCTCGCCGGCCGTGACGTGCTGGCCCGGGGGCGCACCGGCTCCGGCAAGACCCTCGCCTTCGGGCTTGCGCTGCTGGCCCGCACGGCCGGACTGCGCGCGGCGCCCAAGGCGCCCCTCGCCCTGGTGCTGGTGCCCACCCGTGAACTCGCCCAGCAGGTGACGGACGCGCTGACCCCCTACGCGACGGCGGTGAACCTCCGCCTTGCCACCGTGGTCGGCGGGCTGTCCATCACGAAGCAGGCCGGTGCGCTCCGGCGCGGCGCCGAGGTGGTCGTGGCGAGCCCCGGCAGGCTCAATGACCTCGTGGAACGCGGGGACTGCGTGCTCGACGACGTACGCATCACGGTGCTGGACGAAGCCGACCAGATGACCGACATGGGCTTCCTGCCGCAGATCACCAAGCTGATCCGGCAAGTACGGCCCGACGGTCAGCGCATGCTCTTCTCGGCCACCCTGGACCGCACCATCGACCGCCTGGTGCAGCAGTTCCTGACCGACCCCGTGGTGCACTCCGTCGACCCGTCGGCGGGGGCGGTGACCACCATGGAGCATCATGTGCTCCACCTCCAGGACGAGACCGACAAGAAGGCGGTCACGACGCGCATCGCGGCCCGTGACGGCCGGGTCATCCTCTTCCTCGACACCAAGAGGTCGGCCGACCGGCTCGCCAAGCGCCTGCTGGCCGTCGGAGTCCGCGCGGCGGCACTGCACGGGGGCCGCTCCCAGCCGCAGCGGAACCGCACCCTGGAACAGTTCAAGAACGGCCAGGTCACCGCGCTGGTGGCGACGAACGTCGCGGCCCGGGGCATACACATCGACGACCTCGACCTCGTCGTGAACGTCGATCCCCCGGCCGATCACAAGGACTATCTCCACCGGGGCGGCCGCACGGCCCGCGCCGGCGGTTCCGGCAGCGTGGTCACGCTGGTCCTGCCCGACCAGAAGCGGGACGTCACCCGGCTCATGTCGGACGCGGGCATCCGTCCCCGGACGGCCCGCATCACATCGAGCGACGCGGAACTGGCCACCATCACCGGCGCCCGCGAGCCTTCGGGTGTGGCCGTGACCATCGAGGTCCCCCGGCCCGCGACACCGCCGAAGCCCCGCACGGACCGGAAGACCGGCACCGAGCCCGGCGGGCGGTCCGGCCGCCGACGCCGGAGCGGCGGCAGTGCCAAGGCAGCGACAGGCGCTGCCGCCAGGACGGGGAGCCGGGACTCCGACCGGCGGGCCGGGGGGACAGCCGCCGGCGGCACCTCCGCGACCGGCGGACGCGGTGCTGCCCGCCGGGCGGGATCCGGCGAAGCGGGTGGCCGCGGCTCCGACCGCCAGTCCGCGGCCGGTGCGGCGACCGGCGCTCCCGCCGGCAAGGCCGCACGCGGATCCGGCCGACGGACGGCGGCCGGCGGTGCCACGGGCGGCGCCGCCGGTACCGGCGGCCGCGGCTCCGACCGCCGGGGCGGCCGTCGCGCCTCTGCCACCTGAGCAGCATCGGCGGGCCACCGACGCTGAAGATCGGCGGCTGTCCGGTCGGTTACAGCCCGACCGGGTTGAGGTAGGTGGCCGGGTGGGTGGCGCCGTTCTGCTTGAGGATCTGGCCGCCGAACGGCCACTTCAGGGTGAAGTGCTTCGTCTCGTTCGGCGGGGTGACCAGGAACTTCGCCGGAACGAACTTCTCCTTCTGCGGCGTGGACCTGGCCACCGGGAGCAGGGTGACGCTGAAGTCCACGGTGTCCCCCTGCTCCAGGGTCATCTTCACGGGCTTCTTGGAGGAGCGCGCCAGCGACCAGGTGCCGTCGGTCTTCTGAGCGCCGATCATGTCGACACCGGCGAAGCCGGACAGGGTGCAGGTGCGCTTGCTCCGGTTGGTGAACCAGATGTACGCCTGGGTCTGCGCCGTGGTCTGCTCCATCTCCGGCTTCGCGTCATCCCCCGTGGCGAAGCCGGCCTTCAGGTCGGCGGTGTGGCAGCGGGTCGGCTCGGCCTTGCCGGCGGCGGCCGAGGCCGGGACGGCGGTGGCGGCGGTGCCGGCGACGACGACGGCCGCAAGGGCCACGGCGGTCAGCTTGCTCTTCATGAGATTTCGGGTTCCCCTCGCATACGAATCGGCGCGCGAGGTCAGTGCGCGCCTACGCATCTGAAGATGGGCGATCCCCGGGGGAGGTTCGGTGCGCCGAAGGATCTTTTTCCGACGGCGAGGCTCCCGACGGAGCCCCCTCCCGCTAGGGGGTGTATCCCTTCACGTGTTCCGGGCACGTCCACACCTCGACCCCGGGTCCGCTCCCGGTGTCGATCCACTCGACGAGCACGGCCTCGGTCGTCTCGCGCAGGCAGCGTGCGCAGACGCGCGTGACGCCCACGGGTGCGGGCCCGTCCTCTGCGGATGCTCTGCCGGTCATGCGTGTACTCCTGCGGATGTGAAGGCTGGCAAGTAAAAGGGCTACGGGCCGCGTGCCGCGCTCACCCCGCGGACTGGCCCCGGCGGGAAACGCCCCACTCGTCCAGCCGTTCCGCGACCCATGCGTGGCTGACGTTGAACGACCGGGCGAGGGACGCGATGGATTCACCGCCCCGGTAGCGGGTGATCACGCTGCTGCGGCTGTCGGTGAACTCGGCCTGCGCCGCGCGTACTTCGGCTCGAGTCCGGCGCCGTACGCGTCCGCGGAACACGCGCTGGGCCGGGCGGCGATGCAGGTGCGCCTCGTAGTACTGCCTGCGCGGAACGCCCCATTCGTCGAGCCGAAGCGCCAGCCAGCCAGAGGTCACGCCGTACGCGTCGGCGATCCGGCTCACCGGCTCACGCGCCCGGTACCGCTCGATGATGGTGACCTTGTCCGCTCGCGCCGCCTCCCGTGCGGCGGCTCTCTCCGACGGGGTCGGGCGGCGCACGGTCACCTCCCTGGCGTCGCGACGCACGGCCCGTTGCCGAAACCGGACCTGCGGCGGGCCGAACCGGTCACAGCAGCTCGCCCCGGCTTCGTGCGTTGGCCCGCGCGGTCTCGGCGTGCAAGCGCTGTTCGGGGCTTGCCAGTTGTGTCTCCGCCGGGTCGACGGTCCACTCGGTGCCGCCGGTCACGGGACGCAGGTACCAGAGTCCGCACGACTCCCCGCGGAACTCTCCGACCCGTTGGTCGGCGTCCACCATGAGCGTGCCGGGGGTCGGATGGTGTGGGGTTTGCTGCCGCTCGGTGGGGTCATTCTTGCGGAACACGACCACTCCTCTCCGTAGTGATTCCACTACCAAGGGGGTTCAGCGTGACCTAGTTCTGGGAAGCCTTCAACGTGCCGGACGGGAACAGAGAGTTGGTGTCCAGGGTGGTCAACCGCAAAGAACTGAACCCCGAGAGCAGCCCGCAAGCGGCTTTCGGCGCACGGGTGCGCAGCATGCGGGAGGCGCGAGGCTGGAGGCAGGAGGACTTGGGCGAGCTGATGGAATATTCCGGCGTCCATGTCTCGGCTGTTGAAGTTGGTCGCAAGATGCCGACTCTTCGCTTCGCTTGCAGGGCGGACGCCGCCTTCGGCACGGCCGGAACCGCTGACACGTTCGAACGCCAGTGGCGCGAGATCCGGCACGGCAGCCTGTTGGAGGGCTTCCCGGAGTACGTCGGGCATGAGGGCCGGGCGGTGGAGATCCGGCTCTACGAAGTGGGCGTCCTTCCCGGTCTGTTACAGACACCGGAGTACGCGTCGGCGTTGGCGGACAGCGCCGTCAAGCGCGGAGCGATCACGCCTGAGCAGGCGCACGAGCGGGTCACGATCGTTGCGGAACGGCAGGCCGCACTGGCCCGGAAGCGACCGCCCCTCGTTTTCGTGGTGCTGGACGAGAGCTGTCTCCGTCGCCCCATCGGCGAACCCACCGTGTGGGATGCGCAACTGGCAGCTCTGGCCGAGTTCGCCGAGTTGCCGAACACGGTGCTCCAGGTCGCCCCGTTCGACATGGGAGAGCGCCGCCCCTTCGACCTGCCGGTATATCTGCTGACCCTGTCGGATCGCTCGCTCATGTCGTACGCCGAGTCGGCGCATCGGGGCCACCTGGAACGAGAAAGCACGTTCGTACTGCCCATGCTGACGGCCTACCATCAGCTACAGGCCGAAGCACCTTCCCAGGCGGAATGCGTGGCCATGATCAGCCAGTTGCGAAAGGGCACCCCGTGAGTATCGAAACCCCGCGTTGGATCACGTCCTCGTACAGCAACAACGGCGGCGCCTGCGTCGAGGTCGCCGCCAACCTCGTCGCCTCCCGCGGCGTGGTCCCCGTCCGTGACTCCAAGAACCCGAACGGCCCGGTACTGGACCTCCCGGCCCACGCCTTCTCCTCTTTCGTGGCCGGCGTTAAAATCGGGCAGTTCGGCACCGCCTGAGCGCGCCGCCCCAAGCGGCGTCTGCGACGAAAGGGCACCCCGTGACGACCGAAACCCCGCGTTGGATCACGTCCTCCTACAGCGACAACGGCGGCAACTGCATTGAGGTCGCCACCAACCTCGTCGCCTCCCGCGGCGTGGTCCCCGTCCGTGACTCCAAGAACCCGAACGGCCCGGTACTGGACCTCCCGGCCCACACGTTCACCGCATTCGTGGCCGAGGTCAAGACCGGACAGTTCGGCACCGTCTGAGCCCTCGGCCTCGTCCTCCCCCGGCGGGAGGGTGGGGCCGAGCACGTGTGCTCAGGTTCAGCTCAGGCCTTCGATCGCCTTGAGGATCAACCACCGCGAATGACCCGCGGGCTGCCAGCCGCACCGGTTCGCCAGCTCGACGATCGTCAGTCCTGCTTCCCTACGGAGGTCACGCAGCCGTCCGGCGACGGCCTCACGCGCGGCCTGGGCGGACGAGGACGGGGAGAGGGGCATGGGCTGGCTTACCGGTGCTTCCTACTGGTCGATCTCGTACTGCTCGTGCGGGACGGCCCTGGCCCATACCTCGTCGAATGCGGCGGCGCACAGCTTGACCGCGGCGGGATCGTCGGAGAGTTCCTGGCCTGCCGACCCGCCGTCGCCGGTGAAGTGGTTCCACCGGATGAGGCGGCCGTCGAAGAGCCAAAAGTCGTTGCCGGGCAGGGCGATGTCGGATGCGCGTCGGCGTGGGAGCCAGCGCACCTGTTCGCCGGCCGCGACGTTGGTGAAGGTGCCGGAGTGCTCGAAGCGGATGTATTCGCTGACGGGCTCGGACACAACCCGGGCGCGCCGCACGACGACGCCACGGGCAACAGTCTCCTGGATCAGGTCCAGCCATGGCCGCCACCAGGATGCCCGGTCGGCTGGGTCATGGCGGAAGCCCTGGCGCCACGCCTCGAACCGCTGCCGTTCGTTGTCGACCGAGTAGGCGTCGCGCATCTCCAGGTGCACGGCCGAGTGCGTACAGCCTGCGATCAGTTCAGCGAACGTCGGGATGCTCGACGGCATCGCACGCCTCCCTGATCATGTGCACCATCCTGAAGACGAGTTCGTGGTTCTGCTGCTCTACCCAGACCGTAAGGCTCTCGTCGTCGCCGGTGTTCGGGTCGACCCCGATGAACCGTAGTGCCACGTCTGCTGTCGACCAACCTTGAGGCCGGGCAGGCGCTGCTGCTGCCGAGGGGCTGGGCGCACACCCCGCATGCCGGAATTCCGGCGCGTCGTCCTCCCCCGCGACCGGGAAGGGCCCCGCTCGCCCACCCGCGTAGGCGGGACCTCACCGCGGAGTGGGTGGCGTGGGGAGGGGGTGGTCGCCGGGGTGTAACCGGGCGCCCGCACGGGACGTAACACGGCCGATCCACGCTGAGCCGCATGGAGACCGTCTCGACGCCCACCCACTGCCCGTACTGCGCCCTGCAGTGCGGGATGCGCCTGTCGCCCGTACCGGGGGGCGTGGAGGTGATCGAGCGCGCGGACTTCCCGGTGAACCGGGGCGCGCTGTGCGGCAAGGGGCGCACCGCTCCCGCGCTGCTCTCGTCGGGCGTGCGGCTGACCTCCCCGCTCGTGCGCTCGGGCGGGACGCTCGTACCGGCCGGCTGGGACGAGGCGCTCGACCGGATCGCCACGGGCCTGTCCACGGCGCGGAGCGCATACGGCGCCGACGCGTGCGGGGTGTTCGGCGGAGGCGGGCTGACCAACGAGAAGGCGTACGCGCTCGGCAAGTTCGCGCGCGTCGTCCTCGGCACCTCGCAGATCGACTACAACGGCCGCTTCTGCATGTCGTCCGCGGCGGCGGCCGGCACGCGCGCCTTCGGCCTGGACCGGGGGCTGCCCTTCCCGCTGGCGGACATCCCGCGGACCGGCTGTCTGATCCTGGTCGGCTCCAACCTCGCCGAGACGATGCCGCCCGCGCTCCGCTACCTCACCGAACTGCGGGAGAACGGCGGCACGTTGATCGTCGTCGACCCGCGCCGCACCCGGACCGCCGAGCAGGCGGACCTGCACCTGGCGCCCCGGCCGGGCACCGATCTCGCCCTGGCGCTCGGCCTGTTGCACCTGGTGGTCGCGGAGGGCCGGACGGACGAGACGTACATCCGGGACCGCACGGCCGGCTGGACGCGGGCGCGGGCGGCGGCGATGGCGCACTGGCCGGAGCACGTGGAGCGGATCACCGGGGTGCCGGTCCCCCAACTCCGGAAGACGGTACGGATGTTCTGCGAGCCGGAGGCGGCGATGGTGCTCACGGCTCGGGGGCCGGAACAGCAGTCGAAGGGCACCGACACGGTGGGCGCCTGGATCAATCTGTGCCTGGCGACCGGGCGGGCGGGCCGGCCGCTGTCCGGGTACGGCTGTCTGACCGGGCAGGGCAACGGGCAGGGCGGGCGCGAACACGGCCAGAAGGCCGACCAGTTGCCCGGCTACCGCAAGCTGACGGATCCGGCGGCGCGACGCCATGTCGCCGCGGTGTGGGGCGTGGACCCGGACACGCTGCCGGGTCCCGGCCGCAGTGCGTACGAGCTCCTCGACGCCCTGGGCACGGACGTGCGCGCGCTGTTGCTGATGGGGTCCAACCCGGTGGTCTCGGCGCCGCGCGCGGCCCACGTCGAGGGCCGGCTCCGGTCGCTGGACTTCCTGGCCGTGGCGGACGTGGTGCTCTCGGAGACGGCGGCGCTCGCGGACGTCGTGCTGCCGGTCACCCAGTGGGCCGAGGAGACGGGCACGACCACCAGTCTGGAGGGCCGGGTGCTGTTGCGGCGGCGGGCGCTCGACCCGCCCGCCGGGGTACGCAGCGACCTGGAGGTGCTGCACGGGCTCGCCGCCCGGCTGGGCGTGGAGAAGGGCTTCCCGACGGACCCCGAGGAGGTCTTCGGCGAACTGCGCCGGGCGAGCGCGGGCGGCCCTGCGGACTACTCGGGCATCACCTACGACCGGCTGGCGAGGGAGAACGGCCTGTTCTGGCCCTGCCCGGACCCGACGGCAGCACCGGACCCGACGGCAGCACCGGGCACGACGGCTCCGGCGAGTACGGCGCATACGGCGCCGACAGCGGACGTACCCGCCCCGGCCGGGGCCCACCCAGGCACCCCCCGGCTGTTCCTCGACCGGTTCGCCACCGAGGACGGGCGGGCCCGGTTCGTGCCCGTGTCGCATCGGCCGGCCGCCGAGGAGCCGGATGCCGAGTACCCGGTGCTGCTGACCACGGGACGGGTCGTGGCCCAGTACCAGTCCGGCGCCCAGACCCGGCGGGTGGCCGAGCTGAACGCCGCCGCGCCCGGCCCGTACGTCGAACTGCACCCGCGGCTCGCGGCGCGGCTGGGCGCGGCCGACGGCGACCCGTTGGCGGTGGTGTCCCGGCGCGGGCGCGCCGTGGCGCCCGCGCGGATCACGACCGCCATCCGGCCGGACACGGTGTTCATGCCGTTCCACTGGCCGGGCGAGGGCCGCGCGAACACGCTGACCAACCCGGCGCTCGACCCGGTCTCGCGCATGCCCGAGTTCAAGGTGTGCGCGGTGCGCGTGGAGCGCGCGGAGCCCTGACCGCCGCCGGGGGCGGGCTGCGTCCCGTGCCCGCCGGCGGGTCCCCCGGTACGTACTCGCGACGGCGTACGGACAGCCGGGGCCGTCGTACAGCACCGCGTCGGTGAGCCGGCCGGGCTCCGCCGCGCCGGTCAGGAACAATTCTCCACCTCTGGCGCCCCCTTGCGCCTCTGCCCGCTCCGGGGGTTCGCGTCACCGGGCGGGGTCGTCACCCGTTCACACCCGCTGGGCGGGCCGCCGTTCGTGTTCTCTTCAGGCACGGCCCGGTGCACCTCCATGACCTGCCGGAACACCGGTCCGTACGGCCTCCCGCGCGGCCCGGACGACACCCGATCACCACAGTTCTGACGGACTGTCAGGAAGCGGGGTCGGCGGCGTGGGCTTTACCTCGATAACGCAGGGGCACGACCGAGTCGGCGGCACAGGGGGTGTCGCGGGTCGTGACCCCTGGCACGCGAGGGAGCACGATGCGACGCACCGCCCGCACGCTGACCGGTACCGCGCTCGCCGTCGCGGCAGCGGGTCTCGCCACCACGCCCGCGCACGGCGCGCGCGCCGCCGCCGCGGCGGCCCACCCGCGCAACGCGCCGACCGGCACGGCGGCAACCGGCGCCCTTGAGGTGTACCCGTCCACCGTGATTCCGGGCGGGCAGGTCACGGTGAACACCAAGGCGTGCGGCGGCACCGCGGCGGGCGACGCCACCGCCGTCGGCGCCGGCACCTTCATGCTGGCGCCCAGCGCGCACGAGGGCGACGCGATCGGCCAGTTCCGGGTGCCGCCGAGCGCGCAGCCGGGTACGTACGAGATCGTCGCCAAGTGCGCCGAGGGCAACCGGCAGGTGGCGGGCGATCTCGTCGTGACGCTGTCGGCGGCGCACGGACAGACGCAACCGCGCGGAAGTGTGAAGACGGGGGTCGGCGGCGCGCTCGGCTCCGACCCCGTACAGACCGCGGCAGGCGTGGCGGCTCTCGCCGTCGCCGCCGCGGGCGGTACCTGGCTCCTGCATCGCCGTGCGAGAGGCGATGGCATCTGACGGGCACCCCTCCGCTGTCCGTCCGCCGGTACCGCAAGTCCCCTCCCCCTCCGGGTCCGACGCCCCTCGCGGCCCGGAGGGGGGTACGGGGTTCCGTCCCCGGGGTTCCGGGAGGTCCGGGAGGTTCCTATGCGCAGGATCGGGGACACCGCGATAGCCGCGGTCACCGTGGTCGCCCTGGGCTCCGGCATATGGCTGCTGGGCACCGCCCACCTGTCCGCGCCGCCGCAGCCCACCGCCGCCGAGGGCCGTCCGGATCCGGCCGAGGAGCGGCTCGCGTCGCCCGCGCTGCCGCCGTCCCCGCCCACCCGGATCCGCATACCCTCGGTCCGGGTCGACGCCCCGATGACGGGCCTCGGCCTGACGCCGTCCGGCAGTCTCGACGCGCCGCCGGCCCGGAACAGGAACCTGGCCGGCTGGTACGAGGCCGGCACCGCCCCCGGCGAGACGGGCACCGCGATCGTCGCCGGGCACGTGGACACCGCCGAGGGCCCCGCCGTCTTCTACCGCCTCGGCGCGGTGAAGCGGGGCGCCACCGTGGAACTGGACCGGCGGGACGGCAGCGTGGCGGTGTTCACCGTGGACGCGGTCGAGGTCTACCGGGCGAGCGACTTCCCCGACGAGAAGGTGTACGGCGCCGCCGAGCGCCCGGAGCTGCGCGTCATCACCTGCGGCGGGGGCTACTCGCAGTCGACGGGCTACCAGGGCAACGTGGTCGTCTTCGCCCACCTGACCGCCGGCCGCTGACCGGCCGACGGCTCAGGCCAGCCACTGCTGGTACGCCAGGTTCGCCACCAGGGCGAACACCACCGTCAGCAGCACCACCCGGACGAAGCCGCTCCCCCGCTTCAGCGCCGTACGCGCACCCAGCGTCCCGCCCGCCAGATTGAACACGGCGAGCAGCGCGGCGAGCTGCCACAGGACCGCCCCCTGCCAGGCGAAGGTGACGAGCGCGCCCGCGTTGGTGCAGCAGTTGACGATCTTGGCGGTGGCCGAGGCGGTGACCAGGTCGAGGTGGAGTACGGCGGTGAGGGCGAGGACGAGGAAGGTGCCGGTGCCGGGTCCGACCAGGCCGTCGTAGAAGCCGATACCGAGGCCGGCGAGGCCGATGGCCGCGAGGATCCGGCGGCGGGAGGCGGGGCCGGGCGCCGGGGCGGTGCCGAAGGCGGGGCGCAGGATCACGAAGGCCGCGACGGCGAGCAGCACCACCATGATCACCGGCTTGAGCACATCGGTGCTCAAGCCGGCGGCGAAGAACGCGCCGGCCGAGGAGCCCGCGAGCGCGGCGAGACCGATGCGCACGGCGGTGCGCACGTCGACGGGTGCCCGGCGGGCGTAGGTCACGGCCGCGCCCGTGGTGCCGACGATGGCGACCGCCTTGTTGGTGCCGAGCGCGGTCGCCGCCGGGGTGCCGACGGGCAGCCCGAGCAGGAGCACCGGGAGGAGCAGCAGCCCGCCACCGCCCACCACCGCATCGATCCAGCCGGCCGCGAGAGCGGCCAGACAGAACAGGACGAGGACGGTCAACGACATGTCGGGCATGATCGCGACCCTAGGGAGCCGGCAGGCGCACGGTCCACGCACCTGAGCAACTTCTGAGGTTGCACTCCCGCGCCGCCCCGCCCCGACCGTCTTCCGCCCCCGCACGCCACCAGCCCGCCCACCGGACACCACCCACGCCCACGCACCGCCCGGCCCGCCGCCGGCCACACCCCGCTCCCCGGCCCATGCCGCCGCCCGCGGCAGCCACACCCGCCTCGGCCACCCACAGGTCCCACTGCCGTACGCCGCCGTCCGGCCGCTTCAGCAGGTGGCCGAGGGCCCTGCCCTCCGCGAACAGCGGGGAGCGCTGGGCGATGTAGGGGTTGATCCGCACGCAGACCCGCAGGCCCCGCACCCTTGGCCGGGCCGGCATGCCCGCCGGACCCACGCCCTCGCCACCCACACCCCTCGCACCACCGACCCCCAACCACCTCCCGCAACGGCCACCCGCCACGCACGGCCGGCCCGCCGCCGACCCCATCCCCGCTCCCCCGGTCCGCCCCTCACATCGCCGGTGTGGGTTCGCTGAGGGCAGCGTTGCTCTTGGGAAACCGTTGTGATGCCGCCGGGTAACGTCGGCGCCGCACGCTGCGTTGCATGACCTCGGACACGCGTGTGGTGGTGATCGGCGCCGGCCTCGCGGGCGAACGGCTCGCCCGTCGGCTCGCCGAGCTGGGCGGGTCCGCGCTGCTCGTCGGCGAGGAGGAGCACCACCCGTACAACCGGGTCCTGCTCGCCGAGGTGCTGGCCGGCCGCTACGCCCCCGAGGTGATCGCCCTGCCGGCCCCCGCGCATCTCGTGCGCGCCCGGGTCACCGGCATCGACCGCGCCGCCCGGCAGGTGCGCTGCGCGGACGGCTCGGAGATCGCCTACGACACCCTCGTCCTGGCCACCGGCGCCAACCCCGTCCTGCCGCCGCTGCGCGGCCTGTTCGGGACGGACGGGCACGAGCTTCCCGAGGGCGTGCACGCGTTCCGCACCATGGACGACTGTCTGGGCCTGGCCAAGGCGGTACGGCCGGGCGTACGGGCGGTCGTCGTCGGCGGCGGGCTGCTCGGTGTGTCGGCGGCCCGCGCGCTCGCCGTGCGCGGCGCCCAGGTGGTCCTCGCCCAGCAGGCCGAACGCCTCATGGAGCGCCAGCTCGACCCGAACGCCGCACAGCTCGTGCGGCGCCATCTGACGGACCTGGGCGTCGAGGTGCACACCGAGTGCCGGGTACGGGACGTACGCTCGGCCGGCGGCGCGGTCCGCTCGGTCGAGCTCGCCGACGGATACGCCCTGGACACCGATCTCGTGGTCCTCGCCTGCGGGGTCCGCCCGCGCGTGGGGCTCGCCGAGGACGCGGGACTCGCCGTCCGCAAGGGCGTCCTCGTCGACGACGAACTGCGCACGTCCGACCCGCACATCCGGGCCGTCGGCGACTGCGTGCAACACGCCGGCACGGTGTACGGCCTCGCCACCCCGGCCCTCGAACAGGCCGACGTACTGGCCGAGTTGCTCTCCGGAAGGACCGACTCCCGGTACACCGGCACCCGTTCGCTGACCCGGCTCACCCTGACCGGCCGCCACTCCCCCTTCGACCTCGCCGCGTTCGGCGAGGCCGAGCCGCTCCCCGGCGACGACGTCGTACAGCTCGCCGACGCCACCCGCGGCACCTACCGCAAGGTCGTCGTCCGCGACGACCGCCTGGTCGGCGGGGTCCTGGTCGGCGAACTCGGCACCGTCGGCGCGCTCGCCCGCGCCTGGGAGGGAGCCGAGCCGCTCCCGGACGACGGCCCGCTGCTCCATCTGCTCACCGACGACGGAGGCTCCTGATGTCCACGACCGCACCCGTTGGGGACCGCCCCCGCCCCACGATCGTGCTCGTCGGCCACGGCATGGTCGGCCAGCGCTTTCTCGAAGCGCTCGCCGAGCGCGGCCTGACCGCCACCCACCGCGTGGTCGTGCTGTGCGAAGAGCCGCGTCCGGCCTACGACCGGGTCCGGCTCACCTCGTACTTCTCGGGCCGGACACCCGAGGAACTCTCCCTGACCGACACCGAGTTCATCACGGGCCACGGCATCGAACTGCACGTGGGCGACCCGGCGGAGACGGTCGACCGCGCGGCCCGCAGGGTCACGGCCCGCTCCGGCCTGACCGTCGGCTACGACGTCCTCGTCCTGGCCACCGGCTCCTCCCCCTTCGTCCCGCCCGTCCCCGGCCGGGACGCCGAGGGCTGCTTCGTCTACCGCACGATCGAGGACCTGCTCGCGATCGAGGCGTACGCGAGGTCCCGGGCGACGACGGGCGCGGTGGTCGGCGGCGGGCTGCTCGGACTGGAGGCCGCGGGCGCGCTCAAGGGCCTGGGACTGGCCAGCCACATCGTGGAGTTCGCGCCGCGGCTGATGCCGGTGCAGGTCGACGAGGGCGGCGGCGCGGCACTGCTGCGCAGCATCGAAGAGATGGGCCTGGCCGTGCACACCGGCGTGGGCACGCAGGAGATCGTCGTCGGCGCGGACGGCGCCGTCACCGGTATGAAGCTGTCCGACGGCTCCGAACTCGCCACGGACATGGTGGTGTTCAGCGCCGGTGTCCGCCCCCGCGACCAACTCGCCCGCGACACGGGCCTCGCGGTCGGCGAGCGCGGCGGCATCACCGTCGACGAACAGTGCCGAACCGTCACCGACCCGCGGGTGTTCGCGATCGGCGAGTGCGCGCAGGCCGTCGACGGCAGGGTGTACGGGCTGGTCGCGCCCGGCTACGAACAGGCGGAGACGGCCGCCGCCGCCATCGCCGCGGACGGGTCCGGGCAGCGCGCGTTCACCGGCGCCGACCTGTCGACCAAGCTGAAGCTGCTCGGGGTGGACGTGGCGTCCTTCGGCGACGCGCACGGCACGGCCGCGGACTGCCTTGACGTCGTCTACTCCGACTCCCGGGCCGGGCTGTACAAGAAGCTGGTCGTCGGCCGCGACGGCACGCTGCTCGGCGGCATCCTGGTCGGCGACGCGGAGGCGTACGGCACGCTGCGGGCGCTGACCGGCACGGTGCCGCCCGTCCCGCCGGAGCGGCTGGTCCTCCCGGCCGACGCGGGGGCCCCGGCCGCGCTCGGCCCGGCCGCGCTGCCCGACGCGGCGGTCATCTGCTCCTGCCACAACGTCACCAAGGGCACGATCCGCGGCGCGGTGACGGAGCACTCCTGCACCAGCGTGCCCGAGGTGAAGAAGTGCACCCGGGCCGGTACGGGCTGCGGCAGCTGCGTCAAGGTGCTCGGCCAGCTGGTCACCGCCGAGTTGGAGGCGAGCGGCGTCGAGGTCGACAAGGGCCTGTGCGGCTGCTTCGCCCGGACCCGCGAGGAGCTCTACGAGATCGTCCTCGCCCTGCGCCTCACCTCGTACCGGGAACTGCTCGACCGCTACGGCCGCGAGGAGGCCCGGGACGGGGACGGCTGCGAGACCTGCAAGCCGGCGGTCGCCTCGATCATCGCCTCCCTCGCGCCCACGATCGGCGCGGACGGCTATGTCCTGGACGGCAAGCAGGCGGCGCTCCAGGACACCAACGACCACTTCCTCGCCAACCTCCAGAAGAACGGCTCGTACTCGGTCGTACCGCGCATCCCCGGCGGTGAGATCACCCCGGAGAAGCTGATCGTGATCGGTGAGATCGCCCGCGACTTCGGCCTCTACACAAAGATCACCGGCGGTCAGCGGATCGACATGTTCGGCGCGCGTGTCGAGCAACTGCCGCTGATCTGGACCCGGTTGGTGGACGCCGGCTTCGAGTCCGGGCACGCCTACGGCAAGGCGCTGCGCACCGTGAAGTCCTGCGTGGGCCGGACCTGGTGCCGCTACGGCGTCCAGGACTCCGTACGCATGGCGATCGACCTGGAGCTGCGCTACCGGGGGCTGCGCTCGCCGCACAAGCTCAAGTCGGCGGTCTCCGGGTGCGCCCGGGAGTGCGCCGAGGCCCAGTCGAAGGACTTCGGCGTCATCGCCACCGCCCATGGCTGGAACCTCTACGTCGGCGGCAACGGCGGTGCGACCCCGCGCCACGCGGATCTGCTCGCGCAGGATCTGAGCGACGCCGAACTGATCCGGCTGATCGACCGGTTCCTGATGTTCTACATCCGCACCGCCGACCGTCTGGAGCGCACCAGCGTGTGGCTGGAGCGGATCCCCGGCGGCCTGGACCATGTACGGGACGTGGTGGTGCACGACTCGCTCCGCATCTGCGCGGAGCTGGAGTCCCTGATGGCGGCCCATGTGGCGCACTACCGCGACGAATGGGCGGAGACGATCAACAACCCGGAGAAGCTGGCCCGGTTCGTGTCCTTCGTGAACGCCCCGGACACCCCCGACCCGGTCGTCGGCTTCGTCCCCGAACGCGACCAGATCAAGCCCGATCTGCCACTGCTGTCCATCGGCCTGCGGCCCGCACCGGCCCTGGAAGGAAGCGCCCAGCGATGACCCTGGCACCTGAGACGACCGACCTGAAGGTCCAACTGCGGCTGGCGGAGGGCTGGTTCACGGTCTGCGAACTCAGCCTGCTCGTCCCGGGCCGCGGGGTGGCGGCACTGCTGCCCGACGGCCGCCAGGTGGCCGTCTTCCGCGACCGGGCCGGGCGGCTGTACGGCATCGACAACCGGGACCCGTTCTGCGGCGCGGCCGTCCTCTCCCGCGGCCTGACCGGCACCCACCGGGGACGCCCCTACGTCGCCTCCCCGCTGCTGAAACAACGCTTCGACCTGACGTCCGGCCAGTGCCTGGACGACACGACGGTCCGCGTGCAGACCTACGAGGCACGCACCGCGTGATGCCCACTCACCCCTTGAGCACGTCGTACGCCACCCCGGTCAACCACTCCGACGCCACCCGGTCGTCACGGGTCCACGAGGCCCGCCAGGACGGTCCGGGCGTACGGCCAAGTGGCCGCCTTCCCTGACTGGGCCGGGCCGGGGCCGCGGTCGTCACCTCCCCGCCGCCAAAGCAGCGCAACGACGGCCACGTGCTCACCCCTTGAGCGCGTCGTACGCCACCCCGGTCAACCACTCCGACGCCACCCACAACCGCACCGCCACCCGGTCGTCACGCGTCCACGGGGCCCGCCAGGACGGTGCGGGTGTGCCTCGCCACTGGGCGAAGGACGGGCCGGTGAAGGAGTCGGGGCGTACGTCGGGGGCGGTGGCCGCGTACAGCGTGGGCAGGGCGCCGGCCTCGGCCGGCTGGGCGAGGACCCGGTTGCCTGCCGCCATGAGCCAGGCGACGGCCCGGCGGCCCTCGGCCCGCGGCGCGGCCGTCTGGAGGTTGGTGGCGGCGTACCCGGGGTGCGCGGCGGCGGCGATCACGTCCGCCCCGGTGGCCGCGAGCCGGCGCGCCAGCTCGTGGGTGAAGAGCAGGTTCGCGGTCTTGGAGCGGGCGTAGGCGATCCATCGCCGGTAGCGGCGCTCGCTGTTGAGGTCGGCGAGGTCGATGTTGGCGAGGACGTGCAGCACGCTGGACACGGTCACGACCCGGGCGCCCGGCGTGGCGAGCAGGGCGGGCAGCAGCAGTCCGGTGAGGGCGAAGTGCCCCAGGTGGTTGACCCCGAACTGGGTCTCGAAGCCGTCGGCGGTGGTCGAGTACGGCGTCGCCATCACCCCGGCGTTGGCGACGAGCAGATGGAGCCGGTCGTACCGGAAACCGGCCGCGAACTCCCGTACCGAGGCCAGATCCGCGAGATCCAGCCGCCCGAACTCCACCTCGGCACCCGGCACCTCGGCCACGATCCGATCACCGGCAGCGCTCCCGCGCGGCTCGCTACGGCAGGCGAGCACCACCCGAGCACCGCACCGGGCGAGCTCCCGCGCGGTGACATACCCGAGCCCACTGTTGGCCCCGGTGACCACGGCAACGCGACCGGCCAGGTCGGGGATGTCGGTCATCGCCCGGTCGACCCCCTTCACCACGCCACACACACCTGCCCCCAGGTTCCCCGGAGGACACACGGCGCGCACCCGGAGGGGCGGCGCCCCCGCACAGGGTGCCGCCCCTCCTTCTGGTGGGCCGGAGCCGCCGGCGATCGGTGAGGGTCGGGGACCGTCGGCGGCTCCGGGGCCGGGGCGGGGCGGCGGTGGCCGCCGTCCCGCCGGACCGGTGGTCAGCGGTGGTCGCTGCCCGCCGACTGGGTGGCCGCGCGGCCGGCCTCCAGACGGGCGACCGGGATGCGGAACGGCGAGCAGGAGACGTAGTCCAGACCCACCTCGTGGAAGAAGTGCACCGACTCCGGGTCGCCGCCGTGCTCGCCGCAGACGCCGAGCTTCAGGTCGGGACGGGTGGCGCGGCCTGCCTTCGCCGCCGACTGCACCAGGGAGCCGACGCCGTCCTTGTCGATGGTCTCGAACGGGCTGACGCCGAAGATGCCCTTCTCCAGGTAGGCGGTGAAGAAGGATGCCTCGACGTCGTCGCGGCTGAAGCCCCACACGGTCTGCGTGAGGTCGTTCGTGCCGAAGGAGAAGAACTCGGCGGCCTCCGCGATCTGGCCGGCGGTCAACGCGGCGCGCGGAAGCTCGATCATGGTGCCGATCGCCAGCTTCAGCTCGGTGCCGGTGGCCTGCTGGACCTCGGTGATGACCCGGTCCGCCTCCTCGCGGACGATCTCCAGTTCCTGGACGGTGCCGACGAGCGGGATCATGATCTCGGCGCGCGGATCGCCCTTGGCGTTCCGGCGTTCGGCCGCGGCCTCGGCGATCGCCCGGACCTGCATGGTGAACAGGCCGGGGATGACCAGCCCGAGGCGGACGCCGCGCAGGCCCAGCATGGGGTTCTGCTCGTGCAGCCGGTGCACGGCCTGAAGCAGCCGCAGCTCGTTCTCGTGCGGCTCCTGGCGTGCCTCCGCCAGCGCCACGCGCACCGACAGCTCCGTGATGTCGGGCAGGAACTCGTGCAGCGGCGGGTCGAGCAGCCGGACGGTCACGGGCAGCCCGTCCATCGCCTCGAACAGCTCGACGAAGTCCCGCTTCTGGAGCGGCAGGAGCTGCTTCAGGGACTCCTCGCGCTCGGCCTGCGTGTCGGCCAGGATCAGCCGCTCCACCAGCTCGCGCCGGTCGCCGAGGAACATGTGCTCGGTGCGGCACAGGCCGATGCCCTGGGCGCCGAAGCGCCGGGCCCGCAGCGCGTCCTCCGCATTGTCGGCGTTGGCGCGCACCCGCAGCCGGCGCTTGCGGTCGGCGAACGCCATGATCCGGTGCACGGCCTCGACCAGTTCGTCGGCGTCGTCGGCGCCCGCGTGCATCCGGCCCTCGAAGTACTCCACGACCGGGGACGGGACCACCGGGACCTCGCCCAGGTACACCTTGCCGTTGGAGCCGTCGATGGAGATCAGGTCGCCCTCCTCGACGATGTGCCCGCCCGGTACCGTCATCCGGCGCCGTTTGGTGTCGACCTCCAGGTCCTCCGCGCCGCAGACACAGGTCTTGCCCATGCCGCGGGCGACCACGGCCGCGTGCGAGGTCTTGCCGCCGCGTGAGGTCAGGATGCCCTCGGCCGCGATCATGCCGTCCAGGTCGTCGGGGTTGGTCTCGCGGCGGACCAGGATGACCTTCTCGCCCGAGCGGGACCACTTGACGGCGGTGTAGGAGTCGAAGACCGCCTTGCCGACGGCGGCGCCCGGCGAGGCCGCGATGCCCCGGCCGACCTGCTCGGTCCTGGCCTGGTCGTCGAACCGCGGGAACATCAGCTGCGCGAGCTGGGCGCCGGTGACCCGCTGGAGCGCCTCGGTCTCGTCGATCAGGCCCTGGTCCACCAGCTGGGTGGCGATGCGGAAGGCGGCGCCCGCGGTGCGCTTGCCGATGCGGGTCTGGAGCATCCACAGCTGGCCGCGCTCGATGGTGAACTCGATGTCGCAGAGGTCCTTGTAGTGGTTCTCCAGGGTCTCCATGATCTGCATGAGCCGGCCGTACGACTTCTTGTCGATGGACTCCAGCTCGGCGAGGGCCACGGTGTTGCGGATGCCCGCGACGACGTCCTCGCCCTGCGCGTTCTGCAGGTAGTCGCCGTAGACGCCCTGGTGGCCGCTGGCGGGGTCGCGGGTGAAGGCGACGCCGGTGCCGGAGTCCGGGCCGAGGTTGCCGAAGACCATGGAGCAGATGTTGACGGCGGTGCCGAGGTCGTGCGGGATGCGCTCCTGACGGCGGTAGAGCCGGGCGCGGTCGCCGTTCCAGGACTCGAAGACCGCCTTGATGGCGAGGTCCATCTGCTCGCGCGGGTCCTGCGGGAAGTCGTGGCCCGCCTCCTTCTTGACGATCTTCTTGAAGGTGGTGACGAGCTTCTTCAGGTCCGCGGCCGCCAGTTCGGTGTCGACCGTGACCTTCTTGGCCTCCTTGGCGTCCTCCAGGGCGTCCTCGAAGAGGTCGCCGTCCACGCCGAGTACGGTCTTGCCGAACATCTGGATGAGCCGGCGGTAGGAGTCCCAGGCGAACCGTTCGTCGCCGGACTGCTCCGCCAGGCCCTGCACGGAGGTGTCGGAGAGGCCGATGTTCAGGACGGTGTCCATCATCCCCGGCATCGAGAACTTCGCCCCGGAACGGACCGACACGAGGAGGGGGTTGTCGGGCTGTCCGAGCTTCTTGCCCATGGTCGCTTCGAGGGCTTCGAGGTGCGCACTCACCTCGTCACGCAGTGCCGCCGGCTCCTCGCCGCTGTCGAGGTAGACCTTGCAGGCCTCGGTGGTGATGGTGAAGCCCGGGGGGACCGGAAGGCCCAGATTGGTCATCTCCGCGAGGTTCGCACCCTTGCCACCGAGGAGGCCCTTGAGGTCCTTGTTGCCCTCGGTGAAGTCATAGACGAACTTCACGCCCTCAACACTCTTGCCCGACGCGGGTACCTGAGGATCTTTGTTTTCCGACACGGGTCTCGACTCCTTGAGGCCGCGGTGGCTGCCCTGACGGCGAGGAACATACCCAGATCGAAGGTGCCTGGGTACGTCCACTCGCGCGTCATACGCCCGTAACCAGCCGTCCGCCACGGGATCGAAAGTCAAGGATGGGCAAGCTTCGGGCAGCCGATGTTTTCACTTCTTGAATGAATCCGGGTCTCTGAATTCCCGGATTCCGCTCATATGAGCGACTCTCGGCACGCTTGATTTCGTTCGATGAACGATCAAGGGGTGGCACCGAGTGCCACCCCTTGGAGAAGTGCAGCCGTCCATGATCCGCTCATCTGAGCGCTACCTTTATCAAAGGTGGCGAGAATCACGCTGCCACAGTCGCCCGGATTTCACCATGCGGACGCCCACGCGGCCCGCGCCCCGAACCGGAAACACCCCCGTCACACCGCGGTCGCCGGCGGTCGCCTCCGGCCACCAACGGAGAGGCGATTGCCGGCGCCGGGGTGTTTCCGGTGCGGTGGCTGACCGAGGCGGCCAGCGAGCCCCGCACGCCCGAGCCGAAAGCCGCAGGCCCCCGGCGCCGGGCCACGGCAGCACCACTGACAACGGCCGCGAGGCCCCGTCATACCCCCAGCGCCAGCAATCGTTCCTCCACCCGCGCCGGGGCGTACAGGTACTCCACGACCAGCATCCCCGCTCCGATCAGGCCCGCCCGTTCGCCCAGTCGTGAGGTGACCACGTCCAGGTGGGCGGTGGAGCGGGGCAGTGCCCGCTGGTAGAGCAGCTCACGGACACCGGTGAGGAAGGGCGTCCCGGCCAGGTCCCCGGCGATCATCAGCACACCCGGATTGAGCAGCGTCACGACCGTCGCCAGCACATCCCCGACCCGGCGCCCCGCCTCCCGGGCCAACGCCGTCGCCTCCGGGTGCCCGGCGGCCAGCAGGTCCCGCACATCCGAGCCGGAGGCCGCCGGCACCCCGGCCTCGGTCAGCCGCCGTGCCACGGCACCACCGCTGGCGACGGCCGCGAGGCACCCGTACGAGCCGCAGCGGCACTGCGCGTCCGCGCCCACCCTGATGTGCCCGATGTCCCCGGCGCCGCCGTCGATGCCGCGGTAGATCGAGCCGCCCACCACGACCCCGGCGCCTATGCCCGTCGACACCTTGACGAGGACGAAGGCCGAGCAGTCCGGGTGTCCGGTGCGCTGCTCCCCGTACGCCATGAGGTTCGCGTCGTTGTCCACGAGCACCGGCACCGCCGGCCCGCCGGTGTGCTCGGTGTAGGCGCGGGAGAGGCGGCCTCGGAGGTCGTAGCCGTCCCAGCCGGGCATGATCGGCGGCTGCACCACGCGGCCGGTCACCCGGTCGACCGGGCCCGGCACGGCGAGCCCGATGCCGCACACCTCCGCCGCCCCGTGCCCGGCCTCGGCCAGCAGCCCGGCGAACCAGCCGCCCAGCTCGCCCAGGACGGACTCGGGACCGTCCTCTATGACCAGAGTGCCGGTGCGCTCGGCGAGAAGCTCACCGGCGAGCGACAGGACGGCCGCACGGGCGTGCCGGGTGTCCAGGTCGGCGGCGAGGACCACCGCGTGCAAGGCGTCGAACTCCAGGGTGATGGAGGGCCGCCCGCCGAGCGGCGAGTCGACCGGGCCGCCGGCCCCCTCGCGCAGCCAGCCCGCGCGGAACAGCCGGTCGAGGCGCTGGCCGACGGTGGCCCGGGACAGTCCGGTGGCCTGCTGGAGGGCGCCGCGCGTGGTGGCGCGCCCGCTGCGCACCAGTTCGAGCAGCTCCCCGGCACTGGCCTGACTGCGACCCGCCATGCGCACCCCCTTGTGTTTCTCAAGTTTGCATTACATATTGAGTTTTGCGTGTTAACTAGGCGTAACCCTTATGCTGGATACCGCCGAACCAGGCCGGCCGGACGTCTTCGGGGAGCCCCGAGTGGATCGCACTGCCCAGCTCACTGCCCGCCGCACAGAGCACCAGGTCGTATACGATCCACCGCCCCCGACCGGGTCGCTGCACGTCAGAGCGGTGCGGGTGCTGGAGGGCAACTGGACCGGCACCTCCACGGTCCCCTCACCCAGCCTGTATCCGCACCAGTGGTCCTGGGACTCGGCGTTCATCGCGATCGGCCTGCGGCACAGCTCGCCGTTACGGGCCCAGACGGAGCTGGAGACGCTGCTGGCCGCCCAGTGGACGGACGGGCGCATCCCGCACATCGTCTTCAACCCCTCCGTACCGCTCGACGCCTACTTCCCGAGCCCCGACTTCTGGCGCTCCTCGACCGCCGGGCGCGCCGCGGGCGCCCCGCGCACCGTACAGACCTCCGGCATCGTGCAGCCACCGGTACACGCGCTGGCGGCCTGGCTGGTGCACCGCGCCGACCCGGGGCTGTCCCGGGCCCGCGGCTTCCTCACCCGGGTCTACCCACGGCTCGCCGCCTGGCACCGCTATCTGCTGCACCGGCGGGACCTGGGCGGCGGCGGCCTCGTGTCGGTCGTACACCCCTGGGAGCAGGGCATGGACAACAGCCCCTGCTGGGACGCCCCGCTCGCCCGGATCACGCCCGCCCCGGCCCGCTCCTTCCGCCGCGCCGACCTCGGCCACGGCGCGCCCGAGGACCGGCCGACGGACCTGGACTACGGGCGGTACGTACGGCTGGCGACCGACTACCGCGACGGCGCCTACGCCGACGGACAGGGCGAGTTCGCGGTCGAGGACCCGGCGTTCAACGCGCTGCTCGTGGCCTCCGAACACGCGCTGGCCCGGATCGCCCAGGAGCTGGGCGCGGCCGGCACGGCGCGGCACGCGCGCGCGGAACGGCTGACGGCGGCGCTGGTGGAGCGGCTGTGGGACCCGGCGCGCGGCATGTTCCTGTGCCGGGACGTGCGCGGCCCTGGGCTGATCCCTGAGCGCAGCGTCTCCGGGCTGATCCCGCTGATGCTGCCCGGCCTGCCGCCGGACGTCGCCGCGGCGCTCGTACGCACCCTCACCGGCCCGCACTTCGGGCTCGGCGCCGCCACCCGCCTCGTCCCGAGCTACGACCTCCTCGGCGAGGCCTTCGACCCGCACCGCTACTGGCGCGGCCCGGCCTGGTTCAACACCGGCTGGCTGCTGGAGCGCGGGCTGCGGACGCACGGCGAGCGGGCGCGGGCCGACGCACTGCGGTCGGCGCTGCTGGGCACGGCCGACGCGACCGGGTTCGCCGAGTACGTCGACCCGTACACCGACGCGGCCTGCGGCGCGCTCGGCTTCAGCTGGACGGCCGCGCTCACGCTCGATCTGCTCAGGAGTGACGAGGGAGAGGACCGGGGATGACGGACCGGCAGCACCTGCTCGTGCACGGCACGACGTTCGCCGCCGTGGGCGACGGCGGCGACATCAGCGGCGTACGGGGCGGCACGGTGCCGGACGGGCTGTTCGTCCGCGACGCCCGGCACCTCAGCCGCTGGCAGCTCACGCTGGACGGGGCGGTGCCCGAGGCGCTCAGCCCGGTCGCGGACGGGGACGGGGCGCGCTGTGTGCTCGTCCCGCGCGGCGGCCGGCAGGAGCCGCCCGCGCACACCCTCTTCCGGGAACAGGCGGTCGGCGACGGCTCGTTCGTGGAGTCGCTCCAGGTCACCAGCAACCGCCCGGTGCCGACCACGGTACGGCTTGCGATCACCGCGGACGCCGACTTCACCGACCAGTTCGAACTGCGCCCCGACCACCGCACGTACCACAAGACCGGCGCGGTGCGCTCCCGCCACGTTCGCGACGACGGCGTGGAGTTCACCTACCGGCGCGGCGAGTGGCGGTCCGGTACGACCATCACGGCGGACCCCGCGCCGGACGGCGTCGAGGAGACCGGCACCGGCGCCCGCCGCCTGGTGTGGACCCTGGACCTGGCCCCGCACGGCACCGCGGACCTGGTGCTGCGCGTGCTGGCCCGTCCGCACGGCGAGAAGCGGGCGCGGCGCGTGCCGCGGTCACCGGCCGCCGTAAACGAGCAACTCCTCGCACGGGAAGGCGAGTTCGTGGAGGGCGTGGCCTTCCCGACCGGCTGGCCGGAGCTGGCGGCGGCCTGTGCCCGGGGGCTCGCCGACCTCGCCGCGCTCCAGGTGCCGGCGACCGGACCGGACGGCGAGGAGCTGCGGGTGCCGGCGGCCGGCGCCCCCTGGTTCCTGACGCTGCTCGGCCGGGACGCCCTGCTGACCTCCCTGTTCGCCCTCCCCTACCGCCCCAGGCTGGCCGCCGCCACGCTGCCCGCGCTCGCCGCGACCCAGGCGACGGGGATCACCCCGGCCTCGGTGGCCCAGCCCGGCAAGATCGTGCACGAGGTGCGGCACGGCGAGCTGGCGCACTTCGGGCAGGTGCCGTACGGCCGCTACTACGGCTCGGTGGACGCGACGCCGCTGTTCCTCGTCCTGCTCGGCGCGTATGTGGAACGGACCGGCGACACGGCCATGGCCCACCGCCTGGAGCCGCACGCGCGCGCGGCGATCGGCTGGATGCTGGACCACGGCGGGCTGACCTCGCGCGGCTACCTCGTCTACCGGGCCGACCGCGGCGGGCTCGCCAACCAGAACTGGAAGGACTCCCCCGGCGCCATCTGCTCGGCCGACGGCACCCGCCCGAGCGGGCCGGTGATGGCGGCGGGCGCCCAGGGCTACGCGTACGACGCGCTGCGCCGCACGGCGTGGGTCGCGCGCACGGTGTGGCGCGACGAGACGTACGCGGCCCTGCTCGAACAGGCGGCGGCCGATCTGCGGGACCGTTTCCAGCGGGACTTCTGGATGCGGGAGCGCTCCTTCCCGGCCCTCGCGCTGGACGGCGAGGGCCGGCAGGTGGACGCGCTGGCCTCGGACGCGGGGCACCTGCTGTGGTCCGGGCTGCTCGACAAGGAGTACGGCGAGGAGGTGGGGCGCCGGCTCCTGGAACCGGACTTCTTCTCCGGCTGGGGCGTCCGCACGCTCGCCGCCGGCCAGGGCGCCTACCATCCGCTCTCCTACCACCGCGGGTCGGTCTGGCCGCACGACAACGCGCTGATCGCCCTGGGCCTGGCCCGCTACGGCCTGCACGACGAGGCCCGCACGGTCGCCCACGCCCTGGTCGACGCGGCCACCGCGACCGGTCACCGGCTGCCGGAGGTGCTCGCCGGGTACGGCCGGGACACCTGCGCGGAGCCGGTCCCCTATCCGCATGCGTGCGTACGGGAATCGCGGTCCGCGGCGGCCCCGTTGGCGCTGCTCACCGCCGTGGGCGGGGCGTGACCGATGGGTTGACGGGGCGTTTGCCGGGTGTTTGCCGAATGCCGTGAACGGGAGCGGGCGGGGAGCCGTACGGGATGACGGCGGGCCAGACGGGCCGGGAACTCCCGGCCCGCCCAGCCTCCCCAGCGTGGCCCGCCTCCCACCACGGGCCATGCACGGAAGGACCCCCGGGTTGCCCCACCACACGAGCACACGCCAGTCACCGGCCACCGCCGAGGACCCGGAGGCCCAGACCGACCCGGCACCGGGCACACCGGAGCCGACGCCCTCCGGGCATCCCGGGCTCCCCGCAGAACCAACGGGCGCGGCGGAGACGGGGGATGCCACGAACGCGCCCGCGGGTGGTTCCAAGGACACGGGGGCGCAGACCGAACTTGACGCCGAGTCCGGGGACGGGGGTGGGGGCGGGGCCGAGTTCAAGGGCGAGTCCGAGGCTGGAGCCAGGTCCGGGGCCGAGCCCAAGGCCAGGGCCGAGTCCGGAGCCGGGACCGAGCCCGAGGCCGAGCCCGAGGCCGAGGCCGAGGCCGAGGTCAGGGTTGGAGCCGGGGTTGGGGCCGAGCCCAGGGCCAAGTCCGGAGCCGGGGCCAAGTTCGAGGCCTGGGCCAAGGCCGGTTCCAGGGTCGAGGCCGGGTCAGGAGCCGATGCGCAGACCGAACTTGACACCGACGCCGGGGCCGAGCCCAAGGTCGGGGCCGAGTCCGGAGCCGGGGCCAAGGCCGAGGGCGGAGCCGAGGGCGAGGGCAAGGCCGGAGCCGAGGGCAAGGGCAAGGCCGGAGCCGAGGGCAAGGGCAAGGCCGGAGCCGAGGGCAAGGGCAAGGCCGGAGCCGAGGGCAAGGGCAAGGCCGGAGCCGAGGGCAAGGGCAAGGCCGGCGCGAAGGAGACAGGGGCCGCCGACAACCCCCGCCTGCCGGCAGCCCGGACGCCCTCCACCACAGAACCGACGACAGCCGAGGGCGGTGCGGCGGAGACGGGGGATGCCGCGAACGCGCCCGAGGGCGGTTCGGAGGACACGGGGGCGCAGACCGAACCTGACGCCGGGGCCAAGTCCGGGGATGTGAGGCGGCGTTGGGGGCGGGGGTGGCTGTCGGCGCATCCTGGGGCGGGCCGGGGGCTGTCCGTCGGTGTGAGCGTGGTCTGTGCCGTGCTCGTGGTCGGGGCCCTGGTGCTGCCGAACACCGTCGTCGGGATCGGCCCCATGAAGTTCGTACGGATACCGGGCGAGGCGGTCATCGGCGCCGCGGTCGCCCTGGTGCTGCCGCGCAAACCGCGCATGGCGCTCGCCGGGCTTGCCGGTGCCGCGCTCGCCGCGCTGACCGTGCTGAACCTCCTCGACATGGGCTTCCACCAGTACCTCGGCCGCAGCTTCAACCTCGTCCTCGACTGGAGCCTGCTCACCGACGCCGAGGCATACCTGGAGGACTCCCTCGGCCGCACCGCCGCCCTCGCCGCCACGGCCGGCGTCGTCGTCCTCGTCCTCCTCCTGTTCGCGCTGCTCACCCTCGCCACGATCCGCCTGGCCAACCTGGTCGCCCGGCACGGCGGCCGGGCCACCAGGGGCGCCCTGTTCGTCGGCGTCGCCTGGATCACCTGCACGGCCTTCGGCCTGCAGATCGCCGGCGTGCCGATCGCCTCGGACCGCACCGCCACGGCCGTGGAGGTCCAGGCCCGCCGGGTGGCGGACACGCTCAGGGACGAGGCGGAGTTCCGGAAGGTGGCGAAGGCGGACGCCTTCGGCAACACGCCTCCCGACCAGCTGCTGACCGATCTGCGCGGCAAGGACGTGATCTTCACGTTCATCGAGAGCTACGGCCGCAGCGCGATCGAGGACCCGGTCATCGCGCCCGGCGTCGACCAGGCCCTCACCGCGAACACCGCGGCCCTGGCCGAGGCCGGCTTCCACGCGAAGAGCGGCTGGCTGACCTCGGCGACGTACGGCGGCAACAGCTGGCTCGGCCACTCCAGCACCCTGTCGGGCCTGTGGATCAACAACCAGCAGCGCTATCGCACCGTCATGGCCAGCGACCACCTCAGTCTCACCAAGGCCTTCCAGAAGAGCGGCGCCTGGGACACGGTCGGCGTCATGCCGGGCGTGCAGAAGGGCTGGCCCGAACAGCGCTACTTCGGCCTCGACAAGGTCTACAACGCCTTCCAACTGGGCTACCAGGGACCAAAGTTCAGCTGGTCGACGATGCCCGACCAGTACGCGCTCGAAGCGTTCCAGCAGCGTGAGCACGGCAAGCACCGCGACAAGCCGCTGATGTCGGAGATCATCCTGACCTCCAGCCACCAGCCCTGGGCACCGGTCCCGCGGCTGGTCGACTGGGACCGGATCGGCGACGGTTCGCTCTTCCGGGACATCGAGGCGGCGGGCAGCAGGCCGGCCGACGTCATCGCCGACACCACCAGGTCCCGCGAGGAGTACGGCAAGTCGATCCAGTACTCGGTGACCGCCCTCACCCAGTGGCTGGAACGCTACGGCACCGACGACACGGTGCTGGTCTTCCTCGGCGACCACCAGCCCATCGCCCGGGTCAGCGGCAACCACGCCAGCCGCGACGTGCCCATCTCCCTCGTCGCCAAGGACCCCAAGGTCCTCGACAAGATCGCGAGTTGGGACTGGACCGACGGACTGCGCCCGGCACAGGACGCCCCGGTCTGGAAGATGAGCGCCTTCCGGGACCGCTTCCTGACGGCCTACGGGTCGACGCCCCACCCGAAGAAGAGCTGACCGCCCCGTCCCGGGGCGGCCTCGAAGCACGCGCGTGCCCCGGGCCCGCCCCACGGCACCTGCCAGAGGGACCGGCCGGCGGTGGCGCCGCAGCCACCCCGGCGGGGCCCTCCGGTGCGTTGGTCCGCACCCGGCTCGTCAGGAGACGTACGCCGCCCGGAAGGCGCCGAGGCCGGTCACCCAGCCCACCGCCGTGGCCATGGCCGCTCCGTGTCGGACGGGCGGTCGGCGCTGCCCAGGAGGCGTCAGCCGCCGGAGGTGTCCAGTTCCGCGTCCTCCGTGACGCCCGCGCAGTCGTAGGGGTCTCTCAGCCAGCCGTCCGGCAGGACCACCCGGTTGTTGCCGGAGGTACGGCCGCGGGGGCCGTCGGCGCCGGTGGGCCAGGGCTGGTCCAGGTCCAGTTCGTCCAGGCCGGCCCGGAGGTCGGCGAGGGACGAGGTGATCGCGAGGCGCTTGCGCATCTCGGAGCCGACCGCGAAGCCCTTGAGGTACCAGGCGACATGCTTGCGGAAGTCGATCACACCCCGCGCCTCGTCGCCGATCCACTCGCCGAGCAGGCCCGCGTGCCGGACCATGACGTCGGCGACCTCGCGCAGGGCCGGCCGCATGAGGTCCTGCGTACGGCCCTCGAAGGCCGCGGCCAGGTCCGCGAAGAGCCACGGCCGGCCGAGGCAGCCGCGCCCCACGACCACCCCGTCGCAGCCGGTCTCGCGCACCATCCGCAGCGCGTCCTCGGCCGACCAGATGTCGCCGTTGCCGAGCACCGGGATCTCCGGCACATGCTCCTTGAGCCGGGCGACGGCCGCCCAGTCCGCCGTGCCGCCGTAGTGCTGGGCGGCGGTGCGGCCGTGCAGCGCGATGGCGGTCACGCCCTCCTCGACCGCGATCCGTCCGGCGTCCAGGTAGGTGAGGTGGTCGTCGTCGATGCCCTTGCGCATCTTCATCGTCACCGGCAGTTCGCCCGCACCGGCGACGGCCTCGCGCAGGATCGCGCGCAGCAGATTGCGCTTGTACGGCAGGGCCGAGCCGCCGCCCTTGCGCGTCACCTTGGGCACCGGGCAGCCGAAGTTCAGGTCGATGTGGTCGGCCAGGTCCTCCTCCGCGATCATGCGGACGGCCTTGCCGACGGTGGCCGGGTCGACCCCGTACAGCTGGATCGAGCGCGGCTGCTCGGTCGCGTCGAAGTGGATCAACTGCATGGTCTTCTCGTTGCGCTCGACCAGGGCCCGGGTCGTGATCATCTCGCTCACGAAGAGCCCCTTGCCCCCGCTGGCTCCATCCATCGATTCGCCTCCGGCGAAGGACCGGCACAGCGTCCGGAAGGGCGCGTTGGTGATCCCGGCCATGGGGGCGAGCACGACGGGCGGCTGCACCGTGTGCGGGCCGATCCGCAGGGGAGACACGAGGGTGGTCGACGGCGTGGGCATTGCCCCATTGTCCCGCACTCCGGCGGCCGCTCGCCCCCGCCTGTGGACAACCGGGACCATGACGCCCGCATGATTCATTAGTTAGACACACTATCGATGCGGGCGTACGATCGAACTCATGCATCAACTCAGTGCGCGCCGACGTTCGCTGATCCTGGCGATCTGCTGTATGAGTCTGCTGATCGTCAGCCTGGACAACACGGTCCTGAACGTCGCTCTCCCGTCGATGCAGCGCGAACTGAACACCAGCACCTCGGGGCTGCAGTGGACCATCGACGCGTACACGCTGGTACTGGCCTCACTGTTGATGCTCGCCGGCTCCACGGCCGACCGGATCGGCCGCAAGCGGGTCTTCATGGCGGGCCTCGCGGTCTTCACGATCGGCTCGCTGCTGTGCTCCCTCGCGCCGAACCTGGAGTCACTGGTCGCCTTCCGCATGATCCAGGCGGTCGGCGGTTCGATGCTCAACCCGGTCGCCATGTCGATCATCACGAACACCTTCACCGAGCCGCGCGAGCGCGCCCGCGCCATCGGCGCCTGGGGCGCCGTGATCGGCATATCCATGGCCGCGGGGCCGCTGGTCGGCGGGCTGCTGGTGGAGGTCGTCGGCTGGCGCGCGATCTTCTGGATCAACATCCCGATCGGCCTCGCCGCCCTCCTGCTCACCCTGCGCTACGTCCCCGAGTCCCGCGCTCCCCACCCCCGCCGCCCCGACCCGGTCGGCCAGGTGCTGGTGATCGCGCTGTTCGGCGCGCTGACGTACGCCATCATCGAGGCGCCCCACGCGGGCGCCGGCACGGTGCTGCCCTTCGCCGCGGTCGCCCTGATCGCCCTGCTGGGCCTTCTGCGGTACGAGCCCCGGCGCCCGGAACCCCTCATCGACCTGCGCTTCTTCCGTTCGGCGCCGTTCAGCGGTGCCACGGTCATCGCGATCAGCGCGTTCGCCGCGCTGGGCGGCTTCCTGTTCCTGTCGACGCTGTATCTGCAGAGCGTACGCGGCCTCGACGCGCTGCACGCCGGCCTGTGGATGCTGCCCATGGCGGCGCCCACGTTCCTGTGCGCGCCGATCTCCGGGCGGCTGGTCGGCAGCCGGGGGCCGCGGCTGCCGCTGCTGATCGCGGGCGTCGCGATGACCGCGGGCAGCGTGCTGTTCGCCGCGTTCGAGGCGGAGACCTCGGACCTCTCCCGGCTCGCCGGGTACGTCCTGTTCGGCATCGGCTTCGGCTTCGTGAACGCGCCGATCACCAACACCGCGGTGTCCGGCATGCCGCGGGCCCAGGCGGGGGTCGCGGCTGCCGTCGCCTCCACCAGCCGGCAGCTCGGGCAGACGCTCGGGGTCGCGGTGATCGGGTCCGTGCTGGCGGCCGGCATCGGCTCGGCGGCGTTCGCCCCGGCCTTCGTCGACGCGGCCCGGCCCGGCTGGTGGATCCTCACCGCGTGCGGCGCCGCGGTGCTCGTCGTCGGCGCGCTGACCAGCGGACACTGGGCCCGCCGCACCGCCGAGCGGACGGCCGAGCGCCTGGACTCGACCGAAGTGCTCCAGGCGGTGGGCGCGCCCGGACGCGGCTAGAGCGGGTTGAGGCGGGCCTTGAGCAGGCAGAACTCGTTGCCCTCGGGGTCGGCGAGAACGTGCCAGGACTCCTCGCCGGTCTGGCCGATGTCCGCCGGGCGCGCCCCGAGCTTCAGGAGGCGTTCGAGCTCGGCGTCCTGATCGCGGTCGGTGGCGTTGACGTCGATGTGCAGCCGGGGCTTCCCCTGCTCCGGCTCGTCCCTGCAGCTGAGGAAGATCGTCGGCTGCGGGCCGCCGAACCCTTCGCGCGGACCGATCTCGAGGCTGCCGTCCGCTTCGCGGTGGAGCACTACGAAGTCCAGGACCTCGCACCAGAACCGCGCCAGCGCCTCGGGGTCACGGCAACCGAGCACGAGCTCACTGATACGACATGCCATTGACGCAACCTACTCTCACCGCAGCGGGAACAACGCGAGACCCTATCGGGCGAGACGAGCACCTGCGAGGGTTTTTTCGGGCCTGTCTCCGGTGTCCCGCCAACACCGGTGCCCAAGGGGCGCAGGCGATCCAGGGGGCCTGTTCGGCGCCCTGGGCGGCGGACCGGCCCGGGGCCATGAAGCCGCCGGGCGCCCACGCGTCTGCCGGGGCCACGGTGTGTCCGGGGTTCACGGGCACCGTCGGACGATTTCGCCGCCGCCAGCATCCGGTCGTAGCGATGCAGAACCAGGCGAGCCATCGCGGGGTGGGCGCCCAAGGGGCGGAGGCGATCCAGGGGGCCTGTCCAGCGCCCTGGGCGGCGGACCGGCCCCGGGCCATGAAGCCGCCGGGCGCCCACGCGTCTGCCGGGGCCACGGTGTGTCCGGGGTTCGCGAGCACCGTCGGACGATTTCGCCGCCGCCAGCATCCGGTCGTAGCGATGCAGAACCAGGCGAGCCATCGCGGGGTGGGCGCCCAGGGGGGCAGAGGCGATCCGGGGGCCATCAGCGCAGCGCACTAGGTGGCGGACCGGACCGGGGCCATTGAAGCGGCCGGGCGCCCGCGCGTCTGCCCGGGCACGGTGTGTCCGGGATTCGCGGGCACCGTCGGACGACCTCTGCAGCCCTGCCCCCAGGGGGCACGCCCCCTCGGCGGCGAACCGGTCCTGGGCCGTGAAACAGGAAGCCACCGCGATCCGGTGCCGGCCGCGGGTGCGGTCGGCGGGGACGACCGGCACGTCCAGGCGGTCGGCCGGCCGGCGGGCCGTGCGACGGGTGTCGACCGCCGCCGCCGGTTCCCGGGAACCGGCGGCGGCGAGCACGACCCCGCTGTCGCGGCGCGTGGCCTCGGTCGTCCGAGCGCACCGGCCGGGCGAGCGGGTGCGGGCCGAGCGGGGCCGCAACGCGCACCAGATAGCGAACCGGCCCAGGCCCATGAAGCGGCACCGGTTCCGGCTCCGCCGTCGCCGAACGCCTGGCCGTAGCAGCGGGACGCTCCCGCAGGACACGGCTTGGCCAACTCGGTGTGAAGTGCTCCCTGTTGATGTTGGTCTTCCTGCACACTCCTTGCTGCACGATCCGGACAGCACTCGCCGTGAACGGACGCTGGAGACGTCATGCCGCAGATCAACACGAGCAAGGTGAGCCGCCGGGACCGGCACGGCCGGGAACACGTGGTCAGGGTGGAGCGCACGGGAGTGCAGCGCACGATCAGGTGTGACACCTGCGGCTGGCGGCAAGGGGCGCAGTTCCTGCCCTGGCTGAAGGCGGCCGAGCATCTGGCCGAGGCCCACCAGGCAACGGTGGATCCCGCGGACTCCCCGCCGCCGCGCTGACGCTGCGGCCCGCCGGAACCGGCGCCGACCGTCACCTCGGGGGCCTTCGCCGCAGGCGGCCCGTCGCCCGTCGCCCGCGGCCCATGCGGCCCTCGGTCATCGCCGAGGCCGGCAACACACAGCGACCTTCACCGGGCACACCAAGCGCGCCGAACACCTGCGGGCGGCATCCGGCAAGGTCCGCTCGCCGACCGTCACGGTGAAGGTGACCTGAGACCGCGTACCAGCAGATCGACGAGCGCGGTGAACTCGTCCTCGATGCCCGGGCGTTGCCACTCCCGCGCATAGGCGGGGTCGTGAAAGCGGCCGGTGGCGTGGAAGACGGCGCGGGCGGCGGTGGCGGGGTCGGACACGGTGAAGCCGCCTGACTCGGTCCCGTCCCGGACTATCCGGGTCAGCTGGGCGATCAGATCGGTGACGTGGTCGGCGACCGCCTCGCCGTTCTCGTCGGTCAGCACGGTGTAGGTGGCGAACAGCTCGGGGTCAAGGCCCGCCTTGCGGCGCTTGGCGGCGAACAGCGCGGCGAGCCAGTCCCGCAGCCGGACCTCCGGGTCGCCGTCCTCGGCGACGATGCCGGCCAGCAGCTCCGAGGTGCGGTCGAGCCAGCGCTTGGTGACCGCCTCCCGCAGCGCGGCCTTGGTACGGAAGTGCCGGTAGACGGTGCCATGGCTGACGCCGAGGGCGCGCGCCACGTCCACGACGGTGGCCTTCGCCGGGCCGTGGCGGCGCAACACCTCCTCGGTCGCCTCGAGGATGCGCTCGCTGGTCAGGGTCTCGCCGGTCGCTGCCATGGCCTAGACCGTACCCGGCCCGGGGGTCACTGCTCGGTGCCGAGGTGTGCCAGCTGCGCGGCCGGGTAGCGGGCGCCCGCCGCCGCGTCCGCCGGTACGGCCTTCTCGATCGCCGCCAGGTCGGCCGCGTCCAGCGTCACATCGAGGGCGCCCAGCGACTCGGCCAGCCGCTCCCGGGTGCGGGCGCCGACCAGCGGCACGATGTCCTCGCCGCGCGAGAGCACCCAGGCGATGGCGATCTGCGCGACGCTCACGCCCTTGTGCTCGGCGATCTCCCGAAGCGCCTCGACGAGGTCGAGGTTGTGCCGGAGGTTCTCGCCCTGGAAGCGGGGCGCGAAGGCACGGAAGTCATTGGCGGCGAGCTGCCGGTCGTGGGTGAAGTGGCCGGAGAGCAGGCCCCGGGAGAGCACGCCGTACGCGGTGATGCCGATGCCCAGTTCGCGGGTGGTCGGCAGGATCTCCCGCTCGATGTCGCGGGTGATGATCGCGTACTCGATCTGGAGGTCCGAGATCGGGGCGGTGGCCGCGGCCCGGCGGATGGTCTCGGGGCCGACCTCGCTCAGGCCGACGTGCCGGACGTATCCCTTCTCGATCAGTTCGGCGATGGCGCCGACGGTCTCCTCGATCGGTACGTCCGGGTCGAGGCGCGCGATGCGGTAGATGTCGATGTGGTCGACGCCGAGGCGCTGGAGCGAGTGGGCGGCGAAGTTCTTCACGGCGGCCGGCCGGCCGTCGTGTCCGCTCCAGTTGCCGTCCGGGTCGCGCAGCGCGCCGAACTTCACGCTGATCAGCGCCTGTTCGCGGCGGGCCGCGGGCGCGGTGCGCAGCGCCTCACCGACCAGCATCTCGTTGTGGCCCATGGCGTAGAAGTCGCCGGTGTCCAGCAGGGTCACGCCCGCCTCCAGGGCGGCGTGGACGGTGGCGATCGATTCGGCCCGGTCCGCCTCGCCGTACATCGCGGACATGCCCATGCAGCCGAGGCCGAGGGCCGAGGTCTGGGGGCCGGTGTTTCCGAGGGTGCGGATGTGTGTCGTCATGCGCCCCACCCTGACATGACAGATGACAGATTTCAATATCTGTCATCTGTCATCTGTTAGCTGTCACTTGTCAGGGTCATTTTGGTCCAGACCTCTTGACGAAAGGTCTGGACCACGAGCACTGTCATGCCTACGACACCTCACCGCACCCCCCACCGGGAGGCCTCGCATGACCCGCCGTGTCCGCCGCCGACTCCGGCTGCTCGCCGCCGCGCTGACCGCGGCCGTCCTCGTCCCGCTCGCGGTCGCCGCCGCCCCCACCGCGGCCGCGGCCGACACCTGCGCCGTCAAGTCCCGCCCGGCCGGCAAGGTCCTCCAGGGCTACTGGGAGAACTGGGACGGCTCCGCCAACGGCGTGCACCCGCCCTTCGGCTGGACCCCCATCACCGACTCCCGCATCCCGGCCCACGGCTACAACGTGATCAACGCGGCCTTCCCGGTCATCCGCTCCGACGGCACCGCGCTGTGGGAGGACGGCATGGACGCCGGGGTGAAGGTGGCCACGCCGGCGGAGATGTGCGCGGCCAAGGCGGCCGGGCAGACGATCCTGCTCTCCATCGGCGGCGCCACGGCGGGCATCGACCTCAGCTCGACCACGGTGGCCGACCGGTTCGTCGCGACGATCGTCCCGATCCTGAAGGCATACAACTTCGACGGCATCGACATCGACATCGAGACCGGTCTGGTCGGCAGCGGCAGCATCAGCCAGCTCTCGCCGTCCCAGGCCAACCTGATCCGCATCATCGACGGGATCCTGGCCCAGATGCCCGCGAACTTCGGCCTGACCATGGCCCCGGAGACGGCCTACGTCACCGGCGGCAGCGTCACCTACGGCTCGATCTGGGGCGCCTACCTGCCCATCATCAAGAAGTACGCGGACAACGGGCGCCTGTGGTGGCTCAACATGCAGTACTACAACGGCAGCATGTACGGCTGCTCCGGAGACTCGTACGCGGCGGGCACGGTCGCGGGCTTCACCGCGCAGACCGACTGCCTCGACCAGGGCCTGGTGGTGCAGGGCACGACCATCAAGGTGCCCTACGACAAGCAGGTGCCGGGCCTGCCCGCGCAGTCCGGGGCGGGCGGCGGCTACATGTCACCGTCGCTGGTCTCCCAGGCCTGGCAGCACTACGGCTCCTCGCTCAAGGGCCTGATGACCTGGTCGATCAACTGGGACGGCGCAAAGAACTGGACCTTCGGCGACAACACGAAGTCCTTGCAGGGCCGTTGAGCCCGCGGCGGACCGCAAAACGAACGCCGGGCGGGCTGACGTAGGTCAGCCCGTCCGGCGTTTGAGGACGAGGCCGTTCAGGCCGATGCGGCAGCGCCCTGAAGGGGCGCGGGGAACTGCGCGACCAGCCACGATGGTGCCGCAGACGACCGACGGCACATCGCGGCATTTCCAGCGGAGCGCTCAGCAGCCCAGCAGGCGTCCGGCCAGGTACCCCTCGATCTGGTCCAGCGACACCCGCTCCTGCTTCATCGAGTCGCGCTCGCGGACCGTGACCGCGTTGTCCTCCAGCGTGTCGAAGTCGACCGTCACGCAGTACGGGGTGCCGATCTCGTCCTGGCGGCGGTAGCGGCGGCCGATGGCGCCGGCGTCGTCGAACTCGATGTTCCAGTGCTGGCGGAGGGCCTGGGCGAGCCCCTTGGCCTTCGGGGACAGCTCAGGGTTGCGGGACAGCGGGAGCACGGCGACCTTCACCGGGGCCAGCCGGTGGTCCAGCCGCAGCACCGTACGCTTCTCCATCTTGCCCTTGGCGTTGGGCGCCTCGTCCTCGATGTACGCGTCGAGCAGGAACGCGAGCATCGCGCGGCCGACACCGGCCGCCGGCTCGATGACGAACGGCGTCCAGCGCTCGCCGGCCTCCTGGTCGAAGTAGGAGAGGTCCTGGCCGGAGGCCTTGGAGTGGGCGCCCAGGTCGTAGTCGGTGCGGTTGGCGACACCCTCCAGCTCGCCCCACTCGTTGCCGCCGAAGTTGAAGCGGTACTCGATGTCGGCCGTGCGCTTGGAGTAGTGGGAGAGCTTCTCCTTCGGGTGCTCGTACCAGCGCATGTTCTCCGTACGCAGGCCGAGGCCCGTGTACCAGCTCCAGCGCTGCTCCATCCAGTACTCCTGCCACTTCTCGTCCTCGCCCGGCTTGACGAAGAACTCCATCTCCATCTGCTCGAACTCGCGGGTACGGAAGATGAAGTTGCCCGGCGTGATCTCGTTGCGGAACGACTTGCCCATCTGCGCGATGCCGAACGGCGGCTTGCGGCGCGAAGCGGTCTGCACCTGGGCGAAGTTGGTGAAGATGCCCTGGGCGGTCTCCGGGCGCAGGTAGGCGACCGAGCCGGAGTCCTGTGTCGGGCCGAGGTGGGTGGACAGCAGGCCCGAGAACTGCTTGGGCTCGGTGAACTGGCCCTTGTTGCCGCAGTTGGGGCAGTTGACGTCCGCAAGGCCGTTCTCCGGCATGCGGCCGTGCTTGGCCTCGTACGCCTCCTCCAGGTGGTCCGCGCGGAACCGCTTGTGACAGGCGGTGCACTCGGTGAGCGGGTCCGTGAAGGTGGCGACGTGGCCGGAGGCCACCCAGACCTCGGGGGCCAGGATGACGGACGAGTCGAGACCGACCACGTCCTCGCGCGACGTCACCATGTAGCGCCACCACTGGCGCTTGATGTTCTCCTTGAGCTCGACACCCAGGGGCCCGTAGTCCCAGGCGGCACGCTGGCCGCCGTAGATCTCACTGCAGGGGAATACGAAGCCACGGCGCTTGCTCAGGCTGACGATGGTGTCGATCTTGTCGGCGGCCACGGTGCTCTCTTCATTACGACGACGGGCGACGAAGCGAGATGCTTCCAGCGAATGCCTCAGGTTACCGGCGCAGGCTCCCCCTCGGCCAAATCGGTGGGCGTCGCACGGCCCTCAGGGAGCTTGTTGACAACCGTTTCCATATTAGTTGAAAATGACTCTCATGAACGCACGACGACTCATACCCACCGCCGCGGCGACCGTGGCCACCGCCCTCGGCATTGCGACCCTCTCCGCCTGCTCCAGCAACAGCGCGGCAGCGGGTGACACCGGCAAGTTCGACGTCGTCGCGTCGTTCTACCCCATGGCCTTCCTCGCCGAGCAGATCGGCGGCGACCACGTCCATGTCACCAGTCTCACCCAGCCCGGCCAGGAACCGCACGACCTGGAGATCAGCGCCAAGCAGACCGCGCAGCTCCAGGAGTCCGACGCGGTGCTCTACCTCAAGAGCCTCCAGCCCTCCGTCGACGAGGCCGTCGCCCAGTCCGAGATCAAGACGAAGATCGACGCCGCCTCCCTGACCACCCTGGAGGAGCACGGCAACGAGGTCGGCGGGCACGCGGCCGAGCACGACAGCCACAAGGGCGAGGAGACCGGCGGCAAGGACCCGCACGTCTGGCTCGACCCGGTGCGCTACGCCGAGGTGGCCCAGGGCGTCGGCACGGCCTTCGAGAAGGCCGATCCCGACCACGCGGCCGACTACAAGAAGAACACCGCGGCGCTGGTCAAGAAGCTCGACGACCTCGACCAGCAGTTCAAGGACGGACTGGCGAACACCCAGGGCAAGGTGTTCATCACCACGCACGCCGCCTTCGGCTACCTCGCCGAGCGCTACGGCCTCACCGAGGAGGCCATCAACGGACTCGACCCCGAGTCGGAGCCCAGCGCGGCCCGGGTGAAGGACCTTGAGAAGATGGCCAAGGCCGACGGCGTCACCACCGTGTTCTACGAGACGCTCGTCAGCGACAAGACCGCGAAGACAGTCGCCCGGGACTCCGGCCTGAAGACCGACGTCCTCGACCCGATCGAGGGCATCACGGACAAGTCCCGGGGCAAGGACTACTTCTCGGTCCAGGAGGCGAACCTCAAGGCGCTGCAGACCGCCTTGGGCAGTAAGTGATCGTTCCGATCGTTACGGAGGACGGCATGGGCGTCACCGACGTCACGGGCGAGCCCGTCATATCGATGCGCGGCGTACGCGCCGAGCTGGGCTCGCGACCCGTCCTGCGCGGCATCGACCTCACCGTGCACCGCGGTGAGGTCGCCGCCCTGCTCGGCGCGAACGGGTCCGGCAAGTCGACCGCGATCCGCAGCGTCATCGGCCAGGTACCCCTCAGTACCGGAGCGATCGAGCTGTTCGGCACGGACCGGGGGCGGTTTCGGGACTGGCGGCGCGTGGGCTACGTACCGCAGCGGACCACCGCGGCGGGCGGGGTGCCCGCGACGGTCACCGAGATCGTCGCCTCCGGCCGGCTCTCCCGCACCCGGTTCGGTCTGTTCGGCCGGGCCGACCGCGCGGCCGTGCACCGCGCCCTGGAGCTCGTCGGCATGGCCGACCGGGCGAAGGACTCCGTCAACGCCCTCTCCGGCGGCCAGCACCAGCGCGTCCTGATCGCCCGCGCCCTGGTCGCCGAGCCCGAGCTGCTGATCATGGACGAGCCGATGGCGGGCGTCGACCTGGCGAGCCAGGAGGTGCTCGCCCGGACGCTCCGGGAGCAGGTCGCGCAGGGCACCACGGTCCTGCTGGTGCTCCATGAACTCGGCCCGCTGGAGCCGCTGATCGACCGGGCGGTCGTGCTGCGCGACGGCTGTGTGCTGCACGACGGCCCACCCCCGCACGCGCCGGCCAGCATTCCCCCAAGCTCTCAACTTCGTTCGAGCAGGGGGTACCCCCAGCCGGGCCATGACCATGTGCACCCGCACGGACCCGCGGGCGCCGATCCGATCCGCACGGGGCTGCTGAGCTGATGGAATTCCTCGACTACGCCTTCATGCAGCGGGCCCTGCTCGCCGCCGTCCTGGTCGGCGTCACCGCCCCCGCCATCGGCATCTACCTCGTCCAGCGCCGTCAGGCCCTGATGGGCGACGGCATCGGCCATGTCGCGATGACGGGCGTCGGCCTCGGCTTCCTGCTGTCCACCTCGCCGGTGTGGATGGCCACCGGCGTCTCCGTGCTCGGCGCGATCCTCATGGAGCTGATCCGCTGGTACGGCCGCACACGCGGCGACATCGCCCTCGCGATGCTCTTCTACGGCGGCATGGCCGGCGGTGTCATGTTCATCAACCTCGCGCCGACCGGCTCCACGGCGAATCTGACGTCGTACCTGTTCGGCTCGCTGTCGACCGTGTCGCAGTCCGATGTGACGGCGATCTGCCTGCTGGCCGCGTTCGTGGTCCTGGTCACCCTGGGGCTGCGCCGCCAGCTGTTCGCGGTCAGCCAGGACGAGGAGTTCGCCCGGGTCACCGGGCTGCCGGTGCGGGCGCTGAACCTGCTGACGGCGGTCACCGCGGCGGTGACCGTGACCGTCGCCATGCGCGTGGTCGGCCTGCTGCTGGTGAGCGCGCTGATGGTGGTCCCGGTGGCCGCCGCCCAGCAGCTCACCCGGAGTTTCGCGGCGACCTTCGCGATCGCCGTCGCCCTCGGCGTCACCGTGACGATCAGCGGCACGATCACGTCGTACTACCAGGACGTGCCGCCCGGTGCGACCATCGTGCTGCTGACCATCGCCGCGTTCGTGCTGCTGACGGCGCTGGCCACGCCGCTGGCGCGGCGCCGCGCCCGGGCGCTCGCCGCCGCGCAGCCGCCCGGCGACCCCGCGGAGTGCTCGATTCCGGTCACTCGGGGGGCCGCCGACGAGGTCGGCGTCTGACTGCGCACGGGCCGGGCTGGCACAATGGCCCGGCAGACGCAGAACCGTGAGGAGGCAACCGGTGACGACCGCTGGACCGCCCGTGAAGGGCCGCGCGACCCGTCAGCGGGCCGCCGTGGCGGCGGCCCTGAACGAGGTCGACGAGTTCCGCAGCGCGCAGGAACTCCACGACATGCTGAAGCACAAGGGCGACTCGGTCGGCCTGACCACGGTCTACCGCACCCTGCAGTCCCTTGCCGACGCCGGTGAGGTCGACGTGCTGCGTACCTCCGACGGCGAGTCGGTCTACCGCCGCTGCTCCAGCGGCGAGCATCACCACCACCTCGTCTGCCGCGCCTGCGGCAAGGCGGTCGAGGTGGAGGGGCCCGCGGTGGAGAAGTGGGCGGAGGCGATCGCGGCGGAGCATGGCTTTGTGAACGTGGCGCATACGGTGGAGGTCTTTGGCACCTGTGCGGAGTGCGCCGCAGGTTGACCGGTCTTTTCAGTTGCGGGTCGGTGGGGGCTGTTCGCGCAGTTCCCCGCGCCCCTAGGGGGTTGTGCCTACCCGCGCTTGCAGGTCAGGCTGCCGGCAGCCAACCCAGGGGCGCGGGGAACTGCGCGATCGGCCACGACGCACCCGCACCCGGTCCCGGACCGCGAGCCCAACGGCGCTCACCCGCGGCGGATCAGGGCCGACTCTGCGGGCTCGGGTAACCGCACCCCCCAGGGGCGCGGGGAACTGCGCGATCGGCCACGACGTACCCGCACCCGACCCCGGCCCCAAGCCGCAAGCCGCGAGCCCGATGGTGCTCGGCCGAGGAGGGGTCAGGGGGTGGGCTCTGTGGGCAGTTGTTGGTCGTTGGGGATCGCTCCGCCGAAGCGGCGGTCGCGGGACGCGAATTCGACGCACGCACGCCACAGATCGCGGCGGTCGAAGTCGGGCCACAGGACGTCCTGGAAGACCATCTCGGCGTAGGCGCTCTGCCAGATCAGGTAGTTGGAGGTGCGCTGCTCGCCGCTCGGGCGCAGGAACAGGTCGACGTCCGGCATGTCCGGGTAGTAGAGGTACTTCTGGATGGTCTTCTCGGTGACCTTGCCGGGGTCGAGCCGGCCGGCCCGCACGTCCTCGGCGAGCGCCCGCGCCGCGTCCGCCAGTTCGGCCCGGCCGCCGTAGTTCATGCAGAAGTACAGGGTGAGCAGGTCATTGTCCTTGGTCTGCTCCTGGGCGACCTGCAACTCCTTGGCGACCGACTTCCACAGCCGGGGCATACGGCCCACCCAGCGCACCCGGATGCCGAGTTCGTCGAGCTGGTCCCGGGTCTTGCGGATGAAGTCGCGGTTGAAGTTCATCAGGAAGCGGACCTCGTCCGGCGAACGCTTCCAGTTCTCGGTCGAGAAGGCGTACAGGGAGATGTTGCGGACGCCGATCTCGACGGCGCCCTGGAGCACGTCCAGCACCCGCTCCGCGCCGACCTTGTGTCCCTCGGTCCGCGGCAGCCCGCGCTCCTTGGCCCAGCGCCCGTTGCCGTCCATGACGATGGCCACATGCTCGGGGACCAGTTCGCCGGGGAGCTTCGGCGCGCGGGCACCGGACGGGTGCGGCTCGGGCGCCTTGTACTCGCGCCGCCGGCGTCCCAGGATCCCGCGTACGACCATCTGCTTCTCGTCTCCCTACTAGGGCCTCCGCGCCGTTCGCGCCGACGCCGTGTCTATGACTTTTCCACGTACCGCAGTGAGCGCAGCCCGCGCTCCAGGTGCCAGTGCAGGTAGGCCGACACCAGTCCGTTCCCCTCCCGGACGTACCGCGGCTCGCACACATCCGCGGTCTCCCAGTCTCCCGTAAGCAGCGCGCCGAGGAGAACGAGGGCCTGCGGTGAGGGTACGACGCTGCCGGGCACCCGGCAGTCCACGCACAGGGAACCGCCGGACGCGACCGAGAAGAAGCGGTTCGGTCCGGGCATACCGCACTTCGCACAGTCGCCGAAGCTGGGAGCGTAGCCGTTGACGGCGAGGGAGCGCAGCAGGAAGGCGTCGAGGACGAGGTGGGACGCGTGCTCACCCCGGGCGAGCGTCCGCAGCGCGCCGACGAGCAGCAGATACTGCTGCACGGCGGGCTCGCCCTCGTGGTCGGTGAAGCGCTCGGCGGTCTCCAGCATGGCCGTTCCGGCGGTGTAGCGGGCGTAGTCGGTGACGATCCCGCCACCGTAGGGAGCGATGGTCTCGCTCTGTGTGCACAGCGGCAGCCCGCGGCCGACAAGTTCGCTGCCGCGCGCGAAGAACTGCACGTCGACATGGGAGAACGGCTCCAGCCTCGCCCCGAACTTGGATTTCGTCCGCCGTACGCCTCGGGCCACGGCCCGCACCCGCCCGTGGCCGCGGGTGAGCAGCGTGATGATCCGGTCCGCCTCGCCCAGCTTCTGGGTGCGCAGCACGATGCCGTCGTCGCGGAACAGAGTCATGCCCCCCATTCTCACGCACGGAGTCGGCGCGGACGGCCGAAAGCAGGACCTGGGTACCGTCCCGGCATGGTGCGTCACGGCGTGTACTGGTAGCCGGCGCTGCTGGAGCCGCCCGGGCTGTGGACGAGGACGGTGACATTGCCGGGGGTGCCTCCTGGTGCGACGGCCACCACATTGGTGTCGGAGACGGTGACGAACGAGGCGGGAGTGCCGCCGACCATGACGCTGTCGGTGTACGTCAGGTTGCTGCCGGTGATGGTGATGCTGTTCCCGCCGGCGGCCGGCCCCTGGTTGGGGCTGAGACCGGTGACGATCGGCTGGGCGACATAGGTGTAGTAGGGCGTGCCGATCCCGGTGAGGCTCGTGCCGCCCGGCGTGGTGACGGTGACGGTGACGGTCCCGGAGCCGAACGGGGCGAGGGCGGTGAGCTGGCCGTCCGAGCTGACGCTGACGCCGGTGGCCGCGCGGGAGCCGAAGCGTACGGCGCTGGTGAGGGTCAGATTGCTGCCCGTGACCGTCACGGTGTTGCCGCCCAGGGTCGGCCCGAGCGTGGGAGAGACGCTCTCCACGGTCGGCAGCGGGACGTAGAAGTAGGACACCGGGGTGCTGGTGCCGCCGCCCGTGGTGACCGTGAGGTTGACGGGCCCCGCCGCTCCGGCGGGGGCCTGTGCGGTGATCTGGGTGCCGGTGTTGCCGGTGATGGTGGCGCTGTGGCCGCCGAACATGACCGCGGTGGCGCCGGAGAGGGCGGTGCCCGTGAGGGCGACGCTGTTTCCGCCGGCGGTGGGGCCCTGGGTCGGGGTGACCGAGCTGATGACGGGCGCGGGGAGGTACGTGAAGGTCACACTGTTGCTGGTGCCGCTGGGGGCGGTGACGGTGACGCCGGACGAGCCCGAACCGGCAGGGGCCGTGCAGGAGATGGTGGTGTCGCTGAGCGTGGTGAACTGTGCCGGGTTCGTTCCGAACCGCACCGACGACGCGCCGGTGAAGCCGCTCCCGGTGAGCGTGACGGACGTACCACCTGCGGCCGGTCCCTGGGTGGGGCTGAGGCTGTTGACGATCGGCGCCATGCCGTGCTCCTTTCCACGTGACGGAGCGAGGCCGCCGTGCCCCGGCCAGGAGCTGGGTCGGGGCACGGCGGTCCAGTGCGCTCCCGAGTGCATGCCCGGGGGCGGCCGTCGTCGGCGGGAAGGTGCGATCGGCGGCCCTGGGCCGGGGCAGGTCAGGCGCCGGTGAACACGTCGGCGGCGACGACCGCGCTGGTGCCGCCGGGAGTGATGACCTGGAGGTCGTAGGTCGTGCCCACGGCGAGACCGGCCGGGACGACGACGATCAGCTGGGTCTCGGAGGCGGAGGTGAAGCTGGTCGCCGAGATCGAGGCGCCTCCGGCGGTCGGTGTGAAGGTCGCGTCGATGACGGTGTCGAAGCAGGTGCCCGTGACCGTGACGCTCGTCCCGGCCGGCCCGGTGTCCGGGCTGAGGCCGGTCACGGCGGGAGCGTTGTAGTAGACGAACTGGTCGGCGACGCTCGTGGTGCTGGTTCCGCCCGGTCCTGTGACGGTGATGTCGACGGTGTCCTGGCAGCCGGTGAAGGCCCCGTGCGCGGGCGCGGTGACGGTGAGCTGGCTGTCGTTGACGACGGTCACCGCGGTGCCCGCGCCGATGGCGCCGAAGGTCACCGCCGAGGCGTTGAGGAAGCCGCTGCCGCTGAGGGCGAGGGTGCCGGGGCTGGCCGTGCCCGTGCCGGGTGTCACGGCCGCGACGGCCGGAGTGGCGGCGTAGAAGAACGGCAGGGAGTTGGTGGTCGACGTTCCGGCGGTCACATTGATGTTGTACTGCCCGGCGCACAGCGACGGGATGGTGCAGGTGATCTGCGTGCTGGTGACGACGGTGGCGGTGGCCGACTTGTTCCCGAAGTTCACCCTGGTGGCGGTCGACAGGCTGGTGCCGTTGATCGTCAGGGTCTGTCCGGCGGAACCGGGGCTGCCCGTGCTGATCGATGTGATGGTTGCCATGATGATTCCTTTCGCGGGTGGCCGCGTGATCGGCGGTGGTTGCGGTGGCCGAACGGCCGTGTGGCCGTGGGTGATCAGGAAGACATGGCGCGGTGGCCGCCCGCCCGGTGGCCGGTTGAACGGTGCGGTGTCCGGCGTCGGCGCATGTTCGTGCGTGCGCAGCGGGGACGGGAGGAATCCCAGCGAGGGGCCTGACGGATCCAGCAGCCCGTGACACACAGGACCGGGGCGATGTCCTGGGCCTGCCCGGTACGGTGACCCGATGCTTGGCTTCCACAGCCTCAGCGGAAGTGCGGCTCGCCCCAAGCCGGTTCAACGGTGAGGATGTGACAGGGGGACAATCCCTCGTCCCGGGGCGGATGACTCAGCCAACCTGACAACAGCCAGTAATCCATCCGAGTGACCCGCGCCGCAAGAGAGCGGCAATCGATTCGCTCATTCGGAGGAGCGCGTGGCCGCCTGCCCCTCGCAGGACGTACCACCTGCGTGAACGACCCAATAAAACAGCGCCCGGCGCGATTTGGTCTGAAAATATTACTGAGTCGACCACAGCAAAAAACGGTCCGTGCCGCCCGCGGGAACGGCGGGGCGGCACGGACCGCTCTTCGCTGGTGACCAGGTCCCTGGTCGGTGCTCTGTCCTCGGGATCAGACCGGCTGGCAGAGCGACACGACGTTGACCGTCGCGGCGTCGGCGCCGGGGTTGTGGACGGTGATGGTCCAGGCGGTGCCCGGAGTGCTCGTCAGCGTCTGCACCTCACCGGACCCCGACACCTGGCTCTCCCCGCCGCTGACAGCGATGAAGGATCCGAGGGTGCTGCAGTCCCCTCCCTGGAGCGTCATCGTGCCGCCGGCGGGAATCGTCTGGGGGTTCAACGGCGAGTTCAGTGCCTGGGTCTGTGTGGTGCCGCTGGGGCCCGTGGGACCCGTCGGACCGGTCGGACCGTCAACACCGTCCGGACCCGTGGGACCGGTGGGCCCGGTCACGCCGTCGGTACCCGCCGGGCCGGTGGGTCCCGTCACACCGTCGACACCGGCCGCACCCGTCGGACCGGTAGCACCGTCAAGGCCGGCCGCACCCGTCGGACCCGTGGGACCAGTGGCCCCGTCGGTCCCGTTGACACCGTTCGCGCCGGTCGCACCGGTCGCACCGGTCGGCCCCGTCACACCGTCGACACCCGCAGGACCCGTCGGACCCGTCACACCGTCAAGACCCGCCGGACCCGTCGGACCGGTGACACCGTCAACACCGGAAGGACCCGTAGGACCTGTCGCCCCGTCAGTCCCGTTGACACCGTTCGCGCCGGTCGCGCCGGTCGGACCGATGGGACCGGTCGCACCCGTGGCACCGTCCAGACCGTCCGCACCAGTCGGACCGGTCGGACCCGTGGCACCATTCAGACCGTTCGCGCCGGTCGCACCCGTCGGACCCGTCCCACCGGTCGCGCCCGTAGCGCCATTCAAACCGTTCGCACCAGTCGGGCCGGTCGCTCCGGTCACGCCGTTCGCACCCGTCGGGCCCGTCCCACCGGTCGCGCCCGTAGCACCGTTCAAACCGTTCGCGCCAGTCGGACCGGTCGCGCCAGTCACGCCGTTCGCGCCAGTCGGACCGGTCGCTCCGGTCACGCCGGTCACGCCGTTCGCACCGGTCGGCCCCGTCGCACCAGTCGCGCCGTTGATACCGTTCGCACCGGTCGGGCCCGTCGGACCAGTCGGGCCGGCGATCGAGCCGCAGTACGGCACGCCGGTCGCGGCGACCCAGCGTGCGGTCACCCAGCCGGGGCGGTCCGCCAGCTGGTACCAGACCGTGTTCCCGTCCACCGGGGTGCCCGTGTCCCAGCACCGGATGCTGACGCTCGCCCCGGACGGGAACGAGCCCAGGACCGCCGAGTCGGTCGTGGGTTGCTGACGGATGTTCACGCCGGTGTTCGCGGTCACCGTCCCCGTGACCGCGGCCCGAGCGAGCCGCATCGGCGAAGCGCCGGCCTGAGCATGCGCCCGGCCCTCGGCTGACTGTGCCTGTGCGGCGACAGGGCCGCACAGGCCCCAGGTAAGGCCGAGGCTCACGGCCCCGAGTGCCAGCGACGAGACGCCTCTGGCCTTGACAGCCCCATGCACAAAAAACACCGTGCCTTTCCTGACTGACTGAGAGGGATGAGGTGGGGCCAGCAAACTGCACATACCGTCAGGAACATAAGACAAACGGCCATAATGACTCAAACGGGCACATATATCGCTCGGGAAGCCGGAAGAAAAACCGCTGGCAGGCACTTACCAATCCGCCCCGCGGAAGTGGACGGCCATCGCCTGCTGCGCGCCCGCGACGTCCCGGGCGCGCAGCGCGGTGACGATGTCGCGGTGCAGGCGGACGGTGACCTCGGGCGCGGGGTCGTCAGGCCGGCCACGGACACCGGCGACCCGGTGGAACACTGTCCAGAACGCACCGAGGAGCTGCGGCACGAGCGCGTTGCCGAGCGGGACGTAGAGCAACTCGTGGAACTGGCGGTCCAGTTCAGCGAAGGGACGGCCGGCCCGGCCCGCCGCCGCCATCCGGGTCAGCACCGGCTCAAGCCGGTCCAGCTCCGGCTCGGTCACCGTCGCCACCACCCGGCGGATCAGCCCCTCCTCCAGTACCGCACGGACCTGGAGGAGCTCGGCCAGGGCGCCGGGGTCGCCGTCGTGCCGGGTCAGCGCGCGGAAGGTGAGGCCGTCGGCCAGCGGGGCGAGGGAGGCCCGGCCGACGTAGGTGCCGTAGCCGTGCCGGATCTCCACGATGTCCAGGGCCTGGAGCGCCTTGAGGGCCTCGCGGACGGAGTTGCGGCTGACGCCGAGGCCGGCCATCAGCTCCGTCTCGGTGGGCAGGGGCGCACCGGGCCGGAGCCTGCGGTCGAGGATCAGCTGTACGACCGCGCGCTGCATCCGGCTGTTCCTGGACTCCCCGGCGGGCATGCGCCGCATCGTAAGCGCAGTGGACGTCCCACGTCCCATCTCCCGGCTCCACCAGCGCCAACTCCCGCCATTTCACTGTGTCATTGGTGCGACCTCTGGCGGCTACGCCATTCGTGTGCGACCCCTTGACCGGTCCCACGGGCGCTCCTATCGTCACGCTGATCGGCCGGACGTAGGACGTCGTATCTCCTCAGTCATATCCCTCCACACCGCTTTGCGAACCCCGTTCCGGACCCCTGGAGGAACCGTGCGCGACGACATGACCCACGACGTGCCGGCACCGCACCGCCGGTCGTTCCTGAAGTACGGCGGCGCGCTGGGGGCGGCCGCCGCGCTCTCCCCGTGGCTGACGGCCTGTTCGGCCGGGCCCGAGTCGACGAACGACACCGGCGGGGGCGGCGGCGACCGCACCCTGACCGCGGTGATCGGCTACGGCAACGACGGCAGCTGGGACCCGACGCAGACGGCGTCCGCGTTCTGCATGGCCGCCAACCACCACATCTACGAAGGGCTGCTGGACACCGACCCGATCTCCCGGGACCCGTACCCGGCGCTGGCCACCCGGGTGCCGGCCGATCCGAACGCCACCACATGGCGGTTCACGCTGCGGCCTGGCGCCCGGTTCCACGACGGGAAGCCGGTGACGGCCGACGACGTGGTCTTCGTCTACGACCGGATCCTGGACCCGGGCACGCGGACCCTCGCCCAGGGGTTCTTCGCGAGCTGGCTCCAGGAGGTCCGCAAGGTCGATACGCAGAACGTCGAGCTGGTCCTCAAGTTCCCCTTCCCGGACGGGCTCTCCCGGCTCACGCTCGCCAAGATCATGCCGAAGCACGTCTTCTCGCGGCCCGGGGCGTGGGACGACGCGATCAGGGGGAAGGCGGTCGGCTCGGGGCCGTACCGGCAGACCGCGCACCACCCGAAGTCGAACACCACCTTCGAGGCGTTCGCCGGCTACAACGGCCTGCGCAGGCCCGCGTTCAGGAAGATGAACTGGCTGACCATCGTCGACGCCGCCCCGCGCGTGGCGAAGATCTCCGGAGCCGACGCGGGGGCGCAGATCGCCGACAACATCCCGTACGCCACCGTCTCCCGGCTGACGCAGGGCGGGCTGAGCGTCGCGGGCGGGGCCGGGATGAACAACCTGTTCCTGATGTTCAACACCGCGCGCAAGCCGTTCGACGACGTACGGGTGCGGCAGGCGCTGCACTACGCCATCGACACCGGGAAGATGGTCGAGGTCGCGCTGAAGGGGCACGGGAGGCCGTCGTCGTCCTTCCTGAACGAGGGCAATCCCTCCTACCGGCGGGCGACGACGGTGTACGACTACGACCCGGCCAGGGCCAAGGCGCTGCTGAAGGCGGCCGGGGTGGCGAACCTGAGGATCGACATCCTCGCGGTGAACGTCAGCTGGATCGTCGACTGCCTGCCGACCGTCAAGGCGTCCTGGGACGCGATCGGTGTGCGGACGACGCTGTCCCCGCAGGAGACGACGGCCGTGTTCACCAAGATGGACCAGAAGCAGGACTACCAGGTCGTCGCCGCCGCCTCGAACCCGAACCAGTTCGGCCTCGACGCCGACCTGATCATGCATTACAACTACGGGCCGGCCAACCTGTGGATGCAGTACACCCGGTGGGCCGACGACCCGGTGGCCAGGCAGCTCTTCAAGGACATGGACCGGGCGACCCGGGAGCCGGACCCGGACCGGAAGAAGGCGATGGTCCAGGACTACATCGACGTCGTCGCCGAGCAGGCAGTGCTCTATCCGGTCGTGCACAACGAGCTGATGACCGCCTGGGACCCGAAGGAGCTCACCGGTATAAGGGCCCAGCCGTATCCCGGCATCAACCTCCTCCGGGCCAAGTGGGTCTGACGGCATGACAGCCGTCGTCCGGATCCTGCTGCGCCGGATCGCGCTGCTGGTGCCGCTGCTGCTCGGCATCGTGCTCTTCGTCTTCCTGGTGATGCGGTTCTCCGACGTCGACCCGGCGTCCGCGTTCTTCCAGGGAGCCAACCCGACGCCCGAGCAGCTGCACGACTTCCGGGAGCGCAACGGGCTGCTGGACCCGCTCCCGGTCCGCTACGTCCACTTCGTCGGCGACCTGCTCCACGGCGACCTGGGCACCAGCGCGCTGACCCGGGCGCCGGTCGTCGACCAGGTCGCCACCGCGCTGCCGCTCACCCTCCAGCTGACCTTCCTGGGCCTCGGCATCGCGGTGGTGCTGGCGCTGCTCGGCGGGGTCACGGCGGCGATCCACCGGGACCGGCTGCCCGACCAGCTCATCCGGGTCGTCTCGCTGACCGGGGTCGCGGCGCCCGCGTTCTGGCTCGCGCTGCTGCTGATCCAGTACCTGGCGGTGGACCGGGGCTGGTTCCCGACCGGCGGCTATGTCAACCCGGCGGACTCCCTCACCGGCTGGCTGCGCACGATGACGCTGCCCGCGGTCGCGCTGTCGCTGCCGGTGGCCGCGCAGCTCACCCGGATCGTGCGGACGGCCGTCGTGGAGGAACTGGACAAGGACTACGTGCGGACGGCGATCGGCAGCGGGCTGCCGCCACGGGTGGTGGTCGGCCGGAACGTGCTGCGCAACGCGCTGGTCAACCCGCTGACCGTCCTCGGGCTGCGGGTCGGCTATCTGCTGGGCGGGGCGGTGGTCATCGAGACGATCTTCGCGCTGCCCGGCATGGGCAAGCTGATGATCGACGCGGTGCAGAACGGCGACCCGGCGGTGGTCCAGGGCGTCGTACTGACGACGGCCGCCGGGTTCGTCGTGGTCAACCTGGTCATCGACGTCCTCTATCTGCTCGTCAACCCACGACTGAGGGATGCGGCCTGATGTTCACGCGCAGGAGCCGCACCGAGCGGCTCGCCCGGCCCGGCGTCCGGCTGCGCGGCCGGCGCCGGCTCCCGCCGCTGTCGAAGGCGGCCGTCTGCTTCCTCGCCGTCGTGGTCCTCGCGGCCCTGCTGGCACCGCTCCTCGCCCCGGACGACCCGCTGGACCAGCAGGACCCGGCCGGCGGCACCGGGCAGCCCTCCGCCGGGCACTGGATGGGCCAGGACAGCCTCGGCCGGGACATCCTCAGCCGGCTGATGTACGGCGCGCGCTGGTCCCTCGCCATCGGTCTGGGCGCCACCGCGCTCGCCCTCGTCGTGGGCGCGCTGCTCGGGGCGGTCGCGGCCACCTCCCGCAAGGCCGTGGACGAGACGCTGATGCGCTGCCTCGACGTGGTGATGGCCTTTCCCGGCATCGCGCTCGCCGCGGTGCTCGTCGCCGTGTTCGGCGGCGGCATCACCGTGCTGATCTGCGCGATCGCGTTCCTGTTCACCCCGCCGGTGGCCAGGGTCGTACGGGCGAACGTGCTCGACCAGTACGGCGAGGACTATGTGACCGCGGAACGGGTCATCGGTGCCCGCACGCCGCACATCGTGCTGCGGCACGTCGCCGTCAACTGCGCCGCCCCCGTGCTGGTGTTCTGCACCGTCCAGGTCGCCGAGGCCATCGTCTTCGAGGCGTCGCTGTCGTTCATCGGCGCGGGCGTGCGCCCGCCGGACCCGTCGTGGGGCAGCGTCATCGCTGACGGCAAGAACATGGTGCTGACCGGCGGCTGGTGGGCGACCGTCTTCCCCGGGCTGCTGATGCTGGTCACCGTGCTGTCCCTGAACGTCCTCGCCGAGGGCGTCTCGGACGCCTGGGCGGCTCCGGCGGCCCGGGAGGTGGACGTACGGGAGCAGGACGACCGGCAGGCAGCGCCTGAGCCCGGCGGCGGCGCGGTGCTGCCGCTGCCCGGGCTGGCCGATGCCGCCCGGCGGTTGCGGGCCAGGGCCCGTCCGCTGCCCGACCCCGGCGGGCAGCCGGTGCTCGCGGTGGAGAACCTCGCCATCGGGTTCGCGGACCGGCACGGGGGTGTCGACGTGGTCGACGGGATCAGCTTCGAGGTGCGGCCCGGCGAGGTGCTGGGCCTGGTCGGCGAGTCGGGCTGCGGGAAGTCGCTGACCGCGCTCGCGGTGCTGGGGCTGCTGCCGCGGGGCGCCCGGGTCGCCGGCCAGATCCGTTTCGCACAGCGGGACCTGCTCGCCGAGCCGCCGCGGGTCCGGCGCAGGCTGCTCGGCCACGAGATGGCGATGGTCCACCAGGACGCGCTGTCCGCGCTGAACCCGGCGATGACCGTCCGCGCCCAGCTGAAGCAGCTGGTGCGGCGCGGTGGCCGGCGCGGCGCCGCCGAGCTGCTGACCCTGGTCGGCCTCGACCCGGAGCGCACCCTGCGCAGCTATCCGCACGAGCTCTCCGGCGGCCAGCGTCAGCGCGTCCTGATCGCCATGGCGCTCTCCCGCGAACCGAGGCTGATCGTCGCCGACGAGCCGACGACCGCCCTGGACGTGACCGTACAGGCGCAGATCATGGAGCTGCTGCTGCGGCTGCGGGCGGAGCTGGGCTTCGCGCTGATCCTGGTCTCGCACGACCTGGCGCTGGTCGCGGACGTCACCGACCGGGTGGTCGTGATGTACGGCGGGCAGCTCGTGGAGACCGGCGTGACCGCGGACCTGGTGGCGGCGCCGGCCCACCACTACACACGCGGGCTGCTGGGCAGCGTGCTGTCGCTGGAGTCGGCGGCCGAGCGGATGACCCAGATCAGCGGGGTCGTCCCGGCGCCGGCCGACTTCCCGGCGGGCTGCCGGTTCGCGGACCGCTGCCCCCTGTCGAGCGAGGTGTGCCGGACGACCGCACCGGACCTGGTGGGCACACCCGCACACACGGCGGCCTGCCACCACCCGGCAATCGACCTGGCGACGACGGAGAGCGAGGCGGTCACGTGAACACGCTGATGGAGCTGAGCGACGCCCACGTGGTGCAGGTCGGCGAGCCGGGCGCGGCAAGTCGACGCCACCGACCACACCGGACCTCGCAAGCACACGCGCGCACACGGCGGGCGATCGACCCGGTGACAACGGAGAGCGAGGCCGTCACATGAACGCGCTGGTGGAGCTGAGCGACGCCCACGTGGTGTACCGGGCCCGCGGCGGCGGGGTGTTCACCCGGGACCGGGTGTACGCGCTGACCGGGGCCGATCTCGCGGTCGCGCCCGGCGAGACGGTCGGGGTGGTCGGCGAGTCCGGGTGCGGCAAGTCGACGCTGGCGAAGGTGCTGGTGGGGGTGGTGCGGCCGACATCGGGCACGGTGTACTTCAAGGGCCGCGACCTGTGGTCCCTGCCGGCCGCCGAGCGCCGGGCCACGGTGGGCGCGAGCACCGGGATGGTGTTCCAGGACCCGTCGACCGCCCTGAACCGGCGGCTGCCGGTCCGGCAGATCCTGCGGGATCCGCTCGATGTGCACGACCGGGGGTCCAGGGCCGGCCGGGCGGAGCGGGTGCGCGAGCTGATGGCCCTGGTGGGTCTCCCCCGGGCCCTCGGCGACGCCCTGCCCGGCCAGCTCTCCGGCGGCCAGCGGCAGCGGGTCGCCATCGCCCGCGCGCTGGCCCTCGACCCGGATCTGGTGATCGCCGACGAGCCGACGAGCGCGCTGGACGTGTCCGTGCGGGCGCAGATCCTCAATCTGCTGCTGGACCTGCGGGAGCGGCTGGGTCTTGCGCTGGTCTTCGTCTCGCACGACATCCAGACGGTGCGGCGGATGAGCGACCGGGTGATCACCATGTACCTCGGCCGGATCGTCGAGGAGACCCCGGCGGACCGGGTCACCGACCGGGCCCGGCACCCGTACACGCGGGCCCTGTTCTCCGCGACGCCCGGTCTGCTCGACCCGATCGACCCGATTCCGCTGGCCGGCCCGGTGCCGTCGGCGACCCGGCCGCCGAGCGGCTGCCCGTTCCGCACCCGCTGCTGGAAGGCGGACGACCGCTGCGCCTCGGTCATGCCGGACTTTTCGGCCGCGTCGCACCCGGGACATCGCTACCGTTGTCATCATCCTGTGGAGGAGGAGCAGTCGACCCGCGACCTCGTGCGCCAGAGTCTTCCCAGGGAGCCGCCATGACCTTCCCCGCCGCGAACGACCCGTCCGGGGTGTCCGGTGTCGTACCGCCCGTGTGCACGCCCCTGACACCGGAGGGCGAGGTGGACGTGGCCTCGCTCCTCCGGCTCGTCGACCATCTGGTGGAGGGCGGGGTGCACGGCCTGTTCGTGCTCGGCTCGACCTCGGAGGCCGCCTATCTCACCGACCGGCAGCGGCGGCAGGTGGTGGAGGCGGTCACGGGGCACGTGGCGGGCCGGCTGCCGGTGCTGGCCGGGGCGATCGACATGACGACGCCCCGGGTGCTCGACCATGTCGCGGCGGTGACGGCGGCGGGCGCCGACGCGGTCGTCGTCACCGCGCCGTTCTACACCCGCACCCACCCGGCGGAGATCGCCCGCCACTTCCGGCTGGTCGCGCGGCACAGCACGGTTCCGGTCATCGCCTACGACATCCCGGCCGCCGTGCACACCAAGCTGCCGGCCGCTCTGGTGCTGGAGCTGGCCCGGGACGGGGTGCTGGCCGGGCTGAAGGACTCCAGCGGCGATCTGGACGGCTTCCGCGAGGTCGTGATGGGCGCCCGGAGCATGCCCGGCCGTGCGGGCTTCGCCGTGCTCACCGGTTCCGAGGTGGTCACGGACGCGGCGCTCGCGCTGGGTGCCGACGGGGCGGTGCCGGGCCTGGCCAACGTCGACCCGCACGGCTACGTCCGGCTGTACCGCCTGTGCCGTGCGGGCGACTGGGCCGGCGCCCGGGCCGAACAGGAGCGGCTGTGCACCCTGTTCGGCATGGTGGGCGTCGGTGATCCGGCCCGGATGGGCGGCAGTTCGTCGGCGATCGGCGCGTTCAAGGCGGCGCTGCACCTACGCGGAATCATCACCTGCCCGGCAACCGCGACCCCCCAGATCCCCCTGTCCCCAGAAGAAACCCAAAAGGTAGAAAAACACCTGGCAACAGCGGGCCTACTTTAAAAAAGCCCCTATAGGGGGCGCGGGGAACTGCGCGATCAACCACAACCCAGCCGCAGACGAACAAACACCCCACGCCCAGGCCGACCCCTAGGTCACCCGCAACCGACGGAACGAAATCGTGTCGTACGCCCCCTTCGTACCCGTCTCGTAAAAAACACCAACCGTACCGAAGTCAAGCTGAACAAGATCGGAATACCCGGCCTTGTCCCGCGACAACGTCCACACCTTGGTGAAGGTCACCCCACGATCCACACTGCGCCACACCGCCAACGCCGCGCGAGCGCCAGGTACGGACGGCGCCGAGAACAGCAACGGAGCATGCCGGCCCCGCACTTGCAGGACGGATCCCTCGACGACGGGGACGTCGTTCAGGGTGGGCTGGACGGCGTAGGGCCGGTCGAGGCTCTGCCCACCGTCGCTTGAGTAGCTGTCGACGCGGTTGCCGGGGCTGCTGCCGTTCTGGTCCCGGGAGTTGAAGTAGAGGCGCCCGTCGGGGAGTTGCGCGGCCGTCGACTCGTTGGCGTTGACTCGGCCGTCGTAGGAGTCGTCGACGAAGCCGAGCCGCCAGGTGCGTCCGCCGTCGTCGCTGTAGAACGCGTGGCCGCCGTAGTACTTGGCCTCCTGGCCGGTGTCGGGGGAACCGGCCGGCGGGGCCGCGGAGTGGTTGGCGGGGACGACCAGCCGGCCGGTGTGCGGACCGCGCGTCAGGGCCACCGCGTGGCCGGGTCCGGTGGCGTACCAGCGCCAGCCGGCCGGCTTCACCTGGGCCGTGATCTCCTGGGGCGGCGTGAAGTGCCGGCCGTCGTCCTGGCTGCGCTGCACGAACACCCGGCGGCCCTGCTCCGGGGTCACCTCGCCACGTATGATCTCCGCCTCGGTGGCGGCCCCGCTGTTGTACGAGGTGACCAGCACGATCGCGCCGGTGCGCGGGTCGACCACCGGGGCCGGGTTGCCCCGGGTGTCGCCGCGCCCCGCGGCGACCACCGCGAGCGGTCCCCAGGTGCAGCCGCCGTCGGTGGAGCGGCGCAGCACGACGTCTATGGCGCCGCTGTCGCCCGCGCCGTCGTGCCTGCCCTCGGCGAACGCGAGCACGGTGCCCGCGCGCGTCCTCACGACGGCCGGTATGCGGTAGGTGTCGTAGCCGGCCCGGCCCGACACATAGGGCACGGAGGAGGCGCAGCCGGACGGCCCGGCGAAGGCGGGTGGGACGGCCGCGGCGGCGAGCACCGCGGCGGCCAGCAGGGTGCGGCTCAGGAGAGTCATCGCTCTCATTATGGGATGACGTGACGGGATGCCGTGGGTCTGCACGGTGGGGCCCGGCCCGAGCACCTCGCCGATCTCCGTGTCGCCGGGTCAGGAGGGCGTGCGGGCCGCCGCCAGCAGACGGGTCACGTCGTCGGAGCAGATGGTCAGGGCGGCGCCGACGGTGGCGAGGACGTCGCGTTCGGCCGGGGTGTAGAGGCCGTCAGCGAGGGCGATCCGGGCCGCCTGGAGCAGGATGGACTCCCGGCCGCTGGGGGCGAGGTGCGGGGCGAGCGGGTCCAGGGCCTCGTGCAGCTCTATCGCCAGGCCCGCGCCGGCCGGCTGCTCGAAGACCCGGCCGGTGTCCGCGGCCAGCGCCTCGACCAGCGCGCCGAGCTGGTCCTCGGTACAGTCGGCGAACCCGGCGGCACGGACCGTGCTGGCGGCGGCGGCCAGGGACGTACGGGTGCAGGTGCCGCCCGCGGCCAGCACCGCGAGGGCCACGGTGTGCACGGCGTCGCGCAGCATCGCGGAGAACCGCGAGCTGGTCGGGTGGTCGAGCACCTCGGTGCCGTAGTGGCGGCGGCAGGCCGCGCACTCGACGACCGGTCCCGTGCTGCCGCGGGGCAGGACGGGCACGCCGAGGACGGTGAAGCGGCGGCGGCCGGTGAGCCGCTGGTAGTTGCGGTCGCCCCCGCAGCCGGGGCAGAAGAACTCGCCGTCCCCGACGGGTGTCCATGCGGTGCGGGTGCCCATGATGCGGGCAAGCCTGGTGGCACGGCCGTCTCGTCCCCGTACTGGCAGCACGTCGCACCTCCGTAACTCCGCGGCAACATCGCCACGCATGCGTGATGTTAGCCACATCGGCGATGTGGAGTCAGTACCCCGTGCGAGACCTTTCCGTTACCTGCCCGTCAAAATGGCCGGTTAACGACGTGGGCCCGGCCGTTGTATACAACGGCCGGGCCCGGGAAATCGCCGGTCAGAGGAGGTCAGCGGGCCGCCCGGTTCACGGCGGAGACGACGGCCTTCAGCGACGCACGCGTCGTGTTCGCGTCGATTCCGATACCCCAGAGGATCTTGTCGTCGATCGCGCACTCGATGTACGAGGCGGCCTGCGCGGAGGCGCCCTCGCTCATCGTGTGCTCCTGGTAGTCGAGCAGGCGTACGTCGACGCCCAGGGAGTGCAGGGCGTCGAAGAAGGCCGAGATCGGACCGTTGCCGGAGCCGGTCAGCACCGTGTCCTCGCCGTCCACCGTGGCCTCGACGGTGAGCGTGTCCACGCCGTCCGTGTCGGTGGTCGACTGGCCGGTCCTGACCTGGATACGGCCCCAGGCGTTGTCCGGGTTCGGCAGGTACTCGTCGCGGAAGGTGGCCCAGATGTCGCCCGGGGTGACCTCGCCGCCCTCGGCGTCCGTCTTCGCCTGGATGATCTTCGAGAACTCGATCTGCATCCGGCGCGGCAGGTCCAGCTTGTGGTCGTTCTTCAGGACGTAGGCGATGCCGCCCTTGCCGGACTGCGAGTTGACCCGGATGACCGCCTCGTAGGAACGGCCGACGTCCTTCGGGTCGATCGGCAGGTACGGCACGGCCCACTCGATGTCGTCGACGGTGACGCCCTTGGCCTTCGCGTCGGCCTCCATGGCGTCGAAGCCCTTCTTGATGGCGTCCTGGTGGGAGCCGGAGAAGGACGTGTAGACCAGGTCGCCCACGTACGGGTGGCGCGGGTGGACCTCCATCTGGTTGCAGTACTCCCACGTGCGACGGATCTCGTCGATGTCGGAGAAGTCGATCTGCGGGTCGACGCCCTGCGAGAACAGGTTCATGCCCAGGGTGACCAGGTCGACGTTGCCGGTGCGCTCGCCCTGTCCGAACAGGCAGCCCTCGATGCGGTCGGCGCCGGCCATCAGCGCCAGCTCGGCGGCGGCGACGGCCGTACCGCGGTCGTTGTGCGGGTGCACGGACAGGCAGACGTGCTCGCGGCGGGAGAGGTTGCGGTGCATCCACTCGAAGCGGTCCGCGTGCGTCGAGGGGGTCGAACGCTCCACCGTGGCGGGCAGATTGAGGATGATCTCGCGGCCCGGGCCGGGCTGCCAGACGTCCATGACCGCCTCGCAGACCTCCAGCGCGAAGTCCAGCTCGGTGTCGGTGAAGATCTCCGGGCTGTACTGGTAGCCGAACTCCGTCTCGGGGCCCAGCAGCTTCTCGGCGTACTCCACCACCAGGCGGGTGCCGTCGACGGCGATCTGCTTGATGTCGTCCTTGGAGCCGCGGAAGACGACCCGGCGGAAGACCGGCGCGGTGGCGTTGTAGAGGTGGACGGTGGCGCGCTTGGCGCCCTTCAGGGACTCCACGGTCCGTTCGATCAGGTCCTCACGGGCCTGGGTCAGCACGGAGATCGTGACGTCGTCCGGGATCGCGCCCTCTTCCTCGATGATCGAGCGCACGAACTCGAAGTCGGTCTGGCCGGAGGCCGGGAAGCCGACCTCGATCTCCTTGTAGCCCATCGCGACCAGCTGGTCGAACATCCGGCGCTTGCGCTCGGGCGACATGGGGTCGATCAGGGCCTGGTTGCCGTCCCGCAGGTCGGTGGAGAGCCAGCGCGGGGCGACGGTGATGCGCTGATCCGGCCAGGTCCGGTCGGGGATGTCGACCTGCTCGTACCGGCCGTACTTGTGGATCGGCATGGAACTGGGCTGCTGGCGGTTGGCCATGGTGGCGTGGGCTCCTCGAAGATGTCCGGTTGTGTCCGGTGTCCGGAAGGACGGCCGACAACGCAACGCCAAGCTCCGCGGGGAGGGAGTCGGCCTCGACTACAGACCCTCGCCGCGGCAGCTAAGAAGAAGCAGCCCGAAACGCATGATGCTCCGCAGCCTAGCCGAGCCGCGCCGGATGCGCGGGCCCGTATCAGTATGCGGGACCCGAGGGGCGAACGGGACAAAGGGTGCGCCATACCACTCCGCGTGAGCGGCCAGGCCCTCTTGCCCCGTTATTTCACCAATCATGGTCGCCGATAGTGACAGTTTGATAACTCAGTGCGATGGTTGTGGGTATGACGACGACCGGGGGCTACGAGCCCGTCTTCTGCACCATCGTCCCGCCGCACGTCCTCGACCGGCTGGCCCAGCACGCGGACTCCGCGCTGTCCGGCCCGGCCCGCCGGACCCTGGAGCGCGATGCCTACGAGCGCACCCACCGCCGGCTGACCACGGTCATCGGGGCGCCGGCCGTCGCCCTGCCCGCGGACGCCGCCGCCGACCGGGCGCGGCGCACCGTCTACGACGCGGAGCACCGGCAGGACCTGCCCGGCACGAAGGTCCGCGAGGAGGGCTCCGAACCGGGTGCGGACGCCACCGTCAACCGCGCATACGCGGGTCTGGGCGCCACCTTCGAGCTGTATCTGAAGGCGTACGGCCGTAACTCGATCGACGGTTCCGGGCTGCCCCTGGACGCCACCGTGCACTTCGGCGAGGGCTACGACAACGCCTTCTGGAACGGCGAGCAGATGGTGTTCGGCGACGGGGACGGCGAGGTCTTCCTCGACTTCACCATCCCGGTGGATGTCATCGGCCACGAGTTGACCCACGGCGTCACCCAGCACACCGCGAACCTCACCTACTTCGGCCAGCCCGGCGCCCTCAACGAGTCGCTGTCCGATGTGTTCGGCTCGCTGATCAAGCAGTACACGCTGGGCCAGACCGCCACCGAGGCCGACTGGCTGATCGGCGCCGGGCTGCTCGCGCCGCGCGTCACGGGCACGGCGCTGCGCTCGATGAAGGCCCCGGGCACGGCGTACGACGACGACGTCCTCGGCAAGGACCCGCAGCCCGCGACCATGGCCGGCTATGTGCGGACCGGCCGCGACAACGGCGGCGTGCACATCAACTCCGGGATCCCCAACCACGCGTTCTACCTGCTCGCCACCGCGCTCGGCGGGCACGCCTGGGAACGGGCCGGGCAGATCTGGTACGACGTGCTGACCGGCGGCGAGCTGCCGTCCCAGGCGAGCTTCGAGGACTTCGCGAAGCTGACGGTCGCGGCGGCCCGGATCCGCTACCGCGAGGGCGCGGAGCAGCAGGCCGTGCAGAAGGCGTGGCAGCAGGTCGGGGTGCGGACGGCGTAGGTCCGTACTAGACAGGAGCCATGCGGATTCAGGTGAGGCGCGCGGGCGGGTTCGCGGGCATCGAGCGGCATGCCGAGGTGAACACCTCGGGGCGGTCCGACGCGACCGAGTGGCAGTCCCTGGCCGAGCGGGCGCTCGCGGGCGGCCGGGACGCTCCGCCTGCCGGCGTGCCGGACGGTTTCAACTACGTGATCACGGTGGACGGGAGGACGGTCTATGCGGCGGATCCTCATCTGACGGAGGCACAGCGGGTGTTGATCTCGCGGGTGCTCAAGGAGGGGGCGTAGGCGCTCCGCTGGGTGGGGCGGGGCTGGGTTGTCGGTTGTTTGGGGGTGCTTGGTGGCGGCGCGCGCTGTTCTTCGCGCCCCTGCGGGGCGCTCCGCTGGGGGCGGGGCTGGGGTGTGGGTTGAGTGCGGGTGCGTTGTGGTTGATCGCGCAGTTCCCCGCGCCCCTATCGGGCGCGGCCGTGCAGGGTCGTTAGTTGTCTGCGGGTGCGTTGACTTCTTTTGGTGGGGGTGCGGATCATCGCGGGCATGGTTACTGATGCGGGTGATCCGATTCCTCGGTTTCCGGATGGGTTTCTGTGGGGGGTGTCCACCTCGGCGCACCAGATCGAGGGGGCGGCCGACGTGCGCGAGCCCTCCGTGTGGGACGCGTTCACGGCTGAGCCGGGGCGGGTGAAGGACGGCTCCACGGCGGCGGTGGCCTGCGACCACTACCACCGCTACCGCGAGGACGTGGCGCTGCTGTCCGGCCTGGGCGTGGACGCGTACCGCTTCTCGGTCTCCTGGCCGCGGGTCGACTCCCCCGGCGGGCTCGACTTCTACGACCGGCTGGTGGACGAGCTGTGCGCGGCCGGCGTGCGCCCCGTGCCGACCCTCTTCCACTGGGACCTGCCCGCCCGGCTGGACTGGCTGGATCGGGACACCGCACAGCGCTTCGCCGCGTATGTGTCGACGGTCGCCGCCCGGCTCGGCGACCGCGTCACCAAGTGGATCACTCTCAACGAGCCCGCCGAACACACCCTGCTGGGCCACGCGTTGGGCGCCCACGCCCCCGGCAGACGGCTGCTGTTCGACGCACTTCCGGTCGCCCACCACCAACTCCTCGCCCACGGCCTCGCGGTACGGGCCCTGCGCGCGGCCGGCGCCACCGACATCGGTATCGCCAACTCCCACGGCCCGACCTGGCCGGCCTCCGCCGCACCCGAGGACACGGCGGCGGCCGAGTTCTACGACGTCCTGCTGAATCGCCTGTTCGCCGACCCGCTGCTCCTCGGCCGGTACCCGGACGGCATCGGCGAGTTGATGCCGGGCGACGTCGACGCCGACCTCGCGGTGATCGCCGAACCGGTCGACTGGTACGGCGTCAACTACTACGCCCCGACCCGGGTGGGCGCCCCGCAGGAGACGGAGACCGAGTTCGGCGGGATGCCGATCCCGGCCGAACTCCCCTTCTCGCTCAAGGAGATCGAGGGCCGCCCGGTGACGGACTTCGGCTGGCCGGTCGTCCCGGAGGGCCTCACGGAGCTGCTGACCGCCTTCCGGGACCGGTACGGCGACCGGCTCCCGCCGGTGGTGATCACCGAGAACGGCTGCTCGTACGAGGGCCTCGACGACCAGGACCGGATCGCCTACCTCGACGGCCACATCAGGGCGTTGCACAGGGCGATCGAGGCGGGCGTGGACGTACGCGGCTACTTCGTCTGGTCGCTGCTGGACAACTTCGAGTGGGCCGAGGGCTACGCCCGCCGCTTCGGCCTGGTCCACGTCGACCACGCCACACAACGCCGCACCCCGAAGGCGTCGTACAACTGGTTCCGAAACGCACTACGGTCCCAGAGCTGACCCCGGACCGTCAGCACCGCCGGGCACAGCGGCCAGCCCAGGCCCAGGGCGCCGGCGCGGCTCTGGTCCCGCACGCGGACCCGGACGCCTTCATGGGGCCGGGCCTGCGCGAGCAACCGGGGCACGAGGCCGCGTATCAGGTCGGGTCGGGTGGCGTTGCCGCCGCCAGGGAACGCCGGTATCGCGCGAGCTTGTCTCGGATCACCGTCGTCCACGGGTGCTCCGGACCGAGTACCCGCTCGCGCCATTCCCTGACGACCTCCGCCTGTTCGACTGCTTCCCGGTACTCGCCCACCGCGTGCAGGACGCTGCTGAGCAGGCTTCGGGCCGCCAGCGTGATGGGGTAGTCCGTTCCGAAGCGGTGTTCGTGCGCCGCCAGCGCACGGCGGGCCGACGGCAGTGCTTCGGAGTGCTGTCCGGTGTTGAACAGCGCTCCCGCGCAGTTGAGTTCGGCCGACAGGGTGATCGGGTGGTCTGCGCCGAGCTCACGGCGGCAGTCGACGACCAGGTCCGGTCCTGCCGGTGCCTCGCGGTCCAGATCCGGTCCGGGAGGCAGTTCGAGCAGGCACGCCCTCGCCTCCAGCGTCAGCGGGTGCCACGGGCCCAGCAGCGCGGCTCGCCCGGCCGCGGCCCGGTGCATCAACTGCACCGCTTCCGCCGGCCGGTCGAGCCAGGTCAGCGGGCGGGACAGGTGGAGGCAGGTGGTCAGGGTGTCCGGCGCCTCGGGACCGCAGACCCGTTCGAGGTCGTCGAGCAGCCCGCGGTGGAGATTCGCCGCCTCCTGGAGGCGTCCCAGACGATCGGTCGCTTTCCCGATCCGCTGCCGCAGGCGCAGCACCAGGACGTGATCGTTGCCCAGCCGCCGTCGCACGAGGTCCGTCGCTTGTTCGGCCGCGGCCAGCGCAGAGGCGTAGTCGCCGGAACGATGCTGGGCCGTCACCAGACGCAGGGCGCAGGTGGCCGCAGCCTCGGCGGTGCCGACCGCGGTCTCGGGCCAGGTGATCACGCGGCGAAGCAGCGCCAGGACATGTGGGGCGAGGAGGGTGAGTCGGCTGTCACGCAAGCCGCGTTCCGGTGACGCGGGCAGGGAGCGCAGCAGAAGTCCGGCCGCCGCGGTAGCGAGCCCGTCGCGTTCACCGGCCGGGGTGACGCGTGCGACGCTGTCGAGCAGCACCCCGTGCGTGCGCAGGCAGCGGATGCCGCCGGGAACGAGTTCGGTGAGCGAGTGGTCGAGCAGTCCCCGCAGCGCCAGTTCCACCCGGTCGGCGGGCAGGGGCAAGTCGAGCCGGGCGTCGGCCGGCAGCGACAGGGGCAGCGGATCGTTCGACCAGCAGGCCAGCAGGCGGAGCAGGGTGACGGCCTCGGACAGGTTCTGCGCGACCAGGGAGTTCAGCGAGAGCTGCCACGTTCCGCTCACCAGGTGGCGCGAGTCGTTGCCCGCGTCCGTGGCGCCCTGGTCGATGAGTTCGATGGGATCCGGACGCTCCTGCAGACGACGCCCGTATTCCTCCATGGTCCAGGGGGCGATCACCTGGTGGGCCAGGAACCCGCCGGCCAGGGTCAGGGCGAGCGGCAGGCGGCCGAGGCGGTCGGCAATGGCGGCCGCTTCCTCGACGGAACCCGTTCCGGGGGCCAGATCGCACAGGACCTGGGCCGCCTCCTCACGCGGCAGGACACCTACGTGCAGCAGCTCGGCGGCGGGCCACCAGTGGCCGGCGGCCTGCCGTGTGGTCACGAGGACGGTTCCGCGCGGGCTGGTGCGCAGCCACCCGCCGTCCCGCAGCACTGCCGGGTCGTCGGCGTTGTCCAGCACCAGCAGCCATGGCAGGTCGGAGCGGTCGAGGTGGTCCCAGACCAAGTCTGCGGCCGCGCGCAGGCCGTTGCGCGCAGCCATCAGCTCGCCGTCCCTGGCGCCGCGGTCGGCGGCCACCGCGAGCATCCCGGCCCGCAGGGATGCCTGATCGGAGGCGTTGACCCACAGGCCAAGGCGTCCGCGTTCCCCGGTGGCGTGGTCGAAGAGTGCGCACGCCACGGCCGTCTTGCCGCATCCGCCCAGGCCGTGCAGGACGAATACGGTGTTTCCGGCGCCCTCGGTCACCGCCTCCTTCAGGCGTCCGACGAGTTCGCTGCGATCCCGGAGGATCGCCGGTGCCCGGCCGATGGGTGGACGCCGAACCGAGTCCGGGCCGGTCCAGGCGGCGCCGTGATGGTGGTGCTCGACGATGTGCTGGTCGCCGGAAGCCTGGTAGACGCGCCCTTGATCAGTGGCCCGGCCGTCGTTGCGTCCGGTCACCGCTGGTCGACGTTCAGGTCGCGGCCGGCCTGGTAGACGCGTGAGCTGCCGGAGGCGGTCGCGCGTTGGGTGACGGTTACGGTGGCGGGTGTGCCGGGGGCGAGTTCGGTCAGCAGGGAACGTAGTTCCGCCGCCAGCTCGGGGTGGGTGACGAGGAGACGGCGGATGCGGCCGCGCCACTCCGCCGCGATCTCCCGCTCGGTCTCCTCGTCACCGTCGGCCTGCGCGTCCAAGAGGTCCCGGCGCGACGCGTCGAGCTGGGCGGCGACGTGCTCCTCATGGTCCGGCCGGACACGTCTCCACAGCGCGAGCACTCCGTTCCGCACGCCGTTCCACGCGTCGGACGCCAGCAGCGTCGCGATCGTCGTCCCGGCGGTGCCCGCTAAAAGAGTGATCTCCGCGTCCATCGTCCGCCCTCCCTCGGTCCGGCCCCGGGCTACAACTCTAGGGGCGACACAGTGTCAGCACACCGGGCTGCCGGAGGCGTACGTCATCCGGCCAGCCCTGACCGTACGGACGTCGTGGCTTGTGTGGGGTTGTCGCCTGCGGCGACCGCGAGGTCGCGTAGGAGGCCGGCGAGTACGTCGTCCGGTCCGTAGCGGCCCAGGATGTAGCCGGCGCGGGTGAGTTGGGCGAGTCCGTGCATCTGCGCGAACAGCTGGCGGACGAGGAGATCGGCGTCCGTGTCGGCGTGGAACCGCCCGGCGCCGGCGCACCGGCGGATCGCGTCGCGCGGGAAGCGCAGCAGGGCGACGCCCATGGACCGGTCCGTCTCGCTGAGTTCGAACCCGGCGAGCGCCGAGCCGCCGAACAGCACGGCGTAGACGTGGGGTTCGGCGCGCGCGAACTCCTGGTAGGCGCGGCAGAGTCCGGCCAGTTCACGGACGGGGTCGGCGTCGGGCGGTACCTCCCGCACCCGGGCGAGGAACCGTTCGACGCCCTCCTTCATGACCTCGCGCACCAGTTCCGGCATGGACCCGAAGTGGGTGTACACGGCCATGGTGGAGGCGCCGACGGCCCGCACGAGCCGGCGTGCGCTGAGCGCGCCTGGCCCTTCCTCGGCGAGGACCCGGGCGGCCTCGTCCAGCAGGCGGCGGCGGAGGGGGCGGGCGCCGCGGCCGGGCGCCGCCGGATCCGGGTTCTGGGTTGACACGAGCCGAGCATAACGCTGTTATTGGCATAACGGCGTTATGGACGGGGGTTCGGCGCATGCGCAGGACGGGTACGCGACCGGTACGGCTGCCGGCGGCCGCGGGGGACGACACGGGAACCACGGAGGGCGCGGAGCCCGCGCTGCGGCTGGCGGTGATCGGGGACTCGGTGGCGGCGGGCGTGGGCGCGCCGGACCACCGTGCCACGCTCACCGGCCAGACGGCACAGGCCCTGACGGCGATGACCGGCCGGGCGGTGTCCTGGCGGGTGACGGCGAAGCCGGGCGCGACGCTCTCGGAAGTGCGGCGCGGTCTGCTGTCGGGGCTCACCGACCCGACGACCCGGTGGCGCCCGCACCTGGTCCTAGGTCCTGTCGTCAAACTCCCGTCGTCCGCCCGGAGGGCGGGCCCTGCGGCGTCAGGTGCGTGCTCTCGGTGTGCCGGGCGCGGGCCCTCGTACTGGACGTACTTGGGCCTGTGTCCGGTGCGGCGACTGCGTGCATGGCATCGCGGGGCTGGGGGCACCTCCCGGCCGGAGGCTGGGGGAGGGAGTTTGACGACAGGGCCTAGTGGTGGCCGGCACCAATGACGCGCTGCGGCTGCGCAGGCCGGGCGCGTTCCGCCGGGACGCCGAGTCCCTGATCCGCGACGTACGCCTGCGGCTCGGCGAAGAGGTCCCGCTGGTCTTCGCGGGCCTCCCGAGGATCGACGGCCTGGCGGCCCTGCCGCGCCGGCTGCGCCTGCCGATGTCGTTCTACGTCCGTCTGCTGGACCACAAGCTGAAGACGGCGGCCACGAGGGGAGCCGCCGTCTTCCACCTTCCCTCCGGGGGCCCGCCGGACCTCCCCGGTGACTGGCTGGCGGCCGACCGGTTCCACCCGTCCCCCGCGGGCTACCGCGCCTGGGGCCGCGTCCTCGCCTCCCGGCTCGCCACGCTCACGGAGACGGCCTGCCCGCCGCCCGCGGCCGACGCCTGAACGGCATCGTCCGCGGGCCGGGGATCAAGTACCTTGGCCACGGCGTACACGCGACAAGTGCGGCACACGTGACGGGGGTTGCGGGATGGTGGGGCATCGGCCCGCGGACTGGCATCCGCTGGATCTTGACAAGGACCCGACACCGGGCGACCCGCAGCGGGTCCGTTCCCTGGCGAAGCAGCTCCACGACTTCGCCGACGATGTCTCCGACGCCCTGCGGCTGGTCAAGGGCATGGCGGGCGAGGGCACGCTGCTGGAGTGGGCGGGCAAGTCGGCGGAGGTCTTCAAGGAGCAGTTCGGGGACGTCCCGAAGAACCTGAAGAAGCTGAGGACGTCGTACGAGATGTGCGGCGACGCGCTCGCCGACTTCTGGCCGAAGCTGGAGCGTGCGCAGGCGCTGGCGGACCGGGCGCTGGCGAGGGCGAAGGAGGCCCAGTCCGACCTGTCCTCCGCCAAGTCCCGTCTCGCGTCGGCCGATTCCTGGGTCACCCGGGCCGGCAAGGAGGCGGACAAGTACAAGGACGACCCGACCGGCCGCGGCAGCGACGGGGACAAGCCGGACGAGGCGAAGGTCCGCGCCGCCACCCGGGACGTCCAGCACGCCAAGTCGGCCCGCACCGAGGCCCAGTCGGACGTCACGACCGCGCAGAACGCCCTCGACGCGGCGAAGAAGATGGCCGAGGACGCGCGGAAGATGCGCGACGAGGCGGCCCGTGAGGCGAAGACGAAGATCGACGAGGCGTCGGACGCGGGGATCCAGAACCGGTCGTGGTGGGAGGACATCGGCCACTGGTTCGAGAACAACTGGGACACGATCGTCGCGGTCTGCAAGGTGGTCGTCGCGGTCGTCGGCATCGTCGCGATGATCATCGGCGGGCCGATCCTGGGTGCGATCGTCCTGATCGCGGCCCTCGTCGTCCTCGCGGACACCCTCTACAAATACTCCCAGGGCCAGGCATCCCTGTGGGACGTGGCGTTCGCAGCCCTGGACTGCATACCCGGCGGCAAGGGCATCACCACACTCGGCGGCCTCGCCCGAGGGATGAAGGGCCTGGGCAAGCTGGGCCTGAAGGGGATGGCCCTGAGCCTGCGCGGGCTGGCCAAGAGCGGCAGGGGCATGCTGGCCGACGGGGCCCGGGGCGCCTTCAACCGGTTGACGGGCGTTGTCCGCCGCGGCGGCAGCGACCCGGTGGACATGGCCACGGGCAAGATGTTCCTCCCTCAGACCGACACAGAGCTTCCGGGTCTCCTCCCTCTGGCCTTCGAACGCCGGGTGGAGTCGGGGTATGCGGCGGGCTGGTGGTTCGGGCCGTCGTGGTCCTCAACCGTGGACCAGCGTCTGGAGATCGACACGGAGGGAGTCGTCTTCGTCACCGAGGACGGCCTGATCCTCACGTATCCGCATCCGAACCGGCCGGGGGCACCCGTGCTGCCGGACATCGGTCCTCGCCGGCCCCTGTCCCGGCTGGAGAACGGCGGCTACGCCGTGACCGACCCCCTCACCGGGCACACCCGCCGCTTCGGGGCACCCGCCGACGGGCTGGCGCTGCTGGAGTCGATATCGGACCGCAACGGGCACACCATCGACTTCCACTACGACGCTGTCGGCACCCCCACCGACATCCGCCACTCGTCCGGCTACCACCTGAAGCTGACCGCCGATGACGGCCGTATCACCGCCCTCGCCTTGGCCGGCGCCGGCGAGGACGGCTCGGACGTCACCGTCAAGCGGTACGGATACACCGACGGCAATCTCACCGAGGTCATCAACTCCTCAGGTCTCGCGCTCCGTTTCAGCTACGACGAGCGGTTGCGCGTCGCCTCGTGGACCGACACCAACGACAGCCGCTACGCCTACACCTACGACACGCAGGACCGCTGCATCGCCGAGGGCGGCGCGGCCGGCCACATCGCGATCACCCTCGACTACGGCGGCAGGGACCCGCGCTGGCCGGACCACCGGGTCACGACCCTCACCACCGCCCAGGGCGCGGCCAGCCGATTCGTGATCAACGACCTCTGCCAGGTCGTCGCCGAGATCGACGCCAACGGCGGCACCACACGCACGGAGTACGACCGGAACCACCACGTCGTGTCCTCGACGGACGCCCTGGGTCACACCACCCGGTTCACCCACGACCTCGACGGACGGCCCCTCTCCGTCACCCGTCCGGACGGCGGGGTGACCCGCTGCACGTACAACGAACTCGGGCGCCCCACGACCGTGACGCTGCCGGACGGATCCCGTTGGCGGCGCGCGTACGACGCGCGCGGCAACTGCACCGCCGCCACCGACGCGACCGGCGCGACGACGCGGTACGCGTTCGACGACGCCGGGCGGCTGACCACCGTCACCGACGCACTCGGCGCGATCACGCGGGTACGCTGCAACGCCGCGGGGCTGGTGGCCGAACTGACCGACCCGCTGGGCAACCGAAGGACCGCGGAGCACGACGCCTTCGGCCGAGTCACCCGCACCACAGACCCCATGGGAGCGCAGGCCCGCCGCTGGTGGACCGTCGAGGGCCGGCTCGCCCGCCTGCTCGGGCCGGACGGGGCGGAGCAGACATGGGCCTACGACGGCGAAGGCAACTGCGTCAGCCACACGGACGCGAACGGCGGTGTCTCCCGCTACGAGTACACCCACTTCGACCTGCTCACCGCGCGTACCGGACCCGACGGAGTCCGGTACGAGTTCGAGCACGACCCTTCGCTCCGCCTGACCAAGGTCACCGCCCCGCGCGGCATGACGTGGGAGTACGCGTACGATCCGGCCGGACGCCTGGTGGCGGAGACGGACTTCGACAACCGCCGGATCACCTACACACGTGACCCGGCGGGCCGCGTGGTGGCACGCGCGAATCCGCTGGGACAGTCGGTCACCTACACGTACGACTCCTCGGGGCGGCTGTCCGCCAAGAACGTGGACGGAGCGGTCACCGGGTACGAGTACGACAGCGTGGGCAGGAGGCTGCGCGCCACGGGCCCCGACTCCACGGTGACCTGGGAACGGGACGCGAACGGCAGGCCCGTCGCCGAGACCGTGAACGGCACAACCCTGTCGTTCGGTTACGACGCAGCGGGCCGGCGCACCGAGCGGATGACTCCCACGGGCGCCCGCACCCGCTACGGTCACGACGCGGCCGGCCGTACGACATCGCTCGTCGCCTCCGGTCACGCCCTCGCCCTCCGCCATGACGCGGCCGGACGCGAGACCTCGCGGCTGGTGGGTGACCACCTCGAACTGGGCCAGGGCTGGGACGCGGCCGGCCGGTTGGTGGACCAGACCGTCACCGCGGCCGGGGCCACGGTCCAACACCGCTCCTACACCTACCGTCCGGACGGCCTCCTCGTCGGCATCGACGATCCCCTGCTCGGCGGGATCGAACTCGGCCTCGACGACGCCGGCCGAGTGACGGAAGTCCAGGCGCGCGACTGGACCGAGCGCTACGCCTTCGACCCCGTGGGAAACCAGAGCCGGGCAGTGTGGCCCGCAGGCCACCCCGGCCACGAAGCGCAGGGCGATCGAGCCTGCACCGGCAACAGCCTCACCTCCGCAGGCTCCATGCGCTACGAGTACGACGCGGCGGGACGCATCGTGGTCCGCCGCAGGACCCGGCTGTCGCGCAAGCCCGACGTCTGGCGGTACGCGTGGGACGCCGAGGACCGTCTCACCTCGGTGACCACCCCGGACGGGACCGTCTGGCGCTACCGCTACGACCCCTTCGGCCGCCGCACGGCCAAGCAGCGCCTGGCCGCCGACGGCGTGACAGTCACGGAGGAGGTCCGGTTCACCTGGGACGGTCCCACCCTCGTCGAGCAGACCACCACTGCCGCGGAACTGCCGCACCCGGTGACGCTCACCTGGGATCACGACGGGCTGTTCCCCGTGGCCCAGACCGAACGCCTCACCGACCGGGCCACACAGGAGGAGATCGACTCCCGCTTCTTCGCCATCGTCACCGACGTCGTGGGTACTCCCACCGAACTCGTCGACGAGGCGGGACACATCGCCTGGCGCTCCCGCAGAACCCTCTGGGGCATCACCGCGTGGCAGGCCGACAGCACCGCCCACACGCCCCTGCGCTTCCCGGGCCAGTACCACGACGCGGAAACCGGCCTCCACTACAACTACCAGCGCTATTACGATCCCGAGACCGCGCGCTATTCCACACCGGATCCGCTCGGACTGGAGCCGGCCCCCAATCCCTACGGCTATGTGGCCAACCCGTTCCGGTACATCGATCCGTTCGGACTGTCTCCTTATACGGTTCTGTACCATGGGTCGATGGACTGGCAGGGCAGCCAGTTCGCGTTGGACCTCTCCGAGGCGGGGCAGCGAGCCGGTACGCCGCAGGCGGGTGTCTACTTGACGGACGACTTCACACGAGCCGCTTCGTCCTACGGTCGAGGCGGGCACGTGGTCCGTGTCCAAGTACCGGAGGAATTCGCCGGCTCCATCCGGCAGATGGGCGGCCCGAGGGGAAATCAGCCTGAATTCTTCGTCAACACACCCGAGGGCATCGAAATCCTGAACAACGGCATCACGGACGTCCTCCCCACCCCAGAGGCGACAATGCGGCACTTCGCCGGCCTCTTCTGATCGAGCAAGGTCCTTTGACATGACGGATGAGTACGCGCCGGTCTCCGAAACAGGGCTCGGCTACGACGTGTTCGCCCCGCTGTGGGGGATTCTGGAGCTGAGCGCGGTCACCGTCTCGGGGGCACGGTCACTGCGGGATGTCTCCCTTTCCGGCTTCGTCGCCGCACACCGCGACGACCTGGATCACCTTCTCGAAGTGATCCGAAGCATCGGAGACTTCTCCGCGGAGACCATGGACATCTTCGAGAGACAGGGTGGTTGGCACGACAACCGTGCGGTGACACCGGAATACCTCATGATGTACTCGGGCTGTATCGAGGGCTATCCACCCGACACGGACGACCCGGTCGTGCTGCGACGCATGGTCCACATGGGCGGTGACCTGCAGCTGACCGCTCTCCTGGATGCCCTGGTGGGCGCCGCCACCGTGCGCGGCCCCGGTCCCGAGCAAGTAGCCGCGCTCGTGGTCGCCGCCGTGCGCGGGGCGGCTTCGCTGCTGGGCCGCGACGGGGACCAGGCGGCGGTGGACACCTTCCGGATGTGGCGGGTCAAGTTCCTCCCGGACATCCTGCGCCCGGACGCTCCCTCACGTCCCGGTGCCAAAGAGGCACTCCGGACCCACGCCCATGCGCTGGAGACGCTGCTCACCCCCTACCCGTGAGGGGATGCGTTGTCGGGTCAGAAGCCCAGGCGGCGTAGTTGTTTCGGGTCTCGTTGCCAGTCCTTGGCGACCTTTACGTGGAGGTCCAGGAACACCGGCGTGCCCAGCAGTGCCTCGATCTGCTTGCGGGACTTGATGCCGACGTCCTTCAGGCGCTTGCCCTTGGGGCCGATGACGATGCCCTTCTGGCTGGGGCGTTCGATGTAGAGGTTGGCGTGGATGTCCAGCAGCGGCCGGTCAGCGGGGCGGTCCTCGCGCGGGAGCATCTCCTCGACGACCACGGCGATGGAGTGCGGCAGCTCGTCCCGGACGCCCTCCAGCGCGGCCTCACGGATCAGCTCGGCCACCATGACCTGCTCCGGCTCGTCCGTGAGGTCGCCCTCGGGATAGAGCGCCGGCCCCTCGGGCAGCATCGGGATCAGCAGGTCGGCGAGGAGTTCCACCTGCTTGTCGCCGACCGCCGACACCGGGACGATCTCCGCCCACTCGAAGCCCAGCTCCCTGCCCAGCGCGTCGATGGCGATCAGCTGCTCGGCGAGTGCCTTGGAGTCCACCAGGTCGGTCTTGGTGATGACGGCGACCTTGGGTGTCTTCTTGATCCCGGCCAGCTCCTTCGCGATGAAGCGGTCACCGGGGCCGATCTTCTGGTCGGCGGGAAGGCAGAAACCGATCACGTCCACCTCGGCCCAGGTGGTGCGCACCACATCGTTCAGCCGCTCGCCGAGCAGGGTGCGCGGCTTGTGCAGGCCAGGGGTGTCGACCAGGATCAGCTGGGCTTCGGGGCGGTGCACGATGCCCCGTACCGTGTGCCGGGTGGTCTGCGGCCGGTTCGAGGTGATCGCCACCTTCTGCCCGACCAGCGCGTTCGTGAGGGTGGACTTGCCCGCGTTGGGGCGGCCCACGAAGCAGGCGAAGCCGGCACGGTGTACGGCCTCGGCCGACTGCTCGGATGACTGGGTACGAACGCTCATGCCGCCCATTGTCCCTGATCCCCGACCCAGCCCGTACCGCCCGGGACGGGCACCGGGGCAGGTCCGTACGACAGAGAGTCACGGTGACATCACCCTGCGGGTACGGACGGGCGGCGGGCACGGCCCCGGCGCGCCCGGACCAGCAGGGTCACCCCCGCGACGGCCACGGCGGCGGCCACCGTCACCACCAGCCACGGCAGTGCGAGGAACGAGGCGCTCGACGACTGCCGGGTGCCGGTGGCGTGCGCCGTCAACGTGACGTCCGCCCAGTCGAGTTGGGGCGCATTCCGCCACGGCGCGGTGAGCCGGACCCGCTGCCCGGGCAGCAGCTCGGCGGGGATCCCGGTCAGGTCGCGGGCCAGCAGGGTACGGCCGAACAGGCCCCGCGCCCTGAGTTCCACCTTCGGATCGAGGGTCACATTGCCGGTGTTGTGCAGGGTGTAGGAGACGGCCGCGGCGCTGTCGCCGAGGCCGGGGACGAGCGGCTGGCGGTGGGTGATGCGGACGCGCTCGACGGCGAGCGCGGGCAGCGCGGGTCCGCTCACCCGCAGATAGACCCGGGCGCCGACGGCCCGGCGCACGCCGAGCGCGACCGATCCGGCGCCGGGGTCGATCCGCTCGTCGATCGCCACGAGCGCGCCGGAGTGGTCGCCCGGTTCGGCGTCCACGGGCACCCGCAGTGTGACGGGCACCGTGACGGTGCCGTGGCCGGGGACGGTGACCCGGGACCGCGCGGGCCGCGCCCACGCCCCGACCCCCCGCATCCGCTCGCCGGCCGTCCGCACGGCGAAGCCGCCGTCCCGGGCGGTGTTGTAGGCGTCGGCCGCGTACAGCCGGAAGGTGCGGGGCTCGGCGGTCTTGTTGGCGAGGACCACCTTGTCCTCGATGGTCTGGCCGGGGTCGGCGGAGAGAGCGAAGTACGGCCGTGCGGCGACGCGCGAGGAGACGGGGTAGACGGACCAGCTGCCGTTGTCGGCGGCGTGCGCGGGCGTGGCCGCGAGGCCGAGGAGCAGACAGCACAGGCTCAGCAGGAGGACGTACGGCTTGCGCATGGGTGCGGATGGCTTGCGCATGGGTGCGGATGGCTTGCGCATGGGTGCGGATGGCTTGCGCATGGGTGCGGGCCCCCACGGGCGTAGGTCGGGGCGGTCGGACGGGTGCGGCCCCGCGCGGGCGGGCGCCCGGCCGCCGGAGTCGGATGCGGTCAGGTGAGGGTGAGCGTGAGGACGCCGGAGTACGCGCCCGGAGGCGTGAACGCCGGTACGTCCAGGGACAGTCCGGCGTCGACGGTGAACTCACCGCCGGTGAGCGTCCCGTCGGGCGCCTGTGCCAGCGTGGCCCCCGAAGCGCCCACCGTGCCCGCCGAGCCGGCCGCGCAGGTGCTCGGGCTGCCCGTCTCGGTCGCGCAGGCGGGGGTCCAGCTCAGCTTCCCGGCGTCGATCCGCCCGCCGGGGCCGGTGAAGTCGGTGACCTTGCCGGTCAGGGACCAGCCCGCGGGGCCGCCGCGGAAGTCCTTGACGGTCACCGTGCGCAGCGCGCCCGTCGAGGCGCCGCCCTCGCCGAAGTCGACCGCCGACAGCGCGACGGAGTCCCCGGCCTGGGACATGGCCAGCGTGCCCGCCTTGACGGTGGTGGTCAGCCGCTGGCTGCCGTCGGGGACGGGCGTGGTGTCGTTGACGACGTAGGCCGCGGGTCCTGCGCCCAGGTCGGCGTTCCATGCGCTGCCCTCGTAGGCCACGATCCCGGTCGTGGCCGGGTCGTTGACGACGAGGGAACCGCTGAAGGAGCCCTGGGCGTTCGCGGTCACGGTCGCCGTGTCCGCGGTCTGCGCCGCCCCGGACCGCCCGGCCAGCGTGACGCTCGCGCCCGGCGTGAAGTCGCTGCCGCTCACGGTGACGCTGTCCCCCGGGTCCCCGGATGCCGAACTCAGCGAGATGGCACGGGTGTTGGTGGGGACGCCGGAGGTCGCCGTGACGGTCTGGGACACCGGGGCTGGCGGGGCGATGACCGTGCAGGGGGTGTCCAGTTCGAGGATGTAGCTGGTGTGGATGTTGTAGTCGCCGGGCGAGAGGGTGATCGCGCCGGGCGAGGTGACGGTGAACGTCCCGGTCATGGAGAACGACGGGAACGTGCCCCTTCCCGGCACCGGGGGGTTCTTCTTCGGCCCCGCCACCGTGATGCTGCCGCTCTGCGCGCCGCCGAGGGTGACCTTTCCGGTCGGGGTCATGATGTCGGCCGGCAGGGCGAGGTCGGTGGGGTTGGCGGCGGCGGCCGTGACCACGGTGTAGGTCACGGCGACGGTGTCGCCGACCTCGGGGCTGGTGTCGTCCACCGTGATGTTCGCGGTGGTGGTGCCGTCGATGGGCGGCAGGCCCGCGATCGCGGGCGGGATGCAGTGGGTGGCGAAGTCCACGTTGCTGCCCGCCGCGGCCGGGCAGGCCAGGGCGCCGCCCGCGGTGACCGCGAGCGCGGTCGCGCCGAGCAGGGACGCCCAGCGCCGGCGTGCGGATCTTCGGAGTGTCGAACCCATGGGCCCCCTCCTTGAGGGTTGCGGGCGCAGCGGCTCGGCTGCGCCGACAGGGGGCCATTGATGTGGAGGTCGCGTGAGAAGTCAATGAAGAAGCGGCAGGAGAACTGACATGGTGTCAGTTCTCCTGCCGCAGCCGTGCGTCGGACCTGCGTCGGGTCAGTCGAACACGAACGGGCCCGGCGACTGGTTGCCGGTCGCCGTACAGGTGATGGTGATACCGAAGACCGTCATCTGCAGCGAACCGCCGTTCGCCTCCAGGCTGTCGCCGGAGGCCACGGTGCCGCTGAGCGGGCCGACGGTGACCGGGTCACCGGCGGCCATGGCGGGGTTCTTCGTGCCGCTGAAGACGGTGGTGCCGCCGCCCGCCTTGACCATCGTGAGCTTGGACGTGATCGAGTCCGCCGACAGTGACAGGGGTGCGGTGACCGCGGTGGACGTGAGGGTCATGGTGGCCGAGGTGCCGCTCTGGGTTGCGGTGAGCGTGGCCGCGCCGCCGCCGAAGGCTCCGCAGTCGGCGGTGATCGTCGCCGATTGCGGGGTGACGGCCAGGGCTGCGGGCGCGAAGGCCAGCCCGGTGACCGCGAGGGCCCCGACCGCCAGTGCCGCACCGGTTGCTGTTCGCTTGCCTCTCATGGGAATCCGGCTCCCTTCCCGTTGTCTGGGAATGCCATGTGGGGATGGACGGGAGGTACGCGCCGACGGACGACCCCGGACCAGGTGGATGCGGGCACCCTGCGGGGCTGAAACTGACGGTCCGTCGGGAACTTGCGGTTCCATTGATACGCGAGGGACACCCGCCGACAAGGCCGATTTCCAGCCGATTAACCAGAACAGCTACCGCCTGCCCAACTCCGGCCGGGATCGGTGGGGTTCACTCGACGGAGAGCGATACGTCTCGCCCGGCCGAGAGCCATGTCACGCGACCGGGAAGAAGCCGAGCGGCTGGGTCGGACGGGACCGGTGGGGTCCACCCGAGCGAGGGCAGTGGGGTTCGTCCGGCCGGGAGCGATGCGGTGTGGCCGGGCAGAAGCCGTGCGGTGCGGTCAGGCGGGAGCAGTGCGGGCGGTCACGAGCCGTGCGGGCGGCCGGGCCGGCGGGATTCATCACCCCGGCGGGAGCGGTGGGGTTCACCCGGCCGGAAGCGATGCGACTCGGCCACCGACAACGGTGCAGCACGGTCCGGCAAGAGCCGAGCGGCCCGGTCGAGTGGGACCGGTGGGGTCCACCCGAGCGGGAGCGGTGCGGCTCGCTGCCCGGCCCAAAGCCGTACATCGCGGCCGGGCCGGAAGCGGTGCGACTCGCCCGGCCGAGAGCAGTGCCGTGCGACCGGGCAGAAGCCAAGCGGCTCAGCCGGCCCGAGAGCGGTCGGGTTCACCCGACGGAGAGCGACACGTCTCGCCCGGCCGAGAACCGTGCCGTGCGACCGGGCAGAAGCCGAGCAGCTCAGCCGGGCGGGAGCGGATACGGCTCGCCCGGAGCGATACGGCGTGGCCGGGCAGGAGCAATGCGGTCGGTCACGAGCCGTGCGGGCGGCCGGGCCGGGCCGGCGGGGTTCATCACCCCGGCGGGAAGCCATGCCGCATGGTCCGGCAGAAGCCCAGCGGCGCGGGCGGTCGAGAGTCGTGCGGGCGGCCGCGCCGGGGACGCGGAGTTCATCGCCCGGGCAAGTGTGGTGCGGCTTGCCCGGACCGAAGCCGTGCCGTGCAGGCGTGCGGCTCGGGCAGCCCGGAGAGCCGGGGTCCACCCGAGCGGGAGCGGTGCCGCGCCAGCCAAGCGGCTGGGCGCCGTGGGATTCAGGTGGCGGTCAGGGTTCGGTGGATCTTGCCGTCGGGGGTGGACAGTAGGACAGGGGTGTCCGGGCCGCCGAGGTCTCGTACGGCGGACAGGTCCTCGGTGGGCACGGTGTCGGACTCGGTCACCACGGCCGCCGCCTCAAGGGACTTCGCCCCGGACGCCACCGCCATCGCCACGGCCGTCCGCAGGGCGCTGAGCCGCAGGGAGTCGAGGGCGACGGTCCCGGCGACATACGTACGCCCGGTCTCGTCCCGTACCGCCGCGCCCTCGGGCACGCCGTTGCGGGCCCGCGCGGAACGGGCCAGAGTGACGATCTTGCGGTCCTCGGGGTCGAGCCCGGTGCTGTCGGTCATGCCCCGAGCATACGAAGCCCCGCACGGCCCGCTCCACCACGGGGGTCAGGGGCGGTCCAGGCGGAGCCGCTCGGCGCGCGGCAGTCCGGCGACGACCAGGTCGTACGAGTCCTCGACCAACTCCCTGACCACACGGTCCGGGAGCGCGCCGTCGACCGTGACGGTGTTCCAGTGCCGCTTGTTCATGTGCCAGCCCGGGACGATCAGCCCCGGGTGCTCGCCACGCAGCCGGACCGCGTCCTCCGGATCGCACTTGAGGTTGACCGTCAGGGGCGTGGCCTCCAGGCTCGTCAGCGCGAAGAGCTTGCCCCGCACCTTGAAGACCGAGAGCTCGGGGTTGAACGGAAAGTCCTCCACGCTCGCGTTGAAGGACAGGCAGAAGTCACGCAGCGCCCGGGGCGTCACCCGGACTCCTTCTCGGCGGGCACGCCCTCCACCACGACCGGCTCCACCAGCACCGTCACGATCTTGTTCCGGCGACCGATCGCGGCCTCGGCCGTCAGCCGCAGCTCCCGGCCGTCCGGCAGCTCCACGACCGACGAGGCGCCCGCGATCGGCACCCGCCCCAGCGCCTTCGCGAGCAGCCCGCCGACCGTCTCCACGTCCTCGTCGTCGTACTCCTCCAGCCCGTACAGCTCGCCGAGGTCGGTGATGTCGAGGCGGGCGGTGACCCGGTAGCGGTCGTCGCCCAGCTCCTCGACGGGCGGCAGCTCACGGTCGTACTCGTCGGTGATCTCCCCGACGATCTCCTCCAGGATGTCCTCGATGGTGACGATGCCGGCCGTGCCGCCGTACTCGTCGATGACGACCGCGACGTGGTTGCGTTCCTTCTGCATCTCACGCAGCAGGTCGCCGGCGTTCTTGGTGTCCGGCACGAACACGGCGGGCCGCATGGCCGTGGACACCACGTCGTTCTCGGCGTCGCGGCTGATGTGCGTCTTGCGGACCAGGTCCTTCAGATACACGATCCCGACGATGTCGTCCTCGCTCTCACCGGTGACCGGGATACGCGAGAAACCGGACCTGAGCGCCAGGGTCAGGGCCTGCCGGATCGTCTTGTAGCGCTCGATGACGATCAGGTCGGTGCGCGGGACCATGACCTCCCGCACCAGGGTGTCGCCGAGCTCGAAGACCGAGTGCACCATGCGGCGCTCCTCGTCCTCGATGAGCGACTCCTGCTCGGCGAGGTCGACCAGCGCGCGCAGCTCCGCCTCGGAGGCGAACGGGCCACGGCGGAAGCCCTTGCCGGGGGTGAGCGCGTTACCGATGAGGATCAGCAGCGACGGGATCGGGCCCATCACCCGGGCCAGCGGCACCAGCACATACGCCGCCGCGGTGGCCGTGTTGAGGGGGTGCTGCCGGCCGATGGTGCGCGGCGAGACGCCGACGGCGACGTACGACACCAGGACCATGACGGCCATCGCGACGAGGAGTGCCTCGGCGGTGGAACCGGGGAACTCCTCCAGGCAGGCGTAGGTGACCAGCGCCGCCGCGGCCATCTCGCAGGCCACGCGGACCAGCAGCGCGACATTGAGGTAGCGGGTGGGGTCGGCGGCAACCTGGGCCAGCTTGGCGCTGCCGCGGCGGCCGGACTTCACGGCCTCCTCGGCGCGGAAGCTGGAGACGCGCGCGAGGCCCGCCTCCGCGCAGGCGGCCAGCCAGGCGACGACGATCAGCGCGATCGCGCCGAGGACGATCTGCGGACTCATGCGGACCCGCTCACGAGACCGTGGGTGCCGGAGAGGGGCCGGTCAGGCCCTTCTCCGCGCGCCAGCCGTCCACGATGGCCGCCTGCAGGCCGAACATCTCGGCCCGCTCGTCGGCCTCCTCGTGGTCGTAGCCGAGCAGGTGCAGCACTCCGTGGACGGTGAGCAGCTGGAGCTCCTCGTCCATGGAGTGCTGCGTCGGGGCCTCGGCCCCCTGCTTGGCGGCGACCTCCGGGCACAGCACGATGTCGCCGAGGAGTCCCTGCGGGGGCTCGTCGTCGTCCTTGGCGGGCGGCCGCAGCTCGTCCATCGGGAAGGACATGACATCGGTCGGGCCCGGCAGGTCCATCCACTGGATGTGCAACTGCTCCATGGCATCGGCGTCCACGACGATCACCGAGAGCTCGGAGAGCGGGTGGATGCGCATCCGCGCGAGCGCGTAGCGGGCGATGTCGAGGATCGCCTGCTCGTCTGCCTCGGTGCCGGATTCGTTGTTGACGTCGATCGACATGCTCGTGCTGGTCTACTTCCCCTTGTGCGCGTGCCCGGCCTTGTCGCGGCCGCCCTTGTGGGTGCCGTTCTCGGTGCCGTGCCTGCTGTCGTACTTCTCGTACGCGTCGACGATACGGCCCACCAGCTTGTGCCGTACGACATCGTGCGAGGACAGTCGGGAGAAGTGGACGTCCTCCACCCCGTCGAGGATGTCCTGGACCTGTCGCAGACCGGACTTGGTGCCGTTCGGCAGGTCGACCTGGGTCACATCGCCCGTGATCACGATCTTCGAGTCGAAGCCGAGCCGGGTGAGGAACATCTTCATCTGCTCGGGGCTGGTGTTCTGAGCCTCGTCCAGAATGATGAAGGCGTCATTGAGCGAACGGCCACGCATATATGCGAGGGGGGCGACCTCGATGGTGCCGGCTGCCATCAGGCGGGGGATCGAGTCCGGGTCGATCATGTCGTGCAGGGCGTCGTAGAGCGGGCGCAGGTAGGGGTCGATCTTCTCGTAGAGCGTGCCCGGCAGGAAGCCGAGGCGCTCACCTGCCTCGACCGCGGGGCGGGTCAGGATGATGCGGTTGACCTGCTTGGACTGCAGGGCCTGGACCGCCTTGGCCATGGCGAGGTAGGTCTTGCCGGTACCGGCGGGGCCGATACCGAAGACGATCGTGTGCTTGTCGATCGCGTCGACGTAGCGCTTCTGGTTGAGCGTCTTGGGGCGGATGGTGCGGCCGCGCGAGGACAGGATGTTCTGCGTCAGCACCTGGGCCGGGGTCTCCTGGCCGTCGCTCTCCCCGTTCTCGCTCGCCTTGAGCATGGCGATCGAGCGTTCCACTGCGTCCTCCGTCATCGGCTGCCCGGTGCGGAGCACCAGCATCATCTCGTCGAACACGCGCTGAATGAGGGCGACTTCATGGGGGTCGCCGACCGCGCTGATCTCATTGCCCCGGACGTGGATGTCGGCCGCCGGGAAGGCCTTCTCGATCACGCGCAGAAGGGAGTCGCCAGAACCCAGCACGGTGACCATCGGGTGCTGGGCTGGGACCGTGAACTGTGCTCTCGCCTGCTCCTGCGCAGGGGTGCGAGCTGTGGGTGTCTGAGTCATGGGCCGGCGCTTAAGGCCTGCGGTTCCTCCTCATCACGGCCGCGTAGCTGAGGGCGGCCTCGCGATTCCAAGAGTACGACGGTGTACCGACAACGCCGTAAGTCTTTTCGCCCCTGCGTGCGCCGTCCGGCGGTTGCGGGGGTTCGCCCCGGGAGTGCCCCGGTACGTTGTTGGGCGGCTGCGGGCGCGTTGTGGCTGGTCGCGCAGTTCCCTGCGGGATGCCGTCCGGCGGTTGCGGGGGCGCCCCCGAGAGTGCCCCCGTACGTTGTTGGGCGGCTGCGGGCGCGTTGTGGCTGGTCGCGCAGTTCCCCGCGGGATGCCGTCCGGCGGTTGCGGGGGCGCCCCCGAGAGTGCCCCCGTACGTTGTTGGGCGGCTGCGGGCGCGTCGTGGCTGGTCGCGCAGTTCCCCGCGCCCCTTCAGGGCGCTGGCACCAGCCCGGCGGGACAGGCTCGGGCAGGTCAGCCCCGGGAGTGCCCCGGTACGTTGATGGGCGGCTGCTGCGGCGTTGTGGCTGGTCGCGCCGTTCCCCGCGCCCCTTTGGGGCGCTGCATCTGCCCGGTGGGACAGGCTCGGGGGTGCTTCTTGGGTCAGGCTGAGCGGCGGAAGCCGATTGTGGGGACTGCTCGGCGGCGGGGCCACGGGTGTGCGCCCTCCTCCGGTACCAGCCGGTCCAGGAACGCGTATCGCCGCAGCGCGGCCGGATCCTGGCCCTCGACCGACTGCACCCTGCGCCACCACGCCCCGATCTCCGACCAGCCGGGAGCCGACAGCGATCCGCCGAACTCCTGGACGGACAGCGCGGCGGTGAGCCCGGCGAAGGCCAGCCGGTCGGCCAGCGGCCAGCCGGCCAGGGTGCCGGTGACGAAGCCCGCCACGAACACGTCGCCGGCGCCCGTCGGGTCGAGGGCCTCCACGGCGATCGCGGGGACCTCGGCGGTCTCCCCGGTCCGCCGGTCCACCGCGTAGGCGCCCTCCGCACCGAGCGTGACCACCGCCAGCGGTACGTGTGCGGTCAGCGCGTGCGCCGCCGACCGGGGGCAGCCGGCGCCGGTGTAGCGCATCGCCTCCTCGGCGTTCGGCAGGAACGCCTCGCAGTGCTCCAGGTCGGCCAGCCCGGACAGGTCCCAGGTGCCCGTCTCGTCCCAGCCGACGTCCGCGAAGATCCGGGTGCCCTCGCGCGCGGCCTGGGCGATCCAGGGGGCGCGTGCCCCGGGCGTCAGGGACGCGATCGCGGCACGCGCGGGTGGTGGGCAGTCCGGGGCGGGTTCCTCGGGGGGCGGCTCGTGGCCGTGGGAGACCATCGTGCGCTCGTCGTCGTAGGCCATCGAGACGGTCACCGGCGAGTGCCAGCCGGGGACCGTGCGCGAGGTGGACAGGTCGATGCCCTCGCCCTGGGCGAGGGCGTCCCAGCAGTACTCGCCGTAGTGGTCGTCGCCGAAGGCCGCGGCGAGGGAGGTGCGCAGGCCGAGCCGGGCCAGCGCCGTGGCCATGTTGGCGACCCCGCCGGGGCTCGACCCCATCCCCCGGGCCCAGGACTCCGTGCCGCGTACGGGGGCCGCGGCGAGCCCGGTGAAGATGATGTCCAGGAAGACGGTGCCCGTCAGGTAGACGTCCCAGGGCGGGTCGCCGGGCACGCGCAGGGCGGCCAGCGGGTCGACGTGGACCTGCCCGTGCTGGGGCTGGGTGAGGTGCTCCGGTTCCTCTCCGGTCATCGCGTGGGACGCGGTCACGGTGTGCTCCCTGACGTGGTACGGATCAAGTCAGTGTGCACCCTTTTCCGTGACCGGTCTCACCTTCAGGGCGCGACGACGCCGCGCACGGGCCCGGGCATTGCAACGCGCTCCGCGCCGGGTGTCGTCCTCGGGACAGCGCCGCCCGCCGCGCCCGGATCCGGTGGGCCCGACCAGGCTGCCCTCGGTCGCGCCGGTGTCGTCCTCGGGGTGGTGGTCGGTGGGTGGCTCGGTGGAGGGCGGTTCACCAACGGGGGACGGTGGGGGTGACCCATTCGGGGTCGGCGACCCGCATCGCGGCCGCGTCGTCGCGTTCCCTGAGCGTGCCGTCGTCGGCGGCCCAGCGGCGGTGCAGGAACTCCAGCCGGTCGCGGTCGAGTTCCACGCCGAGGCCGGGTGCGTCCGAGACGACGACCTTGCCCCCGGTGAAGGTGAGGCGTTCGGTGAGGACGTCCTCCGGCTGCCAGGGGTAGTGGGAGTCGCAGGCGTGGTGGAGGTCGGGGACGGTCGCGGCCACCTGGGTCATGGCGGCCAGGCTGATCCCCAGGTGGGTGTTGGAGTGCATGGAGACGCCGACGCCGAAGGTGCGGCAGACGGCGGCCAGTTGCTGGGTGTTGCGCAGCCCGCCCCAGTAGTGGTGGTCGGAGAGCACCACCTGGACGGCGCCCGTGGTGAACGCCTCCTGGATCTCGGCGAAGGTCGTCACGCACATGTTGGTGGCCAGCGGGACCTGGGTGCCCGCGGCGACCTGGGCCATGGCGGGCGTGCCGAGCGCGGGGTCCTCCAGATACTCGAGGACGTCGGCGAGTTCCTCCGCCACGGTCAGCGCGGTCGCCACGGACCAGGCGCCGTTGGGGTCGAGCCGCAGCGGGTGCCCGGGGAAGGCCCGGGCCAGCGCGTGGACGGCGGCCGTCTCCTCGTCGGGCGGGAAGACGCCGCCCTTGAGCTTGAAGGAGGTGAAGCCGTACCGCTCCTTGAACTTCCGGGCCTGCTCGACGATGCCGGCCGGGTCGAGGGCGGCGCCCCAGTCGTCCCGTTCGCCGGCCACGCCCTCGGGGTGGTCGGCCCATCGGTAGAAGAGGTACGCGCTGTACTCGACGGCGTCGCGCACCTTGCCGCCGAGCAGCGCGTGCACGGGCAGGCCCAGCGCCTTGCCGAGGGCGTCGAGGCAGGCGACCTCGAAGCCGGAGACGACGGACAGCCGCAGCTTGTCGGCGGTCTGGACGCCGCGCAGCCCGCCGACGTCGATGGCCTCGCTCACCCGGTTCGCGTCCACGGCGATCTCGTCGGCGACCGTGAACAGGCCGTTGAGGTCGGACACCTGACGGCCGATCAGCCGCGCGGCGAAGGGCCGGGCCAGCTCCAGGTACTTGGTGTCCCCGTACGTCTCGCCGATGCCGGTGCTGCCGTCCGCGGTGACCACCTCGATGATCAGGCGGGGCGTGTAGGGCTGGTGGACGCCCTGGGTGTTCAGCAGCGGCGGGTCGGCGACCAGGATCGGGGTCAGCCGTACGTCGGTGATGGTCAGGTTCCGGGTCACAGGGCGGCTCCCACGAGGTCGAGTCCGGCTGTCAGCAGGGTCATCTCCCCATAGAGACGCCATCCATGTATGGAGACAGAGGTTAGATATACGAATCACGAGCGTCAATGGCCGCGTCCGGCGAGACGATCCGCCTGGGGCGGCTGGACGGCCGGGGCGGCCGCCGGCTGCCGGCTTTCTGGCGGCCGGTGCTGCTGCCGACGTCCTGGGGGCTGCCGCCCCCGGACCCCCGCTTCGGCCTGGCGGCCTCGTCCTCAAACGCCGGACGGGCTGGATCTCAGCGGACGCCAACTGACCACCGCTACTCGAAGGTGTAAGCGTCCACCTCCGCCAGATACCGCCCCCTGCGCTCCTCGTCGTCCTCCAGGAACGAGGCCAGGAAGGAGTTGCGGGCCAGCTCGCGCAGCCGGTCCTCGGTCAGGCCGAGCGCCTCGCGCACCGCGTCGAAGGTGTCGCCGACGTAGCCGCCGAAGTAGGCCGGATCGTCGGAGTTGACCGTGCACATCAGCCCGGCGTCGAGCAGCGCGGGCAGCGGGTGCTCGGTCAGGGCGTCCACCGCGCGCAGCCGGACGTTGGACAGCGGGCACAGGGTCAGCGGGATCCGCTCCCGCACCAGCCGTTCGACCAGCGCCGGGTCCTCCAGGCAGCGCAACCCGTGGTCGATGCGCTCGGCGCCGAGCACGTCCAGCGCCTCGGCGATGTACTCCGGCGGCCCCTCCTCGCCGGCGTGTGCCACCCGGCGCAGCCCGAGCGCCGCGGCGGCCTCGTACACCGCGCGGAACTTCACCGGCGGATGCCCGACCTCGGCCGAGTCCAGGCCGACGCCGGTGATCCGGTCGAGGTGCGACCGGGCCGCCTCCAGGGTGCGCAGCGCGGACTCGGCGGACTCGTCCCGCAGGAAGCACATGATCAGCCGGGTGGAGACGCCGTGGTTCCGCTCACTGCTGCCGAGCGCCCGCCACAGCCCCTCGACGACCGTGTCCATCGCCACTCCCCGGGCGAGGTGCGCCTGCGGGTCGAAGAAGATCTCCGCGTGCCGCACGCCCTGAGCAGCGGCCCGGGCCAGATAGGCGTCGGCGAGGTCCGCGAAGTCACGCTCGGTGCGCAGCACGGCCATGAGTTCGTAGTACAGGTCGAGGAAGGACTGGAGGTCCTCGAACCGGTACGCCGCACGCAGTTCCTCGGTGTCCGCGTACGGCAGTCTCACGCCATTGCGCTCGGCCAGCCGAAACGCCAGCTCGGGCTCCAGCGTGCCTTCGATATGGAGGTGCAGTTCCGCTTTGGGGAGGGGCATCAAAGCATCGTACGGGCGTTTCACCTGCGCTTCGGAACAGGCACTCGCAGTAGGTCGTGCGCAACCGTCAGCTCCCCCTCGAAGCCCGCGGCCCGCGCCTGCCGCTCGAACTCCGCCGGATCCGGGTAGCGCTGGCTGAAGTGGGTGAGGACCAGATGCCGCACCCCGGCGTCCCGGGCCGCGCGGGCGGCCTGCCCGGCGGTCAGATGCCCGTACTCCACGGCGAGTTCGACGTCCTCGTCCAGGAAGGTGGACTCGATGACGAGCAGGTCGCAGCCCTCGGCGAGCGCGTGCACCCCGTCGCACAGCCGGGTGTCCATGACGAACGCGAACCGCTGCCCGCGCCGCACCTCGCTGACGTCGTCGAGCGTCACGCCCCCGAGGACGCCCGCGCGCTGCAGCCGCCCGATGTCCGGCCCGGCGATCCCGTGCGCGGCGAGCCGCTCGGGCAGCATGCGGCGCCCGTCGGGCTCGACCAGGCGGTAGCCGTACGACTCGACGGGATGCGACAGCCCGCGCGCCTCAAGGGTGTACGCGGGGGTCACCGCGAGGGTGCCGTCGCGGTCCACGGGCGCCTCGGTGAGCGCCACGGTCTCCCGGTAGGCGGTGGCGTACCGCAGCCGGTCGAAGAAGCGCTGCCCGGAGCGCGGGTAGTGGGCGGTCACCTGGTGCGGCACCCGGTCCAGGTTGATCCGCTGGATCACCCCGGCCAGGCCCAGCGAGTGGTCGCCGTGGAAGTGCGTGACGCAGATCCGGTTCAGGTCGTGGGCGGCGGCCCCGGCCCGCAGCATCTGGCGCTGGGTGCCCTCGCCTGGGTCGAACAGGATCCCCTCGCCGTCCCAGCGCAGCAGGTAGCCGTTGTGGTTGCGGTGCCGGGTGGGAACCTGGCTCGCGGTGCCGAGCACCACCAGTTCACGGACGGACACGGCGCCCTATCCGGGGGGCCACTGCATGCCGCGCCCGCCGAGGACGTGCGCGTGGGCGTGCCAGACCGTCTGGCCCGCGCCGCTGCCGGTGTTGAAGACGACGCGGTAGCTCTCCAGCTTGTCCTCGTCGGCGACGGCCTGGCTCTCGCGGAGCACGTCCGCGGCGAGCGTCGGCGCGGCGGTGGCCAGCTCGGCCGCGTCGCGGTAGTGGGCCTTGGGGATCACCAGGACATGGGTGGGCGCCTGGGGGTTGATGTCCCGGAAGGCGACCGTGGTCTCCGTCTCACGGACGATCGTCGCCGGGATCTGCCCCGCGGCGATCTTGCAGAACAGACAGTCGTCCTGCGGCGCGCCGTCCGCTCGCTGCGCTGCCATGCGTGTGCCTCCTCACGCCGGGTGATCTCCTATGGGTGCATGGTAGCGAGGCCGGCCGGACCGGATCCGCACCTCGGCCCCCACCGCCACCAGCCACCCCGGACCGCACGACCGCCCTCGACCTGCACGCCGCCTCCTGCCACCCCGCCACGGGCCTCACGGCAGCCCCGCCCGCCCGGGAACACACCACAGCCGAGCCCCCACCCCCGGACCACAGCACCACCCGAGCCACACAACCGCCCCCGGCCCCGCCCCGGGCCTCACGGCGGCCCGCCCGTGCTGCGGGTCCTGGGAGCGCACCGCGGCCGGGGCCGGCAACCCCCGACCCGAACCCCGCGACCGCACCACAGCGCGGCCCCGCGGACAGCCCCGGGCCACGTCAGCCGCCCCGGACCCGGCAGCCCGGCTCACGCCCCCACCCACACCGCGCACCCCGGGCCCCGGGTCCCGCCACGGCACCCGGAACCGCACCGGCGGTCGCCGGGCCTCACGGCAGCCGCGGTGGCGTCTTGGCCGGTGTCGACTCCAGCGCGGCCAGCGCCAGCGCGACCGCCTCGTCCAGCTGGGTGTCCCGGCCGGCCGCCCAGTCCTGCGGGCGCTGCACCACCTCCACGTCCGGGTCCACCCCGTGGTTCTCCACGCCCCACTCGTAACCCTCCAGCCAGAACGCGTACTTGGGCTGGGTGATCCGGGTGCCGTCGACCAGGCGGTAGCGGTTGTCGATGCCGATGACGCCGCCCCAGGTGCGGGTGCCGACCACCGGGCCGATGCCGAGCGCCTTGATCGCCGCGTTGACGATGTCGCCGTCGGAGCCGGAGAACTCGTTGGCGACGGCCACCACGGGCCCGCGGGGCGCGTCCAGCGGGTAGCTGAGCGGCCGCATGCCGCGCGGCACGTCCCAGCCGACGATCCGCCGGGCCAGTTTCTCCACGACGAGCTGCGAGGTGTGCCCGCCCCGGTTCTCCCGGACGTCCACGACCAGCCCCTCGCGGGCCACCTCGATCCGCAGGTCGCGGTGGATCTGCGCCCAGCCCGGCGCCTGCATGTCCGGCACATGCAGATAGCCGAGCCGGCCGCCGGAGCGCTCGTGGACGTACGCCCGCCGGTCGGCGACCCAGGCGTGGTAGCGCAGCGGTTCCTCGTCGTCGAGCGGGACGACCACGGTGTGCCGCAGATCGCCGCCGCCGGCCGGCGAGACGGTCAGCTCGACCGGCTGCCCGGCCGTGCCGACGAGCAGCGGGCCGGGTCCGACCATCGGGTCGACCGGCCGGCCGCCGACCGCGACGATCGCGTCCCCGGCGCGCACCGCGGCGCCGGGCGCGGCCAGCGGGGAGCGGGCCCGGGGGTCGGAGGTCTCCGCGGGCAGGATCCGGTCGATGCGCCAACCACCGTCCGGGTGCCGGGAGATATCGGCGCCGAGCAGGCCCTGCCGGGCGCCGGAGCCGTAGCCGCCGCGCGGTATGACGTAGGCGTGCGAGGCGCCGAGTTCGCCCTGCACCTCCCACAGCAGGTCGACCAGGTCGTCGTGGGTGGCGACCCGGGCGAGGACCGGGCGGTAGCGGTCGAGGACCCCGGCCCAGTCGACGCCGCCCAGGTCGGGCCGCCAGAACTGGTCGCGCATGATGCGGCCGGCCTCGTCGTACATCTGCCGCCACTCGGCGACCGGGTCCACGGTCTGCCGGACCCGGTCGAGGCCGACGGTGCCGCTGGTGTCGCCGTCGTCGTCATGACCGGCCCGCCGGTCGCTGGGCACCACCCTCAACCGGTCCTCGGTCCGCAGCAGGACGCGTTTGCCGTCGCCGCTGACCTCGAAGTGGTCGGCGTCGGCGGCGAGATGCTCGATGCGCTGCTGGACGAGGTCGTAGCGCTCCAGCTCGGTCTTGGGGTCCGGATCGTCGGGCGTGGCCCGGGTGGCGCCGAGGACGCCGCGCACCGGGTGGCGCAGCCACAGCACGCCGTCCTTCGCGGCGCGCAGGTTGGAGTAGCGGGCGGCCTCGACCGGGAACGGGACGATCCGGTCGGCCAGGCCCTCCAGGTCGATGCGGGTGGCCGGGGTGCCCTCGCTGTCGGGGGTCTCGTCCCGGTCGGGGGTCTCGAACGGCCGCCCGTGCCGCTGCGGGCCGAACGGGGACGGCGTGGTCGCGGCCAGGGTGATCAGGTGCGGGCGGTCGCCGACCACGAAGGCGAGGTCGAGGACGTGCTCGTCGTACACCGGGTCGAACGACCGGCTCGACAGAAAGGCGAGGTGCTTGCCGTCGCGGGTGAAAGCGGGCGCGTAGTCCTGGAAGCGCAGCGGGGTCGCCTCGGTGACCGACAGGTCGGTGGTGTGGGCGAGCCGGAGCTGGCACAGCGGGTGCGGGCCGGGGTGCGACCAGGCGAGCCAGGCCGAGTCGGGCGAGAAGGCCAGCCCGGAGACCTCGCCGTCGGTGCTGCGGTCGACCTCGCGCACCTCGCCGGTCTCCCGTTCGACGAGCAGCAGCCGCCCGTCGTGCGCGGCGACCGCGGCCCGGCTGCCGTCGGGTGCCATGGCCAGCTCCAGGACCCGGCCCAGCTCTCCCGCGGCGAGCCGCCGGGGTACGGCGCCGGGCACGAGGCCGGTCGCGGGGGCGAACTCCAGGGCGTCCTCGCCCTCGGCGTCGGTCACCCACACCACCCACTCCTCGCCGTCCGCGCGGAACGTGCGCGGCAGCCGGGCCCGCACGCCGGGCTGTGCGGCGAGGGCGCGGGTGGGGCCGGAGCGGTGGGTGACCCAGTGGACGGCGCCGCGCACCAGGACCGCGCTGCCGCGCGCGGTGTGGTCGGGCGACGCGGACCCGCACCAGCGGGCCGCGTTCACCGGGTACGGCTGGAGGTCGAGGCCCGGCCCGCCCAGGCGGATGTCGAGACGGCGCGGCTCCGCGCCCGCCAGGTCGTCGAGGAGCCACAGTTCACCGGCGCTGGAGTAGACGACCCGGTCGCCGTCGGAGGTGGCGTGCCGGGCGTAGAAGCCGTCGAGCGGTGTGTGCCGGCGCAGCTCGGAGCCGTCGGCGAGGGAGGAGTACAGCGCTCCGGTGCCCTCGTGGTCGGAGAGGAAGGCGATCCTGTCCCCCACCCACATCGGGGCCTCGATGTTCCCGTCCAGGTCCTCGTGCAGCCGGACGAACTCCCCGGCGCCCGATCCGTCGCCCGACCCGGCGCCCGATCCGTCGCCGACGTTCCTGTCGATCCACAACTTGCCCGCCGTACCGCCCCGGTAGCGCTTCCACCAGGCGGCCTCGCGGCCCATCGCGGCGGACAGCAGCACGGTGCACGGCCCGAACGCCACGTCGCCGACGGGCCCGTACGGCAGGGTGTCCGCGGGTCCGCCGTCCAGCGGGACGGCCCGTGCCCAGCTGCGGCGCAGGCTGGGCTGGCCGTGTGTGCTGAGCGCGAGGACCCGGCCGTCCGGGGTCCAGCCGCGCACCTGTGTGCGCCAGCTCCCCCAGTACGTCAGCCGCCGCGCGGGACCGCCGTCGACGGGGGCGACATGCACCTCGGGGGCGCCGTCGCGGGTGGAGGTCCAGGCGACGGTGGTGCCGTCGGACGAGATACGCGGATGGGTCACGGGCACGTTGTCCGCGCTGGCCCGCCAGGCCCGGCCGCCGTCCAGGGGGGCGAGCCAGATGTCGTCCTCGGCGGTGAAGGCGACGAGATCGCCGCGCAGATGGGGAAAGCGCAGATACGAAGACGCTCGGGGGACGCCGGCCGAACCCGCCCTGTCTGCCGCGTCCGTCGAAGTGGACTCAGTCACCCGATCACCCTATGCACCCGACGCCCCAGATGAACCCGGTTCGGATCACTTGCCCGCAACCGGCCGGCAGCCGGGGTCGCTCTGGCACCACAGGGTGCGGGTGACGGTCACGGTGTCGGTGGGGGCGGACCGCGGTCCGCTCGGGGGCCGGTAGGTGGCGGGCGGGGTGTACGCCGGCGCGGGGGTGGCACTGCAGTCGCCCAGGCCGTTGACGTGGAACCGCTGTCTGCCGTCCACCGCGGCGACCAGGTCGCCGCGCACACAGGCGCCGTCCACGGCCTTGGTGATCCGGCCCTTGACGGTGATGTCCTTGCCGTCCTCGGTCCGTCCCTGGCAGTCGACGGAGATGATCGTGCTCTCGGTGGGCGACGGTGTCCGCCCGGTCGCCGTGCCGCCCGCCGTCCTGCCCTCGTCGCCGCCGGTGCAGCTGAGCCAACTCACGTCGATGTGCTGCTGTGCCAGCCGCGCGGTCGCGGTTCTGTCAGTGGTGTACACGACGGTCGCGGTGCTCAGGCCGTCCGGCCGGCAGGCCACCGCGCCGACCACGGCCAGCGCCGCGAGCCCCGCCGCGGCCGTCACCCGCGCGCCCCGCGGCCGACGCCGAATCCGGCTGAATACCCCCATGGAGGGCAGAGTGCCACCGACTTGGGCACCGCGGTAGGGCACAAACGGCCAGTCACCTCTTCGTGTGAGTCCGGCGCCGGGCGGTGGGCCGGGGCCGGCGGCCCGTCAGGACCAGCGGCCGGTGCGGCCCAGCAGCAGGGCCGCGGCGGCGGTCCCGGCGGTCGATGTGCGCAGCACCGTGCGGCCGAGGACGTACGGCCGCGCGCCCGCCTGCGCGAAGAGCGCCAACTCCGCCGGGGAGACGCCGCCTTCGGGCCCGACGACCAGCACGATGTCGCCCTCGGTGGGGAGTTCGGCGGTGGCCAGCGGCTCGCTGCCGTGCTCGCGGTCCTCGTGCAGTACGACGGCGAGGTCGGCGTCGGCGAGCAGCGCGGCGACCTGTGGGGTGGTGGCCGCGTCCGCGATCTCCGGGAAGCGCACCCGGCGGGACTGCTTGCCGGCCTCGCGGGCGGTGGCGCGCCACTTGGCGAGCGCCTTCAGACCCCGGTCGCCCTTCCACTGGGTGATGCAGCGGGCCGCCTGCCAGGGCACGACGGCGTCGACGCCGACCTCGGTCATGGTCTCCACGGCGACCTCGCCCCGGTCGCCCTTGGGGAGCGCCTGGACGACGGTGATCCGGGGCTGCTCCACGGGCTCCTCGACGACGCTCGCCAGGTCCATGAGGACCAGCCGGTCCTTGCCCTCGGCGGCCTTGACCACGCCCTCGGTCCAGCGCCCGCGCCCGTCGGTGAGCACGACGTCCTCGCCGGGCCGCAGCCGCTTCACGGACACCGCGTGCCGGCCCTCAGGACCGTCGAGCACGAACTCCCCGCCGGGCACGGCCACGCCGTCCAGTGAGTCGACCACGAACACCGGCGCCGTCATCGCGGGTCGTCCCCGGCCGACAACGCCGTCCTGGCCGCGTCGAGTTCGGCCGCCAGGGTCTCCACCAGCTGTCCGGCGGGCAGGTCGCGGGCCATCCGGTGGCCCTGGCCCGCCCACAGCGCCATGCCCTGCGCGTCACCGGCCTTGGCGGCGGCCTTGCGCAGCGGCGAGGTCAGATGGTGGACCTCGGGGTAGGCGGCGGGGGCGTAGGGGCCGTGCTCGTGCAGGAACCGGTTGACCAGGCCGCGGGCGGGCCGGCCGGAGAACGCCCGGGTCAGCTCCGTACGGACGAACAGGGGGCTGGTCAGGGCCTGTTTGTGCACGGCGGACGCGCCGGACTCGGGGGTGGCGAGGAACGCGGTGCCGAGCTGGGCGGCGCCGGCCCCGGCCGCGAGGACCGCGGCGATCTGGGCGCCCCGCATGATCCCGCCGGCGGCGACGATCGGGATGTCCACGGTCTCGCGGATCTGGGCGACGAGGGCGAGCAGTCCCAGGCCGGAGCCGTCGTTCTCCGGGATGTCCCGGTGGGTGCCCTGGTGGCCGCCGGCCTCCACGCCCTGGGCGATCACCGCGTCGGCGCCGGCCCGCTGCACGGCCAGGGCCTCCTCCGCGGTGGTCGCGGTGACCAGGGTGAAGGTGCCGGCCCGGCGCAGCGATTCGAGGGCCTCCGGGCTCGGGACCCCGAAGTGGAACGAGACCACCTTGACGGGGTTGTCGAGCAGCACGGCCAGCTTGGCGTCGTAGCCGTCGTCACGGCCGCCGTCCGGGTCGCCGAGCTCGGTCTCGTACCAGGCGGCCTCGCCGGCCAGTTGGTGCGCGTACACCTCGACGGCCGCCGCGTCGGCGTGCTCCGGCTGGGGCATGAAGACGTTCACACCGAAGGGACGGCCGGTGAGCGCCCGCAACTGCTTGATGTCCTGATACATGCCGTCGGCGGTCTTGTACCCGGCGGCGAGGAACCCCAGCCCGCCGGCCTCGGACACGGCGGCGGCGAGCTGCGGGACGGCGACACCGCCCGCCATGGGGGCCTGCACGATCGGATGTGGGCAGAGATCGGTCAGTGCGGAGGACATGACCGCATGTTGTCACGTCCTCCGAACAAGTCCGAACCCGGCCTGCGCTTGGCATAGGCCTCCGGCAACCGGGTGCGTCAGCGCCCGTGGAACGCGTCCCTCAACCGGGAGAACGGACCCCGCCGCCCCGGCTGACGGTGCCTGCCCGGGGGCACCCCCGGCAGCACCTCTCAGCTCACGTCAGCGCCCGTTGAACGCGTCCTTCAGTCGCGAGAACAGACCCTGCTGCCCCGGCTGGAACTGGCCCTGGGGGCGCTCCTCGCCGCGCAGTTTGGACAGCTCGCGCAGCAGGCGCTCCTGCTCGGGGTCGAGCTTGGTCGGGGTCTGCACCTCGACGTGCACGATGAGGTCGCCCCGGCCGCCGCCCCGCAGATGGGTCACGCCCCGGGTGTGCAGCGGGATCGACTGGCCGGACTGGGTGCCCGGGCGGATGTCGACCTCCTCCAGGCCGTCCAGCGTCTCCAGCGGCACCTTCGTGCCGAGGGACGCCGCCGTCATCGGGATCGTCACCGTGCAGTGCAGATCGTCGCCGCGGCGCTGGAAGGTGGAGTGCGGCAGTTCGTGGATCTCGACGTACAGATCGCCGGCGGGCCCGCCGCCCGGGCCGACCTCGCCCTCGCCCGCGAGCTGGATGCGGGTGCCGTTGTCGACACCGGCCGGGATCTTCACCGTGAGCGTCCGGCGCGAGCGCACCCGGCCGTCGCCCGCGCACTCGGGGCACGGCGTCGGCACGACCGTGCCGAAGCCCTGGCACTGCGGGCACGGGCGCGAGGTCATGACCTGGCCCAGGAAGGACCGCGTCACCTGCGACACCTCACCGCGCCCGCGGCACATGTCACACGTCTGGGCGGTGGTGCCGGGCGCCGCGCCCTCGCCGTTGCAGGTCTTGCAGACGACCGCCGTGTCGACCTGGATGTCCTTCGTCGTGCCGAAGGCCGCCTCGTCCAGCTCGACCTCGATACGGATCATGGCGTCCTGGCCGCGCCGCGTGCGCGAGCGGGGCCCGCGCTGCGACGCCGTACCGAAGAACGCGTCCATGATGTCGGAGAAGTTGCCGAAGCCGCCCGCGCCGAAGCCGCCCGCACCGGCACCGCCGGACTGCGAGAGGGGATCGCCGCCGAGGTCGTAGACCTGCTTCTTCTGCGGGTCCGACAGCACCTCGTAGGCGGCGTTGATCTCCTTGAAGCGCTCCTGCGTCTTCGGATCGGGGTTGACATCCGGGTGCAGCTCGCGTGCGAGCCGCCGGAAAGCCTTCTTGATCTCTTCCTGCGACGCGTCGCGGCGCACGCCGAGAACGGCGTAGTAGTCCGTGGCCACCTACGACTCCGCCAGGATCTGTCCGACGTACCGTGCCACTGCGCGTACCGCTCCCATCGTTCCCGGGTAATCCATGCGGGTCGGTCCGACCACGCCGAGCTTGGCGACTGCCTCGCCGCCCGAACCGTAGCCGACCGACACCACGGACGTGGAGTTGAGTCCCTCATGGGCGTTCTCGTGACCGATACGCACCATCACGCCCGGATCCTGCGCCTCGCCCAACAGCTTGAGGAGCACGACCTGCTCCTCAAGGGCCTCCAGGACCGGCCGGATCGTGAGGGGAAAGTCATGTCCGAAGCGGGTCAGATTGGCGGTACCGCCGATCATCAACCGCTCCTCGTTCTCCTCGACGAGCGTCTCCAGGAGGGTGGAGAGCACCACCGAGACCGTACCGCGGTCCTCGGCCTCGAAGGCCTCCGGCAGATCCTCGACGAGGTTCGGCACGTCCGTGAAACGGCGGCCCGCGACCCGGCTGTTGAGCCGCGCACGCAGGTCCGCCAGGGACGTCTCGCCGAACGGCGCCGGGCAGTCGACCATCCGCTGCTCGACCCGGCCGGTGTCCGTGATCAGCACGAGCATCACGCGCGCGGGGGCGAGCGAGAGCAGTTCCACATGCCGCACGGTCGAGCGGGTCAGGGACGGGTACTGCACGATGGCGACCTGCCGGGTCAGCTGCGCGAGCAGCCGCACCGTCCGCGTCACGACGTCGTCGAGGTCGACGGCGCCGACGAGGAAGTTGTGGATGGCGCGCCGCTCCGGCCCGGTCATCGGCTTGACGCCCGCGAGCTTGTCCACGAACAGCCGGTAACCCTTGTCGGTGGGGATCCGTCCGGCGCTGGTGTGCGGCTGGGCGATGAACCCCTCGTCCTCCAGCGCCGCCATGTCGTTGCGGACCGTGGCCGGGGAGACGCCGAGGTTGTGCCGCTCGGTGAGCGCCTTCGAACCCACCGGCTCCTCGGTGCCGACATAGTCCTGGACGATGGCGCGCAGCACCTGGAGCCTGCGTTCACTCAGCATCGCGCGCCCACCTCCAGCAAGTCGTCCCCGCGGTCCCACGGATCTGTCGCCTGGCACTCTGAGCGTGCGAGTGCCAACTTCCCCCGCCCCAGTGTACGGCCGTGGGGTACACCCCGGGCAAGGCTGGTCCCGCCGGATCGTGCCCGAAGGCCCCTGGGCGTTAGCGTCGCCGCATGAGGGCGACTTGGGAAGAGGCGGGCTGGGAGCGAGTCTCCGCCGGGGTGGGGCGGTGCCGGCTGCCGGGGTGGGACTGCACGGCCGGGCTGGTCCTCGGGGCGGGCGCGGCGCTCGTCGTGGACGCCGGGTCCAGCCTCGCGGAGGGCGCCTGGCTGCGCGCGCGGGCCGAGGAGATCGCCGGCCACGGTGTGACGCATCTCGCGCTCACCCACCCCCACTTCGACCATGTCTTCGGCGCGGCGGCGTTCGCGGGCGCGGAGGTGTACGCCGCGGTCGGCGTGGACGCGGTGTTCGCCCACGGGCGGGACGAACTGCGCCGGGACGCGGTCCGCAACGGCCTGGACGCGCGGACCGCGGCCGAGGCGGCGCGCACCCTGGTCCCACCCCGCCACCCGGTCCACGGCGAGCGGACGCTGGACCTGGGCGGCGGCCGGCAGGCACTGCTGGCCGCCGTGGGCCCCGGCCACACGGCGCACGACCTGGCGGTGCTGGTCCCCGGCGACCCGGAGGTCGTCTTCTGCGGCGATCTGGTCGAGGAGTCCGGGGAGCCGCAGGCGGGCCCGGACGCCATGCCGTCCCGCTGGCCCGCCGCCCTCGACCGGCTGCTCGCCCTGGGCGGCCCGGACGCGCTGTACGTGCCCGGTCACGGTGCGGTGGTGGACGCGGCCTTCGTCCGCGGGCAGCGCGACGCGCTGGCGGCGCGTTTCGGCGTGTCGTGATCGTCCGCCCGCGCTTTCTCCTATCGTCATCCGAATGCGCCCGTACTCACCGGACCTGACGCCGCCGTGGAAGAAGCCCAAGCCCGTCCCCGAGGTCGCGGCCGAGAACGGTCTGGTGGTGGAGGAGCCCGGCACCGGCTTCTGCGGCGCGGTGATCCGCTGCGAGGCGGGCACGGTCACCCTGGAGGACCGCTTCGGCAAGCACCGCGTCTTCCCGCTGGAGCCGCGCGGTTTCCTGCTGGAGGGCCGGGTGGTGACGCTGGTGCGCCCGTCGTCGGCTCCGGTACGCCCCACCCGTACGGCATCCGGTTCGGTCGCCGTCCCCGGCGCACGCGCGCGCGTGGCCCGTGCCGGGCGGATCTACGTCGAGGGCCGGCACGACGCGGAGCTGGTCGAGAAGGTGTGGGGCGACGACCTGCGCATCGAGGGCGTGGTCGTGGAGTACCTGGAGGGCGTGGACGATCTGCCGGCCATCGTGGCCTCGTTCGCGCCGGGTCCGGACGCGCGGCTCGGCGTCCTGGTGGACCATCTGGTCCCCGGTACGAAGGAGTGGCGCATCGCCGAGTCGGTGACCAGCGAGCACGCGCTGGTGGTCGGTCACCCCTACATCGACATCTGGGCGGCGGTCAAGCCTTCGTCACTGGGCATCGCGGGATGGCCGAAAGTACCGCACGGCCAGGACTGGAAGACGGGCGTGTGCCGGGCGCTCGGCTGGCCGGAGAACACGGGTGCGGCGTGGCAGGGGATCCTGTCACGGGTGCGGTCGTACCGGGACCTGGAGCCGGAGCTGCTGGGGAAAGTGGAGGAACTGATCGACTTCGTCACGGCCGGCGATGACGTCTGACGTTCTCGTGAGCGGCGAACTCGCTGGTCTCCCGGGTGATCAGTCCACCAGGTCCCGTACCACCGCGTCCGCCAGCAGCCGGCCCCGCAGCGTGAGCGCCGCGCGCCCCGTTTCGTACGGCCCCCGCTCCAGCAGCCCGTCCGCCAGCGCCCGGCGCGCCGCCGCGAGGCCCGTCTCCCGCAGGACTTCCAGCGGTACGCCCTCCCGCAGCCGCAGTTCCAGCAGGATCCGCTCCACCCGGCGGTCCTCGTCGGACAGGATCTCCCGCCCGGCGCCCGGCGTTCGGCCCGCCGCCAGCGCCGCCGCGTACGCCCCCGGATGCTTCACGTTCCACCAGCGCACCCCGCCCACGTGGGAGTGCGCGCCCGGGCCCGCGCCCCACCAGTCGGCGCCGCGCCAGTACAGCTCGTTGTGCAGACAGCGGCCGGCGGCGGAGGTGGCCCAGTTGGACACCTCGTACCAATCGAAACCGGCCGCGGCAAGGGCCTCCTCCGCGATCAGATAGCGGTCCGCGTGCACGTCGTCGTCGGTCATCGGGATCTCGCCCCGGCGGATGCGGCGGGCGAGCCGGGTGCCCTCCTCGACGATCAGGGCGTACGCGCTGATGTGGTCGGGGCCCGCGCCGAGCGCCGCGTCGAGCGATGCCCGCCAGTCGTCGTCCGACTCCCCCGGCGTGCCGTAGATCAGGTCCAGGTTCACCTGCTCGAAGCCGGCCGCCCGCGCGTCGGCGACGCATGCCTCCGGGCGGCCCGGGGTGTGGGTACGGTCGAGGATCTTCAGCACGTGCCGGCGCGCGCTCTGCATGCCGAAGGAGATCCGGTTGAAGCCGCCCTCCCGCAGGGTGGCGAGGTAGGCCGGGTCGACCGACTCGGGGTTCGCCTCCGTCGTGATCTCCGCGTCCGCGGCGAGCCCGAACTCGGCGCGGATCGCGCCCAGCATCCGCACGAGGTCGTCCGCGGCCAGCAGGGTCGGCGTGCCGCCGCCGACGAAGACCGTGCGGACCTCGCGCGGGTCGTCGCCGAGCACCTTGCGGGCCAGCCGGATCTCGTCGGTCAGGGTGTCCGCGTAGTTCTCCTGGGAGGCGAGCACTCCGCCCGTGCCGCGCAGTTCGGTGGCGGTGTAGGTGTTGAAGTCGCAGTATCCGCAGCGGGTCGCGCAGTACGGGACGTGCAGATAGAACCCGAGGGGCCGGCCGGCGGCCCCGGCGAGCGCGGACGCGGGCAACGCGCCGTCGACGGGGACGGGCTCACCATCGGGAAGAGCGGAAGGCATGTCCCCCATTGTCCCGCACGGAACCGGTGCCTCCACCGACCCCGGTCGCCTCGTGCACCGCGCCGGCCAGTTAACGGCTCCGGGGGCGTCGGTCACTCTGCCTGGAGGACCAGCAGGGCCAGATCGTCCTCCGGGGGCTGTCTGCCGAAGTCGTGGACCAGCCTTCTGATCCGTTCCGCGATCAGTTCGGCGCTCAGCCCGGCGCAGTCGGCCAGCGCTCGCGCGAGCCCGTCGCCGTCGTCGAACTGGCGGGATCCGCAGCGGCGCTCGGTCACCCCGTCGGTGACGCACAGCAGGCTGTCGCCCGGCCCCAGCTCGATGGTCTCGCTGATGTACGTGGCGTCCTCGATGACACCGAGCAGGGTCTGCGGCTGCGCGGCCGTGCGGACCTCACCGTCGGGCCGCAGGACCAGCGGCAGCGGATGGCCGGCGGAGGCGAGGGTGCAGCGGATGCCGCCGTCGAAGGGGGCGAGTTCACCGTAGAGGAGGGACAGGAAGCGGGTCTGCGGCCCCTCGCCGGGGGCCACGGCCCGGCCGCCGGCCGCGACCAGCGCCCGGGCCGCCGCGTCCGCGGCCTCCGTCGCGTCGTCGAGCAGAAGCTGGTTGAGACGGTCGAGGACGTCGGCGACCCGGTAGCCCTCGCGGGCCAGCAGCCGCAGCCAGGGCCGGGCCAGACCGATCACCACGGCGGCCTCGGGGCCCTTGCCCTGGACGTCGCCGACCGCGAAGCACCAGCGGCCGTCGCCGGCCGGGAACAGGTCGTAGAAGTCGCCGCTCGGCCCGCCCTGATCGCACGGCTCGTAGACGAGCGCGCTGCACATACCCGGGATCTCGGCGACCGCCCCGGGCAGCAGCCCGCGCTGCAGGACGGCGCTGATGGTGGCCTGTCGCGCGTACTGGCGGGCCGCGCCGATGGCGAGGGCCACCCGGCGGGCGAGGTCCTCGACGAGCCCGACGATCTCGTCGGGGAAGCGGGTGAGGCCACGCCGCCCGATGACGAGCGTGCCCAGCGGCCGGCCGCCCGCGATCAGCCGGTAGGCGAGCGCCGCGCCGTGCGCGGACCGCGGGCCGAGGGCCTCGCCGGGCCAGGGGTAGGGCTCGGGTCCGGAGCGCAGGCCGTTCCGGGGGCGCGGCGGTTCCTTCTCCAGCCTGCGGCGCAGCTCCTCGATGAGGTTCTCGCTCGCGTGCCAGACCCGGGTGAGCCGCGGTCCGGCGAGACCCGTGCCGTCCGCCCAGCCGCCGCGGACGGTCGACTCGTCCTCCAGCCACACCGCGCACCAGTCGGCGAGGCGCGGCACGATCAGCTGCCCGGTGAGCGCGGCGACCAGGCCCTCGTCGAGCTGCCCGGCGAGCAGGTCGGAGGCCTCGGCCAGGAAGGACAGCGCGCCCCGGCCGAGCCATTCGCGGTCGCGTCCGGCCCGGTGGGGTCCGGGCGCGAGGATCTCGGCGTCGGCCAGTGCGCGCTCCCCGGCGTGCGCCTCGCATCCGTCGGCCGCCGGCGCGTCCTGCGCGGACAGCCGCGCCCACACCGTCTTGGCGCCGGTGCGGTACGCGATGCCCCAGGACTCGGCGAGCGCGGCGACGAGGCGCAGCCCGCGCCCGTACTCCGGGGTCTCGTACGGCGATTCGGCGGCGTGGTCACGCGGCGCGCGCGAGGGATGGTGGTCGCCGACCTCGACGACGACGGCGCCGTCCGCCTCCAGCCGGCAGGCCAGTTCGACCTCGGTGCCCGCGTGCACGACGGCGTTGGTGACGAGTTCACTGACCACGATCATGACGTCGTCGGCGAGCCGCTCGCCGGTCACGAGGCCCAGCTCGGCCCACTCGGCGAACACACCGCGCACCAGCGCGCGGGCGGAGCCGGGCGCGAGGGGGCTGCCGGGCAGGGTCGCGTGCCTCCGGGTGCGCGGGTCCGCGCCCGCGTCCGGGGACGCGGGCGCGGTCACGGGCACGGTCGGATGCGCGGACGGCTCGAAGCCACGGGACACGGTCTCCCGTTGCGTCGGTATGGCCCCCATTGCAGCTCCCCGGGCGGTTCGGACGATTGGGCCTCGGTCGTTCAGGCCTCGGTCGTTGCCGACAGGGTGACAGACCGGCTGCGTCCATAAGCGTGGAGTCACCGAAGTGACCCGCCCTGCGTGAGAACCGTGCTACAGGGTGCTACGGGTGTGCTCGAAGACGAACAGAAACGGCCACATCTGCGAGCGGGCGGGAGGGCTATGACTCGCGGGCGCCGGCGTACATCTCGTCGATCAGGTGCTTGTACTCCCGTTCCACCACGGGCCGCTTCAGCTTCAGGCTCGGCGTGATCTCACCGTGCTCGACGTCCAGGTCGCGCGGCAGCAGCCGGAACTTCCTGATGGTCTGCCAGCGTTGCAGCCCCTCGTTGAGCTCCTTGACGTACCCGTCGATGAGGGCGACCGTCGCGGGCGCGGCCACGACATCGGCGTACGACGTGTCCGCCAGGCCGTTCTCCTTGGCCCACGCCATGATGGCGGGCTCGTCGAGAGCGATGAGCGCGGTGCAGAAGTTCCGGTCGGCGCCGTGCACGAGGATGTTGGAGACGTACGGGCAGACCGCCTTGAACCGGCCCTCGACCTCGGCGGGCGCGATGTACTTGCCGCCGGAGGTTTTGATCAGGTCCTTCTTGCGGTCGGTGATGGTCAGATAGCCGTCGGGGGACAGCTCGCCGATGTCACCCGTGTGCAACCAGCCGTCGGACTCCAGCACCTCGGCGGTCTTCTCGGGCAGATTGTGGTAGCCCTGCATGATGCCGGGGCCGCGCAGCAGGATCTCGCCGTCCTCCGCGATGCGCACCTCGCAGCCGGACAGCGGCTTGCCGACCGTTCCGGTGCGGTAGGCCTCGCCGGGGTTGACGAAGGAGGCCGCGGCGGACTCGGTGAGGCCGTAGCCCTCCAGGATGTGGATGCCGGCGCCGGCGAAGAAGTAGCCGATCTCGGGCGCGAGCGCGGCGGAGCCGGAGATACAGGCGCGCAGATTGCCGCCGAAGGCCTCGCGGATCTTGGCGTAGACGAGCGCGTCGGCGACCTTGTGCTTGGCGGACAGGCCGAACGGCGCGCCCGCGGTGCCGGTGCGCCGGAAGGTGTCCTGGCTGGTCTTGGCGTACTCGCGGGCGACCTCGGCCGCCCACTGGAAGATCCGGTACTTGGCGGCGCCGCCGGCCCGGGCCTTGGCCGCGACGCCGTTGTAGACCTTCTCGAAGATGCGCGGTACGGCGGCCATGTACGTCGGCCGGACGACCGGCAGATTCTCGATGATCTTGTCGACGCGGCCGTCCACCGCGGTGACATGGCCGACCTCGATCTGGCCGGAGGTGAGCACCTTGCCGAAGACGTGCGCCAGCGGCAGCCACAGATACTGCACGTCCTCGGCGCTGATCAGGCCGGTCGCGGCGATCGCCTTCGCCATGTACGACCAGTTGTCGTGCGGCAGCCGCACACCCTTGGGGCGGCCGGTGGTGCCGGAGGTGTAGATGAGGGTGGCCAGCTGGTCCTTGGTGATCGCCGCCACCCGCTCCTTGATCAGCTCGGGCTGCTTCTCCAGGAGGGCGGCGCCGCGCTGCTCCAGCTCGGCCAGGGTGAGCACCCCGTCGCCGGTCTCCACACCGGCCGGGTCCAGCACCACCACATGGGTGAGGTCGGGCAGCTCGGCGCGCCGCTCCCGCGCCTTGGCGAGCTGGGCCGCGTCCTCGGCGATCAGCACCCGGCTCCCGGAGTCGGAGAGGATGAACGCCGACTCGTCGATGTTCGTCTGCGGGTAGACGGTCGTGGTGGCGGCGCCGGCGCACAGGATGCCGAGGTCGGCGAGGATCCACTCGACCCGGGTCGAGGAGGCGAGCGCGACGCGCTGTTCGGGCTGTACGCCCAGTTCGATCAGCCCGGCGGCGATCGCGTAGACCCGCTCGGCCGCCTGCGCCCAGCTCAGCGACTTCCAGTCGTCCGGGCCCTGACCTGAGGCAGGGGGCACCGGGTAGCGGTAGGCCTCGGCGTCCGGTGTGGCCGCGACGCGCTCCAGGAACAGGGTCGCCACGGACGGCGGACGGTTCTCGATCAGTGTCTGTGTGTCGCTCACGACATCCTCCGGGACCCGCGACGGTGCGGCTGGCTCAGTGCGGCTGGGTACACCCGCGGGCCGGGCGTCCGGGCCGTCGCCCGGCGTTGTTTAACCCGCGAGTAACTATCGAGCAGAGATCAGGGTAGAGCCCGGCCCCGCCGACACGTAAGGGGCGGCGGCCTGTCACTTCCTACAGAGAGCGACCCTACGCACGCGTAGGGGCTCGCCGCACTTTCACACGGCGAGCCCCTGTTGGTCCGGTTTGCCGGGGCACCCGGATGTAACCGGCGGTTACTTCTTGGCCTTGCCCGACCCCGCGCTGTCATCGCTGGACAGCACGGCGATGAAGGCCTCCTGCGGAACCTCCACGGAACCCACCATCTTCATCCGCTTCTTGCCTTCCTTCTGCTTCTCCAGCAGCTTCCGCTTACGGGAGATGTCACCGCCGTAGCACTTGGCGAGGACGTCCTTGCGGATGGCGCGGATGGTCTCGCGGGCGATGACCCGGGAGCCGATGGCCGCCTGCACCGGCACCTCGAAGTTCTGCCGCGGGATCAGCTCCCTGAGCTTGGCGACGAGCCGTACGCCGTACGCGTAGGCCTGGTCCTTGTGGGTGATCGCGGAGAAGGCGTCGACCTTGTCGCCGTGCAGCAGGATGTCGACCTTCACCAGGGAGCTGTTCTGCTCGCCGGTGGGCTCGTAGTCGAGCGAGGCGTAGCCGCGGGTCTTGGACTTCAGCTGGTCGAAGAAGTCGAAGACGATCTCGGCGAGCGGGAGGGTGTAACGGATCTCCACCCGGTCCTCCGACAGGTAGTCCATGCCGAGCAGGGTGCCGCGCCGGGTCTGGCACAGCTCCATGATCGCGCCGATGAACTCGGTGGGCGCGAGGATCGTGGCCCGCACGACCGGCTCGTACACCTCGTCGATCTTGCCCTCGGGGAACTCGCTCGGGTTGGTCACGACATGCTCGACGCCGTCCTCCATGATCACGCGGTAGACCACGTTGGGGGCGGTGGCGATCAGGTCGAGGCCGAACTCGCGCTCCAGGCGCTCGCGGACCACATCGAGGTGCAGCAGGCCCAGGAAGCCGACCCGGAAGCCGAAGCCCAGCGCGGCGGAGGTCTCCGGCTCGTAGACCAGCGCGGCGTCGTTGAGCTGGAGCTTGTCGAGGGCCTCGCGCAGGTCGGGGTAGTCGGAGCCGTCCAGCGGATACAGGCCCGAGAAGACCATCGGCTTCGGGTCCTTGTAGCCGCCGAGCGCCTCGGTGGCGCCCTTGGCCTGGCTGGTGATCGTGTCACCGACCTTGGACTGGCGGACGTCCTTCACGCCGGTGATGAGATAGCCCACCTCACCCACGCCGAGCCCGTCGGCCGGCAGCATCTCGGGCGAGCTGACGCCGATCTCCAGCAGCTCGTGGGTGGCGCCGGTGGACATCATCCGGATCCGCTCGCGCTTGTTGAGCTGGCCGTCGACGACCCGGACATAGGTCACGACACCGCGGTAGGAGTCGTAGACCGAGTCGAAGATCATGGCGCGGGCGGGGGCGTCCTGGACGCCGACCGGGGCCGGGATCTCGGCGACGGCCTTGTCCAGCAGCGCCTCGACGCCGAGGCCGGTCTTGGCGGACACCTTCAGGACGTCATCGGGCTCGCACCCGACCAGGTTGGCCAGTTCCTCGGAGAACTTCTCGGGCTGCGCCGCCGGCAGGTCGATCTTGTTCAGCACGGGGATGATCGTGAGGTCGTTCTCCATCGCCAGGTAGAGGTTGGCGAGGGTCTGCGCCTCGATGCCCTGGGCGGCGTCCACGAGGAGGATGGTCCCCTCGCAGGCGGCGAGCGACCGCGAGACCTCGTAGGTGAAGTCGACGTGCCCGGGGGTGTCGATCATGTTGAGGATGTGCGTGTTGCCCGGGTCGTGGCTGGGAGCCCACGGCAGACGCACCGCCTGGGACTTGATCGTGATGCCACGCTCACGCTCGATGTCCATGCGGTCGAGGTACTGGGCACGCATCTGCCGCTGCTCGACCACACCGGTCAGCTGGAGCATCCGGTCGGCGAGCGTGGACTTGCCGTGGTCGATGTGCGCGATGATGCAGAAGTTGCGGATCAGAGCCGGGTCGGTACGGCTCGGCGCGGGCACATTGTTAGGGGTCGCGGGCACGCAGGGTCCTGATTCTTGAGGTATCCGCAGGGTGAACGGTCTCGGGTCGGATCGATACGTAGTCTCCATGGTCCCATGGGCGGGGACCATGGACGGGTTTGGGCTGGCCGCGGGGCCACTGGTACCGTGAGTGGCTGTGCCTCATGCCCGCTCGGCACGGGGTGCGTCTCAAGAAATCACCGGTTCGGGACCTATAGCGGCCCGTACCAGAACCTGAAAAGGCTCATTCGTGGCGAACATCAAGTCCCAGATCAAGCGGATCAAGACCAACGAGAAGGCTCGGCTGCGCAACAAGGCCGTGAAGTCCTCCCTGAAGACCGCGATCCGCAAGGCCCGCGAGGCCGCTGCCGCGGGTGACGTCGAGAAGGCCACCGAGTACCAGCGCGCCGCCGCGCGCCAGCTCGACAAGGCCGTCTCCAAGGGCGTCATCCACAAGAACCAGGCCGCCAACAAGAAGTCGGCCCTGGCGTCCAAGGTCGCGTCCCTCAAGGGCTGAGTCAGCTCCGACTTGACCGCCGGGAGGACCAAGAGCGGGCCCTCTCTCATCCGCTCCCACCCGGCACCCCGAACTCGCACGCGGCCTGCGTTCGCAAGTCGTGGCGAGTTCCGACAACCCACCGTGAGGTACGTCGAGCCCTCTACCTCGGCTCACGGACAGACTACGCAGTACGCCACGCTGCGACAGCGCCCCCAGACCCACTCTGGGGGCGTTGCTGTGTCTGCCTGCGGACGTGAAAATGCCCGCCCACCTCCACGGGGGAGGAAGTGAGCGGGGCTCGTACCGCCCCGGGCGGTCCCGGAGGACCCCACCGACGGGCGGTGCCTCGTCCCCGGCGGCGGACTCGGGACGAGAAGTTCAGGACGCGGACAGGACGAGGTATGCCGACCAGAGTCCCGCCGCGCCCACCGCGAGCGACGCACGGGCGCCGCACGCGGGTCTAGGGGGCCGACGCAGTCCAGTGATACGTGCCTTTGTGCTGACCGTCGATCACCAGAGGTCCGCAGTGGTTCGGACCGGCGTGCGGCTCGTCGTCGCACGTCACCACAACTCCGGTCCAGTCGACGCCGACGACGCGTTTTTCCAGCTCGATGAAGGTGAGCGGCAGCAGCGTGGTGGCACCGCAGATGGCCTCCGCCGACGGATCGATCCTCCATCCGGTCTGCCTGACGATGCGGAACCGGCTGTGCCCAGGGTGGGCGTCGTGGTGCTCCTCCGCCCACGCCTCTGCTTCGGTGGTGTGCTCGATGTCCTGTGACTCAATGCAGTTCGCACACTCGACCCATCGGCGTACCGGGAGATCATCCAGCGTGATGCGCGACGTGAGAGCGGGATATGCAGCAGTGCGTACGACAGCCGTCATGCCCGACCCCCCTTCTTCCAGTCGTGCGGGTGGCGGCCGATTTCAACGGCCAGGTCCGTTGCGTGCGACGGATCGTGGGCGGGGCTACCGATCTCCGTCGCCTGGCCCCACTGCCGTTTGAGCGCCTCGCACACGTCGCATCCTGGCGCTGGCGCGGGAGGGGCCGACGTGGCTGGTTCCGCCAATAGCACGGGGTCTCTTGACGCTCTCTCCATTGCCATCCCTGCACCTCCGCCGTGGGACCTGTGCGACAAACGTAGGCGTGTGGAGATGGGGAGTTCCACGAAATCCTACGAAGTTCTATGTGACTTCAGTCCAGCGAGTCAATCGCTGCCGAGATAAGCCCCCGTGCCTCAGCACCGAAGACAGCAAGCGACTTCATTTCCTCGAAGGCGTGCGCGTACATCGAGATCTCGCCTGGTGCAGTGACTGTGATAGCGGCCGTCAGAAGTTCGACAGAGACACGGTCGTCGTCGAACACTGTGAACGTCTCCACCGTCCACATACCCCGCTCGCGTCCGGCAGGGATGACGCCGACGGACACAGCCGGCAGTGCCATGACGGAGAGCAGATAGCCCAGTTGCCCCGCCATGACGGCGACGTCCCCGACAACGTGGCGCAGCACGGATTCCTCCAGGAGGAGCGCGAACCGGTGATCTCCGCCGCGGATGATATGGGACCGGTCGACGCGTGCTGCTGCTGCCTCCTGGACGTCCTCCGGCGTGCCGTGTACGCGGGCAATGTTCCCCAGGAGCGCCGCAGCGTACTCGAAGGTCTGGACGAAGCCAGGGATCACGCTGGAGCTGTAGACGCGGAACGTCTTCGTGCGCGCATACAGCGGGATCCGGGATTCCTGGAGCCGACGAAGGCCGCTCCGCTGCACACGGCGCCACTCCAGATACATGGAGTCAGCCGTCCGGTTCGCCGCCAGGAGATCCGGAATCTTGTCCTCTGCTCCGCACGCAGTGCACCACGCCCGGATGTCATCGTCGGAGGGAGGCGTTGTCGCGCTCTGGAGACGTGACACCTTGGACGGCAGCCATCCCGCCCGTGCCGCAACCTCCCTACCCGTCAGCCCTGCGTCACGCCTGATCTCGCGGAGCTTCTCCGCGATGGCGCGGCGAGCCTCGTCGAGGGCAGCGGAAGGGTAGGGAGATTGCATCAGGAGGCGCGCTCAGATCCGGTAGTCCTTGTGAGGGATCGCGCGGGACCACACCGCCTCGAAGGCATCGGAATGACGCTTCACGACGTCGGGATCGTCCTCCATCACGTCCTCGACGAACCGGCCGTCACCTGCGAACAGGCTGAAGCGGATCAGTCGGTCGTCGAAGATCCACAGATCGTTGCCCGGAAGCAGCAGGTCCGACACCAGGCGCCGCGGGAGCCACCGGACGTCTTCGCCGGCCGCGATGTTCTGCGGAGTGCACGAGTGCTCGTAACGGATGTACTCGCTTACCGGCTCAGAGACGACGCGCGCACGGCGCATGACGACTCCGCGGCCCACAGCATCGGCCACGGCATCGTGGAAGCCGTTCCACCACGACGCCCGGTCGTCGTGGTTGTACTCCCGTCCGTCGCACCATGCTGCAAAGTCCGCGTCTTCCTCAGCCACCCCGTAGACATCCCGCATCTCCAGGTGGACTGCGGACGAGCGGCATCCGGCGAGCAGCTCAGCGAACGGCGGCACGTTCTGCGGCATCGAGCGCCTCCCTGATCTGCTGCGCCATGCGGACAGGCAGCCTGACGACCGCCTCCGTGTCGGGGATGGGCCCCGTAGACAGGCATTCTGCCTGGAGTGCGTCGTCCGCCTTCCACCCCTGGAACACGAACTCCTGCTTCTCCTCGTCGAGCCACACCGTCGGGCAGTGGTCGCCGTTCGTCTCGGGGTCCTTCCCGAAGAACCGTAGCGGCATGATGACCTCCGTTGTCACGTGGGTTGCGCAATGTTCTACGACCATCACGCCGACGGACGAGCGCGTCAAGGGCGCATAGAACTACACGGGTTGATGTGGCTGGAACTAATCAGCTTCCATCCCAAGCTCCGTATCGGGGCGGCAGAAGGGACACGCCTCTAGCTGCTCGTCGACGAGGGCGAGGCGCGCAGCATGGTGCGGGAGCCTCTAGCTCTCGGTTAGCTTGTCTGTTCTGACCCACTTGCCACGGAATCGCTTACCCGAGCCGATGATGACTACCGGCCGCACTCGCGAAGTGTTCCGTGTCTTGAGGAAGTCGAGGACAGGTCCGTCCATGACGCTCCACGACAGCGAGTGCAAGCCCTCCAGCTTCTCCGGGAGCTTCGCAGAGCCAGGCATGTGGTTGATGATGACCATCGACTTGTCTGAGCCGTCATCCAAGTACCACTGGGTCACTTCGCAGTCGCCGCGCCCCTTGTTGTACGCGGTGACGGTGAGGACTCGTGTCGGTTCCGACGTGCCCGCCATGTCAACCACCGTCATCGGTGTGACGGACGGTGAGATTCTCGGCCCGGACCATCGCCAGATGGCGAACTGCCACGCCAATGCGACAAACGTCGCCATGAGACTGGATACCCCAACCGATGCCAGGACGATGCTCGTCCACGGAACACTTTCGGCTGCCACCTGCACAGCACCCCACCCCTCATGACTGCATGAGAGGTAAGTCGTACCACACGATGTCGGTTACGCCGTCAGCGTGGAAACCACCACGGAGAGATCCGCGAGGATGGACGGGCAGGAGCCGCGTCGGCGTCCCGTCATTGCGATGTAGCGGCCGGTCCCGTAGATCTCTACTGCCGTACCGTCGGGGCGTCGGATGCGGCGTCCCTGTCGGACGTCAGCGCGGCCCCAGATGTGCAAGCCATCGCCGGACGGGGACACCTCTACGTAGGTGGTGCCTGCGTCGCGGAGGATGACTGCGGCCCACGGAGCCACGCGGCCCGTGAGCGGGTTGAGACAGTGGTCGAGGTCGAGGCACACGATGTCGTCCTCCTCGGAGAGGACGAAACCCAGACCGACGCCGGCCGTCGAAGCGGTGGCATCCTTGTGCGTGCTCCAGGTCCGCGGGTCCGTCGATGACGCCGCCATGCCGGCGACGGTCAATGGGGCTTTGTCCGCGGAGCGTCGAACCCACCTGTCGCGGGTCTTCAGCTCGTCGGGGAGCATCTTCCGCGCATTGGCGCGGGAGAGTGCCTTCCGACACCGAGGGGAGCAAGTGCGGGCGTGCGAACGCACCATGAGCGGAAGCTCGTTGGGGCACATCGCACACATCCTCGTGGTCATCGAACATCCCAGGGGAGCGACAGAGCGTCGCCCTCACGGCGCGGTACCACGTGGTAGTGCAGGTGAAAGATGGTCTGTGTAGCCACCGCGCCGCGTGACGTGATGACGTTGCAGTGCGTTTCAGCGGCCAATTCGGCCGCGCGTCGCATGGTCATGGCGCTCACTTCTGGATCATGGCCGACGTCCGCCACGTGTACGCGCGGGACCACCAGCACGTGCCCCGGCGTCACCGGGTTGAGTGGCACGAACGCAACCGCGTCGGACCACTCGTGCACGATCTCCGCTTCCGTCTCCCCACGCACGATCGTGCAGAACGGGCAGTCATATACGGGCATGGGGGCGAGTTCCATAGACTCAGCATACTGGGGGCGTGTCACACTTTCAATCCTTCCACCTGCAATTATGCACTCTCTGACCATGCTGGCGAGTCACGCTTTCAAGGCGGGCGTGATGCTCAGCAGCCCCCGGGAGGCTGCATGCGACCGACTCCGGGCCTACCGCGCGGTGGACCCAAAATCACTCCTCCAGACCCCCCAGACCCGCACAGAGCGCGAGACCGAGCACCTCGACGGTCTGGCGATCTTCCCGGAGGGGATCACCCCCCTGGGTCTGGGGCTAGTCGATCTTCGCAGCGAAGCCGACGCGAGGCTGCCGACGGGCTCCGTCAGCAAGCTCGCCGCGGATCTCCAGGCGGCTGGGGACGAGCGTGATCGTCACCGTCATGGACGAGCGATCACGACCAACATTGATCTTCGGAGGCTTCGCAAACTTCCCAACGTCAACGCCGTTGACCGAGACGCGCGTGACGATCACGCCGTCTTCGCCCGCGTCGTCTGCCTCCTCCAGCACCACATGGGCACCGCTCATGGCTAGTCTTCCAGTGCTGGATGTGTCTGCTTGGGCCGCTCTGTACGCACGCGCGTGAATGCTGCTGCTCGGCCGCCCTCACTGGCGCTGCTCCTGGCGTGGCACCACCCGCACAGTACCCGTAGATTCCCCATGCTGTGGTCGCCCCCGGGCCGTATATGGTCCACGTCTGTGGCCTCTCTGCCAGAGAGCCGGCCGTCAGAGAACCGGGCCTGACAGACGTGGCCGTCACGCCGCAGGACGCGGCGTCGTATGCGTGGCTAGTCCTTCGGTAGGCGGCTTCTGCGCGTGCTGTTGGCCCACGCCATTCGTCCACCTCCCGCTGCTCTGTTCGTCTATGGGGCTCTTTACGAGGCGCTCTACGTCGGCCGTCGACAAGGCGGCAGAGAAGGCGCACAAGCGCGGGGATACAGCCTACGTGCGCACCATCCATGCCATCCCGGGCAAGCCGGACGGGGGCCCTGCAATGGCCATCACGCGGATTGAAGCGGCCGGCTGGAAGCTGGAGAACCAGCACGAGGACGTGAGGATCGACCACGGATTCAGGCAGACGTACTGAACGCTGACCTTCAGGGCCGCTCCGAAACTGCCGTAGAACGTCGGGCAGCCCCATCCCGAGGAACTCTCCTCCCGGGCGGGTCTGTGGTCGGGACGGCGCGATTCGAGCGCACGACTCTCCGCTCCCAAAGCGGGTGCTCTGACCTCTGAACTACGTCCCGTTGCAAGGGGGTTGAGCGTCGCGTAGGACAGCTGCGCCCTGCTCCCTCTTCAAGGAGATCCATTAGTGACCTGCATTCGCGCACTCCGACCGGCAACCGGCTGGTTGAGGGCTCCTTAGCCCTACTGCGCGCGACTGGTGTCTAACGACTCACCTAGGTGAGTTGCGCCCGGATGCCGGTTGGCAGCGAAACCAATGGAGGAAGAGTGTCGAGCACTTCGACGCACCAGCCCTGTGACCATCCTGTGCGCGACGTGGCAATCGTCGTCTTGATTGCCACTGTGGCCTGCCTGGTCGCAGCGGTCATCGTGATGAGCCTGAACGGCGGGCCGCTTGAGACTGTAACCGGGAGCGGTACGACGTTCCTCGCGGTCTTCGCCGCTGGAATGACCGTCCTCAGTCACGTCCGGCGCGCCTAGGCTCTCAGGGGCGGTGCCACCACGGACCGCCCCCGCCCAGCTTCACGGCCGTGTCCCGTCTTCGATACCAGGACTTGCTAGCAGAGAGCCCCCGGCGCGACTCGAACGCGCGACTTCCGCTTTACGAGAGCGGCGCTCTGACCATCTGAGCTACGGAGGCGTGTGGGGCGCACCCGGGATCGAACCGAAGCTGCGTTCGCCACGCGGGTGCGAGCTCAACCATCTTGATCCGCAGGCCCCGCCACGCCGCCCTTCCCCGGGGCAGGACGGCGGGGCCTTCGGCTGCCCGGGGGTGGGCTAGCCCCGGCCTCTTGAGCGTGCGGCTCGGGCGATGGTCACCACCGCTTTCTCCAGCGCGTACTCGGGATCGTCCCCGCCCCCCTTCACTCCGGCGTCCGCCTCGGCCACCGCCCGCAGGGCCACCGCCACCGCGTCGGGCGTCCAGCCCCGCATCTGCTGCCGCACCCGGTCGATCTTCCACGGCGGCATCCCCAGCTCCCGGGCGAGGTCGGCGGGCCGCCCGCCCCGCGCCGAGGACAGCTTCCCGATCGCCCGCACGCCCTGCGCCAGCGCACTGGTGATCAGCACCGGGGCGACCCCGGTCGCCAGCGACCACCGCAGCGCCTCCAGCGCCTCCGCAGTACGTCCCTCGACGGCCCGGTCCGCCACCGTGAAACTCGACGCCTCGGCCCGGCCCGTGTAGTAGCGCCCGACGACGGCCTCGTCGATCGTCCCCTCGACGTCCGCGACCAACTGCGCCGCCGCGGACGCCAGCTCCCGCAGATCACTCCCGATCGCGTCGACCAGCGTCTGGCACGCCTCGGGCGTCGCCGACCGGCCGAGGGTGCGGAACTCGCCGCGTACGAAGGCGAGCCGGTCCGCCGGTTTGGTCATCTTCGGGCAGGCCACCTCCCGCGCCCCCGCCTTGCGCGCGGCATCGAGCAGCCCCTTGCCCTTGGCCCCGCCCGCGTGCAGCAGCACGAGCGTGATCTCCTCGGCCGGCGCCCCCAGATACGCCTTCACGTCCTTGATCGTGTCGGCCGAAAGATCCTGCGCGTCGCGTACGACCACCACCTTGCGCTCCGCGAAGAGCGACGGACTGGTCAGCTCCGCGAGCGTGCCGGGCTGGAGCTGGTCCGGTGTCAGGTCACGTACGTCCGTGTCGGCGTCGGCGGCCCTGGCGGCGGCCACCACCTCCCGCACGGCACGGTCGAGCAGGAGGTCCTCCTGGCCCACGGCGAGCGTCACCGGGGCGAGAGGGTCGTCTTGAGCAGTCTTTCTGGCCATCGCGACAAGCATCGCACGCACCACTGACAACGGGGTGCGGCGAGCAGGCCCGGGGAGCGGGCGAGGCCGGGTCCCGCGGCGCTACGGCTCCTCGCGCCACCCCTCCCACTGCCCGGCGAGCGCGTCCAGTTCCGCCGGGTCGAGCCGCTCCTCCTCGTCCCGCAGGACGACGAGCCACTGCGCGTCCTCGGCGTCGTCCTCACCCGCCAGCGCGTCCCGCACCAACTGGGGCTCCTCCGCGACGCCGAACCGCTCCCCGAGCGCCCGCGCCACCTCCTGCGCGGCATCGCGGTCGGGCAGCACCAGCACATGTCTCACATCGCTCACGGAGCCATTGTCGGGCAGCACGGCGATGCCTGAGGACCGGCCCGGATGTCAGCTCTTGGGCACGGGGACGTCAGCTCTTGGGCACGAGCTGTACGTCCAGGTCGATCTTGATGCTCGGCCCGACCACGGCGATCCCCCGCGCCAGCATCGTCTGCCAGCTCACGGTGAAGTCGTCCCGGTGCAGTTCCGTCGTGGCCCGGCAGGCGGCCCGCATCTCGCCCTCCATCCCGTTGCCGAGCCCGAGGTACTCCATGTCGAGCGTGACCGTACGCGTCACCCCGTGCAGCGACAGCGCGCCGGTGACGGCCCACCGGCTGCCGCCCCGGTTCACGCACCGCTCGCTGTAGAACTCCAGCGTCGGAAAGCGCTGTATGTCCAGGAAGTCCGCCGAGCGCAGATGGTCGTCGCGCATCCGCACGTTGGTGTCGATGGACGCCGCGTCGATCACCACGTGCATCGCGGACTGCTCCACGGGATCGGCGATCCGCACCGCCCCGGCGAAGGTGTTGAACCGCCCGTGGATCCGGGCCAGCCCGATGTGCCGTGCGGTGAAGCCGATCGAGGAATGCGTCGGCTCGATCTCCCAGTCGCCCGTCGCCGGCAGGTCAGGACCCGGGGCGACCTGGAGGGTCACATCGCCCAGCGAGGCCAGCGAATTCTCGCCGACCAGCGTGGTCGCCCGGTACGGCGCGTAGCCCTCCGCGGTCACCGCGAGCCGGTACTCACCGGCCGGCACCGTCGTCACGAACGACCCGTAGGGGTCTGTGCCGCCGGTGACCACCGTGCGCCCCATGGCATCACTGACCGCGAACTCCGCGTGCGCGACCGGCTCGTTGACCGGGTCGAGCACCCGGCAGCTGAGCACCCCCGCGTCGGGCGGGGTCTGGACCGCCGCGAGCGGGCTCCGGTGCACCCGGTTGGTTCGGTTTCCCAGCCAGCGGCCGAACATGTACGACACCCCTGTGCGCCTCGACGTCAACTGTTGCCGAAGATACATTCGATCACTGATGCGGCATTCGAGGCAACACAGGCCCACATCGCGGGAATCCAGCACATGTGATGGGACTACGCCTGACTGACCTCAACTGACCGCCTGTGAACCGAATTAGCCAAGCAGGTTCCGGTTTCACACAGTCAACACACAGGGAAAATCCCGCACCCGCGCCCACCGCTCCCGCGGTCAGGGACCGGTCCCGTCCTGCGGGGGTCTGCTGACCAGGCAGGCACGGACAAAGTCCTGGACAACGGGGTCGGTGTCGTCGGCGGGGGCCCAGGCGACGCCGACCCGGCTGGGGCTGACGCCGCTGACGGGGCGGTAGACGACGCCGGGGCGGGCGTAGTAGCGGGCGGCCGATTCGGGGGCGAGGGCGATGCCGTAGCCGTTGGCGATCGCGCTGAGCCAGTCGTCGGGCCGGTCGGTCACGGCGCCGATGCGGACCGGGTGGCCCTCCCGTTCGCCGGCGGCCAGCCAGTGGTCCCGCCAGGCACCGGATTCGGGCGGTGCCGCCACGAACGGCTCGTCCCACAGGTCCCGGAAGGGGATCAGGTCGCGCGCGCCGAGGGGGTGTCCCGCGGGGAGGGCGATCCAGCGCGGCTCGCTGAACAGCACCGCCACCCGCAGGGCGTCCTGACCGGGGAAGGGCAGCCGCACCAGGGCGACGTCGGTGTCGCCGTCGGCGAGCCCCGCGGTCGGGTCCGACCAGACGGCCTGTCGCATATCGGCCCGCCAGCCCGGCCGCCGGCGGGCGAACTCCGCGACGATGTGCTGGGTCGCCTCATTGGCGGCGCTGGCCATGAAGCCGACCCGCAGCACACGGGCCGCCCGGTCGGCCGCGCCCTTCGTCTCCCGCAGCAACCGGTCCCAGTCGGCCAGCAGCGCCGGCGCACGCGCCGCCAGGGTCCGGCCCGGCTCGGTGAGGGTCATCCCGGCCCGGGACCGGGTGAACAGCCGCACCCCGAGCCGGGTCTCCAACTGCTTGATCTGCTTGGTCAGCGCCGGCTGGGAGAGGAACAGACGCTCCGCCGCACGCGTCAGGCTCCCCGTGTCCGCCACCGCGACGAAGGAGCGCAGCAGCCGGGTGTCCACATCCATCCTTTCAGGTTATAGATGCAGGTATTGGACGCCAAACCGGAGTTCGACAAGGCTGGTCATGAGCCAGCGGACAGGGGCCCTGCCCGCCCTCACGACGTACTCGGCCGAACGGGGAGGCACGCATGTTCACCGCCTATGTGATCGTCACCGTCCTCACGATCGCGGCCAACGCCGGGATCGCCGCCGCGGACCTCCTGCGGGCCGGGTTCGTCCTCGCCAACTCGGCCGAGGTCGGCCTCCCCCAGTCCTGGCTCCCGTGGCTCGCCGCGGCCAAGGCCGCCGGGGCCGCCGGGCTGCTGCTCGGGCTCCTCGGCGCCCGGCCCCTCGGCGTGGCCGCCGCGGCGGGACTCGTCCTGTTCTTCATCGGCGCCGTCGCCGCGCACCTCCGTATGCGCGTCCTCCACAACATCGCCTTCCCCCTCGGCTACCTCGGACTCGCCACCGCCTCCCTCGCCCTCGTCCTGGCGCGCTGACCAGGTCCGGTGCAGTCCGCTACGGCTCGACAGCGCCCTGACCACCGGAGTCCGGCCGTCCTGCGCGCCTGGCGGCACCTCAGCCGCGCGCCACCCGCAGTCCGCCGCGTGCGCCGTCCGGTCCGGTGACCGCGAGGGAACCGTCCCGGTCCGTGCGCAGCACCATCGCCCCCACCGCCCGCAGCGCCGCCAAGGTCCCGGGCGCCGGGTGACCGTACGGGTTGTCTGCACCGCACGAGACGAGCGCCACCCGCGGGGACACGACGCGTATCAGCTCCGGGTCTTGGTACGCCGAGCCGTGATGGGCGACTTTGAGCACGTCCACGCCGGCCAGTCCGGCCCCCGCCGGAGATCTCAACAGCGCCTGCTGGGCCGTCGGTTCCAGATCGCCGAGCAGCAGCAGCCGCAGCCCGGCCGACCGCACGAGCAGTGTGACGCTCGCGTCGTTGGGGCCGTCCGGCTCCGGTCCCGGGGGCGGCCACAGCACCTGCCAGGCGAGCGGGCCGGTGCGTCGCTGTTCCCCGGCCACGGCACGAGTCACCGGGATCTGCCGCCGGGCCGCCTCCCTCCTCACGAACTCGGCCTGCTCCGCGGGTTCTTCGTAGCCCGTCGTCTCGATCGCGGCCACCGAGCGCCCGCGCAGCACACCGGGCAGACCCGCGACGTGGTCGGCATGGAAGTGGGTGAGCACGAGGAGCGGGATCCGGGTGATGCCGAGGTCCCGCAGACAGCGGTCGACGAGTCTTGGATCGGGGCCCGCGTCCACGACCACCGCGCTGCCCTCCCCCGCCGCGAGCACCGTCGCGTCCCCCTGCCCCACGTCGCACATCGCGTACCGCCAGCCGGGCGGCGGCCAGCCGGTGATCACCCGGGTCAGCGGCGCCGGCCGCACCACCAGCAGCAGGAGCAGCAGCGCGCACAGGCCGCACCACCACGGGTGCCGCGCCAGCCGCCGCCCGACGAGGACGACGGCCACCGTGGCCGCGGCCAGCAGCAACGCGCCCGTCCAACTGCCCGGCCAGTCCATCCCTCCGCCGGGCAGCGCGGCCCCGGTCCTGGCGACCCGCGCGATCCAGTCGGCCGGCCAACTCGCGCACCAGGCCAGCGCCTTCGCCACGGGCATCGCCAGCGGCGCGGTGGCCAGCGCCGCGAACCCCAGTACCGTGGCCGGGGCGATCGCGATCTCCGCGAGCAGGTTGCACGGCACCGCCACCAGACTCACCCGCGCCGACAGCACGGCGACGACCGGCGCGCACACGGCCTGCGCGGCGGCGGCCGCGGCCAACGCCTCCGCCGCCCGCCACGGCACCCCGCGCCGACACAGCGCCGCGCTCCATCCCGGAGCGAGCACCAGCAGCGCGCCGGTGGCCAGCACCGAGAGCAGGAATCCGTAGCTGCGGGCCAGCCACGGGTCGTAGAGCACCAGCAGCAGTACGGCCGTCGCCAGCGCCGGGATCAGGGACCGGCGGCGGCCGGTGGCCAGGGCGAGCAGCGCCACGGCTCCGCAGGCCGCCGCACGCAGCACGCTCGGATCGGGTCGGCACACCACGACGAAGCCGAGCGTGAGCGCCCCCGCGAGCAGCGCCGTGGCCCGCAGCGACAGTCCGAGGCGCGGGGCGAGTCCGCGGCGTTCGACGTGCGCGGCCAGGCCGGGCGGTCCGACGAGCAGGACGAGCAGGATGGTGAGGTTGCTGCCGGAGACCGCCAGCGTGTGCGTCAGATCCGTCTCCTTGAAAGCCTCGTCCAGTTCCGGGGTGACGCGTGAGGTGTCCCCGACGACCAGTCCGGGCAGCAACGCCCGCGGGTCGTCGGGCAGTCCGTCGGTCGCCGCGCGCAGTCCGGCCCGCAGCCGGCCGGCCAGCCGCTGCGGCCCGTTCGGTTCGCCGACCACCTCGGGCACGTCCTCCTCTGTCACGCGCAGCACGGCGGCCAGCCCGTCGCCGCCCGTCAGCACGGGGGCCAGCCGCGCACTCACTCGCAGCCGGGTGGAGGGCAGCAGGCCCAGCCAGGCCGAACGCGCACTCCGCGAGCCAAAGTCGGCGGTTCCTGACGGTGCCGGGGCATCCGGCGAAACCGGTGCGGGGATGTCCGCCCCGACCGGTGCCGGGACGTCAGCGTCGACGATCATCAGTACCGGCGCCCGCGTCGTCACCGCTGTTCCGTCGGCCCGCTCCACGCGCCGTACCTCGGCGTGGGCCAGCACGGCCGCCGGGGCCGCATGCCCGCCCCGTACCCGGGATCTGCTGAGCCAGGGGTCGGAGTCGAGCCGGACCTCCACGGTCACCGTCGCGTACCGGCGGGCCAGTTCGGGCACCGGTCCGCGGCGCGTGTCCGCCCCGTGCAGCCCGGCGGACATGGCCGCCGCGGCGACGCACAGCAGTACGGCGGCGACCGAGGCGCGCGGCCAGGTCAACCACGCGGGCGCGCGGGCCATCCGCCGGAATCCCGTGGGCGGGCACTTCGTCCGGCGGCCGGCACGGCGTGGGCCGGCCCGAGCCCCGCTGGTCAGGAGCAGCAGGACCGCCACGATCAGCGCCCCGGCCGCGACACCCACGGTCCATGGCGGTGGCGCGTCCAGCGTCACCGCCGCCGTCCCCCAGGCCGCCAGCGCGGGCGGCACCAGACGCAGGTCCGCCGGCCCCTCCTGACGGGGGTGCGCGGCACCGAGCCGCCGTCCGGAAGCGGCGTGCACGGCGGGGCGGTCGGCCTGGCCCGCGGGCGGGGAGGCGCCGGGCGGACTGCCCGTGCCCTCAGGCACGGTGGGCTCGGGCGGGGTCAACTCGGACCCGGTGGACTCGGGCGCGGTGGGATCGGGCACAGCCGGCTCGGGCGCGGAGGGATCGGGCACAGCCGGCTCGGACACGGTGGACTCGGGCGCGATGGGCTCGGGCACAGTCCGCTCGGGCACGGTCCGCTCGGGTGCGGTGGGCTCGGGCGCGGTGGGCTCGCGGGTCATGGCTGGACCAGGTTCCGCAGGTCGGCGAAGCGGCGGTCGCCGATCCCCTTGACCTGGCGGAGTTCGTCGACCGAGCGGAAGCCGCCGTGCCGGGTGCGGTAGTCGACGATGTGCTGGGCCAGCACGGGGCCCACGCCGGGCAGCGTGTCGAGCTGATCCACGGTGGCCGTGTTCAGCGAGACCGGGGCCGCGGGTCCGCCCACCCCCGCCATGGCGCCCGCCGGGCCGGCCCCGGACGCCCCACCGGCTCCGGGTCCGGTCACCCCGGCGGGATCGCCGACCACGACCTGCTCGCCGTCCACGAGGAAGCGGGCCCGGTTGAGGCCGTCGGTGTCGGTGCCCGGACGCACTCCGCCCGCCGCGCTCAGCGCGTCGACGACCCGCGAACCCGCGGGCAGTCGATGGATTCCGGGCTTGCGGACCTTGCCGCTGACGTCGACCACGATCTCCGCGCCCGCCGTCCCCGGAGCGGCGACCCCTGTCGAGCCGCCCGCCCCGATCCCACCGCCGTGTCCCGCCTTCTCGTCGTCCTCACCCGCCCCGCCCTCCTCCTCCTTCTCGTCCACCGCGAACGGTGCCTCCGCCCGCACCACTTGTGGCGCCCGCACCGACTGGGTACGGCCGGCCCAGAAGTGCTGCACGGCGAACACCGCGACCACCACGAGCAGCACCGCGAGCGCGATCACCCCCCGTCGCTCCAGTCCGCACCTGGCCTGCAGCCACAGCGGCATGCGCTCCCGCAGGGCGGTCCCGGCGCGCTCCCGCCAGCCCGGCGCGGCGGACCCGTCCCTGGCCTCCGCCCGGAGGGTGTCCTCCCCACCCGCGGTGTCCGGGTCCGGCGACGCGACCACGGCTGCCGTCCACGCGGGACGCAGCGCGGGCGCCCCACCGGTCACCGCCGCCGTCGCCTCCGCTTGCCCCACCGCCGTCGCCTCCGCCGGCGCCGTATGCGCACGAGGCGGCGCGCCCGGCGGGCCGTGGCCCGACTCCCGGCGTCGCCCTGGATCCTGGCGTTCGATGGACTTCCGGCATTCGTTCAACGCCTGGCGTTCGCCGGACGCCCGGCGTCGGTCCCGTTCCCCGGGATCCTCGACGTGCTCGCCGAAGAGGAGTTCCGCGCGGCGGCGCAGTTCCTCCGCCGGTGCATGGCGGTGGCGTGGTGGGCGGCGGGTGGCCGGGCGGCGGTGTCGGGTGCGGCCGTCGGACGCGGGTCCGCGGCCCGGGCCGCTGGTCGGGGTCGCGATGCGTGAGCGTGATCGAAGTGGCATGCGACGAGGATCGGACATTCCGCCGCCTCGCGATGATCTTGCTCAATTCCCGGGGATTACCGGCCGGTTGTGGAAAACCCCGTCACCCACACGAGTCTCACGACCCGTCATGGCATGGCGCGGCGTGGGATGGCATGGCATGACACAGCACGGCATGACACAGCACGGCATGACACAGCACGGCACAGGCGTCACCTCGGCGAGACGACGGCGCCCAGCAGCCCGGGCCCGGTGTGCGCGCCGATCACCGCCCCGACCTCGCTCACATGCAGATCGGCCAGCCCCGGCACCCGCGCCCGCAGCCGCTCGGCGAGGGCCGACGCCCGGTCGGGGGCGGCAAGATGATGGACGGCGATGTCGACCTCCGCGCCGCCCGCACGGTCGGCGGCGATCTCCTCAAGGCGGGCGATCGCCTTCGACGCCGTACGCACCTTCTCCAGCAGCTCGATGCGGCCGCTCTCCAGTTGCAGCAGCGGCTTCACGGCGAGGGCGGAGCCCAACAGGGCCTGCGCGGCTCCGATACGGCCGCCGCGGCGCAGATAGTCGAGCGTGTCGACGTAGAAGTAGGCGGAGGTGCCCGCGACCCGTTTCTCGGCCGCCGTGACCGCCTCGTCCACGGTGCCGCCCGCCTCCGCCGCCTCGGCCGCGGCGAGCGCGCAGAAGCCGAGGGCCATCGCGACCATCCCGGTGTCCACCACCCGCACCGGCACGGGCGCCTCGCGCGCCGCGGCGACCGCGGCGTCGTACGTACCCGACAACTCGGCGGAGAGATGCAGCGAGACGATGCCGGTGGCACCGGACTCGGCGACCGTGCGGTAGGTTTCCGCGAACATCGCCGGGCTGGGCCGGGACGTGGTGACGGGCCGCCGCTTCTGCAGTGCCTGGGCCAGGGAGCGGGTCGAGATCTCGGTACCCTCTTCGAGCGCCTGGTCGCCGAGGACCACGGTCAGCGGTACCGCGGTGATGCCGTGCCGATCCATCGTCCGGGGCGGCAGGTAGGCCGTTGAATCGGTGACGATCGCGACATGGCGGGACATGAGCTGGAGGTTACCTGCCGTATCGCCCGCACTGCAGCCCGACCCCCTCTCACCTGGGGCGGAACCGGTGGATCAGGTGGTGCTCTCGGGCCGGGGCCGCTTCTGCCAGGGGTGGGTCGGACGCGGGCCCGGCGGGGTGATGGCGGGCCGGTTCGGTTCCGCCTCCGGTTCGGATCGCGCGGGCCGAGGCCAGGTCTGCGGGCCGTTCGCACCCTCGGCCGCGGAGGCGTCGGGCCAGGAGGGCGCCGCGGATCCGGGCTGCCGGCCCGGGGGCGACGGTGCGGCGGCAGCGTCCGGTTCGGCGCGCTGCCAGTGCCGCAACGCGCCGGTCTCGACGTCGATCTGTGCGCTCAGCGCGTCCAGGTCGTCGTCGGTGAAGCGGTGGGCGCGGTCCCGGGCGGCCCAGCGCAGGGCGTCCGCGGACTGGGTGATCCGCTCGGTGCGCCTGCGCAGTTCGGGCAGGTGCGCGGCGAGTGCGGCCCGGTCCGGCTCGGACTCCAGGCGCCTGAGTTCGCCGTCCAGTTCCCGGCCGTGTGCGCTCAGCCGCTCGAAGAGGCCGAGCGACTCCTTCAGCGACGCGTCCTCCACCACGCCCGCGTGCAGCGCGTCACGCGTGGCCCGCATCGAGGTGCGCAGGTCGAGCCGGAGCTTGGCGATCTCGCTGGCCGGGCCCAGCTGGGCGAAGGACTTGGCGCGCAGCGTGTGGTCCTCGACCGTGCGGCGGGCCTGTGTGACCGTGCGGTCGACGCCTCGCTTGGCCGCGCCGATCACCTTGATCGTGACGTACCCGCCCAGGATGACGAAGAGCAGGAAGAGCACGGCGAACACTGTGATCACTGTTTCCACGACGCTCCTCCTCCGGCCGCACGGCGCGATCCGCCCCGCTCCTCCACGGTAAACGCAGCGGGCAGGCCCGGAGTTCCGGAAAAACCCCGAACCTGCCCGTAGGGGACTCCCCGGAGGCGGTGACCACCGCGGCTACGCGGGGACGATGTTCACCAGCTTCGGCGCCCGCACGATCACCTTGCGGATGCCGGCGCCGTCCAGCGCGGCGACGACCTTCTCGTCGGCCAGCGCCACCTTCTCCAGTTCCTCCTCGGAGATGGCCGGCGGGACCTCCAGGCGGGCCTTGACCTTGCCCTTGATCTGAACGACGCAGGTCACGGTCTCGTCGACGACGTAGGCGGGGTCGGCGACCGGGAAGTCCCGGTGGACGACGGAGCCGCTGTGGCCCAGCCGGTGCCACAGCTCCTCGGCGATGTGCGGGGCCAGCGGGGCGACCATCAGCACCAGCGGCTCGGCGATGCCGCGCGGGACCACTCCGCCCGCCTTGGTCAGGTGGTTGTTCAGCTCCGTGACCTTGGCGATGGCGGTGTTGAAACGCATGCCCTCCAGGTCCTGGCGCACGCCGTCGATCGCCTTGTGCAGGGCGCGCAGCGTCTCCTCGTCGGGCTCGGCGGCGGAGACGGTGACCTCGCCGGTGGTCTCGTCGACGATGTTGCGCCACAGCCGCTGCAGCAGCCGGAACTGGCCGACCACCGCGCGCGTGTCCCACGGCCGGGACACGTCCAGGGGGCCCATCGCCATCTCGTACAGACGCAGCGTGTCGGCGCCGTACTCGGCGCAGATCTCGTCGGGGGTCACCGCGTTCTTCAGGGACTTGCCCATCTTGCCCAGCAGGCGGGTGACCTTCTCGCCCTGGTAGGAGTAGGCGCCGTCGCGCTCCTCCACCTCGGCGGCGGGCACCGCGATGCCCCGGCTGTCCCGGTAGACGTAGGCCTGGATCATGCCCTGGTTGAACAGCTTGTGGAACGGCTCGGCCGACGACACATGCCCCAGGTCGTACAGGACCTTGGACCAGAAGCGGGCGTACAGCAGGTGCAGCACGGCGTGCTCGGCGCCGCCGACGTACAGGTCGACGCCGCCGTGCGGCATGCCGTCGCGCGGGCCCATCCAGTACCGCTCGATCTCGGGGTCGACCAGCTGCCGGTCGTTGTGCGGGTCCAGGTAGCGCAGCTCGTACCAGCAGGAGCCGGCCCAGTTGGGCATGGTGTTGGTCTCGCGGCGGTACTTCTTCGGCCCGTCGCCCAGGTCCAGGGTGACGTTGACCCAGTCCTCGTTCCGCGACAGCGGCGTCTCGGGCTTGGTGTCGGCGTCGTCCGGGTCGAAGGTGCGCGGCGAGTAGTCCTCGACCTCGGGCAGCTCCAGGGGCAGCATCGACTCGGGCAGCGCGTGGGCGATGCCGTCCTCGTCGTAGACGATCGGGAAGGGCTCGCCCCAGTAGCGCTGGCGGCTGAACAGCCAGTCGCGCAGGCGGAAGTTGACGGTGCCCTCGCCGATGCCCCTGCGCGCCAGCCACTCGGTGATGCGCGCCTTGGCCTCGACGACGGGCAGGCCGTCCAGGGAGATCTCGTCGTTCGAGGAGTTGACGATCTTCGCGTCGTACGACGCGAACGCGTCCTCCCAGGTCGAGGTGTCGGTGCCGCGGCCGTCGGTCGGCTCGACGATGCAGGTGATCGGCAGCTCGAAGGCCCGCGCGAACTCGAAGTCGCGCTGGTCGCCCGCCGGTACGGCCATGATCGCGCCGGTGCCGTAGCCCATCAGGACGTAGTCGGCGATGAAGACGGGGACCCTGTCGCCGTTGACCGGGTTGGTCGCGAACGCGCCGGTGAAGACGCCGGTCTTGTCCTTGGCCTCGGCCTGCCGCTCGACGTCCGACTTCGAGGCGGCCTGCGCGCGGTAGGCGGCGACGGCCTCGGCGGGGGTCGCGTGGCCGCCGGTCCACACCTTGTGGGTGCCCTCCGGCCAGGTGGCCGGGGTGAACTTCTCGACCAGCGGGTGTTCGGGCGCCAGCACCATGTAGGTCGCGCCGAACAGGGTGTCGGGGCGTGTGGTGAAGACCGTGATGTGCTCGCCGTCGATCGGGAAGTCGACGCGGGCGCCCTCGGAGCGGCCGATCCAGTTGCGCTGCTGCAGCTTGATGGCCTCGGGCCAGTCCAGCTCCGCCAGGTCCGTCAGCAGCCGGTCGGCGTACGCGGTGATCCGCATGTTCCACTGGCGCAGCTTGGCCTTGAAGACCGGGAAGTTGCCGCGCTCGGAGCGGCCGTCGGCGGTGACCTCCTCGTTGGCCAGCACGGTGCCCAGGCCGGGGCACCAGTTGACGGGCGCGTCGGAGGCGTAGGCCAGCCGGAAGCCGCTCAGCACGTCGGCGCGCTCGGTGGCGGTCAGCTCGTGCCACGCACGCGTGTGCCCCGGTACGGTGCGCTCACCGGACTCGAACTGGGCGATCAGCTGGGAGATCGGGCGGGCCTTGTCCGCCTCGTCGTCGTACCAGGAGTTGAAGATCTGCAGGAAGATCCACTGGGTCCACTTGTAGTAGTCCGGGTCGATCGTGGCGAACGACCGGCGCTTGTCGTGGCCCAGGCCCAGCCGGCGCAGCTGGGACTTCATGTTCTCGATGTTGGCCTCGGTGGACACGCGCGGGTGCGTGCCGGTCTGCACGGCGTACTGCTCGGCGGGCAGGCCGAAGGCGTCGAAGCCCAGGGTGTGCAGGACGTTGTGGCCGGTCATTCGCTGGAACCGGGCGAACACATCGGTGGCGATGTAGCCCAGGGGGTGGCCGACGTGCAGACCCGCACCGGAGGGGTACGGGAACATGTCCATGATGAACTTCTTGGGCCTGGCGACGGTCGCGGGGTCGCCGGCCAGGTCACCCTTCGGGTTCGGCGCGGCGTACGTGCCCTCGGCGTCCCAGAAGTCCTGCCAGCGTGCCTCGATCTCGGCGGCCATGGCGGCCGTGTAGCGGTTCGGCGCTGCCTCTGCCGACGCGGCGGCAGCGACAACGGGGTTCGTCTCGCTCATGATCCTCAAAGCTCCATCGGTCGTCTCTGCCTGCGGAAACGAAAAATCCCCTCGCACAGGAGGGGACGCCGCGCCGATGCCGACCACAGGACTCACCGGTGGCCGGGACTGATCAGCGCGGCCCGCTAAGCAGAAGGCGTACGGCACGCATGGCGCCAGGGTACCGCAGCCCTTGAGCAAGCTGCGACGCGCTTCCGTATGCCTGGGTGACCCGGCACGCACTCGTCGATGACGCTCACACATTACTTCGCGTAACACCCACTAACGGACATTACAACAGTCCCATTGTCCTTTGATAACAACGCAATAACTCAAACCTCGTACTGATCGGTATGACGCCGCTTAGAGTGCGGCAGCGGGACCGCTCACCCGGACTGCTCGGAGTTACCCCCCATGAACCCTCGTCGTAGTAACAGCTCGCTCCCCAAACCGGGCCGGTCGGCCTATGGGGTGGCGTCCGCCGTCGTCCTGCTCCTGATACCCGTGGTCGTGCTGCTCGGAGGCAACTGGCTCCAGGAGTTCCTCAACTTCGGTGCCGGCGTCCTGTCCCTCGTCTGCCTGACCTGCTCGGTGATCTGGGGCCTCGTCGCCCAGGACCGGCTGATCCTCAACACACGTCAGCGGATCATCGCCCAGGGCATCCACCGCGTGACCGCCGTCGGGTCGATCGCCTTCCTCCTGGTGCACATCACGATCAAGCTGGCGCTGGACCACACGGTCCTGATCGCCGCGGTGATCCCCTTCAGCCTCGGTGTCTCCGGCAGCGGCGGGCTCATCGGTCTCGGCTCCCTGGCCGCCCTGCTCATGATCTTCGTGGGCATCACCGGCGCGCTCCGCAACCAGTTCGCGTCCCCGGCACCGGTGGCGGCCCGCTGGCGTGCCATGCACATGCTGGCCTACCCCGCCCTGTGCGCGGCCCTGATCCACGGCCTGTTCGCGGGCCGCCCGGCGAAGACGTTCTTCATGGTGTCGTACGAGCTGTGCCTGGCCGGGGTGCTGGCTGCCCTCGCGCTGCGCGCGGCACCGCGCCCCTTCAAGCGCAAGGTCGCCGACCGGATCGTCGGGATCCTGGGCAACGAGGAGCGGGGCGCGGGCCGCGACGACCTGGAGGCGAGCCGGACCCGCCTGAACGAGGGCGGCGCCGCGCTGCCGGGCTACGAGAAGCAGGCCCCGTACGCCGACGCCGCCGCCTCCGCACGACGCGCCCCGGCGCCCCCGTACGAGGCCCCGGCCGCTCCCGCTGGCCCGGACGGACCCGGCTTCGCGGCGGCCTACCGGGCCGTCTCGACGCCCCAGCAGCCCCAGCAGCCCTTCGCGGCCGACCAGACCGCGCGCATGGACCTGCCGCTGGATGTGCAGCCCACGGAGGCGATGCCGCGCATGGACGCTCCTTCGAGTACCTCGGGCAGCTGGCCGATCCCGTCCCCGCCGCCGGTCGGCGAGGCGCCCCCGTCGGCGTACGACCCGCTCCAGGACACCGGATACAACATCCCGGTCTACGGCAATCCGGGCGCCGGCGGCTACGGCGGCAGTGACGTGTACGACACCGGTGAGACGAACACCCGCTACGACACGTACAACCGCAATGACACGTACAACAGCGGTCCCGCCACTGAACCATCGCCCGGCGCGTCGTTCGACACGCCGGGTTCGGGCGAACCTTGGAACACGCCTTCCGGAGGCTACAGGTGAACGAGGCCCTGCCCGACGTCCCAGAAGTCCGCGTGGTCGGCCTTCCCCAGCTCACGTCGGGCTTCGACCTTGTCGAACGGCTCGATCTGCCCATGCATCTGAAGGTGCACGGGCCGCTCGAACCCATGGGCGGCGAGCAGCTCGCACAGCTCGCCGAAGGCATCAACCTGAAGGGCCGCGGCGGCGCGGGCTTCCCCTTCCACAAGAAGCTGCGCTCGGTCGCCGAATCGGCGATCAAGCGCGGCGTCCGGCCGGTCGTCGTCGTCAACGGAAGCGAGGACGAACCGGCCTGCCGCAAGGACACCGTGCTCATCAACCGGGCCCCGCACCTGATCCTGGACGGGGCGCTGCTGTGCGCCGAGGCACTGGGCGCCCGCACACTCGTGGTGGGCGTCACCCGTGAGTCCACGCAACGCTCCATGGAGGCCGCCCTCGCCGAGCGCGGCCTCAGCAACAGCCGGCGTTCGGCGCTGCGCGTGAGCGTGCAGCGCAACCCGGTCCGCATGGTCACCGGCGCCGCCGCGTCGCTGATCCGCTCCATCGACGGCGGCCCGGCGATCCCGCCCGGCCGCAAGATCAGCGCCTCGCAGACCGGCGTCGGCGGCGCACCCACCCTGCTGTCGAACGCCGAGACGTTCGCCCAGCTGGCGATCGGCGCCCGCATCGGACCCGAGCGCTACGGCAACACCGGCCTGTACGACGAGCCGGGCACCGTCATGCTGACCGTGTCCGGCGCGGTCGCCCGCCCGATGGTGATCGAGGTCCCCACGGGCGTGCCGCTGCGCTACGTCCTGCAGCTGGCGGGCGCCCCACCGGTGCCGCAGGGCGTACTGACCGGCGGCTACCACGGCAAGTGGATCGACGCGGCCACCGTCAACGAGGCGATCGTCTCCCGCAACTCCCTGGACGCGGTGGGCGGTTCGCTGGGCGCGGGCGCGATCCTGCCGATCAGCCAGGAGACCTGCCCGCTGGGCGAGTCGCTGCGGGTGGCGCAGTGGCTGGCCGAGGAGAGCGCGGGACAGTGCGGTCCCTGCTACCTCGGTCTGCCCGCCGCCGCGCGCGGCATGGAGGACATCCTCAACGGCGGCGGACCGGCCGCCCTGGAGGCGCTCAAGCAGGTCGCGAAGAACGTGAAGCGGCGCGGCGCGTGCTCGCACCCGGACGGCTCGGCGATGTTCCTGGAGTCGACCGTCAAGGCGTTCACGGACGACCTCGCCGCGCACGTCCTCGGAAACGGCTGCGGGCGGCCCGTGGAGGGCGTTCTGCCGCTCTTCGAGGGGGGCAGGGCGCCGACGGGCATCCCGGGCGGCGCGGAGGCCGAGGAGAGCGGTTCCAGCCGCCAGAAGATCTTCGTCGACTGGACGCTGTGCCGGGGCCACGGGCTGTGCGCGGACATCCTCCCGGAGGTCTTCCAGCTGGGCGCCGACGGATTCCCGACCGTCGCGCAGGCGAAGGTGCCCCAGTACGCGGAGGCGAAGGCGCTGCGCGCGGTGCGCCGCTGCCCCGCGCTGGCGCTGCGCATCGAGGAGGACACCCGCTCCCAGGCGCCGGCCCGCAACCTTCCGGTCGTCTCCCAGGGCCGCGGACGCCGCGCCCTCGGCCGCTGAGCACCTGAGCACACGGACGGCGGGTCACCCCGGACCGGGGTGACCCGCCGTCGCGCGAGAACGCGCATCGCACGGGTACGAGCGCCGCAGGAAAACGGGCGTCGTACACGCCGAAGGCGGACCATCCGTTCGGATGATCCGCCTTCTGTTCCTGTGGAGCTAAGGAGAATTGAACTCCTGACCTCCTGCATGCCATGCAGGCGCTCTACCAACTGAGCTATAGCCCCTTGAGGTCCTGCGGCTGAGCCGCATCCCGACCGTGTCGCCCGGTTCCCCCGGCGGCGACGCCAACATTACACGGTCGACAGGGTGCAGCACCAAATCGTTTCCTTTCTGCCCCGATATCGGGGCTAGTGTCGGCCTTCGTGACCCTGAACGCGCCCTACGGAACCCGCCTTCGTGTGCCGGTCGCCCTGGGGGCGTGCCTGGTGTCCTTCGTCGCGTTCTGGACCGCGCAACGGGCCGCGCACGTGTCGATGATCGACCTGATGGTGTACCGGGCCGAGGGAGCGGCCGTCCGCGCGGGCGGCGATCTGTACGCCCTGCGCGCGACCGAGGCCCGGCTGCCCACCACCTACCCGCCGTTCGCGGCCCTGCTGTTCACACCGCTGACCCTTGCGCAGACCGCGCTCCTGCGCACCCTGGCGACGCTGGGCAACCTCGTCCTCCTGGTGGTGTTCGTACGGCTGTCGCTGCGACTCGTCGGGCACACGCGCGTGGAGAGCGTCTGCTGGATCGCGGCGGCGGCCGTGTGGTGCGAACCGGTCTGGACGACGCTGCGCTACGGGCAGGTCAATCTGCTGCTCGCGGTTCTGGTGCTGAGGGATCTCGACCGCTGCCGGCCGGGCGTCCGGGACCGATGGGCGGGCGCCGGCCTCGGGCTGGCCGCCGCGGTCAAGCTGACGCCCGCGCTGTTCGTGGTCTTCCTGGTCGCCACCGGCCTCGCGGCCCGCCTCAGGGGCGGCGACGGAGAGCCGTGGCTGCGGCACGCGCGCGGGGCGGCCGTCGCCTTCGCCGCGGCGACCCTGCTGGCGGCGGCCGTCCTGCCGTACGACTCGTGGCGCTTCTGGTCCGGCATGGCGTTCCGCGCGAACCGGGCGGGCCATGCCGAGGACACCGCCAACCAGGCCCTGCGCGGCGTTCTGGCCCGGCTGCTGCACACTGCGGAACCGGGCGTCTGCTGGGCGCTCCTGGCGGCCCTGACGGCCGTTGCCGGGTTGTGGGTGGCGGTCACCACGGAGTTGCGGGGCCGGCGCTCCTGGGCGGTGGCCGCCTGCGCGGTGACGGCGCTGCTGATCAGCCCGGTGTCGTGGTCGCACCACTGGGTGTGGTGCGTGCCCGTGGTGCTGCTGCTGTGGACGCACGGCCACCGGGCGGTGGCCGCGGGCACGCTCGCGGTGTTCTGCTCGTACGCGCTGTGGTGGGTGCCGCACGGTGACGCGCGGCCCGAACTGCACCAGGGCGGCGCGGAGTTGACGCTGTCGGCCCTCTACGGAGGTGCCGGTCTGCTCTTCCTCGCGCTCGCCGGACAGCGTTGCCGCGGCCCGGCGGGCGGCGGTCAGGCCGTGACGAACGAATAGAACCGCTTGAGGGTGCAGTGCTCCTCCAGAAGGCGGCCGTAGATCGGCTCGCCCTCCAGTTCGCGGTACGTCTCGATCGGGTCGCCCTTTATGATCAGCGCCCGCGCGCAGTCCTCGCACCAGTACTGGTATTCGGGGTTGATCGGCTCCATGTCGCGGACGATCGGCGTGCCGCTCCCGCACCAGTCGCACTTCCGCCGGTGTGCACCCATCGATCAGCTCCAGCTGTGGCCGCAGGCCGTGCACACGTAGGGGATTCCGCCGTTGTCGCCCGGGACTTGGGCCACCTGCGCGGAACTGCGGGAAGGGCAGCTGAGCCGGGTGACCGTGTCCCGTGTCAACGCCGCGTCGAGGAGGTGGCCGACCTCCTCAAGGATGCTCGCAGGCATCGCTACTCCCTCCCGTAGGGCCGCGCCCCCTTCCGGCCGTTTGATTCTGCCACGGCCGGACCAATACGGTCAGCGACGCCTCAGTACCAGTCCGGACACGGCAGCCACCGCGGCCGTTCCGGCCGACGCCCGTACGCACGCCGAACGCGCCTCCGTAGAGATATACGCCCGCGGGACCCCGGGTGACTCAAGCCGGTTCAAGAACGGAACCCCGTCTCGGCAGATACGGGAGGAGGAACAACAGGTCCGCCGTCCCTGAGGGCGGCGGACCTGGGAGGGGTTCGTGGCAGATCAGACGAGTGCGGCCACCTTTCCGGCGGGCTTGTTGCGTCGCCAGCCGACGGCCAGGTAGGCGAACATCCCGGCGGGCGGAATGGCGCACACGGTCCAGCTGAGGGCCAGGGGCGGGCCCGGCTGTTCGAGCACGGGGACGTCACGCAGGGTGCCGCGGCCGTGGCCGGCGTGGCCGTCGATGTCGAAGGTGAAGTCGTATCGGCCGGCCTCCGGGAGTGCCTTGACGTCCAGTCCCCAGACATCGAGCTTGCGGGGGTGCCTGGCCAGCGGGGCCTTGCGGTCCTCTGCGTCGAGGCCCGGCCCGTCGATGGCGAGGACGCCGGACTTTCGCGCGATGCCGCCGTCCGGGACGAAGGTGAAGTCCAGCGACTGCATGGCCCGCAGGGGCCACTCGGAGAAGCCGACGGTGACCGTGTACGGCCCTGCCTCGACCCGCTCGGTGTGCACGATGCCGACCGGGGCGTACGCAGCGGCGGGAACGGTCGACATGGCCACCAGCGCGAGTGCGGCGGCCACACCGAGCACCAGCCGACGCGCGTGGCCTCGCACGCTCCGGAATCCGGCGGCGAGAAGCCGTGAAGGTGAGGAACGCATGGGTCATCGGCCCTTCGTGAGCGGTGCGGTGGAGTTCTCGCGCAGCAGGACCGCGAGTCGCGCGGCGAGGTAGCCCGCGAGGACCCCGGTGACCAGACCGGTGATCGTCATCGTCAGCAGGTCGGCCGGGTCCGGGCTCGAACCGTCGAGCAGGGCGCTTTGGACAGGCAGGGACAGGCCGACCGCGGCGCCGCCTCCGGCGCCCATGATCTGCGGCGCGATGCGACCCGACCAGCCCTGCCTTCTGCTCAGCCACAGCAGGGCTGTGATGACCAGTGCGGCAAGGAGCATGAACATCGGGATCTGGGCGGGCAGGTCGGGCGGTTCGTCGGCGAGGTTGTCACGCAGCGGCAGGCCGCTGGCCTCGGCGTAGACACGGGCCGCCCACGGGGAGAACCACCACAGGGCGGCTTGCATGACGCCGAGTGCGGCAGCGATCGCCAGCGCCGTGCCCGGTCGGCCGAGCGTGAACGTCCCCATGATCAACAAGAGGGTGGAGAAGAGGATGTTCCCGACGAGTTGGGGGTCGACGGGTAGCGGCAGGGCGCTGAACGCGTTCGTCGTGATGGGGGTGAAGGTGATCAGCACGGGAATGCTGAGGATCAGGCCCGCTCGGCCCCACCGGGTGTCACGTACCGCGGCGAAGACGATGACGCTCCCCACCATCGTGATGGAGATCGCGACGAACAGGCCGATGTGGGGCGGCGAGTCCAGCACCGCGTCGAAGCCGTACAGCGAATGCCACCACAGGTCCAGGAGCCCGAACAGAAGGAACAGGGCGGCCCCCGTACCGGCGATCAGGTAGCCCAACGGGGCGCGGAAGATGCCGCCGAAGACGCGTACGGGTGTGCCGCCGGCGAGGCGGTCCGTGGGCCGGCCGGCGCGCTGGGCCGCGGTCGCGATCAGGACCATGACCAGGCTGGTGACGCCGGCGACGGCACTGCCGGAGTACAGCAGGAGATGGGAGAGCGTGAAGAACGTGTCCGGGCCGACGTCGATGTGCCACTGGATGTCCCAGCTGATGCCGAACAGCGACGTCAGGGTTCCGGCGAGGACGAGATGGGCCGCGACGGCGCCGGTCCGTCCGCTCTGGGACAGTCTGACAGCGGAGGACGACTGGACCAGCCCGGGTGCTCCCAGACCGGTGCCGGGCAATGCTGTACTCACATAGATGCCTTTCTCAAGGGGTGCACCGGAGCGCTTGCCGGCGCTGCGTGATCGGTCGGTCAGCCGGAGATGACGACCGGGAAGTCGAACTGGTCGTTCCGGGTGCCGTGGTCGACGCTGACGTGGAAGGTCCAGCGGCCCGGCATCATCAGATGGACGGCCGTGGAATAGGCGCCTGAGCCCTGAGGGTGCGCCGTTGCCGCCGGTGTCGCGTGTCCTGCGGTGGGCAGGACGGCCTGCAACGTGACCGTGGAAGGACGCCCGTTCCGCTCCCCTCGGCGCGGGGTGAGACGGATGCTGACGTCCGTGGCGCCGGTGCGGGGCCGCTGCACGGTCAGTGTCACTTCGTCGGTGGCATTGCCCCCGGTCAGTGAGACCGCCTCGTCCGTCCAGGAGGGAAGGAACGCCACACCCGCCAGGACGAGGCACACCGCCAGCAGTGCCGCGGCCCCCGCGTACAGAAAGCTCGCCATGGAGAAGCGGGAGGCAGAAGGGGCGCTCACTCTGCTCCTCCAGCCGGCGACACGTGCAGGAGATAAGGGGCGGTCAGGACCGCGCTGTCGCGCTCCGCCTGTATCCAGACGCGGTAGTAGCCGGCGGAGGGGAAGGTGTACACGAAGGCGACGTCCGGCCCGTAGGCGGCGACTGTCTCATCCGCGGGGCTGTCGCCGTTGAGGGGCATCAGCCCGCTCATCGAGCCCGAAGCCGAGGCGTCCCCGTCCTTCGTTCCCCCCTCGGCGCCCGTCATCTGATGGCCCGGCATACCACCCATGTCGTGCTCCGAGCTCATGTCGTGTGCCGACGTGCCCATCTCACCGCCCATGGAGTGCGCGTGTGCCCATACGGGTGCGTCCTGGGCGGCTCCTCCCATACGCGTCGGGCTGGTCGCGGCCGCCCTGCCGAGCGGGCCGACGACGATCATGTGACCGACCATGCCGAGCCAGGGCTGGAGCGTCGGCGTGTCACCGACGCGTGCGGTCAGGGTGCTCGCCGTACCCGCTCTGAGTGACGACGCCGACAGCCGCACCGATACACCGTCGATCACCCGCGTTCCCGGCTCCTGCGGGGCGAGCGCGGCAGGCAGCGCCGAGACGGTGCCGTGCCGGTCGGCGCCGGTGACCGTCAGGCCCGTTGCCGACCGTATTTGCTGGACACCGCCGCCGCGGCGGGCGAACTCGGCGGACACGGCGTAATGGCCGGCCACGGGCAGCCGCATCTGCACCTCGTAGGTGCCGGGCGCGGTGCGGATGGGATGCAGGTGCCAGAGCTCACCGGTCGGCCCGATCACCAACAGGTGCATGAGGGCGCTGTCGTGGACGATGAGATCGTCCGCGGGGAGGCCGGTGGAGCCGTCGTGCACGCTCAGCCGGAGCGTGCCCGGTTCCGTCGCCCCGGCCGTGTACGGACGGAGTGTCAGCGAGGCGGGCGGCCGTGATGAGTCGCTGGTCACCGGCCGGACGACCGCGTAGGGATCGGTGACGTTGTCCTGCGTGGCGTCCACCTCTCTGCCCGGTTCGGGTGGCGCGGGCAGGGACGCGGACAGCAGCGCGGCGGTGACGGCCGTTGCCAGCGCGGCCACGACGCCGCCGGCCGGCACCAGCACCCACCCTCCGCGCCGGGCCCGGACCGCGACGAACAGCGTCACCAGGATGAGCACACCGGCCGAGACGAATCCGCCGAACACCACTCGCTCCGGCGGCGATGTCACCTGGCCCGGCACCACGAAAGGGATCCGTGCGGTACGGGACCCATCGTCGACGACCAGCTCCCAGGGCCCCGCCCGATCGATCTCCAGGGCGGCGCCGTAGGACCCCGGGGTACCGCCCAGCTCGACGGAGGCGCTGCTCGTGACGGTCCCCACCGAGGCGCCGTCCGCCCGGTCCGCGGAGACGCCCGTCGGGACAGCGCCGAGGCGCAGGGTCCCCGCAGCCGTGCCCCGATGGGTGAGGACGTCCACATGCAGGGGGCCGGGCAGCCCGGTGACGCGCCGCAGCGTGAAGGTCAGGTCGCGGCCCCCGAGCGTCTGCGCCACCTGTAGGTCGCCGCCGGCCGTGGAATCCGCCCATGCGGGGGATCCCTCAGCGGCCGACAGGCCCAGGGCACAGAGCACGACCGTCACGACGACACGTACGGCGCGTGACATGCCGAGGCGATACGGACCGGTGGATCCGCTGCGAACAGATGTGGGGGGTGCGTTCTCGTTCACGCGGCAGACAGTAGAAACTGCCCCCACGCCGTGTCGTCACGCAACCGAGTTACACCGTGTCCCCCGCCCGGGGGACACGAACTCCCCCTGGAGCAGGAATGTTTTCCTGTGGGGGCCGTGCACTATAGGTCCCGTGTCCGTTCAGATTCGGGACGTGAGTGGGTCCCTGACCAGGCAGTCCGTCATGGTGGCGGGTTTCTGCCTGCTCGCGGACACGCTCACCTTCTACGGCGCGGGTGCGCGGGCGTATCCCGCCGTGTCCTTCTGGTGCCTGCTGACCGGAATCGCCCTGGCGGACGCGGCGTTGGCCACTCCGGCCCGGCTCTCCGGAGCCGTGGCGTTCGCCCACGCGGCGCTGGCCGTGGCCGGTGCGCTGCTCCTGCCCGGCGGTGGACCCCTGCCGGACATCAACGACGCCGGCATGCTCATAGCGGCCTACCGGGCCGGGGCCTGGCTGAACGGCCGGCCGGCCGTTCTCGCTCTCCTGTACCTGGTCGCCGGGGCGATCGGGGCCAGGACACTCTGCGGGACAACCGAGCTCACCGACTGGCGTTCCATTCTGCTGAGCGCGGTGAAGGAGGCCCTGCTCGCCTGGCTGGTCGGCCGCTACACCACCGCCCGGGGCGCGCACATCGCCGAACTGGAGCAGCGGGCCGCCCGGGAGCGGGAGCACGCACGGCACGAGCTCGCGCACGCCATCGCCGAGGACCGCAGTGCCATCGCCCGGGATCTCCACGACGTCATCGCCCACCATGTGAGCGCCATCGGTGTGCATGCCGGGGCCGCCCGTCTGGGACTGTCCGCCAAGGAGGCGTCTCCGGTGTCAACGGCCCTGGCGGCGGTGGAGACTTCCAGCCGCGCGGCCCTCCTCGATCTGCGCCGCCTGCTGGATTTCCTGCACGACAGCCCCGTGGACGACGCGCGGCAACCGGGGCTGGGCGATCTCGACGAACTGATTCACGTCGTGTCCGCCGCCGGCCTGAAGGCGAACGTCAGCATCGAGGGCACCCGACAGGAACTCGAAGGGTCCTTGGACATCGCCGTCTATCGCGTGGTGCAGGAGATGCTGACCAACGCGCTGCGCCACGGCGACGGTCACGTGGACATTGTTCTGCGCTACGGGACTTCGTGCGTCACTGTCACCGCGGTCAACCCGATAGCCGCCTCGAAACGCCTTGTCGAGGACTCTCCGCACCGGGGCCTCGAAGGCATCAGCAGCCGGGCCGGCATGTTCAACGGCTTCGCCTCGTACGGGCCTGTGAACGGCGGAGCCGACTGGAAGACGTCCGTCACCTTCTCCTTGGATGGCACATGAGTCTGCGTATTCTCCTGGCCGATGATCACGCGGTGTTCCGCTCGGGACTGAAAGCGGCCCTGAACACCCAGGACGACCTGTGCTGTGTCGCGGAAGTGGCGGACGGCCAGGCGGCCGTCAACGAGGTCACCAGGCTGACGCCTGACGTCGCCATCCTGGACATCCGTATGCCGCGACTGGACGGACTGCGGGCGGCGGAACGCATCCTCGACAGGCGGGGCAACACCACGAAGGTCATCATGCTGACCACCTATGACGACGACAGCTACGTCTACAGCGCTCTCCGCCTGGGGGTCAGCGGCTTCCTCCTGAAGAGCGTCCCTCCCGAGGAGACGATCGCGGCCATCCGCATTGCCGCCCGAGGCGACGCCCTCATCGATCCCTCGGTCACCCGCCGTTTCATCTCCCGCTTCGCCGCGAGCATCGCCCCGCCCGCGTCCGCCACCGGACTCGACAGGTTGACGGCCCGTGAGCGCGAGGTCCTGATGCTGGTGGCCCAGGCACACAGCAACACAGAGATCGCACGCGACCTGGGCATCGGTGATGAGACGGTCAAGACGCACGTATCCCGGATCCTGGCGAAGCTGGGTCTGCGCGACCGCACTCAGGCCGTCATATACGCGGCTTCCCACCACCTCGTGGCACCGTTTCCCGCGCCGCCGACGGATACGACGGATACGACGGACAGGGCGAAAACAGGCCGGCTCAAGGGAAGAGGCCGCCGCCGCACCACATGAGCCGGCGCAACGCAGAGGATCCCGCCCCTGAAGGGACGGGATCCTTGTCAACGATCTTTGACAGCTCACCAGAGTGTCGATATGTGGAGCTAAGGAGAATTGAACTCCTGACCTCCTGCATGCCATGCAGGCGCTCTACCAACTGAGCTATAGCCCCTGGTGCCACGCGGCGGAGCCGCATGGTGTCTCGCCCCGCTCGGCGAGGCGAACAAGAAGAACTTTAGCCTGCGACCTGCCGGAAAGCGAAATCCAGGCCGGGCCCCGGAAAGGCTCAGTCGTCGTCGCCGAGGACGGGCTCCGGGAGGGTGCCGGCGTTGTGCTCCAGGAGGCGCCAGCCGCGTACGCCCTCGCCGAGGACCGACCAGCAGCAGTTGGAGAGCCCGCCGAGGCTCTCCCAGTGCCGGGCCTCCAGACCGAGGAGCCGCCCGATGGTGGTGCGGATGGTGCCGCCGTGGCTGACCACCACGAGGGTGCCGTCCTCGGGCAGCTTCTCGGCGTGCCGCAACACGACGGGGGCCGCCCGGTCGGCGACCTCGGTCTCGAGTTCGCCGCCGCCGCGGCGGACCGGCTCGCCGCGTTTCCACGCGGTGTACTCCGCGCCGTGCCGGTCGATGATCTCCTCGTGCGTCAGCCCCTGCCAGACGCCCGCGTAGGTCTCCCGCAGCGCCTCGTCGCGGGTGACGTCCAGGCCGGTGAGTGCGGACAGCTCGGCGGCCGTGTTCGCGGCCCGCCGCAGGTCCGAGGCGACGATCGCGTCGGGCCGCAGGGAGGCCAGCAGCCGGGCGGCGCGGCGGGCCTGGCCGACGCCGGTCTCGGTCAGCTCGACGTCCGTGGTGCCCTGGAAGCGGCGCTCCACGTTCCAGGCGGTCTGGCCGTGCCGCCACAGGATGATGCGCCGCCCCCGGCCGGTGCGGCCGGTCACCTCGCCGGTGGCGCTCATCGCCACTCCCCGCCCGTCTCGGCCGCTTCCTCGGCGGCCTGCAGCCGGGCGTGCTCCGCCGCCTTGCCGCGGGTGGCCTTGGCGTCGGCCGGCAGCTCGATCTCGGGGCAGTCCTTCCACAGCCGCTCCAGGGCGTAGAAGACGCGCTCCTCGCTGTGCTGGACGTGGACGACGATGTCGACGTAGTCGAGCAGGATCCAGCGGGCCTCGCGGTCGCCCTCGCGGCGCACCGGTTTGGCGCCGAGCTCCTTCTGGAGCCGCTCCTCGATCTCGTCGACGATCGACTTGACCTGGCGGTCATTGGGCGCGGAGGCGAGCAGGAAGGCGTCCGTGATCGACAGCACGTCGCTCACGTCGTAGGCGATGACATCGTGGGCGAGCTTGTCGGCGGCCGCCTGGGCGGCGGTGTTGACGAGTTCGAGGGCGCGATCAGTGGCGGTCACTACGAAGCTGGCTTTCGGTCGGGGGCAGGGGTCGGCTGGGGGCGTGGCGGCGACCGCGACAGGGCGCGGCCCATCGGCGGTCACTCGACACCAAGGGTCTCACGGACCGCCCGGGGCACCCCACGTGATTATCGGATCACCTAGGGTGCCCGCGCCGCCTTCCGGCGCCGTCCGTCAGGAGGACGACGGCGTGTAGTCCTGGCCCAGGACCACCGAGACGTCGGCGTTCGACCCGACCGTGCCCTTCGAGACGGCGCCGTCGGGCAGGCCCAGGGTCTTGGCGACCTCGGTGGCGTCGTCCTTGTGGGCGGCATCGGAGTAGAGCACCTTCGACGCCGCCTGGGCGGCGCTCGCGGTGCCGCCCTCCAGGAAGCTGAAGCCACCGTTGAGGAGGACCACGCGGGCCTTCTCGGTGTTGTCCTTGACGCCGGTGGCGTTCTGCACGGAGACCCGGACGGCGGAGCCCTGGTCGGGGCTCTTCGCGGTGCCGCCGAGGATGTCCTTGACGACGCTGGCGCTGGTCTCGGCGCTGAGCGTGCCGTCGGACTGCACGGGCAGCAGGGCCGTCTTGTGGTCGCCGCCCTTGGCGAGGTCGGCGAGCTCGGCGAGGAAGGCGCCGAGGTTCTTGTCCGACAGCGGCGGCTCGATGATCTGGCCGAGCGTCTGCACGGTGACGGTCGCGGCCTGGGCGTCGGACGACATCTTGCGCAGCACGCCCTGCAAGACCTGGCCGAACCGCTCCAGCTGGGCGTTCTGGGCCTCGCCCGAGGCGCGGTAGGTGGCGTAGGCGACGGCCGCCTTGCCGCTGAGGGTCTGGCTCTTGCCCTCGCGGACGAGGGGGGCGGTGCCCTTCTTCTTGCCCGGGTCCGGGACGTCGGTGTCGGTGTCGATGTCGATGTTGCCGACGAGTTCGACGAGGTTCTGCAGGTAGGGGGTGTCCAGCCGCCAGGTGCCCTCGATGTTCGTGCCGAGGACGGTGTCGAGCTGGTCGCGGGTGCCGCTGGAGCCGTCGTCGTCGACCGACTTGGCGAGGGTGGTCACGCTGCCGGCGTCGTCGGTCAGGGTGAGGGAGTTGGGCAGCAGGACGGTGGTGCCCTGCTGGGTGGTGGTGTTGTCGACGAGCAGCGCCGTGGAGGTGCCGCCCTTCGCGGTGTTGTGCAGATGGACGACGATGACATCGCGCTTCTGGTCGGCGACGGCCGTCGAGGGGCCGGACTTGGTGTCCGACGAGGACAGGCCGGGCAGTTTTCCGGCGTACCAGAGGTAGCCGACGCCGCCGGCCGCGACCAGGGCGAGGACCACGACCAGGGCGATGACGCGGCTGCGGGCGCGGCGGCGGGCCTCTTCGCGGCGTTCGGTGCGGTTCTCGGTGAACTTCAGCCAGTCGATGACGTCCCCGGAGTCGCCGTCCGGCTCCTCCACGAAGGCGAACTGCTCGGTGTGGTAGTCCCGTTCGGGGCCGGCCGGGGGGTCGTCCGGTACCTCGGCCGGGCCGGGCTGCTGCGGGATGTGGGCGGTCTGCCCGGCGGCCCGGGGCTGCTGGGCGCCCGCCGCCGGCTGCCCGTAGGGGTCGTAGGCGGCCGTGCCGCCCGCGGGCGTGCCGGTGCCGTACGGGTCGTAGGCGGGGTCGTAGGGCGGCGCCTGGGGCTGACGGCCGGTGTCGTAGGAGGGCGCCGGTGGCTGGCGGCCGGTGTCATAGGAGTCGTACGGCTGCGCGGGCTGCTGCTGCCCGGTCGCGTACGGGTCGTACCCGTAGCCCTGCTGCGCGTACGGGTCGTACGCCTGCTGGGGGGTCTGCTGTGCCGGGATCTGGCGGTACACGGGCTGCCCGTACTCGTCGTAGCCGACGAGTTCGTACTGGTCGCCCCCGTACCCCGGGTCGTATCGGTCGTTCACCGGTGCCCCTCTCGGCTCACTCGCCGCGGTACAGCTCGCGCTTGTCGATGTAGCGCACGACTCCGTCCGGCACCATGTACCAGATGGGATCGCCCTTGGCGACTCTCGCACGGCAGTCTGTGGAGGAGATGGCCAGCGCGGGAACCTCGACGAGCGAGACACCGCCCTCCGGGAGTCCCGCGTCGGTCAGATGGTGGCCGGGGCGAGTGACCCCGATGAAGTGTGCGAGGGAGAACAGTTCCTCGGTGTCGCGCCAGGTCAGCAGCTGGGCGAGGGCGTCGGCGCCGGTGATGAAGAAGAGGTCCGTGTCCGGGTTGAGCGCGCGCAGGTCACGCAGGGTGTCCACGGTGTAGGTGGGCCCGCCGCGGTCGATGTCGATGCGGCTCACCGAGAACTGCGGGTTCTCGGCGGTCGCGATGACCGTCATCAGATAGCGGTCCTCCGCCGGGGAGACCTTGCGGTGGGACTTCTGCCAGGGCTGGCCGGTGGGCACGAACACCACCTCGTCGAGGTGGAACTGCGCGGCGACCTCGCTGGCCGCCACGAGGTGCCCGTGGTGGATCGGGTCGAACGTTCCGCCCATGACGCCGAGGCGGCGCTTGCCCGTGTGCGCGGGGCCACCGCCCGGACTGTGCTGCGGGGTCCTCACCGTGCCGTTCGCCGCGTCGTCCGCCGGACCGGTAGGCATGTCCTGCTCTCCCATGCGTGCAGACCCTACCGGCCCGGTCCACGGGCCCCGCCTGTCAGACCCCCGGATACGGCCCCCGGGGCGGGCCCTCGGGTTCAGCGGTCGCGGTTGAAGCGGGTGGTGATCCACAGCAGGAGCAGCAGGATGAGCAGTGCGCTGCCGCCGGTCACGAGCGGGCTGAGGCTGTCGTGGTTGCCGCCGTGCTCCTCGCCCTCGGCGGCAAGGGTGGCCAACTGGGCAGCGGTGCTGTGGAAGCTCATCTTCGGCAGAACCTATCCGGTGTGGGCGGGATAAAGATGTCGGCCCATGGTAAGCGGGCGCCGCGACGGCGATCACGCCGACTCCGCGGTTGGCGGCGGCCGGGCGACGGCGGGGAACCTTCGCGGGGGCTCAGTCGTCCTTCTGTTTGTACCCGCGTAGCACGAACCACGCGGTCAGCGCGCAACCCAGGACCATCACGACCAGGACGATCCGGAGCAGATTCCCCGAGCCGTGCTGCTGTGCGGCATCGGCGGCCTCGACCAGCCAGGCGGTTGCGGGGGTGTGCTCCATGATGTGTGCTCCTTCGGCTGTACTGCCCGTCCACGGTATCTCCGCCTAGGCTGGGCCCTGCCTCGGGGGCACAACGGGCACACCAACGCACATGGGGGACGACATGACCGACGACGGCCATGAGCACAGCGGACACGAGCAGGTGCCGAGCAGGCAGCGCAGGCGCTTTCCGGGGATCTCCTCGCGTGCGTACGAGCACCCCGCCGACCGTTCCGCCCTGGTGGCGCTGCGGCGGCTGAGCGGCTTCGACACCGTCTTCAAGGCGCTCAGCGGGCTGCTTCCGGAGCGGAGCCTGCGCCTGCTGTTCCTGTCCGACTCGGTGCGCGTCTCGGAGCAGCAGTTCGCCCACCTGAACGACATGCTGCGGGACGCCTGCTACATCCTGGACCTGGAGAAGGTCCCGCCGATGTACGTCACCCAGGATCCGCAGCCGAACGCGATGTGCATCGGCCTGGACGAGCCGATCATCGTCGTCACCACCGGCCTGGTCGAGCTGCTCGACGAGGAGGAGATGCGGGCGGTCGTCGGCCACGAGGTGGGGCACGCCCTGTCCGGGCACGCGGTGTACCGCACGATCCTGCTGTTCCTGACCACCCTCGCGCTCAGGGTCGCCTGGATCCCGCTGGGCAATCTCGCGATCATGGCGATCGTGACCGCGCTGCGGGAGTGGTTCCGCAAGTCGGAGCTGTCGGCGGACCGGGCGGGCCTCCTGGTGGGGCAGGATCTGCGGGCCTCGATGCGGGGCCTGATGAAGATAGCCGGCGGCAACCATCTGCACGAGATGAACGTGGACGCGTTCCTGAAGCAGGCCGAGGAGTACGAGGCGGGCGGTGACCTGCGCGACTCGGTGCTGAAGATCCTGAACGTGCTGCCTCGCTCCCACCCCTTCACCACGGTCCGCGCGGCCGAACTGAAGACGTGGGCCGAGACCCGCGACTACCAGCGGATCATGGACGGCCACTACCCGCGGCGCGACGAGGACAAGGACACCTCGGTCCGTGACTCGTTCAAGGAGTCCGCGGCCAGCTACGCCGACAATGTGAAGAGTTCCAAGGACCCGCTGATGAAGCTGGTCTCGGACATCGCGGGCGGCGCGGGAAGCCTGGGCGGCCGAGTACGGCGAGGCTTCGACGGCTTCACCAGCACACCACCCCCCAAGAACACCGACCCCGACGACTGACCCTGCCTCCGGCAACGGCCCCGGCTCCGGTCAACACGGTCAGCTCAGCGGCTCCGGGCCCCGGCCACCACCACGTCAGCTGCCCTGGGCTCGACCCGCCAGCGTCAGCAGATCCGGGCCCCGGCCGCCAGCCGCCCCGGCTCAGCCCACCACCATCAACCTCAGCGGATCCGGGCTCCAGCCACCAACATCCCAGCCGCCTCGGCTCGAACTACCACCGACAGCCTCAGCGGATCCAGCCGCCACGGCCTCAGCCTCAGCGGATCCGCGATCCGGCCGCCACGGCGAACATCGGCCCCCCTGGGCTCGATCCGCCAGCGTCAGCGGATCCGGGCCCCGGCTGCCACCCCCACCGACAGCTGAACCGGGCCTCCGGCCACCTCCGCCAGTCGCCCCGACTCCGGCCATCACCATCAGCCTCAGCGGCTCCGGGCCCCGGCCGCCACCGCGAACGTCAGCCCCCCGGGGCTCGATCCGTCAGCGTCAGCCGCCCTGGGCTCCAGCCACCACCGCCAGCCACCAGCCACCCCGGCTCAATCCACCACCGTCAGCGCCAGCGGATCCGGGCCCCAGCCACCACCGCCCCAGCCGCCCCGGCTCGAACCACCACCGACAGCCTCAGCGGATCCCGGCCCCGGCCGCCGCCACCGACGGGTGAACCGGGCCTCCGGCCACCACCAGCCACCCGGCTCCGACCACCACCCTCAGCCTCAGCGGATCCGGGCCTCGGCCACCACCGCGAACGTCAGCCACCCCAGCCGCCCCCGGCTCAATCCACCACCATCAACCTCAGCGGATCCGGGCCCCAGCCGTCACCGTCGTGTGCCCCGGGCCGGGTCCGGGCCCGCCGCAGGTGACCGGGGGGCTATGGCTTTGGTTGGGCCTCAGCGGCCAGCGTTCCGCATAGGGATGTCGTGCTGCCCGTCGCATAGGGGTCCGTGCCTGCCGGGCCGCCCGCCGTGGCGATCTGGCCGGCCAGGAGCGGGCGCAGCTGACGGGCGGAGTCCTCCGCGCAGGAGAGGGGACCCGCCTGTACCGAGGAGACGACCAGCCGCGCCTGGTGCAGGCGCAGGTCGTCCTGGTCGAAGCGGAAGGTCAGCTCGCGGCGGACGGTGAACAGGGAGACCCGCGCCTTGTCGCCGGAGCCGGTGGGCCGGACCGCATAGACGAAGGTGTGATCCGCGCTGACCTCCAGCGTGGCCGAGTCCGTCTCGACGGCCTGGAGCGAACCCTGCACCCGTATCTTCGGGTCGGCCAGCTCCACGCGGGCGGGGTCGAAGCGGACCAGCCAGCCGGTGGGCGCATGCCTGCCGTCCGCGGCGGGATGCTCGAAACTCTGGTCGAACTGGTCGAGTTGGTCGGGGTTGAGCAGCCTGCGCGCGGGCCGGATCTGGCTGCCGTCCAGCACCTCGGGGTCGAGCGAGGAGCTGACGAGGTAGTCCTTCGCCGTGGTCAGCGCGGTCAGGACCTGGCTCTCGGAGAAGTGCCCGGTGCGCCGGGAGGCGGGCAGCGGTATCCCTTCGGCGCCGACGCCGAACTGCGCCGCGGGACTGTGTTCGTACAGGTACTCGGCGTCGCTCGCCCCGGGCACCTTGCCCTGCGGGACGAGCGGTATGACGGTCATGCGCAGGGAGCCGACGGGTTCCCGGGACTGGGGGGTGCCGTAGGGGTGGCGTACGCCCATATAGATCGCAGTGCCGAAGGCGACGGCGATCAGCATGACGAGGATCAGCGCCTGCCGGGACAGCCCGCGATGCAGGGGCGGACGGCGGCGCACGGCGGGCGCATGGTCGGCCATGCGCTCCTGCGCGGAGTACTCCTGGAGCCGAGCAGCGCGGACGAACGACTCGTCGAAGACGACGGATCGGTACTCGTCCTCTCCACCACCGGGAGCGCCCTCGGGTGTCCCCTCAGGTGGGTCTCCAGGCCCGCCCATACTTTCAGAGTAGGTCTCAGGAGGCTCAGGTAAACGCCCTGCTACGCGACAAGTTCTGACGGGTTCTCACCGGAGCGCGCGCCGGTGTTCAGGGGGTGCGCGGCACCGCGGAGACGGCCGGCTGGGAGTAGTCGGCGGAGCCGGAAGGAGCTGCCGCCGTGCCCTGTTCGACCCCGGTGGAGGCGGGCGGCGGAACCTGGTCCCGGCTGCCCGAGGAGGCGCCGCGGTAGACCGCCGCGAAGGCCAGCGCGACCATGCCGACGCCCATCACGACGGCGAGCACCCAGGCGACGGGGCGGTGCCAGCGGATGTGCCTGCCGTAGCCCGTGGAGCCGTAATAGTCGTCCAGGGCGTCGGGGTCGTCCAGGTCGTCGAGATCGCGGTCATGGCCAAAACCGTGTCCGTCGGGGCCGTACCCCTCGTCGTAGCGCTCGCCTCGGGCGTGGGCGCGGCGGGCCTCCGCCTCGGAGGCCTCGGCTCTCGCCTGTGCGGCGGCCAGGAGGCGCTCGACGGCGGTCGGCTCATGCACCACGGCCGCCCGTATGAAGGCCTCGTCGAAGACCACGGAGGCGAACTCTTCGTCCGACACCCCGCGGTCGTGGTCGTCGTCGGGCTCCCAGCCGTCAGGGAACGGCGTGCCCCCCACGTCCTCCGGCACCATTCCAGAGTAGACCTGGGGGGTCAATTTGGGCAGACGGTATGGAAATTCATCCGCCTGCTGAGACGCCTCCCGCGCCGCTCCAGGTCAGCGCACGTGTCCGTCGCCGGTCACGATGTACTTGGTGCTGGTCAGCTCCGGCAGGCCCATCGGCCCACGGGCGTGCAGCTTCTGCGTGGAGATGCCGATCTCCGCGCCGAAGCCGAACTGGCCGCCGTCGGTGAAGCGGGTGGAGGCGTTCACGGCGACGGTGGTGGAATCCACCAAACGGGTGAATCGACGGGCGGCCTGCTGCGAGGTGGTGACGATCGCCTCGGTGTGGCCGGAGGTCCACAGCCGGATGTGTTCGACGGCCTTGTCGAGCGAGTCCACGACCGCGGCGGCGATGTCGTGGGAGAGGTACTCGGTCTCCCAGTCCTCCGGGGTCGCCTCGACCACGGTGGCCCTGGAACCCTTGGCGTACGCGAGGACACGCTCGTCGGCGTGGACGGTGACGCCCGCCTCGGCGAGGGCGTCCAGGGCCCGGGGCAGGAACGCGGCGGCGATGTCCTGGTGGACCAGCAGGGTCTCGGCGGCGTTGCAGACGCTGACCCGCTGGGCCTTGGAGTTGATCAGGATCCGGACGGCCATGTCGAGATCGGCCTCGGCGTCGACGTAGACGTGGCAGTTGCCGGTGCCGGTCTCGATGACCGGGACCGTGGACTCGGAGACGACCGTCCGGATGAGGGAGGCGCCGCCGCGCGGGATGAGGACGTCGACCAGGCCGCGGGCGCGCATCAGCTCGCGGACGCTCTCGCGACCCTCCCCGGGCACCAGCTGTACGGCGTCGGCGGGCAGCCCGGCCCCGCCGACGGCGTCCCGGATCACCCGGACCAGGGCGGTGTTCGACGCGTAGGCGGAGGCCGAGCCGCGCAGCAGGACCGCGTTGCCGGACTTCAGACAGAGGGCGGCGGCGTCGACGGTGACGTTCGGACGGGCCTCGTAGATGATGCCGACCACGCCGAGCGGGACACGGACCTGGCGCAGGTCGATGCCGTTGGGGAGGGTGGAGCCGCGGACGACCTCGCCGACCGGGTCGGGCAGCGCGGCGACGTGCCGGACGTCGGCGGCGATGGCGCGCACCCGCTCCGGGGTGAGGGTCAGCCGGTCGACGATCGCCTCGCTGGTGCCGGCCTCGCGGGCCTTGGCGATGTCCTCGGCATTGGCCTCGACGATCTCGCTGGTCCGGACCTCCAGGGCGTCCGCGATGGCGAGCAGCGCGTCGTCCTTCACGGCGCGCGGCAGCGGCGCGAGGTCGGCGGCGGCGGCCTGGGCGCGGTAGGCGGCCTGGGTGACCGGGGACATTGCGTCGTACGGCGAGAGCGTGGTCATGAAGGAAGCGTAGTGCGCGGTGCGGGGCCTGACGGCGGGTGTTCCACACCGCGAGACAAGGGTCAAAAGGGATGAACCCCTACCGGGGTCGCGGGGGCCGGGCCGTAGCCCTCGGCGATGCGCTGGTGGTAGGTCTCGCGGTCGATGACCTCCAGGCCGACGATCTCCCACGGGGGCAGTCCCGCGGTCTGCCGGTGCTCGCCCCACAGGCGCAGTGCCACGGCCGCCGCGTCGTGCAGGTCACGGGCCTCTTCCCAGTAGCGGATCTCGGCGTGGTCGTCGGCGTATCTGCTGGTCAGCAGGAAGGGGTGATCATGCGCGAGCTGTTCGAGGCCGCGCCGCAGCTCCTTGAGGGGGACCTCCTCACCGGCGACGCTGAGGGTGACATGCCACAGGCGGGGCAGGTCCTTCGGCTCCTCGTAGGACTCCCCGGCCGTGACACTCGTCAGAGCACCACGGGACGCCGCGGCCCCAGGGCGCACTCGTCTCACGACGGCCTCCTTCACCCAGCGCTCGGACGGATCATCGTGCCTCTGAGGCACATCCCTGAAACAAAGTTGAGCAGGCCGCACGGCTCCGCGTGGCGGTTTTACGGAACGTCCCCCACCGGTGGCGGTGTTACGCCCCGGTTTACGGATGCAGAATCACCAGATCGTCCCTGTGTACGACCTCGCGTTCGTACGCCCGGCCCAGCTCGCGCGCCAGTTCCCTGGTCGAACGTCCGAGCAGCTGGGGGATCTCCTTGGCGTCGAAGTTGACGAGGCCGCGGGCCACCGCGTGTCCCTGGGTGTCGCGCAGTTCCACCGGGTCGCCGGCGCTGAACTCGCCCTCGACGGCGGCGATCCCGGCGGGCAGCAGCGAGGTGCGGCGCTGCACGACCGCCTGCACCGCGCCGTCGTCCAGGGTCAGCGAGCCCTGCGGGGTGGAGGCGTGCTGCAGCCACAGCAGCCGGTCCGCGGAGCGTTTGCCGGTGGGGTGGAAGTAGGTGCCGGTGTCACCGCCGACCAGCGCGTCGGCGGCATGGACGGCGCTGGTGAGCACCACGGGGATGCCGGCGGCGGCCGCGATCCGGGCGGCCTCGACCTTGGTGACCATGCCGCCGGTGCCGACCCCGGCCCGGCCGGCGTTGCCGATCTCGACGCCTTCGAGGTCGACGGGGCCGCGCACCTCCGCTATCCGCGAGGTCCCGGGCCTGGCGGGGTCGCCGTCGTAGACGCCGTCCACGTCGGACAGCAGCACCAGGAGGTCGGCGTGGACGAGGTGGGCGACGAGGGCGGCGAGGCGGTCGTTGTCGCCGAAGCGGATCTCGGCGGTGGCGACGGTGTCGTTCTCGTTCACGACGGGCAGGGCGCCCATCGCGAGGAGCTTGTCGAGGGTGCGGGAGGCGTTGCGGTGGTGGGCGCGGCGGCTCATGTCGTCGGAGGTGAGCAGCACCTGGCCGACCCGGACGCCGTAGCGGGCGAAGGAGGCGGTGTAGCGGGCGACGAGCAGGCCCTGGCCGACACTGGCCGCCGCCTGCTGGCGAGCGAGGTCCCGGGGGCGGCGGCGCAGTCCCAGCGGTGCGAGGCCGGCGGCGATGGCGCCGGAGGAGACCAGGACGATCTCGCGTTCCCCGCCGCTGCGGCTGCGGGCCAGGACGTCGACGAGCGCGTCGACACGGTCGGCGTCCAGGCCGCCCGAGGCGGTGGTCAGCGAGGAGGAGCCCACCTTGACGACGATCCTGTGGGCCTCACCCACGGCCTGCCTTGCCCTTGCCACCTTGCCCTCTGTCCCCTCGATCAGGTCCGGCTGCCCTGTGCGGCAATCTACGCGAACGGGGTTCGGGGCGACGCGCCGTTCCACTCCCCGGACAGACGCAGGGTGACCGGGCGAACGCGCTTCGCACACGGCAAAAAGGTTGCCCTGGTTGCGTATAGAAATTAAAGCCCGTGCAAACTTAACTTGAACCTTGTGCCACAAACAGATCGTCGCGCCAAGCGCATACTCCTCAGATCGGGGAAGAGCCCCTACGACGTCGTGCCGCTGGAGGAGGCCCTCCACCGAGACGTCATCGCCACCAACGCCGGCAACCTGATCTTCAGTGATGCCGCGCACAAGATCCTGGAGACACCCGACACCGAGGTCGTCTCGAACGGCATCAAGGCCGATGCGGCCGCGGCGGCCCGGATCAACAAGGAGTACGACGCCTTCGTGGTGCCGTTGGCCAACGCCTTCCGGCCGTCCTTCGAGGACGGTCTGATCCGGCTGACGCGGCTCATCTCCCGGCTGAAGATCCCCGTGGTCGTGCTCGGGGTCGGCGCGCAGACCGGAGTGAGCTACGACCCGGCGCGGCTGAAGCGGATCGAGCCCGCCGTGCGGGACTTCTGCGCCGCGGTGCTGGACCGCAGCGCGTCGATCGGCGTGCGGGGCGAGTTCACCGAGCAGTACCTCAGGGACATGGGCTTCAAGGACGTCGAGGTCATAGGCTGCCCTTCGCTGTTCCTGAACGGCCGTCAACTCGACGTGCACAAGCGGGCGCCGGAGCTGACACCGGGTTCCCGGATCGCGATCAACGGTTCGCACAGCGCGGTGCAGGACGGTCTCGACGAGCTCATCGCGCGCACCCACCGGCGCTACCCGGACCTGTGCTTCGTCGGCCAGAACCTCAGCGACGCACGGCAGTTGCACTGGCGGGATGTGTCGGACCCGAACGGCAAGGTGACCGCGATGCCGACGCATCCGGACCACCCGATGTACGGGGAGGACAAGGTACGGGTCTACATAGATCCCGTCACCTGGATCGACGATCTGCGCGGGTTCGACTTCTCCTTCGGCTCCCGGATCCACGGCAACATCGCGGCGCTGCTGGCCGGGACGCCCGCGACGGTGCTGTGCGGGGACTCGCGGACGCTGGAGCTGTGCCGCTATTTCGACATCCCGCACCGGCAGCTCGACCAGGCGCTCAAGGATCCCGAGTCCGCGGACCCGGCGCGGCTGTACGAGCAGGCCGACTTCACGGGGCTGGTCGGCGGCCACGCGGAGCGGTTCGAGCGGTTCACGGCGTTCCTGGACAAGAACGGCCTCGAGAACACGTTCACGCACGGCGACGGCGGGGCCGCGTTCGAGGAGCGGATGCGGGGGCTGGCCTTCCCGCCGGGGGTGCGTCCCTGGCTGGACACGGACGCCGCTTCGCTGATCGCACGGATGGGCTGGCTGCACCGCCGGGTCGGCGAACTGACGCTGGACAACGCCCAGTTGAAGCGCGAGCTGGCACGGGCCCGGGCCGGCGCCAAGGCCACGGCCAAGGTGGCCGCCGCGGCCCCGTCGACGGCGTCGGTCTACCGCCGGGCCCGCCGCGCGGTGGGCCGCCCCCTGCGCCGCGCCCTCCAGGCGAACCGCCAGCAGACGACCTGACCACGCCCCTGTGTCCGACACCGGCCCGGCCGCCCGCAGAACCGGCGGTCGGGCCGGTGTCGTCGCACCCGCCGCGCCGACCTCGTCCCGCGGCCCCTCGGCAGCGCCCGCCGCGCCCCGCGCTGAGCCGGAGTGGGCGCCCCACCGTGCGCCCGACCCCGGCCCCACAGGTCCTGCCCGTCAGGCCGCCGCCGTGCCGAAGCCGCCCGGCGGGAGTGTGCGGCGGATCTTGCGCAGCGCTCGGCGCAGGAAGGAGTTGGCGCTCGCCTCGCGGTAGCCCTCGAAGGCCCGGGCCTCGCGGGCCTCGGCGAGGTAGAGGCTGTCGGGGAGGCCGGCCGCGCGGGAGCGGAAGTGCGGGTAGATGAGGTAGACGCGGGTGCCCCGCTTCTCCAGCACGGCGGCGGCCTGCCGCTTCGCCCGGACGAACTCCACGATGTCCGCGAGCAGGTCCGGGCGGCCGGCCGCCACCAGATGCAGCCGCAGCCGCTCGTGCACCTTGAGCCGCTGGGCGACCTCGGGGGTCCAGTACGCGTCCATCAGGGGCTTGGCCAGCTCGAACTTGTGCCGCCTGACCTCCTCGTCGTCCTTCAGGTACTTGGGGCCGAACTGCGGCAGCAGCGTCACCAGGAAGGGCCGGATCATCAGGGTGTCGCGCCGGGTGCCGGCCGGGACCATCTCGGCTATCAGGTTCATCAGGGCGCGCGCCGAGTCGAAGCGGAGCGCGTAGCCGCCGGTCTTCGTGACGTGCTTGCCGTCCTCGCGGCCCACCAGGTAGTAGCAGGTGTAGTCGGCGAGCACGGAGACGCCGTCGGCCCGCAGATACGCCTCCATGGTGAACAGCGCGTCCTCGCCGGTCCACAGGGACTCGTCGAAGCGCATCCCGTGCCGGTCCAGCAGCGCGCGCCGGAACAGCTTCTGCGCGCTCAGCGTGAACTTGATGTTGGAGGAAAAGACGTCGGTACGGCCGAGCGTCTTGCCCCACATCGACTTGGGCGGGGTGCGGTTGATGCCCTCGACCCGGCCGAGGACCACATCGGTGCCGTTCTCGTCGGCCATGGCGACCATGCGCTCCAGGGCCTCGGGCCCGAGCCGGTCGTCGGCGTCGAGAAAGAACACATAGCGTCCGCCCGCCTTGCCGAGACCGACATTGCGCGGGCCGCTGGGGCCGCCGGAATTCTCCTGCCGGATCACCGTGACCGGCATGGCGGCGCGGGCCGCGAACTCCTCCAGGTACTCCCCCGTGCCGTCGGTGGAGCCGTCATCGACCGCGATGACCTCGATGCGCCCCGGGTCGATGGTCTGTGCCTCGACGGACTTCAGGCACTCGACCAGGTAAGGCATCGCTTCGTACGCCCCGATGATCACGCTCACATCAGGCTGCGTCACGACGGTCACGTTTCCCCCTCGTCAATCGAACATTTCCCCCGTATCACCTTATTCGCAACCTGTTAGACGAGTAGCGGGGTGTGTCGGTTGCCTGGCGGTACGCAATGAGTGGCGCACGTCACATAACGAACGGACGGGCGGGGGTGGTAATGGGTGACACCGAACAGTACGCACGGCTGGTAAGAATTACTCAGTACGGACGAGAAACGACGGTAAGAAGTCGTCATAAGAAAATCCGAAGCGGTCTGAAAACGATTCGGAAGCGATCTGAAAGCCATACGGAAAAGCCGGGGCCCGGCCTTTCGGAGAGTGATCTCCGAAAGGCCGGGCCCCGGCTTCGGTACGGGGTGTCAGCCCGCCGTCACGCCGTCCGTCTCACCGGCGGACGACAGCCGCTGTCCGGGCAGCAGATCCGCCAGGGCGTTCTCCCCCGCGCCGCCGGCCATGGCCCGGTTCACCTGGCCGAGGTTGCGGGTCTCGGCCTTGCGGCCGAGGTCCGCCACCGCGGTGTTGAACTGGTCGATGGAGGTCGGCTCGTCCGGGCCGAGCAGATACCGCTTCAGCTCCCCGCGGTCGTCGGCCAGCGGATCGGCCGCCGGGTCGCGCACGGCGGCCAGCAGACCGCCCAGCTCCTGGGCGCTGTTGGACAGGATCACCGCGGCGCGCACGGCCGTGTTCTGCCGCTTGAACTCCTCCACGCCGAGCTCGGCGGAGTCCGTGACCGCGTACGGCTTGCCGCTCGCGATGAAGTCGGAGACCACGCTGGAGATGTCGGAGACCATCGCGTCGGAGACGTTGAAGCAGTCGTACAGGCGCGGCTCGGCGCCCGCGATGACCCGGTGCTCGTACGCCGGGAAGGAACGCCAGTAGGCGGCGTTCCACTCGGTGCGCAGCCGGGCGGTCTCCTCGTGCCTGGTGACGTCGACGACGCCGTCCCGGGACGCCTCGGCCTCGTCGCCCTTCTCGCCGCCGGCACCGGACAGCTCGGCGAGCCGGGCCTCGATGCGGGCCAGCTCGGCCTTGGCCTGCGTCTGCGCGGCCGGGTCGGCGGGGAACCGGGAGTCGGCGGCGCGCTGCGCGGCGGCCTTCTCGACCAGGGCGGTGATCCGCTCGTGGGCGGCCTTGGCCTGAGCGCTGCGGGTGCCGGTGAAGGGGTGCGGCTTGTAGAGGACGCGGACGGGCGGGTCGGCCTGCACCAGCCGGCGCACGATGTTCTCGCCGGCGAGAAGGATCGAGGTGTTGCCCGGGTTGTCGTCCCAGCCCTCCCAGGTGGGCGCGTACAGCACGGTCGGCATCCGGTCCTCGGGCACACCCTGCCAGTTCCTGATGGGCGCCAACTGCGGGCGGCCGACCTCGACGATGTCGTCGTCGCGCACACCCACGTCGGCGATGGCGTACCGGTCACGGCCCGCGCGGCCCGCGGTCCACACCTCGTCGTACACCTTGCTGAACGGGTTGACGCTGGCGAGCTTGTCGCTGTCGCCGTGGCCGATGAAGACGTGCTTCATGGTCGGCACCCGCAGCAGGTGGATGTTCTTGCCGACGTTCGCCGCGTACAGCGCGACGCGCACCGTGGACAGGTCCATGTTCATCAGATGCACACCGCCGGGCACGCAGATGACGGGGACCGTGGTCGGGGCCAGGTTCTGCAGGATGACCCGCTCGCGCAGCAGGACCAGCGGCCGGGTCGACAGCTGCTCCATGGTCTCCAGCCACATGTTGACCTGGTACGCGGAGTCCTTGGAGCCGGAGAAGTAGAGCACCGTCTCCGGCTTGTAGGCGGTCAGCCAGTCGTCGACGGCCTCCAGCACCCGCTCGGCGGTCGGCGGGATCTTGCGGCCGCGCACATAGGGCATGAGCGCGAGGACGTACAGCAGGCCGAGGAGCACCGTGCTGCCGATGCCGGCGTAGCCGTACGCGGACCTGTCCAGCGCGGCGCCGACCAGGATGCCGACGACCGCGAACAGGTCGAGGTGGAGCATCTTCTCGGCGGAGCGGTGCAGCAGGCCCTGCGGCGGGGCGTCCGGGATGCGGATGCGGGACTTCAGGTCGACGTTGCGGGTGGCGACCGGCATACGGCGGCGGTTGCGGATCAGGGTGACCAGCGCGCCGTGCGGGGCCTGCAGGGCGAAGAAGGCGATGAAGCAGGCGATCGCGCCGTAGTAGATCAGTTCGTCCGCCAGGGACAGCCGGGCCAGCAGCAGGACCAGGAGCAGCTGCCGGATCAGAAAGCGGATCGACAGCCCTGCGCGCACCTTGCCGAGGCGGTTGATCAGGTAACTGCCCTTGCGGTGCAGGTAGTGGTCCGCGAGGTAGGTCACTGCGGCCGCGGCCGCGAAGGCGTACACACTCGGGACGAGCGCGGCCACCATGAGGCAGGGGAAGCCCAGCATCATGAGGACCGCCGCGGCCAGCTCGGCCGCGCTGCCCACCCGGGCGACGCGAATGGCGGTGGATATCACGGAGCACCTTTTGCTGACAAAACGGCCGGAATAAGACCTGGCGGGCGATCTGGGAGTCTTACGGATTCAGGCCCCTGTGAACGCTCCGCTAACGCGCAGCCACAGAGGCCTGAATGACAGATGGCTATTTCCCGTCGATTATGCCACGCCGTCCTGGCGGTCCAGGACGCCGGCCAATGCCTGTTCGAAGCCGGACGCCCTGCTCGCGCCCGCCGTCGGATCCTGCTGGCGGACGTCGATGACGTGCCCGGTCAGCTCGGACAGCAGCACGTCGAGCGAGGTGCGGGCCACGGCCTCGGAGGAGAGCAGGCTGCCCGCGGGCTCCTGGCCGAAGGCCTTGGTCCGCATCGGGGTGGCGGTGCGCTCGGGGTTGATGCAGTTGACGCGGATGCCGTCGCCGGCCCACTCGTCGGACAGCGCCTGGGTGAGGTTCACCATGGCCGCCTTGGTGGAGGAGTACAGGCTGTACTCGGCCCGGCCGCGGGTGTAGCTGCTGGAGGTGTAGAGCAGCAGCTGGCCCTGGCTCTCGGCCAGGTACTTGTACGCGGAGCGGGCGATCTGCACCGGGGCCAGGTAGTTGACCTTCAGCGCCTCCTCGATGGTGGCGTTGTCGGTCTCGGCGAGCTTGCCGATGCGCAGCACGCCCGCGGTGTTGACGACGTGGTCGATCCGGCCGGTCTCCGCGTACGCCTTGGACAGCGCGTCGTCGACCTCCTCCGGGTTCTCCACGTGGGTGCCGGTGGTGGAGCGGCCGAGGGCGTAGACGTGCGCGCCGTAGGACTCGGCGAGTTCGGCGATGTCCTTGCCGATGCCGTACGAGCCGCCGAAGATCACGACGGTCCGGCCGGTGAGCAGCTCGCGGTAGGCGTCCTCGCCGTTCTGCTCGGGCGCGGTGGTGGAGGCGAGCTGGAAGAGCTTGTCGGCGATGAACACGTCGACCGGCTGCGTCACCTTCATGTTGTACTCGTCACCCGCCACGACGTGGATCGGCACGTCGGGCAGGTACTTGAGCACGACCGAGCAGTCGTCGGTGGCCTGGAAGTTGGGGTCGCCCGCGGCCACCTCGTAGGCGCGGCGGATCGTGGACAGCCTGAAGGCCTGCGGGGTCTGGCCGCGGCGCAGCCGGGAGCGGTCCGGGATCTCGGTGATGAACTCGCCGTCCCCGCCGTGGGTGCGCGTGACGATGATGGTGTCCGCGGACGGGATGGCGACGTCGACGGCCTGGTAGCGCTCCAGGGCGGTCACGCAGTCGTCGATGACGCGCTGGGACAGCAGGGGGCGTACGGCGTCGTGGAACAGGACGTTGAGGTCCTCGCCCTCGGCCAGGTTCTCGCCGAGGGCGGCGATGGCCCGCTCGGTGGTCTCGTTGCGGGTGGAGCCGCCCTCGATGATCTTCTTGACCTTGGTGAACCCGGCCTTGGCGACGATCTTCTCGATGTCCGGCACATAGCCCGGCGCCATCAGCACGATGATGTCGTCGATCGAGTCGGCGTTCTCGAAGGTGGTCAGGGTGTGCTCGATGACTGCCTTGCCAGCGATCTTCAGCAGCTGCTTGGGGATCGACAGACCCACGCGCTGACCGGTACCGCCGGCCAGGATCACTGCGGTGGTACGGGGCTTGGCTATGTGCTGGGACACAGGTGACCTACCTTGGGCGTCAGGGAACCTGGAAATGGTCCCACTTCGGGTAACCGCAGTGCAAGGTGAGCGTCCTTCGCTGCATATGTGCACGCAACCTGCCATTCACCTTCAGGGCCTGGCGATGGGCGATGCCCTGCGGACGCGGCCCGGGGAATTGCTGTGAGTAACTCCACAGGGCCTGGATCTTGCGGAACGTGACGTGCCGTCGGCTCAGCGCCGCCGCAGCCGCTTCAGGCACCGGTGGCCGAGCACCCGGACCAGCTCCTTCGACGATGTCTGGTGCACGGTGCGCGCCTTGGCCTGCGCGGTGTGCCGCACGGGTGCCGCGGCGGCCGCGGCAAGCGCCCCGTACAGCGCGCGAGCCGCGACCTCGGGGGCGATCCTGGCCTCCCCCGGGACCTCGCCCGACGGCTCAGGCACGGCGGACAGCAGCGCCGGATCACCGAGGACGCGCACGCCCGACGCGCCGATCCGCGCCATCATCTCGGCGCCGATCCCGGCGGCGGCCTCGACCGCCCACCGGGGCGTGACGATCTTCACGTCGTGCGGCGTGGGACTGCACGTGTTCTTCATATGCATGACCGCGCCGTTACGGACCAGCCGGGAATACAGCTCGTCCGGCAGCTCATTGCCACGGAATTCCACATTAAGATTCCGCAGCATTTCGGTCTCGGCCAGGGTGAGCGAACGATTCGCCGTGTCCGGCACCGGCTGGAGAAGGTTTCCGGGCAGCCCGAGCAGCGCCTCGAAGGTGCGCATCAGCCCGTCCCGGTCCCGGTCGTCGACCACCACGACGGTGATCCGGTCCGGTCCTGTCACCCGGGCCCAGCGCTCGATCAGCCGGTCGTGCCGGTGACGGCGCCAGAAGCTCGGATTGGGCTTCTCGTACGGCGGCTTACGGAGCATGTGCTCCAGCCAGTCCGGGTAGCCCATGCGCAGCCCGTTCTGCACGTACTGCTGCCACTGCGAGGGCATGATCCTGGCCAGCGGGCGCAGCGTGACCAGGACATGCACCCGATCACCGCCCAGTTGCTCCACGATCCGCCCGATGGCCGCCTCGTCCGCGGCGTCGGCGAAGAACTCGCTGCTCACCACCGAGGTGTGCCGGCCGGCCGCCGCCACCTGCTCCACCAGCCGGGTCCAGTGCCGCTCGGTGGGCACGGTGTCGCCCATCATCCCGGGCCGGGCGCAGGCGGCGAGCGCGGCCTCCATGGGGTGCCGGCTGCCGGCCGGGAACACGACGCCGTGCTCCGGCAGCTTGTCCTTCGCGGCGAACAGCGCGCCCTGGACGGCGGTGGTCCCGGTCTTGTGCGGGCCTATGTGCAGCAGGCGGGTGCCGGCCGGCAGCGGGGCGGGCGCGCCGGTGCGTCCGTCGCCCGCGGGGGTCCCGTTCACCGGGATGTCGTCTCTCGTACAGTCCGTCTCCATGGTCAACGGATGGTAAGAGACGTGCCTGAGACTTACCTGAGAACGCCCTGGGACAGGGGTGAGTCCCCGGGCGCTCCCCGCGAACGCACCGTCATATGACAGCGCACGGCAGGTGGGTCAGGCCGTGTGTACGCCCGGTACGTCCGCCTCCACCCGCAGTGCGGCCAGCGTGCGCGCGCTCGCCCGCGGCGCGACCACGGTGTCCACGGCCCGCACCCGCGCGTCGATGCCGCCGCGGCCGATGTCGAAGAGGTGGTAGCCGCGGTGGGCGTCGATCAGCTTCCAGTGCGGGTTGTCCGCCTTCAGCGGGTCCCACTGGGCGTGGAAGGCGGCCTGGTCCTGGTCGCCGTTGCTGGAGACGGAGGTGCCGACGAACTCGGCGCCGACCACGGCCGAGTCCGGGTCGGTGAAGTCCGCCTTCAGGTCGCTGATCATCGTCAGATGCCGGTCGCCGCTGAGCACCACCGGATTGCGGACGGACCTGAACTCCTGGAGCAGGGCGTTGCGTTCGGCCTGGTAGCCGTCCCAGGCGTCGTAGTACCAGAGCTTGCCGTCGCCGGGGAGCAGATCGGTCTCGGCCATCATGATCTGCGAGGCGATCAGGTTCCAGCGGGCCGGGGAGCCGTGCAGCCCGTCGAGCAGCCACCGCTTCTGGCCGGCGCCGAGCATCGTCAGCGACGGGTCCTGCGCGCCGGCCTGGGTGGTGGCTTGGTCGCTGCGGAACTGCCGGGTGTCCAGGACGTTGAGCCGGGCCAGCCGGCCGAAGTCCAGCCGCCGGTGCATCCGGATGTGCGGGCCGTTGGGGACGGCGGCCGCGCGGACCGGCATGTGCTCGTAGTACGCCTGGTAGGCCGCGGTCAGCCGGGCCACGAACGCGTCGTGCGCCTGCTTGTCGGGGTCCTGCGGCACCTCGCCGGCGAAGTCGTTGTCGACCTCGTGGTCGTCGAAGGTGACCACCCAGGGCGCGTGCGCGTGCATCGCGGCCAGGTCCGGGTCGGTGCGGTACTGGGCGTAGCGGTTGCGGTACTCGGCCAGGGTGTACGGCTCCCCCGTGCCCTCGTGACGGCGCACCGCCGTGGCCGACGGCGCCGACTCGTAGATGTAGTCGCCGACGAAGAGCACGACGTCGGGGTCCTGGGCGAGCATGTCGGCGTACGGCGTGAAGTAGCCGTGCTGCCAGTTCTGGCAGGAGGCGAGCGCCATGCGCAGCGAGCCGCCCTCGCGGTGCGGGTCGGGCGCGGTGCGGGTACGGCCGGTGGGCGAGAGCCGGCCGCCGGCCCGGAAGCGGTACCAGTAGGCGCGCTCGGGGCGCAGCCCGCGCACATCCACGTGGACGCTGTGTCCGTACGCGGGCCGGGCCCGGGCGACGCCCCGGCGCACGGTCCGCCGGAACCGCTCGTCCTCGGCGATCTCCCACTCCACCGGGACGACGGCGGCGGGCATCCCGCCGCCGTTCAGCGGGTCAGGGGCGAGCCGGGTCCACAGCACGATGCCGTCGGGCAGAGGGTCGCCGGAGGCGACGCCGAGGGCGAACACCCCGTCGGGCAGCGCTGTCTCGGCCGCCCCGGCCGTGCCGGGCTGCCACAGCGGGGCGGAGGCCGCGGCGCCGAGCACGGCGGCCCCGGCGGTCAGAAAGCGGCGGCGGTCGGGCGATAATGCTCCGGTCATGCGCTGACTCCCTTGCCACAGTGACCTGTTGGGCATGGACATTCGGAAGCTGCCACGGCCGGACGACCCGTCTCCTGAACGGAGGCATGCGCGTGCATGACAAGTTGACAGACAACAGAAAACCCGGTGCGGGACGGCCACACGAACGTGGCCGCCCCGCACCGGGTCTGCGGTCAGATCAGCGGGCTGAAAATGCTCGGTACAGCCCGGCCCCCGCCGCCGCGCGTCTCACTCGAAGGGATCGAACGCCTCGAACTCGCGGACGGCCTCGTCGCGTTCGGCCTCCCGCTCGCGCCGCCGCTGGACGGCGGGCCGCTGCTCCTCCAACCGGTGGTCCTCGCCGCGCCGGCCGAGCATCTCCGCACCCGCCATCACCGACGGCTCCCAGTCGAAGACGACCGCGTTGTCCTCGGGACCGATCGCGACGCCGTCCCCGGCGCGGGCGCCCGCCTTCATCAACTCCTCCTCCACACCGAGGCGGTTGAGCCGGTCGGCGAGGTAGCCGACGGCCTCGTCGTTGTTGAAGTCGGTCTGCCGGACCCAGCGTTCCGGTTTCTCGCCGCGCACCCGGAACAGCCCGTCGTCCTCGCGCGTCACCGAGAAGCCCGCGTCGTCGACGGCCTTCGGCCGGATGACGATCCGCGTCGCCTCCTCCTTCGGCTTCGCGGCCCGTGCCGCGCCGACCAGCTCGCCGAGCGCGTACGACAGCTCCTTCAGGCCGATGTGCGCCACCGCGGACACCTCGAAGACGCGGAAGCCGCGCGCCTCCAGGTCCGAGCGCACCATCTCGGCCAGATCCTTGCCGTCCGGCACGTCCACCTTGTTGAGGACGACGATCCGGGGACGGTCGCCGAGCCCGCCGTACTGCTTCAGCTCCTCCTCGATGACATCGAGGTCGGAGAGCGGATCGCGGTCGGACTCCAGGGTGGCCGTGTCCAGCACATGCACCAGCACGCTGCACCGCTCCACGTGCCGCAGGAACTCCAGGCCCAGCCCCTTGCCCTGGCTGGCGCCGGGGATCAGCCCCGGCACGTCGGCGACGGTGTACACGGTCGCGCCCGCGGTCACCACGCCCAGGTTCGGCACGAGCGTGGTGAAGGGGTAGTCCGCGATCTTCGGCTTGGCCGCGCTCAGCACCGAGATCAGCGAGGACTTGCCCGCGCTCGGATAGCCGACGAGGGCCACGTCGGCGACCGTCTTCAGCTCCAGCACGATGTCCTGGAGGTCGCCCGGCTCGCCGAGCAGCGCGAATCCGGGCGCCTTGCGCCGGGCCGAGGCCAGCGCCGCGTTGCCGAGTCCGCCCCGGCCGCCCTGCGCGGCGACGTACGACGTGCCGTGCCCGACCAGGTCGGCCAGCACCTGACCCGCCCCGTCCAGCACGACGGTGCCGTCCGGCACCGGCAGCACCAGGTCCTGGCCCTCCTTGCCGGCGCGGTTGCCGCCCTCGCCGGGCTTGCCGTTGGTGGCCTTGCGGTGCGGGGAGTGGTGGTAGTCGAGCAGCGTGGTGACGGACTGGTCGACGGTCAGGATCACATCGCCGCCGCGCCCGCCGTTGCCGCCGTCCGGGCCGCCCAGCGGCTTGAACTTCTCACGGTGGACGGAGGCACAGCCGTGACCTCCGTTACCCGCGGCGACATGCAGCTCGACGCGGTCCACGAAGGTGGTCATGGTGGTGCCTCCTGGGGATACCCCGGCCGACGGCAGGGGGTGTACGAGTGACTTGCTGGACAACACGCGAAAGGCGGACCCGCTTCCCGCCCGGGAAGTGAGGTCCGCCTCGCGAAACGTACGGTCGGGAGCCTTAAGTCAGGCGACCGGAACGATGTTCACGACCTTGCGGCCACGGTGGGTACCGAACTCCACCGCACCGGCCTGCAGCGCGAACAGCGTGTCGTCGCCGCCACGGCCGACGCCCGCACCCGGGTGGAAGTGGGTACCGCGCTGGCGGACGAGGATCTCACCCGCGTTCACGACCTGACCGCCGAAGCGCTTCACGCCGAGCCGCTGGGCATTGGAGTCGCGACCGTTCCGGGTGGACGATGCGCCCTTCTTGTGTGCCATGTCTCCTCAGTCCTTACTTCGCAGCCGCGGGGATCGCGGTGACCTTGATCGCCGTGTACTGCTGGCGGTGGCCCTGGCGACGGCGGTAGCCGGTCTTGTTCTTGTAGCGCAGAATGTCGATCTTCTGGCCCTTGTGGTGGTCCACGACCTCGGCCTGGACCTTGATGCCGGCCAGCACCCACGGGTCGCTGGTCACAGCGTCGCCGTCGACAACGAGCAGGGTCGAGAGCTCGACCGTGTCGCCAACCTTGGCGGTGGAAATCTTGTCAACCTCGACGGTGTCACCGACAGCAACCTTGTGCTGACGGCCACCGCTGCGCACGATGGCGTACACGCGGATCTCTCTTTCGCTCGGAGAACGGCACCCCCGCAGGCCAGCCGCCCAGAACAGCATGAGCAACCTCTCCCGGCCAACCCTGTGCCCGGGAGGAAGAGGTTTACGGGGATGTGGCGCGCCTCTATGGACGGACACACCGACGGACAAGGTTACGGGGAGCTGACCGAGAGGGTCAAACCGGGAGCGGTCCGACCGGGGTGCGGCCGGTCACAGGGACCGGCCGCACCTCCCGTCGGGCCTGGTCAGCCCTCGTCCGCGGTCGCCGCGACCGCGGTCTTCCTCGCCGTCGCCTTGGCGGCGGCCGTCTTGGTGGTCTTCGCCGCCTTCTTGGCCGTCGTCTTCTTCGCGGCCGTCTTCTTGGCCGCGGTCTTCTTGGTGGCGGCCTTCTTCGCCGTGGCCTTCTTGGCGGTCTTGCGGGCCGCCTTCTTGGCCGGAGCGGCCTCCTCGGCCGGCTCACCGGCGTCCGGACCCGCCCCGTCCGGCTCGCCCGCGGCCACAGCCGCCTCGGACGCCTCGGACGCCTCCGCGGTCGACGGGACGACCACCACGGCCGCCTCCTCGGACGCGGTCGGCGCGGTGGCCGTACGCACGGCACGGCGCCGCGTCCGGGCCGGGGCGGCCGCCTCGGCCGACGGCTCGGCGGCCGGTGCCGCGGGCTCGGGCGCCGGTTCCGCCGCCGGCTCCTCGACCGCGGGCGCGGCCTCGGTGACCGTCACCACGGCCGCCTCGGCACCCGCGGGGGAACCGGCCGGCGCCGACACCTTCCGGGTCGCGCGACGGCGCGTACGGCCGGTGGGAGCGGCCTCCTCGGCGGCCGGGGCCTCGACCGCCACGGGCTCGGCCTGTACCTCGGCCGTGACCTCCGCCGTCACGGGCGCGGCGGCCTCGGCCGGGGCAGCCACGGTCTCCGCCCGCACGGACTCGCCCTTGGGCGCGCCCGCCGGAGCCGAGGCCCGGCGGCTCGCCCGGCGCCGGCTGCGCCCACGGCCGGACGCCGCAGCCTCCGCCTCGGCGACGCTGCTGTACAGCTCCTCGTCGGGCGCGAAGTCCGGCGCGGGAAGCGCGACCGGCACGGCGGCCTCCGCCACGACCTCGGCCTCGCTCTCCGCCTCCTGCTCGGCGGTCACGGTCACCTCGGCGACCGCGGCCTCGGCCTCGTGCACATGCCCGTCGCCGCCGCGCCCGCGCTTCTTGCGCTTGCCGCCACCACCGGCAGCGGTCGGCTGCTCCATGTGCACGATGACGCCACGGCCGTTGCAGTGGACGCAGGTCTCCGAGAAGGACTCCAGCAGGCCCTGACCGACCCGCTTACGGGTCATCTGCACCAGGCCCAGCGAGGTCACCTCGGCCACCTGGTGCTTCGTACGGTCCCGGCCCAGGCACTCCAGCAGGCGCCGCAGCACCAGGTCCCGGTTGGACTCCAGCACCATGTCGATGAAGTCGATCACGATGATGCCGCCGAGGTCGCGCAGCCGCAGCTGGCGCACGATCTCCTCCGCCGCCTCCAGGTTGTTCCTGGTGACGGTCTCCTCCAGGTTGCCGCCCTGACCGGTGAACTTGCCGGTGTTGACGTCGATGACGACCATCGCCTCGGTCCGGTCGATGACCAGCGAACCGCCGCTGGGCAGCCAGACCTTGCGGTCCAGCGCCTTGGCGAGCTGCTCGTCGATCCGGTACGTGGCGAAGACGTCGACCTCGCTGGTCCACCGCTGCAGCCGGTCGGCGAGGTCCGGCGCGACATGCGCGACGTACCCGTGGACGGTGTCCCATGCCTCGTCACCGCTGACGATGACCTTGGAGAAGTCCTCGTTGAAGATGTCGCGCACGACCCGGACGGTCATGTCCGGCTCGCCGTACAGCAGCGAAGGCGCGCTGGAGCTGCCGCCGTTCTTCGCCTTCTTCCGGATGTCCTCCCACTGCGCCTGCAGCCGCTCGACGTCCCGGCGCAGCTCCTCCTCGCTCGCGCCCTCGGCGGCGGTGCGCACGATGACGCCCGCGTCCTCGGGGACGATCTTCTTGAGGATGGTCTTCAGCCGCGCCCGCTCGGTGTCGGGCAGCTTGCGGCTGATGCCGGTCATCGAACCCTCGGGCACATACACGAGGTAGCGGCCGGGCAGGGAGACCTGGCTGGTCAGCCGCGCGCCCTTGTGTCCGATCGGGTCCTTCGTCACCTGGACGAGCACGGACTGCCCGGACTTCAGCGCGGACTCGATGCGGCGCGGGCCGTTGGCCATGCCCAGCGCCTCGAAGTTGACCTCGCCCGCGTAGAGCACGGCGTTGCGGCCCTTGCCGATGTCGATGAAGGCGGCCTCCATCGACGGCAGCACGTTCTGCACCTTGCCGAGGTAGACGTTGCCGACGTACGAGGTCGACTGCTCCTTGTTGACGTAGTGCTCGACGAGCACGCCGTCCTCCAGGACGCCGATCTGCGTGCGGTCACCGTTCTGCCGGACCACCATCACGCGCTCGACGGCCTCGCGGCGGGCCAGGAACTCGGCCTCGGTGATGATCGGGACGCGGCGGCGGCCCTGCTCGCGGCCCTCGCGGCGACGCTGCTTCTTGGCTTCGAGACGCGTGGAGCCCTTGATGGACTGCACCTCGTCGGACGGCTCGGAGGGCTTGCGGGGCTCACGGACCTTGACGACCGTGCGCTCCGGGTCACCCTCGTCGGGCTCGGCGTCGGCCGAGGTGTCACCGGCGCGGCGGCGCCGCCGACGACGGCGCCGGCTGCTGGAGCTGGACCCGGTGCCCTCGTCGGCGTGGGCGTCCTCGGCGTCCTCTTCCTCCTGCTCGGCCGCGTCCTCGGCGTCCTGCGCGGCCTGCTCGGCGGCGAGTTCCTCGGAATCGGCGTCCACGCCCTCGCCGGCCTCGCCGTCGGCGGCGTCACCGCGCCGACGGCGCCTGCCGCCACGACGGCGACGGCGCCGCGAACCGGTCTCCTCCGCCTCGTCACCGTCGGCGTCGCCATCGGCGTCGTCGGCCGGCTCCTCCGGCTCCTCGGCGGTGTCCTCGGCGTGCGTCTGGTCCTCGACGGCCCGGGGCTCGTCGCCGTAGCCGGTGCCCCGGCGGCGACGGCGGCGCCGCGTGCCGGTCTCGGCCTGCTCCTCGGCGAGTTCCTCGGTCTCCTCCGCCTCCGCGGCCTCGGCGGCGGCTTCCGCGGCGGCCCGCTCCGGGGTCTGGAACTTCGGCTCGGTGAACACGGGCGCCTGGAACACGGCGACGGCGGGCCGCGCGGGCCTGCGCGGCGCCTCGGCCCCGGCGTCCTCGGCGGACTCCTCGGCCGACGGCTGTACGGACGGCTGCACGGACTTCCGCGCGGGCTCGGAGAACCCGGAGGCGGCCTGCCGCACGACGCGACGACGGCTACGGCGTGCCGCGGGCTCCTCGGCGGCGGCCTGCGGCACCTCGGCGGACTCGACGGCCACGGCACCGGCCTCGACGGCGGGTTCGGTCTCGACGGCGGGAGCACCGGCGGGCGCGGCGACCCGGCGCGTGGCCCGACGGCGGACGCGCCGCACCCCGGCCTCCTCGTCCTCGGCCGGCGCCTCGACGACGGTGAGGGTCTCCACGGTGACCGGGACCTCGACGGCCTCGGCGCTCTCCACGGCCTCGGCCGCCTCGGCGGCGACCGGAGCAGCGGCGGACGCGGACACGCGACGCGCGGCCCGACGACGCGGACGAGCGACGGGTTCGGGCTCCTCGGCAGCGGCCGGCGCCTCGACGGCGGGCTCCTCGGCGGGAGCATCGGACTCGACGGCGACCGGAGCACCGGCGGGCGCGGAGGCGCGACGCGCGGCCCGACGACGCGGACGGGCGGCGGGCTCGGCGCTCTCGGCAGCCGTCTCGGCGCCCTCGGCACCGCTTTCGGACGCGGGCGCCGCGGTGGTCTCGACGGCCGCGGGAACGACGGTCTCGGCGGCGGCCTCCGCGGCAGCCGGAGCGCCGACGGGCGCGGTCGCACGGCGGGTCGCACGACGACGCGTACGGGCGGCGGGCGCGGGCTCCTCGACAGCGGCCGGCGCCTCGGCGGTCACGGTCTCGGGCTGCTCCTCGGCGACCGTATCGGCGGCCGGTACGACGGTCTCCGCCGCGACGGGGGACCCGGCGGGCGCGGCGGCGCGGCGGGTCGCACGACGGCGCGTACGAGCGGCGGGCGCGGGCTCTTCCGCGACGGCGGGCGCTTCGGCGACCGCCGACTCGCTTGCTGCTCCGGCCACTTCAGCCTCTTCGGTCACTTGGGCGCCGTGTGTCTCTTGGATCTCTTCAGTCCTCTGGGTCTCTTCGGTCTCATCGATCTCGACGATCACAGGCGCCTCGGCGCCCACCGTCGTCTCGTCGGTCACATCGGTGACCACGGTCTCGTCGGTCACCCCGACCGCCGTCTCGGCCCCGGCAGGTGGACCCGCCGGGCGAGAGGCGGCACGGCGACGCCTGCGCGGCGGCAGGGTGTCGCTGGGGGTGTTCAGTTCGGAACCCTCGGTGGGTTCGATCGGTTCGAGCATGCGGGCGTTTCTCCCGTCAGGCTCCCGGGCGCCGCACCTGGTCCGGCGTCGATCCGCTCGATCGACCGCCGCTGACGTCCGCGGCCCGCTCGATGCGCGGTGGCCGCCGTCCGGGGCGCGGGCGCCGCACGGGAGCTCTCTGTGTCCTGTCTCGCCGGTTCCGTACGCCGTGTTGCCTACGGCCTGGCGAAAGTCTTCTGGTCGGTGCGCTGCCCGACCCAGGTGGCTCCCGAGTACGAGGGCGGCGCTACGACGCCCGTCCTACGCGGGACCTTCCGGCACCGGCGCCGTCGCGGCGGCAGTGGCGGCGGCCGGTTGCGGCGCGGTCGCTGCTGCCTCGCGGTCGGGCGCGAGCGGGTCGGTCACCGTGCCGGTCTCTTCATCGAACGGCCCCTGCGCCAGCCTGGTCACCGCTGCGGGGACCGGCGGCGCCAGGTCGGCCACGGCGCGGAGACCGGACAGGACGTCGTCGGGTCGTACGGCAGGCGTCACGTGCCGAACAACCAGCCGCAGTATCGCACAGGGCTGGTCGCTCGGCCTATCAGGCAGTGAACTGTGCGTTTCCGCGCTCGCCAGGCACTCCAGCTCGGCCACGGCGGCGCGGGCGTCGAACGTGCGCACGCCGTTCTTGGTCGTGCGCTGCACCTCGACGGTACCGGCCTCCGTGAAGGCCTTCACCGCACGTGCCGCGTCGGCCGGGTCGACACCGTCCAGCCGCAGCTCCCACACGGAGGCCGTCAGCCGGTCGGCGAGCCCCGACGTCCGCGCCTCGACCGCGTCGACGACGTCGAGCCCGGGGGGCAGCGACTCGTCGAGCAGAACACGCAGCGTGTCCGGGTCACGGGCGTCGGTGAGCGCGATCTCCAGGTACTCCGCCTCGCTGCCCGTGCCGGTGGGTGCGGCATTGGCGTACGACACCTTCGGATGCGGCGTGAACCCCGCCGAGTACGCCATCGGTACCTCGGCACGGCGCAACGCACGCTCGAAGGCGCGCTGAAAGTCACGGTGGCTGGTGAACCGGAGGCGGCCGCGCTTGGTGTAACGCAGTCGGATGCGCTGCACCGCCGGTGCGGGCGGCGGGCCTTCGGGCTGTCGCTTGCCCAGTGTCGTTCAGTCCTTAGTGAGTGCGGTCGTACTGCTACCAAGAGTACGTGTCTCACGGTCCGCGAGTTCCCGTCGGTCGACCGGCTCCGGCCGCCGCGGTTCACCGAAGAGGGCCCTGCGGAGATCGGCGCGCACCTGCCGTACCGACTCGCGCGCGCCGGCCAGCGCCTGCCGGGCGGCCCGCCCCACCGCGCGCGCGACCTCGGCGGCGGGCCGCAGGACCGCGTCCCTGAGCACGTGCCCGACGGGGGTGAGGACCGTCCGGTACGCCCAGCGCACCGGCTCCACCACGACCCACCGGAAGACGGCCGCGAGGAACCGCCAGACGGCACGGGAGACGTACCCGGCGACGCGCCAGGCGTGCACGAGGGCCGTCCCGGTCTCCCGGGCGACGACGGCGAGGACCCGGCCGACGGGCACGAGCACCCAGTGCCACAGGGCGCGGGCGGGCAGCACGAGCAGGACGCGTGCCGTCCAGTACAGGACGGCTCCGATCCCGGCGACGACGGCGCCGACGAGCCAGGCGACGGCCCGTCCGGCGGGCGTGAGGACCCGGGCGTACAGCCATTGGGCGGGGACGACGAGCAAGTGGTGCAGCAGCCGGGCGACGACGGCGAACACCCCGGTGCCCAGGGCGGCGAGCAGGATCCCGGCACCCTTGAGGAACCGGCCGATGCCGCGGCCTGCCGGGGCGAGCACGCGCGCGTACAGCCACGCCAGCCCGGCCCCGACCGCCCGCGCGACCCAGCCGAGGGCGTGTCCGGCGGGCGTCAGCACATACCGGTACAGCAGGCCGAGCGGTACCACGACGAGGACGTGACCGAGCAGGCCGAGCCCCTTGCCCGCGGGTACGACGACATACCGCCACAGCGCGACCAGGGGCAGGACGAGGACGGTCCGGCCGAGCCACAGCAGCGCCCGCCCGAGCGGCCGCAGCACGGAGTCGGTGAGCAGCCGCCCGGCCACGACCAGCGCGTCCCATGCGATCCGGACCGGCACCACCAGCACGAGCACGACGATCCGCACGGGAATCCGGATCGCGACGACCAGGCACCCGTCAGGGGCCTGCGGCCCGGGCGGAGGCGAGGGCGGTGGTGCGGGCGGCGGCGCGGGCGGCCGCTTTTCGAGGTCCATACCGGCGTAGACGCGCCGAACGCCCGTACGGATGCACCGGGCCTGCCGTGCCCGGTGGGCGCGGCGCGCCCGCCGCCGATCACCGCGTCCCGTCGTGGGGCCGTGCTGTCACGCCTTGGAGTTGCGCTGTGCGTGGGCCGCGTGCCGCGGGCGGAACCGGGTGGAGACCTGGCCGACCAGCTCCCAGAAGCACACCAGCGCGGTGATCGGCGGAATTCCGAGCATCACGTACGACAGCAGCGAACGCGAGGAGTGGCTGACGCACAGCGCCACCGCCATGGCCGAGGCCGCCAGGATGACCCCCCAGGACCGCCGTGCGCTGCGGCGCTGCACCGTCGCCCGCAGGATGGACAGGGCCGCCACGAACCACGGCCCGTACACCGTGAGCGGCCACCACTGCGCGAGGTTCGTGGGCAGGACGGACAGGGCGATGGTGCGCAGTTGCCCGTAGGAATAGGAGACGGACCAGCCCAGCATCGACGCGGCGCACAGCGTGATCGCCACGATCAGGACCGTCACATGGGTGACCCGCTGGCCGCCGTCCAGGAAGTGGGATTCCGTGCGCAGTCGCCGCCGGCCGCTTCTGCGGGGCGGGCGCCGGGTCATCCGGGGCACCCGGGCCACAGGGCCCGCGGCGGCCGCGGTGGACAGCATCCGGGCCAGTTCGTCGTCCAGGTCCCAGCCGTGGGCGGTGGCCTCCGGTGCCGGGGGGTTCCAGCTCTGCTGCGACTGCAGGGACACCGTGTCGTAGGCGGGCTGGGTGAGCGTGTCCGGGTCGGTTCTCAGGGCGTAGTGACGGTTGTAGAGACCGGCCTCGTCGTAATTCCCGTCCATCCGATAATTCCTCCGCGCTCCCGCTCAGCACGTTCCGTCGAGAGCGCTCAGATATTCGCTTTCCATTTTTCTGATCTTGTCCAGGAAATCATCGAGCAGGTCCGAGCAGTGGTTGGGTCCAGACCCCCCGCCGACCGACCCGCATTCGTCGGCGGCCGACGGGTGGTTCATGGCTCCGCATCCCTCTTTCCAGATCACGGTCACTTAACGAGCACCGCCGGGGGCCAGGTGTCGGACATTCGGGGGATTGAATCGCCCGCAAGGGGTATCCGGGTGCCTGATGACAACATTTAATGCGTGAATGTATGACTGCGCGGCCGGGTCATCCGGCCGCGCGTACGGGGTTGTGTGGGCGTGTGTTCCCGGCGAGCGGTTCCGTTCGGTCGGGTGGTCAGGAGCCGGTGGCTAGCGGGCGGGCTGGGCCCTGCCGCCGTCGGAGAGCAACTCGTCGAAGAGCGCCCGGTAGTGCACCATGGCGCCGCGCAGTTGCTCGGTCGTGGCCTGCCGGCGGCTGCTCAGCGTCTCGATCTCGTGGGCGGAGCGGTAGTGCTCGAGGGTGTTGCCGTGTTCCACCGAGAGGTCCTTCATCTGCTGTTCGAACCCCTCGGTCGGGTAGCCGCGTTCGCGCATCAGGGACGTCACCAGCCGGTCCGCGTCATGCACGGCGTCCTGCGGCCGGTCCACGAACTCCTCCTGAACGCCCCGCCATTCACCGACGTACCGGTCACGGGCCGCGGCGGGCAACGGCTTGATCTCCAAGGCGTCGTGCCGCTTCTCCCGCTCCCTGAGCTCACGCTCACCGGCCAGCCGGCCCCCCGATCCCTCGACCGTCCGCTCGTACTCGGGGCCGAAACGCTCACGGAGACGCTGCCGCCTCATCAAGAGCGAGGCCGTCACCGCAGCCAGCGCGACGACCAGCACCGCCAGGATGACGATCGCCACCAGCGCGCCTGTCGACATCGGACGCACCTCCTTCGGGGCGCCTTCCCCCGGAATCGGACACTCCCCGACTCCCCCGTTCCGTCCGGTTCAACCGTCCCTCCGGAGCCCCCGGGGATCCCGCACCGGGCGCCACGCCCCGGCGATCAGCCCCGGACGGACCGCCGACCGTGCGCCGTGCGCCGTGCGCCGTGCGCCGTGCGTCAGAGCTTGCCGCCGATCTCGCAGGCGCGGCACGGCGGGCGGCCGCAGGTGCACTGCATGAGGGCCTCGACGACCCCGCGGTCGTGGTAGAGGCACTCGTCCTGGCAGGTGTGGCGCGGGATGAACCCGGCCTCGATCTCACCGGGCCACGGCTCATGGCCGTCCCGGCAGCGCGCGAACCGCTCCGGGTCGGTGGAGTGCAGGTCACGCATGTGCGAGCGCGCCTCGTCTTCCATCTTGCGCACCCGCTCCACCAGGTCCTTCAGCTCGGCGGCGATGCTGGAGTAGCGGTCGGCGCCGGTCCGCACATGGGCCGCCCGCAGCGCCATCGCCGCGTTGCCCAGGAATCTGCCGGCGTCCTGAAGGTCGGTCACGTGATGCATCTGAATGCCGTTCACGCCTCGTACCCATACGGCGTCCATGCTGCTCACTGATCCACCTTCCCGATGTGCACCCCGATCAGCGCGAGAAACTACTGTGCGGTACCGGATGCCTCCGCACAGAGAAAAGACAACTTAATTAAGAAAGCTAAAGGCATTGGCCACGCACGTCCAGCCGATTCTCGGTGAAGCGGCTCACAGCAGAGCATGCGCTTACCGAGGCCAGGAGATCTGGATCTTCCCGGTGCAGATCTGGATCTTCCCGGTTATCGGAATACGGCCTCGGCGACGGCCAGGCCGAGGTAAACGGACCCGAGCCCCGCGAGGACCGAGACGATCACATTGGCCGCCGCGAGAAACCGCGATCCGGCCTCGGCCAGCCGCAGCGTCTCGTACGAGAACGTGGAGTAGGTGGTCAGACCGCCGCACAGGCCGGGCCCCAGCAGGAGCTGCACCTGCTGCGGGACGGTGGTGGACAGGGCGGCCCCGGTCAGCGCCCCCAGGATGGCCGACCCGACCGCGTTGGCGGCGAAGGTGCCCCAGGGGAAGGCCGTGTCATGGCGGGCCTCGACGGCCCGGTCGATCAGATACCGCAGCGGGGCGCCGACGGCGCCGCCGAGCGCGACCAGCAGGAACCTCATCGGCGTGGTCGCCTCCTCGTCAGGGCGAGCCGGCGGGCGGCGACCGCGCCGATCCGCACGGCGACGAGCGCGAGGACGACGGTCGCCAGCAGATAGGCCAGCGCGAGACCGACCCGTTCCTGGCGCACCAGGCGCTCGATGTCGGCGCAGTACGTGGAGAAGGTCGTGAAGCCGCCGAGGACCCCGGTGCCGAAGAACGGCCGCAGCAACGGATGCGCGGTCCACCCCTCGGTGATCGCCACCAGGAAGACACCGATGACGAGGCAGCCGACGGCGTTCACGCCCAGCGTCGTCCAGGGGAAATCGGCCCTGCCGGTCGGCCACAGCAAGGCCGCCGCATAGCGCGCGCAGGCGCCGATCGCCCCGCCCACGGCGATCACGGTCAACACCTGCGCATGTCCGTGGGGGGCGTCCCGGCGCCTGCGCGCCTCTGCCACCGGGGGGCCTTTCCGGCGGCCGGTCGGGCGCGGCGCGGGAGTCCCGGATTGCGGCCGCTCCACCCGTGAAATCGTACGTGCACCGGCCACGGAGAGCCGACCTCCTCGGATTTGACACACGGATGCGCCGGACGTCTCCTGGAAGTGGGAATAGCTCCCGGAGGCTGCTGATGGCGACCTACGAGTATCTGTGCAGCCGGTGCGGGCCTTTCGATGTGAAGCTGGCCATCGGAACGGCACCCAGAATTTACGGATGCCCCGCCTGCGCACACGATGCGAGACGCGTGTTCTCCGCACCCGGTCTCTCGCGGACCTCGGATGCGGCAGCTGCCCTCCGTGCCCGGGAGGAGCAGTCCCGTGAGGCCCCGGCGGTGGTCTCCGGACTCCCGTCGGGCAGCGGAGCGCGGCGGCGTCCGCACCCCGCGCTCTCGCGGTTGCCGCGTCCCTGACGAGGGCGGTGGTCGACGAACGGAACGTCTCATGATTCCGCTGCTCACGAGGGCTTAGGAGGTGCCTCACCGTGGCGAACGTGGGACTGCTCTTCGTCGGTGCGGTGCTCTTCATGAACGGGCTGATGCTGCTCGGAAAGGTCGAGGCCCGGGCGGCGGCGGTGTTCAACCTCTTCGTGGGCGCGCTCCAGGTGCTGACGCCGACCTATCTCATCTTCGTCGCCGACAACGACCCGAAGAAGATACTCGCGGCGTCCGGCATCTATCTTTTCGGCTTCACCTACCTCTATGTGGGCATTGGCCTGCTGGCCGGTCTCGACACCACCGGGGTCGGCTATTACTCGCTCTTTGTGGCCGTTGCGGCCCTCGGGTACTCGTTCGTCAGTTTCCGCATCCTGAAGGACTACCCGTTCGGCGTCATCTGGCTCTACTGGGCATTTCTGTGGTTCCTGTTCTTCCTGCTGCTCGGCCTCAAGAAGGACGGGCTCACCGCCTATACGGGCTGGGTCACGGCGATCGAGGGCTGGGTCACGGGTGTGATTCCCGCCGGTCTGCTGCTGGCCGGCTACTGGAAGCACCCCGACGCGGCCGCCATCGCCCTCGGGGTCTTCGCGGTCGTGGTGTTCGGGGCGCTGTGGCCGCTCACCCGTAATTCCCGACACCGTCCGACCCCTGCCGCTTCGACCACCGAGTTGAGCGCACCCACGTGACCGGACCAGAAACAATGAGGAAGTTGTCATGCCCGAAGTTCTCTTCACAGTGGACCAGAGCAAATCCATGCGCGACCAGGACGTGCCGGGACACAACAGGTGGCATCCGGACATTCCCAGCGTCACCATGATCAAGCCAGGCACGGAGTTCCGCGTGGAGTGCCGTGACTGGACCGACTGCCAGATCGGCGACAACGACTCCGCCAACGACGTACGCGACATCGACCTGACCATCCCCCACATGCTCAGCGGGCCGTTCGGCGTGGAGGGCGCCGAACCCGGTGACCTGCTCGTCGTCGACATCCTCGACCTCGGTCCGGTGCCGCAGCAGAAGGGGGACGCGGCGGGCCAGGGCTGGGGCTATACCGGCATCTTCGCCAAGGCCAACGGCGGAGGCTTCCTGACCGACTACTTCCCTGACTCCTACAAGGCCATCTGGAACTTCCACGGCCAGCAGGCGGTCTCCCGCCATCTGCCCGGCATCCGCTACACCGGGATCACCCACCCCGGGCTGTTCGGAACGGCGCCGTCGGCCGAGATGCTCGCCCGCTGGAACGCCCGCGAGAAGGCACTGATCGACACCGACCCGAACCGGGTCCCGCCCCTCGCCGTGCCTCCGGACGCCAGCAACGCGCTCGCCGGCAAGGCCACCGGGGACCTCGCCACCCGTATCGCGGCAGAAGGCGCGCGCACGGTGCCCGCCCGCGAGAACGGCGGCAACCAGGACATCAAGAACATGACCCGCGGCTCACGGGCCTTCTTCCCCGTATACGTCAAGGACGCCAAACTCTCCGCGGGCGACCTGCACTTCAGCCAGGGCGACGGAGAGATCAGCTTCTGCGGCGCCATCGAGATGGGCGGCTTCATCGACTTCCATGTCGACCTGATCAAGGGCGGCATGGAGACGTACGGCATCTCCACCAACCCGGTGTTCATGCCCGGCAACGTCGAGCCGCGCTACACGGAGTTCATCAGTTTTATCGGGGTCTCCGTCGACCACGACACGGACACCAACTTCTACATGGACGCGACCCTGGCCTACCGGCGGGCCTGCCTCAACGCCGTCGAGTACTTCAAGAAGTTCGGCTACAGCGGCGAACAGGCCTATCTGCTGCTCGGCTCCGCGCCCATCGAGGGACGCATCAGCGGCATCGTCGACATCCCCAACGCATGCTGCTCGCTGTACGTGCCCACCGCCATGTTCGACTTCGACGTCCGGCCCACCGCCACGGGCCCGACGAAGGCGGACCGCGGCCAGGCCGCCCTGACCAGCGCCTGACCAACCCCCGACGGCCCCGCACTCCGAACCCGCGGGGCCGCCCCCTGCACGGCAGGCCATGAATGACTCCGGAGACCGGTGCGGGACAGCTTCTGGTCAGTCGCCGTCGGCACCGGCCGGGGACGGTTCGTGGGTCCGGGTGGTGCAGCAGGCGTCGCCGACGGTGTCGGGGGCGTGGCTGTCGGGGGCGGCGCTCTTGCCGAGGGTGTCCGCGTCCGCCTTCACGACGTAGACCTCCCAGGGCTCCCGGCCCGGGCCGTGCACCCACACCTTGTCCTGGAGGGCGTAGCAGCAGGAGGTGTCGTTCTCCTCGAACGTGGCGAGGCCGGCGCCCTTGAGCCGAGTGGCGGCCGCGCCGACCTGGTCGGTGGACTCCACCTCGACGCCGAGGTGGTCGAGACGGGTCTCCTGTCCGGGCTCACCCTCGATCAGCACGAGCTTGAGCGGGGGCTCGGCGAGGGCGAAGTTGGCGTAGCCCGCGCGCCGCTTGGCCGGTTCGGCGCCGAACAGCTTCGAGTAGAAGGTGATCGACGCCTCCAGGTCGCTGACACGCAGGGCGAGCTGAGCGCGAGACATGGCAGGGCTCCCATCGGGTTGCATTGATGTCCGTCGATACAACATTGCGCACTGGATCGAAGACTGTCAACATAGACACATGTCGAATCAAGAGTTGGTGGTGCTCGGCCGGAACGACGAGACCGACGCCTGCTGCCCCGGTCTGCTGACCGCTCCCCTGGACGAGGACCAGGCCGTGGAACTGGCGAAGGTGTTCAAGGCGCTGGGCGATCCGGTCAGGCTGCGCCTGCTGTCGATGATCGCCTCCAGGGCGGGCGGTGAGGTCTGCGTATGCGACCTCACCCCGGCCTTCGACCTGTCCCAGCCGACGATCTCGCACCACCTCAAGCTGCTGCGGCAGGCCGGCCTGATCGACTGCGAGCGACGCGGCACCTGGGTCTACTACTGGCTGCTCCCGGAGATGACCGACCGGCTCGCGAGCATCCTGACCCGCCCTGCGGCCGAGCCCCTGCCCGACCGCGCCGCCACCGCCACCGCCTCGTGACCGGTGCCGCAACCAGGCGAGACGTGGCCGGCGGGCTGTCGTTCCTCGACCGCTGGCTGGCCGTCTGGATCCTCGCCGCGATGGCCGCCGGGCTCGGCCTGGGACGCTCGGTGCCGGGCCTGGGCGACGCGCTGGCCGAGGTGACCGTCACGGGGGTGTCCCTGCCGATCGCCCTTGGCCTGCTGGTGATGATGTACCCGGTCCTGGCCAAGGTCCGCTACGACCGCCTCGGCACCGTCACCCGCGACCGCCGCCTGCTGCTGCCGTCCCTGCTGCTCAACTGGCTCGTCGGCCCAGCCCTCATGTTCGCCCTGGCCTGGCTCTTCCTGCCGGACCTGCCCGCCTACCGCACCGGCCTGATCATCGTCGGCCTGGCCCGCTGCATCGCCATGGTCATCATCTGGAACGACCTCGCCTGCGGCCACCGCGAGGCCGCCGCCGTCCTGGTCGCCCTGAACTCCGTCTTCCAGGTGATCGCCTTCTCCGCGCTCGGCTGGTTCTACCTCTCCTTCCTGCCCGGCCGACTGGGCCTGGAACAGACCGCTCTCGACGTCCCGGTGTGGGAGATCACCCGCAGCGTGCTCATCTTCCTGGGCATCCCGCTCGCGGCCGGCTACCTGACCCGCCGCCTGGGCGAGCAGGCCAAAGGCCGCGCCTGGTACGAGTCCGTATTCCTCCCGCGCATCGGCCCCTTCGCCCTGTACGGCCTGCTGTTCACGATCGTCATCCTCTTCGCCCTGCAAGGCGACGCCATCACCGCACGGCCCCTCGATGTCGCCCGTATCGCCCTGCCCCTGCTGGTCTACTTCGCCCTCATGTGGACCGGCTCCATGGCCCTGGGCCGCGCCGTGGGGCTGGACCACCCCCGCGCCACGACGCTCGCCTTCACCGCGGCGGGCAACAACTTCGAACTGGCCATCGCCGTCGCCATCGCCACCTTCGGGGCCTCATCCGGGCAGGCGCTCGCCGGTGTGGTCGGCCCGCTCATCGAGGTACCCGTACTGATCGGCCTCGTCCACGTGGCCCTGCGCGCCCGCCGCCACTTCACCGTCCACGACGCTCCTTCGCCCCGGGAAGACCCCGCACATGCCTGAAACCGCCCCGCCCTCCGTCCTGTTCGTCTGCGTCCACAACGCCGGACGCTCACAGATGGCCGCCGCCTTCCTCACCCACCTCGCGGGCGACCGCGTACAGGTGCGCTCCGCCGGCTCCGCTCCGGCCGACACGGTCAACCCGGCCGTGGCCGAGGCACTGGCGGAGGTCGGCATCGACATCTCGGCCGAGGTGCCCAAGGTGCTCACCGTGGCGGCCGTCCAAGCCTCCGATGTCGTGATCACCATGGGCTGCGGCGACACCTGCCCCGTCTTCCCGGGCAAGCGCTACCTCGACTGGCAGCTCCCCGACCCGGCCGGCCGGGGAGTCGACGCCGTCCGCCCCATCCGCGACGAGATCGAACGACGCGTCCGCACCCTGCTCAACGAGATCGCCCCCTGAGCCGACCCGTCCCCCCCCTGCCCGTCAAGGGGGGTCACGCTGCGCCGAACCAGGGCCCCAGTGCTTCGTGCAGGCCGTCGCCCGTGGTGCCCTGCCAGGCGACGTAGCAGTCGGGACGGAGCAGCAGCGCGGTGTCGAGTTCCGGAACGGTCACCGTGTCGACGCGAGACGCCCAACCGCCCGCGTCGAGGCCGCCGGTGGGGTCCAGGAGGAGCGGGTCGGCCGGTACGGGTCAGCTCCCGCAGGCCCGGCAGGTCCGGTGCCCATCGGCCGACGAGCGGCCCGGTCGCCGGCCCCATGTCGTAGGAGACATCCGCACCGGACAGCAGCTCCGCGATGTGCCGCCGGTTCACGGGCCGGGCAAGCAGTTCGCGCAGCGCCGTCACATCGCCACCCGGGCGAGTGAGCAGCGATGGCGCCTGCGTGTGCATGGCGACCCGCCGCGCCACCGGGGAGCGCTCCGCCTCGTAGGTGTCCAGCAGCCCTTCCGGTGCGTGGCCACGCACCTCCGCGGCCAGCTTCCAGCCCAGGTTCACCGCGTCCTACAGGCCGCCCGGTACCGCGAGGCGATCCTGGTGTTCCCGCCGAACAGCCGCCTCATCAGGTGTGGCCCCGGCCCGGCGGGCGGGCCGAGCCGTACCTCCACGCCGAGAGACCGTCGATCAGGCAGAGGTGGTGAAGGCCCTCGGCTTGACGGGTGTACGGGAGACGAGCTGGGCCGAGGGCGTGGAACTCATCGACGAGGTGGCACACAACGGCACACGTCACTGACCGATGCCGAGAGTTGAGCGCGCACTTCGGCAAAGCTCAACTCTTCTTCCACAGCGAGCAGAACGACGGGGAGGCGTGGCTGATCGCCGAACGCGGACGGATCCTCAGGCGGTGGATCAGTGAGTACCCAGAGCTCGCCCTCGGCGAACCGTTCGGAGTCGAACGACGACTCCTCGACACCTACGGCATCACGGGCAAGCCCGAGGATCTCGAACCCAACAGCGACCTGGCCGGCGGCTGGGCGACGAGCTGGGGGGATTGCCCGGCGACAACGGTCGCAGAGGATTCCAGCGTCGACCCCACCACAGCCGACGCCGACATGGGCTCAATCAACAGCATGTTGCTGGCTACCGCTCCAACTCCCGAGTAGCCGCACGCCGACCACCACTTCAGGAGCCAGCCGGTGGTGCCGGTGTCGTCGATACCGGCCCGTTCCCGACAGCCCGAAGCACCCACAGCCGCCGACGCATCAGCCCCCTCAGCCCCGCTCGGCTCAGTGTGTGTGGCCCGCCGAAGTGGGGGGCGGCTCGGGGTTCTTGACTGTCAGTGGTAGCAACTTCTTGCCGGTTGGGCCGATTTGGATTGATGTGTCCATCTGTGGACACGGTCCGAACCGCAACCGCTCAAGCTTGTCGCCGAGAGAGCGACAGCCGGCGTCGCTCGCGGTCAACGTCCGTGACGACAACTGTCAACTGATCGCCGACCTGTACGACATCCTCCGGCGCCGCCACGGGCACCGAGTTCAGCTCGGACAGATGCACCAAGCCCTCGATGCCGTCGGCGACCTCCACGAAGGCACCGAACGGGACCAGTTTCGTCACCCGCCCGCTCAGCCTTTGTCCCACCGCGATGCCTTCGACGAACACCAGGAAGGGGTCCGACTGCATCGCCCGCAGGGACAGCCGGGCCTCCCCGTTCCATGTGTCGAACTGCAAGAACTCACACAACACCCGCTGCCCGACCTCAACGATGTCGGACGCCGCCTCGAAACGACGCCAGGACAGTTCGGAATACGTGATGAAGCCGACGCCGGGATACACCGGATGATCAGGGCCCTCGTCCAGCGACACGAACACGCCGAACCGCTCGATCGCCGCCACCGTGCCGGTCAGGATCTCAGCCGGACGAAGCCACTTGAGGAACGCCCAGAGCTCCGGGTTCTCGGTGGCCGCCATCGACAGCCGTACCCGCCCCGCATTCAGATCCAAGGCAATCACTTCGCCGGTGATCCTCTGCCCCACCACGGCGACCTCGGCGAAACGCCGACGCCAGGAACCGTCCAACTCCCCCACCACCCCAAGCGGGTGGGCCGCGAAACCGTCCAGGACCACCGACGCCTCAGACCGAGCGACCGACGCGACTGTCCCATGGCAGAGATCACCAATATGGATCCCTGCCAGAAACCCCCTCATGGCCTGATCGGCCGACGCCTCCCCCATGTCGCCCAGGCTCTCACGAGGAGATCGCTAAACCCACTCCACCTCGGAGACGATCTGTGAGGCGTCTCTGGGGCCTGGCAGCGGCGTTTTAGAGACGGTGGAAGGCGCTGGGGGGCGAGGACGTGCGCCGCCAACCGCAGCCAGCGCAGCGGCCACCTCCTCCTCACTCACCCCGCCAGCGCCTCAATCACCCGATCGAGTGCCTCGCTCACCTCAGTGCGCGTGACCACTCGAAGCCGGCGTAGGACCCGCGTTCTTGACCGTCAAGGGCAGCAACTTCTTGCCCGTTGGGCCGATTTGGATTGATGTGTCCATTTGAGGGCACACCCCGCAGTCGAAGCAGGGCGTCCAGCGGCAGTCCTCGACCTCCGTCTCGTCGAGGGCGTCCTGCCAGTCCTCCCAGAGCCAGTCCTTGTCGAGGCCCGAGTCGAGGTGGTCCCAGGGGAGGACTTCCTCGTAGGCGCGCTCGCGGGTGGTGTACCAGTCGACGTCGACGCCGAACACGGCCAGGGCCTTGTCGGCGCAGGCCATCCAGCGGTCGTAGGAGAAGTGCTCGCGCCAGCCGTCGAAGCGGCCGCCGTCCTCGTAGACCGCGCGGATCACCGCGCCGATGCGGCGGTCGCCCCGGGAGAGCAGGCCCTCGACGATGCCGGGCTTGCCGTCGTGGTAGCGGAAACCGATCGAGCGGCCGTACTTCTTGTCGCCGCGGATCTTGTCCCGCAGTTTCTCCAGGCGGGCGTCGGTCTCCCCGGCCGACAGCTGCGGGGCCCACTGAAAGGGAGTGTGCGGCTTGGGCACGAAGCCGCCGATCGAGACCGTGCAGCGGATGTCGTTGGCGCCGGAGACCTCGCGGCCCTTCTGGATGACGCGGGTCGCCATGTCGGCGATCTGGAGGACGTCGTCGTCGGTCTCCGTCGGCAGGCCGCACATGAAGTACAGCTTCACCTGGCGCCAGCCGTTGCCGTACGCCGTCGCCACCGTACGGATGAGGTCCTCCTCCGAGACCATCTTGTTGATGACCTTGCGGATGCGTTCCGAGCCGCCCTCCGGGGCGAAGGTCAGGCCCGAGCGGCGGCCGTTGCGGGTCAGCTCGTTCGCCAGGTCGATGTTGAAGGCGTCCACGCGGGTGGAGGGGAGGGACAGACCGATCTTGTCCTCCTCGTAGCGGTCGGCCAGGCCCCTGGCGATGTCGCCGATCTCCGAGTGGTCGGCCGACGACAACGACAGCAGGCCGACCTCCTCGAAGCCCGTCGCCTTCAGGCCCTTGTCGACCATCTCGCCGATGCCCGTGATGGAGCGCTCGCGCACCGGGCGGGTGATCATGCCCGCCTGGCAGAAGCGGCAGCCGCGGGTGCAGCCGCGGAAGATCTCCACCGACATGCGCTCATGGACCGTCTCCGCGAGCGGCACCAGCGGCTGCTTGGGGTAGGGCCACTCGTCCAGGTCCATGACCGTGTGCTTGGAGACCCGCCACGGCACGCCCGACCGGTTGGGGACCACGCGCGCGATCCGGCCGTCGGCGAGGTATTCGACGTCGTAGAACCCCGGGACGTACACCCCGCCGGTCCGCGCGAGGCGGAAGAGGACCTCCTCGCGGCCGCCGGGGCGGCCCTCGGCCTTCCACTCGCGGATGATCCGGGTCATGTCGAGCACGGCCTGCTCGCCGTCGCCGATGACGGCCGCGTCGATGAAGTCGGCGATCGGCTCCGGGTTGAAGGCCGCGTGGCCGCCGGCCAGCACGATCGGATCGTCGATGGTGCGCTCGCGCGACTCCAGCGGGATCCCGGCCAGCTCCAGGGCCGTCAGCATGTTCGTGTAGCCCAGCTCCGTGGAGAAGGACAGGCCGAACACGTCGAAGGCGCGGACCGGGCGGTGGCTGTCCACGGTGAACTGGGGCACGCCGTGCTCGCGCATCAGCGTCTCCAGGTCCGGCCACACGCTGTAGGTGCGCTCGGCGAGGACGCCGTCCTGCTCGTTGAGCACCTCGTAGAGGATCATGACGCCCTGGTTGGGCAGGCCGACCTCGTACGCGTCCGGGTACATGAGTGCCCAGCGGACATCACAGGATTCCCACGGCTTGACCGTGGAGTTGAGCTCTCCGCCGACGTACTGGATCGGCTTCTGCACATGCGGGAGCAGAGCTTCGAGCTGTGGGAAGACGGACTCCGCGGCCTCGGCGGCTTCGGCAGGCATCTCGCGAACCTTCGTGAGCTGACAGGGGGGACCATCAAGCCTAACCCGCTCGGGGGCCTCCCCCCTACGCTCAGCCGAGCGCCCGGGCCCCGGCCGCCCGCCACGCTTCGGGCAGCTCGGCCTCCACGGCCGCCGCCCGCTGCTCCTCGCGCCCGTACAGCAGCCCGTAGGTGAACGCGCTCTCCTTCGCCGTGTGCGCCACGACGGACAGCTCGCGCAGCGTCTGGCGGGCCATGACGCTGTCCTGGTGGTCGCCGAGCAGGGTCTGCAGGGACTTCATGGCCTTGGTCAGGTCGGCGGCCGGGTCGCCGAGCGCCGGGGTGGCCGCCTCCGCCGCGTACCGGGTCCGCTTGGACTTCTTGCGGGCCTCGTGCAGCGCCAGGTCGCGGTCGTGTCCGGGCGGGAGGTCGATCGCCTGCTCGACCAGCGCGGAGACCTTGGCGAAGTCCTTCCGTACGGCCTTGGCGATCACCTTTTCCGGTTTCCCGGCCGCGGCCGGGAGCAGCGGCGGGTCGGTGACCAGGGCGTCCAGGGTGTCGAGCAGGGTCAGATAGCGCGCGGAGTCCAGGACGTCGACGAGCCGGCGGCGCGAGCCGCCGCGGCTGACGTGCGCCCAGGTGCGCAGGCGGGCGCGGACGGGGCCGGTGACCAGGGTGCGGGGCAGTTCGCCGAGGGCGGCGGTGATGCGCTCGGTGAGCACCTCGCGGTCGCGGTCCACGCCCAGCTCGGCCGCGAGCCATTTCAGCTCGTCGCCGACGGGGTCGGTGACGGTGCGGTCGAGGACCTTGCCGTAGGAGCGGAAGGCGCTGCGCATCCGGCGGGTGGCGACGCGCATGCGGTGCACGGAGTCGTACTCGTCGCGCCGTACGGCCGGGTCCAGCTCGATGATCGCGTCGCGCTGGGCGCGGACGTAGGCGAGGACGTGGTCGCCCGCGGTGACGGGTTCGGCGGGTGCCGCGGGCCGCGCGCGGCGGCCCTCGCTCTCCGGCGGGGCGGTGTCGGCGAGGGCGCGGGCCAGCTTGGACGGCGACGCTGACGGCCGTACGCCCGCCTTGCGCAGCCGCTTCTCCACCTTGTCGAGGAAGCCCGGGGCGGTTCCTTCGGCGAGTTCCACCTCGATCTCGGTCCACTGGGCGGTGCCGCCGTCGCCGGTGAGCCGTTCGGCGGTGACGGCGTCCATGCTGACCTCGGCGAGCAGCTTGCCGTCGGCGTCCACGAGGTGGCGCAGGTCGCGGGCGGAGCGCAGCCGGACCAGGGGGAGCAGCGCGGCGTCGCGGATGCGGGAGCGGGTCAGGGCGGCGAGGGCGTGCGGAACGCGGTCGGAGAGCGGTGCCTGGATCTCGTCGCGGACGCCGGGGGCGACGGGGAGCTTGAGGTGCCAGCCGGCGTCGGTGCCGCCGGTGCGGCGGCGCAGGGTGACGGCGTGCGCGGCCAGGCGCTCGTCGGCGGTGTCGTAGTAGGTGGCGTCGAGCTCCACGACGCCCATGTCCAGGACGTTCGCCACCCCGCCGACGCCGGTCAGGTCGGGCAGGCCGCTGTCGTCGGATTCGTACTTGCGCTCGATCTCGCGCTTCGTATCCGCCATGAATTGAATCTAGTGGCAGCCGGGCCGGGATGGCAGGGGCGGATCGAGGTGAATGGCGGGAAAACTCCCGCCATCACCCGAGTGAACCGCATGAGCTGGACTTCAGGCGGACATGGGGCGCTGCACGCGGATCGACTGCAACAGCCCCACCGCCACCCACACCGCGAACATCGATGTGCCGCCGTAGGAGACGAACGGCAGGGGCAGTCCGGTGACCGGCATGATGCCGAGGGTCATGCCGATGTTCTCGAAGGACTGGAAGGCGAACCAGGCGACGATCCCGGCGGCGACGATGGTGCCGTACAGCTCGGTCGTCTCGCGGGCGATCCGGCAGGCCCGCCACAGGACCACGCCGAGCAGGCAGATGATCAGGCCCGCGCCGAGGAAGCCCAGTTCCTCGCCGGCGACCGTGAACACGAAGTCCGTCTGCTGTTCGGGGACGAACTGGCCGGTGGTCTGCGAGCCGTGGAACAGCCCGGCGCCGGTGAGTCCGCCCGAGCCGATGGCGATACGGGCCTGGTTGGTGTTGTAGCCGACGCCGGCCGGGTCGAGGCTGGGGTTGGCGAAGGCGGCGAACCGGTTGATCTGGTAGTCGTCCAGGATGTGCAGCTGCCATACGGCGATCGCGCCGAAGGCGCCCGCGGCGAGCAGGCCGAAGATCCAGCGGTTGGAGGCGCCGGAGGCGAGCAGCACGCCCAGCACGATGACGACCATGACCATGACCGAGCCGAGGTCGGGCATGAGCAGCACGACCAGGACCGGTACGGCGGCCAGTCCCAGGGCCTGTAGGACGGTGCGGTGGTCGGGGTATTTCTTGTCGCCCGCGTCGACCCGGGCGCCGAGCAGCATGGCCATGCCCAGGATGATCGTGACCTTGACGAACTCGGACGGCTGGAGCGAGAAGCCGCCGCCGAGCACGATCCACGAGTGGGCGCCGTTGACCGTGGAGCCGAGCGGGGTGAGCACCAGCAGCACGCCGACGAGCGAGAGGCCGTAGAGGACCGGTACGGCGTTGCGCAGGGCGCGGTGGCCGAGCCAGACGGTGCCGATCATCAGGGCGAACCCGATGCCGGTGTTCATGAGGTGGCGGATGAGGAAGTAGTACGGGTCGCCCTGGTTGATCTCGGTGCGGTTGCGGGTCGCGGAGTAGACCAGCAGGGAGCCCAGCAGGGACAGGGCGAGGGCCGCGAGCAGTATCGGCCAGTCGAGACGGCGGGCCACCGAGTCGCGGGCGAAGATGCGGGTCCAGCCGGCCCGCTCGGGCCCGTATCCGGAGACGGAGAAGCTGTTCGCGCCGGTCATGTGAGCATCCTCCGGCTGCCCCGGCGGCGTGGCCGCCGTCTGCGGGTGTTGCTGTTGCCCGTGCCGGGCGAGGTGGTCGCCGCGGGCTGGGTGCCGTCCGCGGGTGCCGACGGCGACGGGGAGGACAGCACGTCCTTGACCGGGTCGTCGGAGATCTTCGGGGAGGTGATCGTGCCGTCCGTGCGGACCTTCGGCAGGTTCTTCTCCGGGGTGGGCAGCAGGGCCTTCTTGTTGTCGATGGAGCCGTCGGCCTGGACGCCGTACATCGCGTTGTAGATGTTGCGGACGGCCTCACCGGAGGCCCCGGAACCCGTACCGGCCTGGGCGATGGTCATGATGACCGTGTAGTCCTCGGAGTACGTGGCGAGCCAGGACGTGGTCTGCTTGCCGTAGACCTCGGCGGTACCGGTCTTGGCGTGCAGCGGGATCTTGTTCTGGGGCCAGCCGCCGAACTTCCAGGCGGCGGTACCGCGGGTGACCACGCCCTCGAGGGCCTCGTCCATGCCCTTGATCGCGGCCTGGTTGATCGGCAGCTTGCCGTGCGACTTGGGCTTGATCTCGTGGACGGTCTTGCCGTCGGCGCTGATGACCGCCTTGCCGATGGTCGGCGTGTACATGGTGCCGCCGTTGGCGATGGCGCCGTAGATCACGGCCTCCTGGATCGGGGTGACGAGGGTGTCGCCCTGCCCGATGGAGTAGTTGATCTCGTCACCGGCGCGCATCTGGTTGCCTTCGAGGCAGTTCTCGTAGGCGATCATCTCGACGTAGGAGCCGTCCTTCTTGCCGCTCTTGCACCAGGCGTCCTTGTTGGCCTCCCAGTACGACTGCTTCCACTGGCGGTCGGGGACGCGGCCGGTGACCTCGTTGGGCAGGTCGACGCCGGTCTCCTTGCCGAGGCCGAACTGGTGGGCGGCCTTGAAGAAGTAGTCCTTGGGCTGGCCCTTCTTCGGGTGGATGCCGCCGTCCTTCTTCCACTCGTTGTGGGCGAGGCCGTAGAAGACGGTGTCGCAGGAGACCTCCAGGGCCCGGCCGAGCGAGATGGGGCCAAAGCTCTCACCCTCGAAGTTCTTGAAGACCTGGTTGCCGACCGAGTACGAGCTGGTGCACGGGTAGCCACCGTCCCAGGCGTAGCCGGCCTCGACCGCGGCGGCCGTGGAGACCACCTTGAAGGTCGAACCGGGCGCGGACTGACCCTGTATGGCCCGGTTGAGCAGCGGGTAGTCGGAGTTCTTCCCGGTGAGGGCCTTGTAGTCCTTGGCGGAGATACCGCCGACCCACACGTTCGGGTCGTACGTCGGCGCGGAGGCCATGGCGACGACCCGGCCGGTCTTGGCCTCCATGACGACGACGGCGCCTGAGTCCGCCTTGTAGTTCTCGCCGGTGATCTTGTCGAACTGCTGGCGGGCCGTCTTCATCGCCTTGTCCAGCTCGTACTCGGCGACGCGCTGCACGCGGGAGTCGATGCTGGTGACCAGGTGGGCACCGGGCTCGGCGGCGTCGGACTCGGCCTGGCCGATGACACGGCCGAGGTTGTCGACCTCGTAGCGGGTGACGCCGGCCTTGCCGCGTAGCTCCTTGTCGTACTGGCGCTCCAGACCGCTGCGGCCGACCATGTCGGAGCGCAGATACGGCGAGTCGCCGTCCTTGGCCTGCTGGATCTCGTCGTCGGTGACCGGCGAGAGGTAGCCGAGCACCTGGGCGGTGTTGGACTTGCCCGGGCCCGGGTAGCGGCGTACGGCCTCCGGTTCGGCGGTGATGCCGGGGAAGTCCTCGGAGCGCTCGCGGATCTGCAGGGCCTGCTTGGCGGTGGCCTCGTCGGTGATCGGGATCGGCTGGTACGGCGAGCCGTTCCAGCAGGGCTGCGGGGTCTTGGCGTCGCACAGCCGGACCTTCAGCATGACCTCCTCGGGAGACATGCCGAGGACACCGGCCAGCTTGGTGAGGACCGCCTTGCCGTCGTCCTTCTGCTTGAGCAGATCCGTACGGGAGGCGGAGACCACGAGACGGGTCTCGTTGTCGGCGAGCGGTACGCCGCGCGCGTCGAGGATCGCGCCGCGCACCGCGGGCGCCACGACCTGCTGGACGTGGTTGCCGGACGCCTCCTTCTGGTAGGCGGCGCCCTCGCGGATCTGCAGGTACCACAGCCGGCCGCCGAGGGTGCCGAGAAGGGAGAGGACGAGGATCTGGATGACGACGAGCCGGATCTGGACCCGCGGGGTCCGTCCGGTCTCCGGAATATTAGTCATGGGCGAAGCCCATTCCCCTGAGGGCGGTGGTGGGAGACGGGTGGGCATTAGTCATGGGCGAAGCCCATTTCGCTGAGGGTGGTGGCGGGAGACGGGTGGCCGTGGGTCACTGTGCCGGCCGCCCCCTCCCCGTGTGCGTCTGTGTCATATCCGATGAAGCTGTGTGCGCCCGTCCCGAACTGCCGTGTCGTCACAGCCGCTTGACCCCCTTGATGCGGCCGACCCGCGCGGTGCGGATCCGGGCCTTGGCCTTCAGACCGCCGCGGCCACCACGCCCGCCGCGGCCGCCGCGCCGGCCGCCTAGGCGCAGCCCCGTGCCGGAGGAGAGCCAGCCGGAGGAGATGTCCGTGCCCTTGGCCACGGAACCGGGCTCGGCGAGCGGGTCGTTCTCGGCGCGGCGGGCCAGGGCCATGATGCCGGGCACCACGAACGGCGCCAGCAGCAGGTCGTACAGGGCGGCGGTCAACAGCAGGCCGCCGAGGCCGACATGGCGGGCGGCGGTGTCGCCGACGAGGGCGCCGACGAGGGCGTACAGCAGCGTCGAGCCGATCGCGGCGGCGACCACCACGAGCATGGAGCCGGTGGCCGACTTGAGCCGGCCGTAGTCGGGCTTGGCGAGCCCGGCGAGGTAGCCGATGACGCACAGCACCAGGGCGTAGCGGCCGGCGGCGTGGTCGGCGGGCGGCGCGAGGTCGGCGAGCAGGCCGGCGCCGAAGCCGACGAGGGCGCCGCCGACATGGCCGTAGACCAGGGCCAGGCCGAGGACGGTGAGCAGCAGCAGATCGGGGACGGCGCCCGGCAGGTGCAGCCGGGCGAGGACGCTCACCTGGAGCACCAGGGCGACGACGACGAGGGCGGTCGAGAGCAGGATCCGGTTGACGCGCATGGGGGATTCGCTCCTACTGCTGCTGATCGGAGGTGTCGCTCTGATATTGATCGGTGCCGGCCGCGTCCGCGGACGGGGTGACCGTGACGGTCACCGTCGGGGTCGGGGTCGGCTTGGGCTTGGCGGGGAGCACCTCGTCGCGCGGGTCCTTCTTCGGGGCCTGGACGACGACACCGACGATGTCGAGCTTGCTGAAGCCGACGTACGGCGTGACGTACAGGGTGCGGGTCAGGCCGCCGCCGGAGGGGTCGACGCGGGAGACGACGCCCACGGGCACGCCGGGCACGAAGGGCCGGTCGGCCTGCGAGCCGAAGGTGACGAGCCGATCGCCTTTCTTCACTTCCGCCTTGCCGTTGAGGAGTTCGACGCGCAGCGGGCGGTCGCCCTGCCCGGAGGCGAAGCCGAGTTCGTCGCTGCCCTCCAGTCGGGTGCCGACGGTGAAGTCGGGATCGCTGGCGAGCAGCACGGTGGCCGTGTCGGGTCCGACGGTGGTGACGCGCCCGACGAGTCCGTCACCGTTGAGTACGGTCATGTCGCGCTGGATGCCGTCGTTGGCGCCCATGTCGATGGTGATGGTCCAGGAGAAACCCTGGGCCGCTCCTATCGCGATGACCTGGGCGCCCTTGATGCCGTACTGGCCCTCACCCGCGATCTTCAGCATCTTGTCGAGCTGGTTGAGGCGGCTGCGGTTACGGTCGTCGCTGCCGAGCTTCGCCTTGAGGGCCGCGTTCTCCTTCTCCAGGCGGGCGAGCCGGTCATGGCGTTCGCCGGAGTCGCGGACGGCCGAGACCGCGTTGCCGACGGGATCGACCGCCGAGGACACCCCGTTCTCGATCGGGCCGAAGACCGTGGCGGCGGCCTGCCGGGCACCGTCGACCGGGGAGTTCTGGCCGCCGCGGATGTCCACCGTGATCAGCGCGAACGCGATGGCGATCAGCAGCACCAGGAGCAGCCGGCTCTCTTTCGTGTCCCTCACGTGCGGCGGCCGTGCCCTTCCTCATAGGAATTCGGGTGGCCCCCTCGGAGCGCGAACCCTAAGCGCAAACCCTGGGGGCCCATTTGCGGGATCTTATGCCTCTATATCAACGATCCGCCGTACGAGAGGGGATCATCTCGTACGGCGGAATCGAAGAGTTGTGTCATCTGCGCGGCTGGGCGTCCAGCACCTGCTGGAGCGCCTCGAACTCCTCGACGCACTTGCCGGAGCCCAACGCCACGCTGTCCAGCGGATCCTCGGCGATGTGGATCGGCATGCCGGTCTCCCGGCGCAGCCGCTCGTCGAGGCCGCGCAGCAGGGCGCCGCCGCCGGTCAGTACGATCCCGCGGTCCATGATGTCGCCGGACAGCTCCGGCGGACACTTGTCGAGGGTCGTCTTGACGGCGTCGACGATCGCGTTGACGGGCTCCTCGATCGCCTTGCGCACCTCACCGGCGGAGATTACGACCGTCTTGGGCAGCCCGGAGACGAGGTCCCGGCCGCGGATTTCGGTGTGCTCGTCGGAGTCGAGGTCGTACGCCGAACCGATCGTGATCTTGATCTGTTCCGCCGTCCGCTCACCGAGGAGGAGGGAGTACTCCTTCTTGATGTGCTGGATGATCGCGTTGTCCAGTTCGTCGCCCGCGACGCGGATGGACTGGGCGGTGACGATGCCGCCGAGCGAGATGACCGCCACCTCTGTGGTGCCGCCGCCGATGTCCACCACCATGTTGCCCGTGGCCTCGTGGACCGGCAGCCCGGAGCCGATGGCGGCGGCCATGGGCTCCTCGATGATGTGCACCTGGCGGGCGCCGGCCTGGGACGACGCCTCGATGACGGCGCGGCGCTCGACGCCGGTGATGCCGGAGGGCACGCAGACGACGACGCGCGGCCGGGCGAGATACCGCCGCTTGTGGATCTTCAGGATGAAGTAGCGGAGCATCCGCTCGGTGATCTCGAAGTCGGCGATCACGCCGTCCTTCAGCGGGCGTACGGCCACGATGTTGCCCGGCGTCCGCCCGATCATCTTCTTCGCTTCGGCGCCGACCGCGAGGATGCCACCGGTATTGGTGTTGATCGCGACCACGGACGGCTCGTTGAGTACGATCCCGCGACCCCTGACGTACACCAGCGTGTTGGCGGTCCCGAGGTCGACAGCCATGTCACGGCCGATGAACGACATTGAGTTCCCCATCAGGATTCGTCTGGCCTTCCTGGGAGCTTTTGAGGGCTTTTCAGGTTGGCGAAGTAGGTGCGGTGACGTGAAGGCTTCCATGGTAGACGCGCCTGCACGAACACTGCGCGAGGGTCTTCGCCATTGTCATCATGCGCGTAGCCGCCCCGCTTGTGGAGACGGGCCAACGGGGGCACTCGTTCCCCCGATCGCCACGCGTATACCGAGCGGCGGCCGAAAATATACGCCTACCGCAGCTCAGCCGCATACTCCCCTTGACGCCACCTCAGAAAACTCCGCACAACATGCACGTCCACCGGAAGGCAGCATACGAGGCACAGACCAGCGCCACCCCGACCGGACTCCACCGACCGCGTGTCGCCCCGCCCTGTTGGCACCCCCGAGCGAACCGAAACTCGGGCCGACGCAAGACACGCGCCTGCGGCGCATCAAGAACGTGACCGTGCGACTCCCCGGGCCCGGCACTGTCGCGGTGTGATGCCCCAGCCCGAAACGGGCCCAGGCAAGAGACAAGCGGCGGCGCACGCCCAGGCTCCGGGGGGGCTGAAGACACGCTCCCGCGCACACGACGGCACCACCGGCGGGGCGCGCCGCGCGCCTGCGGCGCATCAAGGACGCGACCCGGGACCGGCAACATGGCGGGGTGATGCCCCCAGCCCGGAAAGGACTCGGGCGAGCGGCGGCAGGCCCAGCTCCCGCGCGGGGTGCGCCGAGACCCGCAAGGGCACGCGCCTGCGCCGCATTGAAGGCCCGCCCCCAGCGGCGACGGGCCCGCGACCGCGGCAGCGGGGCGCGTAAAGGCGCGTGCCTGCGCCGCGTCGAGGGACCGGCCCCGGGACCGTATGACTCCCCCCGGGCCGTCAGGGCCCCAGTCCGCGCACACGTCGACACCACGCGGTGGGGCGCACCAAGTCTCACAAAGGCGCGCCGCCGCACCAAGGGCCCGGCAGCGGGTGGGTCAGGGGTGGGTGGGGAAGAAGATTTTGATTTCTCGGGTGGCGGACTCCTCCGAGTCCGACGCGTGGATCAGGTTCTCGCGGACGATCACGCCGTAGTCGCCGCGGATCGAACCGGGCGCCGCCGCGATCGGGTCGGTGGGGCCCGCCAGGGCGCGCAGCCCCTCGATGACCCGCTCGCCCTCGACGATCAGCGCCACCACGGGACCGGACGCCATGAACTCGACCAGCGGCTCGTAGAAGGGCTTGCCCTGGTGCTCGCCGTAGTGCTGCTCCAGCGTGTCCTGGTCCAGGGTGCGCAGCTCCAGCGCGGTGATCCGCCAGCCGGCCTTCCGCTCGATACGGCTGATGATCTCGCCGGTCAGGCCGCGCCGGACGGCGTCGGGCTTGAGGAGGACGAGGGTGCGCTGAGTCACGGGAGGGCTCCTTCGTACAGACGTGTGCGGTGGGATGAGGTTACAGGGCGTGTCCGAGCCCCTGTTACGCAGCGTCAGCTCCCGCGGCCCCGGCCTGCCCGGCCTGCGCAGCGAACCTCGCCTTCGCCTCGTCGATCTTCCGCCCGAAGTGCACGGACGCCCACCACAGCGCCGCGAACATCACGCCGAGGATGAACATCGTCGGTACGACGAACCCGGAGGCGATCAGCGCGATCTGCAGCGCCCAGCCGAGCGCCACACCCCCGGGCCTGGTCACCATGCCGCACAGCAGCACGCACAGGACCATCGCGATCCCGCTGACCGTCCACACCGTCGACGTCGTCAGATCCGGGTCCTTCATCGCCACGAGCCCGGCGAAGCCAATGATGAAGACCTCGCCGATCAGGGTCGAGGAGCACAGCATACGCATCGGTTTCTCAGCCCTTTCCGAGCAGCAGTCGGGCCTCGCCCACGGTGATGACCGAGCCCGTGACCAGCACGCCGCCGCCCGCGAACTCGCCCTCCTCCTCGGCCAGCGTGATCGCGGCCTCCAGGGCGTCCGGCAGCCGCGGCTCCACCTGGACCCGCTCCTCCCCGAACACCTCCACGGCGACCGCGGCCAGCTCGTCCGCGTCCATCGCGCGATGGCTGGAGTTCTGGGTGACGACGACCTCCGCGAAGATCGGCTCGAACGCCTCGAGCAGCCCGCGGACGTTCTTGTCGCCGCTCGCGCCCACCACACCGATCAGCCGGCTGAAGTCGAAGGCCTCCGCCACCGCCTCGGCCGTGGCCCGCGCGCCCGCCGGGTTGTGCGCGGCGTCCAGGACGACGGTCGGCGAGTGCCGTACGACCTCCAGCCGGCCCGGCGAGGACACGGCCGCGAAGGCCCTGCGGACGGTGTCGATGTACAGCGGCTCGGCACGCAGCGCGCCGACGCCGAAGAACGCCTCCACCGCGGCCAGCGCGACGGCGGCGTTGTGCGCCTGGTAGGCGCCGTGCAGCGGGAGGTAGACCTCCGGGTACTCGCCGCCGAGCCCGCGCAGCGTCAGCAGCTGGCCGCCGACCGCGACCTGCCGCGCCAGCACGCCGAACTCCAGGCCCTCGCGGGCCACCGTGGCATCGACCTCCACGGCCTTCTTCAGCAGCACCTGCGCCGCGTCCACCGGCTGCTGCGCCATGATCACGGTCGCGCCCTGCTTGATGATCCCGGCCTTCTCGGTGGCGATCTCCGCGTGGGTCGCGCCGAGCCGGTCGGTGTGGTCCAGGTCTATCGGCGTGATCACGGCGACATCGGCGTCGATCACGTTCGTCGCGTCCCAGCTGCCGCCCATGCCCACCTCGACGACGGCCACGTCGACCGGGGCGTCCGCGAAGGCGGCGTACGCCATGCCGGTGAGCACCTCGAAGAAGGAGAGCCGGTACTCCTGCTGGGCGTCGACCATCTCGATGTACGGCTTGATGTCCTGGTACGTCTCGATGAACCGCTCGGCGGAGATCGGGGCGCCGTCGAGGCTGATCCGCTCGGTGATCGACTGGACGTGCGGCGAGGTGTAGCGGCCGGTGCGCAGCTCGAAGGCGCCGAGCAGCACCTCGATCATGCGGGCCGTGGACGTCTTGCCGTTGGTTCCCGTGATGTGGATCGACGGGTACGCCCGCTGCGGCTCCCCCAGCACGTCCACGAGCGCGGCGATCCGGGTGACGGAGGGCTCCAGCTTGGTCTCGCCCCAGCGGGTGGCCAGCTCCGCCTCGACCTCGCGCAGGGCCTTGTCGACCTCGGGGTCCGCCGGTCGCGCGGGCGCCTCGGCGTGCGCCGGGCCGCCCTGTGTGCGCAGGGTGCGGCTGCCGGCCTCGATCACCGCGAGGTCGGGGTCGCGGGTGGTCTCAGCCTCGATGATCTCGTCGAAACCGTCGAGGGGGTCGGGCTGGTCGTTCTCGTGCGGGAGGTCGCTCACGGGGTCAGTCTACGGAGGCGCTGCGCTTGCTTCGGCGGTTCGGGGGTGGGGTTGGCTTTCAGGTGCGGGTGCGCGGTGCCTGCGGCAGCGGTGCGGGGGGGTCGCCTTGGTTGCCGACTACTGGCGCGCTGTGCCTGCGGCGGCGGATCGGGGTCGCATTGCCTTGATCGCCGGCTGCGGGTGCGTCGTGCCTGCGGCGGCGGTTCGGGGTGGCATCGCCTTGGTTGCCGACTGCCGGTGCGTCGTGCCTGCGGCGGCGGATCGGGGTGGCATTGCCTTGATCGCCGGCTGCGGGTGCGTCGTGGCTTGTCGCGCCGTTCCCCGCGCCCCTTCAGGGCTGCTGTCGCTGGCCTCCGTCATAGTGCCCCCGGTTTTCCTCAAGGGGTGTGAAAAGCCCCCCCGGGGGTTGGGGCCGGGGGGCTTCGGTGGGGGTTAGGTCTGGGGGAGGTTGTTCAGTTGGGATTGGATTCTGGTGATGTCCTCGGTCGCCTTGGTCAGGCGGGTGCGGATTTTTTCGATCACCTGGGCCGGGGCCTTTGCCAGGAACGCTTCGTTGCCCAGCTTGGCCTCCGCCTGCTGGCGCTCCTTCTCCGCGGCGGCCAGGTCCTTGGCGAGACGCTTGCGCTCGGCGGCCACGTCGATCGTGCCGGACAGGTCAAGCGCGACCTCGGCACCCGCGACCGGCAGGGTCGCCGTGGCCGTGAAGGAGTCGCCTTCCGGCTGGAGGCGGAGGAGCTGGCGGATGGCCGCCTCGTGCGGGGCGAGGGCCGTGCCGTCCAGGGTCAGCCGGGCCGGGACCCGCTGACCCGGCTGGAGGCCCTGGTCGGCGCGGAACCGGCGGACCTCGGTGATCACGGACTGCAGGGTCTCGATCTCCCGCTCGGCGTCCGCGTCCCGGAAGCCACGGTCGGTGGGCCAGTCGGCGATGACGACCGACTCGCCGCCGGTGAGGGTGGTCCACAGGGTCTCGGTGACGAAGGGGACGACCGGGTGCAGCAGCCGGAGCGTGACGTCCAGGACCTCGCCGAGGACCCGCTTGCTGACCTCGGCCGCCTCGCCGCCCGCCTGGAAGGTGGTCTTGGACAGCTCGACGTACCAGTCGAAGACCTCGTCCCAGGCGAAGTGGAACAGCGCGTCGGACAGCTTGGCGAACTGGAAGTCGTCGTAGTACGCGTCGACCTCGGCGACGACCGAGTTCAGGCGGGAGAGGATCCAGCGGTCCGTCGCGGACATCCGCGACGCGTCCGGCAGCGGGCCCTCGACCGTGGCGCCGTTCATCAGCGCGAAGCGGGTCGCGTTCCAGATCTTGTTGGCGAAGTTGCGCGAGCCCTGGACCCAGTCCTCGCCGATCGGCACGTCGACGCCGGGGTTGGCGCCGCGCGCGAGGGTGAACCGGAGCGCGTCGGAGCCGTACTTGTCCATCCAGTCCAGCGGGTTGACCGCGTTGCCGAAGGACTTCGACATCTTCTTGCCGAACTGGTCGCGGACCATGCCGTGCAGGGCGATGGTGTGGAACGGCGGGGTGCCGTCCATCGCGTACAGGCCGAACATCATCATCCGGGCGACCCAGAAGAAGAGGATGTCGTAGCCGGTGACCAGGACGGAGTTCGGGTAGAACTTCGCGAGCGACTCGGTCTGTTCGGGCCAGCCGAGCGTGGAGAACGGCCACAGGCCGGAGGAGAACCAGGTGTCGAGGACGTCCGTGTCCTGCGTCCAGCCCTCACCGGTGGGCGGCTGCTCGTCGGGGCCGACGCAGACGACCTCGCCGTCCGGGCCGTACCAGACCGGGATGCGGTGGCCCCACCACAACTGCCGTGAGATGCACCAGTCGTGGAGGTTGTCGACCCAGTCGAAGTACCGCTTCTCCATCTCCTGCGGGTGGATGGTGACCTTGCCCTCGCGGACGGCGTCACCGGCGGCCTTCGCCAGCGGGCCGACCTTGACCCACCACTGCATGGACAGGCGCGGCTCGATGGTGGTCTTGCAGCGCGAGCAGTGGCCGACGCTGTGCGCGTACGGCCGCTTCTCGGCGACGATCCGGCCCTCGGCGCGCAGGGCGCCGACGATGGCGGAGCGGGCCTCAAGCCGGTCCAGGCCCAGGAAGGGGCCGGGGACCGTGATGACGGCGTGCTCGTCCATCACGGTGATGGCGGGCAGGTCGTGGCGCTGGCCGATCTCGAAGTCGTTCGGGTCGTGCGCCGGGGTGACCTTGACGGCGCCGGTGCCGAACTCCGGGTCGACGTGCTCGTCGGCGACGACGGGGATGGAGCGGTCGGTGAGCGGCAGCCTGATGAGCTTGCCGATCAGATGCCGGTAGCGCTCGTCCTCGGGGTGGACGGCGACCGCGGTGTCGCCGAGCATGGTCTCGGCGCGGGTCGTGGCGACGACGATGGTGTCGTCCCCGTCCCCGTACTTCATGGAGACCAGTTCGCCGTCGTCGTCCTGGTACTCGACCTCGATGTCGGAGATCGCCGTCAGACAGCGGGGGCACCAGTTGATGATGCGCTCGGCGCGGTAGATCAGCTCGTCGTCGTAGAGCCGCTTGAAGATGGTCTGGACGGCCTGCGAGAGGCCCTCGTCCATGGTGAAGCGCTCACGGGACCAGGCGACACCATCGCCGAGGCGGCGCATCTGCCCGGAGATCTGCCCGCCGGACTCGGCCTTCCACTGCCAGACGCGCTCGACGAAGGCCTCCCGGCCCAGGTCGTGCCGGGACTTGCCCTCCTTGCCCAGCTCGCGTTCGACGACGTTCTGTGTGGCGATGCCGGCGTGGTCCATACCGGGCTGCCACAGCGTCTCGTAACCCTGCATGCGCTTACGGCGCGTGAGCGCGTCGATGAGGGTGTGCTCGAAGGCGTGCCCGAGGTGCAGGCTGCCGGTGACGTTCGGCGGCGGGATGACGACGGTGTACGGAGGCTTGTCGCTCTTCGCGTCGGCCTCGAAGTAACCGCGCTCTACCCAGCGCTCGTACAGCGGCCGCTCTACATCGGCCGGCGCGTACTGGGTCGGCAGTTCGGTGTCGGGCGCTGGTGGCTGCTGCTGAGCGTTCTCGGTCACGGGGGTCAGTTTAGAGGTGTCACGACCCAGTCCCGAAACGCCTTTGTTCCGTAACGGTGCAACCCCCGATGCGGTGTGCTTCGTGTGACTGAGCGAGGATGTCAGGATCACATAAGCATCTGGAGGGGAACCCAGAGATGAGTCACAACCAGCCGGGCCCGTACGGCGGACAGCCCCAGCAGCCTGGACCGTACGGCCAGCCGGGCCCCTACGGCCAGCCGCCGCAGGCCCCCCAGCCCGGCTATGGCTACCCCCAGCAGCCGCCCGTGCCGCCGCAGCAGCCGCAGCCCGGTTACGGCTACCCGCAGCAGACGCCTCCGGCCCAGCCCGGCTACGGCTATCCGCAGCAGGGCGGTGTTCCCCCGCAGCAGCCCCCGTACGGCCAGCAGCCCTATGGGCAGCAGCCCTACGGCGTCCCGCAGCCCCCGGCCCCCGGTGGCGGCAAGAAGAAGACGGGCCTGATCATCGGCGCGGTGGCCGTGGTCGCGGCCATCGCGGTCGGCGCCTACTTCGTGCTCGGCGGGGGCGGCGGCAGCGGCTCCGGCATCGCCGACGACGGCCCGCACAAGCTGACCACGCCGGAGACGGTGCTCACCGAGTACAAGAAGTCCGGCAGCGACAGCGACAGCATGTCGAAGAACGACCTGAAGGACGCCGAGGCGTGGGGCGTCAAGGACCCCAAGGACGTCAGCGCCTCCTACGAGGTGAAGGACGAGAACAACCCGCTGGGCGGCAAGATCATCTCGTTCGGCGGCGTCTACGGCTCCATCGACGACCCGGAGAAGGCCGTGGACGGTCTCTTCGCCGCCATGAAGCAGGAGTCCAAGGACGAGGACGTCACCTTCGAGGGAAGTCCCAAGGAGTACAAGCCCAGTTCGCTGGAGGGCGCGATCCTCAAGTGCCAGGGCGCGAGCATCGACAACTCCGCCAACGCCTCGTCGGGCATGGCGAAGAAGATGGGCGTGACGTACTGCGTGTGGGGTGACCACAGCACCGTCGGCTTCGTGATGCCGATGGAGTACTCGGACATCGCCGCGGGCAAGGCCACCGACCCGGCGGCCGCGGCCGAGACGACGGCCAAGCTCCGCAAGGAAGTGCGCGTCAAGGCCTGACGCCACCGCTCCCCCGCGTCCGCACAGCGCACGAAAGCCCCGGTCCGTCTCGATACGGCCGGGGCTCTGTGCTGTGCGGACGCGGGCTTCGGGCTACGCCGTCTTCTGCTCGCCCGGGCCCCGGCCGCGGGCATCGCGCGGGATCAAGGTCGGGTTGACGTTCGACAGGACGACGTCCGCCGTGATGACCACGCGGGCCACGTCCTTGCGGGACGGCACCTCGTACATCACCGCCTGGAGGACCTCCTCCATGATGGCGCGCAGGCCGCGGGCGCCGGTCTGCCGCAGGATCGCCTGGTCGGCGATGGCCTCCAGCGCCTCACGCTCGAAGTCCAGTTCCACACCGTCGAGTTCGAACAGCCGCTGGTACTGCTTCACCAGGGCGTTACGCGGCTCGACCAGAATCTGCAGCAGCGCCTTGCGGTCGAGGTTGTGCACCGAGGTGATGACCGGGAGACGGCCGATGAACTCGGGGATCATGCCGAACTTGACCAGGTCCTCCGGCATGACGTCCTCGAAGACGTCCTTGGACTCCAGCTCGCGCTTGGAGCGGATCGTCGCGCCGAAGCCGATGCCCTTGGCACCGGCCCGGGACTCGATGATCTTCTCCAGGCCGGCGAAGGCACCGCCCACGATGAACAGCACGTTCGTCGTGTCGATCTGGATGAACTCCTGGTGCGGGTGCTTGCGGCCGCCCTGCGGCGGGACGGAGGCCGTGGTGCCCTCCAGGATCTTCAGCAGGGCCTGCTGGACGCCCTCGCCCGAGACATCCCGGGTGATCGAGGGGTTTTCGCTCTTCCGCGCGACCTTGTCGATCTCGTCGATGTAGATGATCCCGGTCTCGGCCTTCTTGACGTCGTAGTCCGCCGCCTGGATCAGCTTGAGCAGGATGTTCTCCACGTCCTCGCCCACGTAGCCCGCCTCCGTCAGCGCCGTGGCGTCGGCGATCGCGAAGGGGACGTTCAGCATGCGCGCGAGGGTCTGTGCGAGGAGGGTCTTGCCGGAGCCCGTGGGGCCCAGCAGGAGGATGTTGGACTTCGCCAACTCGATGGCGTCGTCACGGCCCTGGGCGCCGCCGTTCTCGCCCGCCTGGACCCGTTTGTAGTGGTTGTACACCGCAACGGACAGGGCCTTCTTGGCGGCCTCCTGACCGACCACGTAGCCCTCGAGGAACTCATAGATCTCGCGGGGCTTCGGCAGTTCCTCCCAGCGCACCTCGCTGGTCTCCGCCAGCTCCTCCTCGATGATCTCGTTGCAGAGGTCGATGCACTCGTCGCAGATGTACACACCGGGCCCTGCGATGAGCTTCTTGACCTGCTTCTGGCTCTTGCCGCAGAACGAGCACTTGAGCAGATCGCCGCCGTCACCGATGCGTGCCACGGTGTGCTTCCCCTTCGCCTGGGAGACGCCTGGACGTCACGAGTCCAGCGACTCCTGGTGCTGCCTTATGTCCGACGGTACCTTGCCGAGCCCCCCGTTCGGGCCCCCCTTGGCACGGTTCACTTTGACGTGCACCGCGCCAAGGGTGGGAAAGGACGTCCCCTTTGTGCTCTTCTTCGTGCTCTTCGCACAGGGGAGACCCATGCTCCGGATCAGCGGACGCTCTCGTTGTTCATCTTGCGGGTGGAGATGATCTGGTCCACCAGGCCGTACTGGAGTGCCTCCTCCGCCGTGAGGATCTTGTCGCGCTCGATGTCCTCGCGCACCTGCTCGATCGGCCGGTTGGAGTGCTTGGCCAGCATCTCCTCCAGCTGCGTGCGCATGCGCGTGAACTCGTTGGCGATGATCTCCAGGTCGGAGAGCTGGCCGCGGCCGGTGCTGCCGGCGGGCTGGTGGATCAGCACGCGCGAGTTCGGCAGCGCCATGCGCTTGCCCGGCGTGCCGGCGGCGAGCAGGATGGCGGCCGCGGAGGCGGCCTGGCCCATGCACACCGTCTGGATGTCGGGCTTCACGAACTGCATCGTGTCGTAGATCGCCGTCAGGGCGGTCATGTCGCCGCCCGGGCTGTTGATGTAGATCGAGATGTCCCGGTCGGGGTCCATCGACTCCAGGCACAGCAGCTGCGCCATGACGTCGTTGGCGGAGGCGTCGTCGATCTGGACGCCGAGGAAGATCACGCGCTCCTCGAAGAGCTTCGCGTACGGGTCGTACTCGCGGATGCCCTGGGAGGTGCGCTCCACGAAGCGCGGGATGACGTAGCGGCTGTCGGGCCGGGGCCCGTCGTACTGGCCGCTGGCGGCGCCGGGGAAGTTGTTCATGAGGTTCACCGTCCTGGTGGCGTTCTGGGGGCTGGAGTCTCGGCGGTGCGTGGCGTGGCCGGGCCGGTCAGGCACCGGTGCCGCCGCCTCCCGGAACACCGGAGGCATGCGTGATGATCTCGTCGATCAGACCGTACTCCTTGGCCTCCTCCGGGGTGAACCAGCGGTCGCGGTCGCCGTCACGGATGATCGTTTCCACGGTCTGGCCGGAGTGCCGCGCGGTCAGCTCGGACATGCGCTTCTTGGTGCGCATCAGGTACTCGGCCTGGATCTTGATGTCCGAGACGGTGCCGCCGAGGCCCGCGGAGCCCTGGTGCATCATGATGTCGGCGTGGGGCAGCGCGAACCGCTTGCCGGCGGCACCGCCGGTCAGCAGGAACTGGCCCATCGACGCCGCCATGCCCATGGCGATCGTGACCACGTCGTTCGGGATGTACTGCATGGTGTCGTAGATCGCCATGCCGGCCGTCACCGAACCGCCGGGGCTGTTGATGTAGAGGAAGACGTCCTTCGCCGGGTCGGCGGCGAGGAGCAGCAACTGTGCGGTGATCTTGTTCGCGATGTCGTCGTCAACCTGCTGGCCGAGGAAGATGATCCGCTCACCGAGCAGCCGGTTGTAGACCTGGTCACCGAGGCCGCCACCGATGGAAGGCTCGCCGGCGGCGGAGGGCATCAGATTCGTCACGTATCCACCTGCTCGTCTTACGACGGCGCCGGGCCGTCTTACGTGTTCCTGCGTAATCCTGCGTAATCCTGCCGGGGGCTTCGGGAGACTCCTCTGCCCTCGTATTCATGGACCCTAACGCGCGGGTCCCTTCGGGGAATCCCGCGGAAGGGGGTGTTCGCCGGGGGCGTAGCCGGTGAAGGTCCCTGCGGGGGGCTTTGGGGGGCGGCCGTGGTGGGGCTGTGCGGGTGGGTTGTGGTTGAGCGCGCCGTTCCCCGCGCCCCTGGGTGGGCTGCCGCTGAGGCGGGTCGGGGAGGGGCCGGGGGGCTTTGGGGGCGAGCGCCGTGGGAGGGGCCGTGCGGGGCCTGTGCGGGGCCGTGGGGGCTTGTCGCGCAGTTCCCCGCGCCCCCTTGGGGGGCGGCCGTAGTGGGGCCTGTGCGGGTGCGTCGTGGTTGAACGCGCCGTTCCCCGCGCCCCTGGGTGGGCTGGCGCTCGGGCGGGTCGGGGAGGGACCGGGGGCCGCGGGGGGCCTGCGCGGGGCTGTGGGGGCTTGTCGCGCCGTTCCTCGCGCCCCTTTGGGGAGCGGCCGTAGTGGGGCCTGTGCGGGTGGGGTGTGGTTGAGCGCGCAGTTCCCCGCGCCCCTGGGTGGGCTGCCGCTCGGGCGGGTCGGGGAGGGGCCGTAGGGGGCTCCCCGCGTCCCTTTGGGGGGCGGCTGGGATGGGAGGGGCCCCTGGGAGTTCCCAGGGGCCCCTGTGTGTCTGTGTGGGGTCAGGACTCGGGCTTTTCCTCGGGGGCCTCGGTCGGCTCCGTCTCGTCCTCGTCCTCGTCGTCCAGGTCGACGATCTCGCCGTTGGTGTCCTTCACCGTGGCGGCCTCGACCACGACGGCCAGGGCCTTGCCGCGGGCGACCTCGCCGACCAGCAGCGGCACCTGGCCGCCCTCGACGACGGCCTGGGCGAACTGGTCGGGGGACATGCCGGAGGAGGCGGCACGCCGCATGAGGTGCTCGGTCAGCTCCTCCTGGTTGACGTTGAGCTTCTCCACCTTGACCAGCTCGTCAAGGACGAACTGGGTCTTGATGCCCTTGATCGCGGCCTCGTGGGTCTCGGTCTCGAGCTCCTCGGCGGTCTTGCCCTGGAGCTCCAGGTACTTGTCGAGGGTGAGACCCATCTGGGCGAGCTGGTGGTGCTCCAGGTTGTGCTTGCGGGTGTTGATCTCGTCCTCGAGCAGCTTCTCGGGGACCGGGACCTCGACCAGCTCCAGCAGCTTGTCCAGCACCCGCTCCTGCGCCTGCGTGGCCTGGTCGTACTGCTTCATGTTCGCAAGGCGCTTGCGGCTGTCGGCCCGCAGCTCCTCCAGCGTGTCGAACTCGGAGGCGAGCTGCGCGAAGTCGTCGTCCAGCGCGGGCAGTTCCCGGGCGGCCACCTGGGTGACCTTGACGGTGACCTCGGCCTCCTTGCCCGCCGCGGAGCCGCCCTTCAGCTCGGAGGTGAAGGTGGCCTCGCCGCCGGCCTCCAGGCCCTTGACGGCGTCGTCGATGCCGTCGAGCAGCTCGCCGGAGCCGATGGTGTAGGAGACGCCCTCCGCGACCCCGTCCTCCAGGACCTCGCCCTCGACCTTGGCCTCCAGGTCGATGGTGACGACGTCACCGTCCTCGGCGGCGCGCTCGACCGGGGTGGTGGAGGAGAACCGCTCACGGAGCTGCTCGACCGACTTGTCGATGTCCTCGTCGGTGACCTCGATGGCGTCGACCTCGACCTCGATGCCGGAGTAGTCCGGGATCTCCACGGCCGGGCGGATGTCGACCTCGGCGGTGAAGTTCAGCGTCTCGCCGTCCTTCAGCTCCGTGATGTCGACCTCGGGCTGGCCCAGCGGGTTCAGCTCGGCCTCGTTGACCGCGTCCGTGTAGAACTTGGGGAGCGCGTCGTTGACGGCCTCCTCCAGCACGGCGCCACGGCCGAACCGCTGGTCGATGACGCGGGCCGGGATCTTGCCCTTACGGAAGCCCTTCACCGTGACCTGCTGGTTGATCTTCTTGTACGCCGCGTCGAGGCTGTCCTTGAGCTCCTCGAAGGGCACCTCGACAGTGAGCCGAACCCGGGTCGGGTTCAGGGTCTCCACGGCGCTCTTCACGGTTCGGTCTCCTTGTGGCTGACATCTTGGGTTCTGCCGGGGCCAGAGAGGTCCGGCGGATTTCGCCGCCCGGAGGAGTTCGTAGGCCGAGTGGGCCGGGACACACGGGCGCGCAGCTTGCATAGTAACCGCAGCCGGTCAGCGCCCCAAAAGGCGATCCCGAGGGGTTCCCTCGGTCGGTGGTCGGGGTGGCGGGATTTGAACCCACGGCCTTCCGCTCCCAAAGCGGACGCGCTACCAAGCTGCGCCACACCCCGTCTGGTGCGACACGTAGGGTACATGCCCGGACGGGATACGTCGGCCCGTTTACCGGCCGTCTCTCCCCCGGCATGCTCAGCGGCGTACACGCAGACCAACGCGTTGGCCTCCGCGGCGCGTGACCCGCTACGATGCCTTCTGTGCCGCGGTCGTCCGACCAGCGGCACACCAGCTGCGGGCGTAGCTCAATGGTAGAGCCCTAGTCTTCCAAACTAGCTACGCGGGTTCGATTCCCGTCGCCCGCTCTCACGGCTCAGGGCCAGGTCAGAGGGTCAATCCCCGATCTGGCCCTGATCGTTTGCGGGGGCCGAAGCTCCGCCCCTGCCTGGGTGATCCAAGGGGTGGGGAGAGAAATGCGCAGGGTGGGGACGGCCGCAGCGGTGATCGTGGCCGCCGTGGCGCTGACAGCTTGCGGTGGCGAAGAACGCTCAGGCGCGGAAGCAAAGGGCGGGGGCCGCTCGGCCGTGGCGGCGGACCAGGCCACGGTGACCCCTGACGCGGTGCGGGGCGACATCCGGGCGGCCGTCGCCGCCGGGGGCTTCGGGTCACCGCGCTTCGTCGCCGCGGAGGCGCTGCTCAGTACCTGCGAGGTGGGCGCCGTCGTCCGAGCCGGCACCAAGCCGGATCCGAAGGCCGTCACCAAGGTCGTCGCCGGACTGGAGGACCGCGGCTGGCGCGAGACGAGGCAGCGCTCGTCGGCTGCCGCCGACGGCTGGAGACTGGAGAAGGACGGGTGGATGCTGACCTTGGTCGCCGGAACGGTCTCGGAGAAGAGCGTCTCCTTCGGGCCAGCGGCCGAACAGCAGGGCGGAGCCGAGCCGTTCGAGGGGCTGGCGTTCCGAGGGGTGGGTGGTTGCAGCGCCCCTTCCGCCGCCGCGGCGCCCTGAGCCGCCCTGTTCCGGGGAGCCGAGACGGCCGAGGCAGCCGTAGGTGATCGCCTTGGTGCCGTTGGCCGTCCCCCGTCGCCGGTCCGCGCGAAGCGGCCCCGCTCAGAAGCTGATCGAGTTGATCGTCTCGGCTATCGAGTCGAGGAAGCGCTGGATGGACGGGGCCATGCCGGTCGAGGCCAGGAAGAAGCCGAAGAGGATGGCGACGACGGCGGGACCGGGCTTGATGCTCCCCCCTCGGATCAACACCACAAGGACGATCGCCAACATCAGCACCACGGACAGTGAAATGGCCACACTGATCACACCCTCGGTCGGTCCGCTCTCCCGGCCCGGGGATGCTGCCCGGCACCCCCCGCCAGAACCATCGTGCCACCAACCCGGCCGAGCTATGCGGCGCGTGACGCATCGTTGGCCACGGCCCCGTCCCTGAGCGCGGCCCGTACAGTAATTCGAGGGCGCACCCGCGCGGGTATCGACCGGTAATTACGGAACGCCGTTTCACGGCCCACACATCACGTTCGCTGGTAATTCGAATTGCCGCCACCCATCGGCACGGAGACGGCGCTATGCACCAATGAGTCCGGATGAATCAGTACATTGAGGGCGATCTACGACCGACAATGTGCTCATCATCACGCGCCCAGGAACGGCGAGTTCGGTAAATCCGCGGGTACTCGAAGCCCTAACCAGGAAACCGCGGGGGAGTTTTACGAAAACCAGCGGACAACGCTAGGGTGCCTCAGATGTTTGATGCCGCCTCGTCCCCCGGCCCGAACCGAAGGTCGCTCCCCCCGGCACAGTCGCCGCGGAACGGAGTGCCCGACGCGCGCAGCCCGGAGGCAAGACCGGGCAAGCAGCGCGACGCCTTCTTCGACAACGCCAAGTACCTGGCGATCGTCCTCGTGGCCATCGGACACGCGTGGGAGCCGTTGAAGGGCGACAGCCGTGTGCTCCAGGGCGCGTACATGGTCGTGTACGCCTTCCACATGCCGGCGTTCATCATCATCTCCGGCTTCTTCTCGCGCAGTTTCGACATGCGCCCGGACCGGCTCAGGCGCCTCGTCACCGGTGTCGCCGTGCCGTACATCGTCTTCGAGACGGCGTACCCGCTCTTCAAGCGGTACGTCGATCACTCCCCCGACCAGGAGATCAGCCTCCTCGATCCCTGGTATCTCACCTGGTTCCTGTGCGCGCTGTTCATCTGGCGGCTGACGACGCCGATCTGGAAGGCGATCCGCTGGCCGTTGCCGGTGGCGTTCGGCATCGCGATGCTGGCGACCGTCTCGCCGAGCATCGGCGACGACCTCGATCTGCAGCGCGTCCTGCAGTTCCTGCCGTACTTCGTGCTCGGCCTGTGCATGAAGCCGGAGCACTTCCAGCTCGTGCGGCGCCGTTGGGTGCGGATCGCCGCGGTACCGGTGTTCGCGGCGGCGCTCGTCTTCGGCTGGTGGGCGGTGCCGCGGATGCAGGCCGCGTGGTTCTACCACCGGGACTCGGCGCAGGAACTCGGTGTGCCGTGGTGGTGCGGTCCGCTCATGGTGCTCGTCCTGTTCGGCTGCTCGCTGCTGCTGACCGCGTGCTTCTTCGCGTTGGTGCCGCGCCGGAAGACGTGGTTCACCGCGTTCGGTGCGGGCACGTTGTACGGGTATCTGCTGCATGGTTTTGTGGTGAAGTTCGCCGACTACCAGGGCTGGTTCGACCATGGCTGGTTGCATGGGCCGTTCGGCGAGATCCTGGTGAGCTTGCTTGCGGGGGGCGCCGTCACGCTGCTGTGCACCCGGCCTGTGCAGCGGGTGTTCCGCTTCGCGGTGGAGCCTAGGTTGGAGTGGGCGTTTCGGCGGGAAGCGGCGCGGGGTGCCGGTGGTGGGGTGCGGGAGCGGGAGCGGGCCAAGCTCCCTGTGTAGCTTCGCTGGTGTGGGGCGGGGAATGTGGCGTGCGGGTGCGTTGTCGTGCGCCTACGGATGTGCGGCTTGGCTTCGTCGGCGGCTGCGGGTTCGTTGTGGTTGATCGCGCCCACGCGGCGGAGCCGCACATCGATACAGCCCCGCGCCCCTTAAAGGGGCGTTGTCGCTGGCGGAGCCGCTCACGAGGCCTCTCTGCTGATCAGTAGGAGGGCTCGGTCGTCGTTTACGTCCTTGGCCACCGCCTCGATGAGGTGCCAGGCGGCTCCGTGGAAGCCGCCTGCCACATAGCGGTCGGCCTCGCCGGTGAGCCGGTCCATGCCCTCGACGATGTCCCGGTCGGAGGTCTCCACCAGACCGTCCGTGAACAGCATCAGGACGTCCCCGGGGCGGAGTGAGCCCTTCGTGGGGTCGAACTGGGCGCCGTCGTACACGCCGAGCAGCGGGCCCTCGGCGGCCTTCTCCTCCCAGCGCCCGCTGCCCGCGCTGAGCTGCAGGCCCGGCGGATGGCCGGCCGTGTACAACTCGTAGTCCCCGGAGTCGAGGTCCAGGACGAGATGGATCGAGGTGGCGAAGCCCTCGTCCCAGTCCTGGCGGAGCAGATAGCCGTTGGCGGCCGGGAGGAAGGCGTGCGGGGGCAGCGAGCCCAGCAGGCCGCCGAACGCGCCGGACAGCAGCAGCGCCCGCGACCCCGCGTCCATGCCCTTGCCGGACACGTCCGTGAGCACGACCTCCAGGGTGCGCCCGCCGTTCGTGCGGGCCGCGACCACGAAGTCGCCGGAGAACGACTGCCCGCCGGCGGGCCGCAGCGCCATCTCCCGGTGCCAGCCCTGCGGCAGCTTCGGCAGCTTGCTCTGCACCCGGATCCGCTCGCGCAGGTCGAACAGCATCGTGCCGCCGCGCCGCCAGGGCACCCCCACCCGGCTGCGGAACTGGGCGGTGAGCAGCCCGAAGAAGCCGCAGGCCGCGACCACGAGGACCACGCCGGGGGTGACCCGGGACGGGCCTTCGGTGTACGGCCCGAGTCGTACCGACTCCACGATCAGCGCCGTGGCCGCCGCCGCGTACAGCCCGAGCAGGCTCGCCGGGCGCAGCAGCAGCCCGCCCACGACGATCGGGAGCACCAGGGCGGCCGGGGAGAACCACACCGAGTTGGCGAGGCTCATGGCCGTGAGCACCGGGACGGTCAGCAGGAGTCCGGCCAGCGCGATCCAGTCCGAGCCGTTGCCGCGGAAGTAGTCGACGGCGCTTCGGCGCAGGCCGACGCGGGCCCGGTGCCACTGCATCCGCCACCGGGCCGTGAAGGTCTCGGCCTTCCCGCGCCGCTCTCTTCCTGCTGCCATTAGTTCGGGACCCTATCGATCGGACCGGCCCCTTGGCACGGGAGGTTCCAGTTGTCCCCCGTCCGAGGCCCAACTTCACAGTGAACTTCACGGAACGCCGTCCCGCTGCCGCCTGGGGGAAATTCATTCGCTCATCCCCCAATGCCCTGATACGCATGGTCCATGGCAACTGACCTTGCACGGAACGACCGCGGGATCGAGCTGCGGGCGGCGCGACGCGACGAGCTGGACGGCTGGTACGACACCTTGGTCCGCGCCTTCGGCGGCGTGTCCGAAGCGGCCGAGGAGCGTCAGCTGTCTCTGGAGCTGATCGAGCCGGAGCGCACCATCGGCGCCTGGGACGGTGCCGCGTGCGTGGGCACGGCCGGGGCGTTCGACTTCCGGCTGACCGTGCCCGGCGGGGCGCCGGTGCGGGCCGCGGGCATCACCATGGTCGGCGTGGCCGCCACCCACCGGCGGCGCGGGGTGCTCACGTCGATGATGCGGCGGCAGCTGGACGACGTACGGTCCTGGGGCCGGCCGCTGGCGGTGCTGACGGCGTCGGAGCCGGACATCTACGGACGGTTCGGGTACGGCGCGGCGACGTTCCAGGCCACCGCGGAGATCGACACGAGCCGGGTGCGGCTCGCGGTGCCGCCCGGCACCGATGACGTACGGCTGAGGTATGCCGCGCCGGCCGACGTGCTCGACGCGTGCGAGGCGCTGTACGCCCGGCAGGTGCCGCTGCGCCCCGGGATGGTGGCGCGGCTGCCGCGCTGGGAGCGGGTGGCGCTGCTCGACCCGGAGAGCGAACGCAACGGCGCCTCGCCGCTGCAGTGCGTGGTGGCCGAACGGGACGGGGACCTGGTCGGTTACGCGCGGTTCCGGGTCAGGCCGGACTGGGACCAGGCCGGGCCCAAGGGCAGCGTGCTGCTGACGGACCTGGAGGCGCTGGACCCGGCGGCGGGCGCGGCGGTGTGGCGGTTCCTGTTCGACATCGACCTGACCTCGACGCTGCACACGCGGGGGCGCCCGGTGGACGAGGCGTGGCAGCACCTGGTGTCGGACATCCGCCGCTGCCGGGTGACGCTGCGGGACTCGCTGTATGTGCGGCTGGTGGACGTGGGGGCGGCGCTGGAGGCGCGGACGTACCAGGCGCCGGTGGACGTCGTGTTCGCGGTCGAGGACGACTTCTGCCCCTGGAACGCCGGGCGTTGGCGGCTGACCGGGGACGCGAAGGGCGCGTCGTGCGCGCGCACCGAGGAGCCGGCCGAGCTGGCGCTGTCGGTGCGGGAGTTGGGGGCCGCGTATCTGGGCGGTGTGCCGCTGACGTCGCTGGCGGCGGGCGGGCGGGTGCGGGAGCTGCGGCAGGGTGCGCTGACGGAGGCGTCGGTTGCGTTCGGCTCGCCGGTCGCGCCGTGGCTGCCGCACGGGTTCTGAGCGGCCCGGGCGGCGGGGCGGCGGCCCGGGTGCCGCGGCGGGGTCAGTTCCGCTGGCAGGTCGGGCACCAGAAGAGGTTGCGGGCGGCGAGGCCGGCGGTGCGGATCGCGGTGCCGCAGATGTGGCACGGCTGGCCGGCCCGGCGGTAGACGTACACCTCGCCGCCGTGGTCGTCGACGCGCGGCGGCCGGCCCATCGCCTCGGGGGTGTGCTCGGGGCGGACGGTGTCGATCCGGTTGTGCCGGACGCCCTCGCGCATCAGCGCGACGAGATCCGCCCAGATCGCGTCCCACTCGGCGGGCCTGAGGTGCCGGCCCGTGCGGTACGGGTCGATGCCGTGCCGGAAGAGGACCTCGGCGCGGTAGACGTTGCCGACGCCCGCGATGACCTTCTGGTCCATGAGGAGGGCGGCGATCGTGGTGCGGCTGCGCCGGATCCGGGCGTAGGCGGCGGCCGGGTCGGGGTCGGCGCGCAGCGGGTCCGGGCCGAGGCGCGCGTGGACCGCCCGCTTCTCGGCGTCGGTGATCAGGGCGCAGGTGGTGGGGCCGCGCAGATCGACGTACGAGGTGGTGTTGGCGAGGCGGAGGCGGACCGTGTCGGTGGGCGGCGGCGCGGGGGCGTCACCGAAGGCCACCTTACCGAACAGGCCCAGATGGATATGGACCCAGTCGGCGTCGCGGAAGCCCAGGAAGAGATGTTTTCCGTGGGCTTCCGTACGGGTCAGCTCCGCCCCGTCGAGCAGGGCGGCCGCGTCGGAGAACTTGCCCTGGGGGCTGCTCACGCGCGCGGGCAGGCCGCGGAAACGGCCGGCGTAGTCCTGCGCCAGCCGGTGGATCGTGTGCCCCTCCGGCACGGTGTGGCGTCCTCTCCCCTGGCCCGGGCCGGCGCCCGGGGGTGACTCAGTCCTGCTGCGGGTGGTGGGCCGGGACCGGGGGCAGGGCGCCCGTCGTCTCGTAGTCCGACAGCATGTCGATGCGGCGGATGTGCCGCTCGTCACCGGAGAACGGGGTGTTGAGGAAGGTCTCGACGAACGCCGTCGCGTCCTCCGCCGAGTGCATGCGCGCGCCGACGGCCACGACGTTGGCGTTGTTGTGCTGACGGCCCAGGGAGGCGGTCTCCGCGCTCCACGCGAGGGCCGCGCGCACGCCCTTGACCTTGTTCGCGGCGATCTGCTCGCCGTTCCCGGAGCCGCCGATCACGATGCCGAGGGCGTCGGGGTCCGCGGCCGTCCGCTGCGCGGCGCGGAGGCAGAAGGGCGGGTAGTCGTCCTGGGCGTCGTAGATGTGGGGGCCGCAGTCGACGGGGTCGTGACCCGCCTCCTTGAGCCATTCGACGAGGTGGTTCTTGAGTTCGAAGCCCGCATGGTCCGAGCCGAGATACACGCGCATGGCAAGCAGTGTGACACGGGGGCGTCCGGGCGGCAGCTTCGGGTTCCGGCTCGGGAAAATGTGAGTAAAGCCATAGAACCCCAAGATAATGTCACGCAACAATCCGGATTCAATGGTTCCTGAAACCGTTCACCTCGGATTCACTGGTCCGGCTCGTACACCCCCCAGTACGGGATCCCCCACACCCGGCGCAAAGGAATTCCCCCCATGACTTCGCAGCCGTCCCCTCCTGCGACCGGAGACCCCGGTACCGGGCTCCAGGCCGGGCTCAAGAACCGCCATCTGTCGATGATCGCCATCGGCGGCGTCATCGGAGCCGGCCTCTTCGTCGGTTCCAGTTCGGGTATCGCCGCCGCGGGACCCGGCATCCTGCTGTCGTACGCCCTCGTCGGCACGCTCGTCGTCCTCGTGATGCGGATGCTCGGCGAGATGTCCGCGGCCCATCCGGCCTCCGGTTCCTTCTCCGCGCACGCGGACCGGGCGCTCGGCCGCTGGGCCGGGTTCTCCATCGGCTGGCTGTACTGGTTCTTCTGGGTCGTCGTGCTGGCCGTGGAGGCCACCGCCGGGGCCAAGATCCTCGAGGGGTGGATCCCCGCCGTTCCGCAGTGGGGCTGGGCCCTGATCGTGATGGTCGTGCTCACCGCGACCAACCTCGTCTCGGTGGGCTCCTACGGCGAGTTCGAGTTCTGGTTCGCCGGGATCAAGGTCGTGGCGATCGGCGCGTTCATCGTGATCGGTCTGCTGGCCGTCCTCGGTGTGCTGCCCGGCGTGGACAGCGACCGGGCGGGGTTCGGCAATCTCACCGGCCACGGCGGCTTCCTGCCCAACGGGCCCGGGGCCGTCCTCACCGGGGTGCTGCTCGTGGTCTTCTCCTTCATGGGCAGCGAGATCGCCACGCTGGCCGCGGGTGAGTCGGCGGACCCGCAGCGGGCCGTCACCAAGTCGACCAACAGCATCATCTGGCGCATCGGGGTCTTCTACCTCGGGTCGATCCTGGTCGTCGTCGCGCTGCTGCCGTGGGACGATCCCGCCATCAAGGAGCAGGGCTCGTATGTCGCCGCGCTCGGCTCCCTCGGCATCCCGCACGCCGGTCAGATCATGAACTTCATCGTGCTGACCTCGGTGCTGTCGTGTCTCAACTCCGGTCTGTACACGGCCTCCCGGATGGCGTTCTCGCTGGGCGAGCGGGGTGACGCGCCGAAGGCGTTCGCGCGGGCCACGTCCCGTGGTGTGCCGATGGCGGCGATCATCGCTTCGGTGCTGTTCGGCTTCGTGGCCGTCTTCTTCAACTACCGGTTCCCGGACTCGGTGTTCCTCTTCCTGGTCAACTCCAGCGGTGCGGTGGCTCTGTTCGTCTGGCTGGTGATCTGCTTCTCGCAGCTGCGGATGCGGAAGATCATCCAGCGTGAGGCGCCGGAGAAGCTGGTCGTGAAGATGTGGCTGTACCCGTACCTGACCTGGGGCGCCGCCGCGTTGATCGTGTTCGTGCTCGGCTACATGCTCACCGACACGGAGGGCGAGAGCAGCGGCCGGACGACGGTTTTGCTGTCGCTGCTGGTCGCTGCCGCGGTGGTGGTCATCGCGGTGCTACGGCAACGAACGGCAAGCCGCCACCGCACCCTGCCCACCGAACCGGGAGCGGACAAGGTACCGGTCGGCTGAACGGGGCGGCGGCTCGCGCCACTGCGCGGTGGCCTGCTCGGCCGGCTGGTGACCTGCCGCCCACGGCTGCGGATGGGGGTGCGGGCGTGGCACGGGCCTGCCGGCGGCTGCGCGGTGGCCTGTTTTCGGCCGGCTGGTGACCCGCCGCCCGCGGCTGCGGATGGGGGTGCGGGAGATCATCCAGCGTGCGGCCGGACGACCGTGCTGCTGTCGCCGCCGGCCGTCGTGGTGATCGCGCCGGTCGACTGACCCCGGCCCGACTGCGGTTCGGGGCACGCGGGCGTGGCACGGGCCTGCCAGCGGCTGCGCGGTGGCCCGTTCGGCCAAGCGGTGGCCTGCCGCCCGCAGCAGCCGATGGGGATGCGGGAGACCATCCAGCCTGCGGCCCGGCAGCGGCTCGCGCCGCGCGGGCGTGGCAGAGGCCCATCGGCGACTGCACGGTGACCCGTTCGGCTGGCTAGTGACCTGCCGCCCGCGGCAGCGGAAGGGGGAGCGGGAGATCATCCAGCGTGCGGCCGGACGACCGTGCTGCCGGCCGTCAGCCGTCTCGGTGATCGTGCCGGCCGACTGACCCCGGCCCGACGGCAGTTCGGGGCACGCGGGCGTGGCACGGGCCTGCCGGCGGCTGCGCGGTGGCCCGTTCGGCCGAGCGGTGGCCTGCCGCCCTCAGCAGATACGACAGCCGAACCCGGACCGGACCGCCGCCCCGGCAGCAGCTCGGGGCACGCGGGCCTGCCAGGGGCTTGTCGGCGGCTGCGCGGTGACCTGTTCGGCCGGCTGGTGACCCGCCGCTCGCGGCAGCGGATGGGGGTGCGGGAGATCATCCAGCGTGCTGCCGGGCGTCGTGGTGATCGTGCCGGTCGACTGGCCCCGGTCCGACGGCGGTTCGCGCCGCTGCGCGGTGGCCTGCCGCCCTCAGCAGATACGACAGCCGAACCCGGACCGGACCCCCGCCCCGGCAGCAGCTCGCGTCGCGTGGGCGTGGCAAAGGCCCGTCGGCAACCGTGCTGGCAACGAACGGGGTCAGCGGTTGTTGACGAGCTTCCATGTGGTGGGGAGGACGCCCATGGCCAGGGCCGCCTTCAGGGCGTCGCCGATCAGGAACGGAGTGAGCCCCGCGGCGATGGCTGCCGAGGCGGACATGCCGGTGGCGAGGGCCAGGTAGGGGACGCCGATGGCGTAGATGATCGCCTCGCCCAGGATCATCGTGCCAGCGGTGCGCAGCACCGAGCGGTCGGCGCCACGGCGGGCCAGCGCGCCCACGACGGCTGCGGCCAGCAGCATGCCGAAGACGTACCCGAGGGACGGGGCCGCCGTGCCCGAGCCGCCCTCGGCGAACCACGGCACCCCGGCGATGCCCGCGAGCGCGTACAGGGCGAGGGCGAGGAGGCCGCGGCCGGCGCCGAGCGTGGTGCCGACGAGCAGGGCGGCGAAGGTCTGACCGGTCACCGGGACCGGGGAGCCCGGCACGGGCACCGACAGCTGGGCCGCGAGGCCGGTGAGCGCGGCTCCGCCGAGCACGAGGGCGACGTCACGCACGCGGGACGAGGGCAGGAGGTCGGCGAGGACGGCGCCGGAACGGGCGTCGGCGGTGGCGGTGCTCATGAGGACTCCGCGGGTGTGGGCAGACGGGGACACCGTGACGCTATACCGCCTGGTCGGGCCGGATCACCGTCAGCGCTCGACAAAGGCGGGAACCGCGCGCTGGTCGGCTCCATACAAAGTGTGCGGGTTACACCTGGTACGGCGTGAGAACGGTCACCGAGGGCGCGAGGCGTGGCGCACGTCGGCGCGCACACGGGGGCTTTTTGTTGCTAACTTGTAGTTGCAAGCTCTTTGCAATAAGAGGTTCGGAGGGGACCACCCATGCCCGTCTACACGCTTCCTGAACTGCCCTACGACTACTCCGCGCTCGCCCCGGTGATCAGCCCCGAGATCATCGAGCTGCACCACGACAAGCACCACGCGGCCTATGTGAAGGGCGCCAACGACACCCTGGAGCAGCTCGCCGAGGCACGCGACACGGAGCGGTGGGGCGCGCTGAACGGTCTGGAGAAGAACCTGGCCTTCCACCTCTCCGGACACATCCTGCACTCGATCTACTGGCACAACATGACCGGCGACGGCGGCGGCGAACCGCTGGCCGCGGACGGTGTGGGCGAGCTGGCGGACGCGCTCACCGAGTCGTTCGGCTCGTTCGCCGGGTTCAAGGCCCAGCTGTCCAAGGCCGCGGCCACCACCCAGGGCTCGGGCTGGGGCGTGCTGGCGTACGAGCCGCTGAGCGGACGCCTGGTCGTCGAGCAGGTCTACGACCACCAGGGCAACGTGGGCCAGGGCTCGACCCCGATCCTGGTCTTCGACGCCTGGGAGCACGCCTTCTACCTCCAGTACCGGAACCAGAAGGCGGACTTCGTCGAGGCGATGTGGCAGGTCGTCAACTGGCAGGACGTGGCCCGTCGTTACCAGGCCGCCCGGTCCCGCACGGACGTGCTCCTGCTGGCGCCCTGACGGCGCGCCCCGGACCGTCCCGCCTCGTGATCGTCTTCTCACCCTTCACGCGGCGGGCGGAGTGAGGGACCGGCCCCGCGAGGACGTAACTCGCGGGGCCGGTCCTGTTAGCGGGGCCCGGCCGGCGGCCCCGCTCAGGCACAGGGCACAGCCGCACTTCGCGCCCTCCGGGGAGGAGTCCCCGTTCGTGGAACCGCGGCCGCGCGCCGAACTCACCGGCGTCTCACTGGAGTCGACGCCCGCCGACCTGATCCGGGCGCCCTGCGACGGATGCGGCTGCCGGCGCACGTGCTGGGCCGCCCGCCGCGCGCGGTGCGGTGCCGGCGGCGGCGCGCCGGTACGGGGTCGCGCTGGACGAGGCCGCCCGGACCCGGCCGACGGCGGTCGTGGAACCGGGCCCGGGCCGGGCCGCCTACCACGCGCGGGGCTACGAGGCGCACCTGAGCCGGCTCGCCGAGGCGCGGGCCAGGAGGGCTGCCGCCGTCACCAGCGCAGCTTCGACTGGAACGGCGGCGGCTGCTTCCCCGCGCCGAAGCCCGGGTGACTCAGAGGTTGCTGAAGTCGGGGCCCTTGGTCCGGGTCCGCTTGATCTCGTAGAAGCCCGGTACGGAGGCGACGGCGAGGGTGCCGTCCCACAGCCGGAGCGCCTCCTCGCCCTGGGGCGTGGGGGTCACCACAGGGCCGAAGAAGGCGATCTCCTCGCCGTCGGGGCCGGGTACGGCGATGACCGGGGTGCCGACCTCCTGGCCGACCTTGTCGATGCCTTCCTTGTGGGAGGCGCGCAGCTCGGTGTCGTAGGTGTCCTTGTCGGCGTACTCGATCAGGTCGGCGGGCAGGTCCGCGTCGGCGAGGGCGGCGGCGATGCTGTCGCGGTTCACCCCGAGGCCCTCGTTGTGGAAGCGGGTGCCGAGGGCGGTGTACAGCCGGCCGACCGCCTCGTCGCCGTGCTGCTGCCGGGCGGCGACGGCCACCCGGACCGGGCCCCAGCTCTTGCCGCCGGGGCGCATGTTCTCGGCGTACTCCTCGGGCAGTTCGTCCAGCCTGTTCTCGTTCAGCACGGCCAGGCTCATCACATGCCAGCGGACCTCGATGTCCCGGACCTTGGCCACCTCCAGCACCCAGCGGGAGGTCATCCAGGCCCAGGGGCACAGCGGATCGAACCAGAAGTCGACGGGGGTCTTCTCGGCCATGTCACTCCTCGTGAGAACGCGAATAAGGGTCCCAACGCATCCGCTCGTCGCGTCATTCCCTGCTGACCCTGTCAGGGGCACATGGCAGGATCGGTCCTGTTCGGCACCGGCCGAACCCCGTCCTGCCGCACCAACGAGGGAGTGCCGCCCGTGCCCGGTGAGAATCTGTCCCGCGACGAGGCCCGGGAGCGGGCCGCCCTGCTGTCCGTCGACGGGTACGAGGTGTCCCTGGACCTGCGGTCGGCCGTCGGCGACGGGGCCGCCGAGCCGCGCACCTTCCGCTCGGTCACCACGATCCGCTTCCGCTGCAACGAGCCGGGCGCGGCCAGCTTCGCCGACCTGATCGCACCGAGCGTGACCGCGCTCTCGCTCAACGGCAGGGACCTCGACCCCAGCGAGGTCTTCGACGGCTCCCGGATCGTGCTGGAGGAGCTGGCCGCCGAGAACGAGCTGGTCGTGGACGCGCAGTGCGCCTACTCCCGTACCGGCGAGGGCCTGCACCGCTTCGTCGACCCGGAGGACGGCGAGGTGTACCTGTACACCCAGTACGAGCCGGCCGACTCCCGCCGCGTCTTCGCGAACTTCGAGCAGCCCGACCTCAAGGCACCGTTCCGCTTCGAGGTGCGGGCCCCGGAGGGCTGGACCGTGTGGAGCAACGGGGCCGGTGAACGCGCCGACGGTGTCTGGCGGTTCGCCGAGACCAAGCCCATCTCGACGTACATCACCTGCGTGGTGGCGGGCCCCTACCACTATGTGACCGACTCCTACGAGCGGACCTTCGAGGACGGTACGCGGCTGGAGATCCCGCTGGGCGCGATGTGCCGCAAGGGCCTCGCCCCGCACTTCGACCACGACGACGTCTTCCTGGTGACCAAGCAGGGCCTGGACTTCTTCCACGACCACTTCGACTACCCGTACCCGTTCGGGAAGTACGACCAGGCGTTCGTGCCCGAGTACAACCTGGGCGCGATGGAGAACCCGGGTCTGGTGACCTTCCGCGAGGAGTACATCTTCCGCGGCAAGGTGACGCAGGCGTCCTACGAGGCGCGGGCCAACGTCATCCTGCACGAGATGGCGCACATGTGGTTCGGCGACCTGGTCACCATGGAGTGGTGGGACGACCTGTGGCTCAAGGAGTCCTTCGCGGACTTCATGGGCACCTTCGCGAACGTCGGCGCGACCCGTTTCGGCAACGCCTGGATCACCTTCGCCAACCGCCGCAAGGCGTGGGCGTACCGGGCCGACCAACTGCCGTCCACGCATCCGGTCACGGCGGACATCCGTGATCTGCAGGACGCCAAGCTCAACTTCGACGGCATCACGTACGCCAAGGGCGCCTCGGTGCTCAAGCAGCTCGTCGCGTACGTCGGCGAGGAGCCCTTCCTGGAGGGTGCCCGGCGCTACTTCAAGCGGAACGCGTACGGCAACACCCGGCTCGGTGACCTGCTGTCGGTGCTGGAGGAGACCAGCGGCCGGGACATGGCGGCCTGGGCGGGGGCGTGGCTGCAGACGGCCGGGGTGAACGCGCTGACCCCGCAGGTGCTGCTGGACGCGGCGGGCCGGGTGAGCGAACTGGCCGTGCTCCAGGAGGCGCCCGAGTCGCATCCCCGGCTGCGCCCGCACCGGGTGGCGGTGGGCCTGTACCGCCGTACCCCGGCCGGGGACCTGGAGCGGTACGCGCGCGTGGAGACGGACGTCGACGGCCCGCGCACCGTCGTGGCCGAGCTGGCCGGCGCCGCGGCCCCGGAGCTGGTCCTGGTCAACGACGACGATCTGACGTACTGCAAGATGCGGCTCGACGCCACGTCGCTGGCCACGCTCCGGGACCACCTGGGCGCGCTGACGGACCCGCTGGCCCGCGCCCAGTGCTGGTCGGCGCTGTGGAACCTGACCCGGGACGCGTTGCTGCCGGCCCGGGACTTCGTCGAGCTGGTGCTGCGCTTCGCGGGCCGTGAGAGCGAGATCGGCGTCGTGCAGATGCTGCACGCGTGGACGAACTCGGCGCTGGTCCACTACGCGGCGCCGCAGTGGCGGGCGACGGGCGAGTGGCTGGTCGCCGACGGCGCCCTCGACGAGCTGCGGCGGGCCGAGCCGGGCAGCGAGCACCAGCTGGCCTGGGCGCGGTTCTTCGCGACGGTGGCGTCGAGCGAGGCGGACCTCGGGCTGCTGCGGGAGCTGCTGGACGGCACCGCGAAGATCGACGGCCTGGAGATGGACCAGGAGCTGCGCTGGGCGTTCCTGGAGCCGCTCGCCGCCCACGGGGCCGCCGACGAGGCCGCGCTCGCGGCGGAGCTGGCCCGCGACGACACGGCGTCCGGCAAGCGGCACCAGGTCCGCTGTCTGGCCGCCCGGCCGTCGGCCGCGGTCAAGGCGCAGGCGTGGGCGCAGGTGGTGGAGTCGGACGCGCTGTCCAACGCGCTGGTCGAGGCGACCATCGCGGGGTTCGCGCAGCCCACGCAGCGGGAGCTGACGGCGCCGTACGCCGAGCGGTACTTCGCGGCGATCGAGCGGGTGTGGCGGGAGCGGTCGATCCAGATCGGCATGGACGTGGTCAGGGGCCTGTTCCCGGCCTACCAGGACTCGCCGCGGACGCTGGCGGCGACGGACGCGTGGCTGGAGTCCCACCGGGAGGCGGCTCCCGCGCTGCGCAGGCTGGTGCTGGAGGCGCGGGACGACCTGGCGCGGGCGCTGCGCGGGCAGGCCCACGACGCCGGCACCTTTGGCCAATGATCGGTCCGTCCGTGACCGTTACGGAATTCGGTCAATAACAGCCGTAACCCCTGGGCCGCACCCGAACGGACCAGGGGTTTTCCGTCTCTACTCGGCATCCGAACAACCGTCCTTTAGTGCCGTCTTGTCCGTATTTGTCGACGAGCGTGTAACAGCGGTTACGGAGCGGTCAGCAGGAGGGAATCGGGAGGTCATGAACCACAACACCCCGCTCTCCCCGCGCCCCCTCCACTACCTCAACGACGTCCGCCGCCGGGTGCTGACCGCGGCCCAGCTGCGCAAGCACGGCATCTCGACGGCCGAGCTGAACGAGCAGTGCCGCCCCGGCGGCCCCTGGCGGCAGCTGCTGCCCGGAGTGGTCCTGCTGTACTCCGGACTGCCGACGAGCGAGGAGCGGCTGCACGCGGCCCTGCTGTACGCGGCCCGCGTCTCGGGGTCGGGCGTGCCGCCGCAGCCCAGCGCCGAGGAGCCGCACAGCCCCGTGTACACGGAGGCGATGATCACCGGTCTGGCCGCGCTGACCCTGCACGGCTTCACCTCGACGCCCCCGCTGCCCTCCCTGGAGCGCTTCGACGTGCTGGTCCCGCGCGCCCGGCGGCTGCGCTCGACGGACGCGGTGCGCATCGTCCGCACGCCGACCATGCCCGTCCCGCGGCAGGTGACCGGCCTGCCGGTGGCGCCGGTGGCGCGTGCCGTGGCGGACGCGGTGGCGGACATCTCGGAGGCGGGCGCCGTGCGGCTGCTGCTGTCCGAGGCGGTCCGCGCCGGCCACTGCGAGCCGACCGCCGTGGTCCGGGAGCTGAGCCGGGCGAGGCTGCTCGGCCGGCCGCACGTGGTGGACGCGGTGGACTCGCTGCTGGCCGAGGGCCGGGCCCTCGCGGAGGACCACCTGTACCGGATGGTCCGGGAGTACGGCCTGCCGGACCCGGTGTGGAACGTCGACCTGCGGCTGCCCGGTGGCCCGCACCTGGGCGACCTGGACGCCTACTGGCCGGAGGAGGCGGTCGCGGTGGAGCTGGACACCCGGGCCGCGCGCCAGGACGAGGACGCCCTCTGGTCGGAGTACGCGCGCAAGCGCGAGTACCTGGAGCGCCTCGGCATCACGGTCGTCCACATCTCCCCGCGGAAGCTCCGGGAGTCGCTGGAGCAGCAGGCGACGGTGGTCCGCACCGCGCTGATGGCGGCCGGCGACCGGCCGCCGGCCGCGCATGTCATCGTCCTGCCCCGGTGACGGGCCGTCGGTCGGCTGCGGCAGCATGGTGGCTGGTCGCGCCGTTCCCCGCAGCCCTTCCGGCGTCAGGGCGACTGCTGCGGCTCCCCGGAGCGGAAGACGGGGCGGCCCACCCGGTCGAGCAGGGCCGCGTACGCCGCGATCATCCGGGTCCGGCTGAACCGTTCCCGGCTGCGGGCCAGGGCAGGACCGAGGTCGGCGCGGCCGGCGATCGCGCCCGACCAGGCCAGCGCGACGGCGCCCGGGTCCGGCGGGGTGACGAAGCCGTGCCCGGCCGCGAGGGCCGCGGCGTCGCCGACATCGGTGGTCACCGGCACGGCCCCGCACATCATGCCCTCGATCAGGCAGAGCGGCGCGGCCTCCCCGGAGGACGAGGTGAGCGCCACGACGTCGGCGGCGGCGTAGACCGCCGGCATGTCCCGCCGTACCCCGAGCAGCCGCACCCGCTCGGCGAGCGCCCGGTCGGCGCCGAACGCGACCTCGATGTCCGCCCACAGGGCGGGGTTCTCCCCGGTCATGCCGGCCCCGCACATCAGCACCTGCCCGTCGGTCTCGCGGCCCAGCCAGAGCCGCGCCGCGCGCAGCAGCAGCGGGACGTTCTTCATCTCGGCGTAGCGCGCGGCGAAGACGACCACCGGCGCCGCGGCCGGGATGCCGAGCGAGGCGCGCAGCGCGTGCCGTGCCTCCGCGTCGGGCCGGAACCGCAGCAGGTCCACGCCGTTCGGGATGACGTGCAGCAGCGCCGCCGGGATCCCGGCGGCCAGATACGCGGCGCGGGTCGACTCCGCGCAGCACACACACGCGACGACCGTGCCGTCCGCGATGGCCGCCTTCAGCTCGTCCAGGGCCGGTCCCTGGTTCTCCGGGTCGGAGCGGTGCAGGCACACCACCACCGGGCGGCGCGGCAGCCCCGCCTGGTTCAGCAGGGCGAGCGGCTGCTCCTTCAGCGAGAGGATGACGTCCGCGCCCGCCATCGCCCGAGCCGTTTCGGCCAGCTCGGGCCCGCTGAAAACGCTCGCCGCGACGGCCCCGTCGACCAGGCCTGCGCTGCGGCCGAGCGAGGCGACCGGGACGCCGCCGGCCGTGAGCGCGCGATAGCAGGTGTCGTCCTCCATGCGCTGCCGGGTGGCCTCCCGGTGCACCTCGGCGTGGACGGACAGCACCCGGTGCCGCTGCCGGCCGCCCTCCATCAGCCCGAGGACGACATCGCTGTGGACGATCCGGGCACCGCCGGAGAAGAAACCCTCGTAGACCGAGAGCACACGCAGTCCCTGCGTCGCGCGCACACGACCACCCGCCTTGCACATGATTCGAGCCATCCCCGTGAACAGCGGGTTAGCCGATATGAGGCGGTACGGACATTGCGCGGGTGTTAACGCCTCACGACACCGTCGAAACGGTGTCTAACAGAATTCCCCCTCGATCACGGCGTCCATGTTCCCGGCCCAGTCGCCGTTGAAATTGACCGCCAGCGCGTGCCGGCCGTCGGCCGTGGTCACCGCCGAGGAGCCGGAGCCGTGTATGCCTCCGTCGTGTCCCCAGACGTGGACGCCGCAGGACAGGGTGCGGTCCATGAGGCCGAGGCCGTAGCCCGCGTTCGGCACGCCGTCGATCTCGACCGTGGTCTTCATCTCCTTCAGCTGCCGCGCGGGCAGCAGATCGCCGCGGAGCAGGGCCCGGTAGAACCGGGTCAGGTCGGCCGAGTCGGAGATCATCTCGCCCGCGGCCGACGCGATGGACGGGTTCAGCCGTGTGACGTCGTACGACGGGCCCGCCGTGGTCGGCGCCAGCTTCGAGTAGGCGCGGCTGCTCGGCCGCGGCAGGGAGACCCGGGTGCCCGGCACCGAGGTGCCGGTGAGCTTCAGCGGGCGGATGATCCGCCGGTCGATCTCCTCGGCGTACGGGCGGCCCGTGACCCGCTCGATCACCATGCCCGCCAGGACGTAGTTGGTGTTCGAGTAGTTCCAGGACGTGCCCGGCGCGAAGTCCGGCCGGTGGCGCAGGGCGATCGCCACCAGCTCGCGCGGGGTCAGGGTGTCGTAGCGGTGCCGGAAGAAACCGTCCTTGAGGAAGTAGGTGCGGCCGAAGTCGTCGTCGGCCGTGTAGTTGTAGATGCCGCTGGTGTGGTTGAGGAGCATGCGGAGGGTGATCGCGCGACCGTCGTGGCCGTGGCCGCGCACCACCCCGGGCAGCCAGGTGTCCACCGGGTCGTCCAGCGACACCCTGCCCTCGGCCTCCAGTTGGAGCAGGACGGTGGCGACGAAGGTCTTGGTGATGCTGCCGACGCGGTAGCGGTCGGCGGCGGAACGCGGGGCACCGGTGCGGGTGTCCCCGACGCCGGCCGTCGCCGACCAGGTGCCGTGGGCGTCCCGGACCCCCGCGGTGACGCCGGGCACGCCGTCGGCGACCGCGGCCTCGATGGCCCGGCGGGTGGCCGCGTGGCCGGCGGCTCCGTCGGCGCCGTCGGCGGGCACGGCCGCCAGTGCCGGTCCCGCCAGGGCCAGTGACAGCACCGTGACTGTCGCTCCCACCACTGCCGTACGTACGGACATGTCGTTCCCCCTACCTGCTGGACTCGTTGAGCTGGGTCGCGGGGAGGGACACCGGGGCGGTGGCGGAGGTTGCCTCAGCACAGGCCGGTTGAGCGCGTTCCGGCTTTTGTGGCTCAGCCCTTTCTCAGCACCAGCTCCGTGTTGCGGTCGGCCGCGGAGCCCGCGAGCGTCCTGTTGGCGCCCGGGGCGTTGAAGGACAGTTCACGATAGAGGGTGGCAAGGCCGGTCTGGGACAGGTCCGCGTAGTCGGTGCGATGCGGTGCGGCGGACTCGACGAGCGTGGTGAACAGCGACAGCGTGCCGTCCTTGTTGTCCACCAGCTCGATCACGCGGGCGAGTTGCGGGTGGTCGACGTGGGAGGCGGTGGAGATCTCCCAGAAGGAGCGGTTGCCCGCGGCGGCGTGCGGGGTGATGGCGTTGCGGTGGATGTGGCCGTTCACCCAGGCCAGCACGTTGGCATGGCGCGCGAGCACGGAGACGACCGCGGCGCCGTCGTGCCGGTGCTCGCCGGGGCGGGCCGGGTCGGGGCGGGAGTTGTCCATCGACGTGCTGGTGTGATGGCTGAAAACGATCGCGTACGCGTCCTTGTTGTCCCGCAGAGTCCTGTCCAGCCAGTTCAACTGGGCCGTGCCGATGGAGCCTTCGTAGTGGCCGCCCGGGTCGGTGGTGTCCAGGCTGATGCCGATCACGTCGTCGGCGATGCGGAACGCGTAGTACTGGGTGCCCGCGTCCACGTTGGCCGCCGAGTACCCGTGGCCGACCGGCCCGGCTCCGGCGTGGGCCGGGTCGAGATGGGCCTTGAGGTACTCGGCCGGGGTGTACGGGGCGCGCCGCTCGTCGGGCGTGACCGACCGCAGATCGCGCGCGTGCGCCCTGAGCAGGTCCCGGAAGCCCGCGCCCTGGGGGTCGGTGGCGTTCTTGATGGTGTCCTGGAACTTCTTCGCCTCGGTTGCGTCCAGGCTCATCAGCTTCCTGCCGCCGACCGCGAACTCGGTGAGGTAGGGGTCGCCGTGGGAGCCGTAGCAGCCGAGCGGCAGCGCGTCGTGGTTGCCGACCGTGGAGTACCAGGGCAGGTTCAGGCCGGGGCTGCGGACCTCCCGGACCGCCGCCGCCAGATAGCCCTTCAGCTGCGGGAACCCGAAGCCCTTGTCCCGGTCGCGGAGCACCGAGTCGGGCTGCCAGAACGTCTTGAGCCCGCTGTTCTGGACGCCCTCGTAGTGCCGCGGGTCACCGGAGTTGGGGGTGATGGTCCCGCCGCTCATGACCGTCATGAACCACTCCAGTTCGGAGCGGGCGTTGTTGTCCGTGTTGTCGCCGGTGGTCATGACGCAGTGCAGCGGCGACCCGGTGACCGGCGCGCCGCGCAGCGCGTTGACCCGCTCGACCAGCGAGACGGCCCCGGGCACGGTCAGCGCCTCGTGCGGGCGCCAGGCGTGCGGGTCGGTGGAACGCAGGAACTCCAGCCGCAGCGGGTGCTGCACGTCCATCAGGTGCAGATCGGTGAGCTGCACGAACGCGGCGAGCGGGGTACGGCGGTCCGCGCGGCCGGACTTGGGCGCGGCCAGGTCCTCGCGCACGACCCGCGGCCAGCCGGGCCCGGCACCGAGACGCCGGTAGCCGGAGCCGCCCTGCGGGGCGGCGACGGAGTCGACGGTGGTGCCCCTGGTGTACGGGGCGAGCGGTGGCGAGGGCGCCTTCCGGGAGGAGGCGAGGGGCGCCTCGGAGGTGGTGGCGGCCTCGCTGTCGGTGGGGCGCAGGGCGTAGCCGACGCCCGCGGACAGGGACACCGCTCCGACGGCGGCCAGGACGGTACGGCGGTTGACCTCCAGCGCGGAGGTGGCGACAGAGCGTAGGCGCGACATGGCGCGATCTCCCCGAGTGCGAACGCGTCGGCAGTGGTCGCGGGTGATCGCCATTGCGAACAACCCGCTCGCTCTGGATGCTTGGCATCGGGGGTGACCTGCGCGTGAACGAGGCGGCAACAGGCGGCGCCGATCACCGTACGTGGATCACGCTGTACGGTGCGTGGTCATGCGGCGGATCCCGGGTGGCCGGGGGACGGTCACTCCGTGTTCATCTGCGGGGGCAGGGGACGGTCGGCGGGTGATGCCTCGGGCCGTCCCGCGGCCGGGCGTTCGCGCCACAGCCGCAGCGCGGTGTCGACGAGCGGCACCCGGTTCAGACCGGCCACCGCGGACAGCTCCTGCCAGGCGGCCAGGTCGGTGGAGCCGTTCACCTCGTTGCGCAACTCGCCGCCGGTGACCCGGCCTTCGTAGACGAGCCGTACGCCGTGGTGGTCGACGGTGCGGCCGAAGCGGCGCGGTGCCGTCCGGCGCAGTGAGTCCACGCCGAGCAGGCCGGTCACCTCGATGCGATAGCCGGTCTCCTCGCGCACCTCGCGGCGCACGGTGTCGTAGGGGTCCTCGCCGTGCTCCATGCCGCCGCCGGGCAGCACCCACTCGGGCGGGCCCGCGGGGGCCGGCGAGCGGGCGAGCAGGATCTGTCCGTCACGGACGCACACGGCGTAGGCCGCCACCCTCAGTCTCTTGCGCACGGGCCGACGTTAGCCGCAGCGCACCCCGGCCGGGAACAGGCCGGCGGGACGGGCGACCGGGCGACGGCATCCCGCCACCGTGCGCGTTAACGATCTCGAAACAAGCGACGACAGATCACCCTTTGGACACCTAAGTCCCCCGTGGCGTATGGCGGATGTACGCCATACGTCGCGGACGCCCCGGTCAACTCTCCCCAAAGTTCTCACCCTTGGGTCAAGCTGAGCGATCGTCCGGCACCGAAATCCGGACTGCCGTGCTCAACGTTCCTTTACCTACAAGGGATGCCGATGACCCTCTCCAAGAGCGACCCGATACCGGGCGCGAGACGCGTGGCCCGCATCGCCGTGGCCGCGGGTCTGGTGGCCGCGCTCTCCGCGGCCGGCCCGATACCCCTGGCCGTCGCCGCGACCACCGCCGCTGCGACGGCCGACCCCGGCGTCAAGCCCGCCCACGACAAGCTGGGTTCGGACGACGCCGACCTGCTCGCCGAGGCCAGGGCGGCCGGCGAGAAGAACGTCACGATGATGATCGCCACCGCGCCCGGCCGGACCGCGCAGGTCGCCGAGCAGCTCGACGCGGTCAAGGGCGGCTCCGTCGGCCGCACCTACGACAAGCTGGGCTACGTCCGCGCCACCGTCCCGACCGGCAAGGCGGACGCGGCCATCGCCGCCGCCGCCGAGCTGTCCTCGGTGCACGCCATCGATCTGCGCCAGGAGATCCCGCTCGACGACCCGTCGCCGGCCGCGGACACCGCCAAGGGGGCCGGGTCCGCCGCGACGGCGAAGACCTATCCGGCACCGGGCAGGAACACCCCCGCCGAGAACCCGTACAACCCGTCCTTCGAGACGGGCGCCGTCGACTTCGTGAAGAAGAACCCGAAGGCGGACGGCCGCGGCGTCACCATCGGCATCCTCGACTCCGGCGTCGACCTCGGCCACCCGGCGCTGCAGCGGACCACCACCGGCGAGCGCAAGATCGTCGACTGGGTGACGGCCACCGACCCGATCGTCGACAGCGACCAGACCTGGCGCCCGATGGTCACCGCCGTCTCCGGGACGTCGTTCGCCTACGACGGCCGGAACTGGACGGCCCCGGCGGGCTCCTACCAGATCAACGTCTTCCGGGAGTCCGCCACCACGGGTGGCGACGCGAAGGGCGACGCGAACCGCGACGGCGACACCACCGACTCCTGGGGCGTGCTCTACGACCCCGCGGCGGGCACGGTCCGCGTCGACCTGAACAACAACCACGACTTCGGCGACGACACCCCGATGAAGCCGTACAAGGACGGCTACCAGATCGGGTACTTCGGCACCGACGACCCGAAGACCGACGTGGTCGAGCGGCAGCCGTTCGTCGTGCAGATCCGCAAGGACGTACCGATGGACCCCTACGGCGGGTCCTGGGTCGGCAAGAAGGCCGACTTCGTCAACATCGGCGTCATCGAGTCGGAGCACGGCACCCACGTCGCCGGCATCACCTCCGCCAACGGCCTGTTCGGCGGGAAGATGAACGGCGCGGCGCCCGGCGCGAAGATCGTCTCCTCCCGTGCCTGCACCTGGAGCGGCGGCTGCACCAACGTGGCGCTCACCGAGGGCATGATCGACCTCGTGGCCGACCGCGGCGTCGACATCGTCAACATGTCGATCGGCGGCCTGCCGGCGCTCAACGACGGCAACAACGCGCGCGCCGAGCTGTACACACGGCTCATCGACACCTACGGCGTGCAGCTCGTCATCTCCGCGGGCAACTCAGGACCCGGCGCCAACACGATCGGCGACCCTGGCCTGGCCGACAAGGTGATCTCGGTCGGCGCCGGCATCTCCAAGGAGACCTGGGCCGCCAACTACGGCTCCCAGGTGGCGAAGAAGTACGCGATGATGCCGTTCTCCTCCCGCGGCCCGCGCGAGGACGGCGGCTTCACCCCGACCCTGACCGCGCCCGGCGCCGCGATCAACGCCACCCAGACCTGGCTGCCCGGCGGCCCGGTCGCCGAGGCGGGCTACGCGCTGCCGGCCGGCTACTCGATGCTCCAGGGCACCTCGATGGCCTCCCCGCAGGCGGCCGGCGCGAGCGCCCTGCTGCTGAGCGCCGCCGAGCAGCGGCACATCGACCTCACCCCGGCCGCCCTGCGCACCGCCCTGACCTCGACCGCCGACCACATCAAGGGGGTGCAGGCGTACGAGGAGGGCGCGGGCCTGATCAACATCGTCGACGCGTGGAAGGCCATCCAGAAGGGCGCGAGCGCCCACGACTACACGGTCAAGGCCCCGGTCGACACCGCGATCGACTTCGCCCTGAAGACACCGGGCTTCGGCACCGGCCTGTACGACCGCGAGGGCGGGCTGAAGGCCGGGCAGAAGAAGACGTACGACGTCACGATCACCCGTACCTCCGGCGCGGACAAGGCGATCCGGCACGAGCTGCACTTCGAGAACAACGCCGGTGACACCTTCCGGATCGTCGGCCCGGACGAGGTGAAGCTGCCGCTGAACCGGCCGGTGACCGTCAAGGTCCAGGCCGCCCCGAGGTCCGCGGGCCTCAAGAGCGCGATCCTGGAGGTCGACGACCCGAGGACGAAGGGCGTCGACAAGCAGATCCTCACCACGGTCGTGGTCGCGGCGCCCGTCCACTACACCTACGCCGCGTCGGGTTCGGTGCAGCGCAACAGCACGCAGTCGTACTTCCTCACGGTCCCCGAGGGCGCCAAGTCCCTGGAGGTCGCGATCGGCGGGCTGCGGGACAAGAGCCAGACCCGGTTCATCTCCGTCCACCCGTACGGCGTTCCGGTCGACAACACCTCGACGCCGTACTGCTACAACAACTACCTGAACGGCAACGGCTGCCGGCCCGACGTGCGCTCGTACGCCGACCCGCAGGCCGGGGTCTGGGAGGTCGAGGTCGAGGCGCGCCGCACCTCGCCGCTGCTCGACAACCCGTACAAGCTGGACGTCACCGTCCTCGGTGCGGTCTTCGACCCGGCGACCGTGACCGTGCCCGAGGCCGAGGTCGGCGTCCCGGCCGCCGCCTCCTGGACGGTGACCAACGCCTTCGCCGCCCTGGACGGCAGGCTCGTCGGCGGTCCGCTCGGCTCCTCGAAGTCCGACCGGCCCGCCATCCGGGAGGGCGAGAGCCGGCTCACCGAGGTGACCGTGCCGGAGGGCGCCCAGTCCCTGGACGTCGCCATCGGCAATGTCTCCGACACCGCCGCCGACCTGGACCTGACCGTGTACGACGCGGACGGCAACCAGGTCGCCCAGTCCGCGGACGGCGACTCGGAGGAGGCGGTCTCCCTCGCCGAGCCGGCCGCGGGCACCTACACCGTCGAGGTCTACGGCTACTCGGTCCCGGCGGGCTCCACCGACTACGACTACCGGGACGTGTTCTTCTCCGCCACGCTCGGCACCGTCACGGTCGACGGGTCGGCGCCGGTGAAGCTCGGCACGGGCGCCTCGGCCACGGTGACCGGACAGGTCACGGCCGCCGCGCCGGCCCCGGAGGGGCGCGAGTTCTTCGGTCAGGTGCAGCTGGTGAACGCGCGCGGCACGGTCGCGGGCGTCGGCAGCGTACAGCTCGAGAAGGTCACGCCGTGACGTCATGACGTCGTGAGCACCGGGTCACGGTGCCGGAGTGAGCAGGGGGCGGGCGGCCCGGCGGGCGCCCGCCCCCTCGCCGTGCGTCACGGGCACCCGGCGGCGGGCGAGACCGCCACCTCCCGTTCCACGGTGCTGCGTTGCCGCGCGATCTCCCGCTCGTCCGTCACCCACAGGTCGGGCGAGTCGGCCCCGCGGGGTACGGCCAGCAGGACGTGCTCGCCCGGGCGCGGGCGCGGTGCGACGGCCTCGTCCGTCACCACGGTGACCTCGGCCTCGCCCCGCTCGGGCCGGTAGTAGCGGGTCACGCGCAGGGTGACCCGCTGCGATCCGGTGCCGGCCACCGTCTCGACGCCGACGACCTCGCCCTCGACCACGAGCCGGGCGCACGCCGCGTGGGCCGAGCGGTTGTCGGCCCGGCTCTCGGCCTTGGCCGCGCTGTCGTCGGCGCCCGCCGAGAGGCCGGGGCCCGGCCCGGCCAGCAGCCAGGCCAGCCCGGACAGAACGGTCACCACGCAGGCCACGGCCAGGGCGCCGACGGCGAGGGCCAGGAAGCGGCGCCGGGGGCGGGCCGGCTCGGGCGCCCGCCGCGGCGCGGGCCGCGCGGCCGGGGCGGGCGCCGCGAGCGCGTCCCCGATGATCCTCAGCTGCTCCCGCAGCAGCGCGACATCGGCCTGTGCGGAGCGGTGCTCGGCGGCGGCCCTGGGGTCCGTCCCGGCCGCCTCCGCCGGCCCCGCCTCGCCGGTGATCGCGGCCAGCAGCGCGTCGGTGCCGTCGTGCGGGTCGTACGGATCGTGCTCGGCGGTCACGTCACACCACCTCGTCCTCGTGCAGGCGGGCGCGCAGGGCCCGGACCGCCGTGTGCAGCCTGCTCTTGACCGTGCCCTCGGGGACGCCGAGCTCCTCGGCGATCCCGCGCACCGGCAGATCGGCGTAGAACCGCAGGACGAGCACCTGACGCTGGGCGTCGGGCAGCTCGTCCAGGCCCTGGGCGACGGCGAGGGAGAGCAGGCTGGTCTCCTCGCCGGAGGGGTGCTCCGACTGCCGCAGCGAGGCCAGCCGTTCGCCGAGCCGTTCCTGGCGGCGCTTGGCCCGGTGCCAGTCCATGGCCAGGTTGGAGGCCACGACCGCCGCCCACGCGGACACGTCGCGCGGCGCCTCCTCGCCCTTCGCGGCCCGCTCCAGCAGCCGCAGGCGGACCTGCTGCACCCCGTCCAGCAGGTCCGCCTGCGGTACGCCGCCGAGTGCGAGCACCGCCCGCACCCGGCGTTCCTGGGCCGCGTCCAGCGGATCGTCGCCCCCACCGGCGATCGGCTCCGGGCCGCGCCGGGCCCTTCTGCGCAGCACAAGCCACCCCCCTCACCACGTTTCTCCTACGACGCCACGGGCGGCCGGAACGTTCGGCGGAATGCTCCGGGCGGGTCGAGGCGTACGTCACACCGCCGTGTGGCCGGGTCGGCGGCGGGCAGCCGGGAGGCAGCACAGCTTGCGGCGCAACGGCCCCGGCGGGGGAATTTCTCCAGCTCAACGGGGGTGCGGACGGAACGTACCGGCCCGGCCGCCGGGTGCGTACGTCCCGGTGTCCTGCCGGCCCCGGCAAAGAATTGGACAGGCGGGCCGGGGCGGGCCGCATGATGGAAAAGCCCCCGCCGGGCACTGCGGGCAGCACACCGGCGGAACAGACGGACAAGCACACACGCAGAGGGAGTCGCCGTGAGGGTCGGAATCGTCGGAGCCACCGGTCAGGTCGGCACGGTCATGCGCAGGATCCTCACCGAGCGGAACTTCCCGCTGGACGAGCTGCGCCTGTTCGCGTCCGCCCGGTCCGCCGGGACGGTCCTCGACGGCGTGCCGGTGGAGGACGCGGCGACCGCCGACTACACCGGCCTGGACATCGTCCTGTTCTCCGCGGGCGGCGCCACCTCCCGGGCGCTGGCCGAGCGGGTCGCCGCCCAGGGCGCCGTCGTGATCGACAACTCCTCGGCCTGGCGGCGGGACCCGGACGTACCCCTGGTGGTCGCCGAGGTGAACCCGCACGCGGTCGCGGACCGCCCCAAGGGCATCATCGCCAACCCGAACTGCACGACGATGGCCGCGATGCCGGTCCTCAAGCCGCTGCACCGGGAGGCGGGTCTTGAGGCGCTGGTCGTCGCCACCTACCAGGCGGTCTCCGGCTCGGGCCTCGCGGGCGTGGCGGAGCTGCACGGCCAGGCCCAGAAGGTGGTCGACGAGGCGGACCGGCTCACCCACGACGGCTCGGCCGTCGTCTTCCCCGAGCCGCAGGTCTACCGGCGCCCCATCGCCTTCAACGTGCTCCCCTTCGCGGGCAGCCTCGTCGACGACGGCCTGAACGAGACCGACGAGGAGCAGAAGCTGCGCCACGAGTCCCGCAAGATCCTGGAGATCCCCGGCCTGAAGGTCTCCGGCACCTGTGTGCGCGTCCCGGTGTTCTCCGGCCACTCCCTCCAGGTCAACGCCCGCTTCGCGGGTCCGCTGTCCCCGGAGCGGGCCACGGAGCTGCTCACCGAGGCGCCGGGCGTGGTCCTCACCGACATCCCGACCCCGCTCCAGGCGGCCGGCCAGGACCCGTCGTACGTCGGCCGCATCCGCCGTGACGAGACGGTGGACAACGGCCTGGCCCTGTTCCTCTCCAACGACAACCTGCGCAAGGGCGCGGCCCTGAACGCCGTCCAGATCGCGGAACTGGTCGCAACCGAACTGGCGGGCTGACCTCGCACGATGGGGCGCCCAGCGGCGGGCGCCCCTTCGGGCTGTTCAGAGGGCGAGGTGCCTGCGCAGGGCCACGTCGATCTCCGCCATGTGCTGCCGGGGCACCGATCCGATCGGCCGCAGCAACCGCTCCAGGGCGAGCGCACGCACCTGCTCGCACTGCACCTTGGAGTCCTTGGGAAGACCGCATTCGTCGGCGGGAAGCAGCACCTGGAACGGATAGACGCGCGCCGTGTTCGTCGTCAGAGGCACCAGTGTGACGACGCCCCGGCCCGTTCGCTCGACCGCCGCGTTGGCGCCGTCGTTCGAGACGATCACGGCGGGACGGGCCTTGTTCGCCTCGCTGCCCCGTGCCGGCTCGTAGTCGACCAGGTAGATGTCACCGCGCTTCATCGCTCAGCCCGTCCCCCGAGAACCGGTCCCAGAACTCCGCGTCCTCGCTGCCGTCCCACTCGGCGAATGCCGCTGCGTACTCCTCCTCGAGCTGTGCTTGCCTCAACAACTCGATGGCGGCGTGTATCACCGCCGAACGGGACTCAGCGTCGGTACGGGTCGCGTACTCGTCGACGAAGGCGACATCCTCCTGCGGCAGGCTCACACTGATCTTCATACCGTCACGGTAGCAAGGTATGACCAAGGTGGCCACCACTCGTACTACCGTACGGACGCTAACCCGGATCGACGGGGCGCGCGTGCGCCTCGGGCACCGGCGGGATCCGGACATCGCGTTCCGCGGATGACCCGTGGAAGGATGGCGCAACCCGCACATAACGAGGAGATGACAGCGTGCCTGGCACAAACCTGACTCGCGAAGAGGCTCAGCAGCGGGCGAAGCTGCTGACCGTTGACTCGTACGAGGTCGATCTCGACCTCTCCGGCGCGCAGAGTGGGGGAGGCACCTACCGGTCCGTGACCACGGTGCGCTTCGACGTCGCGGAGGCAGGCGCCGAGTCCTTCATCGACCTGGTGGCCCCCACGGTCCACGAGGTGACCCTCAACGGCGACCCGCTCGACGCGGCCGCGGTCTTCGCGGACTCCCGGATCGCGCTGCCCGGCCTGCTGGCCGGCCGCAACGTCCTGCGGGTCGTGGCCGACTGCGCGTACACGAACACCGGCGAGGGACTGCACCGCTTCGTCGACCCGGTCGACCAGCAGGCGTACCTGTACACCCAGTTCGAGGTGCCGGACGCCCGCCGGGTCTTCGCCTCCTTCGAGCAGCCGGACCTGAAGGCGACCTTCCAGTTCACCGTGAAGGCGCCGACGGGCTGGACCGTCATCTCCAACTCCCCGACGCCCGAGCCCAAGGACGACATCTGGGTCTTCGCGCCGACGCCGCGCATCTCGACGTACATCACCGCGCTGATCGCCGGCCCGTACCACTCCGTGCACAGCGTGTACGAGAAGGACGGCCAGAGCGTGCCCCTCGGCATCTACTGCCGTCCCTCGCTCGCCGAGTTCCTCGACTCGGACGCGATCTTCGAGGTGACCCGGCAGGGCTTCGCGTGGTTCCAGGAGAAGTTCGACTACACGTACCCGTTCGAGAAGTACGACCAGCTCTTCGTGCCGGAGTTCAACGCCGGCGCGATGGAGAACGCGGGCGCGGTCACCATCCGGGACCAGTACGTCTTCCGGTCCAAGGTGACCGACGCGGCCTACGAGATGCGGGCCGAGACCATCCTGCACGAGCTGGCCCACATGTGGTTCGGCGACCTGGTCACCATGGAGTGGTGGAACGACCTGTGGCTGAACGAGTCGTTCGCCACCTACACCTCCATCGCCTGCCAGGCCTACGCACCGGACTCCCGGTGGCCGCACGCGTGGACCACCTTCGCCAACTCCATGAAGACCTGGGCCTACCGGCAGGACCAGCTGCCCTCCACGCACCCGATCATGGCCGAGATCCACGACCTGGACGACGTGCTGGTCAACTTCGACGGCATCACGTACGCCAAGGGTGCCAGCGTGCTCAAGCAGCTCGTCGCGTACGTCGGCATGGACGAGTTCTTCCGGGGCGTGCAGGCCTACTTCAAGCGCCACGCGTACGGCAACACGCGCCTGTCCGACCTGCTGGGCGCCCTGGAGGAGACCTCCGGCCGTGATCTGCGGACCTGGTCGAAGAAGTGGCTGGAGACGGCCGGCATCAACGTGCTGCGCCCGGAGATCGAGACGGACGCCGACGGCGTCATCACGTCCTTCGCGATCCGCCAGGAGGCCCCGGCGCTGCCCGCCGGTGCCAAGGGCGAGCCGACGCTGCGCCCGCACCGTGTCGCGGTCGGCCTGTACGAGCTCGACGAGGCGAGCGGCAAGCTGGTGCGCGACGAGCGGATCGAGCTGGACGTGGACGGCGAGCTGACGGCCGTGCCACAGCTGGCCGGGCGGCGCCGCCCGGATGTGATCCTGCTCAACGACGACGACCTGTCGTACGCGAAGGTCCGCCTCGACGAGGCGTCCCTCGCCTTCGTCACCGAGCACCTCGGCGACTTCGCGTCGTCGCTGCCCCGCGCCCTGTGCTGGGCGTCGGCCTGGGACATGACCCGGGACGCGGAACTGGCCACCCGTGACTATCTGTCCCTGGTGCTGTCCGGCATCGGCAAGGAGTCCGACATCGGTGTGGTGCAGTCGCTCCAGCGGCAGGTGAAGCTGGCGATCGAGCTGTACGCCGACCCCGCCGCCCGCGAGGCGCTGCTCACCCGCTGGACGGATGCCACGCTGGCGCATCTGCGGTCCGCCGAGCCGGGCGGCGACCACCAGCTGGCCTGGGCCCGGGCGTTCGCGGCGACCGCCCGTACGCCGGAGCAGCTGGATCTGCTGGAGGGCCTGCTGGACGGCACGCACACGGTCGAGGGCCTGGCCGTGGACACGGACCTGCGCTGGGTGTTCGTGGAGCGGCTGGCGGCGGTCGGCCGGTTCGACGAGACGGAGATCGCGGGCGAGTACGAGCGGGACAGGACCGCGGCAGGCGAGCGGCACGCGGCCACCGCGCGGGCGGCCCGTCCGACGCCGGAGGCCAAGGCGGAGGCGTGGGCGTCGGTCATCGAGTCCGACAAGCTCCCGAACGCCGTCCAGGAGGCCGTGATCGGCGGCTTCGCGCAGAGCGACCAGCGCGAGCTGCTGGCGCCCTACACGGAGCGGTACTTCGAGGTCGTCAAGGGCATCTGGGGCTCCCGCTCGCACGAGATCGCCCAGCAGATCGCGGTCGGCTTCTACCCGTCGATCCAGGTGTCCGAGGAGACCCTCCGCAGGACGGACGCCTGGCTCGCCTCGGCCGAGCCCAACGCGGCCCTGCGACGCCTCGTCTCGGAGTCCCGCGCGGGCGTACAGCGCGCCCTGAAGGCCCAGACGGCGGACGCGGCAGCGACCACCGCGTAACCACCCCCTGGGACGGGGATGAGGGGGCGCCGTGTCCGGCGCCCCCTCATCCCCGTCGCGTCGTGTACTGGGGTGTGCGGGGACATGCCTGGGGCGCCGGCCTCACCCCGGGCGGAGTGAGGTCGGCGCCCCCGGGCATACGGGCCGGGCTCGGCTCAGGTCTTCGCCCCGGCCTTCGTCACGCGGTGCTTCGACTTGTCCAGGACCATGACCAGGCCCGCGATGACCGCGAACAGCACGATCGGGGCGACCACGTAGAGACCCAGCGTCTCGATGACGCTGAGGCCCGTGCCGGGGTCGTCGCCGTCGTCGCGGGTGAGCGCGAGCGCGGGGGACGACATGAGCAGCATCATCAGCGTCGTACCGGCGGCCAGGGCGCCGACGCGCAGGGCGTTCTTCTTGTCCACGGTGCAAAAGTAGCGAACGCCCGAACCCGACACGCGCCCGGGGTGCCGTAGAACGCGGAAAAGCGGGGCGGCGCCGGCCGCGGCCGGGCCCGGATCCGGGCTCATGCGCCCGTGCGCAGGGTCTCCAGCAGGGCGCGCAGCCGGGGCGCGGCGGTCAGCTCCTCCAGGGTCACCGGGCGGCCGTCCGCGTCGGCGATGGGCAACCGCCAGTTCGGGTACTGGTCCCAGGTGCCCGGGAGGTTCTGCGGGCGGCGATCGCCGATGCCGTCCGGGAGCCACACGCCGACCAGGCGGGCCGGGGTGCGCAGCAGGAAGCGGTGGACCGCCCGGATCCGCTCCTCCTCGGCGGCCGGCGTGCGGTCTCCCGGCGTCCCCCGGAGCAGTCCGAGGCGGGCGAGCAGGTCCAGCCACTCCCCCGCGTCCGCGGCGGCGGCCGCCCGCTCGTGCGCCGCCGGGTGGGTCAGCAGGCCGAGGCGGTCGCGGAGTTCGACGTGCTCGCCGCTGAGCCGGGCGGCCGTGGGCGGCAGGTCGTGGGTGGTGGCGGTGGCCAGGCAGTCGGCGCGCCAGCGGTCCGGCGCGAGCGGGCGGCCGTCGCCCGCCCAGTCCCGTTCGAACCACAGCACCGACGTGCCGAGCACGCCGTGCCGCTGGAGCGTCTCGCGCACGCCGGGCTCCACGGTGCCGAGGTCCTCGCCGATCACGACGGCCCCGGCCCGGGACGCCTCCAGGGCGAGCAGCGCGAGCATCGCCTCGGCGTCGTGCCGGACGTATGTGCCCTGGGTCGGCGGCTGCCCCTGCGGCACCCACCACAGCCGGAACAGGCCCATCACATGGTCGATGCGGACCGCGCCCGCGTAACGGAAGAGGGCGCGCAGGAGGTGGCGGTAGGGGGCGTGGCCGGAACGCGCGAGGCGGTCCGGGCGCCAGGGCGGCAGGCCCCAGTCCTGGCCGAGGGCGTTGAAGGCGTCCGGCGGGGCGCCCACCGACATCCCGGCGGCGAAGTACTCCTGCTGGGCCCAGGCGTCGGCGCCCCGGGGGTGCACGCCGACCGCGAGGTCGTGCACGATGCCGACCGGCATGCCCGCCTCGCGCGCGGCGCGCTGGGCGGCGCCGAGCTGGGTGTCGGTGAGCCAGGCCAGCCAGGAGTGGAGGTCGACGCGGTCCCGCAGCTCGGCGCGGGCCCGGGCGGTGCCGGACGAGCGGGGGTCGCGCAGCTCGGGCGGCCAGGTGTGCCAGTCGGAGCCGTGCACCTCGGCGAGCGCGCACCAGGTGGCGTGGTCCGCCAGGGCCGGGCCCTCCTGGGCGAGGAAGTCGGCGTGGGCGGCCTGCCGGCCCGGCGCCAGGGGCACCTCCCGGACCAGTTCCAGCGCCTCGCGCTTGAGCTGCCACACCGCGTCCCGGTCGATGAGCGCGCCCTTGTCGAGCACGGTGGCGCGCAGCCGGGCGGCCCGTTCGAGGAGCCCGCCGACGCGGTCGCGGTCCTCGACGTACGCGAACTCGGGTACGTCCTGCACCCGCAGATGGACCGGGTCCGGGAAGCGGCGGGAGGACGGCCGGTACGGGGAGGGGTCGGTCGGGCTGCCGGGTACGGCCGCATGCAACGGGTTGACCTGCACGAATCCGGCGCCGGCCGTGCGTCCCGCCCAGCCGGCCAGCTCGCTCAGGTCGCCGAGGTCGCCCATGCCCCAGGACCGCCGGGACAGCAGCGAGTAGAGCTGGACGAGGAGTCCGTACGACCGCCCGGCGGGGGTGGGCAGCCGGTCGGGGGCGACGATCAGCTGGGCCTCGGCGGTCCGGCCGTCGGGGGCGGCGGCACTCACCCGGTGGACGCCGGCCGGAAGCCCTGCGGCGGTGGAGCGGCGCTCGCCCTGCTCGGTGTCGACGCGCAGCCGGGTGCCGGGCGGCAGGGCGTCGAGGGGGCCCGCGGTGCTGGTCCGGTGCACGACCGTCGGCGGCAGGAGCCGGTTGCGCAGCGCGCGCTCACGGTCGGCGAGGGCGGCACGGACCGCCCGCCCGGTGCCCGCGTCGACGTCGAGCGCGGCCAGGGCGGCGACGACGGCGGAGGCGGAGGCGGCGACCGTGCGGTCCGGGGCGGGGCGGTAGGAGGTGGATACGCCGTACAGCTCGGCGAGCCGGCTCAGCTCCGCGTCGGGGGCGGCGGCCGGCCCGGGCCCTGTCATCTACCGCACCGGGCCGATGGGGTCGGCGATCGCGTCGGACTCACTGGTCAGCGCGGTTTGGTCGGTCAGCGGCGGCTCACTGGTGAGGGGCTCGGCGGCGGGCAGCGGCGGCTCGCTGGTCAGCGGGGTCTCGGTGTGCGCGCCCTCCGCGCTGAACACGCAGAACGGGGCGTCGTCGGGCGCGGCGGTCGGCCCCGGCACGGGGGTGCACGGGGCGGGGAGCGGGAGGTGGGCCGGTGCGGGCACGTCGTTCTCCTTGTCGGCTACGACGGATTCTGACGGTCAACGCCAGGCCTACCCAGCCGACGCGACGACACTCGCCACGCCGGGTGGAGCGGAACGCGCGTCCTGGCCGCGGGGTGGACACCGCACCGCGGCGGAGCCGAGAACACACCGAGCCGGGCCCCGTGGCCGGTGGGCGGCCACGGGGTGTACGAAGGCCCGGATCCTCAGGCGGAAATGCCGTCGATCCGGGCCAAGGCGTCGTCCGCGCCGTACGGCTGCAAGTAGGGCAGCCAGCGCGGGTCCCTATGGCCGGTGCCGATGATGCGCCAGGCCAGGCCGGTGGGCGGGGCGGGTTTGTGGCGCAGCCGCCAGCCGATCTCGACCAGGTGGCGGTCGGCCTTCACGTGGTTGCAGCGGCGGCAGGAGGCCACCACGTTGTCCCAGACGTGCTTGCCCCCGCGGCTGCGCGGGATGACGTGGTCGACGCTGGTTGCGACGCCACCGCAGTACATGCACCGGCCCCCGTCCCGGGCGAACAGCGCCCGACGGGTCAGCGGAACGGGCCCCCGGTAGGGAACCCGTACGAATCGTTTGAGCCGGACCACGCTGGGCGCGGGGACTGTGACGGTTGCGCTGTGCATGAAGGCGCCGGACTCCTCGAGACAGACTGCTTTGTTCTCGAGGACGAGCACGAGCGCGCGGCGGAGCGGTACGACGCCCAGCGGCTCGTACGACGCGTTGAGGACCAGGACATGCGGCACGGATGCCTCCTTGTACGCCGGCGACGCGTGGCTCGCGCCGGGACGATCTGCAGCCAGTCTCCCCTCATGCCTGGTGAAAGCGCCACCATGTCCCGGTAACGGGCTGGGAGTGTTTTCGACCACACCTGAATTCATCCCCCGGATCACGGCCTGTTCAAGCCCACGTGAGCCTGGTCTCTCCTCTGCACACGGCGCGGGGCACACACAATGCCCCGTTAGTGTGTTGGTTCTGCCCGTCCGGTACGCAATCCGTGTTGTCGACGTTCTCGATGGTCTCGATGTTCGAGATGGTCTCGACGACCTAAGCCACACCCTGACGCCCCTGACCGCCGACCGGAGGCAGACCGCTGCACCTGGAGGTACCCGCCGTGTCCTTGTCCGCCGCCCTGACGGCCGCCGCCTCGTCGCCGTCGCCGTCTCCCTCGGAGTCGACGGCCCCGACGGTGCCCACGTTCCAGGACGCCCAGGAGAGCGCGACCAACGCCGCCAGCTGGGTCGAGCAGAACTGGTCGACGTGGCTCGCCATCGGGCTCAGGGTCCTGCTGATCCTGGTGGTGGCGGCGGTACTGCGGGTGGTGGTGCGCCGGGCGATCACCAAGCTGATAGACCGTATGAACCGCACGGTCCAGGCGGTCGACGGGACGGCGCTGAGCGGGCTGCTGGTCAACGTCGAGCGTCGCCGCCAGCGCTCGCAGGCGATCGGTTCGGTGCTCAGGTCGGTGGCGTCGTTCCTGATCCTCGGCACCGCGGCGCTGATGGTCCTGTCCACGTTCCAGATCAATCTGGCCCCGCTGCTCGCCTCGGCCGGTGTCGCGGGTGTGGCGATCGGTTTCGGCGCCCGCAACCTGGTGACGGACTTCCTCTCCGGTGTCTTCATGATCCTGGAGGACCAGTACGGCGTCGGCGACCAGATCGACGCGGGTGTCGCCACCGGCGAGGTGATCGAGGTCGGCCTTCGGGTGACCAAGCTGCGCGGCGCCGACGGCGAGATCTGGTACGTCCGCAACGGCGAGGTCAAGCGCATCGGCAACCTGTCGCAGGGCTGGGCGACGGCCGGGGTGGACGTGACGGTGCGGCCCACCGAGGACCTGGACCGGGTGAAGGCCACGCTCGACGAGATCGCCGAGCGGATGGGCAAGGAGGAGCCCTGGAACGAGCTGCTCTGGGGCCCGATCGAGGTACTCGGCCTGGACAGCGTGCTGGTCGACTCGATGACGATCCGGGTCTCCGCCAAGACGATGCCGGGCAAGTCGCTGTCGGTCGAGCGTGAACTGCGCTGGCGCATCAAGCGGGCCTTCGACGCGGCGGACATCCGGATCGTGGGCGGGGAGCCCACGGCGCCGGAGTCCACGCCCCCCGACCCGACGGCCGCCATGGCGGCCCCCTCGGCGTTCGGCAACACCGCGTCCCCCCAGTCCGAGGCGGCAACCGCCATAGCCCCCCAGCGCCCGCCGACGAAGTAGGGCGGCCGGAGGCGGATCGGTTCAGCACACTCGTTCGAGTGAGGGCAGCCGCCGTTCCCGCACCGCAGGCCGTTCGGCGCGTCATTGTTCTGCCGGGGCACCCAGCGCGGGCTTAGCCTGCCATCAGCGGGACAAGGAGAACCAGCGATGAGCGCCGAACCGATCATGGAGCCGGTCATGACGCAGGTGGACCCCATCGACCTGTTGAGCGCGATCGAAAAGGCATCACGGGTGCCGATTCGACCGGAGTACGTCGAGGGGACGGTCATCGTGCCGCCGCAGCCGAACGACAACCACAACCACGGCGCCTTCGAGCTGTGCTACCAACTGCGCGCAGCCGGATTCGACCTCGTGGGCATGGGCAACGGTTATCGCGCCGCGCACAAGGACGGCAGCACGATGGCCCTCCTCATCCCGGACTTCTACGTGCGGCGGCGCAAGGCGTCCGAACTCGACGAGTCGTACCGGAAGGCCCACAAGGGCTGGTACCCCATGGACATGCTCGCTCTGGTCGGCGAGGTGACGTCGAGCAACCACTGGGCGGACACCAGCCCCAAGCTCCGCGCCTACGCCGCCGCGGCCGTTCCGGTCTACGTTCTGATCAACCGGGATACCGCCACGGCTCACTGCCACACCGGCCCGGTTCTCCCGGGCGAGGACGCGGCCAAGGCGTACTACAGCGAGGAAGACAAGGTCGACCTGGGCGCCCCCCTTCCCCTCCCGGCCCCCTACCCCGCCCTGGACACCACCCCGTTCCGCACGGACTGACCGCTCTCTCTTGACGGCTGGTTTCGCGGGCGCCTAACTTTCTGTCGCCGACAGGAAACTTTCCTAACAGTGATCATGGGTGGACATGCCGCCCGGGCCACTGGAAGGCTGGGCAGCTGGAAGGGCAGGTGTCGACTCACGATGGCAGGATCCGCCGGCACGCCGGGCACCCCGCGCGTCCTGCGCGCCATGAACGATCGCGCCGCTCTGGACCTGCTGCTGGAGCACGGCCCGCTGTCCCGCACCCGGATCGGCAAGCTCACCGGCCTGTCCAAGCCGACCGCCTCCCAGCTGCTGGCCCGGCTGGAGGCGGCAGGGCTGGTGCGGGCCACCGGCACCAGCGAGGGCCGCCCGGGCCCCAACGCCCAGCTGTACGCGGTCAACCCGACCGCCGCGCACGCCGCCGGACTCGATGTCACCCCGGGCCGGATCCGCGCCGCCGTCGCCGATCTCACCGGACGCACCGTCGGCGAGTACGAGCTGCCCACCCCCGGCAGACGCCCGGCGCAGCCCGTCGTCCGCCAGGTGACCGACGCGCTGGACGGCGCCGCGCACGCCGCCGGGCTGGCCCGCGACGATCTGCGCCGCCTCGTCATCGGCACGCCGGGCGCCTTCGACCCGGGCACCGGCCGGCTGCGCTACGCCTCCCACCTGCCCGGCTGGCACGCCCCGGCGCTGCTCGACGAACTCGCCGCGGCGCTGCCCATGCCGGTGGAGTACGAGAACGACGTCAACCTCGTCGCCATCGCCGAGCAGCGGCTCGGCGCGGCCCGCGGGCACGGCGACTTCGTGCTGCTGTGGAACCAGGAGGGACTGGGCGCCGCCCTGGTCCTCGGCGGCCGGCTGCACCGCGGCTGGACCGGCGGCGCCGGCGAGGTCGGCTTCCTGCCGGTACCGGGCACACCGCTGGTGCGCCAGGTCACCAAGGCCAACAGCGGTGGCTACCAGGAACTCGCCGGATCCCAGGCGCTGCCCCGCCTGGCCCGGGAGCTGGGCATCACGGACGTACCGAGCGGGCCGTACGCGGAGGTCGCCGCCCGGCTCGTGGCCCGTGCCGCCGACCACGCCGGCGGACCCTACCGGGAGCTGCTGCGGACGTACGCCACCCGGCTCGCCACCGGACTCGCCTCGCTCGTCGCCGTCCTCGACCCCGAACTCGTCGTCCTCAGCGGCACCGCGCTCGCCTCGGGCGGCGAGGTGCTGCGCGCCCTCGTACAGGCCGAACTGGAGGAGCTGGCCGCGCCCCGCCCGCACCTCGTCGTCGGCGACGTCCAGGAACACCCCGTGCTGCGCGGCGCGTTGGAGAGCGCGCTCGCCACCACCCGTGACGAGGTCTTCGACACCTCGCGCTGAGCCCCGCACCGCCCTTCCGGCACCACACCCCCGCCCCAGGGAGACCCCGTCATGCCCCGAGCCATACCCGAAATGGTCAGAAACACGGCTTTCGCCCTCACCGCCTCGCTGACGCTGCTCACCACGGCCTGTACCGGCCAGTCCGGTTCGGGCGCCGCTGACGACCCCTCGAAGGAGACCACCCTCACCTTCTGGCACGCCTGGAGCGCGCCGAGCGAGGTGGCCGCGGTCAAGTCGCTGATCGCGGGCTTCGAGAAGGCGCACCCCACGCTCCACGTCGACGTCGTCGGCAACATGACCGACGACAAGATCAATCAGGCGCTGCGCACCGGCGGCGCCAAGGCGCCCGATGTGATCTCCTCCTTCACCACCAACAATGTGGGCAAGTTCTGCTCGTCCGGCGCGCTGGTCGATCTGAACCCGTTCTTCGAGAAGTCGGGCATCGACCCGGAGACGACGTTCCCGAAGGCGATGAACGAGTACACGCAGTTCGACGGCAACCGCTGCTCGGTGCCGCTACTGGGCGATGCGTACGGGCTCTACTACAACAAGACCGCGTTCAAGAAGGCCGGCATCACCAGCCCGCCGAAGACCTGGACCGAGTTCGAGGCGGACGCCAGGAAACTGACGATCCCCCAGGGCGACGGCTACCGGCAGCTCGGGTTCATGCCGAACTACCACGGCTGGGAATCCACCACCGAGCACTACTTCGCACAGTTCTCACCGACGTACTTCGACTCCGACGGAAAGTCGAACCTCGCCGCGGACCCCGCCTTCGAGGCCGGGTTCAGGCTGCAGAAGCGGCTCGTCGACGAACTCGGCGGATTCCAGAAGCTGGAGAAGTTCCGCGCCACGCTCGGCGACGAGTGGGGCCCCGAGCACCCCTTCCACACCGGCCAGGTGGCCATGCAGCTCGACGGCGAGTGGCGGCTCGGCATGGCCGAGGAGGCGGGCCCGGACTTCGAGATCGGCGTCGCGCCGCTGCCGGTCCCCGACGACCGGGCGGACCAGTACGGCAAGGGCTACATCACCGGCACCATCGCGGGCATCGCCGCCACCAGCACGAAGCAGAACGCGGCCTGGGAGCTGGTGAAGTACCTGACCACCGACACGGACGCGGTGGTGGACTTCTCCAACGCCATCCACAACGTGCCCTCCACGCTGGCCGCCATCAAGTCGCCGAAACTGAAGTACGACCCGCGGTTCAAGACCTTCCTGGACATCGCGGCGAACCCGCACTCCACCACGACGCCCGCCTCCGTCAACGGCGGCGTGTACCTCGTGACGATCCAGCAGTTCGGATACGCGTACGAGAGCGGCAGGGCCACCGATCTGACGGCGGGCCTGAAGAAGACGGCCGCGCAGATCGACACCGACATCGCGCAGGCGAAGTAGACCGGGTCCCGCGGAAATGAGCACCGTCACCCTCGCGTCGAAGCGCCGCCGTGCGGCGCTGCGCACGGTCGCCTTCATGTCGCCCTGGCTGATCGGCTTCGCGGTCTTCTTCGCGTACCCGCTGATCTCGACGGTCTACTTCTCGTTCATGCACTACGACGGCTTCCGGCGGCCGACGTGGAGCGGCACGAAGAACTGGACCTATGTCGTCGAGCACTACCCGCTCTTCTGGCCCGCCCTGCGCAACACCCTGTGGCTGGTCCTCGTGATGGTCACCCTCCGGGTCGTCTTCGGACTCGGCGTCGGCATGCTCATCACCCGGATCAGGACGGGCACGGGCGTCTTCCGCACCCTGTTCTATCTGCCCTACCTCGCCCCGCCGGTGGCCGCGACGATGGCCTTCGCCTTTCTGCTCAACCCCGGTACGGGACCGGTCGACTCGCTGCTGGAGCAGGCCGGCATCCCGGCCCCGGGCTGGTTCAACGACCCCACCTGGTCCAAGCCGGCGCTGACCCTGCTGGCCCTGTGGGGAGTCGGCGACCTGATGGTCATCTTCATGGCCGCGCTGCTCGACGTGCCGACGGAGCAGTACGAGGCGGCGGAGCTGGACGGGGCGTCGGCGTGGCAGCGGTTCCGGTTCGTCACCCTGCCGAACATCTCCCCGATCGTGATGTTCGCCGTGGTCACCGGCGTGATCCAGACGATGCAGTACTACACGCAGCCGCTGATCGCCGGGAAGGTCGCCTCGGGCGTGATCCAGGGCGCGGGCACCCAGTTCGAGCCCGGCTACCCGGAGCAGTCCACGCTCACCCTCCCCCAGCTCGTCTACAACCTTGGCTTCCAGCGCTTCGACTACGGCTCCGCGTGTGTCGTCGCCCTCGTCCTCTTGGCCCTGTCGATGGCGTTCACCGCGTTCCTGATGCGGCGCCGGGGCGGTCTCGTCCAGGCAGGTGACTGACCATGACCCAGGTTCTGCCCCCACCGCCGAAGACGTCCGTGCCCGTCTCCCCGGCCCAACGCACCGCCCGCCGCCGGGCGCTCCTGGAGTGGATCGGCGTCCACTGCCTCGGAGTCGCCGCCGCGCTGTTCTTCACCCTGCCCTTCGTGTTCGTCCTGCTGACGTCCCTGATGAGCGACAGCCAGGCGCTGAGCCGGGACCTGATCCCGCACACCTGGGAGTGGGGCAACTACCAGCAGGTGTTCGCCACGCCCGGCTTCCTGACCTGGTGGAAGAACACACTGCTCTACGCCGGCCTGGGCACGGTCCTGACCGTCGTGTCCTCGCTCCCGGTGGCGTACGCGCTCGCCAAGTTCCGCTTCCGGGGCCGGAATCTGTCGCTGATGCTGGTGATCTCGATGATGATGCTGCCCCCGCAGGTCATCATCATCCCGATGTATCTGTTCTGGGCGAAGCAGCTCGATCTGTCCGGCACGCTCTGGCCGCTGATCATCCCGATGGCGTTCGGCGACGCGTTCTCCATCTTCCTGCTGCGCCAGTTCCTGATGACCATTCCCAACGAGTACCTGGACGCGGCGAAGGTGGACGGCTGCGGCGAACTGCGGACGCTGCTGCGGGTCGTACTCCCGATGGCCAGGCCCGGCATCGCGGCGGTCGCCCTGTTCCAGTTCTTCTACGCCTGGAACGACTACTTCGGCCCGCAGATCTACGCGTCCGAGAACCCGGGCGCCTGGACCCTGAGCTACGGCCTGGAGTCCTTCAAGGGCGCCCACCACACCGACTGGAACCTCACCATGGCCGCGACCGTCCTGGTCATGGCCCCCGTGATCCTCGTGTTTTTCTTCGCCCAGAAGGCGTTCGTCGAGGGCGTCACGCTCACCGGAGTGAAGGGTTGATCGCATGAAACTCACTGTGGTCGGCGGAGGCTCGACCTACACGCCCGAACTGATCGACGGATTCGCACGGTTGAGGGACACCCTGCCCGTCGCCGAGCTGGTCCTGGTGGACCCGGCGGCCGAGCGCCTGGAACTGGTCGGCGGGCTGGCCCGGCGCATCTTCGCCAGACAGGGGCACCCCGGCCGGATCGTCACCACCGCCGACCTGGACGCCGGGGTCGAGGGCGCCGACGCGGTCCTGCTCCAGCTCCGGGTCGGCGGCCAGGCCGCCCGGCAGCAGGACGAGACCTGGCCGCTGGAGTGCGGCTGCGTCGGCCAGGAGACGACCGGTGCCGGCGGCCTCGCCAAGGCGCTGCGCACGGTGCCGGTGGTCCTGGACATCGCCGAACGCGTCCGCCGCGCCAACCCGAACGCCTGGATCATCGACTTCACCAACCCGGTCGGCATCGTCACCCGCGCACTGCTCCAGGCCGGGCACCGGGCGGTCGGGCTGTGCAACGTGGCGATCGGCTTCCAGCGGAAGTTCGCGGCCCTGCTCGGCACCGCCCCGCAGGACATCCACCTCGACCACGTGGGCCTCAACCACCTCACCTGGGAGACGGGCGTGCGGCTCGGCGGCCCCGAGGGCGAGGACGTACTGCCACAGCTGCTCGCGCGGCACGGCGACACCATCGCCGGCGAACTGCGCCTGCCGCGGCCGCTGCTCGACCGCCTCGGCGTGGTCCCGTCGTACTACCTGCGCTACTATTACGCGCACGACGCGGTGGTACGGGAGCTGCGCACCAAGCCCTCCCGGGCGGCCGAGGTCGCCGAGATGGAACGGCAGCTCCTGGAGATGTACGGCGACCCGGCCCTGGACGAGAAGCCGGCGCTGCTCGCACAGCGCGGCGGCGCCTACTACTCGGAGGCCGCGGTGGACCTGGCGGCGGCGCTGCTGGGCGGCGCGGGCAGCCCGTACCAGGTGGTGAACACCGCCAACCGGGGCACGCTGCCCTTCCTGCCGGACGACGCGGTGATCGAGGTGCAGGCGGCGGTCGGCCCGAAGGGCCCGGTGCCGCTGCCGGTGCCGGCCCTGGGCCCGCTGTACGCGGGGCTGGTGGCGAACGTGACGGCGTACGAGGACCTGGCCCTGCGGGCGGCGCTGCACGGCGGCCGGGACCGGGTGTGCCAAGCGCTGCTTGCGCACCCCCTGATCGGCCAGTACGAGTACGCCGAAGAACTCACCGACCGGCTGATCGCGCACAACCGGGAGCACCTCGCGTGGGCCTGACCGCAAGCGTCCTCGCCATCGACGCGGGCAACAGCAAGACCGACGTCGCGGTGGTGGCGGCGGACGGGACCGTCCTCGCCACCGCACGCGGCGGTGGCTTCCGGCCGCCCGCGGTGGGCGTGACCACGGCCGTCGACGCGGTGGCCGACGCGGTCGGGCGGGCCTACGCCGCGGCCGGCGTCAGCTCCGTCACGCATGTCTCCGCGTGTCTGGCGAACGCCGATCTGCCCGTGGAGGAGGAGCAGTTGGCCGCCGCGCTGCACGCGCGCGCGTGGGGCGGCACGGTGGAGGTGCGCAACGACACCTTCGCGATCCTGCGGGCGGGCGTGGCCGAGCCCCGGGGCGTCGCGGTGGTCTGCGGCGCGGGCATCAACTGCGTCGGCATGCGCCCCGACGGCCGCACCGCCCGCTTCCCGGCGATCGGCCGCATATCCGGTGACTGGGGCGGCGGCTGGGCCCTCGCCGAGGAGGCCCTGTGGCATGCGGCACGCGCCGAGGACGGGCGCGGTGCGCCGACCCGGCTGGCCCGGACCCTGCCCGCCCACTTCGGCCTGGACTCCATGTACGCCCTCATCGAGGCGCTGCACCTGGAGCACATCGCGCACGGGCGGCGGCACGAGCTGACGCCGGTGCTGTTCGCGACGGCGGCGGAGGGGGACGCCGTCGCCCGGTCGGTCGTGGACCGGCTGGCCGAGGAGGTGGTGACCATGGCGGCGGTGGCGCTGACCCGGCTCGGCCTGCTGGACGAGGAGGTCCCGGTGCTGCTCGGCGGCGGTGTCCTCACGGCCGGGCACGCCCAACTCGACGACGGCGTACGGGACCTGCTGGCGGCGCGCGCGCCGAAGGCGGGGGCCCGGGTGGTGACGGCACCTCCGGTACTGGGCGCGGCGCTCCTGGGCCTGGACCGCTTGGCCGCACCCCCCGAAGCCCAGAAGCACACAAGAGCCCACTGGGAACCCTGACCCCCAGGGGGGAACCGAACAGATTCGCCCCGCGTATTCATGGGCAAGGGGCGGTGAAGAACGCGGCAGCACCGCCGGAGGCAACCGCTGTGATCCGATCAAGATCCAGTGAAGGCCGGTGCGGATGTCGGTCCCTGCGGCGATACTTGGCGGCGACGGATGACCATGGGGGAGGTCGAGGTGACACATCCGCCGAAGAGCAGCGCGGCGCCACCGGGCGCGGGCCCGGCCCCGGGCCCGCCCGCCATGCCCGCCGTACCGCCGCGGCGCACCGCCTTCGCCGAGGGCCTGGACCGGCTGCGCGCCGCCGCGACCACCGAGCCGGGCCGGCTGCGCATCATCGGTGCCGTACTCGCCCTGCTGGTCCTCGCGTTCGGCGCGGTCACCGCCTGGCAGACCGACGACCGCGCGTCCGCCGCGGACGACGTGCTGAACCGCAGCCAGCCGCTCAGCTCGGACGCGGCCGACATCTACCGCTCGCTCGCCGACGCCAACACGGCCGCGTCCAGCGGCTTCCTGGCGGGCGGCCAGGAGAACGCCACCGCCGGCAGCCGGTACGAGAACGACATCCGCACCGCGGCCGAGAAACTGGTCACGGCCGCCGCCAACTCGGAGCCGGATTCCCCCTCCGCGGTGGCCATAGCCAAGCTCAACCGGCTGCTGCCGGAGTACAAGGGCCTGGTCGAGCGGGCGCGCACCTACAACCGGCAGGGCTACCCGGTGGGCGGCGCCTATCTGCGGCTCGCCAACAGCAGGATGCAGGACCGGATGCTGCCCGCGGCCGAGGAGCTGTACACGTCGGAGAACGAGCGGCTGAAGGCCGACTACCGGGACGCGACGCCCTACCCGTGGGCGGCGATGGCCCTCGGTGTCATCGCCCTGGGCGCACTGGCCTGGGCCCAGCAGCGCACGTACCGGCGCACGAACCGCGTCCTCAACCACGGTCTGGTGGCCGCCACCGGCGCCGCCGCGATCGTCCTGCTCTGGCTGGTCGTCGGCCACTCCGTCGCCCGGGCCGGTCTCAACGGCTCCTACGACCACGGCGTCCGCTCGCTGAACGCGCTGCACGACGCCCGCATCGCCTCCCTGAAGGCCCGTGGCAACGAGAACCTGAGCCTGGTGGCCCGCGGCGCCGACACCGTCAAGGTCGGCGGGCAGACCTACGACGCGTACTACTACGACTTCGACCGGAACATCGCCGACCTCGGCAGGAGCCTGGCCGAGGCGAAGCGGCTCGCCGACGACAGGGCCGGCGGCAGGCCGGTGGCCGCGGCCGAGGACGACATGGCGGTGTGGAAGCAGCGCCACGCCTCGGCCCGTACCGAGGACGAGAGCGGCAACTACCAGCAGGCGCTGGACAAGGTGATCGGCGCCGAGGGCGCGACCGGCGAGTGCTTCGACAGCGTGGACGCCGGCCTGAAGACGGCGCTGGCGCACGAGCGGGACCAGTTCGAGCAGTCGGCGCGCGACGGCCGGCGCGCGATGAGCTTCCTGCCCGTCGGCGCCGCGGTCCTCGCCGTCCTGGGCGCGGCGGGCGCGATGCTCGGCATCGGGCGCCGGCTTTCGGAGTACCGGTGAGAGGGGCGTGACGATGAACGCACGCGAAGAGCGCGGTCGCCGGGCCTCGCTGCGGGGCTGGGGCGGAGTCGGCGCGATGGCGGCCGGCTGCGCCCTGGCGCTGGCGTCCGTGCTGCTGCTGCCGCTGACCCAGTCGGCCGGCGACCCGGACGACGGGCCGCCGGCCGGCGCCGGGCGCGTCGCCGCCGGCAGTCAGGCGCGGGCCGACGCCTGCGCGGACCCGGAGAAGCAGACGCTGGCCCCGTCGGGCGCGGACGGCCCCACCATCGACGCCATCAAGGCCCGCCAGGGTGCCAAGCGGAAGCTGATCGTCGGCGTCGACCAGAACAGCTACCGCTGGGGCTACCGCAACCCGAACACCCAGGGCGCGGAACTGGAGGGCTTCGACATCGACCTGGCGCACCGGATCGCCGCGGACATCCTCGGCGACCGGGACGCGGTCCAGTTCAGGGCCATCCCGACCAACCAGCGCATCCCCGCCATCGAGGACGGCCGGGTCGACATGGTCGTCCGCACCATGACCATCGCCTGCGACCGGCTGTCCGACGTCGCCTTCTCCGCCCCGTACTTCAAGACCGGCCAGCAGGTGCTGGCGCCCAAGTCGTCGTCGATCACGGGGTACGACGACTCGCTGGCGGACCGGCGGATCTGCACGGCGACCGGTTCGACGGCGTACACCAAGCTGTCGGAGGACAAGCAGAACGGCCGGCTGCCGTCCAGCACGGACATCTCCGTCACCGTGCCCAACCAGCTCGACTGCCTGGTGCAGCTCCAACTCGGCGCGGTGGACGCGGTGGTCACCGACGGCGCGCTCGCCGCGAGTCAGGCCGCGCAGGACCCCACGGTCGAACTGAAGGGCGCCGCGTTCACCACCGAGTACTACGGCGTGGCGATGAAGAAGGACGCCGACGATCTGGTACGCCGGGTCAACCGGGTCCTGGTGGACTACCGCGCGGACGGCTGGCAGCGGTCGTACGACGAGTGGCTGTCGGCGACACTGGGGAAGGACGCGGCGCCTTCGAGACCGCCGGCGCCGGAATACCTGCGCACCAGCTGAACGGGCATCGGCCCACCGATCTTTGGGCAGACCTTCGACCGAACACCCCCCGAACAGAGACCAGGACCACACAGCAGCGAGAGGTGATCGATGGGCGACGCGGACCCCGCCGGGCCGGTGCTGGACCGGGACGAGGTGGACCGTGCGCTGGCGCGGCTCGGCGCGGAGCACGAGGCGATCGAGACCTCGCTCCTCGCCCTCCAGGACCACGCGGGCCGCAGACTCCTCGAAGGGGCCGAGCTGACCGGCACGACCAAGGAGCGCTGGTCGGCCGCGGAGGCGTCGATCACGCTGCTGTGGGCCTACTTCGACGCGTACACGGACGCGTTGCGCACCGCACGGGAGATCCGCGCCCGACGGCGCTGGTCCAGCCGCGAGGACCTGGTGGAGCTGACCGAACTGCTGCGCGGCGAGTCCGTCACGGTCGCGGGCAGCGCCACGGCGACCGCTAACGCGCCGGCCCTGACCGGCCCCGGCCGGCTCAGCCAGAGCTTCAGCCTGGCCGGCCTCGTGGACCGGATGAACGAGCTGTACGCGTCCTCGCTGGACATGGTCGTCGCCGCCGACGCGGTCTGGTCGGCGCTGCCCGCCCGCATCGACCTGCTGGCCGCGGAGCTCCAGCGCACCCGCAAGCTGGCGCACTCGGTCGGTGTGCGTCCGGGCGAGCATCCGGCGGGCGACGACCTGGAGCGCATCACCCGCACGCTGACCCGGCTGCGCGAGGACGTCGTCTCCGACCCGCTCGCCTTCTGGGTTCCGGCGCCGGGCAGTTCGGCGCCGGGCGGCGGCCGGCCGGACACCACGGTGTACGACCGGGAGGCGCGCGCCCTGGAGGACGTGCGGCGCGAGATCGACGCCGTGCTGACGGTGCGCCAGGACGCCGAGGCCCGGCTGATCAAGCTGCGGGACGTGCTGTCCCGCGCCGACCGCACGCTCGCCGAGGCGCGCACCGCGCGCGGCGAGGTCCTCGCGAAGATCGCGGCGTCGGAGGTGCCGGTGGTCAGCGGGCCGCCGACCGTGCTCCAGGAGCAGCTGGTTGCGGCCGCCGAGTACCGCAGGCAGGCCCAGTGGCACCGGCTGTCCCCGCTCCTGGAGTCCCTGGAGCAGAAGGCGGAGGACGAACTGCTGCGCGCCCGCGACTCGCTCACCGCGGTCACCGCGCCGCTCGCGGTCCGCGCGGAGCTGCGCGGCCGGCTCGACGCGTACAAGGCGAAGGTCGCCCGGCACGGGCTGGCCGAGGACCCGCTGCTCGTCGAGCGGTACGACGCGGCACGGCGCATGCTGTGGAGCGCGCCGTGCGATCTGCGGGTCGCCGAGGAGGCGGTGCTGCGCTACCAGCGGGCCGCCGCCGAACAGCTCGCGGCGGTACGGGTGCCGGAGCAGGGCGGTCCGCAGGACCGGAGGGGTGGCCAGCCATGAGTCAGCCGGGACAGACGTGCCAGCGGCCGTCCTGCGAGGGCAGCTACGAGGACGTCGGCGGCGGTGAGCTGTACTGCGACACCTGTGGCCTGGCGCCGGTCGTGTCGGCGACCGGGTCGGTCGGCTCGCCGCCCACCGGGATCACCGGCGGGGGCCGCGGCTCGGGCTCCGCGGGCAGTGCCGGTTCCCGCTCCGGCAGCCGCAGTTCGCAAACGTCGTCGCAGTCGTCGAAGTCGCGGCGCTCGGTGTCGGGGCGGCTGTCGCGCTCCCTGTCGGGCAACTCGACCAGCCGTTCGGTGTCGGTGCGCAGCTCCGGTTCGGCCGCCGGTTCGTCCGGGCGCAGCCGGCTGGGCGCGGGTCTGGTGACGGTGCCTCAGGTGCCGCGGCCCGATCCGCGGGCGATGGTGCTGAACGATCCCGAGGTGCCCGAGCGCAAGCGGTTCTGCTCCCGCTCGGACTGCGGGGCGCCGGTGGGGCGGGCCCGCGGCGACCGGCAGGGCCGCACGGAGGGCTTCTGCACCAAGTGCGGGCACCCGTACTCGTTCGTGCCCAAGCTGCGCACGGGCGACGTCGTGCACGGCCAGTACGAGGTCGTGGGCTGTCTGGCGCACGGCGGTCTGGGCTGGATCTACCTGGCGGTGGACCGCGCGGTCTCCGACCGCTGGGTGGTGCTCAAGGGCCTGCTCGACACGGGCGACCAGGACGCGATGGAGGCGGCGATCTCCGAGCGGCGCTTCCTCGCGGAGATCGAGCACGCCAACATCGTGCGGATCTACAACTTCGTGGAGCACCTCGACCAGCGCACCGGCTCCCTCGACGGCTACATCGTCATGGAGTACGTCGGCGGCAAGTCGCTCAAGGAGATCGCCAACGCCCGCCGCACCCCGGAGGGCAGACGCGATCCGCTGCCGGTGGAGCAGGCGTGCGCCTACGGCATCGAGGCCCTGGAGGCGCTCGGCCATCTGCACAGCCGCAACCTGCTGTACTGCGACTTCAAGGTCGACAACGCGATCCAGACCGAGGACCAGCTCAAGCTGATAGACATGGGCGCGGTACGCCGGATGGACGACGAGGAGTCGGCCATCTACGGCACGGTCGGCTACCAGGCGCCGGAGGTCGGGGAGGTGGGCCCCTCGGTCGCCTCCGACCTGTACACGGTCGGCCGTACGCTGGCCGTTCTGACCTTCGACTTCCAGGGCTACACGAACGTCTTCAGGGACTCCCTGCCGGACCCCGACCACATCGACGTCTTCCGGCAGTACGAGTCCTTCTACCGGCTGCTGGTGCGGGCCACCGACCCGGACCCGGCCCGCCGGTTCGGCTCCGCGCAGGAGATGGCCGAGCAGCTGACGGGCGTGCTGCGCGAGGTGGTGTCCCTCCAGACGGGCCGGGCGCGGCCCGCGCTGTCGACGCTGTTCGGCCCCGAACCGAAGGTCACCGACACGGAGTTGTTCCCGCGGCTGGCCGAGGACGTGTCGCGGCTGGGGGCGCGGGCGGTGCCGGCCGGGCGGTGGGGCCGCAGGTCCGCGTCCGGCACGCCGTCCGGCGGCGCCCGCACGGCGCCTCTCCCGTCCGCCACCGGGACCCCGACGTCCCTCGCCACGGCCTCGGCGGCCCTCGGTACCGCCCCGGAGGCCCTCGGCGACGCGTGGGGTGCCACAGGCGTCACCAGCGCCCCCCAGGGCATCGTCCGTCCCATCGCCACCCCCGCCGCCGCCCTCGCCCTGCCCGTGCCGCACGTCGACCCGGCCGACCCCAACGCCGGCTTCCTGGCGGGCCTGCTGGCCTCCGCGCCGGGCGAGCTGATCACCGCGCTGGCCGCGGCGCCGCAGCAGACCGTGGAGACCCGGCTGCGCCAGGTCCGCGCCCGGCTGGAGAACGGCGACTTCGAGACGGCGCTGACCGTGCTGGCCGAGCTGACCGACGAACGGCCCGACGACTGGCGGGTGGTCTGGCACCACGGCGTGACCGCGCTGGTCACCGGCGACTTCGAGGGCGCCGCACTGGCCTTCGACGCGGTCTACGACGCCTTCCCGGGCGAGGCGGCGCCGAAGCTGGCGCTCGGCCTGTGCGCGGAGGTGCTCGGCCAGCTGGACAACGCCGCCGAGTACTACCGCCTGGTGTGGTCGACCGACCCGAGCTATGTGAGCGCCGCGTTCGGCCTGGCCCGCGTCCAACTCGCGGCAGCGGACCGCAGCGGCGCGGTACGGACCCTGGAGTCGGTGCCGGAGTCGTCCATCCACTACACGGCGGCGCGCGTGGCGGCCGTACGGGCACGGCTGCGTCAGCGCACGGCGGGCGCCGGGGACGTACCTCTCCTGGCCGATCTGAGCGCCGCCGCGGCCCAGGTGGAGGCCCTGGACGCGTACGGTCTCGATCCGGCGCGCCGGGAGCAGTTGTCCGCGGAAGTACTCGGCTGCGCCCTGGACTGGATACTCTCCGGGGGCCGGGCTTCCGCCGGACCCGCCGCCGGCGGGCCGGTGCTGCTCGGCAACGACCTGGACGAACGGGGCCTCCGCTTCGGCCTGGAGCGCTCGTACCGCACGCTGGCCCGGCTCGCGCCCGGCGGCGAGGAGAGGATCGACCTGGTGGAACGGGCCAACCGTTACCGCCCTCGGACGTGGGTGTAGTTGATGTCGCACATGCCCCAGCAGGCCGCGCTGTCGAAGTGCCCGAGCTGCGCGGAACCGCTCGAGCCGGGTGACCGTTACTGCGGTGCCTGCGGGTACGACCTTTCGGTGGTGCCCGCCCCGCCGCAGGACCACCCGACGCTCACCATGAACGCCTCGGACCGGCCCGCCCCGGGCGGCGTGGCCTGGCCCATCGCCCCCGAACCGGACAGTTCCGGCACGCCCGCGGCGGTCCATCTGCCGACGGATCTGCCCGGCACCGACTCGGGCGGCTCCCCGCTGCGCGCACCGGCGCCCGCCGCCGATCCCGCGGCACCGGGGGTGCGGTTCGACCGGCCGCAGGAGCCCGAGGAGTACCGGCTGCAGGCGCCGGATCCACGGGTGGCCGCCGAGTCCGCCCCGACCGCGGAGACCCCACAGGTGTGCGTGGCCTGCCGCGCGGGCCGGGTCGACGACGACGGCTACTGCGAGAACTGCGGGCACGCCCAGCCGCGCGAACGCGACCACATGGAGCGGGAGTCGGGCCCGATCGCCGCGGTCAGCGACCGCGGTCTGCGGCACCACCGCAACGAGGACGCCTTCGCCGTCGGCCACACCGCGCTGCCCGACGGCTCGCCGGCGGCGGTCGCGGTCGTCTGCGACGGCGTGTCCTCGGCGACCCGCCCCGACGAGGCGTCACTGGCCGCCTCGCAGGCCGCGGGCGAGGTGCTGCTCTCCGCCCTGCCGCGGGGCACGCATCCGCAGCAGGCGATGCACGAGGCGATCGTCGCGGCCGCGCAGGCCGTCAACGCGCTGGCGGGCGAGCCGGCCGGCGACCACGAGCACGCCCCGCACCAGAACGCCCCGGCCTGCACGATCGTCGGCGCGGTGGTCACCTCCGGGCTGCTGGTCGTCGGCTGGGTCGGTGACAGCCGCGCCTACTGGGTGCCGGTGGACCGCGGCGCGCCGCCGGCCCGGCTCACCGAGGACGACTCGTGGGCCGCGCAGATGGTCGCGGCCGGCCTGATGACCGAGGCGGAGGCGTACGCCGACGAGCGCGCCCACGCGATCACCGGCTGGCTCGGCGCGGACGCCTACGAACTGGAGCCGCACACCGCGTCCTTCAAACCGGACCGGCCGGGCGTCGTCGTGGTGTGCACGGACGGCCTGTGGAACTACGCGGAGACGGCCGAGGAGATGGCCGAGGCCATGCCCCTGGACGCCGCGGTGCGCCCCCTGCACAGCGCCCGAGTGCTGGTCGGCCACGCACTGGACGGCGGGGGCCACGACAACGTAACAGTGGCCGTCGTGCCGTTCCCGGCCCCGCCGCAGGGGGCAGGATCGGCCTGAGGGGCCGCGGGACGGGGAGGCCCCGGCGGACCGTGGGGACGGTCCGCTGTCGAGTCGCCGCCCACCTGACGCGTGGGTTCAGAGGGGGATCAGAACAGGCATGGCCAATTTCTCGAAGTCGAACGTGCCGCAGTTCTCGGTGGACGTGTACCAGAACGAGTACCTGCCCGAGGGCGGCCGTGAGGTCAACGCGATCGTCACCGTGACCGCGACCGGCGGCGGCACCATCGGGAGCGCGGTCGCGGCGCCCCACCTGTACGCGCCCGGGCAGGGGCCGTCCGCCGCGGTGGCCCTGATGGTCGACTGCTCGGGTTCGATGGACTACCCGCCGACCAAGATGCGCAACGCCCGCGACGCCACGGCGGCGGCGATCGACACCCTGCGGGACGGTGTGCACTTCGCGGTGATCGGCGGCACGCACGTCGCCAAGGAGGTCTACCCGGGCGACGGCCGGCTCGCCGTCGCCGACGCCACCACCCGTGACCGGGCCAAGCAGGCGCTGCGCAGGCTGAGCGCGGGCGGCGGCACGGCCATCGGCACCTGGCTGCGGCTCGCCGACCGCCTGCTGTCCTCGGTGGACGTCGCCATCCGGCACGGCATCGTGCTCACCGACGGCCGCAACGAGCACGAGTCGCCGCAGGACCTCAAGGCCGCGCTGGACGCGTGTGCCGGGCGCTTCACCTGTGACGCGCGGGGCGTGGGCACCGACTGGGAAGTGAAAGAAGTCACATCGATCGCCTCGGGCCTGCTCGGCAGCGCCGACATCGTCGCCGATCCGGCGGGCCTGGCCGCCGACTTCCGGCAGATGATGGAGACGGCGATGGGCAAGGAGGTCGCGGACGTCGCCCTCAGAGTGTGGACGCCGGTCGGCACGACCATCCGGTTCGTCAAGCAAGTCGCTCCGACCGTCGTGGAGTTGACCGGTCGTCGGACCGAGGCGGGCCCGCGTGCCGGGGACTACCCCACCGGTTCCTGGGGCGACGAATCCCGTGACTACCACCTCTGCGTCGAGGTACCGGCCGCCGCCCTCGGCCAGGAGATGCTCGCCGCGCGGGTCTCCCTGGTCATCCCGCAACCCGAGGGCGGCGCACAGAACTTGGGCGCCCAGGGCCTGGTACGGGCCGTATGGACCGACGACATGGCCGCGTCCACCTCGATCAACCCTCAGGTCGCCCACTACACCGGTCAAGCCGAACTGGCGCAAGTCATCCAACAGGGTCTCGATCTCCGCAAAGCAGGCGATATGGATGGCGCAACGGCCAAACTGGGCAGGGCTGTTCAGCTGGCCGGCGCCTCCGGGAACGCGGATACTGCGAAACTGCTTGCGAAGGTAGTGGACGTGGTCGATGCGGCGACGGGTACTGTGCGACTGAAGGCGAGGGTCGAGGAGGCCGACGAGATGACCCTCGAAACACGGTCCACAAAGACCGTTCGTGTAAAGAAGTAAAGAAGTGACGTAGCAGGACCTCAGCAAGACCCTGACAGAGAGGGGGACGCGCCGACATGCCGACCTGCCCGAACGGACACCAGTCGGGTTCCGACGACTGGTGCGAGGTCTGCGGTCACCGCATGGCCGGTGCCGTGCCTCCGCCACCTCCGCCGCCCCCGCCCGGCGGCTACGGGTTCCCGCCGCCCGCCCCGGGCGCTCCCGGCCGCCCGCACCTGGCCGCCGTGCCGGACCGCGCGGAGCCCGAGCTGTGCCCGCAGTGCCGCACGCCGCGCGAGGGCGGTGCGCCGTTCTGCGAGGAGTGCCGGTGGAACTTCCTCACCAATACGGCCACCTCGTACACCCCGGCCGCCCCGCGCCCGGCCGCGCCTGCCCCCCGCTTCCAGCCGCCGCCCGGCCAGTCCTACGGCGGCGGCGACGCGTACGAGTACCAGGGCTCGCGCCCGTCCCAGATGAACCGCCCGGCCGAACCGATCCCGCCGGGCCCGCCGTTCGGCAGCGAGCCGTCCGGACCGACGCCGTTCGGCGGCGAGCGGGGCCCCGCGGGTCCCGGCGGCCCGGGTCCCGGCATTCCCGCTCCCGGCGGCCCGGGGGGCGCTCCGGGGGGCTTCGCCCCCGGCCAGGGTGCCGGCGGCCCCGCGGGCTTCGGCGGCCCCGCCGGACCGCCCGGTGTGCCCGGCTTCGGCGCCGACCCCGCGCGGCCGGTTCCGCCGCCGCCTGGCCCGACCCCGCCTGCCGTCACCGCCCCCGGCATCCCGCAGGCCTTCCAGCAGCCCGCGCCGCCCGCCTTCCCGCAGGAGACCGGCCGGCCGCCGGTCGGCGGACCCTCCTTCGGCGGCGGGGACGACTGGGTGATCTCCCCGCCGTCGTCACCCGGCCCGCCCGGACCCCCGGCCCCGCCCGGACCGGGCGTCGGCGGCCAGGGCGGCTACGGCTACCCGCAGCCCGGCGCCCCGCAGGTCCCGCCCGGCCCCGGTTTCCCGCAGGCGCCGCAGCGCCCGGTGACCTGGCTGGCGACCATCGGCCCGGACCGCGACTACTTCCTGGCGATGATGCAGCGCTCGGGCCCCGAGGCCGCCGGCCTGAACCTGCCCGCGTACTCGCCCGAGCAGCAGCGCGCCCTCACCGGCAACCAGATCACCATCGGCCGCCGCCGCCACTCCACCGGCGACACCCCCGACATCGACCTGTCGGTGCCGCCGGAGGACCCGGGCGTCTCGCACCAGCACGCGGTCCTGGTCCAGCAGCCGGACGGCAGTTGGGCGGTCGTCGACCAGAACTCGACGAACGGCACCACGGTCAACGGCTCCGAGGACCCGATCCAGCCCTTCGTGCCGGTGCCGCTACAGGACGGCGACCGGGTGCATGTGGGCGCCTGGACGACGATCACCGTCCGGCGGGGCTGACGGACCGGTCCGAGCGGTCCCGCCGTTCCCACCGGCCCGGCGGGAGCGGCGGTCAGCCCGGCAGAGGCCACGCGTAGGGCCCCGCCGGGTCGTCCAGCCAGGCCCAGGCGCGATCGCCGCTGACCGTGATGCCGTATCGCGCGCGGCCCGGCAGGCCCTCGCGCCGCCACATCGCGTACGCCTCCTGCGGGTCGAGGCTGCCGCGGCTGAGGGCCAGCAGGAACCGGAACAGCTCGTCGTCCCGGGCCAGGTGCGGGACCCCGCTCAGGGGCACCGGCCGCGGCTCGGGCCCGCCCGCGCCGCGCAGCGGCACGAAGTAGGCGGGGGTGGCCAGGAAGTGGCCCTCGGCGTGCCACGTGTCGCGCACGGTCAACGCGATCAGGCCGCCAGCGAACGGCGCCAGGATCCGCCCGCCGGGACGGCACTGGGCGAGCCAGGCGCGCGGGACGGCGGACAGCGTGCAGGTCGCGATGATCCGGTCGAAGGGGGCGCGGGCGGGAACACCGCGCGCGCCGTCGCCGGTGACCACGAGCGGGCGGTGCCCGGCGGAGTCCAGGTGCCGCCGGGCCGACTCGGTGATCTCCGGCTCCAGGTCGATGGAGGTGACCAGGTCGTCGTCGCCGAGCCGGTGGGCGAGCAGGGCCGCGTTGTACCCGGAGCCCGTGCCGATCTCCAGGACCCGGTGGCCGTCCTCGACCCGCAGGGCGACGAGCATGGTCGCCATCAGTGAGGGCTGGCTGCTGGAGGAGATCAGCTGCCCGTCGCGCACGCGCGTGGCGAGCGGGACGTCCTCGTAGGCGCCGCGCAGCCAGCACTCCCGGTCCCGCGGGTCCGGGCTGCCGCCCCACCGGCGCTCGTAGCCGCCGCGGACGCCGACGTAGTAGTACGGCACGAACAGATGCCGGGGCACCGCCGCGAACGTCTCCCGCCACACCGGTTCGTCGGCCCAGGCCCCGCTCATGTCGATCTCGCGCACCAGGTCCGCCAGCGCGGAACCGGCCGGCTCGGCGAGATCCCGGTCACTCCACCCGAGTGCGTGCGCGCCCATACGTCCACTGTGCGGCGCGGGGCTGCGGGAGGCGAGGTCGTAGGACCTGAGTCCTGCGTCGCCGGGTCTGAGACCATGGGGGCGTGAATGAGATTCGGCGCGGCACGCTACAGGAGCAGACCTTCTACGAGCAGGTCGGCGGTGAGGAGACCTTCCGCCGGCTGGTGCACCGTTTCTACGAGGGGGTCGCGGAGGACCCGCTCCTGCGGCCGATGTACCCGGAGGAGGACCTGGGCCCCGCCGAGGAGCGGCTGGTCCTCTTCCTCATCCAGTACTGGGGCGGCCCGAACACCTACAGCCAGAACCGCGGCCATCCCCGACTGCGCATGCGGCACGCCCCCTTCACCGTGGACCGGGCGGCACACGACGCCTGGCTGAAGCACATGCGGGCAGCCGTCGACGACCTGTCCCTGTCCGAGGAACACGAACACACGCTGTGGAACTACCTGACATACGCAGCGGCCTCAATGATCAACGCCCCGGACTGACCCCCAACAAGCTGCTCCGCAGGGCACGGAGCCGATCTGCAGGGGGCGCGGGTGGTTCCACACGGAGTGATTCGCGCGAGCCGACCCGCGCAGGGCGCGACCCTCAGGAGCGATTCGCTCAAGTTGTTCTGCGCGGAGCGGTTCACGCACGCGGGATTCGATCACGATCCGGTCAAGGCGCGTTGACAAACGCTTACCCCGGTCCGCTCTCCTCTGACAGCATCGCCGGAGTTGTTCCGGAAGTACGGACTACACGGGGGCCGGGTGACGGGGTTCGTCGTTCTGCGTGCGCGGGCGCACCGCCTGCTGCTCGCCGCCGCACTGCTCACCGTGGTGCTCACCACAGCCGTGCTGGCGACCCTCACCGCCTACTCCGGCGCGATCGGCGACGCCGCCCTGCGCCATTCCCTCGACGACCCGCGCACCGCTGCCGACACCGCGCTGATCGTCAAGGCCGACGTGCCCGCGGACCGGCGGGCGGCCGCCGACGCGACCGTGCGGCAGGCGGCCGAGAAGTCCTTCGCCGGGCTGCCGGTCACGGTACGGACCCTGGTGCGCTCGGGACCGTACGCCCTGCCCCGCTCCCTGCAACCGCCGGCCGACCGCTCCGGCGACCCGGACCTGACGTACCTCGCGGCGCTCGACCGCACCCAGGTCCGCCTGGTCTCCGGACGGCTCCCGCGGCAGACCTCCGGCGAGACCGAGGTCGCGCTGCCCCAGTCCTCCGCCCGGCTCCTCGACCTGCGCGCGGGCGCCCGGCTCACCCTCACCGACCGGCTCGGCGGCCCGGCGGCGCACGTCCGCGTCACCGGGCTGTACCGGCCGGCCACGGGCACCGCGCCCTACTGGCGGCTGGACGACCTGCTCGGCCGCGGCGTCAAGAAGTCCGCCTTCACGACGTACGGACCACTGCTCGCCGATCCCTCCGTCCTCGACGGCCCCGCGGTGAGCGCCGGTCCGTCCGCCTGGCTGGCCACGGCCGACTTCACCACGCTGACGACAAGCCGGATCGACGCGCTGCGCAAGGCGGCGCGGACCGGCAGCGCGACGCTGCGCGGACCGCACGGACCGAGCGGGGTGACGGCCGCGACCACCGCGCTCCCGGACACCCTGGACCGTATCGACCGCTCGCTGCTCGTCTCCCGGTCCACCCTGCTGATCGTCGCCCTCCAGCTGGTGCTGCTCGCCGGTTACGCGCTGCTGCTCGTGGCCCGGCTGCTGAGCGCCGAACGCACGGGCGAGACCAGGCTGCTGCGGGCCCGCGGCGGCTCCCGCGCCCGGCTCGCGGGCCTCGCCGCCACCGAGGCTCTGCTGCTCGCGGTGCCCGCGGCGATCTGCGCGCCGCTGCTGGCGGGCCCGCTCACCCGGCTCCTCGCCGGGCAGGGCGCGCTGGCCAGGATCGGACTGCGCCTGGACGCACCGGCCGGCGGCCGGGCCGGTGTGTGGCTGGTGGCCTGCTGCGTGGCGCTCGGCTGCGCGCTCGCGGTGACGGTGCCCGCGCTGACGGACAGCGGTGACGGCGCCAGGACCGGAGCCGAACCCGCCGGCCGGGGTCGGGCCGGCGTCCGGCGCGGCGCCCTGCCGGGCCCGGTGCGGGCCGGTGCGGACGTCGGTCTGCTGGTGGTGGCCGGGGTGGCGTACTGGCAGTTGAGCCGGCACACCTCCGGTGCCGTCGGCACCGACGCGTCCGGCGGCCTCGGCATCGACCCGCTGCTGGTCGCGGCGCCCGCCCTGGCACTGCTGGCCGGCACGGTGCTGACGCTGCGGCTGCTGCCGCCGGTGGCCCGGCTCGCGGAACGCCGCGCGGCGGCCGGGCGGGGGCTGCCCGCGGCGCTGGCGGGCTGGCAGCTCAGCCGCCGCCCGATGCGCGGCGCGGGCCCGGTGCTGCTGCTGGTCCTCGCCATCGCGCTCGGCATGCTCGCGATCGGGCAGGGCGCCTCCTGGAACCGCTCGCAGGACGACCAGGCCGACTTCCGGGCCGGCGTGCCGGTGCGGGTGCTGGGCGCCGGGGACGGCGGGCTCGGCCGCACCGAGACCTACGCGCACCTCCCCCACGTACGCGCGGCCGCCCCCGCCGTACGCACCGAGCAGCCGATGTCAGGGGACCGGACCGCGACCGTGCTCGCCCTGGACACGGCACACGCGGCCGACACGGTGCTGCTGCGCGACGACCTGGCGGCCGAGCCGGTCCGGCCGCTGCTGTCCGGGCTGGCCCGCGAAGGCGCCCCGGCCGGGGCCCGCATACCCGCGGACATCACCGGGCTGCGCCTGCGGGCGACCGTCGCCGGCTCCGCCGGTCCGCTGACCACGATGGACGTGACGGCCACCCTCGTGGACCAGTACGGCGTTCCCCACCGGCTCCCGTTCGGCCGGCTGCCCGCCGACGGGCGCCCGCACACCCTGGCCCTCGACCTCGACACGGCCCCCGGCCCGAGCACGCTCACCGGGCTCCAGCTCGACATGGCCCAGCCCGCCGGACAGGCCGAGCGGCACCGCCTGACCGTCTCCGGGCTGACCGCCCTCGGCACCGACGGGCGGACGCGACAGGTGCCCCTGCCGGCCGACTGGACCGCCTCGGTGAGCACCGGAGTCACCGCCTCCACCAACGCCGCGACCCGCCCGCCCCGCCCGCGCGTGACCGGCACCGACCCGCTGACCGTCGACTACGGCACCGGCCACACCCCCGACCGGACCCGCTGGACGATCGCCACCGTGACGATCCAGCTTCGGGTGGCGCAGCCCACGGCGCCCGAGGTCACCGCGCTGGCGACGGACCGCTTCCTGACGTCGGCGGGCGCCCGCGAGGGGCAGCGCGTGCAGGTGACGTTCGCGGGCCGGAGTCTGCCGGTGCGGATCGTACGGTCGGTGCGGGCACTGCCCACCACCGCCGGCCCGACGGACTCCGCCGACCACGACGGGGGCGCCCTCCTGGTCGATCTGCGGTCCGTGAACCGGGCGTTGCAGGAGCGGTACGGCGAGAGCGTCACGCCCGCCGAGTGGTGGCTGCGGACCGCGCCCGGCGACGCGGCCTCCGTGGCCGCCGCGGTGCGGGCGCTGCCGGACGTGGACCCCGGGCAGGTCGTGGTGCGCGACGAGATCGCCGCCGAGCTGCGCGACGATCCGTTCGGCGCGGGACCGGAGGCCGCTTTCGCGGCGGCGGCCGTGGTGGCTGCCGCGCTCGCCGCGGTCGGCTTCGCGGTGAGCGCGGCCGGGTCGCTGCGGGAACGGGGCGCCGAGTTCGCGGTGCTGCGCGCCCTGGGCGCCCCACGCCGGCAACTGGCCCGGACGATCGCCGCCGAACAGGGCGTCCTGGTGGCCCTGGCCCTGGTGGTGGGCGTCGCCCTGGGCACCGTACTGACCCGGGCCGTCCTGCCGCTGATCGTGCTGACCGCCGAGGCCACCCGGCCGGTGCCGGCCCTGCTGGTCGAACTGCCGCCAGGACGCGTGGCGTTGCTGCTGGCCGCGGTCGCCGCGACGCCGCTGCTCGGCACGGCCGCGCTGGCCCTGCGCCGCGCGGACCCGGCGACCTCGCTGCGGGACCAAGGAGGTGACTGAGATGAACTCCGAACACGACGCCGAGCACGGTACAGCTTCCGCGCAGGCGGCCGGGCGCGGCAAGGCGTCGGCCGTGGCCGCTCCTTGGGTGCGCACCCGGTTGCGGGCCGCGCCGCTCGCCGCTCTGGCACTCGCCCTGCTGGTCGCGCTGACCGCGTGCCTGGCCGCCGCCTTCCCGCGCGCGGTCGACCGGTACGAGGACGCGGGGCTGCTGCGCTCCTTCCAGCAGGCCCGCCCCGAACGCACCACCGTGCAGATCACCGCTCCCCTGACCGCCGGCGCCACGTCCCCCGAGGAGTTGGCGGCGCCCCTGCTGCCCGCCGCGCTGCGAGAGCGGCACGAGAAGCTGCTCGGCACCGTCCCCGGATCGCTTGCGCTCGACCGCGCGCAGTCGGCGTACGGCGTGACCCTGAGCAAGAACCTGGAAGTGCCCGACCCCTGGATACCCCGCCCGAGCGGTGTGCCCGCCCGGGTCGCCCTGGTCACGCAGAACGGCCTCGCCGACCACGCGACGCCGCGCGAGGGCCGGCTGCCGCGCACCTCCGGCACCGTGGACGCGACCACCCCCGTGGTGGAGGCCGCCGTCACCGCCGCCACGGCCAAGAGCCTGCACATCAAGGTGGGTTCGGTCATCCATGTGCCGGCCGTGGCCCGGGCCCCGCTCGCCGTCCGGGTCACCGGCATCGTCACCCCGCGCGAGCCGGCCGGCGCGTACTGGTCGACCCGCGCCCTGCTGCACACCCCCAGCCTGGTGCCCCTGCCCGGTTCGGGCCCCGACCGCAACTGGTACTGGCTCGGCGCCCTGCTGCTGGCCCCCGAAGCCGCCCCCGCCCTCCTGGGCACCGACGGAGACCCGGTGCGCTACTGGTATCTGGCCCCCGACCCGGACCGCTTCCACGCCAGTGATCTCGGCCGGCTGAAGGCCGCCGTCGCCACCCTGGAGTCGGGCCCCGGCCTGCAGGAGGCCCGCGCCCTCACCGGCCCCGGCACGGACGTGACCACCGACCTCGACGGTGTCCTGGTCTCCTTCTCCCAGCTGCGCGCGGGCATCGCGCCGCTGGTCGCCGTCGCCGCCGTCGGCACCGCCACGGTCGCCGCCGTCGTCCTGCTCATGGCGGGCGCGCTCACCGCCGACCGGCGCCGCGCCGAGGCCGCCCTGCTGCGCGCCCGCGGCGCCTCACTGCCCGGTCTCGCCGGGCGGCTGTGCGCCGAGACCGCGGCGGTCGCCGTACCGGCGGGCGCGCTCGGGCTCACCGCGGCGCTCCTCGCGGTCCCCGAGGGCCGCGCCGCCTACGCGGTCGCCGCCGCCCTCGCGGTCACCGTCGTCGCCTGCGCCGCGCTCCCGCTGCGCGCCGCGCTCGCCCACCGGTCCGTACGCGTCGCCGGCCCACGCGAGGACATGGCGACGACGCGCCCGTCCCGGCGGCGCACGGTCGCGGAGCTGACGCTGCTCGTGCTGGCCGCGGCGGCGGTGGAGTCGCTGCGCAGACGCGGCACGTCGAGTGCGTCAGGGGACGGCTCCTCGGGCGATCAGCTGGTGTCGGTCGCACCGGTGCTGGTGGGGGTGATCGCGGCGCTGGTGCTGGTCCGGCTCCTCCCGTTCCTGCTGCGCCGGCTGGCCCGCCCGGCCGGACGGCTGCGCGGCGCGGTGGGTTTCCTGTCCCTGGCCCGCGCGGGCCGCACCTCGGTCTCGGCGGTGCTGCCCCTGCTGGCGCTGCTGACCGCGCTCACCACGGCGGCGTTCGGCGGCTCCGTGCTGGCGGGCGTGAACGAGGCCCGCGACCGGGCCGCCCTGCTGGCCGTCGGCGCGGACGCCCGCGTGGAGTCCGAGGGCCCGCTGCCGTCGGGCCTCGCCGGCCGGGTGAGCGGCCTGTCCGAGGTGCGTGCGGTCACCGAGCTGAGCATCGGCTACCAGGCGAAGCCGCACGACGAGCAGACTCCGGTACCGCTGGCGGGTGTGGACCCGGCCGGGTACGGGGCGCTGGCGGCCCGCACGGGTCTCGGCGCCTTCGAGGCCGACCGGCTCAAGCGTCCCGCGGCCGGCGGGCCGCTGCCCGCCCTGGCCTCGCCGTCCGTCGCGAAGGCGTACGGCACCCGCAGCCCCTTCCCGGTACGGCTGGAGGACGGCAGCACGGTCTCCGTGCGGATCACCGTCGTCCGCGACCGCACCCCGGCCGTGACCGGCGGCGGCTTCCTCGTCGTGGACCGCGCCGGGCTCAGCGCCGCCGCGGCCCGCCCGACGGCCCTGCTGGTGACGGGCTACCACGTGGACGCGGGGGCGCTGCGCCGGACAGCGGGCCCCACCGTGGGCGTACGCGTCCGCGCCGAGGAGCGGGCACGGTACGCCGACCCGCCCCTGCAGACCGGTGCCGAGCACGTCTACACGGCGGCGGTCGCGGCCGGCGCCGGCTACGCCGTACTGGCCCTGCTTCTCGCCCTGCTGCGCGCCGCCCCGGAACGCACCGCGCTCCTCGCGCGCCTGCGCACCATGGGCCTGACCCGGGCGCAGGCCCGCCGCCTGCTCGTCCTGGAATCCCTGCCCCAGGCCCTCCTCGCCGCGGCCGGCGGCGCGCTGACCGGCTGGGCGGCGATCCGGCTGCTGTCCCCCGGTGTCGATCTGACCGCCGTCGCCCTGCCCACGGCCGACGCGTCGGCCGGCAGGACCGAGCTGTACACGGACCCGCTGTCACTGACCGTCCCGGCGATCATCGTGCTGGTGACGGCGGTCGGGGTGGCCGGCGCGCAGGCCTGGTGGGCCGGGCGACGCGGGTCGGTGCGGGAACTGAGGGCGGGAGACGCGCGATGAACCGAGCCGGCCTGTCAACCGTGCGGGAGACGCGATGACCACCGACCCCACCCTCACCGAGCTGGCGAACCGGGTCACCGAGGCCCGCAACCGCCCGGCCTACGGCCACGACGCCCTGATCACCTGCGACCGTGTCGTGCGCATCTTCTCCACCGACGGCGTCGAGGTGCAGGCGCTCCAGGGCCTCGACCTGCTGGTCCGCGAGGGGGAGCTGATGGCCCTGGTCGGCGCCTCCGGCAGCGGCAAGTCCACGCTCATGAACATCCTCGCCGGCCTGGACACCCCCACCGCGGGTGCGGCCAGGGTCGCCGGGCGCGACCTGCTCACCATGACCGCCAAGGACCGCCTCGCCTACCGCCGCGACGTGGTCGGCTTCGTCTGGCAGCAGACCTCCCGCAACCTGCTGCCCTATCTGACCGCCGCCCAGAACGTCGCCCTCCCGCTGAGCCTGTCCGGCGCCCGCGTCCGCCGCCGCACCCGCACCGAACGCGCCCTGGAACTGCTGGAGTTGCTGGAGGTCGCCGACTGCCGCGACCGCCGCCCGCAGCAGCTGTCCGGCGGCCAGCAGCAGCGCGTCGCCATCGCGGTGGCCCTCGCCAACTCGCCGGCGGTCCTGCTCGCCGACGAACCCACCGGCGAACTCGACTCCCACACCGCCGCGCAGGTCTTCGACGCCTTCCGCACCGCGAACGAGCGGCTGGGCACCACCATCGTCATCGTCACGCACGACCAGGCGGTCGCCGACGAGGTCCGTCGCACGGTCGCCATCCGGGACGGCCGCACCTCCACGGAGGTCCTGCGCCGCAGCGAGATCGACGCGGCCACGGGCCATGAGACGGTGGTGGCCCGGGAGTACGCCATGCTGGACCGCGCCGGCCGCCTCCAGCTCCCCGCCGAGTACACCGAGGCCTTGGGCATGCGCGACCGGGTCGCCCTGGAGCTGGAACCGGACCACATCGGGGTATGGCCCGACGACAGCCAGGACCGCTGAGCTCCGCGCTGGAAGTGCCGCGCTGTGCCGTCGGTCGTCCGCGGCACCGTCGTGGCTGGTCGCGCGGTTCCCCGCGCCCCTTCAGGGCGCTGTCGTCAGCGCACGCTGACGTTCAGCGCTCCCAGCCCCGCCTGCCGCACGGCGACCGACCCGTACGGGGTACGCAGCCGGAGCCAGGCCCCGGACGAGAACAGCCCGGCCTCCACGGCACCCCTGCGCCGCAGGAAGCCGAGGGACTGGGCCGCGTGCACGGCCCGTACCGGGAGCCGGGTCCCGGCGACCGTCCGGGACCAGATGTCCCGCCCGATCCGGTCGAGTTCCGCCCGCGTCCGCCGCTCCGGCACCAGCTCCCCCGTACGGGAACGGAACTCGGCGACGGCCGCGGCGACCAGCGCGCGCAGCGCGTCCGGCGCCGGCAGGCCCGGCTCGGGGCGCCAGCCGCCGCGCGGCGGCAGCACCCCCGCCCACGGCGGCCCGGTCACCGCGGCCGGGACGACGGCGGTGGCCGCCGACTCGTCCACGGACTCCAGCAGCTCACCGGCGGACACGGTCACATCGAGGGTGGCGTCCAGCCCGTTCTCGTAGGGCTTGGCCAGTCGCACCGTGCGGATCGTCAGCACCTCGAAGGACGGCGGGCGGCCGAACACGGCGAGGGCCGTCCCCGCCGCCTGCAGCCGCACCGCGGCCGCACGGTCGTAGTGGAGCAGCCGGGACAGGAAGGCCGCGAGATCCGCCGCCTCCCCGTCGTCGGCCAGGTGGAGCACCGTCATGCCGCGACGGCCTCCTCCTCGTCCTTGCCCGTGTCTTTGTACGTGCCCTGGTCCTCGGCGGCGTCGTCCATGTACTCCCGCAGGAACTCCCGTTCCTCGGCGGTGATCCGGCGCGGGCGCTGCGCGTCGAAGTCGTACGGCACGATCACCGTCGAGGCGCGGACGTAGACCTGGTCGCCGTCCTTCACCTCGTAGGCGAGGGTGAAGGACGCCGCCCTGGTCTCCGTGACCCACAGCTCGACGTCCACGGGCTCGTGCCGGTGGACGAGCTGCCGCTTGTAGTCGATCTCATGGCGCGCCACCACGGACCCCTGCTGGAAATCCTTGTCCGGGCGGAACAGGAAGTCGATACGGGCTTCTTCCAGGTAGCGGAGGAAGACCACGTTGTTGACGTGGCCGTACGCGTCCATGTCCGCCCAGCGCAGCGGGCAGCGGTAGATATGCCGCAAGGTCAGCCCCGGGTCAGCTTCTTGTAGGTGGCACGGTGCGGACGCGCGGCGTCCGCGCCCAGCCGCTCGATCTTGTTCTTCTCGTACGACTCGAAGTTGCCCTCGAACCAGAACCACTTCGACTCACCCTCGTAGGCGAGGATGTGCGTGGCGACGCGGTCCAGGAACCAACGGTCGTGGGAGACGACGACGGCGCAGCCCGGGAACTCCAGCAGGGCGTTCTCCAGGCTGGAGAGGGTCTCGACGTCCAGGTCGTTGGTGGGCTCGTCGAGGAGCAGCAGGTTGCCGCCCTGCTTGAGGGTCAGCGCCAGGTTGAGCCGGTTGCGCTCGCCGCCGGACAGGATACCCGCCGGCTTCTGCTGGTCCGGGCCCTTGAAGCCGAACGCGGAGACATAGGCGCGCGAGGGCATCTCGACCTGACCGACGTTGATGTAGTCGAGCCCGTCGGACACGACCTCCCAGAGCGTCTTCTTCGGGTCGATGTTGGCGCGGCCCTGGTCGACGTACGAGATCTTGACGGTCTCGCCGACCTTGATGTCACCGGAGTCCGGCGTCTCCAGTCCCTGGATCATCTTGAACAGGGTGGTCTTGCCGGCACCGTTGGGGCCGATGACGCCGACGATGCCGTTGCGCGGGAGGGTGAAGGAGAGGCCGTCGATGAGGACCTTCTCGCCGAAGGCCTTGCCGATGTCGCTGACCTCGACGACCACAGTGCCCAGTCGGGGGCCCGGCGGGATCTGGATCTCCTCGAAGTCCAGCTTCCGCATCTTCTCGGCCTCGGCGGCCATCTCCTCGTAGCGGGCGAGACGCGCCTTGGACTTGGCCTGCCGGCCCTTGGCGTTGGAGCGCACCCACTCCAGCTCTTCCTTGAGGCGCTTCTGCCGCTTGGCGTCCTTCTGGCCCTCGACCTTGAGGCGGGCGGCCTTGGTCTCCAGGTACTTGGAGTAGTTGCCCTCGTAGCCGTGCAGCCTGCCGCGGTCGACCTCGCAGATCCAGCCGGCGACATTGTCGAGGAAGTACCGGTCGTGGGTGACGGCCACGATGGTCCCCTCGTACTTGGACAGGTGCTGCTCCAGCCAGTTCACCGACTCGGCGTCGAGGTGGTTGGTGGGCTCGTCGAGGAGGAGCAGGTCGGGGGCCTCCAGGAGGAGCTTGCAGAGCGCGACGCGGCGCTTCTCACCACCGGAGAGGTTGGTGACGGCCCAGTCCCCGGGCGGGCAGCCGAGGGCGTCCATGGCCTGCTCCAGCTGGGCGTCGAGGTCCCAGGCGTTGGCGTGGTCCAGCTCCTCCTGGAGCTTGCCCATCTCCTCCAGCAGCGCGTCCGAGTAGTCGGTCGCCATCTGCTCGGCGATCTCGTTGAACCGGTCGAGCTTGCCCTTGATCTCGGCGACGCCGTCCTGGACGTTCTCCAGGACCGTCCTGCTCTCGTCCAGCGGGGGCTCCTGGAGCAGGATGCCCACGCTGTAGCCGGGCGAGAGGAACGCGTCGCCGTTGGACGGCTGCTCCAGTCCCGCCATGATCTTCAGCACGGTCGACTTACCGGCGCCGTTCGGGCCGACGACGCCGATCTTCGCACCCGGCAGGAAGTTCAGGGTGACGTCGTCGAGAATCACCTTGTCGCCGTGCGCCTTGCGCGCCTTGCGCATGGTGTAAATGAACTCAGCCAAGAGAAACCGTCCGGCAGCTTGAAATCTGGCAGTGGGCAGTACAACCCATCTTGCCCGACGGCCGCCCCTGGACGGAAACCCGTCCGGCCGATCCCCGCTGACCTGGCGTTTCGCCACCGGTATCGGTGCGGGGCCGAGCACCCGGCGCGCAGCCGCCCCGGGGACGGCCGCGGGCGGGGCCCGGTCCGGCATCCTTGTGATGTGCGCGTCAGTGACCCCGGGCACTCACTGTGGAGTTTTCAAGGTGCTGTGCAGCTGGGTGCCGGGCGGGTCGGCCCCTGATGGTCAGTCGCCCGTCGGCGTTTCCCTCTTGCGGAGCAGGACCAGCACCGCGCCGCCGATCACCACAAGACCGATGGCCACCCCCGTGATCACCGGGGTCGCGCTGTAGCCGCCGGTCGCGGCCAGGTTCGTGGTGCCGCCGGAGGAGCCGCCCACCGTGGCCGGGCTGGGCTCGGCCAGGGTCTGCGTCACCGTGCCGACCTCGCTGCCCTGGGTCTTGCAGTCGAGGACGCCGGTGAAGCGCTGCGCGAAACCGTTCGGCCCGGTGATCGTGAAGTCGTAGGCCTGGTCCTCCTGGAGCGGGATGGTCACCGTGCGCGAGGCGCCCGCGGGGACGCTGTGCTCGCCGCCCATCAGTTCGAAGATGAAGGGCTTGTCCCCGGTGTTGGCGGCGCTGATGTCCAGACCGCTCGCGGCGCAGTTCTTGCGGGCCGACAGCGCGGGTATCGGGCCCTTCTCCGCCCAGGCCGCGCTCGCGGTCGCGGAGACCGTGGACTCGCTGGAACCGGCCAGGATCTGGGTCTGGCTGCGGCTCTCGGAGGCGAAGGCGCGGCCCACGGGCACGGTGGTCGATGCCTGGACGGTGAGCGCGGCGGCCCCGCTGCCGCCGTCCGGCGCCGGGGAGGTCTCGCCGCCGGTGGCCTCGGCGGTGTCCTCGGGGACGTCGAAGTACAGCCTGCTGCCGTCCTTCGCCGACGTGACGACCTCGCCGTTCTTGTCGACGATCCGGACACCGCTGGTGGCGGCGTCCGCCGGCGGGATCACCGTGACGCCCAGCGCGTTGGTGTGCACCGTCACCGGGCCGAGCAGCTCGCCCGGGTGGCCGGAGACCGCGGGCGGGTCCAGGGTCAGCGAGGCCCGCGGCTCCGCCACGTCACGGGCGCTCTTCTCCAGGTAGTCGGCGAGCTTCTCGGCCCGCGCGCCGACGGCGTCGACGTCCGCGCCGTCCGAGTAGCGCCAGATGGCCACCTGGGTGCCGGCCGCGGCGTCCTGCTCGGTGAGGCCCCCGACGCCTGCCCGCTCGGCCAGCGCCGCGAGATCGTTCACCTGCGGGTAGGAGTTCTGCAGGATCCAACGGATCTTGCCGGCGTCCTTGTTGGCGCCCAGCGAGGTGCCGCTCCAGGACGTCTCCTGGTACTTGGCGTCCTTCTGGGTGGGGCTGTGCATGTCGATGCAGTAGGTCTGCAGCATGCCGCCGTCGTCGACGGACATCTCGAACAGGCCCGCCGCCACCTTCAGGTCGCCGCCGTCCGCGTGGATGACGGCCTCTCCGTAGGTCTTCAGGCCGCCCAGGGTGGCGGTCGCTCCGCCCGGGTCCTGCGCCTGCCCGCCGGCGGCCGCCACCCCGGCGCCCGACAGCACGCCGGCCGCCACGAGCCCCGTCACCAGCGTCGCGGCGGCCAGGCGTGACGGGCCCTGCCGACGCGCTGGCACGGAGGTGCGACAGAACCGAGAGAACGCAGCAAGCACAGAATTCCCTTTCAAGCAGGACCCATTGACGTGGAGGCGTGTGGTCCCACCGGCAGAATCAGCAGCCCCTGGGGCTACGCCCGGCATCCTAGGGATCAGTCACAACCCGGCTCGCCGGTCAGATCACCGGATGGCGGATCCGACTCGGAATCGTTATCGCCAGGACCCGCCGCGAGCAGGGCTTATCGACAAATCCACCGGTTCGCGAGCGGGTCGCGGAGGGAATCTTCGCCGACAGGGTGCGGTTCGGCCTGGGCCTCGTCATGACTGACGTCATGTCACGGCGACGGCTTCCGGGGGCTGTTGAGCGGGCGGATCGGCGGATTCCCCTTCCGGTGTCTCCCACTGTGGCTCCGGTCGCTGCGGCGCCGTCCCCTCCGGTTTGCCGGTCCGCCGGAAGGCCGACGTACCGCGGGCCAGGTCGTGGCCGATCGCCACCGCGTCGATGTCCGCGGAGACCCGGGTCTGCTGCCCGTCGCGCGCCTCCGTGCGCACCTTCAGCCGGCCCTGCACGACGACCGGCTCCCCCACGTTCAGCGAGGCCGCCGCGTTGACCGCGAGCTGGCGGTTGGCCCACACCGTGAAGAAGTTGGTGTGCCCGTCCGCCCAGGCGCTCTTCTCCCGGTCCCAGTAGCGCGAGGTGACCGCCAGCCGGAACCGTGCCGACGGGCCTGCCGCCGGCTCCCGGTACACCGGCTGCGTCGCCACGTTGCCCACCACGCACACCATCGTCTCGTTCATCTCGAACCCCTCCCCGTCCGGTCGCTCGCGCCCGGCGGATACCCGTACGGGCCCGTCCCGTACGGCTGCGTCCGCGGCGTCGGCCGCACATCTTCCGTGCGTCGCGATCACCGCGGGACCCAGACTGCCTCCGCCGGGCCGCCCCCGCTGAGCCCTGTGGACCACCGGCCACCTGTGGAAAACCCCCTCACCCAGACAAGCGACCAAACCACCGACTGACGCTGCGCCGCGCATCCGCGGGGGCCGCGACGGGCCCGGGGTGACTGCGGGTCCACGGATGGCCGCAAGCCCGCGGGCGACCGCAGGCCCACGGGCGACTGCATGCCTACCGGTGGCGGCAGATCCACGGGGGGCATGGGACCGTCGTCGGGTGCGGCGCCGTCGTGGCTCGTCGCGCAGTTCCCCGCGCCCCTCACGGGGCACAGGAACGTCGTCGGGTGCGGGCCGTCGTGGCTGGGTGCGCAGTTCCCCGCGCCCCCTTCGGGGCGCGGGGCCGTCGTCGGGTGCGGTAGCGCGGCAGCCGACCCGTGGGCCTTGCGGCCACCGAAGTGCCTGCGGTCGCTTGTGGGACTGGCGGCTACCTGTGGGCCTGGCGGTCGCCGGTTTACCCGCGGCCACCCGCGGGCCCGTAGCCCCTGTGGATCTGTGGCCACCGGCGGGCCTGCAGTTGCCCGCAGACTTGCGGTCACCCGTGGACCCGCAGTTACTCACGGCCCGTAGCCCCGCAAGGGGCGCGGGGAACTGCGCGATCAACCACGACGGCGCCACACCCGACAACGGTCCCGTGCCCCGCAAGGGGGCCGCGGGGAACCGCACGCCAAGCCCCGACGGCCCGCACCCGACAGCAGTCCCATGCCCCGTAAGGGGCGCGGGGAACTGCGCGACCAGCCACGACGGCGCCGCACCCGACGACGGTCCCGCGCCCCGAAGGGGGCGCGAGGAACTGCGCGACCAGCCACGACGGCGCCACACCCGACGACGGTCCCGTGCCCCGCAAGGGGGCCGCGGGGAACCGCACGCCAAGCCCCGACGGCCCGCACCCGACAGCAGTCCCATGCCCCGTAAGGGGCGCGGGGAACTGCGCGACGAGCCACGATGGCGCCGCACTCGACGACGTTCCTGTGCCCCGTGAGGGGCGCGAGGAACTGCGCGATCAACCCCGACGGCGCCGCACCCGACAACGGTCCCGTGCCCCGAAGGGAACCGCACGCCCAACCACGACGGCACCGCACCCGACAACCGCCCCATGCCCCGCAAGGGAACCGCGGGCGCCGGTACCCGTGCCGGGTCTACCCCACCCCCGCCGAAGCCTGGGTGACCTGCCCGTACTGCTCCCGTACCTCCTGGTACCGCAGCAGCTCCGCGGCCAGCGGATCGAGTACCCGGGCCCGCCCGCAGCCCGCCGCGGCGTCGCGCAATCGGCGTTCCGCCTCCTGCCCGTACCGCCGCGCGGGCCCGCGCGCCGCCATCCGGCAGCTCCACTCGACGAGCGGCCCGCCCACGATGCCCGCCACCATCAGCAGCACCGGCACCCCCAGATTCGGCTCCATGACCCCGGCGATCTGCGCCACCAGCCACAGCCCGCCCACGATCTGGACCAGTGTCATGGCCGCCTGGACCAGTACGGCCAGCGGCCACCAGCCCGGCCGCGGCGGTCTGCTGGGCGACAGCCCGGTACGCGCCGCCAGTCCGTCCAGCGCCTCGGGCAGCCCCTGGGAGCCCCGTGCGGCCGCCTCGCGCACCGCCTGCGCCCACGGCGTGGGCAACCCGGCCGACGCCCGGTCCGACACCGTGCGCACCGCCTGCTCGACACGCTGGCGTGCCGTGGCCTCCTCGTCCGCCTGTGTACGCAGGAACAGCCGTCCGGTGGGCACGTCGAACCGCTTCTCGTACCAGCGCCACAGCCGCAGCCAGGGCGTCCCACAGGCCCGGTTGGCGTTGCGCAGCCAGGCGCGTTCGGCCGCCTCCCCCGCCGCCGTGGCGCCCACGGCGTCCGCGAGCCGGGCGGAGAACTCCTCCCGCGCCTCCTCGGTGAGCCCGGAGCGCTGCCCGGTGGCGTACACGGGCCGCAGCTCGGCCGCGGCGGCGTCCACGTCGGCCGAGACGCGGCGGGCCGCCGCCCCGCGTTCGGTGACGAACTGGCCGAGGGCCTCGCGCAGTTCGGGGATGCCCTGCCCGGTGAGCGCGGACAGGCTGAGCACGGTCGCGCCCGGCTCGCCGTGCTCGCCCAGGGCGATCCCGTCCTCGTCCAGCAGCCGGCGCAGATCGTCGAGGACCTGGTCGGCCGCCTCCCCGGGGAGCCGGTCGGTCTGGTTGAGGACGACGAACATCACCTCCGCGTGTCCCGCCATGGGCCGCAGGTAGCGCTCGTGCAGGACGGCGTCCGCGTACTTCTCCGGATCGACGACCCAGATCACCGCGTCCACGAGCTTGAGGACGCGGTCCACCTGCTCACGGTGCTGCACGGCGGCGGAGTCGTGGTCGGGCAGGTCGATGAGGACGAGGCCGCGCAGTTGTGCCTCGGCCTCCGGGCTCTGCAGCGGGCGCCTGCGCAGCCGTCCGGGGATGCCCAGCCGGTCGATCAGGGTCGCCGCGCCGTCGCTCCAGCTGCACGCGATGGGCGCGGCGGTGGTCGGCCGCCGTACCCCGGTCTCCGAGATGGCCACCCCGGCGAGGGTGTTGAACAGCTGGGACTTGCCGCTGCCGGTGGCGCCCGCGATCGCGACGACGGTGTGCTGCCCGGAGAGCTTGCGCCGTGCCGCCGCCTCGTCCAGGACCCGGCCCGCCTCGGCGAGGGTGCCGCTCTCGAGCCGGGTGCGGGAGAGCCCGACCAGCTCCCGCAGGGCGTCCAGACGCGAGCGCAGCGGGCCGTCGTACGCCAGCGGGGCCGGGGCCTGTGCGGCCGCCGCGCGGGGCTCGACCGGGGCGGACTGCCCGGCGTCGGCGGTCTCGGTCATGCGGCGGGCGATGAGCCCGTCGTCCCAGGAGTCCGCGGAGCCCTCGGAATCCGCGGAGTCCACGGACCCGGCGGAGTCCGCGGAGCCCATGGACCCCGAGGCGGCTTTTTCGTCCTTCACGCGTGCGCGTCCCACCTGTTCCTCCTGCTGATCCTTCACGCGCCCGTGCCCGGCACCGTCACCGACGTGGGCGTCCCGACCGCGGGCCTGCGGCTCTGCAGCAACGGTGCTCTCGGGCTTCGCGGTGCTCGGAGCGCCCTTCCGGGAGGCCGTGTCGCCGGTGTGATCGGTGTGGTCCTGGTCAGTGACGGCGGTCACCGGTCACCTCTCCTTCTGCAGTACGGACAGGGCGGCGATGAGTCCGGCCTGGGGCTCGGGGTGCACTTCGAGGACGTCCAGCGGGGCGAGGCGGCGCTCGCGCTCGCTGTGCATCACCCGGTCCAGGTGCTCGACCAGCAGGTTTCCGGCGCGCTCGCGCAGCCGTGTCGCGCGGTGCGCGGTCAGGCGGTCGGCGAGGCCCTCGCCCGCGGACCGGGCCCGGCGACCGCCCAGGACGACGGTGGCGGTCAGGGCGGCGACGACCTCCGGGTCGGGCGCGACGCTCCGGTCGATCTCGCGCACCTCGTCCTCGGCGTACTCCTCGACCTCGCGCCGCCACCGCCGTACGGCGAGGCCGATCCGGTGCTCGGCGCTGTCCAGCGAGGCATCCCGGTCGGCGAGCCCCGGTGCGGCCGCTGCGGGCTCGCGCCGCCAGGCCTCGTCGACGCGCTCGTCGGCGGCGGTGACGGCGCACAGGAGGAGCGCGGCCAGGCTCCCCACCAGGGCGTCGAGCAGTTCTCCGGCGGTGCAGTCGAGGGGGAAGGCGCGCCAGCGCTTCAGCGCGTCCCCGGCCAGCACGATCCCGGCGTTCAATTGCCCGCGCACCCGCGTGTGCTCGCCCTCGTACGCCCTGTCGACGGCGGTGACCAGGCGCAGCGCCGCCGCGTGCTGGGCCGCGGCGGCGCTGGCCAGCTCGGGCATCCGCGTCTTCAGCGAGTTGAGCATGCCGTACGCCGTACGCGCCATGATGTGCTGCCGGGATGCCGGGTCCTGCGCCTGGTGGACGAGCCAGCTCCGCAGGGGGGCCACCGCGGATGCGGGCAGCAGGCCGCCGCCCCAGACGGACTCGGGCAGCTCGGGCACCGTGAAGCGGGGTACGTGGCCGAGGCCGGCCTTGGTGAGCAGGGCGCCGTACTGCCGGGAGACCTCGGAGACGACCTGGTGGGGCACCCGGTCGAGGACGGTCACCAGGGTGGCGTCGTACTCCTTGGCGGTGCGCAGCAGGTGCCAGGGCACCGCGTCGGCGTACCGGCCGGCCGTGGTGACCATGATCCAGATGTCGGCGGCGCAGATCAGGGTGGCGGCGAGGAAGCGGTTGTCGGCGACCAGGGAGTCGATGTCGGGGGCGTCGACCAGGGCCAGCCCGCGCGGGAGGCTCTCGGCCGTCTCGATCCGCAGGACGCGCGCGGGGTCCTCGCCCAGGGGCAGCAGATCGTCCCCCGGGTCCTGCTGGGGCACCCACACGCGCGTGAGGCCGGGCAGCACCCTCATCCCGCTGAACCAGTGATGATCCTCCGGATGGCACACCAGGACCGGGGTCCGGGTGGTCGGCCGCAACACGCCCGCCTCGCTGACGCGCCGCCCCACGAGGGAATTGACCAGCGTCGACTTGCCCGCCCCGGTGGATCCGCCCACGACGGCCAGCAGGGGCGCTTCGGGGCTTCTCAACCGGGGCACCAGGTAGTCGTCGAGCTGTGCGAGCAGTTCGTCGCGGTTGGCACGCGCGCGTGGGGCCCCCGCCAAGGGCAGCGGAAAGCGTGCGGCGGCGACACGGTCGCGCAGGGCGGAGAGTGCGTCGAGCAGCTGAGGCCGTACGTCCAAGGTCACCACATGCGAAGAATGCCCAATTTTAGGGGAATTCTGAAGCATATGGAGTTGTCTGCGTGCCGACGGAACACATCGGACGGAAGGGACGACCGGGACACGGGCACAGTCAAGGCATAACGAGTGCACAACACCCGGTGCCCGAGGCGCCAAAAGCGATGCACGATTCGCACCTGCCTGCGATTATCAGGACCGCTTCACCGAACCTCCACATTGAGCCACGGAGGCGAAGCAACAGGGACAAGGATCCGGGAGCCCTATCCTTGTCCCCGGCAACGTCACGGATCAGCCCACACCCGGGCACCACGAACGAGGCCACCACATCGGCCCCCGTAGCTCAGTGGATAGAGCAGGCGCCTTCTAAGCGCTTGGCCGCAGGTTCGAGTCCTGCCGGGGGCGCCCGTCGCCGCCCTCCTTCGGGAGGGCGTTCTCGCAGGTCAGAGGGGAACCTCCTTGGCCCAGGGAACCGGACAGCCACGTACCGTCACGGCCCGTCCCCGGTGGTCCGCGAGCCGGCCCACGACACACCGGGCCGAGATCGCCCGGAGCACGGGCCCGCCGTTGCCCGCCCACGCAGCGCCCCGGGCCGGCGGGACGACGGCATTCAGCCGCCCCGTGAGGCAGGTACGACGGCAGTCATAGACATGCTTGCCCGCAGGAGATTCTTTACTCGAACGGCGTAAGCATCGCCGCACGTCACACCGGGTCCATTTCCCGTCCACGTACTCGACGGCGAAGGCGTACCAGCTCTTCTCCACCGCCTTCCCGGCGATAGTGACGGCGGTCCTGTGGCTATGCCGAAGGGAACACCGCCATTCACCCCGCCGTATCCGAAGCTTGCTTCGACGCTGGTCTTTCGACCGGTCGGCGGTGAGAATGGCCGACGGGCAAGTGACCTCCGGTCCACGCGAGTTGGCAGGGAAATGGCAGCGCGAACCTCACCGTGGCGCCGGAGAGCGGAGAAACACCGGTCCCGTGCGACCAGTCGATGATTCAGCGGCGCATCACGGTGGACAAGCCCGTACGTATCGACGTCAACGGCACCGAAGGATCAAGCGGCGTGGCCGCCTGGAAGATTGACGCGATCTGACGCACCGGCGGTCTGCGCGACGCACCTGTCCGGCGCCGCTCACTATGGTTGGCGGACCCTGTGGCTGCGGTCTGCCAGGAGGCGGAGCAGTCTCTCAGCCTCCGCGTCGGCGCCCAGGCGCCATCGTGCGGTGCTGAGGTTCGATGATCTCCTCGGCGCGTGTGGCGCTCGCCAGATAGTGGTCGGCGATACGGCGCAGTGCCCGCGCGCGTTCCTGCGGCGGTTCGTCCTCCCGCGCCTTCGCGGTGGCGTGCAGACGTACGAGATCGTGGAAGCGGTGGCGTCCTTCTCCGGCGTCGAAGAGCAGGCTCGCGTCGTGCAGCGTCTCCAGCAGGTCCGCGGTGTCCCCCTCACCGGTGTGCGCCGCCTCCGCCACCGCGCTTCCGAACTCCGCGCCGGGGTGCAGCCCCAGCCGCCGGTACAGCCGGGCGGCCGGCGGTGGCAGGGTCCGGTACGACAGATCCAGGGCCGCCCGCACATCGTGGTCGCCGTCGATGGCCAATGCCTCCAGCCGGTCGTGCTCCTCGGCGAGGGCGCTGACCATCGTCGTGATCCGCCGTTCGGGCCGGGCCGCGAGCCGGGCCCCGGCGACCCGGACCGCCAGCGGCAGCCCGGCGCACAGCTCGACCAAGGTGCGTGCGTCGTCGGGCTGTTCGGCGACGCGTCCGTCGGCCAGGGTGTCCGCGAGCAGTTCCAGCGCGGCCTCGGGCGCGAGCGACTCCAGATGGACCGGGAAAGAGCCGTCGACGGTCAGCCCCGGCAGACGGTGGCGGCTGGTCACCGTCGTCACGTTGCCGCTTCCGGGTAACAGGGGGCGTACCTGGGCCGCGGTCGCCGCGTCGTCGAGCAGCACGACGAGGCGTCGACCCGCGGTCAACGACCTGTACCGCGTGGTCCGTTCGGCGAGCGCCGCGGGAACCTGTTGCGCGGGGACCCCGAGGGCCCGCAGGAAGCGTCCGAGCACCTCGTCCGGGCGCGCAGGACCGGCCGGCGCCGGGATGAGGGCCAACACCCGGGCCGAGTGGTCACGATTGCGAATCGATGCGTCCTGATCTCTGGACGACCGCCCCTCGCCCCTGCCCGGCTCGGCCGACGCCGTCGACGGTGTGCAGATGTCGTCAACAGAGCGTCAAAATGCTGGTCAGCGGCCATACTTGAGAGGGCGTGGGAGATCCCGCGACGGTTCGACGCCGGGAGGGGCGTGCGGTGAGACTTGACGGGAAAGAGCCGGGGAAGGTCGAGGTACGGCTCAAGTGGGACCCGAGTCCCCTGGGTGAGGCGCCCCGGCATCTCGACATCGTCGCCGCGGCCTACTCCGTGGACGCCCCCTACGGACGCCCCGCGTACGTCGTGCACTACGACAGCCGGTCACCGGACGGCACCATCAACATGACCCGGCACAGCCAGACCGGCCAAGGCTTCGGGTTCGTCGAGGTGATGGTCCTGGAGGTGGAACGGCTGTCGTCCGCCTACGGACGGGTGGTCGTGGGCGTGGTCATACACCAGGACCCCGTCCCGCGTACGTTCGGCGACATGTCGAACGCCGGGGTGGTGGTCATCGCGGGGTACCAGGAACTGGTGAACGACGACTTCTCCCAGGTGGCCGATTCAACCGCGACCACGGTCGTGGAGTTCATCAGGAACGGCTCCGGCGAGTGGGAGCTGCACGAGATGATCCAGGGCTCCGACAGCGATCCGGCGAGCTTCATGCAGGAGATGGGCGGCATCCGGCACTCCTGACGCCCCACCCGCTCCCGCGCCCCTGACGCCGCCCGCCCGTGCCGCACTCCGCCGCCGCGGCGGAGTCGTCCGGGAGATACAGTCGAGCGGCCGGGAAGCGGAGGGGGAGAGACGGATGCGGCTGCGCTGTGCGGTGCTTGACGACTTCCAGGGTGTGGCCGTCGGGTCGGCCGACTGGTCGGTGCTGGCGGACCGGGTGGAGGTCGTCCCGCTGCGTGAGCACCTCGCCGACGAGGACGCCCTCGCCGCGGCCCTCGCCGACTTCGACATCGTGGTCACCCTGCGCGAACGCGTCCCGTTCCCCGGCTCACTGCTCGCCCGCCTGCCACGGCTGCGGCTCCTCGTCGCCTCCGGCATGCGCAACAGCGTCATCGACTACGCCGCCGCCGAGGCGCACGGCATCACCGTGTGCGGTACGGCGAGTTCCTCGACCCCGCCGGTCGAACTGACCTGGGCCCTGCTGCTCGGCCTCGCCCGCGGCATCGTCGAGGAGAGCCACGCCCTGCGCACCGGCGGCCCCTGGCAGTCCACCGTCGGCGCCGACCTGCACGGCCGCACGCTCGGTCTGCTCGGGCTCGGCCGCATCGGCAGCCAGGTCGCCCGGGTCGGCCTCGCGTTCGGCATGCGCGTCACCGCGTGGAGCCGGAATCTCACCCGGGAGCGCGCCGAGGAGGTGGGGGCCGAACCGGTCCTCACCAAGGAGGACCTGCTGGCCGGAAGCGACTTCGTCTCCGTGCACCTGGCCCTCGGCGAACGCACGCACGGCCTGCTCGGCCCCGCCGAACTCGCCCTCATGAAGCCGACCGCCTATCTGATCAACACCTCCCGCGCGGCGATCGTCGACCAGGACGCACTGTTGGCGGCATTGCGCGAGGGCCGGATCGCGGGCGCCGGCGTCGACGTCTTCGACATCGAGCCGCTCCCGGCCGGCCATCCGATGCGTACCGCGCCCCGGTTGCTGGCGACGCCCCACCTCGGCTATGTCTCGCGGGCCAACTATGCGACGTACTACGGCCAGGCGGTCGAGGACATCCAGGCGTACCTGGCGGGTGCTCCGGTCCGACGGCTGCCCTGAACCGCGCGCGGGCGTGCGGTGCCGGCCATGGCTCACCCCTCGTACGGCCCCGCCGTCGGCCGTCGTGATCAGGCGCGCAGGGTGCGGGCCGGCAGGACGACGTGCGCGGCGGCGTTCAGGGTCTCCTCGGCGCCGACGAAGGCGGCGAGGAATTCGGGGGTCAGGGGCGCGCCGGGCCGCGCCTGGGGCCAGGGACGGGTGGTGAACACCAGGTAGGCGTAGCCGCGTTGGGCGACGGCGGCGAGCCACTCCGGCGGGACGGGGCACTGGGCGCTCAGCTGCGGCAGGGTGACGACGGCCTGGCCTGACTGCACGAGCAGGGTGATGGGCAGGCTGGGCCTGGTCGCGCCGTCGACGAGGTCCCCGCCGACCGGCAGTCCGTTGTTCTCCAGCAGCCGCTCCACGGCGGCGGCCGTCGTCGCGCCGCCGCCCTCGGCGTCCCCGAGGGAGTACGCCAGCAGGTAGGGCATGTCGGTTCCGTCGGAGGCCTCGCCGCTCCAGGCGAGCACGACGAGCGTGCCCAGGTCGACCGGGCGGAAAGGGCGGATTTCGGTTGTGGTTGAGGTCACCCGCGCGACCCTATCGACGGGCCCGCGAGCCGCCTGCCGGGTTCTCACCCGACCGGCGCATCGGCCGCGGGGTGGCCACACGAACGAGGGACGCCGATCGGCGTCCCTCGAATCCCTCACGTCAGGCCGGTCAGCTCTGCAGCGGCAGTCCGCCGAGAAGCGGGTTGTGCTGGTTCAGGGCGCCGGTCACGCCCTTCACCGTGTTGAGCACGGAGCCTTTGTTCTCGGTGTCGAGCGCGTTCGACTGGTGCCGCAGCGGCATCGCGTCGTCCACGGTGAGGGGACCCTTGGTGAGCGTGTTGACGGCACCGGTGAGGCTGGTGGGTGTGAGGTCGGCGGTGTCGTGGGCGAACGCGGGCGCCGCGCCGCCCGCGAGGGCCACGGAACCGGCTACGACAGCGGCAGCCTTCAAGGACTTCATCGTGTTCCTTTCTCGGCAACTCATGTCACCTCGGGGCATTCCGACACCGTGTCCAACGACGTCCGAACAGCGCGGAAACCCCACCGGTGCAAGACATATGAGATCCCCTGCGAGGACTTGCCGGCGTCGGTGCAGCCCGCGATGGCGACCGCGAACCGGCCGTCCTCCCGCGGCATTCCGCGGGAGGACGGCCGGCAAGGGGGCTGCCGTCCCGTCAGCCGTTGGCGCAGACGTTGCCGAACGACGGGTTCAGAAGGGCGATGACGTCGACGGTGTTGCCGCAGAGGTTGACCGGCACATGGACCGGGACCTGGACGACATTGCCCGACAGCACACCCGGGGACTGGGCGGCGGCGCCTTGCGCGCCACTGTCAGCAGCGGCGACACCCGCGCCACCGGCGACGGCCGCGACGGCAGCGGTGGTCAGGGCCAGGCCCTTCGCGATACGCGACATGGAGAGGTGCTCCTTGGGATCGACACAAACATCCGGGCGGACACCCGGCGCTGTGTCAACGCACCGCATTGCCGCGAGTTGTGCCGCCGATGGAGTGATCTCCCCCGGGGCCAATAACCGTCTGCGGGCGCATACTTCGCCGCCGAATGCCGACGCACGCGAGTGCAGCCATTCGGTGGATTATCGCGGTACCCGAGTTTGAACAAGAGCGAAGAGTCACGCATTCCTGGCATCTTGAGGGCCTCTCCAGTCAGCATTCCGGAAGGTCCCCTATGCAAGCCCGGTCCAGCAGCATCAGCCCGGCCCTCCCGTCACAACAGTCATCTGCCGGCAGAAAAGCAGCGCCCGAATCGCCGTACAGAAGCCCGTTCGACGGCACATGGTGGGTCTGGGCCATGGCCGGAGTGTTGTTCTTCCTGTACTCGGCTGTTTCGCTGCGCATCCATCAACGGATGCTCTCCAACAGCTATGACCTGGGGATCTTCGAACAGGTTGTCCGCTCGTACGCGGACGGACATCTACCCGTCTCCGAACTGAAGGGGCCCGGATTCCCCGTTCTGGGGGATCACTTCTCCCCCGCCCTGGTCCTCGTCGCCCCCTTCTACGCACTGCACCGCTCGGCGGCCACCCTGCTCGTGGTGCAGGCCGCGCTGATCGCGCTGAGCGTGGTCCCGCTGGCGCTCTGGGCGCGCAGGGCCCTGGGCCCCGTGGCGGGCACGGTGATCGGTGCCTGCTACGGGCTTTCCTGGGGCATCGCGAGCGCCGTCGGCTTCGACTTCCATGAAGTCGCCTTCGCCGCCCCGCTGCTCGCGTTCTCCCTCGCCGCTCTCGGCAGCGACCGGCTGACCGCCGCGGCGTGCTGGGCGTTGCCGCTGCTGCTGGTGAAGGAGGATCTCGGGCTCACGGTCGGCGTGATCGGCCTGGTCATCGCCTGGCGCGGTGCCCGCAGACTCGGCCATGTGACGGCGGCGACCGGTCTGGTCGGGACGCTGCTGGCGCTGCTGGTGATTCTGCCGGCCTTCAACCCGAGTGGTTCGTTCGCCTATTGGTTCCTGGCGGACACTCCTGCCGGAGCCGCGGGCGCGAGCGGCGGCAGCGGGCCGCTGGACCTGCTGTACCGAGGCACGGTGGGTCTCGTCGCCCCGCAGACCAAGCTGTCGACGCTCGTGCTCCTGCTGGCCCCGACCGTGTTCCTGGCCGTGCGGTCCCCGCTGCTGTGGGTCGCCGTCCCGACGCTCGTCTGGCGCCTCTTCTCGAACAACTATGTCCACTGGGGTACCGGCTACCACTATTCGCTGGTCCTGATGCCCATCGTCTTCGCCGCCTTCGTCGACGCCCTGGTCCGACGGGGCACGACGGTCGGCAGCCTGCGACGGTATCTCGCCGCCGCGGCCGCGGTCGCCCTCATGGCCCTGCCGAGCTTTCCTTTCTGGCAGCTCTTCAACCCGGCCACCTGGCGGACGGATCCGCGCGTCGCCGTCGCCCACAGCCTGATGAAGAAGATCCCCGACGACGCCACGGTCCAGGCATCCACATATCTCGTCCCCCAGCTCACCAACCGTACGAGCGTGAGCCTCTACGGCTATCCGGTCAGCCGCCCCTCCCCCCAGTGGATCATGGTGGACACCTGGGTGGCGCCCCGCTGGCGATGGCCACTGACCTACGAGGCGGAACGCGGCCTGCTGGAACAGGCCCGCAGTAGCGGGTACCGCACCGTCGCCGACCGTGACGGCTTTGTTCTGCTGCACCTCACCGGCCGGCCCGAACGCACGCCGGTCTCCGGCGACTTGAACGCCTCCGAGCACAAAGGCTGATCTCACCGTAGGACACGTCCGACCAATGACCCCGCATCGGGAAACGTAGGAGCGTGGTGCTGTCGTGAAGCCCTCCCTCTGCCTCTGCATGATCGTCAAGAATGAGGCCGGCGTCATCGAGCGATGCCTCGCCTCCGTCCACGATCTGGTGGACACCTGGGTGATCTCGGACACCGGATCGACGGACGGAACCCAGGAACTGATTCGCCGCGCCCTCGACGGCGTCCCGGGCGAACTCCACGAGGAACCCTGGGTGAATTTCGGTCACAACCGCACCCTGAACATCCAGCATGCCCGCGGCAAGGCCGACTATCTGCTGCTCCTGGACGCGGACCACGTCCTCAGACGGGAAAGCCCCCTCCCCCGGCTGACGGCGGACGCATACATGCTCCGGCACGAAGGAGCCACCGAATACCGGATCAGGCGCTTGGTACGGGGGGACGTCCCCTGGCGATACGAGGGCGTCACCCACGAATACCTCACCGCGGACGGGCACGAGACACAGGAGAACCTCGACGCGCTGGTCGTCGAGGACCATGCGGACGGCGGCTCGCGGCACGACAAGTTCGAGCGCGACGCCCGCCTGCTCAGCGCCGAGATGGAACGCGACCCCAGCAATACCCGCACGGTCTTCTACCTGGCCCAGACCATGCGCGACATGGGCAACACCCCTGAGGCGATCAGGCTGTACGAACACCGCGCGTCGATGGGCGGCTGGGCGGAGGAGGTCTACTACTCCCTGCTCCAGGCCGGAATCCTGCGCGCCGATTCCGGTGACATGCCCGCCGGGGTGGACACGCTGACCCAGGCGTGGGAGTCACGTCCGCAGCGGCTCGAAGCGTGTTACGAGCTGGCCTCGCGGCTGCGCGGCATGGGCCGCCATCACATGGCGCACGCGATCGTCGTCGCCGCCCTGGCCAAGGAGCAGCCGGACGACATCCTGTTCACGCAGCCCTGGGTCTACCGCTGGGGCCTGCTGTCCGAGTTCTCGATCACGGCGTACTGGGTGGGCGACTTCGAGGGTTCGCTCCAGGCCTGTGACCGACTGCTCGCCATGCCCGAGCTGCCCCCGGCCCACCGCACCCAGACCCTCGTCAACCGTGAGTTCGCCGTGCGCAGGCTGGCCACGATCCCGGAGCCGGGTCACGGCCTCAGGGGCGGCAGGGGAAAGCGATATCACAAGGACGCGAGGGCCCACTGACCCTCCGCCGGCCGAGTGCGGCAGGGCGGAAAGCCAACGATGCTCCCGCGCCGACGAGTTGGGGTTTCGCACCCCTGTCTCGACGGCGCGGGAGCACCACGCGTCGCGGGCACCGGCGCAGGCCGCCGGACAGCGGCCGCAAGGGGAGACCAGCCCGTGAATCCCGTGATTTCCACGCCCATTTGACGGCGCCACAGCCTGGTATTCGAATGCCCCGTACGGCGTTGATTAGCCGATTAAATGCAGGCTCTCCGAGTGACATATGCGCCACTTTCAGCCCACTTGATTCGAGTCGCCTGGATTTGCAGGAGACATATGCAGTTTGCTGCTCTCACCTCATCCCCCTCAATTTTGTCACGAAAGGCATGGTGGGTTTTGGTGCATGGGGCTTTTAAGACCGGCGGCGCCTCGTCGCTGGTTCTCGGAGCTGTGAGCCTCGGCCTTACTTTGGGTCTCTGCGGCCCTGCTACGGCACACACATCCTCTCTAGCGGGCCGGGCTCACGCTCAGACCGGCGCCGCAAAGGCAGACCGGATCGCACTGCGAGCCGGATCGAAATCGAATCAAAGGAATCTCCGCGCCGCCGTCACGGGGACGGTGACCGCACAGACCGGCGTGAACGTCCGCGCTTTGCCGACGACTGACTCGCCGAGCCTCGGCTCGTTCCCCTTCGGGGCGAACATCTCTCTCCTGTGCCAGGAGGCGGGCCAGTCGGTCGACGGGAACATCTGGTGGTACAAGCTCGCCAACCAGAACGGGTGGGTGACCGCCCGTTATGTGAGCGCGTCCGGCGTGCCGCTGTGCTCGGACGTCCCGGGTCCCACCGGCCCGACGGGTCCCTCGGGCCCGACCGGCCCGACCGGTCCTTCCGGCGGTCCCACCGGCCCGACGGGTCCGGCCGGCTCGCAGGGTGTCGCCGGACCGACGGGGCCGCAGGGCGTCCAGGGGCTGCAGGGCATCCAGGGTCCGCAGGGCGTTCCGGGCATCCAGGGCAACACCGGACCGACCGGCGCCGCCGGCCTCAACGGCGTCAACGGTGCCACCGGCGCAACCGGACCGACGGGCGCGGTCGGCCCCCAGGGGGTCGCCGGGCCGACGGGAGCCCAGGGCATCCAGGGCATCCAGGGTGTCCAGGGCATCCAGGGTCCGCAGGGCAATACCGGACCGACCGGCGCCGCCGGCCTCAACGGTGTCACCGGGCCGACCGGGCCCGCCGGGCTCAACGGCACCAACGGCCTGAACGGGGCCACCGGACCGACCGGCCCGGCCGGCCTCAATGGCACCAACGGTCTCGACGGAGCCACCGGCCCGACCGGCGCCGCGGGCCTCAACGGTGTCACCGGACCGACCGGACCGACCGGCGCCGCAGGCCTCAACGGGACCAACGGTCTCGACGGAGCCACCGGCCCGACCGGACCCACCGGCGCCGCAGGCCTCAACGGGACCAACGGTCTCGACGGAGCCACCGGCCCGACCGGACCCACCGGCGCCGCAGGCCTCAACGGGACCAACGGTCTCGACGGAGCCACCGGCCCGACCGGACCCACCGGCGCCGCAGGCCTCAACGGGACCAACGGTCTCGACGGAGCCACCGGTCCCACCGGACCCACCGGCGCCGCAGGCCTCAACGGGACCAACGGTCTCGACGGAGCCACCGGCCCGACCGGCGCCGCAGGGGCCACCGGCCCGACCGGACCGACCGGCCCCGGCGCGACGGTCCTGAGCTCGACCACCGATACCCTGGCCGCCGGTGACACCGGCACGTTCAGCGGTCCCACGTGCCCCGCGGGGACCACGGCCGTCTGGGGTGGTGTGACCCAGACCGCGGGAACGGGTCCGCTCAATGTGCAGTCGGGCACCGGCGGTGCGGCCTGGACGGTCACCGTCGTCAACGGAGGCGCGGACGCCGCGTCCTTCACCGTCCAGTCGGTCTGCCAGTAGCCCGGCCGATCCCTCGAAGACCGCAGCCGTCGCAGGCTCGCCCTGGTGACTGAGCGGTCTCCCGACCGGTCCGTGCCGTCCGCCTCCGCAGCGGGCGGCACGGACCGTTTTCCTGTGTCCGGACGCTCCTCGCACGGGTGATCCGACGTCCCGCGCCTTCGGGGCGCCCTGGGGACCACGCACATCGGCCGCCCTCCCGTTCGGGAGGGCGGCCGATGGAGTGCTCGGCGGCGTCAGCCGTTGCGGCCGAACGCAGGCCTCAGGTCCGGCACTCTACGGAGTCACCGGAAGGACGTGCTTCGTCCTCGCCGGTACAGGATCACCCCGCCCGCGATGAGCAGGGCGCTGAGGCCGGAGGCCGCCAGCGTGGTCGCGCTGCCGGTCTCGGCCAGCTCGGGCCGGGATTCGCGGCTCGCGCGGACCGGCTCCGACTCCCGCCCCGTGGAGGAGTCCCCGGTGGAGGACTCGGACGCCGGCTCCGGTACGGACGAGCCGGGCCGGACCGGTTCGGCGGGGGTGGCCGGCGGCGCCGGGGGGTTCACGGCGGGCGGGGTGCTCACGGCGGGCGGAGGCGTCACGACGCCCGTCGGTGGCGGCGGCTGCTGAGTGCCGGTGTCACCGGGAACGGTCGGCTCCGGAACATCAGGCGTCACCGGTTCGGGCCGACTCGCGCCGTTGGCACAGGAGTTGCCGAAGGCCGGATTCAGCAGGGCGAGGACGTCGACGGTGTTGCCGCAGACGTTGACCGGCACATGGACCGGCGCCTGCACGGTGTTGCCGGACAGAACACCCGGGGAGCCCGAGGTGGTACCGCCGGCGACCGAGTCGGCGACGGCGGCGAAGTCGCACAGGGACAGAACGCTCGTCGCGGCGGCGGCCACGACCATTCCCCTGCTCAGGGTCTTTCGCAATCTCGTTGTCTTCCTGCTTGAAGAAGTGGGAAGGCCGGCCCCGGATCAACCGTCCGGGGCCGGCCACCGCACGGCCCGAAGGCTCGTGCGTGGTGTCCGTACCGTCAGCCGTTGGCGCAGGTGTTGCCGAAGGCCGGGTTCAGCAGTCCGATGACGTTGATGGTGTTGCCGCACACATTCACCGGAATGTGCACGGGGACCTGGACGACATTGCCGGACAGAACACCGGGGGATCCGACGGCAGCACCCTCGGCACCGGAGTCCGCGAAGGCCGGGGCGGCAGCGCCCAGAGCCAGGATCGCGCCCGCGACGACGGCAGCGCTCTTCTTCATGAACTTTCCCTTCTCTGCGGTCATGCCCCTTGGTCGGCCGAAACCGAGCGAGCACAGCTTGTATGGCTCGCACCATGACCGGCAGGCTGTAGAACGAGGGATAGACGGCCGAAGAAACTACAGAACGTGCGGCATCCTGCAATTCACTCGAACGCCTTCGTAAGATTGACACGGGAGGGGAAACAGTTCGGCTGAGCGATGGACAACAGGTTCGACGGGGATTTCACGGAAAAGTCCGCCCGGGCGGCGCGCGAAACGGCACACGGCCCGAACGGACTTCCACGGGGTCGGCTCAGTGGTTGCCGACGCCGTTGCCCGACAGGGCAGAGACGCCGTCCACTAGATGCGACAGCGGCTCGTCGCCCTTGCCCTGGGTCGCGTTCTCGGCGCACTGCTGGTTCTGCGGCGCCGACAGGACGGGGACGTCCTGCACGGCGACCGGGACGGCGCCGACGACCGAGCCGGCGTTCGCCTCGACCGGCAGACCGACGCAGAGCTTGTTCAGCGAGCCCTGCACCAGGGTGGCCTGCGGGCTCAGGTCGCCCCCGGTCACCTGGTTGCCGAACGCCTCGCGGGCGCCGTCGCCGCCGGCGGAGGTGGTCCCGCTGTCGTTGCCGATGGCAAGCGCCTGCGGGGCGAGCGCCGCCGACGCACCGACGACGGACGCCGCGACCGCCGCCACGGCCATTGCCTTCTTCAGCATTTTCGCTTTCCTTTCCCGACCCATGGCCAATCCTGGCCCATGGCCAAGACGCATGTTCCTGCCCCGCATCAACCCGCCACGAGCGGAATGGTTGCGGCACGTCACTCGATCGGATCGTCCGGCGGGAGCGGAATTAACGCACCCCACGGAGGCGCAATCCGGCGCGGCGGCATGTCGACCATCGGAGTGAATGCCAGGAACCAAACGAACGTCCTCCAGTTGATCCAGGTCGCTCCGGTGGACGGGGTTTTTTCAGAAGGGAATTGCACGTGATCAAGAAGGTTCTGGCCTCCGCCGCGGTCGCCGCTTCCGTCGTCGGCGTCTCGGCCACCGCCGCCCCGCAGGCTCTGGCCATCGGCAACGACACCGGCACCACCTCCGCCAGCGGCGTCGGCGCCTCGCAGGCGTTCGGCAACTCCGCCACCTACGGCGCCATGAGCCCGCAGATGGCGCTCATCCAGGGTTCGCTCAACAAGCCCTGCATCGGCCTGCCGGCCAAGGCGAACGTCGGCTCGCTCGTCGGTCTGGTCCCGGTCGCCGCGCAGGACATCCCGATCCTGTCGTCGCCGCAGAACCAGCAGTGCGTCGAGAACTCGACCCAGGCCAAGGGCGACGAGCCGCTGTCGCACCTCCTGGACGACATCTCGGTCCTCGCGGGCAACGGCGCCGGCAACCACTGACCGGGACACCTCTCAAGCCTCTTCCGGGCTTCCCCGGCGGGCCGTCGGACTTCCGGCGGCCCGCCGGTCCGTCATGGGTGCGGGCGCCCGGCACCGGTGTGCCGTACGGCGGTCGGAGTGCGGCGATGCGTGGGCGCGCCGGGACGCTTGTCCCTTGATCCGATCACGCTGGTCCGATCGAGGCACAGCCCGCAACCCGGGCCGGTCGGGCGCCGTTGACGATCATGCAACTCCGTCCCCGGAGTCCGCCTTTCGAAGGGAAAGAACATGAAGAAGCTGTGGGCAACCGCGGCTGTGGCCGCCTCGGTCGCCGGTCTCGCCGGCGCGGCCGCCCCCCAGGCCCTGGCCATCGGCAACGACAACGGCACCACCTCCGCGAGCGGCGTCGGCGCCCAGTCGGAGTTCGGCAACTCGGCCACGTTCGGTGACATGAGCCCGCAGCTCTCGCTGGTCCAGGGCTCGCTGAACAAGCCGTGTGTCGGCCTGCCGGCCAAGGCGAACGTGGGCTCGCTCGTCGGTGTCGTGCCGGTCGCCGTGCAGGACGTCCCGGTCCTGTCGTCGCCGCAGAACCAGCAGTGCGTCGAGAACTCGACCCAGGCCAAGGGCGACGAGCCGCTGTCGCACATCCTGGACGACATCTCTGCCCTGTCCGGCAACGGCACGGGCAACGGCTGAGCGGTCCGCTCCGCCGCGGCGGGTCACCGGTTCCCGGTGGCCCGCTTTCTGCGTGCCGGCCGCGCCTGCCTTGTCACCGGTGTCAGCCGTGCCGACGGCGTCCGTGCCGCCCCGTCAGCCGCCGTACAGCGCCTCGATCTCGGCCGCGTAGGCCGCCGTGACCGCCTGCCGCTTGACCTTCAGGGACGGCGTGAGCAGGCCGTTGTCCTCGGTGAACTCCCCGTCGACCAGGGCGAAGGCACGGATCGACTCGGCGCGCGAGACGGCCTCGTTGGCGTAGTCGACGGCGCGCTGCACCTCGGCCCGCAGGCGCGGGTCGCCGACCAGGTCCGAGACCGGGGTGCCGGCGGGCAGCCGACGCACCGACAGCCAGTGGGCGACCGCCTCGGGGTCGAGGGTGACCAGGGCGGCGACGAAGGGGCGGTTGTCGCCGACGACGAGGCACTGGCCGACCGGTGGGCGGCTGCGCAGGCGGTCCTCCAGGACGGCCGGGGAGACGTTCTTGCCGCCGGAGGTGACGAGGATGTCCTTCTTGCGGCCGGTGATGGTGAGGTAGCCGTCGTCGTCGAGGGAGCCGAGGTCTCCGGTGGCGAACCAGTCGCCGGTGAGGGCGGCGTCCGTGGCCGCCGGGTCGTTCCAGTACGACCCGAAGACCGGTCCGCCCTTGATCAGCACCTCCCCGTCGTCGGCGATGCGGACGGCCACGCCGGGAACGGGCCGGCCGACGGTGCCGGGGCGGGGGGCGAGCGGCGGCACGATGGTCGCGGCGGCCGTGGTCTCGGTGAGGCCGTAACCCTCGTAGACGATGATCCCGGCCGCCTGGAAGAACAGGTTGAGGTTGCGGTCGAGCGGGGAGCCGCCGCTGATGGCGTACCGCACCCGGCCGCCGAGTTCCTTGCGGACCCGGCGGTAGACCAGCAGGTCGTACAGGGCCCAGGCGGCGTACAGGCCCGGGCCGGGGCCCTTGCCGGTGCCCAGGAACCGGTGCAGCGCGGCCTCGCCGAAGCGGACGGCGACGCGGTCGGCACGGTCGAAGGAGGCGCCGCGGCCGATCCGTTCGGCGGTGGCCCGGCCGGTGTCGTGGATCTTCTCGAACAGATAGGGCACCCCGACGAGGAAGGTCGGCTGGAACTCCTTGAGCACCGGGCGGAGTTCGTCGGGTCTGACGCTGGGGAAGTGGCCGATCTCGATACGGGCCATCAGACAGGCGATCTGCAGGGCGCGGCCGAGGATATGGGCGAGCGGCAGGAAGAGCAGGGTGGACGCGGTCTGGCCGGTGACCTCCGTGAAGACCGGGTGCAGCAGTTGGACGGTGTTCGCCGCCTCGGCGTGCAGGTTGGCGTGGGTGAGGACGCAGCCCTTCGGCCGGCCGGTGGTGCCGGAGGTGTAGCAGATCGTGGCGACCGTGTCGGGGGTCAGACCGGCGCGGCGCTCGGCGACGTCCTCGTCGGGGATGTCCCGGCCCAGGTCGGTGAGCCGGTCGAGGGCGCCCTCGTCGATGGTCCAGGTGCGCGGGGGTTCGGGGTGGTCCGCGGTGCCGGCGAGGACGGTGGCGGTGTGCTGGGTGGTCTCGGTGACGACGTGGCGGGCGCCGGAGTCGCGGACGATCCACTCCACCTGCTGGGCGGAGGAGGTGGGGTAGACCGGGACGGTCCGGCCGCCGGCCGCCCAGACGGCGAAGTCCAGGACGGTCCACTCGTAGCGGGTGCGGGACATCACCGCGACCCGGTGGCCCGGTTCGAGGCCGGCCGCGATGAGGCCCTTGGCGACGTCGGTGACGTCACGGGCGAAGCGGGCCGCGGTGACCGGCTGCCAGCCGCCCTTGTCACGGCGGCGCAGGACCACGGCGTCGGGGGCCTCGGCCGCGTTGATGAAGGGCAGGTCGGCGATGGAGCCGGTCGTCGCGGCCGGCACGAGGGCGGTGGTGCGGGCCTCGCGGACGACGCCGTGCGCGTCCCTGACGGTCTCCACCTGGCCGCGGGCCGCAAGGTCGGTGCGTTTCCTGGCCCGCTGCAGATCCTTGCGTACGCCCATGACGGCTCCCGGTCGCGGCTCGTGCTGACGTCCTGACGTACTGCCGAACGTACTTACCGGTAGGTAAACTTACTCGCGCGTAAGAGAAGGTCAATGGCTCCGGCACACCCTCTCGCGCCCGACCGCCTTTTCACCACCTGACGTTACGTCAATTCCTTTGCGCCATACGGGTTCTGTGGCCCACACGCACCCTTGTGCGGTGCGCGGTTCCGTTCGATGCTGGCGTTTCTTGATGCCTTGCGTTCGGAGCCGCCGTATGAGTGCAGAGAGAGCCCCCCTTCACCGACCGAGCCGTCGTACCGTCCTCGCGGCGGGCGCCCTGGCGGGCTGGGCCGCCTTCGCCGCGCAGAAACAGGCCTTCGCCGCCGACGGCGACCCGTGGGACGCGGACCCGCGGGTGTTCCAGATCAACCGCGAGGCGGCGCGGGCCCGGCTGGTGCCGTACGCGAGCGCCGCGGACGCGCTGCGCGGCCGGTTCCAGGAGTCGCCGTACCACCGCTCCCTCAACGGCGACTGGCGCTTTCGCTGGTCGCGCAACCCGGACCGGCGGCCCGTCGGGTTCCAGGAGCCCGGCTACGACGACGGCGACTGGGACCGCATCCCCGTCCCCTCGAACTGGGAGATCGAGGGGTATCCCGAGCCGATCTACCTCAACATCAGCTATCCGTGGATCGGTTACGAGACGCCCGCCCCGCCCGAGGTGCCGCACGACGTCAACCCGGTGGGCTCCTACCGCCGCACCTTCACCGTGCCGGACGCCTGGTCGGGCCGGCGCACACTGCTGTCCTTCCAGGGCGTCAAGTCGGCGTTCTTCGTGTGGGTCAACGGGAAGCGGGTCGGCTACAGCGAGGACAGCTACACCCCCGCCGAGTTCGACGTCACCCCGTATCTGCGGCCCGGCGGCAACACCCTGGCCGTGGAGGTCCACCGCTGGTCCGACGGCAGCTGGCTGGAGGACCAGGACATGATCGATCTGTCCGGGATCTTCCGGGACGTGTATCTGTACTCGATCCCGCGGGTGCATGTGCAGGACCTGTTCGTACACACCGAACTGGACTCCGCGTACCGCGACGCCGTCCTCACCGTCGATGTCGCGGTGCGCGACCGGGGCGGCGACGGGGGCGTCGCGGGACACCGGGTGAGCGCCGAACTGTTCGACGCGCGCGGGCGGCGGGTGCTCGGCCTCGCGGACACGGCCGGCGACGGCACCGTGTCCCTGACGGGCGGGGTGCGGGCGCCCGCGCTGTGGTCGGCGGAGCGGCCGCACCTCTACACGCTGGTGGTGACGCTCGCCGACGCCCGCGGCCGGGCCGTCGACGTGCACAGCACCCGCGTCGGCTTCCGCCGGGTCGAGTACGGGCCGGGGACCTTCACCCTCAACGGAAGACCCCTCGTGTTCCGCGGCACCAACCGCCACGAGAGCGACCCCGAGCGCGGCCAGGCCGTCGACGAGCGGCGGATGGTGCAGGACATCCGCCTGATGAAGCAGCACAACATCAACGCCGTCCGCACCTCGCACTACCCCAACCACCCGCGCTGGCTCGAACTGTGCGACGAGTACGGGCTGTACGTGATCGACGAGACCAACCTGGAGACGCACGGCGTGCGCGACACCGTGCCCGCCTCGCTGCCGGAGTGGACCGACGCCTGCGTGGACCGGCTGCGCTCGATGGTCGAACGGGACAAGAACCATCCGAGCGTTGTCGTCTGGTCGCTCGGCAACGAGGCCGGGCACGGCAGCACCTTCCGGGCCATGGCCGACTGGGCACACGCCCGGGACGCCTCCCGCCCCGTGCACTACGAGGGCATGAACGACGTCGCCGACCTGCACAGCGAGATGTACACCAGCCCGGCGGGCGTCGAGGCGTACGGCAGGTCCGGCAACCCCACGCCGTTCCTGCTGTGCGAGTACAACCACTCGATGGGCAACAGCGGCGGCAATGTCCGGGAGTACTGGGAGATCTTCGAGCGCTATCCGAACCTGCACGGCGGGTTCGTCTGGGACTGGGTCGACCAGGCCATCCGGCTGCCGGTGCCGGGCGATTCCCGGCGCACCTATCTGTCGTACGGCGGCGACTGGCAGCCCGGCTATCCGACGGACGGCAACTTCTCCTGCAACGGTCTGGTGGACGCGGACCGCTCGGTCCATCCCGGGCTGATCGAGATCAAGAAGTGCTACCAGCCGGTGGGGGTGAGCGCGGACGACCTGTCCGCCGGCACCGTGCGCGTGCGCAACAAGCAGCTGTTCAGCGGCCTGGACGGCTACGAGCTGCGGTGGGCCGTGACCCGTGACGGTACGACGGTGCAGCACGGCACGCTGCCGGCGCCCGGGGTGGCACCGGGCGCGGAGGGCGTCGTCCGTGTCCCCTACCGCAGGCCCGCCGCGCCGGATCCCGGCGCCGAGTACTTCCTCGGCCTCTCCTTCGTACTGCGCGAGGGCACCCGCTGGGCCGGCGCGGGCCACGAAGTGGCCGCCGAGCAGCTCGCGTTGGACTGGACAGCGGCCGCGCCGGACGACGCCCCCACCCGAGGGAGCCTCACGCTCAGCCAGACCGACGCCGAGGTGCGGGTGCGCGGACGGGACCTGGAGGTGGTGTTCTCCAAGGAGTCCGGCACCCTGTCCTCGTACCGCCGGCGGGGGCGGGCGCTGCTCGTCGAGGGGCCGGTGCCCAACTTCTGGCGCGGTCCGACCGACAACGACATCGGCCGCGGCTTCCCCAGGACCGCGCTGACCTGGCGGGACGCGGGCGCGCGGCGGACGGTGACCGCCGTACGGGCCGAGCAGCCCGCGCCCGGCGAGGTCGTCGTCGAGGTCTCCTGCACACTGCCGACCGCGCCGCACGCCTCCACCTGGCACACCGTGTTCCGGGTGCGCGGGGACGGGGAGGTGCGGGTGCGGCACACGCTGGACGCCGCCGCCGGGCTGCCCGACCTGCCTATGGTGGGCGCGCTGCTGCGGGTGCCGGCGGGCGCGGAGCGGCTGGAGTGGTTCGGGCGCGGGCCGCACGAGAACTACCAGGACCGCAAGGCGTCCGCGTTCGTGGGGCGCTGGCGCTCCACGGTCGACGCGCAGGTCGCCCCGTACGTACGGCCGCAGCAGACGGGCAACCAGACGGATGTGCGGTGGCTGTCGCTGACCGGCCGTTCCGGTGCCGGGCTGCTGGTGGTCGCCGACCCCGCGGACGGCGAGGCGCTGCTGGAGACCAGCGCCCTGCATCACACGCCGGCCGACCTGGACGGGCCGCGGCACCCGCACGAGCTGACCCGGCGCGCCGAGACGGTGCTGCTGGTCAACCACCGGCAGATGGGCGTCGGCGGCATCAACTCGTGGGGTGCGGCGCCGCTGGAGCCGTATCTGCTGCACGCCGGGCGGACGTACGCCTACGGGTACCGGCTGCGGCCGGCGGACGGGTAGCCGCCCGGGGCCTTCCGGCGGGTGGTCCTCCGGTGACCTACGAGACGATGTCCTTGCGGGCGAACCCGCGGAAGGCCAGGGCGAACAGCACGAGCGCGTACGTGAGGGAGATCGCGGTGCCCTGGATCATGCCGGACCACTCGGGGCGCGGTTGTACGGCGTCGGCCCAGGCGAACTGCCAGTGCGCGGGCAGGAAGTCACGCCAGTGGCCGAGGGCGGTGACAGCGTCCAGGACGTTGCCGACGATGGTCAGACCGACCGCGCCGCCGACCGCGCCGAGCGGGGCGTCCGTCTTCGTGGACAGCCAGAACGCCAGCCCCGCGGTGACCAGTTGGGACACGAAGAGATACGCCACGACCACGACGAGGCGCTGGGCCGCCGTGCCCGGGTCCAGCGCGCCGCCGGTGGGGAGCTCCAGCGGGCCCCAGCCGTAGGCCGCCGTGCCGACGGCGATGGCCACGACCGGCAGCAGCACCATCGCGGCCAGGCTGAGGCCCAGCCCGACGACGAGCTTGGACCACAGCAGGCGGGCCCGGGGCACGGGCGCCGCGAGCAGATAGCGCAGGGACGACCAGCTCGCCTCCGAGGCGACCGTGTCCCCGCAGAACAGGGCGACCGGGATGACGAGGAGGAAGCCCGCCGACACGAACAGGTTCACCGCGGCGAAGTTGGCGCCGGACGCGGTGGCCGTGTCCATCAGGGTGACCTGGCCGTTGCGTCCGCTCGGCTCGCCGCCGATGGCGAAGGCGAAGGCCAGGACGAACGGCAGGACGGCGAGGATGCCGCCCATGACCAGGGTGCGGCGGCGCTTGAGCTGCCGGACCAGTTCCACCCGCAGCGGCAGCGTGTGCCCCGCGCGGTAGCCGGAGGCCACCTCGACGGGCCGCTCGGCGAGCGTGCTCATGCGGAACCTCCGATCAGGGTGAGGAAGGCGTCCTCCAGCCGGCGGTGGGGGCCGAGCGAGACGACGGGAACTTCGAGCCGGACCAACTCGACGAGCAGCCGAGCGGCAGCCTCCTCCGGCCCTCCGGGCCCACCGGGGGCCGGGGACGCGCCCGAGTCCACGAACGGGCCCCCGGCCGTGGCTGCGGCCGAGTCCCCCGACGGGGGCACCGTCGCGTCCGTGGGCAGGACCTCGGCGGGGGGCCCGGACGGATCCACGGTCCGCCCCACAGACGGGTGTCCCACCGGGTCCCCGGACGGGACTGCGGCCGAGTCCCCGGACAGGGCTGCGGCCAGATCCCCCGACGGGGGCACCGTCGCGTCCGCGGGCAGGTCCGCGACGGGGGGCCCGGACGGGTCCACGATCCGACCCACAGACGGGTGTCCCACCGGGTCCCCGGACGGGACTGCGGTCGGGTCCCCCGACGGGGGCACCGTCGCGTCCGCGGGCAGGACCTCGGCGGGGGGCCCGGACGGGTCCACGGTCCGATCCACGAACGGGTGTCCGGCTGGGGCCACGGGCAGGGCTGCGGTCGGGTCCCCGGACGGGGGCGTGGTCTTGGCCGTGGACGGGGGTGCGGTCGAGTCCGTGGGCGGCTGCGTGGGGGTCAGGTGGATCAGGAGGCCGCCTTCCGTGCGGAGCGCGGAGGCCACCCCCGGCAGCGTGGCGACCTTCTCGACCAGCGGGTCCGCGATGCCGGTGGCCAGGCCGACGAGCAGGGTCTCGCCCGAGCCGACGATCTCCCCCACCGGGCCGGCCTGGACCAGCCGGCCCCGGTCCATCACCACCAGGTGGGTGCAGGACTGCTCGACCTCCGCGAGGAGATGGCTGGAGACGATCACCGTGCGGCCCGCGGCCGCGTAACGGATCATCACCTCGCGCATCTCGCGGATCTGCGGCGGGTCGAGACCGTTGGTCGGCTCGTCGAGGATGAGAAGGTCGGGCAGGCCGAGCATGGCCTGGGCGATGGCGAGCCGCTGCCGCATGCCCTGCGAGTAGGTGCGCACCGCGCGGGCGAGCGCGTCGCCGAGGCCCGCGATCTCCAGGGCCTCGTCCAGGTGCGCGTCCCCGGCCGGACGGCCGGTCGCCCGCCAGTACAGCTCCAGGTTCTCGCGGCCGGACAGGTGCGGCAGGAACCCCGCGCCCTCCACGAAGGCGCCGACCCGCGACAGCACCGGCGCGCCCGGCCGGATCGCGTGGCCGAAGACGCGGATCTCACCGTCGTCGGGGGTGATCAGGCCCATCAGCATGCGCAGGGTCGTCGTCTTGCCCGCGCCGTTCGGCCCGAGCAGCCCCAGCACCTGACCCTTCTCGACGCGGAAGGACAGCTCCCGTACCGCGTACCGGTCCGCCGACTTCGCGTACCGCTTGCTCAGGTCCGTGATCTGGAGCGGGACGTCGGCCAGGGCGGGATCGGGCGCGGGGACCGCCGTGCGCCGGCGGGCGGTCAGCGCCAGGGCCAGGGCCAGCACGGCGGCGGCCGGCGGCAGCCACCACACCCAGGACGGCAGCGGCGCCGCCGCGGTCGTCACACCCGGGGCCGTCGGCACGCTCAGGTCGCCCTTCAGGGAGACGGTGTAGCCGGCCGGGGCCACCGGTGAGGCGTAGCCGAGGTCCGTGGAGGCGAGGACCAGGCGGAGCCGGTGGCCCTTCTGCACGTCGTGGTCGATCGCCGGGAGGGTGACCGTGACGTCCTTGCCGGACCGCGCGCCCTCGACGCGCAGCGGGGTGACCAGCTGCGCGGGCAGCACCTGCCGGCTGCCGCCGGGGCCGACGTCGTACACCTTGCCGAACAGCACGGCCTCGTCGGTCGTCGAGGTGATGTGGACGGTGACCGTCGGGGAGCCGGTGATCCGCAGGTCGGTGGTGACCGGCGCGGACTCGAAGGCGGCGTACTGGCCGGGGAAGTCGAGGGAGACGCCCACGCCGAGCGCGGACAGCTGGCCGAGGCCGGCCGCGCCACCGAGGCCGGGCAGCGCGGAGACGCCCGGCGGGCTGGCCCCGGCCGGGTTCTCGACCCGCTGTGTGCCGCCGGTCAGCGCGAGGGAGCGGCGGCCGGCTTCGAGGCCGGGGTAGCTGTCGCCGCTCGCGCCGCGCAACTGGGCCGTGCCGTCGGTGGAGTCGACGCCTCCGGTGCGGGTGATCCGGAACGCCGGGCCGGTGTCGGTGCCCTTGTCGTCCTTGAGGTAGCGGTCGAACCAGGCCGTGACGCGCGTCTGCACCCGGTCCGTCTCCATGTCGCCGCCGTCGTGCCCGCCCGCGATCCAGTCGACGTCGACCGGGGCGCCGTTCGCCCGGATCGCCTTCTCGGCGGCGTCGGACTGGGCGAGCGTGAACAGCGAGTCGGTCTGGCCCTGCACCAGGAGCGTGGGCACCTTGATGCGGTCGGCGACGGCGGACGGCGAGCGCTGCTCCAGCAGGGTGCGCGCGGCGGTGTCCGGCCTGCCCGACTCGGCCACCCGGTCGTACATGGCGCACAGCGTCGGCTCGAACTTGGCGCAACCGCCGCCGGAGTTGAAGAAGATTCCCGCCCACAGCTTCTTGAACACGCCGTTCGGGAACAGGGCGTCCGCCAGGTTCCAGTACGTGATCGCCGGGGCGATGGCGTCCACCCGGTCGTCGTGTCCGGCGGCGAGCAGGGAGATCGCGCCGCCGTACGAGCCGCCGGCCATGCCCACGCGCGGGTCGCCCTGCTTGTCGAGCCGGACCTGGGGCTGCTTCGCCAGCCAGTCGATGAGCCGGGAGACGTCGGCGACCTCGCGTCGCGGGTCGTTCAGTCCGATCCTGCCGGTCGACCTGCCGAAGCCGCGCGCGGACCAGGTCAGGACCGCGTATCCGTCCCGGGCCAGGTCCTGCGCCTGGGCGCGCAGGTCGTCCTTGCTGCCGCCGAAGCCGTGCGCCAGCAGGACGGCCGGACGGCGGCCCGCGGCGGCCGACGTGAAGTACGAGGTGTCGATGTGCGTACCGTCCGTCATGGCCATGACCTGGTCGGTCCGGTGCACCCGGGGCGGGTCGTCGGCGGCGACGGCCGTCCACGTGCCGGCGCCGGCGAGCACGACGACGGCGGCCGCGGCGGCCCACAGCCGCCGCGGCCCCCGGAGCAGCCCGCGCCCGCCGGGCAGTCGAAGATCCATGCCTCAACGGTACGGGGCGCCACCGACAACCGATGCAGCCACCGGTCTGAACCCCCGCACCTCCCCGAGGAGTACGCACCCGCACCGGCATACCGCGGACGCGGTACGCCAGGCATCGCGGACCACAGCGGCTCGCCCCGCCCTCCGGGGTGCGCAGGGCCGGGCGAGCGGTGGGTCGGTCAGTGGTTGCGGGGGAAGCCGAGGTCCACGCCCGCGGGGGCGTCGGCCGGGTCCGGCCAGCGGGTGGTGACGACCTTGCCGCGGGTGTAGAAGTGCGTGCCGTCGTTGCCGTAGATGTGGTGGTCGCCGAAGAGCGAGTCCTTCCAGCCGCCGAAGCTGTGGTAGCCGACGGGAACCGGGATCGGGACGTTCACGCCGACCATGCCCGCCTCCACCTCCAGCTGGAAGCGGCGGGCGGCGCCGCCGTCCCGGGTGAAGATCGCGGTGCCGTTGCCGAACGGCGAGGCGTTGATGAGGGCCAGGCCCTCCTCGTACGTGTCGGCGCGCAGCACGCACAGCACCGGGCCGAAGATCTCGTCCTGGTAGGCCTTCGCGCCGGTCGGCACCTTGTCGAGCAGCGAGATGCCGATCCAGTGGCCGTCCGCGAAGCCCTCGACCGTGTAGCCGGTGCCGTCGAGCACGACCTCGGCGCCCTCGGCGGCGGCGCCCCGCACGTACGACGCCACCTTGTCGCGGTGCGCGGCGGTGATCAGCGGGCCCATCTCGCTCGTCGGGTCGTTGCCGGGGCCGATCTTGATCTTCTCGGCGCGCTCGCGGATCTTCGCCACCAGCGTGTCGCCGATGGAGCCGACCGCGACGACGGCCGAGATGGCCATGCAGCGCTCGCCCGCGGAGCCGTAGGCCGCGCTGACGGCCGCGTCGGCCGCCGCGTCCAGGTCGGCGTCCGGCAGGACCAGCATGTGGTTCTTGGCGCCGCCCAGGGCCTGGACCCGCTTGCCGTTGGCGGAGGCCGTGGCGTGGATGTGGCGGGCGATCGGGGTCGAGCCGACGAAGGAGACGGCCTTGACGTCCGGGTGCTCCAGAAGGCGGTCCACGGCCACCTTGTCGCCGTTCACGACGTTGAAGACACCGTCCGGCAGACCGGCCTCGGCCAGCAGCTCGGCGATCCTGAGGGACGCCGACGGGTCCTTCTCGGACGGCTTCAGCACGAACGTGTTGCCGCACGCGATCGCGATCGGGAACATCCACATCGGGACCATCGCCGGGAAGTTGAACGGCGTGATGCCCGCGACGACGCCCAGCGGCTGCCGGATGGCGGCCACGTCCACGCGGCTCGCGACCTGCGTGGACAGCTCGCCCTTCAGCTGCACGTTGATGCCGCACGCCAGGTCGACGATCTCCAGGCCGCGCGCGACCTCGCCGAGCGCGTCGGAGTGCACCTTGCCGTGCTCGGCGGTGATCAGCTCGGCGATGTCGTCGCGGTGGGCGTCGAGCAGCGCGCGGAAGCGGAAGAGGATCTCCGTGCGCTTGGCCAGCGAGGACTGGCCCCAGGTCACGAAGGCGTCCTTGGCCGCCGCGACCGCCGCGTCCACCTCGTCGACCGTGGCGAACGCGACCTTGGTGGTGACCGCCCCGGTCGCCGGGTCGGTGACCGGCCCGTACGTCCCCGAGGCGCCTTCGACGGTCTTGCCGCCGATCCAGTGGTTGACGATCTTCGTCATGCCCGGTTGCTCCTTCACAGATGGCGGCGTCGGGTCGAGACCTGCCGTTCGTACAGCTCACGCGCCTTGACCGCGGACGATCGGGTCGCGGTCTCGGCCACAGGAACATCCCACCAGGCCTGCGCCGGAGGCGCGCCCGACACAGTGTCGGCCGTTTGGGTCTCCACGTAGACACATGTGGGAGTGTCGGCGGCCCGCGCCTCGGCGAGCGCCGCGCGCAGGTCCCGTACGGTCTTGGCGCGCAGCACGCGCATGCCGAGGCTGGCCGCGTTGGCGGCGAGGTCCACCGGCAGCGGGGCGCCCGTGTGGGTGCCGTCCCCGGCCGGGAAGCGGTAGGCGGTGCCGAACCGCTCGCCGCCCACCGACTCCGAGAGCCCGCCGATGGACGCGTAGCCGTGGTTCTGCACCAGCAGCAGCTTGATCGCGACACCTTCCTGCACGGCCGTGACGATCTCGGTCGGCATCATCAGATACGTCCCGTCGCCGACCAGCGCCCACACCGGCCGGTCGGGCGCGGCGAGCTTCACCCCGATGGCGGCGGGAATCTCGTACCCCATGCACGAGTAGCCGTACTCCAGGTGGTACTGGTCCCGCGACCGCGTCCGCCACAGCTTGTGCAGGTCGCCGGGGAGGGAGCCGGCCGCGTTGACGACGATGTCGGACTCGTCGACGATCTCGTCGAGCGCGCCGAGCACCTGCGGCTGGGTCGGCCGGATGTCCGGCTCGTCGGCCTCGTAGCAGGCGTCGACGCGCTGCTCCCAGCGCTCCTTGTCCTCGGTGTACTCGGCGACGTACGAGTCGGCGACCCGGTACCCGTGCTCCGTCAGGGTCCCGGTGAGCGCGCGCAGCGTGTCCCGGGCGTCGGCGACGAGCGGCAGCCCGGCCAGCTTGTGGCCGTCGAAGGCCGCGATGTTGAGGTTGAGGAAGCGGACGTCCGGGTTCTCGAAGAGGGTGCCGGAGGCGGTGGTGAAGTCGGTGTAGCGGGTGCCGACGCCGATCACCAGGTCGGCGGTGCGGGCCAGTTCGTCCGCGGTCGCGGTGCCGGTGTGGCCGACGCCGCCGACGTCCTGCGGGTGGTCCCAGCGCAGTGCGCCCTTGCCGGCCTGGGTGGCGGCGACCGGGACCCGGGTGGCCTCGGCGAACGCGGCCAGCGCGGCCTCGGCCCGGCTGTGGTGGACGCCGCCGCCCGCGATGACGAGGGGCCGCCGGGCCGCGCGGACCGCCCGGACCGCCGCGGCGAGTTCGGCCGGGTCGGCCTGCGGCCTGCGCACGGTCCACACCCGTTCGGCGAGGAACTCCTCCGGCCAGTCGTACGCCTCCGCCTGGACGTCCTGCGGGAGGGCGAGCGTGACAGCGCCGGTCTCGACGGGGTCGGTGAGGACCCGCACGGCCTGGAGCGCGGACGGCATCAGGGCCTCGGGCCGGGTGATCCGGTCGAAGTACCGGGAGACCGGGCGCAGGCTGTCGTTGACCGACACATCGCCCGCGTACGGGACTTCGAGCTGCTGGAGCACGGGGTCGGCGGGGCGGGCGGCGAACACGTCGCCGGGCAGCAGCAGCACCGGCAGCCGGTTGACGGTGGCCAGCGCGGCACCGGTGACGAGGTTGGTGGCCCCCGGGCCGATGGACGTCGTCACCGCGTGCGTGGACAGCCGGCCGGACTGGCGTGCGTAGCCGACCGCCGCGTGCACCATGGCCTGTTCGTTGCGGCCCTGGTGGTACGGCATGTCAGCGGCGTACTCGACGAGCGCCTGCCCGATCCCGGCGACGTTGCCGTGCCCGAAGATGCCCCAGGTGGCGCTGATGAGCCGGCGCCGTTCGCCGTCCCGCTCCGTGTACTGGGCGGCCAGGAAGCGGACGAGCGCCTGCGCGACCGTGAGCCGCGTCGTTGAGGTCATCGGTACCCCTCTGTGCTCTCTACGTGTTCCGGGTGGAAGCAGATCCGCCACTCCCGCGTCCCGCCCGGTCCCGCCATGACGTTCAGGTAGTACATGTCGTGCCCGGGCTGGGCGATGGAGGGGCCGTGCCAACCGTCGGGGACGAGGACGGCGTCACCGGAGCGGACCTCCGCGAGGACGTCGGATCCGCCCTCACGAGAGGGGAATACGCGCTGATAGCCCAGACCGTTCGGACCGTCGATCTCGAAGTAGTAGATCTCCTCCAGCGCGGACTCCTCGCCCGGCCGGTACTCGTCGTGCTTGTGCGGCGGGTACGAGGACCAGTTGCCGCCGGGGGTGATCACCTCGACGGCGATCAGCTTGTCGCAGTCGAAGGCGTCCGCCGAGGCGAAGTTGCGCACCAGGCGGGAGCAGGTACCACTGCCGCGGTGCTCGACGGGAACCTCCGGCGCGGGGCCGTAGCGGGCGGGGAGTCGTCGCTCGCACTTCGCTCCTGCCAGGGCGAAGCGGCCTCCCGCGCCGGAGGCGATCTGGACCCGGGCGTCCCGGGGCGCGTACACGAAGTCGGAGACGGAGGCGAACACGCTCTCCCGGCCCCGGATTTGGAACTCTTCGTCCTCCACCTGCACGGTACAACCGCCGCTCAGCGGAAGCACGATCCACTCACTGTCCCCGGTGGTGAACATATGGGTGCCGCCGGGCGTCAGTTCGACGACGCGCAGGCTGCTGTGCGCCCAACCGGCCCGCTCGGGGCCGATGTCGACGGCGTACTGGGCGCCCGCGGTCGAACCCTGGGGGAGATACAGGTCCTTGCTGGTCATGCGGCCCTCACAGCAGTCCGACGGCGGTGTCCACGGCGGCGGCCACATCGCCGTCCGCCGGGTACAGCAGCGAGCGGCCGACCACCAGGCCGCGCACGGTGGGCAGGCGCAGGGCACCGCGCCACTTCTCGTACGCCGCCTCCTGGTCCTCGGGGGTGCCGCCGACCTCGCCGCCGAGCAGCACGGCGGGCAGCGTGGAGGTCGCCATGACCTCGGCCATGTCGTCCGGGTGCTCGGTGACCGGAACCTTCAACCAGGTGTAGGCGGAGGTGCCGCCGAGGCCCGAGGCGATGGCGATGGAGCGGGTGACGGCCTCGGCGGACAGGTCGTTGCTCAGCCGGCCCTCGGGGGTGCGGCGGCTGATGAACGGCTCGACGAACACCGGGAGCCGGCGCTCGGCCATCGCGTCGATGGCACGGGCGGTGGACTCCAGGGTGGTCAGCGAGCCCGGGTCGGAGTAGTCGATGCGCAGCAGCAGCTTGCCCGCGTCGAAGCCGAGCCGCTGGATGTCCTCGGGGCGGTGGCCGGTGAAGCGGTCGTCGAGTTCGAAGGAGGCGCCCTGGAGCCCGCCGCGGTTCATGGAGCCCAGGACGACCTTGTGGTCGAGGGCGCCGAGCAGCAGCAGGTCGTCGAGGATGTCGGCGGTCGCGAGGACACCGTCCACGCCGGGGCGGGACAGCGCCAGGCACAGCCGCTCCAGCAGGTCGGCGCGGTTGGCCATGGCGAGCTTGCGGCCGCCGATGCCGAGGGCGCCGCGGGCCGGGTGGTCGGCGGCGACGATCATCAGCCGGCCGCTCTCGCCCAGCAGCGGGCGGCGCGGGCGGCGGGCCGCCGCCTCGGCCACCGCCTCGGGGTGGTGGGTGCGGGTGCGCACCAGCGCGGAGACGTCCACGCGCGGGTGGCCGCCGCCGTCCGCGGCCCCGTGGTGGGCGCCCGTGACCCGGCCGGCCCTCACAGCACCGCTCCCGCCGCGAGGGCGGCGGCCACCTCGTCCGGGGTGGGCATCGCGGAGGAGCACTCCAGGCGGGAGGCGACGATGGCGCCGGCCGCGTTGGCGTACCGCATGATCGTCTCCAGGTCCCAGCCGGCCAGCAGGCCGTGGCAGAGGGAGCCGCCGAAGGCGTCACCGGCGCCGAGTCCGTTGAGGACGGTGACCGGCAGCGGCGGCACCTCGGCGGACTCACCGCCGCGGCCGACCGCGAGGACGCCCTTGGGCCCCTGCTTGACGACGGCGATCTCGACGCCCGCGTCCAGGAGCGCGCGGGCGGCGGCGTGCGGCTCGCGGACCCCGGTGGCGACCTCCACCTCGTCGAGGTTGCCGACGGCGACGGTGGCGTGGCGCAGCGCCTCGGCGTAGAAGGGGCGGGCCGCGTCCGGGTCGGTCCAGAACATGGGGCGCCAGTCGAGGTCGAAGACCGTCGTACCGGACTTGGCGCGGTGCGTGAGGGCCGCGAGGGTCGCCGTGCGGCTGGGCTCCTCGCTCAGGCCGGTGCCGGTGACCCAGAAGATACCGGCCTCCCCCACGGCGTCCAGATCGAGTTCGTGGGCGTCGATCTCCAGGTCGGGCGCCTTGGGCTGCCGGTAGAAGTAGAGCGGGAAGTCGTCCGGCGGGAAGACCTCGCAGAAGGTGACCGGGGTGGGCAGCCCGGGGACCGGGGTGACCCAGCGGTCGTCGACGCCGAAGCCGCGCAGGGCCTCGTGCAGATACGCGCCGAAGGGGTCGTCACCGGTGCGGGTGATCACGGCGGTGCTCCGGCCGAGCCGGGCCGCGGCGACCGCGACGTTCGTCGCCGACCCGCCGAGGAACTTGCCGAAGGAGGACACCTGGGCGAGCGGCACACCGGTCTGCAGCGGATACAGATCCACTCCGATCCGCCCCATGGTGATCAGGTCGTACGCCATCGGCTTCCCTTCTCCAGCACACGCCTCTCCCCCGGTTTGTAGTCCCGCACGAGGAGCCCTGTCAATGTTTTGTCCAGACATTCGGACGAGAGCTTGACACCCCTCTCGGCGAGCCGCACGCTGGCGGCCATGACGCCGTTGTCACCTCAGTCTCCCGTGCCCGGCCTGTCCCGTATCCGGGTCGGATCGGCCCCCGACTCCTGGGGCGTGTGGTTCCCGGACGACCCCCGGCAGGTGCCCTGGCGGCGCTTCCTCGACGAGGTCGCCGCGTCCGGCTACGAGTGGATCGAGCTGGGCCCGTACGGCTATCTGCCGACCGATCCCGCCGTTCTCACCGAGGAGACCTCCCGGCGCGGCCTGAAGGTGTCGGCCGGCACCGTCTTCACCGGCCTGCACCACGGCCCGGCGGTCTGGGAGCGCACCTGGGCGCATGTCTCCGACATCGCGGCTCTCACCCAGGCCATGGGCGGCCGGCACCTGGTCGTCATCCCGTCGTTCTGGCGCGACGACAAGACCGGCGAGGTGCTGGAGCCGGACACGCTGACGCCCGAGCAGTGGCGGAATCTGACCTCGCTGACCGAGCGGCTCGGCCGGGAGGTGCGCGAGCGCCACGGCCTGGAGATCGTCGTCCACCCGCACGCCGACACGCACATCGACAGCGAGGAGAACGTCGTCCGCTTCCTCGACGGCACCGACTCCGCCCTGGTGTCGCTGTGCCTGGACACCGGGCACTACGCGTACTGCGGCGGGGACAGCGTCAAGCTGATCGAGACCTACGGGGAGCGCATCGGCTATCTGCACCTCAAGCAGGTGGACCCGGAGATCCTCGCCGAGGTGCGGGCGGACGGCATCCCGTTCGGACCCGCGGTCGCCAAGGGCGTCATGTGCGAACCGCCGTCCGGGGTGCCCGCCCTCGGCCCGGTCCTGGAGGCGGCGGCGAAGCTGGACGTCGATCTGTTCGCGATCGTCGAGCAGGACATGTACCCCTGCGAGCCGGACCGGCCGCTGCCGATCGCGCAGCGGACGCGGGCCTTCCTGAGATCCTGCGGGGCGTAGCACCCCCGCGGGGCGCGGTGCGGGACCGCCGGGTCGACGCGCCGTGCCTTGCCCCGGCGCCCGCCTTTGCGTCGGCCGTGTCACAAATACCTCGCCCGTGTCACACATGTCGCGTGTACGCGGGCTCTCGGTCACACCCGCTCGACAGCCCCTTGCCCGCGCTCACCCTGCGTCGTTGACCGGACACAGGCGTGGTGATCGCCAGCGCAGCGTCCGGCTCCCCCGACGGCCGTCCCGGCCGCCGCCGCGGCGCATGCAGGGAGGTGCGACTCATGACCGACCGAAGGCTCTGGTCCTACAAGGAGATCGCGGCACACATCAAGGTGCAGCCGGACACCGTACGGTCCTACCGCAAGCACGGGCTGCTACCCCCGCCCGACCATGTGGAGGGAGGCAAGCCCTACTGGTACGCGGACACCGTCCGCGCCTGGGTCGCCTCCCGCCCCGGCAATCGCGGCAGACGACAGAACTGAACGACGCCCGCGGGAATCCGGCCGTGCCCTGCCTCCGGGTGGGGCACGGTGCCGCCGCCGAACACGGGGTGCGGCTCGCCCTCGCGTGGGTGGATCTCAGCTCCATGGCTCGATGACCGTCACCCCCGACCCCGGCGCCGTGCCCATCGCCGCCAGCGCGGACGGTGCCGCCGCCAGCGGGATCGCCGCCGTCACCAGCCGGTCGGGGCGCAGCACCCCGGCCCGGACCAGCTCCAGCATCGGCTGGTAGGTGTGCGCGGCCATGCCGTGGCTGCCGAGGATCTCCAGTTCCAGGGCGATGACGCGGGCCATGGGGACCGGGGTGGTGCCGTCCGCGGAGGGCAGCAGGCCCACCTGGACGTGCCGGCCGCGACGGCGCAGCCCGGCCACCGAGGCGGCGCAGGTCGCCGGGGAGCCGAGGGCGTCCAGGGAGAGGTGGGCGCCGCCGGTCAGCTCCCGTACGGCCGCCGCCGGGTCCGCCGTGCTCGCCGCGTCCACGCACGCCGCCGCGCCGAACGCGCGCGCCAGGTCCAGTGCCTTGGGTGACACGTCCACGGCGACCACCCGGGCCCCCGACGCCGCCGCGATCATCACCGCCGACAGGCCCACGCCCCCGCACCCGTGCACCGCGACCCACTCCCCCGCCGCCACCCGGCCCTGCTGGACCACGGCGCGGAAGGCGGTCGCGAAGCGGCAGCCGAGGGAGGCGGCGGTGGCGAAGGACATCCCGTCGGGGACGCGGACCAGGTTCACCTCGGCGTGGTCGAGCGCCACGTACTCGGCGAAGGAGCCCCAGTGGCTGAAACCGGGCTGGGTCTGCCGCTCGCACACCTGCTGGTCGCCCGCCGCGCAGGCCGGGCAGCTGCCGCAGGCGCAGACGAAGGGCACGGTGACCCGGTCGCCGGGGCGCCAGCCGGTGACGCGGGTGCCGACCGCCTCGACGGTCCCGGCGAGTTCGTGTCCGGGCACATGCGGCAGCGTGATGTCCGGGTCGTGGCCCATCCAGCCGTGCCAGTCGCTGCGGCACAGGCCGGTCGCCTCTACGCGCACCACCACGCCGTGCTCCGCCGGCTCCGGGTCCGGTACGTCGCGGACTTCGGCGGGGGTTCCGTATCGCTCGAACACCACAGCCCGCATGCGTTGCTCCTTTTGTTCGCGGGTGGCTTTCTCGCGGAACCTTATGCGCTCCGTTTGTGGGTGGGGGGTGGGGTGCGGTGAGCTTGACGCCGTCGGTTTGGGTGCGGGTGCGTTGTGGTTGATCGCGCAGTTCCCCGCGCCCCTTCAGAGGGCTGGCGGGTCGTCGGTTGGGTGCGGCAGCTTCGTGGCTGGGCGCGCAGTTCCTCGCGCCCCTTCAAGGCGCTGCCGGGTCGTCGGTTGGGTGCGGCAGCTTCGTGGTTGATCGCGCCGTTCCCCGCGCCCCCTCAAGGGGCCGCCAGGTCGTCCGTTGGGTGCGGCAGCTTCGTGGTTGATCGCGCCGTTCCCCGCGCCCCCTCAAGGCGCTGCCGGGTCGTCGGTTGGGTGCGGGTGCATCGTGGTTGATCGCGCCGTTCCCCGCGCCCCCTCAGGGGGCTGCCAGGTCGTCGGTTGGGTGCGGGTGCGTTGTGGCTGGGCGCTCAGTTCCTCGCGCTCCCTCAGGGGGCTTTGCTTGGGTTGGGGTGGTTTCTGTTAGGCCGAAGCGGTTGTGGAAGCGGCGTAGGGGGGCGGGGGCCCACCATGTGGCGCGGCCGGTCAGGCGCATGATCGCCGGCACCAGCAGGCTGCGCACGACCATCGCGTCCATCAGCACCGCCAGCGCGATGCCCAGGCCGAGCATCTTGGTGTTGGTCACGCGTGAGGTGCCGATCGCGACCATGACCACGGCCAGGATGACCGCCGCCGCCGTGATCAGCCCGCCCGTGCGCTGGAGTCCGTGGCGCACGGCCTCGTTGTGGTCGCCGGTGCGGTCGTACTCCTCCTTGATGCGGGAGAGCAGGAACACGCCGTAGTCCATGGAGAGGCCGAAGGCCACGCAGAACATCAGGACGGGCAGGGTCGTCTCGATGGAGCCGGTGCCGGTGAAGCTCAGCGGGCCGGACAGATGGCCGTCCTGGAAGACCCAGACCACCGCGCCGAACATGGCCGTCAGGCTGAGCGCGTTGAGCACCACGGCCTGGACGGGTATCAGCACGCTGCCGGTGAGCAGGAAGACCAGCAGCAGGGTGACGATCACGATGAACGCGGCGGCCCAGGGCAGGCGTTCGGCTATCGCGTGCTTGGAGTCGACGAGGACCGCCGCCGTGCCGGTGACCGCGGTGTCGAACGGTGTGGGTATGGCCCGCAGATCGCGCACCAGGTCCTGGGCCGCGTCATCGACGGCCTCACCCTTCGGCTGCACCGTGAAGTACGCCGAGTCGCCCTTCACCAGGGGGCCGTCGACCCGTGCCACCTCGGGCAGGTCCGCCACCTGCCGGCGGTAGTCGGCGTACTGCGCCTGCGTCGCCCGCCCCTCGGCCAGTACCTCCAGGCCGCCGCCGGGGCTGCCCGGGAAGCCCTCCCGGATGTGCTGCTGCACCACATGGGACTCGGCGCTCGACGGCAGCTGGCGGTCGTCGGCGGTGCCGAACTTCACGCCCAGGAAGGGCAGTCCGAGGATGACCAGCAGGGCCGTGGTGCCGATGGCGAAGATCGGTGCGCGGCGCATCACCAGGCCGGCGGTCCGGGCCCAGGTCGCGCCCTCCTCACCCGTGGGCCGCGGCCCACGGTTCCGGCGGAACAGGCGGCGCAGGTCAAGGGAGTTGACCCGGTGGCCGAGCAGGACCAGGGCCGCGGGGAGCAGGATCAGGGCGGCGGCCGCGGCCAGCAGCACCACCGCTATGCCCGCGTAGGCGAAGGACCGCAGGAAGTACTGCGGGAACAGCAGCATCGCCGCGAGGGACACCGCGACCGTCAGGGCGGAGAAGAGCACCGTCCGGCCGGCCGTGCGCAGCGTCGTGCCGACGGCTGTCAACGGCGTGCCGCCCGTGGACAGTTCCTCCCGGAAGCGGCGGACGATGAACAGCGCGTAGTCGATGGCGAGGCCGAGGCCGAGCGCCGTGGTGAGGTTCATCGCGAAGACGGAGACGTCGGTCATCTCCGTCAGGCCGCGCAGCACCGCGTTGGTGCCGAGGATGGCGACGATGCCGATGCCCAGCGGCAGCAGAGCGGCGATCGCGCTGCCGAAGACCATCACCAGCAGCACGAGCGTGATCGGCAGGGCGATCAGCTCGGCCCTGGCCAGGTCGTCCTGGATGATCGTCTGCATCTCGTGCCGCACGGCGACCATGCCGCCGATCCGCACCTCCAGCGGGCCGTGCGTCCCCCGGTAGTGGGGCGCTATGCGGTCCAGGGTCTGCCCCATCGCCTTCTCGTCGCCGGTGATGCGCGCGGCGATCAGCGCCTCGTGGCCGTCCTCCGCGCGCAGCGCGGGCGACTCGGTCCGCCAGTAGGAGCCGACGCCCGTGACGCCTCTCTCGCCCGCCAGGCGGGTGGCGAGGTCCCGGGCGCGGGCCGCGACCGCCGGGTCGTCGACGGAGGAGCCGCCGGCGTCGACCAGGAGCAGCAGATTGGGCTGGGAGTCGGGAAACTCGCGCTCCAGCGCCTTGGTGGCGTACGTCGACTCGGCGGCCGGGTCCTCCCAGCCGCCGCTGCCCAGGCGGTCCGCGACCCCACTGCCGGCCAGCACCGCGAGCACGGTGAGCACGAGGGCCGCGAGCAGCGACAGCCGGGGCCGGGCGGTCACGAAGCGCGTCCAGCCCCCGACGCGGGGCGGCGCGTCCCCGGTGCGCGTCGGCTTGTTGACTTCGGTCATCCTGCGGTGTCCCCTTCACCGTGACCTGTGCGTCCGTGCCAGCACGGCAGCATGGATCAGCCATTGCCATAGACTAGCAAACACGAGAGATCGCTCGCGTTCCCCTAGAATGCGAGCGGCCGCTCGTGTTTGTCAATCGCGTTCGAAGAGCTGGGGATAACGCGTGTCCGACAAGCCCGAGACGCCCGAACAGCCGGGGACGCCGGGGAGCGAGCCGGGGACCCCGGACAAGCCCCGGAGGGAACAGCCGCGCCGCCGCCAGGCCCGCGGCGAGCGGCGCATCGCCCAACTCCTCGACGCCGCCGCGTCGGTCTTCTGCGCGAGCGGCTACACGGCCGCCAGCACCAACGCGATCGCCCGCGAGGCGGGCGTCTCGCCGGGCACGCTCTACCAGTTCTTCCCCAACAAGGAAGCGATCGCGATCGAGCTGGGCGGCCGGCTGATGCACGAGATGCGCCAGACGTACGGCGCGGTGTTCGGCCGGGTCGACCCCGCCACCCCGCTCGCGGAGACCGTCGGCGCGGCGGTCGACCGCTTCGTCGCGTTCAACAGCGAGCACCCCGTGTTCTTCGCGCTGATGAAGGGCCCCGACACCCCCGGCCGGATCGCCGAGGAGCACGAGGCCCTGCACGCGACGATGGTGGCGCGCATCGAGGAACTGCTCTCCTCGTACCTGACCGGCCGGCCCGCGGCCGAGGTCACGCGTACGGCGCACGTCTGCCTCGGCATCCACAAGGCGGGGCTGGAACTGGCCCTCGCCCATGAGGGCGCCGAACGCGACGCCTACGTCCAGGAGGTCAAGAACGTCCTGATCCGCTACCTCGAGCCCCTGACCTGCGGCCACACCCCGACACCGAGCCCCTGACGGGCACCCCGACGGGCGATCACGCACCGGCATGCGCCCGGCCGGGCACCGGTGGGGCCTCCCGGACCGCGGCCCGCAGGGCATCTGTCATGCCCCTCCTTGGAAAGTACCCCCTAGGGGTATAGCCTGGGTGACGCAGGGCCCACTGTGGGACTCATCGGCCCCACCCGGCACGGACGAGGAGCAACGACATGACCGCCCAGACCGACAACCCGGACTCCGTCACGACCGTCTACAAGGTGAGCGGCATGAGCTGCGGGCACTGCGAGGGTGCCGTCTCCGGCGAGATCTCCGAGATCCCCGGCGTCAGCTCGGTGAAGGCCGTCGCGTCGAGCGGCGAGGTCACCGTCATCTCCGCCGCGCGGCTCGACGAGGACGCCGTCCGCGCCGCCGTCGACGAGGCCGGCTTCGAACTGGTCGGCACGGTCTGAGTCCGCACGGCCCGAGCACACGAACGCAGGACTGAAACACCCCTCCCCGTCCGGGCCGTACCGACCAGCCGACGCTGGATCCGTACGGCCCGGTCCGTTGTCTGGAGTCCGGAGACATGACCAGCATCACTACGGGACCCACCGCCGCGGCGACACCCACGCCCCCCGAGGCCCCCGGGATCCGCGAGCCCTCCGGAACCCGCGAGGTCGACCTGCTCATCGGGGGCATGACCTGCGCCTCCTGCGCCGCCCGGGTCGAGAGGAAGCTCAACCGGATGGACGGCGTCACCGCCACCGTGAACTTCGCGACGGAGAAGGCGAAGATCAGCTGCGCCGACGGGGTCCAGGTCGCCGATCTGATCGCCACCGTCGAGAAGACGGGGTACACCGCCGAGGAACCCCCGCCGCCGCAGCCGCCCGAGGCGGCCGCGCCGGGGCAGGCCCCTCAGGACCCCGAGCTGACGGCGCTGCGCCACCGGCTGCTCGTCTCCGGCCTGCTGGCCGTGCCCGTGGTGCTGCTCGCCATGGTCCCGGCGCTCCAGTTCGACAACTGGCAGTGGCTCTCGCTGACCCTGGCCGCTCCGGTCGTCGTCTGGGGCGGCCGGCCGTTCCACCAGGCGGCCTGGACGAACGCCCGGCACGGCGCGGCCACCATGGACACCCTGGTCTCGGTCGGCACGCTGGCCGCGTTCGGCTGGTCGCTGTGGGCGCTGTTCCTCGGTGACGCGGGCATGCCGGGGATGCACGACGAGTTCCGGTTCACCGTCGAGCGGATGGACCCCGCCGCCACCATCTATCTGGAGGTGGCCGCGGGCGTCGTCACCCTGATCCTGCTGGGTCGCTTCCTGGAGGCCCGCGCCAAGCGGCGCGCGGGCGCCGCCCTGCGGGCGCTGATGGAGCTGGGCGCCAAGGACGTGGCCGTGCTGCGGGAGGGGCGCGAGGTGCGCGTGCCGGTGGCGGAGCTGCGGGTAGGCGACCGCTTCGTGGTGCGGCCCGGCGAGCAGGTCGCCACCGACGGCACGGTGGTCGAGGGGGTCTCCGCGATCGACCAGTCCCTGCTCACCGGCGAGTCGGTGCCGGTGGACGTGGGCGTCGGCGACGCCGTCACCGGCGCCACGGTCAACGCGGGCGGGCGGCTGGTCGTCGAGGCCACCCGGGTCGGCACGGACACCCAGCTGGCCCGGATGGCGAAGCTGGTGGAGGACGCCCAGAACGGCAAGACCGAGGTGCAGCGGCTGGCCGACCGGATCTCCGCGGTGTTCGTCCCGGCGGTCATCCTGATCGCGGCCGCCACGTTCGGGACCTGGCTCGGCGTCACGGGCGACACCGCCGCCGCCTTCACGGCCGCCGTCGCGGTGCTGATCATCGCCTGTCCGTGCGCGCTGGGCCTGGCCACGCCGACCGCGCTGATGGTCGGCACCGGCCGGGGCGCGCAGCTCGGCATCCTGATCAAGGGCCCGGAGGTGCTGGAGTCCACGCGCCGCGTCGACACGGTCGTCCTGGACAAGACCGGCACGGTCACCACCGGCCGGATGACCCTCCAGGAGGTGTACGCCGCCGAGGGCACCGACGAGCAGGAGCTGCTGCGGCTCGCGGGCGCCCTGGAGCACGCCTCCGAGCATCCGGTGGCCCGGGCGGTCGCGGCCGGCGCCGAGGAGCGGGTGGGGCAACTGCCGCCGGCCGAGCACTTCGAGAACGTCCCGGGGCGGGGCGTACGCGGGCGCGTCGAGGGCCGCGAGGTGGCCGTGGGGCGCCTCTTCGACGAGCTGCCGCCGGAGCTGGGCCGGGCGGTGGCAGCGGCCGAGCGGGACGGCCGTACGGCCGTCGTGGCCGGCTGGGACGGAGCCGCGCGCGGGGTCCTCACGGTCGCCGACGCGGTCAGGGAGACCAGCGCCGAGGCCGTGCGGGAGCTGCGCGCGCTGGGGCTCAGGCCGGTGCTGCTGACCGGGGACAACCGGGCGGTGGCACAGGCCGTCGCCCAGGCGGTGGGGATCGACGAGGTGATCGCCGAGGTGCTGCCCGAGGACAAGGTCGACGTCGTACGGCGGCTGCGGCGCGAGGGGCGGATCGTGGCCATGGTGGGTGACGGCGTCAATGACGCGGCCGCGCTCGCCACCGCCGATCTGGGGCTCGCGATGGGCACCGGCACGGACGCGGCGATCGAGGCGGGCGATCTGACGCTGGTGCGCGGGGACCTGCGGGTGGCCGCGGACGCGATCCGGCTGTCCCGGCGTACGCTGGCCACGATCAAGGGCAATCTGGGGTGGGCCTTCGGCTACAACCTGGCCGCGCTGCCGCTGGCGGCGGCCGGGCTGCTGAACCCCATGATCGCGGGGGCGGCGATGGCGTTCTCCTCGGTGTTCGTGGTGACGAACAGCCTGCGTCTGCGGCGGTTCCGGTGAGCCTCAGCCGAAGTTACCGACAGTAGACCGAAGCCGAAGTAAGAGTCCCTCTAGAGTCCGGCGCGCGCACCACATAAGCTCTTCACAAGGCTCGCGCATCATCCTTACGCTTGAGCCCCGATCGCCGTATCGGGGCTCTTGCGCACCTAACGGACATATGCAAGAGACGCAGATCACAGTGATGTGAACGTAACCATCGAAGGGGTTCGACGGTCTAAGTTGGCGATGTCAGTCGGCGTCTTGGGGGGCGTCGGCCGGCATCTGAGGTTGTCTTGGGGGACTTCCTCAGAGATGCGTTGCCGGGGCACGTACACCGGGAAGCTTTGAGCGGCCCTCCCGACCGTGCGGGTCCCGGCAGATCGCACCGCATCACTGGAGTACGGCGGGTTTTGCTCGTTGTGCTCACGCAGCGATTCAGGCGCTGCTTTCGCAAGCGCCCGGCCGGATCCCGTGGGGGGAATCCGCACCGGGACACGGGAAGGCGCCCTGGTCGTCGGCCCGTGGGGGGACCGGCGTTCCAGGGCGCCTTCTTCAGGTGTCAGGGCTCGGCCCGCCAGGTCGGCCGCAGAGCCGTCATGCTCCCGGACCGGCCCGGGTCCGCGGCCCCGCAGGGCCGCGGCACCCCTCGCCAGCAGGTGTCAGCGCGCCTCGACCGGCACGAAGTCGCGCTCCACGACACCCGTGTAGATCTGCCGCGGGCGGCCGATACGAGAGCCCGGCTCCTTGATCATTTCCTGCCACTGGGCGATCCAGCCCGGCAGCCGGCCGAGCGCGAACAGGACGGTGAACATCTCCGTCGGGAAGCCCATGGCCCGGTAGATCAGGCCGGTGTAGAAGTCCACGTTCGGGTAGAGCTTGCGCTCGACGAAGTAGTCGTCGGAGAGGGCGTGCTCCTCCAGCTTGAGGGCGATGTCGAGCAGCTCGTCGTCCTTGCCGAGGGCCGAGAGCACATCGTGCGCGGCAGCCTTGATGATCTGGGCGCGCGGGTCGAAGTTCTTGTAGACCCGGTGGCCGAAGCCCATCAGGCGGACGCCGTCCTCCTTGTTCTTCACCTTGCGGATGAAGGTGTCGACGCCGGCGCCGGAGTCGCGGATGCCCTCCAGCATCTCCAGGACGGACTGGTTGGCGCCGCCGTGCAGCGGGCCCCACAGCGCGTTGATGCCCGCCGAGATCGACGCGAACATATTGGCCTGGGAGGAGCCGACCAGACGGACCGTGGAGGTCGAACAGTTCTGCTCGTGGTCCGCGTGCAGGATCAGCAGCTTGTCGAGCGCGGAGACGACCACCGGGTCGAGCTGGTACTCGTCGGCCGGCACCGAGAACGTCATACGCAGGAAGTTCTGCACATAGCCGAGGTCGTTGCGCGGGTAGACGAACGGGTGGCCGATCGACTTCTTGTAGGCGTACGCCGCGATCGTGGGGAGCTTGGCGAGCAGGCGGATGGTGGAGAGGTTGCGCTGCTTCTCGTCGAACGGGTTGTGGCTGTCCTGGTAGAAGGTGGACAGCGCCGAGACCACCGACGACAGCATGGCCATCGGGTGGGCGTCGCGCGGGAAGCCCGTGTAGAAGTTCTTGACGTCCTCGTGCAGCAGCGTGTGCTGTGTGACGTCGTTCTTGAACGTGGTCAGCTCGTCGACGGTCGGCAGCTCACCGTTGATCAGCAGGTACGCCACCTCCAGGAAGGTGGAGCGCTCGGCCAGCTGCTCGATCGGATAGCCGCGGTACCGCAGAATGCCCGACTCGCCGTCGAGGTAGGTGATGGCGGATTTATAGGCGGCCGTGTTGCCGTAACCGCTGTCCAGAGTCACCAGACCGGTCTGAGCGCGGAGCTTCCCGATGTCGAAGCCCTTGTCACCGACGGTGCTGTCGATCACCGGGTAGGTGTACTCGCCGTCGCCGTACCGCAGTACTACAGAGTTGTCGCTCACGTCTTCCCTCACCGACGTAGTGCCTCATCTTCGAGGTGCCCTGACTGTCTCTACCATCCCCCATTTGGCTCAGGAGAGTGCACTCGGGGTCGACCATTGGGCTAATTGGCGGCACTCAGTGCCGCCAACCTGCTCATCCTGCCCCGTTGCCGGCCCATCGGGAAGAGCTGTGTGACCTTCCCGACTCATTTGATCGATCATTTGCGGTGCTCCAGTCTGAAGTCGAGGGCGGTGCACCGCCGTCCGGCCGACACGGTGCGCACCGCCTGGCCGATCGCCTTGCGCGAACCGACGAGAACGACCAGCCGCTTGGCGCGGGTGACGGCCGTGTAGAGCAGATTGCGCTGAAGCATCATCCAGGCGCCCGTGGTGACCGGGATCACCACCGCCGGGTACTCGCTGCCCTGCGAGCGGTGGATGGTGACCGCGTACGCGTGCGCCAGCTCGTCCAGTTCGTCGAATTCGTACGGCACCTCCTCGTCCTCGTCCGTCAGCACCGTCAGCCGCTGGTCGACCGGATCGAGCGAGGTGACCACGCCCACGGTGCCGTTGAAGACGCCGTTCTCCCCTTTCTCGTAATTGTTGCGAATCTGGGTGACCTTGTCGCCGACGCGGAAGACCCGGCCGCCGAACCGCTTCTCGGGCAGGTCCGGGCGGGCGGGCGTGACGGCCTGCTGGAGCAGGCCGTTGAGGGTGCCGGCGCCGGCCGGGCCGCGGTGCATCGGCGCGAGCACCTGCACGTCCCGGCGCGGGTCGAGGCCGAACCGGGCCGGGATGCGGCGCGCGGCCACGTCCACGGTGAGCCGGCCGACGGCCTCCGTGTCGTCCTCGACGAAGAGGAAGAAGTCCTTCATGCCGTCGGTGACCGGGTGCTGCCCGGAGTTGATGCGGTGCGCGTTGGTCACCACGCCGGACTGCTGGGCCTGCCGGAAGACCCGGGTGAGGCGGACGGCCGGGATCGGGCTGCCGTCGGCCAGCAGATCCCGCAGCACCTCGCCGGCACCGACGCTGGGCAGCTGGTCCACGTCCCCGACGAAGAGCAGATGGGCGCCCGGGGGCACCGCCTTGACCAGCTTGTTGGCGAGCAGCAGATCCAGCATGGAGGCCTCGTCCACGACGACCAGGTCGGCCTGGAGCGGGCGGTCCTTGTCGTACGCCGCGTCGCCGCCCGGCTTCAGCTCCAGCAGCCGGTGCACGGTGGAGGCCTCGGCGCCGGTCAGCTCGGCCAGCCGCTTGGCGGCCCGGCCGGTGGGCGCGGCCAGCACGACCCTGGCCCCTTTGGCGCGGGCCAGTTCCACGATGGAGCGGACCGTGAAGGACTTGCCGCAGCCGGGGCCGCCGGTGAGGACGGCGACCTTCTCGGTCAGCGCCAGCCGCACGGCGGCCTCCTGCTCGGGCGCGAGGTCGGCGCCGGTGCGGCCCTCGAGCCAGCCCAGGGCCTTGTCCCAGGCGACGCTCCGGAAGGACGGCATCCGGTCCTCGTCGGTGCGCAGCAGGCGCAACAGCTGGGCCGCGAGGGAGAGTTCGGCACGGTGGAAGGGGACGAGGTAGACCGCGGTGACGGGCTCGCCGCCGTCGGCTCCGGGCACCTTCTCCCGTACGACACCCGGGTCGGCCCCCTCCTCCGGCGGCTCGGCCAGTTCGGCGAGGCACTCGATGACCAGGCCGGTGTCGACCTGGAGCAGCTTCACCGCGTCCGCGATCAGCCGCTCCTCGGGCAGGAAGCAGTGGCCCTGGTCGGTGGACTGGGACAGCGCGTACTGGAGACCCGCCTTGACGCGTTCCGGGCTGTCGTGCGGGATGCCGACGGACTGGGCGATCTTGTCGGCGGTGAGGAAGCCGATGCCCCACACGTCGGCCGCCAGCCGGTACGGCTGGTTCTTCACGACGGAGATGGAGGCGTCGCCGTACTTCTTGTAGATGCGCACGGCGATGGAGGTGGAGACCTCGACGGTCTGGAGGAAGAGCATGACCTCCTTGATCGCCTTCTGCTCCTCCCAGGCGTCGGCGATCTTCTTGGTGCGCTTGGGGCCGAGCCCGGGCACCTCGATCAGCCGCTTGGGCTCCTCCTCGATGATCCGCAGGGTGTCCAGGCCGAAGTGCTGTGTGATGCGGTCGGCGAAGACCGGGCCGATGCCCTTGACCAGGCCCGAGCCGAGGTAGCGGCGGATGCCCTGGACGGTGGCCGGCAGGACGGTCGTGTAGTTCTCGACGGTGAACTGCTTGCCGTACTGCGGGTGGGAGCCCCAGCGGCCCTCCATCCGCAGCGACTCGCCGACCTGCGCGCCGAGCAGCGCGCCGACCACGGTGAGCAGGTCGCCGGCGCCTCGGCCGGTGTCGACGCGGGCGACCGTGTAGCCGTTCTCCTCGTTGGCGTACGTGATCCGCTCCAGCACGCCTTCGAGTACGGCTAGCTTCCGCTCGGCCGTGGGGTTCCCCGCCTGTTGCGCCATGCTCCGACCGTACCGCCGGGCTGTGACAGCACTGCTCGCGGAGGCGGGCGGTGGGGGTGTGGTCCGAGGGCGGTCAGGCCCGGCGCCGAGCCGCTGTCCAGCCGTGAAGTGCCTTCGTGGACAGCGGCGTTGTCGGCGGAGGCAGCCGCGGCCGTGCTCAGCCCAGCAGGCGCCGCAGGTTCAGCTTGCCCCACAGCAGGCTGGTGGCGAAGGACAGCACCATGACCGCGGCGAGCAGACCGACCAGCAGCAGTCCCGCCACCGGGCCGCTCAGGTCCGGCGAGACCAGGGGTTCGACCAGTTCCTCGACGAAGAGCACGTGCACCATGTACGCGCCCAGCGCCGCTCCGGCCAGCTTCTTCAGGAGCGGCCGGTGCTTCTCGGGAATCCGGATGCGGCTGATCAGCAGCAGCACACAGACGCTCATGGTGGCGACGAACAGATGGGCGTTGGGGATCACGTAGTGGATCTGCGTGTTGTACCAGAGGCAGCCGACCATGGTGAGCGGCAACAGGCCGTACAGCAGCCAGCGCGGCCGGACCGCTCCCGCCGGAAGGGCGAACAGCATGGCGCCGCCGACCGCGTACACCAGGGAGTAGGTGCCGAAGCCCCAGGCGACCGAGGGCATCTCCCGCTCCGTCACCTCGGAGATGGTGGTGAACACGCTCGGCAGCACCGCGATACCGAGCAGGGCGGCCCCCAGGCCCCAGGGCCGCTTCCCGTCCTTGATCAGCATCGCGAAGGCGAGGAAGACGATGATCGGGATGTAGTTGTACATGAACCACAGGTGGTACGCGGGCTCCACGGAGCCGAAGAGAGAGTCCTCCGCCAGCTCGGTCATCGGGCTCTCGTTGCGGTCCCGCAGCCAGGCCCAGATCAGGTAGATCGCCGTCCACGCGAAGAGCGGAACGACGTTCCGGACGATCCTCTTCCACATCCTGCCGCTGTCCCGCGGGGGCGCCCCGACCAGCACGGCCCAGCCGGCTATCGCGAAGTACATGGGAACCGCGAACGGGTTGATCGCCTCGGCTATGTGCCCGGCCCAGTACGACCCGGCCCCGCCGGCCGCGTCGTTCTCGGTCGAGCTTATGAACTGCGACCCCACATGTCCCAGCATGACGGTGCCCGAGCAGATCAGCCGCATCAGGTCGATGTCGAAGCGGTGTTCCCGCGGCTGGGCACTCTGTCCGGAAGGAAGGGGGCTGCTCTGCTGCGGCAGTCGCACGGCTGTCTCATTCGGCACCGCGCAACTATCCGCCAGATGTGTGTACGGGAGGCGAACGGCATGCCACATCCGCAGGACGGACAGCCGTCACATCGGCGTCGCCCGGCATGTCATCGAGGGCCGGTCCCGCACGTGAGGTATACCCACGGGGCTGCCGGTTCATGACCGCCGCGGGCATGCCGGTGCCCTCGCCCGACGCGTGAACGGCGGGGCGACGCCCCGCCGTTACGTCAGGGCGTCGCTCGCTCTGCCCCCGCTGTGGGGCCTACGCGAGGATCTCCCGGAGGTCGTCGAGGTTGGTCCGGGTGATCTTCCAGAGGAAATCCTGCCTGTCGTGCACGTCGGCCACGCTCGCCGCGTGATCGTCGAGCACCCCGGCCGCCCGCTCGGCGAGGCGCCGGCCCAGTGCCCGGTCGTGCACCGACAGACCCCACTCCGGGCGCCCGATGTCGAGGAGGAAGTACGCGAGCTTCGGGTGGGAGACGAGGCTGATGATCGGGGTACCACAGCCGAAGGGGATCATCCCGGCGTGGCCGCGCATGCCCATCACGAGCTTCGCGCGACGGTAGAGGCCGCGGATCTCGTCGTTGGTCATGACGTACAGCGGGTCGACGGGCAGGCTGATGCCGTGCTCCCGGCGCAGGTCGTGCACGAATTTCTCGTCCGCCGGCATATGGGCCGCGTACCGGACGTCGGCGCGCTCGCGCAGGCTCCGCAGCGCGTCGGCCATCTCGGCGAGGAAGTGCCCGTAGTCGTGGCCGAAGCGCAGCCCCGCGCGGTCGTACGCGCAGTTGACCAGGACGGTGTCGGCCCGCTCCGCCGGGTCCTCCCAGCCCATGACGAGCTGACGCGCCACGGTGGTCGGGCAGGGCTGGTACCGCACCCGTTCCCGCAGCTCGGCGGGGAGCAGTTCCCTGACCCGTTCGACCGAACCGTGGTTGCGCAGCCCGAAGAACGCCGACCGTTCGACCAGCGCTCGCAGGCTCTCGGCGAACCGCTGACGGCGGTAGAGCTGCCCGTCGAACACGTTGTAGCCGACCGCGAAGACGGCCAGCGGAGCGGTGATCCTGTTCAGGGCGGCGTCGGGGATGTTCCACTGCCAGTGGCTGTTGCCGTTCGGGGAGGTGTCCGGCAGGAAGAGCCCGCCGCCGCCCACGATCACCCCGCGCCGCGCGTTCAGTTGCTCCACGGCCGCGTCGTCCACCAGCCGGTGCACGGGCTGCTGGTACCAGCGCCGCGGACCGGTGTCGGAGTCGAAGCACATCCGCACGGCCTCGGGCAGCACCTTGTCGCCCGCGTTCTCGTCGCCCTCGGCGAAGAGCGCCACGTGGGCGAACTGCTCGGCGGGCGCGGCCTGTTCCACCGGCTCGCCGGCGTCCTGGCGCTCCCGGACGTACCAGTTGCGGCAGCCGGCGTCGGTGGGGTCGGCGTCGAGGCCCTCACGGGCGTAGGCATGCGCGGCGTCCAGCCGCCCGAGCAGCCAGGACAGGCGGGCGAGTTGGGCGAAGGCGCGCGGGGCGACGGCGGGGGCCGACGCCGCCAGCAGCAGATGGGTCTCGGCCTCGTCGTAGCGGGACAGCGCCATCAGGCAGACGCCCAGCGTCTCATGGCAGCGCGGTGCGTCCACCCGGTCGCCCAGGACCGGGCCAAGGACGTCGACGGCCTCGTCGTACCGGCCCTGCTGCCGGTACACATCGGCGACCGACCGGGCCAGGTCGAGGGTGGCGCGGCGCTCCAGCAGGGGGACGGCGCAGTGCAGCAGCAGCTCGGGGTGCTTGGCGCCGGGCAGTGCGCAATAGGCGGCGCGGAAGGTCTCGTCGTCCAGCTCGAAGCGGCGCCGCGCCTCGGCCGCGGGTGAACCGCCGGGCTCCTCGAAGCCGTCCGGGAAGCGCAGGACGGTGATGTTCTCCGGCACCGGGATGCCGTCGTACAGCCGCTGCGCGAGGAAGTCGTGGCGCGAGCCGATCGGGACCAGGACGCTGCCCAGCGCCTGAGCCAGGCCGTTGTCGTCGGCCGTGGCCCCCGCGACGTCGTCGTCCACGTCGGCGTTCTGGATCACCAGCAGGCCGTCCGGGAGAACGGCGCGGGCCTCCGTGCCCTGACCGGGTATCAGCTGCGGGACCGCGCCCACCCCGTCGCGCATCCGCAGCAGTTCGGCGATGTCCCCCAGGACGACCATGCCCGGATCGAGGGCGATGACCGTGTCGTACTCCCGCAGCCGGAAGACGTCCCCGCGCCCGTCGGCACGGCGCGGCAGCACCCGGGGGTGCAGCCGGCGCGCCTCGTCGAACGCGGTGTCGGGCAGGCCGGGATGAAGGACGACGAAGTCCTCGCACACCCCGGGATTGGTCAGGGCCAGGCTGCGCAGCAGAACGGCAAGGCCGGGCAGCCGGTCCCCGTCGGTGTACACGGCGAAGGCGAGCCGGCGCTTGCCGGTCACCGTCCGCCTGTCGTCGGCGGAAGGGGTCATCGCAGGGCGATCCTCATCGTGCTCTCGTCCACATTCGTCGCATGGGCCATGACCCACTCCTTCTCCTTCGGCCGCAGCTGACCGGGCAGCCCGAAGCCGATGAGATCCAGGCGGGGGCTGACGTCGAGGAAGTCCAGCAGCCGGAGCGTGGTGAAGGCCGTCGTGGTGTCGCTGTCCCAGCCGCCCTCGCCCATCAGGGCCGGGTCGCTCAGCGGGCGGCGCAGGGACGCGTCGCCGACGTGGTCCTGGGCGCCCGGCACGAGGCGCCGGCGGACCGACCGGCGCCACTCCGCCTGCGGGTCGCCGTACACCACCCTGATGCCGACGTGTTCGGTCCAGGCCGGGGCCTCCCACGGGGCGTCGCCGCGCAGGGAGACGGCGTGCAGGTCGACGCGCTCGCCGGTGCCGCCGGCCCGGGCGCGCAGGGAGTCGCAGCGGACCACCAGGTCGTAGGCGTCGAGGTCGGCGCTGAGGGAGCGCGCGGCGACCTCCGCGGCGCCCGCGACCAGGCACACCGTGCGGCCCGCGACCAGCCGGCGCAGCCCGCCGACGCCGATGGGCTCGCCGCCGCCGAGCAGCGGATCGGGTACGCGGCCCTCGTCGGCGAGCCGCCGGTATCTGCCGTACAGCTCCACGAGACGTCGCACGGCGGGATCGGCCGCGCCGTGCTCGGCGACGCGGGAGCGTGTGTACGCGGCGAAGTCGTCGAGTGTGCGCCGCGCGGGCCGTGCCTGAGCGTCCCGCAGGGTGGCCGCGTCATCGGTGGCGAAGAGGCCGGCCGCCTCGTCCAGGCAGGCCCGCTGTTCCCGCAGGGTGCCGATCCGCGCGACGGTGGTCCGGGAGGCGTCGTGGTCGGGGTGGAGTTCGAGATGGGCCTCGTAGGCCGCGACCGCCTCGTCGGCCCGGCCGAGCCCGTCCAGCGCGCGGCCGAGCAGCAGCCAGGCGGCCCGGGACCGCCGCCGTATCGCTGTCGCGGACTCCCCGATGTCCAGGGCGAGTTGCAGCGCGTCGGCGTCGCCCACCTCCAGGGCGCGACGGCCGACCCCCAGAAGGGCGTCGAAGGGGTCGTCCTCCGGCGAGCCGTGAGCCGCGGTGAGGGCGCCGATCGCCGCTGCGAGCCGCGCCTGCCTGCGGCCTGACGCGCCGTCATGCGCCGCCAGGTACTCCGCGCACTGCCGCACGCTCCGGGTGAAGAGGTCTGACCGGGCGGCGTCATTCCGTCTCGCTCTGAACAACCCCGTCAACACCTTCGTCATGCACTCCACCGTTCTGTGATCGAGCGCCGACTGTGCCTCACCGCACGGCCACTTGAGCGACATCCGCATGCACCTTGCGTGAACACTTCCCTCCGGACGGCGGGTCGCGTGCGGTTATCAGCGGTACGCCGTGCGGCGCCGTCGGTGACGTAACGCACACGCTGCGGAAATGCCGCCGCTGTGCGCGTGCCATCGCAGCACCCGACTCGTTGATCTCGTCGTACGGAAAGGAGAGCTGATGGTCGGCTCGTCGCATGAGGCGCTGCACCGGATCTTCCAGAAGGACCCTGCCCTGCTGACCCGGGCGCTGCAGCGGGTGCTGCACGTACCCTTCCCCGAGCCCCGCGAGATCGCCGCGCTGAACGTGGACCTCACGGAGATCGAGCCCGTCGAACGGCGCGTGGACACGCTGCTGCGGGCGGAGACGGACGAGGGGACGTACCTCCTCGTGGTCGAGTCGCAGGGCAAGGCGGACGACCGGAAGCGGGGCAGCTGGCCCTACTACCTGTCGTACCTGTACGAGAAATACCGTTGCGAGCCCGTGCTCATCGTCATCACCCAGAACAGCGCCACGGCCAAGTGGGCGTCGAAGCCGATCCGGTTCGGTTTCCCGGGCTGGGACTCGCTGACCGTACGGCCGCTGGTGCTGGGCCCGGACAACGTACCGGTGATCGCGGACGAGCGGCAGGCCGAGCGGGATGTACCCCTTGCGGTGCTCTCGGCGATGACACACGGGCGGGGCCCGCAGGCAGCCGTCATACTGGAATCCCTGGCAGCCGCCCTGCGGACCGTCGACGCCGACAGCGCCGCGGTCTTCGTGCAGTTCGTCGACTCATGCCTGGCCGATCCCCAGGCGAAGCAGATGTGGAGGGACTTGATGACGGCGATCCAGTACTTCTGGCGACACCCCTTGGCCGAACAGGTACGGGAGGAAGGCCGCGAACTGGGCTTGGAGCAGGGCCGTGAAGAAGGACGCGTCGAGGAACGCCGTGGGACGGTCCTCTCCATCCTGCAATGGCGCGGGATTCCCGTGACGAACGCGGTTCACGACCGGGTCAATTCCTGCACAGACCTCGACCAACTCGAAACCTGGGCCCAACGAGCCGTACACGCCACGAACGCCGCCGACCTGTTCGCCGAAGAGTGAGCACGTGAACGCCGGACCGCCCGCACACCTCCCACCCACACCGGAAGCTAGATGGCAATCCAATACTTCTGGCGACACCCCCTGGCCGAACAGGTACGGGAGGAAGGCCGGGAAGAGGGCCTGGAGCGAGGTCTGGAACAGGGCCGCGCCGAAGGCAAGGCCGAGGGCAAAGCCGAGTCTGTCCTCCGCATCCTCGAATGGCGCAACATCCCGGTACCCCAACCCGTCCGCGACCGGGTGAGCACCTGCACAGACCTCGACCAAATCGAAACCTGGACCCAACGAGCCCTGCACGCCACAAACGCCGCCGATCTGTTCGCCGAAGAGTGAGCACGTGAACCGCCGGGCCACCCGCACACCTCCCACCCACACCGGAAGCTAGATGGCGATCCAGTACTTCTGGCGACACCCCCTGGCCGAACAGGTACGGGAAGAAGGGCGTATCCAATCGTGGCGTGAGGGGGTTCTGTCCATTTTGAGATGGCGCGGAATCCTGGTACCCGACGCGGTCCGCGACCGGGTGAACGCCTCCACCGACCTCGACCAACTCGAAACCTGGGCCCAACGAGCCGTACACGCCACGAACGCCGGTGAGCTCTTCGTCGAAGAGTGAGCCAGCCGGAGTGCGGGCGGGGCCGTTCGCCCGCACTCCGTGGTGCTGGTGGTCAGCTTGTCCGGGAGGGCGTCTCCTTGGCGTTGTCGACGACCGCGCGGGTGGTGATGGCGCTGGTGAAGGTGATGGTGCCCGGCTTGATCAGAAGGTCCTCGGGGTTGCTGTTCTCGCCCCTCTGCACCTGGACCCTGCGCTCGCCGAGGAAGGTGTAGGTCTTCTTGTCGAAGATCCATTCGGTGCGCTCGCCGCTGACCTCGTCCAGCCTGGCCACCGCCACCCCATGGCGCCCGACCGCGTCGACCGCGTCGTTCACCGTGACCACGCCGGGGATCTTGGCCGCGGCCTTGTAGAGCGCGGCCTCCAGCCCGGCGGGCGGGTAGGACTCCCCGATCAGATCCCCGATCATCTCGAAGGCCGCTTGATCGGGGCTGTTGCCCTGGCCCTTGCTCTCCTCGTAGAACCTCTTGAGCAGCGCGTCGGGGTCGGTGGGCAGCGTGACGAGGTCGTTGTACGCTCCCGCGGCGGCGTACGGCGAGTTCAGGGTCTCGCCTCCGTCAGGGGTGTTGCCCGGTTCGATCAGCCAGCCCTGCTTTCCGTCGGGCGACTCCCAGACCTGCCGCCGGTGCGGCTTCTCGCTGACCACGCTGTGCTTGTCGTCGACCGTCTTCACGTAGGTGTCGGCCGTCGTCGACTCGATGTAGATGTACTGGTCATCGCGTACCTGCGGGGTGGGGGCCTGCCCGGCGGCCAGGGAGATCCGGTCGAGCAGCCTGGTGGTACCGCTCGCGCTCGCGGTGCCGATGTCGGTGGTCAACACGGGGCCGGTGGCGACGCCGTGACCGGTATCGGCGCCCCGTCCGGTGAGCACGCCACCGGCGACGATCGCGCCGGCCAGGGCACACGCCGCCACGGGCCAGACGATCGCCGGGCGCAGGAACCGGTTGCGCGGCTTGTGCGGGCCGGTGGGGGCGGTGGTGCGGTGTTCGTCGTGGATCTGGGCCATCAGGCGCTCCTTGTGGAACTGGTGGCGGCCCGCCGGCAGATCCCGCTCTGTCGGCGGCAGGAGGCCTTCGGTCTCCTGCCACTCGGCCGGGTGCGGCAAGGGGCTGGCGTTCATCGGATTCCTTTCCGTGCGGACCGGACCGCGTTTGCGCGATCGCCTCTTACCTGTCGAGGTGGTGCGGCGAGTTCCCGTTCGTCTCCTGCCAGTTCCGCGTCGGCGAGTCTGCGCAGTCTCCTGCGCGCCCGGGACAGCCGGGAGCGGACGGTGCCGACGGGGATGCCGAGGGTGCGCGCGGCGTCGGCGTACTCCATGCCCTCCCACAGGCACAGGACGAGGACCTCGCGTTCGGGGCGTTTCAGCGAGCCGAGGGCGGTCAGCGTGGCGTTGATACGACGCCGGTCGTCCACCTGGCCGGCCACCTCCTCGGCGTGGTCGGGGATTTCGGCCGCCGCGCCCGCGGCGGCCGACGCGGCGGCCGCGGCCCGGTAACGCCGGTTGCTGCGGCAGTGGTTGCGGGCGACGTTGGTGGTGACGCCCAGCAACCACGGCCGCAGCGAACCCCCTTCCGCGTCGACCTTCTCGCGCAGCCGCCATGCCTCCAGGAAGGTCGCCGACATGACGTCCTCCGCGACGGACCAGTCGGCGGTCAACCGGAAGGCGTGGTTGTACACCGTGCGCGCGTAGGCGTCGAAGAGCGCCGCGAAGGCGTCGGGGTCCCCGGCCCTTATCCGAGTTCGCAAATCTGTGGTCACTCCTGTCGGCTGTCCAGCACCTCACAGCGAGTTCCAGTGGCGTACACCACAAAGCTGTCACAGTGGCTCCAGGTTCCGGTTGTCGATCCAGGCCAGGGGAGTTCGGCGCTCACCGGTCTCACACCCCACCCCCGCGGCGCCGAGCGGTGGTTCGGGTGCCTCCGCAGGGTGCCTCCGCAGGGTGCGGCCGCCGGGCCTGACGGTTCCGCAGCTGGTCACGATTGGGTTTCGGCCTGGTTTCACCCCTTGCACCCGCCCCGTGTAATCGATTCCAATCCTCCATGCACGTCGATGTAATCGATTCCATGCATGTCCACAAGGAGGTGGCACGGGGATGGCGAGCATCAAGGACGTCGCCGCCGCGGCGGGGGTCTCCGTCGCCACGGTCTCGCGCGTCCTGAACGATCACCCGTCGGTCAGCGCGGACGCACGCACCCGCGTGCTGGCCGCCGTCGACGTCCTCGGGTACCGCCCCAACGCCGTCGCCCGCTCCCTGCGCACCGACCAGACCCACACCCTCGGCCTGGTCATCAGCGACGTACTGAACCCGTACTTCGCCGAACTGGCCCGCTCCGTCGAGGAGGAGGCCCGCGCGCTCGGCTACAGCGTCATCATCGGCAACGCCGACGAGCGCCCCGACCTCCAGGACCACCACGTACGGACCCTGCTGGACCGCCGGATCGACGGCCTCCTCGTCTCCCCGACCGACGGCGGCTCGCCGCTGATGCTGGACGCCGCCCGCGCGGGCACGCCGATGGTCTTCGTCGACCGGTGGATCCCGGGCGTGGACGTGCCCGTGGTCCGGGCGGACGGGCGGGCGGCGATCCGGGACCTGGTCGCCCATCTGTACGGGCTCGGGCACCGCCGGCTCGCGATCATCGCGGGCCCCGCGGCCACCACGACCGGCAGCGAGCGCGTCGAGGCCTTCCGGGCCGCCATGGCCGAGTACGGGCTCCCCCTCCCGGACGCCTACACGGGCCAGGGCGACTTCCAGGCCGAGAGCGGCCGGCGGGTCACCGAGGGCTTCCTCGATCTGCCCGAGCCGCCCGAGGTCGTCTTCGCCGCCGACAACCTGATGGCGCTGGGGGCGCTGGACGCCGTCCGCGCGCGCGGGCTGCGCGTACCGGACGACCTCGCGCTGGCCGCGTTCGACGACATCCCCTGGTTCGTGCACACCGATCCGCCGGTCACCGTGCTCGCCCAGCCCACGGGCGAACTCGGCCGGGCCGCCGTACGGGCCCTGGTCGACCGCATCGAGGGCCGGCCCCCCGAGTCCGTCACCCTCGCCGCCCGGCTCGTCGTGCGCCGCTCGTGCGGCGAGCCCGCTCTCCACGAGCCGTCCCCCGCAACGAACAGGAGCCAGCCGTGAGCGACCCGGACGAGTTGCTGCGCATCGAGGGCATTCGCAAGACCTTCCCGGGCGTGATCGCGCTCGACGGCGTCGACTTCGACCTGCGGCGCGGCGAGGTGCATGTACTGCTCGGCGAGAACGGCGCGGGCAAGAGCACCCTGATCAAGATGCTCTCCGGCGCCTACCGCCCCGACGCCGGGCGGATCCTGGTCGGCGGCGAGGAGGTGCGCATCCACAGTGCGCAGGACTCCGAACGCCTCGGCATCGCCACCATCTACCAGGAGTTCAACCTCGTACCCGAGCTGACGGTCGCCGAGAACATCTTCCTGGGCCGCCAGCCGCGCCGCTTCGGGATGATCGACCGCAGGACGATGGAGGCGGACGCCGAAGCCCTCCTCGCGCGCGTGGGCGTGAACGTGTCGCCACGCGCGCGGGTGCGCGAACTCGGCATCGCGCGGCTGCAGATGGTCGAGATCGCCAAGGCGCTCAGCCTGGACGCGCGTGTGCTGATCATGGACGAGCCGACCGCGGTGCTCACCTCGGAGGAGGTCGACAAGCTCTTCGCCATCGTGCGCGCACTGCGCGAGGACGGCGTGGGCGTCGTCTTCATCACCCACCATCTGGAGGAGATCGCCGCCCTCGGCGACCGGGTCACCGTCATCCGGGACGGCAGGAGCGTCGGCCAGGTCCCGGCCGCCACGCCCGAGGACGACCTGGTGCGGCTCATGGTGGGCCGCTCCATCGAGCAGCAGTACCCGCGCGAACGCGCGGACACCGGCGCCGCGTTGCTCACCGTCGACGGGCTCACCCGGGACGGCGTCTTCCACGACGTGAGCTTCCGGGTGCACGCCGGCGAGGTCGTGGGCATCGCGGGGCTCGTCGGGGCCGGCCGCACCGAGGTCGTCCGGGCGGTGTTCGGCGCCGACCCCTACGACAAGGGGGACGTGCGGGTCGCCGGCGCGCCGCTGCGGCGGCACGACGTCAACGCGGCGCTGACGGCAGGGATCGGGCTCGTCCCCGAGGACCGCAAGGGCCAGGGCCTGGTGCTCGACGCGTCCGTCGAGGAGAACCTCGGCCTGGTGACCCTGCGCTCCGCGACCCGTGCCGGGCTCGTCGACCGGAAGGCACAGCACCGGGCGGCCGAGCGGATCGCCGGGCAGCTGGGCGTGCGGATGGCGGGCCTCGGGCAGCACGTGCGCACGCTCTCCGGCGGCAACCAGCAGAAGGTCGTCATCGGCAAATGGCTGCTCGCCGACACCAAGGTGCTCATCCTCGACGAGCCGACGCGCGGCATCGACGTCGGCGCCAAGGTCGAGATCTACCAGCTCATCAACGAACTGACCGCGCAGGGCGCCGCCGTCCTGATGATCTCCAGCGATCTGCCGGAGGTGCTCGGCATGAGCGACCGGGTGCTGGTGATGGCCCAGGGCCGGATCGCGGGAGAACTCGCGGCCGACGAGGCCACCCAGGACGCCGTGATGGCGCTCGCCGTCAGCACCCCCACCGCTCCCACCACCGAAACGGAGGCCGCTCGTGGCCACTGACACGCTCAAGAGCCGGACGGGCGCGAGCAGTGCCCCCGGCGGCCTGCGCCGCCTCCTGCTCGACAACGGCGCGCTCACCGCGCTGATCGTCCTCGTCATCGCGCTGTCCGCGCTGTCCGGCGACTTCCTGACGACCGACAACCTGCTGAACATCGGCGTCCAGGCGGCCGTGACCGCGATCCTCGCCTTCGGCGTCACCTTCGTGATCGTCTCGGCGGGCATCGACCTGTCGGTCGGCTCGGTCGCCGCGCTGTCGGCGACGGTCCTCGCCTGGAGCGCCACCCAGCACGGGGTACCGGTCGTCCTCGCCGTGCTCCTGGCGATCGCCACCGGTATCGCGTGCGGCCTGGTCAACGGCTTTCTGATCGCCTACGGGAAACTGCCGCCGTTCATCGCGACGCTCGCCATGCTGTCGGTGGGCCGGGGCCTGTCCCTGGTCATCTCGCAGGGCTCCCCCATCCCCTTCCCCGACTCCGTCTCGCACCTCGGCGACACGCTGGGCGGCTGGCTGCCCGTGCCGGTGCTGGTCATGGTCGTCATGGGGCTGGCAGCGGCCTTCGTGCTCGGCCGGACGTACATCGGCCGTTCCATGTACGCGATCGGCGGCAACGAGGAGGCCGCGCGCCTGTCGGGGCTGCGCGTGCCGAAGCAGAAGCTCGCGATCTACGCCCTCTCGGGTGTCTTCGCCGCCGCCGCGGGTGTCGTGCTCGCCGCCCGGCTGTCCTCCGCGCAGCCGCAGGCCGCCGACGGCTACGAACTGGACGCGATCGCCGCGGTCGTCATCGGCGGCGCCTCGCTCGCGGGCGGCACCGGCAAGGCGTCCGGCACGCTGATCGGCGCGCTGATCCTCGCGGTGCTGCGCAACGGCCTCAACCTGCTGTCCGTGTCCGCGTTCTGGCAGCAGGTCGTGATCGGCGTGGTCATCGCGCTGGCCGTGCTGCTCGACACCGTGCGCCGCAAGGCGGGGGCCGGCTCGCAGGCCGCGGGCAGCGGCGGCGGCAACAGGGGCCGGCAGGCGGCGACGTACGGGCTCGCGGCGGTGGCCACCGTCGCGATCGTCGGCGCGACGTCCTTCCTGCACAACGGGTCCGCCGGCAGCGGCAACCCGAAGGTGGGCCTGTCGCTGTCCACCCTCAACAACCCCTTCTTCGTGCAGATCCGGGCGGGCGCCCAGGCCGAGGCGCAGCGGCAGGGGGTGGACCTGACGGTCACGGACGCCCAGAACGACGCCTCGCAGCAGGCCAACCAGTTGCAGAACTTCACCAGTTCGCGGCTCGGCGCGATCATCGTCAACCCGGTGGACTCGGACGCGGCGAGCAACTCCGTGAAGGCCGCCGACCGGGCGGAGATCCCCGTGATCGCCGTCGACCGCGGCGTCAACAACGCCCGCACCGACGCCCTCGTCGCCTCCGACAACGTCGCCGGCGGTGAACTCGCCGCCAGGACGATCGCCGAGCGGCTCGGCGGCAACGGAAAGATCGTGATCCTCCAGGGCCAGGCCGGCACCTCCGCCGCCCGCGAGCGCGCCGCCGGCTTCGCCACGGGCCTCAAGGCCTACCCGGGCATCCAGGTCGTGGCCCAGCAGCCCGCCGACTTCGACCGCACCAAGGGCCTCGACGTGATGTCGAACCTGCTCCAGGCCCACCCCGATGTGCAGGGCGTCATCGCCGCCAACGACGAGATGGCCCTCGGCGCGATCAAGGCCCTCGGCGCCAAGGCCGGCCGGTCCGTCCCGGTCGTCGGCTTCGACGGCACCCCGGACGGGCTGACGGCCGTGAAGAACGGCACGCTGTACGCGTCCGTGGCCCAACAGCCCACCCAGTTGGGGAAGATCGCGGTGGACAACGCGCTCAAGGCGCTCCAGGGCAAGAAGATCGACGAGACGGTGAAGGTACCGGTGAAGGTCGTCACCAAGGAGAACGTGAACGGGTTCACCGGCTGACACCGCGCCCCACCCCACCCACAGGGAGCCAATCTGATGTACGACTACGACCTCCTGGTCGTGGGATCGGCCAACGCCGACCTGGTGATCTCCGTCGAGCGCCGGCCGGGCGCAGGAGAGACCGTGCTCGGCTCCGACCTGGCCGTGCACCCCGGCGGCAAGGGCGCCAACCAGGCGGTCGCCGCCGCCCGGCTCGGGGCCCGCACGGCGCTGCTGGCCCGGGTCGGCGACGACGCGCACGGGCGGCTGCTGCTCGACTCGCAGCAGGCGGCCGGCGTGGACACGGTCGGTGTGCTGGTGGGCGGCGCGCCCACCGGGGTCGCGCTGATCACCGTGGACCCGTCCGGCGACAACAGCATCGTGGTGTCACCGGGCGCCAACGGCCGGCTGACCCCGGCCGACGTACGGGCCGCGGGCAGCCTCTTCCATGCCTCCCGGGTGGTCTCAGCGCAGCTGGAGATCCCGCTGGAGACGGTCGTGGAGGTGGTACGGAACCTGGCCCCTGACAGCCGTTTCGTGCTCAACCCGTCGCCGCCGCGGCCGCTGCCCCCGGAGGTGCTGGCCGCCTGCGACCCGCTGATCGTCAACGAGCACGAGGCGCGGGTGATCCTGGGCGAGAGCCGGGTGGGCGACCGGCCCGAGGACTGGGCGCGGATCCTGCTCGCGAAGGGCCCGCGGTCGGTGGTGGTGACCCTGGGCGCGGAGGGCGCGCTGGTCGCCGACCCCGACGGGGTCGTCCGGGTGCCGTCCGTGAAGGTGGCCGCCGTGGACACCACGGGCGCCGGGGACGCGTTCACGGCGGCGCTTGCCTGGCGGCTCGGGGCGGGCTCCGGTCTGGCCGAGGCCGCCGGGTACGCGGCCCGGGTCGGGGCGGCTGCCGTCACCCGGCGGGGCGCCCAGGAGTCGTTCCCGACCGCCGAGGAGGTCGACGCGCTGTGAAGAAGGCGGGCATCCTCAACCGGGAACTCTCCGGCGCTATCGCCGAGTTGGGCCACGGCGACGGGGTGCTGGTGTGCGACGCCGGCCTGCCGACGCCCCGCGGTCCGCGCGTCGTCGACCTGGCCTTCCGGGCCGGCGTGCCCTCGTTCGCCGAGGTGCTGGACGGGCTGCTCGCCGAGCTGGTGGTGGAGGGCGCGACGGCGGCCGGCGAGATACGCGCGGCCAACCCGGCCGCCTCCGCCCTGCTCCACGGGCACTTCCCCGAGCTGACCCTGGTCCCCCACGAGCGGCTCAAGCAGCTCTCCGCCGACGCCCGCCTGATCGTCCGCACCGGCGAGGCCCGCCCGTACGCGAACGTGCTGCTGCGCTGCGGAGTGTTCTTCTGAGCGCGCCCCTTCAGGGCGCCGTGCGGTGGTACGACGTGCACCGAGGGGGCCCGGTCCCTCGGACCGGGCCCCGGCGGCTCCGCCCCCCTCCTCTTCGCCGTCTTCGCCCTCTTCCCCCGTCTTCGCCGTCAGCGCAGCACGTGGTCCAGGAACCGGGCGGCCGTCTCGGCGAGCACCTCGCGGCCGTCGCGGGCCCACAGCCGCTCGTTGAAGAGTTCGACCTCGATGGGGCCGGTGTAGCCGGCCGCCGTCACATGGCCCAGCCACTCCCGCATGTCGATCGCGCCGTCCCCGATCTGTCCGCGGCCGTTGAGCACGCCCTCGGGCAACGGGGTGGTCCAGTCGCCGAGTTGGAAGCTGTGGATGCGGCCGCCCGCGCCGGCCCGGGCGATCTGCTCGGGCGCCGTGTCGTCCCACCAGATGTGGTACGCGTCCACGGTGACGCCGACCTGGCAGGCCGGGAAGCGTTCGGCGAGGTCCAGGGCCTGGGCGAGGGTGGAGACCACACAGCGGTCGGAGGCGTACATCGGGTGCAGCGCCTCGATGGCCAGCCGTACGCCGTGCGCCTCGGCGTACGGGCCGAGTGCGGCGAGCGCGTCGGCGATCCGCTCGCGGGCGCCGCGCAGGTCCCGGGAGCCGGCCGGGAGTCCGCCGGAGACCATCACGACCGTGTCCGTGCCCAGGGCGGCTGCCTCGTCGACGGCCCGTCGGTTGTCGGCCAGGGCCGCCGCCCGCGCGTCCGCGTCGATCGCGGTGAGGAAGCCGCCCCGGCACAGCGTGGTCACGGTCAGCCCCGCGTCGCGCATCAGCCGGGCGGTGGCCTCGACGCCGTACGCCTGGACGGGCTCGCGCCACAGGCCGACGTGGGTGACGCCCGACGCACCGCAGGCGTCGGCGAGTTCGGGCAGCGACAGCTGCTTGACGGTCATCTGGTTGATGGAGAAACGCGCGAGGTCCGCGCCGTCCGTGCCGCTCATCGGTGCACCCCGTACAGCGCCAGCAGGTCCTTCATCCGCTCCTCGGCCAGCTTCGGGTCCGGGAACAGGCCGAGCCCGTCGGCGAGTTCGTAGGCGCGGGCCAGATGCGGCAGGGAGCGGGCCGACTGCAGGCCGCCGACCATGGTGAAGTGACTCTGGTGGCCGGCCAGCCAGGCCAGCAGGACCACACCGGTCTTGTAGAAGCGGGTCGGCGCCTGGAAGAGGTGGCGGGACAGCTCCACGGTCGGGTCGAGGAGCGCCCGGAAGCCCGCCGTGTCCCCGGTGTCGAGGACCCTGACCGCCTGGGCCGCGAGCGGGCCCAGCGGGTCGAAGATGCCGAGCAGGGCGTGGCTGAAGCCCCGTTCGTCGCCCGCGATCAGCTCGGGGTAGTTGAAGTCGTCGCCGGTGTAACAGCGCACGCCCTGCGGGAGCCTGCGGCGCAGGGCGACCTCACGGCGCGCGTCCAGCAGGGAGACCTTGACGCCGTCGACCTTGTCGGGGTGGGCGGCGATGATCTCCAGGAAGGTGTCGGTGGCCGCGTCCAGCTCTGCCGAGCCCCAGTAGCCCTCGAGGGCCGGGTCGAACATGGGGCCGAGCCAGTGCAGGATCACCGGTTCGGCGGCCTGGCGCAGCAGTTGGCCGTAGACGTCCAGGTAGTCCTCGGGTCCGGCGGCGGCCCGGGCCAGCGCCCGCGAGGCCATCAGGATGGCCTGCGCCCCCGACTCCTCGACGACGGCGAGCTGTTCCTCGTAGGCGGCGCGGATCTCGGCGAGCGAGCCGCCGCTGATCTGGTCGGTGCCGACGCCGCAGGCGATCCGGCCGCCGACGGCCCTCGCCTCGGCCGCGGACCGCCGGATCAGCTCGGCGGCGCCCGCCCAGTCCAGGCCCATGCCGCGCTGGGCGGTGTCCATCGCCTCGGCGACGCCAAGACCGTGGGACCACAGGTGGCGGCGGAAGGCGAGGGTGGCGTCCCAGTCGACGGCGGCGGGCGAGTCCGGGGAGACGTCGGCGTACGGGTCGGCGACGACGTGCGCCGCCGAGAAGACCGTACGGGAGGTGACGGGGGTACCGGGGGTGAGCGGGAACGGCTCGGTGCGCGGCTCGTAGGTCCGCAACGCGCCGTGCGCGTCCGGGAGTCGGATGGTCACAGCGAGATCTCCGGTACGTCGATGCGGCGGCCTTCCGCCGAGGACTTCAGGCCCAGCTCCGCGAGTTGGACGCCGCGGGCGCCGGCGAGCAGGTCCCAGTGGTAGGGGGCGTCGGCGTAGACGTGCTTGAGGAACAGCTCCCACTGGGCCTTGAAGCCGTTGTCGAACTCCCCGTTGTCGGGGACCTCCTGCCACTGGTCGCGGAAGGCCTCGGTGGCGGGGATGTCCGGGTTCCAGACCGGCTTGGGGGTGACGGAGCGGTGCTGGGCGCGGCACCCGCGCAGGCCGGCGACGGCCGAGCCCCCGGTGCCGTCGACCTGGAACTCGACGAGTTCGTCGCGGTGGACCCGCACGGCCCAGGAGGAGTTGATCTGGGCGACGGCACCGCCGTCCAGTTCGAAGATGCCGTACGCGGCGTCGTCCGCCGTGGCGTCGTAGGGCTTGCCGCTCTCGTCCCAGCGCTGCGGGATGTGGGTGGCGGCGAGGGCCTGGACGGAGGTGACCCGGCCGAACAGCTCGTGCAGGACGTACTCCCAGTGCGGGAACATGTCGACGACGATGCCGCCGCCGTCCTCGGCGCGGTAGTTCCAGGAGGGGCGCTGGGCGGACTGCCAGTCGCCCTCGAAGACCCAGTAGCCGAACTCGCCGCGCACGGACAGGATGCGGCCGAAGAAGCCGCCGTCGATCAGCCGCTTCAGCTTGCGCAGGCCGGGCAGGAAGATCTTGTCCTGGACGACGCCGTGCTTGATGCCCTTCTGCTGGGCGAGGCGGGCGAGTTCCAGGGCGCCGTCGAGGCCGGTGGCGGTGGGCTTCTCGGTGTAGATGTGCTTGCCGGCCGCGACCGCCTTCTTGATCGCCTCCTCGCGGGCCGAGGTCACCTGGGCGTCGAAGTAGATGTCGACGCTCGGGTCGGCGAGGACGGCGTCCAGGTCGGTGGCGACGCCGTCGAGGCCGTGCCGCTCGGCGATCGTCCTGAGCGCGTGCTCGCGGCGGCCGACCAGGATCGGCTCGGGCCACAGCACGGTGCCGTCGCCGAGGTCGAGTCCGCCCTGCTCGCGCAGGGCGAGGATCGACCGGACGAGGTGCTGGCGGTAGCCCATGCGCCCGGTCACGCCGTTCATGGCGATACGCACCGTCTTGCGTGTCACGTCGTTCCCTTCTCTAGCAAGCGCTTTCTATCCGAGGAGAAGCTAACCTCTGACCAGTGGTCCATACAAGGGTGTGTCCACGTCGAGTTGTTCGAGGAGGCGAACGAGCGGGCCTTCTGGCCGTAGGGTCTGCTCGGGGGCCGACGCGCAGGACGGGGACGGACGGCCGCCCGCACGGGGGCGTCGGCACACGGGCTCACCGCACCCGCTGACGACGACATGCGCGACCGGAGGACGACGAGATGACGGTGACCCTGGCGGACGTGGCGGCCCGCGCCCAGGTCTCGCCCGCGACGGTGTCGCGCGTGCTGAACGGCAACTACCCGGTGGCCGCCGCCACGCGGGAGCGGGTGCTGCGGGCCGTGGACGAGCTGGACTACGTCCTGAACGGGCCGGCGAGCGCGCTGGCCGCGGCCACCTCCGACCTGGTCGGCATCCTCGTCAACGACATCGCCGACCCCTTCTTCGGCATCATGGCGAGCGCGATCCAGAACGAGATCGGCGGGCCGGGCGGGCGCGCGGGCGGCGAACGGCTGGCCGTCGTCTGCAACACCGGAGGCTCGCCGGAGCGCGAACTGACGTATCTGACGCTGTTGCAGCGGCAGCGGGCGGCGGCGGTGGTGCTCACCGGCGGGGCCGTGGAGGACGCCCCGCATGTGGCGGCGGTGGCGGCGAAGCTGCGCAAGCTCGCCGCGGCGGGTACGCGGGTGGTGCTGTGCGGGCGGCCGCCGGCGCCGGACACCGAGGCCGTCGCCCTGACGTTCGACAACCGCGGCGGCGGCCGGGAACTGACCGAGCACCTGATCGGCCTGGGCCATCGCCGCCTCGGCTACATCACGGGCCCGAAGGAGCGTACGACCACCCGGCACCGGCTGGAGGGCCACCGCGCGGCGCTGGCCGCGGCCGGCATCGAGGAGGATCCGCGCTGGACGGTGCACGGCGGCTACGACCGGGGTGCCGGTCACGAGGCGACGCTGGAGCTGCTGCGCCGGGATCCCTCGCTGACGGCGGTGGTCGCCGCGAACGACTCCGTCGCGCTCGGCGCGTGTGCCGCGCTGCGCGAGTCCGGCCTGCGCATCCCCGAGGACGTCTCGGTGGCCGGCTTCGACGACCTGCCGTTCAGCATCGACGCGGTACCGGCGCTGACGACGGTCCGACTGCCCCTCGCCGAGGCGGGCGCCCGCGCGGGCCGCATCGCGATGGGCCGCGAGGAAGCACCCCCCGACGGAATCGCAACGATCACCGGCGAACTAACAATCCGCGGCTCCTCGGGCCCACCCGGCCACTGACCCACGAACCCCTGCGGGCGCGCTGGGCCGGGGCCCATGCCCAGCGGACGCGGCAAGCACCGCGGGTGGCAGGCGAGGTAGGCAACGGACGCGCGCCCCGGGGACGCGGCAAGCGGTGAGCCCACGTCCCGCGGGCTCGGCAAGCGCCGTGGGTGGCGGGCGAGGTAGGCCGGGCCCACGCCCTGGGGATACGGCGAGCGGTGAGCCCATGTCCGGCGGGCACGGCTAGCACTGTGGGCGACGGGCGGGGGGGCTGGGGCCCATGCCCTGCGGGCACGGCAAGCACCGCGGGTGGCAGGCGAGGTAGGCAACGGACGCGCGCCCCGGGGACGCGGCAAGCGGTGAGCCCATGCCCGGCGGGCCGCAGGCGCGGTGGATTACGGACCCGCGATCAGCAGGCGCGGCGATCGGCAAACCGTTGCCCCAACAGGGCCGGCCGGCGTGACGGCGCCGGAAGGCGGACGCCGGGTTGGTCCTCACCTGGCGGGCATGGCAAACGCCGTGGGCGGCAGGCACGGCGAGCCGGGGCGCACACCCAGCCGGCGGCAGGCCCGGCGAGTGGCGGACCCATGCCCGGCAAGCCGTATGGCTCGGTGGGGAGTGGTGTGGCGGCTCGGATTTGGGGAAGCTTATTTCTGACTGAGTCAATCATCGGGTCCCTTGGTGTTGCCGGGGATCGGGCCATCGGGGTCGCATCATGACCGTTCAGGACATCCGTGCCTTCAACCGCTTCTACACGAACCTCATCGGCGCCCTCGACTACGGCCGCCATCTGTACGCCCCCTACACCCTCACCGAGTCCCGCGTGCTGTACGAGCTCGCGCACTCCTCCCGTACGGACGCCGCCGATCTGCGTACCGAACTCTCCCTGGACGCGGGGTACCTGAGCCGCATCCTGAACAAGTTCGAGCAGGACGGGCTGATCGAGCGGGCCCCCTCCGAGAAGGACCCCCGGCGCCGGCGCGTCAGCCTCACCCCGCGGGGCCGGGAGGCCGCCGACCTGCTGGACGAGCGGGCACGGGAGAGCGTCGGCTCGCTGCTCGGCTCCGTCGCCCCCGGCGACCGGCCGCGGCTCACGGAGGCGATGCGGACCATCCAGGTCATCCTCGGCCCGGACGGCCGCGAGGGCATCACGCTGCGCGCACCCCGCCCCGGCGACCTCGGCTGGATCGTGCAGCGCAACGCCGCGCTGTACGCCGCCGAGTACGGCTGGAACTCCGACTACGAGGGGCTGGTCGCCCGCATCGTCGCCGACTTCGCCGAGGACCACGACCCGCATCTGGAGCGGGTGTGGATCGCCGAGGACGGGAGCGGCCGGCCGGTGGGCTGTGTGATGTGCGTACGGGACGAGGCACCCGCGACCGCCCGGCTGCGGCTGCTCCTCGTCGAGCCCGAGGCACGCGGGCTCGGCGTCGGGGACCGGCTGGTGCAGGCCGTCGTCGACTTCGCGCGCGGGGTCGGCTACCGGGACCTGGTGCTGTGGACCAACGACGTGCTCACCGCCGCGCGGCGCGTCTACCAGCGCCACGGCTTCGTGCTCGTCGCCGAGAAACCGCACCGCTCCTTCGGCCGCGACCTGAACGGGCAGGACTGGCGGTTGGATCTCCGCGGAACCGGTGAGTGACGGTTAAGGTCCGTGGTCATGAAGCTCGCCTTCTCCACCCTCGGCGTCCCCGGCCTGCCCCTGTCCGAGGTGCTGGCCCTCGCGACCGCGCACGGCTACCACGGTGTCGAGTTGCGCGCCCATCCGGAGGAACCGGTGCATCCGGGCCTCGGCCCCGCCGAACGGGCCGCCGCAGCCGCCGCGTTCACGGCGGCCGGGGTCGAGGTGCTGGGCCTCGCCGGGTACGCGCGGGTCGCCGCGCCCGGTGCCGACGAACCCGTGCTCACCGAGATCCGGCACCTCCTCGACCTCGCCCACGACCTGGACGCGCCCTTCGTCCGGGTCTTCCCCGGCGGCGGCGACCAGCCCGCGGCGGACGCCGACGCGACCGCCGTACGGCGGCTCACCGATGTCGCCGAGCAGGCCGCCGCCCGCGGCGTGCGCATCCTGCTGGAGACCCATGACTCGCACCGCACCGGTGCCGCCGCGAGCCGCGTGCTCGGTGCGGTGGGGCACCCCCAGGTCGGTGCGCTGTGGGACGTGATGTACACCTGGCTGGGCGGCGAGCAGCCCTCGGAGACCTACCGGGCGCTCGCCCCGTACCTCGGCTACGTCCAGGTCAAGGACATCGCCTCGGCCGACGACACCACCCCGCTGCCGCTCGGCGCCGGGGTGCTGCCGCTGACCGAGTGCGTGGACGTGCTGTGCCGGCACGGCTGGGACGGCTGGCTGTGCTGGGAGTACGAGAAGCGGTGGTACGAGTCGGCCGCGCCGCTGCCGGGCCTGCTGGGCGCGGGCCGCGCACATCTGACGCGGCTGCTGAGCGAGGCGGCGTAGCGGGCCGGTCACGGACCGCCGTGGACCTGTGCGCTCCCTTGACTGGCAGAAACTTCCCGGATATTGGTGACTCCTCGGAAGTTTCCTTCAGTGGTTCACCCTGCACCTCCACGGATCCCCCTCCGGAAGGAGCGCACGTGCCCGACACGAGCACGGGAAACACCGCCCGGCCCGCCAGACGCACCGTCCTCGCCGCGACCGCGGGCCTCACCGCCGCCCTCGCCGCCGGCGGGACCGCGCACGCCGACGCCGCCCCCGGCGACAAACGGCTCCGCGCCCTCATCTCCCGTATGACCCTGGAGGAGAAGGTCGGCCAGCTCTTCGTCATGCGGGTGTACGGCCACTCGGCCACCGCCCCCGACCAGAGCGACATCGACGCCAACCTGGACGAGATCGGCGTACGGACCGCCGCCGAGCTGATCGCCAGGTACCGCGTCGGCGGCATCATCTACTTCGCCTGGGCACACAACACCAGGGACCCCCGCCAGATCGCCGAGCTGTCCAACGGCATCCAGCGGGCCTCCCTCGGCCGGCCCCGCGGGTTGCCCGTGCTCATCGCGACCGACCAGGAGCACGGCATCGTCTGCCGGGTCGGCAGGCCCGCCACCCTCTTCCCGGGCGCGATGGCCGTCGGCGCGGGCGGCTCCCGCGCCGACGCCCGCACCCTGGGCCGCATCTCGGGCGCCGAGCTGCGCGCGATGGGCATCAACCAGGACTACTCCCCCGACGCCGACGTGAACGTCGACCCGGCCAACCCGGTGATCGGCGTACGGTCCTTCGGGGCCGACCCGGACGCCGTGGCCGGGCTGGTGGCGGCCGAGGTGACGGGATATCAGTCGTCCGGGGTCGCGGCGACCGCCAAGCACTTCCCCGGGCACGGGGACACCGCCGTCGACAGTCACTACGGCTTCCCCGTGATCACCCACAGCCGGGACCGGTGGGAAGGGCTCGACGCGGCCCCCTTCCGCGCCGCGATCAGGGCCGGCGTCGACTCGATCATGACCGCGCACATCCAGTTCCCGGCCCTGGACGACTCGGGCGACCCGGCCACCCTGTCCCGTACCGTCGTCACCGGCATCCTGCGCGAGGAGCTGGGTTACGACGGGGTCGTGGTGACCGACTCCCTCGGCATGGAGGGCGTGCGGACCAAGTACGGCGACGACCGGGTGCCGGTGCTCGCGCTGCAGGCGGGCGTCGACCAGCTTCTCAACCCGCCGACGCTCGATGTGGCCTGGAACGCCGTGCTGGCGGCCGTGCGCGGCGGCGAACTGACGGAGGCCCGGCTCGACGAATCGATCCTGCGCATCCTGCGCCTCAAGGCCCGGCTCGGCCTGTTCGACCACCCGTACGCCGACCCCGCGCGGGTCGGCCGCACCGTCGGCACGCCCGCGCACCTGGCCGCCGCCGACCGGATCGCCGAGCGCACGACGACCCTGCTGGTCAACGAGGGCGGCATCCTCCCGCTGTCCCGCCGGACGCACCGCAAGCTCCTGGTGGTGGGCGCCGATCCGGCCTCCCCGTCCGGTACGACCGGCCCGCCCACCGGTGTCCTGGCCGCCGCCCTGACCGAGCTGGGCTTCACGGCCACCGCGCTCTCCACCGGCACGGCACCCTCCGCCGCCACCGTCGCGCGGGCGGTGGCCGCCGCGCGGGACGCGGACGCGGTGGTCGTGGGGACGTACAACGTCTCGGCGGCCGGCTCCCAGAAGTCTCTCGTCGAACAGCTCCTCGCCACCGGGAAGCCGGTCGTGGCCGTCGCCGTCCGCAACCCGTACGACGTCGCGCAGCTGCCGTCCGTACCGGGCTGCCTGGCGACGTACTCGTGGACCGACGTGGAGCTGCGCGCCGCCGCCCGGGTGATCGCCGGGCGGGTCGCACCGCGGGGCAGGCTGCCGGTGCCGGTGCCGCGGGCGGACGATCCGGGCCGGGTGCTGTACCCGATCGGACACGGGCTGTCGTACTGAGCGCTTCGCTGGATCTGGCGCGATATGTCGTCGACCATGTGCGGCGCCGTCGTGGCTGGGCGCGCAGTTCCCCGCGCCCCCTTGGGGTCATGCCGTCGGCCATGTGCGGCGCCGTCGTGGCTGGGCGCGCAGTTCCCCGCGCCCCCTTGGGGTCATGCCGTCGGCCATGTGCGGCGCCGTCGTGGCTGGGCGCGCAGTTCCCCGCGCCCCTTTGGGGCGCGGGTGGAGGGGGCTGCGTCCGCCGTACGGACGGTGGGCGCAGCCCCTTGTGTCATGGGCGCAGCGCCTGTTCGCGCTCCACGTCGCGGACGTCCAGCCTGGCGTCGAAACGGGCCAGTGGCCGGGCCGCCGACGGGTCCGCGGCGACCGCCGGGGAGGCGACACCGGCCCACTCCAGGACGCGGGCGGTGGCCAGCGCCTTCTCGTCGGCCACCAGACCGGCCACGTTCGCGCCGTGGTTCATGCCGGGCGCGGTGAGCACGTACGAGTCCCGGGCGCCGTGGCCGAGGCGGAACCGCTCGGCGCCCCAGGGGTCGTTCTGGCCGTAGACGAAGAGCATGCGCGTGGCGTGGTGGCGGACCCAGGTGTCCACGTCGCGCATCGCGTGCGGCTGGAACTTCATCGGGATGGACCGGGGCACGAAGTTCCGGGGCGGCTGGTAGCCGTACTTGATGTACTTCTTCTCGATGTACGGGAAGTGGATCGTCGGCGCGCCCAGCTGCGTGCCCGCCTGGTAGTAGTACGGCGTGTACGGCTCCAGGCCCTGGTCGGTGTAGGCGGAGAAGCCGGAGATGGCGTCGACGGAGTCCCAGATCTCCCGGTCGGTGGCGTGCTCGGCGTCCGCCGGTACGGTGTCGCAGGCGGCCAGGCCGCTGTACTGCCAGAAGCCCCAGACATAGTCGAGGACGACGGCCTCGTAGGCGCGGTCCAGGCTGCCGATGGTGCCGAAGGTGAAGTCGTTGTCCGCGGCGTACGCCGCGTACGTCTCCTCCAGCGCCTGACGGCGCACCAGCGCCTCCCGCTGGACCGCGTTCAGCCGGTCCCGGCACTCCTTGGTGCCGACGGTCGCGAAGAACCGGTCGTAGGCCGAGTCCTCCTTGTTGACCACGTCGTTGGGGGCCACGTACGCCACGACGCCGTCCATGTCGCGCGGGTAGAAGCGCTCGTAGTAGGTGGCGGTCATGCCGCCCTTGGAGCCGCCCGTCGCAAGCCAGTTGGCGGGGTAGATCTTCTTCAGGGCCGTGAAGATGCGGTGCTGGTCACTGGCCGCCTGCCAGATGTCGAGCTTGGACCAGTCGGCCGGGGCCGGGCGGGACGGGGTGAAGAACCGGTACTCCATGGAGACCTGGTTGCCGTCCACGATCTGGGTCGGCTCGCGGCGGCTGGGGGTGGTGGAGACGTTGTAGCCGCCGGTGTAGAAGACCGTCGGGCGGGAGACGTCCTTGTGCAGCACGGTGATCCGCTGCTGGAACGTGCCCTTGGACGGGTGCCGGTGGTCGACCGGCTGGGTGTAGGTGAGGACGAAGAAGCGGTAGCCGGTGTAGGGCTTCTCCTCGACCAGGCTCATGCCCGGTATCGCGAGGAGCCGTTCCTCGATGTCCGTGCCGCCGGTGGTGGCCGGCTGGGCAGCGGTGGCCGTCCCCGCCGTGCTCAGCGTGCCTATGAGCACCGTGAGCGCGAGCAGCCATCTGAGCGCCTTGCGCATGCACCCTCCCTGTGAAACAGATGTGCGCCGGAAGCTATCGGAGCAACTCGCTTCACACCAGAGGGGATTGACTCAGCGCCCGGTCGGCGGGGCGGGCGGGCCCGGCGGGGTCAGCACAGGATCCAGCCGGAACTCACCGAGCCGCGGGCCACCGCCCCCTTGACCCACACGCACCGGTGCCCGGCGTGCACGGTCACCGGGCCCGCCCGGTACGCGAAGCGGCCCTCGTCCACGACCGGGCGGTTGCCGCGCGCCTGCACACTGACCGACATGGTGCGCTTGGTGCCGGGCTGCGTGGGGAGGGTGACCGCGCAGACGTAGCCGTTGCGCTTGTAGACATGCACGGCGCCGGTGGCGAAGGGCAGGGTCTTCACCTTGCGCCCGGCGCAGAGACCGTCCGACGCCGCCAGCGCGCCGCCGGGCGCCACCAGGACGAGCGCCCCGGAGGCGGCCAGCACGGCCACGCCGAGCGCCAGCCGCCTGCGCATCGCACCACTGCCCACTGTCGTCCTCCCGTGTCGCGGACGCCGCACGACCGTCGGCGGTACGACGGCCGGGCGGCGGTGAACGTACTGATGTACGGACGCACGACATGCGTCGGATGGTTGCGCGGCCGTGGGCGACGGGGGCCGTCCGGCTGACGGGGCGTCGGCCGCCGGTGGTCCGCCGGGCGCCGACGGCGGACCGGCCGACAACGACACGCCGGCCAGCGACAACCCACCCACCGGGCAACGACGCGTCGGCCGACGCGCCCGTCAGACGGCGATCACCCACCCGACACCGACGGCAGACCGGACGACAACGGCACGCCGGCCAGCGACAACCCGTCCGCGGGGCAACAGCACTCCGGCCAGCAGCACCCGTCAGACGACGATCACCCACCCGACGACAACGACACGCCGGCCAGCGACAACCCACCCACCGGGCAACGACGCGTCGGCCGGCAGCGCCCGTCGAGCGGCGATCACCCACCCGACACCGACGGCAGTCCGGACGACAACGGCACGCCGGCCGACGACAACCCGTCCGTGGGGCAACGGCGCTCCGGCCGATGCGCCGTCAGCCGGAGACGCCGACCGGTTCCTCCGGCTCGGACCGGCCGACGAAGGTCCGCCACAGCCCGGCGTACCGTCCGCCGCGCGCCAGCAGCTCCTCGTGGGTGCCGTCCTCGGCGACCCGCCCGTGGTCCATCACGACGACCCGGTCGGCGCGCGCGGCGGTGGTCAGCCGGTGGGCGACGACAAGCGTGGTGCGGCGGCCCGCGAGCCGGTCGGTGGCCTGGTTGACCTGGGCCTCGGTGGCCAGGTCGAGGGACGCCGTCGCCTCGTCGAGCAGCAGCACATCGGGGTCGACCAGCTCCGCGCGGGCGAGCGCGATCAGCTGCCGCTGGCCCGCCGAGAGGTTACGGCCGCGCTCGGCGACCTCGTGCAGATAGCCGCCGCCGAGCCGGGCGATCATCTCGTGCGCGCCGACCGCCCGGGCCGCGGCCTCCACCTCGGCGTCGGTGGCGTCGGGGCGGCCGTAGGCGATGGCGTCGCGGACGGTCCCCTGGAAGAGGTACGCCTCCTGCGGGACGACGCCCAGGCGGTGGCGGTACGAGGTGAGGTCGAGGTCGCGCAGGTCGGTGCCGTCGACCGTGACCCGGCCCGCGGTGGGGTCGTAGAACCGGGCCACCAGCTTGACCAGGGTGGACTTGCCGGCCCCGGTCTCACCGACGAAGGCCACGGTCTGCCCGGCCGGTATCCGCAGCTCTATCCCGGTGAGGGCCGCCTCGCCCGGCGCGTCCGACCCGTCGCCGCGGTACGCGAAGTGCACGTCCTCGAAGGCGATGTCGCCGCGCAGGGAGAGCACGTCGAGCGGCGCCGCGGCGGACTCGGTGGACGTCGGCTCGCGCAGCAGCTCCTGGATGCGGCCGAGGGAGACGGAGGCCTGCTGGTAGCCGTCGAAGACCTGGGAGAGCTGCTGCACGGGGGCGAAGAACAGGTCGATGTAGAGCAGGTAGGCGACCAGGGCGCCGGTGGTCAGGGTGGCCGCCTCGATCCGGCTCGCGCCCGCGACCAGTACGGCCGCGGCGGCGGCCGAGGCCAGCAGCTGGACGAAGGGGAAGTAGACGGAGATCAGCCACTGGCCGCGGATGCGGGCACCGCGGTAGCTGTCGCTGCGCTCGGCGAACCGGCGCGCGCCGTCCCGCTCCCGCCGGAAGGCCTGCACGATACGCAGCCCGGACACTGACTCCTGGAGGTCGGCGTTGACCACCGACACCCGCTCGCGGGCCAGTTCGTACGCCTTCACGCTGGCCCGGCGGAAGAAGACGGTGGCGACGATCAGCGGCGGCAGGGTGGCGAACACGACCAGCGCGAGCTGTAGGTCGATCACCAGCAGGACGACCATGATGCCGAAGAAGGTGACGACCGAGACGAACGCGGTGACCAGGCCGGTCTGCAGGAACGTGGACAGCGCGTCCACGTCCGTGGTCATCCGGGTCATGATCCGGCCGGTCAGCTCCCGCTCGTAGTAGTCGAGTCCGAGCCGCTGGAGCTGGGCGAAGATCTTCAGACGCAGGGAGTACAGGACGCGTTCGCCGGTGCGCCCGGTCATCCGGGTCTCACCTATCTGCGCCGCCCACTGCACGAAGACGGCGGCCAGGGCGAGCAGCGAGGCCGCCCAGACGGCGCCCAGCGCCATCCGGCTGACGCCCTGGTCGATGCCGTGCCGGATCAGGACCGGCAGCAGCAGGCCCATGCCCGCGTCGACGGCGACGAGCAGCAGGCTGACGAGCAGCGGGCGGCCGAAGCCGCGCAGCAGGCGCCGCAGGCCGTACGACTGTTCCGGCCGGACGGCCCGCGCCTCGTCGATGTCGGGGGTGTCGGTCGCCGGGGGCAGCGCCTCGACCTGGGCGAGCAGTTCGGGGGTGGCCGGGGTGCCCGCGAGGGCGGTGTCCTTCGGTTCGCGGTCGCCGCTCCACAGGCGCGGGGTCACACCGCGCTCGGCGTCGAACTCGGCGTCCAGCTCGTCGCGTACCGAGGTGTCCTCGCGCGGTGCGGCGGGCGGGGCGTGTCCCGGGGAGACGCCGCCGAGTTCGTCGGGGTCGGTGAGGAGGCGGCGGTAGAGGGCGGACCGCTCCTGGAGCTCGTCGTGGGTGCCGATGTCGGCGAGCCGGCCGGCGTCGAGGACGGCGATCCGGTCGGCGAGGCCGAGGGTGGAGCGGCGGTGGGCGATGAGCAGGGTGGTCCGGCCCGCCATGACCTGCTTCAGCGCCTCGTGGATCTCGTGCTCGACGCGGGCGTCCACGGCGGAGGTGGCGTCGTCGAGTACCAGCAGCCGCGGGTCGGTGAGCAGGGCGCGGGCCAGGGCGAGGCGCTGGCGCTGGCCGCCGGAGAGGGTGAGGCCGTGCTCGCCGACCTTGGTGTCGTAGCCCTCGGGCAGCTCGGCGATGAAGCGGTCCGCCTGGGCGGCACGGGCGGCCTGCTCGATCTCCTCGAAGGTCGCGTCCGGGCGGCCGTAGGCGATGTTGGCGCGCACGCTGTCGGAGAAGAGGAAGGAGTCCTCGGGGACCAGGCCGATCGCGGCCCGCAGGGAGTCGGAGGTCAGCTCGCGCACGTCGTGGCCGCCGATCAGGACGGCGCCGTGGGTGACGTCGTAGAAACGCGGCAGCAGCAGGGAGACCGTCGACTTGCCGGAGCCGGAGGAGCCGACCACGGCCAGGGTCTCGCCCGGCCGGATCTCGAAGCTCAGCCCCCGCAGGACCGGGTGCCGCGGCTCGTACCCGAAGGAGACGTCGTCGAACTCGACGGTCGCGGGGGCGTCGGCGGGCAGGGTCTTGGTGCCCTCGCGCAGGCTCGGCTCGGTGTCGATCAGCTCCAGGACGCGTTCGGTGCCGGCGCGGGCCTGCTGGCCGACGGTGAGGACCATGGCGAGCATGCGGACCGGGCCGACCAGCTGGGCGAGGTAGGTGGAGAAGGCGACGAAGGTGCCGAGGGTGATGTGGCCGCGTACCGCGAGCCAGCCGCCGAGGGCCAGCATGGCGACCTGGCCGAGCGCCGGGACGGCCTGGAGGGCGGGCGTGAACCTGCTGTTCAACCGGATGGTGCGCAGCCGGCCTGCGAACAGCCGGCGGCCGACGTCGCGCAGCTTGCCGGTCTCCTGCTCCTCCTGCCCGAAGCCCTTCACCACGCGTACGCCGGTGACGGCGCCGTCGACCACGCCCGCGACGGCGGCGGCCTGGGCCTGCGCGTACCAGGTGGCGGGGTGCAGCCGGGAACGGCTGCGCCTGGCGATCCAGCCGAGGGCGGGGGCGACGGCGAGGGCGATCAGGGTCAGCGGCAGCGACAGCCAGGCCATGACGGCCAGGGAGATCAGGAACAGCAGGACGTTCCCGATGGTCATCGGGAGCATGAAGAGCAGGCCCTGGATCAGCTGGAGGTCGCTGGTGGCGCGGCCGACCACCTGGCCGGTGGACAGCTCGTCCTGACGGCGGCCGTCGAGACGGGTGATCGTCTCGTACATCTCGGTGCGCAGGTCGTGCTGGACGTCGAGGGCGAGCCGGCCGCCGTAGTAGCGGCGGATGTAGGTGAAGACGTAGACCAGCAGGGCGGCGCCGATCAGGGTGGCCGCCCAGGGGGCCATGGCGCGGCTGTGGCCGCCGATCACATCGTCGATGATCACCTTGGTGACCAGCGGGACCAGCGCCATGACGGCCATGCCCGCGAGGGAGGAGCCGAGCGCGAGGACGACGTCCTTGGGATAGCGCCAGGCGTATCCGGCCAGCCGTCTTGCCCATCCCCGTTGCGGTGTCACGCAGCCGCCTCCCACTCGTCCCGACCATCCGCAACCCACCAACACCCGAGCCCCCGAATTTCATCCCCCCGCAACAAACCACTCCGCCGGGTTGGCCCGATCCGGAGGTACCGCTTCGTCCGCCGACCGCTTGCGGGAGCCCCAGTTCACGGGGACCGGGCTACTGGGTTCGGCCGGATTGCTGGGTCCGGCCGGACTACTGGGCTTGACCGCATTGCCGGGTCCGGCCGGACTGCCGGGTTCGGCCGGACTGTCGGGTTCAGCCGGGTCTGGGATCGATCGGGTTACGTAGTGGATTCGGCCAGTTTGCCAAGTTCGGCCGAATTCCGGGCTCGGGCCGGTTCTGGGCTCGGCGGGTTCCCGGGGCGCCCGGCCGGTCGGGGGAGCGGCCGATGTCGATGAGACGAACTCCTGGCTTCGCCCCCCCCGGGTCCGCTGCCGGGCCCACGCCGGGCAGCTCCGCGCGCTCCCGGATGCCGGTGCCGGTCTAGTAGGTCGAATCCCGGCGGTGGGGCACTCGTCGGTGGCTCACTGCCAGGGTTCTGTCCGATCTTGCCGGGCTTGGGCGCGGGCGGCGTTGGTCGGCGTGCGGCCGATAAGCCCAGCGGGAGGCGTCCCCGCGCAACGATCGTGGACGGGCTGCGGTTCAGCTCGGCGGCTATCTGCCGGAGGGAGGCGTTCTCCCGCAGCCGCTCGGCGATGTGGATGCGGTCGGCCTCGCGCCAACACAGCCGATAGGCGAGGCCAGCCCCGCCGAGCGAGCGGGTCACCACCCCGCGGGCGGAGCCGACCGCGTCCACGGGCACCGAGCCGGAGAACTGGCCCAGCCGACCAGGCAACCGCACCGGACGAGCGGAACCAATCACGCAGACCGGGAACGATGGGGCCCACCGCACCCCGCGCAAGCGGCTCACCACCCCACCCGGCGGCCGCGCACGCACCGAACCGGTCGACGGAGCCAGCCGAACCAGGCGGGCCGGGCGCGGTGATGCAGCTCACCGCCCCCGCGACCGCGGCCGATAGACGAGGCCAGCCACACCGCACGAGCCGGACCAGTGGACGAGATCAGCCGCACCCGGCGACCGCGCCGGATGAGGGGCGCCCACCGCACCCCGCATGAGCGGGTCACCACACCACAGGACCCCACCCGGCGGCCGCGCACCCACCGAACCGGCGGGAGGGATCAACCACGCCACGGGCCCCGAACCGGTCGACGGAGCCAGCCGGACCAGGCAACCGCACCGAACGGCGGAGCCAATCACGCGGGCCGGGCACGGTAATGCAGCTCACCGCCCCCGCGATCACAGCCGATAGACGAGGCCAGCCACACCGCACGAGCGGGTCACCACACCACGGGACCCCACCCGGCGGGCGGAGCCGGCCGCGTCCACGGGCACCGAGCCGGCGGACGGGACCAGCCGCGCCGCGGGCCCCGAGCCGGAGAGCGGGCCCAGCTGGCAAGGCAACCGCACCGAACTAGCCCAATCACGCAGGCCGAGCACGACAGGGCCCCACCGCACCCCGCGCAAGCAGCTCACCACCCCACCCGGCGGCCGCGCACGCACCGAACCGGTCGACGGAGCCAGCCGGACCAGGCGGGCCGGGCACGATGATGCAGCTCACCACCCGCGCGACCGCGGCCGATAGGCGAGGCCACCCACACCGCACGGGCCGGACCGGTGGACGGGATCAGCCGCACCCGGCGAGCGCACCGGATGAGGGGCCCCACCGCACCCCGCGCAAACAGCTCACCACACCACAGGACCACCCGGCGGCCGCGCACGCACCGAACCGGTGGGAGGGATCAGCCGCACCACGGGCCCCGAACCGGTCGACGGAGCCAGCCGGACCAGGTGGGCCGGGCACGGTGATGCAGCTCACCACCCTGCGCGCCCGCCGCGCGAGCGGGTCGCCGCGCCGCGGGCAGGGTCGGTCGAGTGAGCGGAGCTCACCGTGCACGCGGCCCGTCGGTCAGATGCGTACGCGCAGGTGGTAGAAGCGGGTCGTCTGGGCTGTGTTCTGGTTGTCGTCGCTGACCAGGACGACCTTCAGGCGGCCCCGGTCGCGGCCCGTGATGACCATGCCCTCGATGTTGTCGAGGAGCGGGTTGGGCTGGGGCTGCTTGGCGGTGGCGCCCAGGGACGGGCAGTCGACGAGGTCCGCCAGCAGGGTCTTCTTGATCAGCCGCACGCCCGGCCGGCCGGTCAGGTTCTCGACGCCGCTGGTGTCGGTGGCGCGCCGCGGGTCGGCGAGGTAGAGGCGGACGGTGTTGCCGACGCCGGTGGTGTAGCCGCGCTCCAGGACCAGCAGCCGGCCGTCGGGGGTCGCCTGGACCTCGGGCACGCCGAGCCCCTTGTCGGCGCGGTAGGCGTACTGCGCGGAGAGCCGGAAGTGGTCGCCCTTCGTCCGCTGCCAGGTCTGGAAGCGGACGGTGTCGGCGGCGTCGCCGGAGAGCGCGCCCTCCATGGCGGCCAGCAGCGTGCGCCCGCCGGGCAGCAGGGTCAGGCCCTCGAAGGTCTGGTTGTTCGTGGCGCGCCCCGCAGGGGCGACCAGCAGCGAGGACGGGACCGGCAGCCGGTCGAGGATCCGGCCGTCGCGGGAGTAGCGGCGTACGGACGGCTCGGTCTCGGAGCTGATCAGCCGGGTCCCGTCGCGGTCGATGACCAGGCCCTCGGAGTCCAGCTGGGCGCCCTTCTCGTCGGCGAGCGGGAGGACCGACGTCGGCTGGAGAGTCCGCGCGTTCAGCCGGAAGAGCTCGGAGCGGTCGGAGAGGGCGGCGAGCGAGCCGTCGCGGTCCACGGCGAGCGCGGAGAAGTTGCCGACGAAGGAGCCCTCGTACGTCGTCTTGTCCAGCGCGTCCGAGAAGCGGTCGACGGAGACGGCGGGCGAGCAGGCGTTGCCCGTCGCGGAGGCCGCCCCTGCGGTGCCCGCGGCGGTGAGGCAGGTGGCCGCGGCCAGTGCGGCGGTGAAGGTGGCGAGTGCGGTTCTCATGCGCATGGGCGTCACCGTAGGGCAGGTCGGTGACGCCGTGGGGTCCGCGCAGTGAAGGCTCAGCTTCCGGCCGCGGCGAGGTCCTTGTGGATGGCCTTGGCCACGCCCTGGACGGTGCTGATGCCGTAGTTCATCGTGCTGTTGCCGTGGGTCAGCACGGTGATCATGTAGTCGTGCCCACGGCCGTCGAACGTGCCGACGCTGTGCACCCGCCAGCCGTGCGTGGAGCGCTGCAGCCAGCCGTTCTTGACGTGCACGGAGACACCGGAGGGCGCGCCGTACGGGGTGCCCCAGCGCTGCGCGGGGACGACCTGGCCCATCAGCTTGCGGACGTAGGCGCGGGAGTTGTCGCTGAGCACGGCGTTCTTGGCGGTGACGAGCTTGAGCAGCTTCTGCTCGTCGGCCACGGTGATCTGGGTCAGGCCCCAGTGGCCGTTCGCGCCCGGCTTGGTCTGCGTCATCTTCGCGGCGGCCAGGAAGCCCTTGATCTTCGTCAGGCCCAGCTGCTTCCACAGCTTGCTGGTCGCGTCGTTGTCCGACTTGGTGATCATGGCCTTGGTGAGCGTGGCCTCACGGTCGGTCAGATAGCGGTTGTGCTTCTTCGCGTCCCACAGCAGCGTGGCGAGGACGGTGACCTTGACGACGCTGGCCGAGTCGTACGCGGTGGAGGCCCGCAGGGTGCAGGTCGTCGTGGAGGTCCGGTCGTAGAGGCCGACGGCGACGGTGCCCTTGCGGCCCGCGAGGGCGGCCGTGATGTCCTTCTGCAACTTGCCGGCGAGGCCCGCCCTGGCGGACGTGCAGCTGACCGCCGGCGCGGTGGCGGCGGCGGCCGGCGCGGCGACGACGAGACCCGGCACGAGCGCCGCGGCACCGACGCCCGCCGCCAGTACCGCGGTTCGTCTGGATATCCGATGAGTCATGTACCTGTTGACTCACAAGTACGAACGAAAGGTTGTACGTCCCGGCGTGTTCACAGGAAGCGGCAAGGCGCGGCACAGCGGCCACCCACCCCGGCCGGGCACGATGCGCCGGTGACCTCAGCCACCGATCCAGTCCCCCACCCGGCCCCCCACTCGACCGCACCCCCGGAGACGCCGCCCACCCGCCATGCGGCGCCCCGGACCGCGGCGCCCCGCTGGTCGCTCCCCGCGCTGGCCGCGATCATGATCCTGGCGGCGGTGCTCTACTCCTGGAACCTCTCCGGCTCCGGTCTCAACAGCTTCTACAGCGCGGCGGTGCTCAGCGGCACCCAGAGCTGGAAGGCCTGGTTCTTCGGCTCGTTGGACGCGGGCAACTTCCTCACCGTCGACAAACCACCGCTCGCCCTCATGGTCATGGGCCTGTCCTGCCGCGTCCTCGGCTACGGCACCTGGCAGATGATGGCGCCGATGGTCGTGGCCGCGCTGGCGACGATCTGGATCCTGCACTCGTCCGTGAAGCGGGTGTGGGGCCACGGGGCCGCCGCGGTCGCCGCGCTGGTCCTGGCGCTGACCCCGATCACCGTGGCCATCAACCGCGACAACAACCCCGACACCCTGCTGGTCCTGCTGATGGTCGGCGGGGCGGCGCTGGCGCTGCGCGCGGTCGCGGCCGGCCGGCTGCTGCCGCTGCTGGGCTCGGCGGCCTGCTTCGGCCTCGCGTTCAACACGAAGATGCTCCAGGGCTATATCGCGCTGCCCGCCGTCTTCGCGGTCTATCTGTACGCGGCCCGGCCGCCGCTCGTGAAGCGGATCGTCAATCTGCTGCTCGCGGCCGTGGTGCTGGCCGTCGCCAGCTTCTGGTGGGCGGCGGCGGTCTCTCTCGTCCCCGCGTCGGAGCGGCCGTACATCGGCGGTTCCACGGACGGCACCGCCTGGAACCTGATCATGGGCTACAACGGCCTCGGCCGGATCTTCGGCGGCGACGGCAACATGGGCGGCGACGGAGGGGGCGGTGGGGGCGGCTTCTCCGGCGCCGCCGGGCTCGGCCGGATGTTCAACGACATCCTCGGCGGCCAGATCTCCTGGCTGCTGCCCTTCGCCGCGGTCGCCCTGGTCGCCGGTCTGCTGCTGTGCGGGCGCTCCCCGCGCACCGACCTCACCCGCGCCGCGCTGGTGCTGTGGGGCGGCTGGACCGCGCTGCACTTCCTGACCTTCAGCATGGCCGAGGGCACCATGCACCCGTACTACACGACCGCGCTCGCGCCCGGCATCGCGGCGCTGTGCGGGGGCGGCGGGACGATGCTGCTGCGGGCGTTCCGCGCCGACAAGCGCTGGGCGTGGGTGCTGCCCGTGGCCCTCGCGGTGACCGGGATCTGGGCGATCGTGCTGCTGCGCCGGGCGGCGGGCTGGCACACCTGGCTGTGGCCCACGGTCGGCGTGGTCATGGCGGCGGCGGTCGTGGGCCTGCTGGTCTTCCGCGACGGCAGGCGGCTGCGGCTGCTGGCGGCCTCCGTGACCGCGGCGGTGGTCGCGGCGGTGGCGGGCCCGGCGGCGTACGCCTGGTCGGTGCCCTCGGGCTCGGGCGGCGGCATGGGCGGTACGAACCCGACGGCGGGCCCCACCACGGGCGGCGGCTTCGGCGGCGGGGGCGGCTTCGGCGCGAACGGGGGTCCTGGCGGCGGGGGTTCGGGCAACGGCGAGATGCCCGGGCAGGGCGGCGCGAACGCGGAGGCGGGCGCGGGCTTCCCGGGCGGTGGCGCACCCGGCGGCGCGTCGCCCGGCGGTGGTGAAGCGCCCAGCGGCACGCCCGGCGACGGTGAGCTGCCCGGCAGCGGTCAGCAGGGCGACGGCCCGGCCGGCAACGCCTCCGGCGAGGGCGGCACCGGGCGCGCGGGCGGCTTCGGCGGCATGCCCGGCACAGGCGGCATGGGCGGCGGTGCCGACAGCGAGCTGATCGCGTACCTGAAGAAGCACCAGGACGGCGCCACCTGGCTGCTCGCGGTGTCCGGTTCGCAGAGTGCGGCGCAGCTCATCGTGAGCAGCGGCCGGCCGGTCATCTCTATGTGGGGCTGGTCAGGCACGGACCGGGCGATGACGCTCGCGAGGCTCAAGGAGCTGGTGAAGAAGGGCGAGTTGCACTACATCCAGCTCGGCGGCGGTGGCCTGGGCGGCGGCCCCGGCGGGGACAGCGGCGTCAGCTCCGAGGTCACGGCCTGGGTGCGGAAACACGGTACGGCGGTGCCGGAGAGCGCGTACAGCAAGACCGCGTCGTCGGAGTCGTCGGATACGTCGTCGGACTCGGGTTCGTCGTCGAAGTCCTCTTCGGATTCCGCGTCCGAGTCGTCGTCCGGCTCGGCCGACAACGCGGCGACCTCGTCGACGGTCTACCGGCTGGACCCGTCGGACGTGAGCTGACCCCGTCGCCGCACGGCCCCTCGGCCCCCGACCGCCCCACGGTCGGGGGCCGTTCGGTGCGCGGCGGACGGAGCGTGTCGCATTCCGTCACGCAACCGACACCCGCCGTACACCACCGCCATCGCATGTCCATGTCACCCTACTCGGTGCCGCCTCCATTCAACCCGCGTAGAACGGACCCCACATGATGTCGGCGACACCCCTGCGCCGCTGGAGGACAGTGGCGTTGACCACGGCCACCGTCCTGGTCGCGCTCACCGCCCCCACCCTCACCGCGGCCCCGGCCCTGGCGACGACGACCGCGTACGACACGACGTACTACAAGAACGCGGTCGGCAAGTCGGGCACGAGCCTCAAGTCCGCCCTGCACACGATCATCAGCAGCCAGAGCAAGCTGTCCTACGCCCAGTTGTGGGACGCGCTGAAGGTGACCGACCAGGACCCGAACAACAGCAACAACGTGGTCCTGCTGTACTCGGGCATCTCCCGCAGCAAGTCCCTCAACGGCGGCAACGTCGGCGACTGGAACCGCGAGCACGTCTGGGCGATCTCGCACGGCAACCTCACCACCTCGACCGGCCCCGGCACCGATCTGCACCACATCCGCCCCGAGGACGTCCAGGTCAACTCCACCCGCAGCAACAAGGACTTCGACGAGGGCGGCAGCACCTTCACCAACTCCGGTGGCAGCCGCACCGACTCGGACTCCTTCGAGCCCCGCGACGCCGTCAAGGGCGACGTGGCCCGCATGATCCTCTACATGGCGGTCCGTTACGAGGGCGGCGACGGCTTCGCCGACCTCGAACCGGACGAGAAGGTCAACAACGGCAGTACGCCCTACATAGGCAAGCTGTCGGTCCTGAAGCGGTGGAACGACGAGGACCCGCCGGACGCCTTCGAGGAGCGCCGCAACCAGGTCATCTACGACTCCTACCAGCACAACCGGAACCCGTTCGTGGACCACCCGGAGTGGGTGGACGCCATCTGGTAGACGCGCCACGGCCGCCCCTCCGGTGCGGCCGGTCCTGGGCCCGGGCTGCTGCCGGCCCGGGCCGTCGTCCTCAGCCGAGATGCGTCGGCGCGAACATCCGCAGCACCGCAGGGAGCACGACCACCGACGGCCCTGGTGTCGCCAGCGCGGTCGCCAGGTCCGCCTCCAGGGTCTCCGGGCCGGTACGGACACCCGGCACCCCGAAGGACTCGGCGAGCGCCACATGGTCCGGACGGATCAGCTCCGTCGCCGTGGCCCGGCCGAACGCGTCGGTCATGTGCGCGCGCAGGATGCCGTGACCGCCGTCGTCGACGATCAGCCAGGTGACGTTCAGACCGTACTGGCGGGCCGTCGCCAGCTCGGCGATCGAGTAGAGGGCGCCGCCGTCGCCCGACACCGCCAGCACCGGGCGGGTCGGGTCGGCGACGGCCGCGCCGAGGGCCGCCGGGAAGCCGTAGCCGGGGCCGCCGGCGCCCTGCGCCGAGTGCATGGCGTTCGGGGCCTGGGCGTCGAAGGCCGACCAGGCCCAGTAGGCGAGGATCGTCATGTCCCAGAAGGACGGGGCACCGGCCGGCAGGGCGCGCCGGACCGCGGCCAGCACGTCCTGTTCCAGGGCGAGTTCCTGGGCGGCGATGCGGTCGGCGACCTTGGCGAGCAGGGTGCGCACCCGCTGCGGCGCCGCGGCGTCCGTGCGCTCCGCCACCGTCTCCAGCAGCGCCTGCAGGGCCGGCCGGGCGTCCGCGTGGATGCCCAGGGCGGGGTGGTTGGACTCCAGCTTGCCGAGGTCGGCCTCGATCTGGATCACCCGGCCGCGCGGCGCGAACGTGTGGTGGTTGGAGGACAGTTCGCCGAGTCCCGAGCCGACCACCAGCAGGACGTCCGCGTCCTCCAGGAAGTCGGTCGTGTGCCGGTCCTCCAGCCAGGACCGGAGGGAGAGCGGATGCTCCCACGGGAACGCGCCCTTGCCGCCGAAGGTCGTCACGACCGGGGCGTCGAGGCGCTCGGCCAGCCGCAGCAGCTTGCCGGCGGCGTCCGCCCGGACCACTCCCCCGCCGGCGATGATCGCCGGGCGGGCGGCGCGCGCGAGCAGATCGGCGGCGAGGGCGGTCAGTTCGGGGCGCGGGGGCAGTTCGTCCGGGGTGGCGTCCGGCGCGGTCACCACCGGCAGGGCCGTCTCCGCCAGCAGCACGTCCTGCGGGATCTCCACCCACACCGGGCCGTGCGGCGCGGTCAGCGCCGACTTCCAGGCGGCGGCGAGCGCGGACGGGATCTGTGACTGGGCGCGGACGGTGTGGACCGACTTCACCACACCCCGGAACGAGGCCGCCTGGTCCGGGAGTTCGTGCAGATAGCCGTGGCGGCCACCGCCCAGCCCGGCCGTCGGGATCTGGCTGCTGATGGCGAGGACCGGGGCCGAGGCCGCCGCCGCCTCCTGGAGCGCGGCCAGCGAGGTCAGCGCGCCCGGTCCCGTCGACAGCAGCAGCGGCGCGGCCTCGCCGGTGATCCGGCCGTACGCGTCCGCCGCGAAGCCGGCGTTGTTCTCCATGCGCAGGCCCACGTAGCGCAGGTCCGAGCGGCGCAGCGCGTCGGACACGCCGGGGCCGTGCCGGCCGGACAGGCCGAACACGGTCGTCGCACCCAGTCCGGCCAGGGTCTCCACGACCAGGTCCGCGCCGCTGCGGCCGGGGGGCGGGCTGAGGGCGGCGGCCGTCTGCGCGGGCGTCGGGCGGAGTACCAGGTCGTGGTCGTGCGTCACTGGGGCTCGGTCTCCTGGGAGCGGTGCGTGCGGGGGGAGTCACACGGTGCGGTCCGCCGCGATCCGGCGGGTCATCAGGGTGGTCAGCTCGTACGCCGTGTGGGAGGCGGCCACCGAGGTGATCTCGGCGTGATCGTACGCGGGCGCCACCTCCACGACGTCCGCCGACACCAGGTTGCAGGACGCCAGGCCGCGCAGGATCTCCAGCAGTTCGCGCGAGGTCATGCCGCCCGCCTCGGGGGTGCCGGTGCCGGGCGCGTGCGCCGGGTCGAGGCAGTCGATGTCGATGGAGATGTACAGCGGCCGGTCGCCGATGCGCCCGCGCAGCTGGTCGGCGATCTCGTCGGCGCCGCGCCGGTAGACGTCCGCCGAGGTGACGATGCCGAAGCCCAGCTTCTCGTCGTCGCTGAGGTCCTGCTTGCCGTAGAGCGGGCCGCGGGTGCCGACGTGGGAGAGGGCGGAGGTGTCGAGGATGCCCTCCTCGACCGCGCGGCGGAACGGGGTGCCGTGCGTGTACTCGGCGCCGAAGTAGGTGTCCCAGGTGTCGAGGTGGGCGTCGAAGTGGAGCAGCGCCACCGGGCCGTGCCGCTTCGCGACCGCGCGCAGCAGGGGCAGCGCGATGGTGTGGTCGCCGCCGAGGGTCATCAGCCGGGCGCCGGTGCCGAGCAGGTCGTCGGCCGCCGCCTCGATGGTCTCCACGGCCTCGTTGATGTGGAACGGGTTCACGGCGATGTCGCCGGCGTCCGCGACCTGGGCGAGCACGAAGGGGGAGGCGTCCTGCGCCGGGTTGTAGGGGCGCAGCAGCCGGGACGCCTCCCGGATGGCGTTGCCGCCGAAGCGGGCGCCCGGCCGGTACGAGACGCCGGAGTCGAACGGCACGCCCACGACGGCGACTTCGGCGGTGCCGACCTCGTCGAGGCGGGGCAGCCGGGCGAAGGTCGCGGGGCCGGCGTACCGCGGGACGCGGGAGGAGTCGACGGGGCCGCGGGGCGTCTCGCTGCTGCTCATGGTGAAATGCCTTCTTTCCTGCGCTTATTCGTGTATGTACCGCTTTGGCGGTGACTCCACCGGTGGGCCGAGGCGGGTTCGAGCGCGCGTCCGGGGGACCGCCCGGCGAGGCGCTCGCGGCAGACGCCCGTGCCCGCGACTGCCGGTCCGCACCGACATTAGGTGGCCGGAGGGCGACTGCGAAGTGTACGTTTCATCCATTCGAGCGAGTGAGAATGGAGGGAACGCACACAATGCCGGACCCGTCCGCACCGGCCGCGCCAGCCGTCGTCCCGCCCACCCCGCCGGTCCCGCTGGCGGCGCTGCTGGCCCGGGAGGACCTGGCCCTGCGGCAGATCGCCGGTCCGTCGGGGCCCGGGGTCGTCATCCACGGAGCGCACACCTCGGAGATGTCCGATCCCTACCCGTATCTGCTGGGCGGCGAGCTGCTGCTGACCGCGGGCGTGCACATCCCGGAGGCGGCGGGCTCGGACGGGGGTGCCCCCGGCGGGGGGAAGCCGGGACGGGGGGACTATTTCGACGACTACGTCGCCCGGATCGTGGCGGCGGGCGGCGCGGCACTCGGCTTCGGTGTCGCCCCGGTGCACGACACGGTCCCGCGGGCCCTGGCCGCGGCCTGCGAGGCGTACCGGCTGCCGCTCGTCGAGGTCCCGCCGCAGACGACGTTCTCGGGCGTGGCCCGGGCGGTCTGGCAGCTGATGGCCCAGGCCCGGCTGGCCGAGCTGCGCCGGGTCACGGAGGCCCAGCAGGGCCTCGCGTCCGCCGCGTCCCGCCCCGACCCGGTCCACGCGGTGCTGCGTCAGCTGGCCCGGCGTCTGGGCGGCCGGGCGTCCCTGTACGGCCCCGACGGCACGGAGATCGCCTCCGCGGGCCGCGCCCCGGGGGACGACGTCCGCACGGCCCTGGACCGGCTGACCCGGGTGGTACGGCCCGTCACGGACGGTCCCCGCCCCGCCCCGGACCAGGCGGACCGAGACCAGGCCCCGAGGTCCCGGACCCCCGAGCCGAGCCACCCGCACCCGGCGCCGACGGATCCCGCGCCCACGGGTCCGGCCGCCGCGGGCCGGGCGCCTGCGACGCGCACAGATCCTTCGGACGCCCCCGCTCAGGCCGCGGACCCGGGCCGCGCCTGCTCCGGTGGCCGCACCCTCGCGCCCGCCGCTTCCTCCGGCCCCGCCGCCGGCCGGTCCGGGCCCGCCTCCGCGACCGATGCGCTGGGTGGTACCCATCTCGCCGCCTACGCCCTGGGCAACGGGCAGGGGTTCGTGCTCGGGGTGGCGGTGCCCCGGCGGGAGGCCGGCGATCACACCATCGCCTCCGTGGCCGCCGTCCTGTTGTCGCTGCTCACCGGGGAGCAGCAGAGCGGCACCGGGGCGGCGCGCTCCTCGGCGCTGGTCCGGCTGCTGCTCGGCGCGGCGCCGGACGACGTGGCACCGCTGCTGGGCGACGGACGGTGGCTCGTCGTGCACGCCCGCCCGCAGTCCCAGGCGCCGGACCCGGTCGCCGGTTCCGCGCTGGGCGCGGCACTGGGCTCGGCGCTGGTCGACGTGGACCGTGAGGTCGTACGGGTGCTGGTGCCCGCCGGCCGCGAACCCGCCCCGCAACCCGGCTGGACCCTCGGCGTCAGCGCCCCGGCCGCCCCGCACGCGTGGCCGTCCGCCGACGCCCAGGCGGCCCGCGCCCTGGCCCGTGCCCGTGTCACCCGTACGGCGCTGGTCCGCCACGGCGGCCGGACCGGACTTGACGGGCTGGTCCCGGCGGGCGAGGCGGAGGGGTTCGCCCGCGAGCTGCTCGCGCCGCTCGCCGGCCGGCCCGCGCTCGCCGACACCCTGCGCACCTGGCTTTCCCTGCACGGCAGTTGGGACCGCACCGCGGTCACGCTCGGCGTGCACCGCAACACCGTGCGGCAGCGGATCGGGCGGTGCGCGGCCCTGCTCGGCACGGACCTCGACGATCCCGATGCCCGCATGGAGCTGTGGTTCGCGCTGCGACACCGGTGAGTGACCCGCGTCCCAGCGTGCGATACACCAGGGGAATCGCACGGCCCGCTGCCCCACAATGGGGGGCATGCCGATACCCGGGACACCCAGCCGCGCCGAGCTTGTCGACCACCTAGTGAGCACCCGTATCGCGGGCGATGTCGCCACCCCCCGCGAGAACAACCTCTCCCACTACCGCAAGCTGGCCAACGGCGACCGCAATTTCTGGCTCGGGCTGGAGCTCGGGGACCGCTGGCAGGACGAGCAGGACGTGCTTGCGGTGATGGCGGAGCGGGTCGGCGTCAACGACGACGCCGAGTACCGGTACGGACAGGACACCATCGACCCCGAGTTGACGGTCGACGCCCTGGGCCGGCTGGCCCTGCGGCTGCGCAAGGCGGCCGACGGACGGCAGCGGGTGCTGTTCGCCACCGGCCACCCCGGCGGTCTGCTCGATGTGCACCGGGCCACGGCCGCCGCGTTGCGCGCCGCGGGCTGTGAGGTCGTGGTCATCCCGGACGGGCTGCAGACGGACGAGGGATACGTCATGCAGTTCGCGGACGTGGCGGTCCTGGAGCACGGCGCCACGCTGTGGCACACCCACTCCGGCGAGCCGATGCGGGCCATTCTGACGGGACTTGAGCGCGAGGGGCGCCCGCTGCCGGACCTGGTCGTGGCCGACCACGGCTGGGCCGGGTACGCAGCGCAGCACGGCCTCGACTCCGTCGGGTACGCCGACTGCAACGACCCGGCGCTGTTCCTCGCCGAGTCGGAGGGCACGCTCCAGGTGGCGGTGCCGCTCGACGACCACGTCCTCAGCCCGCGCTACTACGACCCGATGACGGCCTATCTGCTGACGGAAGCGGGCCTGGCCCAAGGCGATTGACGGATCGACCGACTCCGGACGCAACGATGTGCGGCCCCGATGAGGGAGCCGCACATCGCGCTATGTGCGTGATCGGTCAGCGTCCGCCGCCGTGGCCGCCACCACCACCGTGACCGCCGTAACCGCCACCGTGGCCACCGTGACCGCCACCGTGACCGCCGCCATGGCCGCCACCGTGACCGCCACCGTGACCGCCGCCATGACCGCCACCGTGACCGCCACCGTGACCGCCGCCGTGACCGCCACCGGCGTCGCCGTAGCCGGCGTAGTGGCTGGAGTATCCGGAGTCGACGTGCGACGGGGCCGCCGAAGCAGTGCCTGCTGCGCCGATCGCGGCGCCACCGGCCATCAGGATGCCGGCAGCGGACACCACGAGGAGACGCCTCGTGCGTTGTGCTCGCATGGGAATGCCTTTCCTTCCATCGTCTCGCGCGCCTCTCCTGAGAGGACGAGCGAGGGGATGGCCGCAGCCGCCAGGAAAAGAAGGTGCGGCGCGGTCTCTGGCTTCACCGCTTGGATATGAAGAGCACGTCTCGGTGCCGATGCCGCCAGGTCGGACCACGCGGTACGCGTGGGCGAGATCAACGACCGGAGTTCCGCGTCTCGGGAACTTCAACGGCACGGGGCGTGCCCTGTTTTGCGGCTCGCCATTCAGCCTAGTCCGGCCCCAGAGGATCGGCACCTCGGGCAGGACATCAAAACCTTTGACGCCGACACGGGCCGTACGACCAGCGGTTCAGCCCGCCGGACCCGGTGAGTTGGCCGCCGAGCGGTCCGCCCGCAGCCAAGGCCGAGCGCCGACGAGTCCGCCATGACGGGCGCCCCGAACCGGCCCGGTCCAGAGGCGACGGCCCCGGCCGACGGGGAGGCCGCGCCCACCAGCCGTGCGCCCTGTCCCCGGTCTCACCTGGGTACGCGGACCACGCCTTCCTGGATCACCGAGACGGCGAGCCGGCCGTCCTGGGTGTAGATCCGGGCCTGGCCGAGCCCGCGGCCGCCGTGCGCGGACGGTGACTCCTGGTCGTACAGCAGCCATTCGTCGGCGCGGAACGGCCGGTGGAACCACATCGCGTGGTCCAGCGAGGCCCCGACCACATCGCCGACGGCCCAGCCGCCGCGGCCGTGCGCGAGCAGCACGGAGTCGAGCAGCGTCATGTCGGAGACATAGGTGGCGAGGACGACGTGCAGCAGGGGCGCGTCGATGTCGCCGTCCAGCTTGCCTTCGGTGCGGAACCACACCTGGGAGTGCGGCTCGCGCGGAGCGCCGTAGCTGCCGTAGGGCGGCTCGTCGACGTAGCGCAGGTCGACCGCCTCGCGCGCCTCCAGGAGCTTCTCCACGATCCGCGCGTCGAGGTGCGGGTGGCCGCGCAGCCGCTCCGATGCGGTGGGCAGCGTCTCCGGGTCGGGTGCGGCGGGCATGGGCGCCTGGTGTTCCAGTCCCTCCTCGTACGTCTGGAAGGACGCCGAGAGGTGGAAGATCGGCTGCCCGTGCTGGACCGCGACCACCCGGCGGGTGGTGAAGGAACGGCCGTCGCGGATGCGGTCGACGGTGTAGACGATGGGGGCGCCGGGGTCGCCGGGCCGCAGGAAGTACGCGTGCAGGGAGTGCGCGTGCCGGTCGGCCGGGGCGGTGCGCCCTGCGGCGACCAGCGCCTGGGCCGCGACCTGCCCGCCGAAGACGCGCGGGACGACGGATGGCCTGGACTGACCGCGGAACATGTCCTGTTCGATCCACTCGAGGTCGAGCAGATCGAGCAGCGACTGAAGTGCCTGACTCATGAGTCAGTTGTATCCTGCACTCTTTTCGTGAACTTGCCGGGGACCTTACAGGCCCATGTCCTTGGCGATGATCGTCTTCATGATCTCGCTGGTGCCGCCGTAGATGCGGTTGACGCGGTTGTCCGCGTACAGGCGGGCGATCGGGTACTCGTTCATATAGCCGTAGCCGCCGTGCAGCTGGAGGCAGCGGTCGATGACGCGGTGCGCGACCTCGGTGCAGAACAGCTTGGCGCTCGCGGCCTCGGCCGGGGTCAGCTCGCCGGCGTCCAGGGCCTCCAGGGCGCGGTCGACGACCGCCTCGGCGGCGTCCACCTCGGCCTGGCAGGCGGCCAGCTCGAACTTGGTGTTCTGGAAGTGGGCGACGGGCTTGCCGAAGACGACGCGCTCCTGGACGTACTGCTGGGCGAACCGGACGGCCGCCCTGGCCTGCGCGTAGGCACCGAAGGCGATGCCCCAGCGCTCGGAGGGCAGATTGGCGCCGAGGTAGTGGAAGCCCTTGTTCTCCTCGCCGAGCAGGTCCTCGACCGGGACCTTGACGTCGACGAACGCCAGCTCGGCGGTGTCGGAGGTCTTCAGGCCGAGCTTGTCCAGCTTGCGGCCGACGGAGTAGCCCTCGGACTTGGTGTCCACCGCGAACAGGGAGATGCCGAAGCGGCGGTCCTCGGCCGTCGGCGCGGAGGTGCGGGCGCAGACGATGACGCGGTCGGCGTGGACGCCGCCGGTGATGAACGTCTTGGCGCCGTTGAGGACGTAGTGCGTGCCGTCCTCGGAGAGCCTGGCGGTGGTCTTCATGCCCGCGAGGTCGGAGCCGGTGCCCGGCTCGGTCATCGCGATCGCCCACATCTCGTCGGCGGAGACGAACTTCGGCAGGTAGCGCTTCTTCTGCTCGTCGGTGGCGAGCATCTTGATGTACGGCAGGGCGAGCAGCACATGCACGCCGGAGCCGCCGAAGCTCACGCCCGCGCGGGCGGTCTCCTCGTACTGGATCGCCTCGAACTTGTGCGACTCCAGCCCGGCGCCGCCGAACTCCTCCGGGACGTTGATGCCGAACAGGCCCAGCTCGGCGAGCTTGTAGTAGAACGCGCGCGGGGCCTGGCCGGCGGCGAACCACTCGTCGTACACCGGCACGACCTCGGCCTCGATGAAGGCGCGAAGGGTCTCCCGGAACGCCTCGTGATCCTCGTTGTACACCGTACGGCGCACGCGCCACCTCCACGGACCTCGACATGTCTAAGCGCTTGCTCAGATACCACGGTACCGGTGAGTACGGACCCCGTCCAGGGGATCCCTGGGGTAACCCTCATCACGCCCGGCGCTGTTCAGTCCGCCCCCGCCGCCGCGAACGCCCCCCGGGCCATGCGGTGCAGCAGGGCCGCCGTCGTCGCGCGGCCCGGCAGGGAACCCGGCCGGCCCAGGTGCGGGGTCGAGTTCAGCAGGCCGAAGACCGAGTGGACCGCGGAGCGCGCGGCCGGTTCGGCGAGCCCGGGATACGCCGCGCGCAGCGCCTCGACCCACAGCTCCACGTACTGCCGCTGGAGCTGGCGCACCAGCTTGCGGTCGCTGTCCCGGAGGCGGTCCAGCTCACGGTCGTGCAGGGTGATCAGGGGACGGTCGTCGAGGGCGAAGTCGATATGGCCCTCGATGAGGGAGTCGAGGACCGCCATGGGACCGGCCGCGCCGTCGGCCTCCGCCAGGCGCCGCTTCGCCCCGGTCAGCAGCTGCCCGCTGATCCCGACCAGCAGCTCCGCGAGCATCGCGTCCTTGCCCGCGAAGTGCCGGTAGAGACCGGGACCGCTGATGCCGACCGCGGCCCCTATCTCGTCGACCCCGACGCCGTGGAAGCCGCGCTCGGCGAACAGCCGGGCGGCCTCCCTGAGGATCTGCTCGCGACGGCCGGCGGCGCCGGTTCTGGTGACCATGGCAGCAATTCTAGACAGCAGGGTTAGCGCTCGTTAACCTGGAAGAAATGGTTAACGCTCATTAACAGTCGACCACTGGGTGAGGGGACCGCAGGATGCTGGAGGCACCGGAGCTGACGAGCGCGGCAGACCCCGCGTCGGAGGCCTGGCGGGCCAATGAGCAGGCGCACCGCGCGCTCGCGGAGGAGCTGCGCGGCAAGCTGGCCGCGGCCCGGCTCGGCGGCGGCGAGCGGGCCCGCGCCCGGCACACCGCGCGCGGCAAGCTGCTGCCGCGGGACCGGGTGGACACGCTGCTGGACCCCGGGTCGCCGTTCCTGGAGCTGGCACCGCTCGCGGCCGACGGGATGTACGAAGGGCAGGCCCCGGCGGCCGGGGTGATCGCCGGGATCGGCCGGGTCGGCGGCCGGGACTGCGTGATCGTCGCCAACGACGCCACCGTCAAGGGCGGCACCTACTACCCGATGACGGTGAAGAAGCACCTGCGGGCGCAGGAGATCGCCCTGGAGAACCGGCTCCCGTGCCTCTACCTCGTCGACTCCGGCGGCGCCTTCCTGCCGATGCAGGACGAGGTGTTCCCGGACCGTGAGCACTTCGGCCGGATCTTCTACAACCAGGCGCGCATGTCGGGCGCCGGCATCCCGCAGATCGCGGCCGTCCTCGGATCCTGCACCGCGGGCGGCGCCTACGTACCGGCGATGAGCGACGAGGCCGTGATCGTGCGCAACCAGGGCACCATCTTCCTGGGCGGCCCCCCGCTGGTGAAGGCCGCCACCGGCGAGGTCGTCACCGCGGAGGAACTGGGCGGCGGCGAGGTCCACGCGCGCGTGTCAGGCGTCACCGACCACCTCGCGGAGAACGACGCGCACGCGCTGCGAATCGTCCGCGACATCGTCGCCACGCTCCCCGCACGCGGGCCCCTGCCCTGGCAGGTGGCACCGGCCGCCGAACCGAAGGTGGACCCGTACGGGCTCTACGGCGCGGTGCCGGTCGACCCGCGCACCCCCTACGACGTCCGCGAGATCATCGCGCGCGTGGTCGACGGTTCACGGTTCGCCGAGTTCAAGGCGGAGTTCGGGCAGACCCTGGTCACCGGCTTCGCCCGGATCCACGGCCACCCGGTCGGGATCGTCGCCAACAACGGCATCCTGTTCTCCGAGTCGGCCCAGAAGGGCGCCCACTTCATCGAGCTGTGCGACCAGCGCGGGATTCCGCTGGTGTTCCTGCAGAACATCTCCGGCTTCATGGTCGGCAGGGACTACGAGGCCGGTGGCATCGCCAAGCACGGCGCCAAGATGGTCACCGCCGTCGCCTGCACACGCGTGCCCAAGCTGACCGTGGTCGTCGGCGGTTCGTACGGCGCCGGGAACTACTCCATGTGCGGCCGGGCCTACTCCCCGCGCTTCCTGTGGATGTGGCCGGGCGCCAAGATCTCCGTCATGGGCGGGGAGCAGGCCGCCTCCGTCCTCGCCACCGTCAAGCGGGACCAGCTGGCGGCCCGGGGCGAGTCCTGGCCCGCCGAGGAGGAGGAAGCCTTCAAGGCCCCGGTCCGGCAGCAGTACGAACGCCAGGGCAACGCCTACTACGCCACCGCCCGGCTCTGGGACGACGGCGTGATCGACCCGTTGGAGACCCGGCAGGTGCTGGGTCTGGCCCTGACCGCCTGCGCGAACGCCCCGCTGGGCGAGCCGCGGTTCGGCGTCTTCCGGATGTGAGGGGACCGAAGACGATGTTCGAGACAGTCCTGGTGGCCAATCGCGGCGAGATCGCGGTGCGCGTGATCCGCACGCTGCGCGCGCTGGGCGTGCGCTCGGTGGCCGTGTTCTCCGACGCGGACGCCGACGCGCGCCATGTGCGCGAGGCCGACACGGCGGTGCGGCTCGGTCCGCCGCCCGCGGCCGAGAGCTATCTGTCGGTGGAGCGGCTCTTGGAGGCCGCCGCCCGCACCGGCGCACAGGCCGTCCACCCCGGGTACGGCTTCCTCGCCGAGAACGCGGACTTCGCGCGCGCCTGCGCACAGGCGGGGCTGGTGTTCATCGGCCCGCCGGCCGACGCCATCGCCCTCATGGGGGACAAGATCCGCGCCAAGGAGACGGTGCGGGCGGCCGGGGTGCCGGTCGTCCCCGGCTCCAGCGGGAGCGGCCTGTCCGACGCCCGGCTCGCCGCGGCGGCCCGAGAGATCGGCATGCCGGTGCTGCTGAAGCCCTCGGCGGGCGGCGGCGGCAAGGGCATGCGCCTGGTGCGGGAGGCGTCCGCGCTGGCGGACGAGATCGCCGCCGCCCGGCGCGAGGCCCGCGCCTCCTTCGGCGACGACACGCTCCTCGCGGAGCGCTGGATCGAGCGGCCCCGGCACATCGAGATCCAGGTCCTGGCCGACGAGCACGGCAACGTGGTGCATCTCGGCGAGCGCGAGTGCTCGCTGCAACGCCGGCACCAGAAGGTCGTCGAGGAGGCGCCGAGCGTGCTCCTCGACGAGGCGACCCGGGCGGCGATGGGCGCGGCTGCCGTGCAGGCGGCCCGCTCCTGCGGCTACCGGGGCGCGGGCACGGTGGAGTTCATCATGCCGGGCGGCGACCCGTCGTCGTACTACTTCATGGAGATGAACACCCGGCTCCAGGTGGAGCATCCGGTCACCGAGCTGGTCACCGGGCTCGACCTGGTGGAGTGGCAGCTGCGGGTCGCCGCGGGCGAGCTGCTGCCGCTCGCGCAGCGGGAGATCCGGCTGACCGGGCACGCGATCGAGGCCCGGATCTGCGCGGAGGACCCCGCGCGCGGGTTCCTGCCGTCGGGCGGCACGGTGCTGCGGCTGCGCGAGCCGCAGGGCGACGGAGTGCGCACCGACTCGGGGCTCAGCGAGGGCACCGAGATCGGCAGCCGGTACGACCCGATGCTGTCCAAGGTGATCGCGTACGGCCCTGACCGGGCGACGGCGCTGCGCCGGCTCCGTGCGGCCCTGGCGGAGACGGTCACGCTGGGCGTGCCGACCAATGCCGGCTTCCTCCGCCGGCTGCTGGCCCATCCGGCGGTCGTGGCGGGCGAGTTGGACACCGGGCTGGTCGAGCGGGTGGTGGCCGGCCTGGTCCCGGCGGAGGTACCGGAGGAGGTGTACGAGGCGGCGGCGGCCGTCCGTCTCGACGCGCTGCGGCCCGCCGGCGACGGCTGGACGGACCCCTTCTCGGTGCCGAACGGCTGGCGGCTCGGCGGGGTGCCCCGGCCCGTCTCCTTCTCCCTGCGGGTGACCGACCCCGTGGAGTACACCCCGCGCGGCACCCACACCGTCACCGACGACCAGGTGTCCGTGACCCTGGACGGCGTCCGTCACACCTTCTACCGGGCGGGCGACTGGCTCGGCCGCGACGGTGACGCCTGGCCGGTGCGGGACCACGATCCGGTGGCCGCCTCGCTCACCCGGGCCGGGCTCGCGGGCGCCGACTCGCTCACCGCGCCGATGCCCGGCACGGTCACCGTGGTGAAGGTCGCCGTCGGCGACGAGGTGAGCGCGGGCCAGAGCCTGCTGGTGGTGGAGGCGATGAAGATGGAGCACGTCGTCTCGGCCCCGCACGCGGGCACGGTCACCGAACTGGACGTACGGCCCGGCAGCACGGTCGCCATGGACCAGGTGCTGGCCGTCGTCGCACCGCACGAGGAGGCGGCGGAATGAGCGCACCGGGACTGCCGATGGTCGTACCCGCGCAGGATCTGCCCGAGCGGGTGCGGATCCACGAGGTCGGCCCGCGCGACGGGCTGCAGAACGAGAAGTCGGCCGTGCCGACCGAGGTCAAGGCGGAGTTCATCCACCGGCTGGCCGACGCGGGCCTGACCACCGTCGAGGCGACGAGCTTTGTGCGCCCCGAGTGGGTGCCCCAACTGGCCGACGCGGAGCAGTTGTTCCCGCTGCTCGGCGATCTGCGCGGGGTCGCGCTCCCGGTGCTCGTGCCCAACCGGCGCGGCCTGGACCGGGCGCTGGCGCTCGGCGCCCGCCGGATCGCGGTGTTCGCCAGCGCCACCGAGTCCTTCGCGAAGGCCAACCTCAACCGCACGCTGGACGAGTCGCTCGCGGTGTTCGAGCCGGTGGTGCGGCACGCGAAGGACGAGGGCGTGCATGTGCGCGGCTATGTCTCCATGTGCTTCGGCGACCCGTGGGAGGGCGCGGTCCCGCTGCACCAGGTCGTGCGGGTGTGCCGGGCGCTGATGGCCATGGGCTGCGACGAGCTGAGCCTGGGCGACACGATCGGCGTGGCGACCCCGGGCCACGTCCTGGAACTGCTCGCCGCGCTCAACGAGGAGGGCGTGCCGACGAACGTCCTCGGCGTGCACTTCCACGACACCTACGGCCAGGCGCTCGCCAACACGTACGCGGCGCTGGAACACGGCGTCACGACGGTCGACGCCTCGGCCGGCGGCCTGGGCGGCTGCCCGTACGCCAAGTCCGCCACCGGGAACCTCGCCACCGAGGACCTGGTGTGGATGCTCCAGGGCCTCGGCATCGAGACCGGGGTCGATCTGGGCCGGCTCACCGCCACGAGCGTGTGGCTGGCCGAACAGCTCGGCCGGTCGAGCCCGTCCCGCACCGTCCGCGCCCTCTCCCCCAAGGACCAGTGATCAGCATGGACCACCGTCTCAGCCCCGAGCTGGAGGAACTCCGCCGCACGGTGGAGGAGTTCGCGCACGACGTGGTGGCGCCGAAGATCGGCGACTACTACGAGCGGCACGAGTTCCCGTACGAGATCGTCCGCGAGATGGGCCGCATGGGTCTGTTCGGGCTGCCGTTCCCGGAGGAGTACGGCGGCATGGGCGGCGACTACCTGGCGCTGGGCCTGGTCCTCGAGGAGCTGGCCCGGGTCGACTCGTCCGTGGCCATCACGCTGGAGGCCGGGGTCTCGCTGGGCGCGATGCCGGTCCATCTGTTCGGCACCGAGGCGCAGAAGCGCGCGTGGCTGCCGCGGCTGTGCGCGGGCGAGATCCTGGGCGCGTTCGGGCTCACGGAGCCGGACGGCGGCTCGGACGCGGGCGCGACGCGCACCACGGCCCGGCTCGACCCGGACACCGGCGAATGGGTGATCAACGGCTCGAAGTGCTTCATCACCAACTCGGGCACGGACATCACGGGTCTGGTGACGGTCACTGCGGTGACGGGCCGCACCCCGGACGGCAGGCCGCTGATCTCCGCGATCATCGTGCCGTCCGGCACCCCGGGCTTCACGGTCGCGGCCCCGTACTCGAAGGTCGGCTGGAACGCCTCGGACACCCGCGAGCTGTCGTTCGTGGACGTCCGGGTCCCGGCGGCCAACCTGCTCGGCGAGGAGGGCCGCGGCTACGCGCAGTTCCTGCGGATCCTCGACGAGGGCCGCATCGCCATCGCGGCGCTGGCGACCGGTCTCGCGCAGGGCTGTGTGGACGAGTCGGTGAGGTACGCCAAGGAGCGGCATGCCTTCGGGCGGCCGATCGGCGCCAACCAGGCCATCCAGTTCAAGATCGCGGACATGGAGATGAAGGCCCACACGGCCCGCCTCGCCTGGCGGGACGCGGCCTGCCGGCTGGTGGCGGGCGAGCCGTTCAAGAAGGAGGCGGCGCTGGCCAAGCTGTACTCGTCGACGATCGCCGTCGACAACGCCCGCGACGCCACCCAGATCCACGGCGGCTACGGCTTCATGAACGAGTATCCGGTGGCCCGGATGTGGCGCGACTCCAAGATCCTGGAGATCGGCGAGGGCACGAGCGAGGTGCAGCGGATGCTGATCGCCCGGGAGCTGGGCCTGGCGGGCTGACCCGGCGTCCGGTGCGCACGGCCGGCGGAAGGCTCGGGTGGGCCCGTGTGGCGCCGGTCACCCGCGATCACCCCTTGGGGGGAATCTGAGGTTAGGCTAACCTAATCTCGACCTCGGTTCAGTGATCCCTAGCACGAAGGCGGAGCCCGCCCATGTCGAACGCCAGATCCGCCCGCCTCTCCCGTCGTGGACTGCTCGCAACCGGCGGCGCCCTCGGCCTCGGCGCCGCGCTCGCGGCCTGCGGCGACGGCGACGCGAAAAGCGACGACGCGGGCAGCGGGGCGAGCGCCGCGTCCGGCCCCTGGACCTTCAAGGACGACCGCGGACAGACCGTCAAGGCCGACAAGGCCCCTGCGGCCATCGTGGCGTTCGTCGGTGTCGCCGCCGCGCTGTACGACTACGGCATCCAGGCCAAGGGCGTCTTCGGTCCGACCACGACCAAGGACGGCAAGGCCGACGTCCAGGCCGGCGACATGGATGTCAGCAAGGTGACCGTCCTCGGCAACGAGTGGGGCCAGTTCAACATCGAGAAGTACGCGTCCCTCGCCCCCGACGTGCTGATCTCCACGATGTTCGACGACGCGGGCACCCTCTGGTACGTCCCGGACGAGTCGAAGAAGAAGATCGAGGCCGTCGGCGCCCCGAGCGTGGGCATCTCGGTCTACGACCGCCAGCTCACCGAGCCGTTGCAGCGCATGCTCGCGCTCGCCGAGTCCCTCGGCGCCGACATCACGTCGAGCAAGGTCACCGACGCCAAGAAGCGGTTCGAGGAAGCGGCCGCCCGGTTGCGTGCCGCCGCCAAGGCCAAGCCCGACATCAAGGTGATGGCGGGTTCCGCGAGCCAGGACCTGTTCTACGTCTCCGGCAGCGACCTCTCGATCGACCTGGAGTACTTCAAGGCCCTCGGCGTGAACTTCGTCGAGCCCCCGGAGCAGGCGAAGGCCCAGGGCGGCGGCTGGTACGAGTCGCTCAGCTGGGAGAACGTCGACAAGTACGACGCGGACATCATCATGATGGACAACCGCACCTCGGCCATCCAGCCCGCCGACATCACCAAGGCCACCTGGAAGAAGCTCCCCGCGGTCAAGGCCGGCCAGGTCATCTCCCGCAACCCCGAGCCGATCCTGTCGTACGACAAGTGCGTCGCCCTGCTCGACGCCCTCGCCGAGGCCATCGAGAACGCCAAGAAGGTCAGCTGACGCAAGCCCGTCGGGGGCGCCGGGCGACCCGGCAGCGTGCGGGCCGGCTGCGGCTCCTCGCGCGGTAGCCCCGCGCCCCGGAGGGCTGCCCTCCTGCACGACGGCCCAGGAACCCCCGCTGAAGCGAGACCGCGCGCGGGGGCGTCCTGCGGCGGGCCGGGCGCGAACTGCCGTACGGCGTCCGGGCGGTGACGCGCCCCTCCGCCCTGCGCGCGCCGCGACTCCCGCGGCCTCACCACCGTTTCCTCGACTTCGCCACGCACGGCGCCGAGCCGGGCACAGCGGGCCCCGCCTGCCACGATGGCCGACCACCGCACGATCCGCTTCCGCGCGCCCGAGGACACCGATCCGGTCGTGCCGCGCGGGGCGACGGGACCGCGATGCCCGCCGCCCCGGCCGTCCCGAGTCCCCGCCGGCCGGCGGAGCCGCACACCGGTGCCGCGGCATGCGCGCGGTGGAGCAACCACCGCTGAAGTGACGGCAGTCACGGGAGGGGCCGGACTTTGACTTCGCGAAGATTACTTAGGTTAGGCTAACCTAAGTTCAGCACGCGCGGCTCGGCTCCGTCCCTCTCCCCATCCGTCCGGACCGTCCCCTCGGAGGACCCCCACATGCGCTCGCACCTGCTCAATGACCTCACCGCGGAGCATTACCGCCGCTCCGTGACCGAAGGAGTCGAGCGGGTGGCGGCCAGACTCGCCACCACCGAGCGACCGTTCACCGGTGTCACGGTCGACGCCCTCGCCCCCCGCGTCGAGCGGATCGACCTCGACCGTCCGCTGCACGACACCACCGCGGCGCTCGACGAGCTGGAGGAGATCTACCTCCGCGACGCGGTCTACTTCCACCACCCCCGCTATCTCGCCCACCTCAACTGCCCGGTGGTGATCCCGGCGGTGCTCGGCGAGGCCGTCCTGTCCGCCGTCAACTCCTCCCTGGACACCTGGGACCAGTCGGCCGGCGGCACGCTCATCGAGCGCCGGCTCATCGACTGGACGACCGCCCGTATCGGCCTCGGCCCCGCCGCCGACGGCGTGTTCACCTCCGGCGGCACCCAGTCCAACCTCCAGGCGCTGCTGCTCGCCCGCGAGGAGTCCAAGCCGGGGCGGGCGGCGTGGGAGGAGGGAGCCTCGCTCGCCTCCCTGCGCATCCTCGCCTCCGAGGTGAGCCACTTCAGCGTGAAAAAGTCGGCGAAACTGCTCGGCCTCGGCCAGGACGCCGTCATCCCGGTCCCCGTCGACCAGGACAAGCGGATGCGGACCGTCGCCCTCGCCCACGAGCTGGAGCGCTGCCGGCAGGACGGTCTGACCCCGATGGCCGTCGTCGCCACGGCCGGCACCACCGACTTCGGGTCCATCGACCCGCTGCCCGAGATCGCCGAGCTGTGCGCCCGGTACGGGGTGTGGCTGCACGTGGACGCGGCCTACGGCTGCGGGCTGCTCGCGTCCGTGCGGCACCGGGACCGCCTCGCGGGCATCGAACGCGCCGACTCGGTCACCGTCGACTACCACAAGTCCTTCTTCCAGCCGGTGAGTTCGTCCGCCGTGCTGGTCCGGGACGCCGCCACGCTGCGGCACGCCACCTACCACGCGGAGTACCTCAACCCGCGGCGCATGGTGGAGGAGCGCATCCCCAACCAGGTCGACAAGTCCCTGCAGACCACCCGCCGCTTCGACGCCCTCAAGCTGTGGCTGACCCTGCGCACCATGGGCGCCGACGGCATCGGCGAACTCTTCGACGAGGTCTGCGACCTGGCCCGGGAGGGCTGGCGGCTGCTGGCCGCCGACCCCCGGTTCGACGTGGTCGTCGAACCCGCGCTCTCCACGCTCGTCTTCCGCTACATCCCGGCGGCCGTCACCGGCCCGGACCGGATCGACCGCGCCAACCTGTATGCCCGCAAGGCCCTGTTCGCCTCCGGCGACGCGGTGGTCGCGGGCACCAAGGTGGGCGGCCGCCACTTCCTGAAGTTCACCCTGCTCAACCCCGAGACCACGGCGGCCGACATCGCCGCCGTCCTCGACCTGATCGCCGGCCACGCCGAGCAGTACCTGGGAGAGTCTCTTGACCGCGCGTCCTGAAACCCCGACCAAGACCTATGACTTCGTGGGGATCGGCCTGGGCCCGTTCAACCTCGGCCTGGCCTGCCTCACCGAGCCGATCGCCGAACTCGACGGCGTCTTCCTGGACTCCAAGCCCGACTTCGAGTGGCACGCCGGGATGTTCCTGGACGGCGCCCATCTGCAGACCCCGTTCATGTCGGACCTGGTCACCCTCGCCGACCCGACCTCCCCGTACTCCTTCCTCAACTACCTGAAGGAGAAGGGCAGGCTCTACTCGTTCTACATCCGTGAGAACTTCTACCCGCTGCGGGTCGAGTACGACGACTACTGCCGCTGGGCCGCGAGCAGACTGAGCAGCCTCCGCTTCGGCACGACGGTCACCGAAGTGACGTACGACGACGGGCTGTACGCGGTGCACACCCGGGCCGGCGAGACGTTCCGCGCCCGCCATCTGGTGCTCGGCACCGGCACCCCGCCGCACCTCCCGGACGCCTGCCGGGACCTGGGCGGCGACTTCCTGCACAACTCCCGCTACCTCCGGCACAAGGAGCAGTTGCAGGCCAAGGAGTCGATCACCCTGGTGGGCAGCGGCCAGTCCGCCGCCGAGATCTACCACGACCTGCTCAGCGAGATCGACGTGCACGGCTACCGGCTGAACTGGGTCACCCGCTCGCCGCGCTTCTTCCCGCTGGAGTACACGAAACTCACGCTGGAGATGACCTCCCCGGAGTACGTCGACTACTTCCACGCACTCCCGGAGGCCACCCGCTACCGCCTCGCGGACCAGCAGAAGGGCCTGTTCAAGGGCATCGACGGCGACCTGGTCGACGAGATCTTCGACCTGCTCTACCAGAAGAACCTCGGCGGCCCCGTCCCCACCCGCCTGCTCTCCAACTCCGCTCTGGAGAAGGCGAGTTACCAGGACGGCGGCTACACCCTGACCTTCCGCCAGGAGGAGCAGGGCAAGGACTTCGAGCTGCGCTCCGAGGGTCTCGTCCTCGCCACCGGCTACCGGTACACCGAGCCCGAGTTCCTGAAGCCCGTCCGCGACCGGCTGCGCTACGACACCCAGGGCAACTTCGACGTGGCCCGCAACTACGCCATCGACGTGACCGGCCGGGGCGTCTTCCTGCAGAACGCGGGCGTGCACACGCACAGCGTCACCAGCCCCGACCTGGGCATGGGCCCGTACCGCAACAGCTACATCATCCGCGAGCTGCTCGGCACCGAGTACTACCCGGTCGAGAAGACGATCGCGTTCCAGGAGTTTTCACTGTGAACTTCACCTTCCGTCCGCTCGACCCGCTCCAGGACTCCGAGCTGCTGCACGGCTGGCTCACCCACCCCAAGGCCGCGTACTGGATGATGCAGGACGCGAAACTGGAGGACGTCGAGCGCGCCTACATGGAGATCGCGGCCGACGAGCACCAGGAGGCCCTGCTGGGCCTGCTGGACGGCGAGCCCGCCTTCCTCATGGAGCGCTACGACCCGGCCCACCGCGAACTGGCCGGCCTGTACGAGCCCGAGCCGGGCGACGTCGGCATGCACTTCCTGGTGCCGGCCACGGACGCCCCCGTGCACGGGTTCACCCGGGCCGTCATCACCGCCGTGACCGCGTACCTCTTCGAGGACCCGGCGACCGCCCGGATCGTGGTCGAACCGGACGTGCACAACAAGGCGGTGCACGCCCTGAACGAAGCCGTCGGGTTCGTGCCCGAACGGGAGATCCAGAAGCCGGAGAAGCGGGCGCTGCTGAGCTTCTGCACCCGGGAGCGGTTCGCGCGGGCGGTGGCGGCATGAGCCTCGCCGACGCCGTGGCCCATCTCTCCCCCGAACGCTGGGAGCGGGCCAACCGCCTGCTGGTGCGCAAGGCGCTCGCCGAGTTCGCGCACGAGCAACTGATCACCCCCGAGCCGGACGGGGACGGGTACGTCGTACCCAGCGACGACGGGCTGACCCGCTACCGCTTCACCGCCGTGCGCCGCGCCCTCGACCACTGGCAGATCGACGCCGACTCGCTCACCCGGCACCGCGACGGCGCCGAACTCCCGCTCGGCGCCCTGGACTTCTGCATCGAGCTGCAGCGGTCACTGGGCCTGAGCGACCAGATCCTGCCGGTGTACCTGGAGGAGATCTCCGCCACCCTGTCCGGCACCTGCTACAAACTCACCAAGCCGCAGGTGACCTCGGCACAGCTGGCGCGGGCCGGTTTCCAGGACATCGAGACCGGCATGACCGAGGGCCACCCCTGCTTCGTCGCCAACAACGGCCGGCTCGGCTTCGGCATCCACGAGTACCTGTCGTACGCCCCCGAGACCGCGAGCCCCGTCCGGCTGATCTGGCTGGCCGCGCACCGCTCCCGGGCGACGTTCACGGCCGGTGCCGGCATCGCGTACGAGTCCTTCGTACGGCAGGAGCTGGGCGAGGCGACCGTCGACCGGTTCGAGCGGCAGCTGACCGACCGGGGCCTCGCCCCCGCCGACTACCTCCTGATACCCGTCCACCCGTGGCAGTGGTGGAACAAGCTCACCGTCACCTTCGCCGCCGAGGTGGCCCGCGGGTACCTGGTCTGCCTGGGCGAGGGCGACGACGAGTATCTGGCCCAGCAGTCGATACGGACCTTCTTCAACACCTCGCACCCGGACAAGCACTATGTGAAGACGGCGCTGTCCGTCCTCAACATGGGCTTCATGCGCGGCCTGTCCGCCGCCTACATGGAGGCCACCCCGGCGATCAACGACTGGCTGGCGCAGCTGATCGACAACGACCCGGTGCTCAGGGCGACGGGCCTGTCGGTCATCCGCGAGCGGGCGGCGGTCGGCTACCGGCACCTGGAGTACGAACGGGCGACGGACCGCCACTCGCCGTACCGCAAGATGCTGGCCGCGCTGTGGCGGGAGAGCCCGGTGCCCGCCCTCCGGGACGGCGAGACCCTCGCCACCATGGCCTCGCTCGTCCATGTGGACCACGCGGGCGCGTCCGTCGCCGGCGCGCTGATCGAGCGGTCGGGGCTGACGCCCACGCGGTGGCTGCGCCGCTATCTGCGGGCCTACCTCACCCCGCTGCTGCACAGCTTCTACGCCTATGACCTGGTCTACATGCCGCACGGCGAGAACGTGATCCTGGTCCTGAAGGACGGCGTCGTACAGCGCGCGGTCTTCAAGGACATCGCCGAGGAGATCGCGGTCATGGACCCGGACGCGGTGCTGCCGCCGGAGGTGCGGCGCATCCGCGTCGAGGTCCCCGAGGAGCAGCGGCTCCTGTCGATCTTCACGGACGTCTTCGACTGCTTCTTCCGCTTCCTCGCCGCGAACCTGGCCGCCGAGGGCATTCTGGAGGAGGACGACTTCTGGGGGACGGTCGCGGAGGTCATCCGCGAGTACCAGGACTCGGCGCCCGAACTCGCCGACCGGTTCCGGCAGTACGACATGTTCGCCCCCGAGTTCGCCCTGTCCTGCCTCAACCGGCTCCAACTGCGCGACAACCGGCAGATGGTGGACCTGGCGGACCCCTCGGGCGCGCTCCAGCTCGTGGGCAGCCTGCAGAACCCCATCGCGGGGCGCTGACCGCACGGACGGACGCGCCCGCACGGACGGACGGGCACCCCGGAGTACGGTCCTCCGGGGTGCCCGTCGCTCTGCCGCGGCGCGGCACGTCGAAGGGCCTGAGCTCGGTGCCGCGCCCGGCCGGCGGTGGAACAATCCCCGTATGGCGGAAATCCTCCAGAAGGACGGCACATGGGTGTTCGACGGCGACACCCTCCGACTGACCCCGGGGCGGGACAAGAACGTCAGCCTGCTCCGCCGGACCCTGGGGGAACGGGTGGTCCCGCTGGCGGCGCTGGCGGGGATCTCGTTCGAGCAGGGCAGGAAGTCGGGCCGGTTGCGGCTCCGGCTGCGCGACGGCGCCGATCCGCTGCTGCACGCCACCGGCGGCCGGCTCACCGAGCCGCACGATCCGTACCAGCTCGCCGTCGAACCGGACCGCCACGGCGTCGCCGAGTACGTCACGGACGAGGTCCGCACCGCCCTGCTGCTGAACCGGGTGCCGGCCGACCCGGTGACCGAGTTCCTGCTGCCCGGCCCGCCCGTCCCGCTGTCGGTCTCCGCCGGGGACGGCACGGCCGCCTTCGACGGGGAGCAGGTGCGCCTGGAGTGGAACTGGAAGACCGAGGACGCCAAGGCCGCCGCCGGGGCCCGCACCCTCGCCGTCGCCGACATCACCGGCGTGGAGTGGCAGCCGGCGGCCGGGCTGGAGAACGGGCATCTGCGCTTCACCGTGCGGGGCGCGGCCACCAAGGCGCCGCCCAAGTACGACCCCCACGCCGTGGAGCTGTGGGGCTTCAAGAAGGACCCGCTGATGGCACTGGTCGCCGCCGCCGTGCAGGCCCGGCTGCCGCATCCGTCGACGGCCGGGGCGCCGGATCAGGACGTACGGCCGCAGCCGCCCGTGGCGCCGGCGCCGGGGCCCTCCCCCGCCGCCGCGGACGACCACGACGCGCTGCTGCGGCGGCTGCGCGAACTGGGCGAGCTGCACCGGGCCGGGGTCCTGACGGACGAGGAGTTCGGCGTGGCCAAGCAGGCGGTCCTCAAACGCCTGTAGCGGCGAGGTGCCGACCGAAGAGGGCGACAGCCCCCAAACAGCGTCTCATAAGAGTTTCAACAGTCTGCTGCCCGATATCGGGCAGGTTTCTTGCGAAACTGCCATCGATACCCCAGGATCGACCGGGTGCACGACGAACTTGTTGATCACCTGACGCGGTCCACCACGCTCGACAAGGGCGAGGCGCTACGGGTGATCCAGGACGTGCTCGCCTATTTCGACGAGACGACCGAGGACTACGTCCGTCGCCGCCACCGCGAGCTCCAGGCCCAGGGCCTGGTGAACGCGACGATCTTCGAACGGATCGTCGCGGATCTGAAGTACCGAGCGGTGGCACCGCCCGAGCTCACGCTCAGGCAGTTGCGGCGCATCGTCTACGGCTGAGAACCGACGGCCGGCCGGCCGACCGGCCACGGACAGAGGGATACCTGCAATATGTGCGGAATTGTCGGATACATCGGGAAGCGCGACGTCGCCCCACTGCTCCTGGAGGGCCTGCAGCGCCTTGAGTACCGCGGCTACGACTCCGCGGGCATCGTCGTCACCGCCCCCAAGGCGCCCGCCCTGAAGATGGTCAAGGCCAAGGGCCGGGTGCGTGACCTGGAGGCCAAGGTCCCGGCGCGCTTCAAGGGCACCACCGGCATCGCCCACACCCGCTGGGCCACCCACGGCGCCCCGTCCGATGTGAACGCCCACCCGCATCTGTCGGCCGACAACAAGGTCGCCGTCGTGCACAACGGCATCATCGACAACGCCGCCGACCTGCGCCGCAAGCTGGAGGCTGACGGCGTCGAGTTCCTCTCCGAGACCGACACCGAGGTGCTCACCCATCTGATCGCCCGCTCCCTGGCCGAGAAGCTGGAGGACAAGGTCCGCGAGACGCTGCGGGTGATCGAGGGCACCTACGGCATCGCCGTCCTGCACGCCGACTTCCCCGACCGCATCGTGGTGGCCCGCAACGGCTCCCCGGTCGTCCTCGGCATCGGCGAGAAGGAGATGTTCGTCGCCTCCGACGTCGCCGCGCTGGTCGCCCACACCCGCCAGATCGTGACCCTCGACGACGGCGAGCTGGCCACCCTCAAGGCCGACGACTTCCGCACGTACACCACCGAGGGCACCCGCACCACCGCCGAGCCGACCACCGTGGAGTGGGAGGCCGAGTCGTACGACATGGGCGGCCACGACACCTATATGCACAAGGAGATCCACGAGCAGGCCGAGGCGGTCGACCGGGTGCTGCGCGGCCGCATCGACGACCGGTTCTCCACCGTGCACCTCGGCGGGCTGAACCTGGACGCCCGCGAGGCCCGCCAGATCCGCCGGGTGAAGATCCTCGGCTGCGGCACCTCGTACCACGCGGGCATGATCGGCGCCCAGATGATCGAGGAGCTGGCCCGCATCCCCGCCGACGCCGAGCCCGCCTCCGAGTTCCGCTACCGCAACGCCGTCGTCGACCCCGACACGCTCTACGTCGCGGTCTCCCAGTCCGGTGAGACCTACGACGTACTGGCGGCCGTCCAGGAGCTGAAGCGCAAGGGCGCCCGGGTGCTGGGCATCGTCAACGTCGTCGGCTCGGCGATCGCCCGCGAGGCGGACGGCGGCATGTACGTGCACGCCGGCCCCGAGGTGTGCGTGGTCTCCACCAAGTGCTTCACCAACACCACGGTCGCCTTCGCGCTCCTCGCCCTGCACCTGGGCCGCACCCGCGACCTCTCCGTCCGCGACGGCAAGCGGATCATCGAGGGCCTGCGCAGGCTGCCCGAGCAGATCACCGAGATCCTCAAGCAGGAGGAGGAGATCAAGGAGCTGGCCGAGCAGTACGCCGAGGCGCGCTCGATGCTCTTCATCGGCCGGGTCCGGGGCTACCCGGTGGCCCGCGAGGCCTCCCTGAAGCTCAAGGAGGTCTCCTACATCCACGCCGAGGCCTACCCCGCCTCGGAACTCAAGCACGGCCCGCTCGCCCTGATCGAGCCCGCCCTGCCGACGGTCGCCATCGTGCCGGACGACGACCTGCTGGAGAAGAACCGGGCCGCCCTGGAGGAGATCAAGGCCCGCAGCGGCCGGATCCTCGCGGTGGCCCACCAGGAGCAGGAGAAGGCCGACCGAACGATCGTCGTGCCGAAGAACGAGGACGAGCTGGACCCGATCCTCATGGGCATCCCGCTGCAACTGCTCGCCTACCACACGGCGAAGGCCCTGGGCCGCGACATCGACAAGCCCCGGAACCTGGCAAAGTCGGTGACGGTGGAGTAGGCCGCTCCCCACAGGGCAGCGGGGCCGTACCGATGTGCGGCTCCGCCGCCCTTTCCCGCCGGGGGCAGTTGGCGAGCCGGCTTCGGAGGTCGGGGCCGTGGCTCGGGAGTTGACGGTGTGACACGGGAGCCGGCGGTGCGACGCGGGCTGTTGACGGTCCGTGAGGCGGCTACGGGATGACCACCACGGGCCGCTGCGCCCGCTTGGCCAGCCGGCCGGCCACCGAGCCGAAGATCCGGCCCACGAGACCGTGCGTGGAGCCGACGACGATCGCGTCGGCCTCGTACTCCCGCCCCACCTCTTCGAGTTCGTGGCAGATGTCGCCGCCGCGCTCGACGAGGATCCAGGGCACCTCGGCCAGATAGTCCGCACAGGCGAGTTCGAGGCCCAGGACCTCGGTGCGGTGATCGGGCACGTCGACGAAGACCGGTGGCTCGCAGCCCGCCCACACCGTGGTGGGCAGCCGGTTGGCGACATGGACGATGATCAGCCCCGACTGGGAGCGGTGCGCCATGCCGATCGCATAGGCGAGGGCGCGCTCACTGGACGTGGAGCCGTCGAAGCCGACGACCACTCCGTGTTTGAAGGCGGGATCGCAGGAGGAGCGTGACTCTTCCGCCGCCAGGGGCTCGGCCGCCGTGGGGTCGGCGACGAACCGCTTGCGGTCCGCGGGTTCGAAGAATTCGTGACCGGCCATGGGTGTCTCGGCGTTGTGATCCTCGTGGGTGGGACAACAGTGTGCGGCGGAGCTGTGTCCGGGAAGCATCTTCCCAACCCCATACCCCCAAGGGTACGGCGGCACGCCTCCTTAGCCCAGATCCCGCGTGCGCTCCGCGGGGTTCCAGGGAGCATGCACGAGGCGCGCCCGTAACGCAATGCTTGGTGGGCTGTACAGGCGGTTTGCACAGGATTCCGTTACGTGACCGCCCGCAGGTCACCCCCACAGTGACCGACCGGCCGAACACGCGTTGATCAGCGTGAACCACGCCACAGGGAGCACGCATGCCAGGACCCGTCGCCCGCACCGGGGCACATCGCGCGCGCCCGCCGGCCGCACCCGCCCGATCCGCCCCACCGACGCCCGCCACACCGCCCACCCCGCCCACCCCGTCCGCCTCGGACACGGCGACCGACGTCGTCCGCTGGGCGGCCTTCAGCTGCTTCCTGGTCCCGGTGATCCTCCTCTGGTACGGCACCTCGCTCGCCGGCGCCGCCGGCACCGCGTTCGGCCTCGCCGCCGTGACCGCAGCCTGCCGCGTCCTGCTGCGCCGCTCCGAGCGTGGCGCCACGCGTTGCGCCACGCAAAGAGGCGGACGTCACACCCGGGGCGGTACACCGGTCAGCTGACCGGTTTCCGTGCACGCGTCCGCTGCTTTTCAGCCAACTTCTGGACACCGTCCCGGCCGCAGGCCAAGCACCCCCCAACCCCCGTTCCACCTGCACGGAAAGGGCCTCAGGGGCCCTGCGCACCCTACGCGGATTGGCCACTGCGACGAGGCGCACTTCCCTGCACGGCCCACTAGTGCAACCCTTCGTGATCGAATGCTTTACGCCAAGTTGTCATGTCGACAATGTGCCGCATCTCGAACTGGTCACCGCGGCACCGCGGGACACAGTAGATTCGATCTTGACTGTCTTACGGCGGGGGACTCGTGCAGGACCAAGGGGAAACGTGCAGGAGCGACACAACCGAGGAGCCGCGACCACCGAGGGGGGCTTAGCAGGATGAGCCACGACTCCACTGCCGCGCCGGAAGCCGCTGCCCGGAAACTATCCGGGCGACGCCGCAAGGAGATCGTCGCGGTGCTGCTGTTCAGCGGCGGCCCCATCTTCGAGAGTTCCATACCGCTTTCGGTGTTCGGTATCGACCGCCAGGATGCCGGAGTGCCGCGCTACCGGCTGCTGGTGGCCGCCGGTGAGGAAGGCCCGCTGCGGACCACGGGGGGCCTGGAACTCACCGCGCCGCATGGCCTGGAAGCGATCTCACGGGCGGGCACCGTCGTCGTGCCGGCCTGGCGATCGATCACCTCGCCTCCGCCCGAGGAGGCGCTCGACGCGCTGCGCCGCGCGCACGAGGAGGGCGCCCGCATCGTGGGCCTGTGCACCGGCGCGTTCGTCCTGGCTGCGGCGGGCCTGCTGGACGGCCGGCCGGCCACGACCCACTGGATGTACGCGCCGACGCTGGCCAAGCGCTATCCGTCGGTGCATGTCGATCCCAGGGAGCTGTTCGTCGACGACGGCGACGTACTGACGTCGGCGGGCACGGCGGCCGGGATCGACCTGTGTCTGCACATCGTGCGGTCGGACCACGGCAACGAGGCGGCCGGCGCGCTCGCCCGGCGCCTGGTGGTCCCGCCGCGCCGCAGTGGCGGTCAGGAGCGCTACCTCGATCGGTCTTTACCAGAGGAGATCGGCGCCGACCCGCTCGCCGAGGTCGTCGCCTGGGCGCTGGAGCACCTCCACGAGCAGTTCGACGTGGAGACGCTGGCCGCGCGCGCGTACATGAGCCGCCGCACGTTCGACCGCCGCTTCCGCTCGCTGACCGGGAGCGCGCCGCTGCAGTGGCTGATCACCCAGCGCGTGCTGCAGGCCCAGCGTCTCCTGGAGACGTCGGACTACTCGGTGGACGAGGTCGCGGGCCGCTGCGGCTTCCGCTCCCCGGTGGCGCTGCGCGGGCACTTCCGCCGCCAGTTGGGCTCGTCCCCCGCCGCCTACCGCGCCGCCTACCGGGCGCGCAGGCCGCAGGGCGACCGGCCGGGAGACGGGGAGCCCACGGTGTCGCAGCCGGGGCCCGCGGGCCCGGGTGCGACGGGACTCGCCGGCCCCGTCGGACCGGTGCCCGCCCTGCTGCACCCGGAGGCCGGCGGTGTCCCGATGCAGTCGCGGCGCACCGCCGCGATGAGCCTGCCGGGGCCGCGCACCGGCGCGTGACACGGTGACGGATCGGACGTGACGGATCGGGGTCCGGGGCGCTGCCCCGGACCCCGATGCGCATCGGCGGCCACGACGCCTCGCCGTGACTCCGCGCACGGCAGGCCCCGGAAGCGGCTACGGGCCGTAAGGTTAGGCATATGAACGATCGCATGGTGTGGATCGACTGCGAGATGACCGGTCTCTCGCTGTCCGACGACGCGCTCATCGAGGTGGCCGCGCTGGTCACCGACTCCGAGCTGAACGTACTCGGCGAGGGGGTGGACATCGTCATCCGTCCGCCGGACTCGGCGCTGGAGACGATGCCCGAGGTGGTGCGCCAGATGCACACCGCGTCCGGGCTGCTCGACGAGTTGCCCGGCGGCACCACGCCGGCCGACGCGGAGGAGCAGGTCCTGGCCTACGTACGGGAGCACGTCAAGGAGCCGGGCAAGGCCCCGCTGTGCGGCAACTCCGTCGGCACCGACCGCGGCTTCCTGCTGCGCGACATGCCCACGCTGGAGGACTACCTCCACTACCGGATCGTGGACGTCTCCAGCATCAAGGAACTCGCCCGCCGCTGGTACCCGCGCGCGTACTTCAACAGCCCGGAGAAGAACGGCAACCACCGCGCCCTCGCCGACATCCGCGAGTCCATCGCGGAGCTGCGCTACTACCGCGAGGCCATCTTCGTCCCCCAGCCGGGCCCCGACTCGGACACCGCCAGGACGATCGCGGCCAGACACGTCCTGCCCGCGGCACACTAGCCACCGGCGGCCGGGCGGCGACGAACGCCCGGCACGGACGGAGGCCCGGCCGCGGGGTCGGCCGCCGTCCGTCCGAGGGCGCCGCGAAAGACGTGCGCGAGCACCCCTTCGGACCCTGTACACTTTTTCTCGGCCGGTCACCACCGGTCATGGTGGGTGTAGCTCAGCTGGTAGAGCACCTGGTTGTGGTCCAGGATGCCGCGGGTTCGAGTCCCGTCACTCACCCTCACCGATCAGGGGCTGACCTGGGAAAACAGGTCAGCCCCTGGCGTTTCTCGGCACCGTGGGAACCGATCATGGAATTACCGGCCTGTCTTCCCCACGCTGACGGCCGTCGTGGGTGATGACGGGGAGCTGGTGCGGTTCGAACGGCGCTGAACCTGAGGCGAAGGGGCGCGCGATCGTCATCGCCTACGCCCCGGCACCACCACTGGCATCGACGCCGACCTCATCCCACTGAGGGCGTCCTCCACAATCTGAACACCCCACCGGGCGGTAGCAGATGGCACGCCTGTTCCACCACCGTCGACCGGGCCGGCACCGCCGCGCTGCACGTCAACCCCGGCACGGCCCCCACCCGGCAGTCCGTGCCGGAGTTCCTTGAGCTGGAGATCACCGACAAATGCCAGCTCACAGAAGGTGCAGTTCATCGGCGCGAGCCGACCATGCACCCGGACTTCGAGGCGCCGGAGCACTGGGCCCTGTTCGAGCACCCGAAGGTGTCCCTGGCAGCGTCGCGCACGGCGTAGGCCCGCGAGGTGACACCGCGGGAGCGGATGCGTCGCGGTCACGACGACGAGCGGATCACCAGTTCCGTCGGGAGGACCGCGTGCCGGCGTTCCAGGCCGCGGGAGACCGCCGGGCGGCGGTCGGCGATGTCCGTCAGGAGCAGGTCGAGCATGGCGCGGCCCATCTCCTCGATGGGCTGGCGGACGCTGGTCAGCGGCGGGTCCATGTGGCGGGCTATGGCCGAGTCGTCGTAGCCGACCAGGGCCACGTCGTCGGGGATGCGGCGGCCCGCCCCGCGCAGCGCCTGGCGGGCGCCGGCCGCGGTGACGTCCGAACCGGCGAAGACCGCGTCGAGGCCGGGCCTGCGCTCCAGCAGCCGGGCCATCGCGCGCCGGCCGCCCTCCTCGGTGAAGTCGCCCGGTTCGATGAGGAGTTCGTCCACCGGGTGGCCCGCGTCCCGCAGGGCCGCGCGGTAGCCGTCGACACGCCGCTGGGCGCCGTACACATCGAGCCGGCCGGTGATGTGGGCGACCGTGCGCCGCCCGCGGCCGAGCAGGTGCTCCACGGCCGAGCGGGCGCCGCCGTAGTTGTCGGAGTCGACCGAGGCGAGCGCCTCCGCCGCCGAGCGCGGGCCGCTGATCACCGCCGGGATCTCCAGCTGGGCCAGCAGATCGGGCAGCGGGTCGTCGGCGTGCACGGACACCAGGAGCACGCCGTCCACGCGGTGCGCCGCCAGATACTGCGCGAGCCGCTGCCGCTCGCGGTCGCTGCCGGCGAAGATCAGCAGCAACTGCATCTCGGTGTCGGAGAGTTCGGCGCCCACCCCGCGCAGGATGTCCGAGAAGTACGGCTCCGCGAAGAACCGGGTCTCCGGCTCGGGGACGACCAGGGCGATGGCGTCCGTGCGGTTGGCGGCGAGCGCCCGGGCCGCCGTGTTCGGCACGTACCCCAGCTCGGCGACGGCCGCCTCCACCGCCGCGCGCGTGGTTTCGCTGACCCGGGGCGAGCCGTTGATCACCCGGGAGACGGTGCCACGGCCCACACCGGCGCGTGCGGCGACCTCTTCAAGGGTCGGCCGACGGCCACTGCGCCCCCGCGTTCCGTGGCTTGCCATGGGCTCTGCCTCCCTGGACCGGCAATCTGGCTGGTGTGGAATGTAACAGCCCCGCGTGCGGAGCCCGCTGTGCGCCGGTGTCGTCGGGGCCCCGGTGGGGCGGGCGGGGATTAGTTAACAGGCAGATAACTGAACGCAGTCGGCCCTGTCCGCTCCCTTGACACCCCCGCCCGAACCGACGACTCTTCAACACATCACTTGTGGGAGCGCTCCCACAGTACCTGACACATACACGTCCCGCACGTTCCCCGCCCGAGCCGCAGCGAGTACGAACGGGCCCAACAGAGCAGTTGGCCGGGGGGTCGGCACGTCAGGCAACAGGAGGACTCAATGCGCACGAGTACCCGCCGGTCCCGCAGGCTGGTGGCCTTCGCGGCCGTCGCCGCGCTGACTACGGGAGTGCTGGCCGGCTGCGCCAACGACTCCGACGACGGTTCGTCGAAATCGGGCGGCGGCAACGGTGACGGCAAGGGCAAGACCACGTTGACCATCGGGACCTTCGGTGTCTTCGGCTACAAGCAGGCCGGCCTCTACGACGAATACATGAAGCTCCACCCCGACATCACCGTCAAGGAGAACGTCACCACCCGCACCGACGTCTACTGGCCCAAGGTGCTCACCCGGCTCCAGGCCGGTTCCGGTGCCGACGACATCCAGGCCATCGAGGTCGGCAACATCACCGAGGCCGTGCAGACCCAGGCCGACAAGTTCGTGGACCTCGGCAAGGAGGTCGACACGTCCCAGTGGCTGGACTGGAAGCTGGCCCAGGCCACCACCAAGGACGGCAAGACGATCGGGCTGGGCACCGACATCGGCCCGATGGCCATCTGCTACCGCAAGGACCTGTTCGAGAAGGCCGGCCTGGAGACGGACCGGACCAAGCTCGCCGCGCAGTGGAAGGGCGACTGGGCCAAGTACGTCGAGCTGGGCAAGGAGTACATGAAGAAGGCGCCGTCCGGCACCAAGTACGTGGACTCCGCCTCCTCCGTCTACAACGCGGCGATCGGCGGCGAGACCGAGACGTACTACGACCGGGACGGCAACGTCGTCTGGGACAAGTCCGCGGGCGTGAAGAAGTCCTGGAACGTGGCGATGACCGTGGCCACCAGCAACATGTCCGCGAAGCTGAAGCAGTTCGACAAGCCGTGGGACCAGGGCTTCGCCAACGGCACCTTCGCCACGGTGGCCTGCCCGGCCTGGATGATGGGCTACATCCAGGAGAAGTCCGGTGACTCGGGCAAGGGCAACTGGGACGTGGCGGCGGCCCCGACCGCGGCCAACTGGGGCGGCTCCTTCATCGGCGTGCCGACTGCGGGCAAGCACCAGAAGGAGGCCATCGAGCTGGCGAAGTGGCTGACCGCGCCCGAGCAGCAGGCCAAGGTCTTCGCCAAGCAGGCCAGCTTCCCGTCGACCCCGTCGGCGTACGCGGACCTGGAGCCGGCCGCGGCCACCACCGCGTACTTCTCCGACGCGCCGATCACGCAGATCTTCTCCGACTCGGCGAACACGATCCCGACGCAGTACCACGGCGCCAAGGACCAGCCGATCCTCAGCGCGATCACCGACATCGGCATTCTCCAGGTGGAGCAGAAGGGCAAGACCCCGACGCAGGGCTGGGACGCCGCCACCAAGGAGATCAAGGACGTGCTCGGCCAGTGACCGGCTCCAAGCAGGCTCTCGCGCAGCCCGCGTCGAGTGCCGACGCCGCGCCCGGCTCCCAGCCGGGCGCGGCCCGGGGCGCTCACGGTCGCGGTGCGCCGGCGGGCGCCGACTCCTGGCGCAGCCGGCTGTACCGCTGGGACATGAAGGCGTCCCCGTACGCGTTCATCGCCCCCTTCTTCATCCTCTTCGGGGCCTTCTCGCTGGTCCCGCTGCTGTACACCGCCTGGTACTCGCTGCACGACGTGCAGCTGTCGTCGCTGGACCGGCAGACCTGGGCAGGGCTGGACAACTACAAGAACCTGTGGGCCTCGGACTTCTTCTGGACCGCCCTGAAGAACACCTTCACCATCGGTGTCATCTCCACCGTGCCGCAGCTGCTCGCGGCGCTCGGGCTCGCGCATCTGCTCAACTACCGGCTGCGCGGCTCGACCGTGTGGCGGGTCGTGATGCTCACCCCGTACGCCACCTCGGTGGCCGCGGCAACACTGGTCTTCACGCTGCTGTACTCGTGGGACGGCGGCATGGTCAACTGGATCCTGCACTTCTTCGGCGTGGATCCGGTCAACTGGCGGGAGTCGGACTGGGGTTCGCAGTTCGCGGTGTCGTCCATCGTGATCTGGCGGTGGACCGGCTACAACGCGCTGATCTATCTGGCGGCGATGCAGGCCATCCCGACCGACCTGTACGAGTCGGCGGCGCTCGACGGCGCCAACCGCTGGCAGCAGTTCCGGCATGTGACGATCCCTCAGCTGCGGCCGACGATCCTGTTCACGGTGGTCGTCTCCACCATCGGCGCGACCCAGCTGTTCGGTGAGCCACTGCTGTTCGGCGGGGTCAGCGGCTCGAAGGGCGGCTCCGAGCACCAGTACCAGACGCTCGGTCTGTACATGTACGACCAGGGCTGGATCATCGGCAACCTGGGCAAGGCGTCCGCGATCGCCTGGTCGATGTTCCTGATCCTGGTGATCGTCGCCGTGATCAACATGCTGTTCACCCGACGCCTGAGGAAGTCCCAATGACCACCAGTGAACTCACCCTCCCGCGCGGCGCGGGCACCGAGCGGCGTGGGCGCGGGCGGCGCCGGGTGATGGGCGCGGGCAAGCAGCTGCACGCGGGCCCCGTCACCTATGTCGTGCTGACGGTCTTCGCGCTGGTCTCGCTGGCGCCGCTGGTGTGGACGGCGGTCGCGGCCTCCCGCACCGACCGGCGGCTGGCCGAGACCCCGCCGCCGCTGTGGTTCGGCGGCAACCTGTTCACGAACCTGCAGTCCGCGTGGGACGAGGCGGGCCTTGGCACCGCCATGGTCAACTCCGTGATCGTGGCGGGCACGATCACGGTCAGCACGGTCGTGTTCGCGACCCTCGCCGGGTTCGCCTTCGCCAAGCTGCGGTTCCGGTTCTCCGGCCTCCTGCTGCTGCTGACGATCGGGACCATGATGATCCCGCCGCAGCTCGCCGTCGTACCGCTGTATCTGTGGATGTCGGACCTGGGCTGGTCGAACCAGTTGCAGACGGTCGTTCTGCCCAGCCTGGTGACCGCGTTCGGCACGTTCTTCATGCGGCAGTACCTGGTGCAGGCGCTGCCGACCGAGCTGATCGAGGCGGCCCGGGTGGACGGGGCGAGCAGTCTGCGGGTGGTGTGGCACGTGGTGTTCCCGGCGGCGCGGCCGGCGATGGCCGTGCTCGGCCTGCTGACCTTCGTGTTCGCCTGGAACGACTTCCTGTGGCCGATCATCGCCCTGAACCAGCAGAACCCGACGGTGCAGGTCGCCCTGAACTCGCTCGGCACCGGCTATGTGCCGGACCAGGCGGTGATCATGGCGGGCGCGCTGCTCGGCACGCTGCCGCTGCTGGTCGCCTTCCTGCTGTTCGGCAAGCAGATCGTGGGCGGGATCATGCAGGGCGCGATCAAGGGCTGACCCGCCACGGACCCCGGAGCCCCGGGGGCCGGGCCACCGCCGCCCCGGCCCCCGTGTCTCCCGCCCCTCCCCCTCTTCTCTGTCCACCACCCCACCGGTCGCCACGACCACTCGATGGGAGCGCTTCCATGCCTGAGCCCGTTACCTCCGTGAGTTTTCCTCCCGCCTTCCTCTGGGGCGCGGCGACCTCCGCGTACCAGATCGAGGGGGCGGTACGGGAGGACGGCCGCACCCCCTCGATCTGGGACACCTTCAGCCATACGCCCGGCAGGACGGCCGGCGGCGAGACCGGTGACATCGCGGTCGACCACTACCACCGCTACCGCGAGGACGTGGCGCTGATGGCCGGGCTGGGCCTGAACGCCTACCGGTTCTCGATCTCCTGGCCGCGGGTGCAGCCGACGGGCCGGGGCCCGGCCGTCCAGGTGGGCCTGGACTTCTACCGCCGTCTGGTCGACGAGCTGCTGGCCGCCGGCATCAGGCCCGCGGTCACGCTCTACCACTGGGACCTGCCGCAGGAACTGGAGGACGCGGGCGGCTGGCCGGAGCGGGACACCGCCCTCCGGTTCGCCGAGTACGCGCAGATCGTCGGCGAGGCGCTGGGCGACCGGGTGGAGCAGTGGATCACCCTCAACGAGCCCTGGTGCAGCGCCTTCCTGGGCTACGGCTCCGGGGTGCACGCGCCGGGCCGGACCGACCCGGCGGCCTCGCTGCGGGCCGCGCACCACCTCAACCTGGCGCACGGGCTGGCCACATCGGCCCTGCGTTCGGTGATGCCGGCCCGCAACACGATCGCGATCAGCCTCAACTCCTCGGTGGTGCGCACCGTTTCGCAGGATCCGGCGGACCTCGCGGCGGGCCGGCGGATCGACGACCTGGCCAACGGCGTCTTCCACGGCCCGGTGCTGCACGGGGCGTACCCGGAGACGCTGTTCCAGGCCACGGCCTCGGTCACCGACTGGTCGTACGTCCAGGACGGCGACCTCCGCGCGATCCACCAGCCGCTGGACGCGCTGGGCCTCAACTACTACACGCCGACGCTGGTCTCGGCGGCCGACCCGGACGCGACCGGGCCGCGGGCCGACGGGCACGGGACGAGCGACCACTCGCCCTGGCCGGCCGCGGACGACGTGGCCTTCCACCAGACGCCGGGCGAGCGCACGGAGATGGGCTGGACGATCGACCCGACGGGCCTGCACGAGCTGATCATGCGGTACTCCCGGGAGGCCCCGGACCTGGCGCTGTACGTGACGGAGAACGGGGCCGCGTACGACGACAAGCCGGACCCGGACGGCCGGGTGCACGACCCGGAGCGCATCGCCTATCTGCACGGCCATCTGTCGGCGGTCCGCCGGGCCATCGCGGACGGCGCGGACGTGCGCGGCTACTACCTGTGGTCCCTGCTGGACAACTTCGAGTGGGCGTACGGCTACGAGAAGCGCTTCGGCTCGGTGTACGTCGACTACGCCACGCTGGAGCGGACGCCGAAGTCGAGCGCGCGCTGGTACGGCGAGGCCGCCCGGTCCGGCTCGCTGCCGCCCGCCGAGGGCGTGTAGCCGGAGGCAGGGGTGCGGCGCGTCGTGGGGTCGCGTCGCGCCCCGCGGGGGTGTCGGAGCGCCGTGCGCCGGGGGGCGGTCGGCGAGCCGGCACCGGTGATGTCCGGGCCACCGCCGTGGGCACACCGGCGCCCCGGCCGGATGGGGGATGCCGGCCGGGGCGCCGCCCCCGTGTCCCGGAAGGGTCTCGGGTCAGCGGTGAGCGGCGAACGCCTTGGAGAAGGCGAACGGGTCCTGGACGATCGAGCTGCATGTGGCGTCGGCGGTGGGCCTGCTGCCGCCGGCGCACTGCTTGTCGCGGGTCGCCGACCACATGGAGAGCCAGCCGAGGCCCTTGGACTCGGCGAAGCCGACCAGCTGGGTGGCGTCGTCGACCGTGAAGACCTCGGAGGCGACGTCGTTGACGCCGATCATCGGAGTCACCGCGACCGCCTGCCACGCCGCGCTGTCGGAGAGGCCGAGGACGCTCTTGATCTGCGCCTGCGTCGCGGTCGCCGCCTGCTCGGCGTAGTCGCCCATGTCACCGCTGTACGCGGCGCCGTAGTCCATCGCCATGATGTTCACGGTGTCGATCCGCACGCCCTTCGATGTGGCGTCGGCCAGCAGGTTCACCCCGTCCTGGGTGAGGCCCTCCGGCATCACGGGCAGTGTGAAGGAGACGTCCAGGTCGGGGTGTTGGACCTGGAGCCGGGCGATGGCCTGGGCACGCCGGGTGTTCGCCGCGGTGTCGGGCAGCGCCCCGCCCTCCACGTCGAAGTCGACCTTCCTGAGCCCGTAGGCGTCCACCACCTTGCCGTACGCCGCCGCCAGCGCGTCGGCCGAGGAGCAGGTGGTGGCCAGTTCGGAGCCGGACGCGCCGCCGAAGGAGACCCGGACGTCGCCGCCCTCGGCGCGCAGGGCGCCGATCTGCGCGGCCACGCCGTCGCCCGACAGGTCCGTCACGCCGCCCCACTTGGGGGTGCAGCCGCCGCCGTCGGTGACGAAGGCGAGGTTGTAGTCCTTGACGCCGGTCGCCGCCGCGCTCGCCAGCAGGTCGAAGGCCGGGTACAGGGAGGTGTCGACGTACGGGGCGAAGCCCGCGCCGGCGGGCGTGCCGGTGCCGGTGCTCCCGGTCGGGGACGGGGTGGCCGTGGGGGTGGGGGTCGCGGTCGGGGCGGGCGCGTCGGTCGGGCGGCCGCTGGGCTCGGGCGTCGCGGCGTCGTCCGCCGAGCAGGTCGCGCCGCCGATCAGACAACCGGTGGGATCGGCGGTGCCGTTGACCACGAAGCCGATGGTGAGCGATGCCCCGGCCGCCAGGCCCTCGGTCTGCCACTTCGGCGGCTTCACCGTGACGTGCTGCCCGTTCACGCTCGACTCGCCGTTCCACAGGGAGCTGAGCTTCGCGCCGGCCGGCAGGTCGAACTCCAGCGTCCAGTCCCGCTGCACATCGCCGTTGTTGTTCGTGACGACGTACTGCGCGGTGTAGCCCGTCGACCAGTCGCTGGTCCTGGTGTACGCGGCGCCGACACCGGCCGCCTGCGCGGTGCCGGCGAGCAGGACGGCGCCGCCGGCCACCGTGGCGGCCGCCACGAGACCACCCAACACCTTGTGCCTGCCTCTGATGCTGCGCCGATGCGTGCTCATGCGCGTGCCTGCCTTCGCTGTTCCAGGGGGTGGGTGCGGCAGCACGCTAGCGCTCCGGAATCGGGCAAAGCGCTTGATCCGGACGGGCGTTGAGCTTCTTAGGGTGCGCTTAAGGAAGGGATCGGGGGCGGTTAAAGGTCGAGACCAGGAGCGGGGTGGACGCGTGCGGGGGCGTGCGGCGCGGGGTCATCTCAGGGCCGGGCGTCTGCGCCGCCGCACCGCACCGCGGTGTCCCCGGCGCACCGGTTCCCGCCCGGCCAGCTGGATCCAGATGCGCACCTCGGTCCCGCCCAGCACCGACGAGCCGATCCGCACGTCCCCGCCGGTGGACTCGGCGAGTCTGCGCACGATGTCCAGGCCGAGTCCGGTCGAGCCGGCGCTGCCGGAGCCCCGGCCGCGGGCCATCGCGGCCTCCGGGTCGGGTATGCCGGGGCCGGCGTCGGACACGAGCACGATCACCGCGTCCTCGGCGTTGTGCACGTCGACCGCGAAGGCCGTGCCCTCGGCGGTGTGCCGGAAGACATTGCCGAGCAGTGCGTCGAGCACGGCGGCCAGATCGGCGCGGGCCACGGGGATGCGCACCGGACGCTCCACCCCGGCCAGCCGCCACTTGCGGCCCTCGTCCTCGGCGAGCGCGGACCAGAACGCCATGCGTTCCCGGACCACTTCGGCCGCGTCGCAGCCCGCTCCCGGGCCGGCCGCGGCCGTCTGCGGCTTGGCGTCCCGCGCGGTGCGGATGATCGTGTCGACCTCGCGCTCCAGCTGGGCGACCGCGGCCCGGGTCTGGTCGGCGGCGGGCCCGTCGCCGAGCGAGGCCGCGTTCAGCCGCAGCACGGTCAGGGGCGTGCGCAGCCGGTGGGACAGGTCCGCGGCCAGCTCCCGCTCGTTGGCGAGGAGCTGGACGACCTGATCGGCCATGGAGTTGAACGCGACCGCGGCCAGCCGCAGTTCGTTCGGCCCCTCCTCGGGCACCCGCGCGCCCAGCTTGCCCTCCCCCAGCTCGTGGGCGCCCTCGACCAGCCGCTGCGCGGGCTGCACCATCCGCACGCCGAGCCGGTCGGCGACCGCGACCGAGCCGAGGACCAGGGCGACACCCACCGCGGCGAGCACACCCCAGGCGGCGCCGACGCCCCTGCTGACATCGGCGTCGGGCACGAACACCTCCACGACCGCGATGGCGCCCGAGCTGAGCGCGACCGGCTGGAGCAGCGTCGAACCGCCCGGCACCTCCGTGGTGGAGGCGCGCCCGAGTCTGCGCACGGTACCGATGTCCCGGTCGGCGGCGCGCTGCCGGCCGATGTCGACGGCCGCCGTGTCGTCCACGGCCGGTATGTGCACGGCCATCCCGGAATCGGAGCCCGCGGCGGCCACGACCCGCTCCAGCTTGCCGCGGTCGGTGGTGATGGACAGCGCCGGGGCGAGCGCGGCGGCCTCGCGCTCCGCGTTGGAGAACGCGCGGTCGCGGGCCATCTCCTTGATGACCAGTCCGAGCGGCACGGCGAAGGCGACCACGACCATCGTGGTGACCGCGAGACACACCTTGACCAGGGCCCACCTCATGGCGCGGACTCCCCTCCGGGCGGCTCCAGCTTCACGCCGACGCCCCGCAGGGTGTGCAGATAGCGCGGCCGGGCGGCCGTCTCCCCCAACTTCCGGCGCAGCCAGGACAGATGGACGTCGATGGTCTGGTCGTCGCCGTACGACTGCTGCCAGACCTCGGCGAGCAGCTCCCTGCGGGGTACGACGACGCCGGGCCGGCCGGCCAGAAACGCGAGCAGGTCGAACTCACGGCGGGTCAGGTCGAGCCGTACCCCGTCCAACTCGGCCTGGCGGCGCAGCGGGTCGACGGTGAGCCCGCCGACGCGCAGAACGGAGGAGGGCCCGGCGTCGGGGGAGGCGGCGCGGGCGCGGCGCAGCACGGCGGCGATGCGCGCCGACAGATGATCGACCGAGAACGGCTTGGTCAGATAGTCGTCCGCCCCGGCGTTCAACAGCCGGACGATCTCTGTCTCGTCGTCCCGGGCGGTGGCGATGATCACGGGTACGTCGGTGATGCCGCGCAGCATCTTCAGGGCCTCGGAGCCGTCCAGATCGGGCAGTCCGAGGTCCAGGATGACCACGTCGAAGCGGAAATGGGCGACCTCGCGCAGCGCCTCCAGTGCCGTGCCGACGCTGCGCACGGTGTGCGAGGCGTCGGTGAGGTGCCGGATGAGCGCCGAGCGTACGAACTGGTCGTCCTCGACCACGAGAACACTTGCCATGCGCCGCACCGTACGCCATGCGGCCCGCACCGGCCGGGTGCCTGTGGACAACTCCCGCCGTGCACCTGTGGACAACTCCCGGCGGGTGCGGCCCATGGGGCGCGTGCGGCAGTATGGCCCACGATGCGCAGAGGACTCGTACACGTACTGGCGTGGTCGCTCGCCACGGGCGCGGCGGTCACGCTGTCGTGGTGGGGTGTGCGCACGGTGATGGCGGGGACGGCGTACGACCCGCCCCGCGCGCTGCCCATCACGGCGGCCGACGCGACCACGCAGGGCGCGAAGCCGCTGGTGTCGGCGACCGCACGGCCGCCGTCCCCGTCGCGGACGCCCGCGGAGCGGCCGTCGGGCACACCGTCAGCGCGGCGCACGCCGGCGCCCGCCCGGAGCACAGCGAGCAGCCCCGCCCCGTCGCCGTCCCCCACGGCCTCCGGCCGGGTCAAGGGCTATGACACCGACGGCGGGCGGGCGGTGTTCGACCTCGGGGAGACGAGCGCGTCGCTGGTCTCGGCGACGCCGGGCACGGGGTGGTCGATGCAGGTGTGGAAGACGGAGGCGTGGATCCGGGTGGAATTCAGCCGCGGCGCGGACCGGGTGTCGGTGTTCTGCACGTGGCACGACGGGCCGCCACGCGTGGAGATCGGCACCTACTGAGCGGGGCGGTCAGCGGAACACGGAGGGCGGCGGGGCCGGTGAGGCCACCGCCACCGCGTCCGTCACGGGGACGGCGCCGCCGGTGAAGTCGGTGAGCTGCTTGCCGTGTTCGACCCGGCCGGGGTGCGGGTCGGAGGCGGCCCTGCGGGTCAGTTCGGCGACCGGCAGCGGGCCGTCGGCGGCGACCAGGACCGCGTTGCCGAACCGTTTGCCGCGCAGCACCGCCGGGTCGGCGACCAGGGCGACCTCGGCGAACCGGGCGGCGGCGGTGGCGATCTGGCCGCGCAGATGGGCGAGCGGCGGGCCGTCGGCGAGGTTGGCGGCGTAGACACCGGTGGGGCCCAGCACGCGGCGTACCTCGTCGAGGAATTCGGTCGAGGTGAGGTGGGCGGGTGTCCGGGCGCCGCTGAACACATCGCTGACGACCAGGTCGGCCCAGCCGTCCGGGATCTTGGCGAGGCCCGCACGGGCGTCCGTCGAGCGCACACGGATCCGGGCGGCCGGGTCCAACGGCAGCTGTCGGCGCACGAGTTCGACGAGGCGTGCGTCGCGTTCGACGACCTGCTGGGTGGACCGGGGGCGGGTGGCGGCGACGTACCGGGCGAGGGTGCAGGCGCCGCCGCCGAGGTGCACGGCGCGCAGCGGCTTTCCGGGCGGGGCGGCCAGGTCGACGACGTGTCCGAACCGGCGCTGGTACTCGAAGGAGAGGTGGGCGGGGTCGTCGAGGTCGACGTGCGACTGCGGGGCCCCGTCGATCAGCAGCGTCCAGGCCCGGCCGCGGTCCGGGTCGGGTATCAGCTGTGCCAGCCCGCCGTCGACGTTCTCGGCGACGGTCTCGGCACCCGTCGTCCTGCGCCGCGCGTTCCTTGTCCTGCCCACGCCCTTATTCTCGCAGCCGTCGTACGCAGTCGTCGTACGTCGGACGCACCCGCCGCCCGCGGCCGGGCCCTGCCCGACCGCGCTACGGGCAGGGCAGGGCCCGCGGGACGACGCCGTGTCAGGCCCCTCCCGGCGGAGCGCTCAGCGACAGCTGTCCGCCGCCTCGATCAGGCGGGCCGCCTCGCCGAGGGCGCGGCGCAGCACCGCCGGGTCCGTGGCGAGGTCGGCCTCGCCGGGCGGCAGGAGCCAGTCCGAGCCCTCCACCGGGGGCTCGGGATTCAGGCTCAGGCCGCGCCCGTCGGTCTCGGTGCACGTGCTGCCCGGGACGTCCCAGGCTGCCGCCGTGCCCGGCGGCACGAGGAAGCCGAGGGTGCCGCCTCCGTCGTCGTGCAGCACGGGCCCCACCGCGTCCCCTGCCCCCCGTCGAAGGATGTCGACGGCCTCCAACCCCTGTCGGGTCGGCACGGTCACGAGATCGCACACCTCCCGCGACGAAGCGTCAGATCCGTTACTTCGGCTGGTCTCCATTCCGGCCTCCACCACGCAGCCTCTTGCAGTCCACCCGGTTCAACGCGCGAGAGCGTCAACAGCTACGCACAAGTCCGCCGCAAAGGATGGCAGTTCATGGCGGATGGTGGGGCAGATATCCGGTTTGTAGCCAAACACTGCGTGCCGGGACCGTCACAACCGGTACGTTCTTGCCCCGCCGGAACCGGGGTGCCACACGGACAACCCACCTCGAATCCGGCACGGTTCGACGGTTCGCACGAGAGGACCCCCGGCCATGGCGTCGTCAACCGTGACCTCGTCACAGTCCGACCGGCCACCGCGGCCGAACCTCGCCTTCCGGCGCTTGCGCGGCCGGCGTTCACCCGCCGAGTTCGCGGCGCTGGTACGGCGTGCCGCTCACGAGATCGGTGAGCGGGTGAGCTGTGACGCGCGCTATGTCGGCCGGGTGGAGGCGGGTGAGATCCGCTGCCCGAACTACGCGTACGAACGGGTGTTCCTGCACATGTTCCCCGGCCGCACGCTCGCCGACCTCGGCTTCGCACCCCGGTCGTCCGTCCGCGGACGCGGGGCACGCCCGGCCGGGGACGCGACCCCCGCGCGCGCCGCCGACCCGGCACCCACCGCGAGAGAGACAGGGGTGGCCGTCGCACCGAAGGACACGCAGGACCCGTACGAGACGCACGAGAACCACGAGAACCACGAGGAGAGCGACGTGCTGCGTCGCGCATTCATGACCGGCGGGGGCGCCACGGCGGCCGCCGCCCTGGGGCCCTTCGGCCTCACCATCGACGCCGCGGCCGCGCCCGCGGACCGGCCGCCGCGGCGCGCCGGATCAGCGGAGGCGGACGCTCTCGAAGAGGCCGTCCGCCGGATCCGGCTGCTCGACGACCGGCACGGCGCGGACAGCCTCTACCGGCACGCGGCCGCCCCGCTGCGCGCCGCGTACGCGCTGCTGGACGCCGGCGCCACCCGGCAGGCCACCGCCGACCGGCTGCACTCGGGCGCCGGTGAACTCGCCATCTCGGTGGGCTGGCTGGCGCACGACTCCGGCCGTTTCGACGACGCGCGCTCGCACTACGCGGAGGCGCTGGCGACCGCCCGGGTGACCGGGGACCCGGCCCTGGAGGCGCACGCCTTCTGCAATACGGCGTTCCTCGCGCGGGACGCCGGACGGCCGCGGGAGGCGGTGCGGGCGGCGCAGGCCGCACAGCGGGTGGGGCGCCCGCTGGGCTCCGCGCGCCTGATGTCGCTGCTCGCGCTGCGCGAGGCGGGCGGCTGGGCGGGGCTCGCCGACCGCACCGGCTGCGAACAGGCGCTGGCCCGCGCTCAGGCCCTCTTCGAACGGGGCCGCTCGGACGCCGACCCCGAGTGGATGACGTTCTACGGAGAGGCCGAACTGGAAGGACTGGAGGCCCAGTGCTGGTCGACGCTGGGCGACTGGCCGCGCGCGGCCCGGCACGCGCGCCGCGCGGCCCGGCTCCAGGACCCCCACTTCACCCGGAACATCGCCCTGTACACGGCGGAACTGGCCGACGACCTCGCGCTCGGGGGGCGCCCCGACGAGGCCGCGCAGGCCGGTCTGCGGGTCCTGGACCTGCTGGGCCAGGTCCAGTCGTCCCGCATCCAGACGATGCTGGCCGGGACGGCACGCGTACTGCTGCCGCACCGCAGGACCTCCGGGGTGTCGGAGTTCCTGGAGCGGCACGCCGCACTGCCGCGCAGCATGTGAGCCCGCTCACCCGGCGAGGTGCCCCAGGTCGTTCCAGCTCTCGATCGCCGGTTCGCCGTACGCCCAGCCGAGGACCGACAGGGACGTGGGGTTGAGGCGGATGCGCGCGGCGAAGTCGAGGGGCAGGCCCAGCCACCGCGCCCCTATGGAGCGCAGGATGTGCCCGTGGGCGAAGACCAGGACGTCGCGGTCAGCCGACCGGGCCCAGGCCACCACCTCGTCCGCGCGGGCCGTCACCTCGGCCAGACCCTCGCCCTCGGGTACGCCGTCCCGCCAGATGAGCCAGCCCGGGCGGACGGCCTGGATCTCGGCGGGGGTCATGCCCTCGTAGGCGCCGTAGTCCCACTCCAGGAGCGCGTCCCAGGTGTCGGCCCGCTCGCCGAACCCGGCGAGTTCGCAGGTCTCACGCGCGCGTGCCAGCGGGCTGGTGCGCACCTCGGCCCCGGGCAGGCCGTCGAGGGGCGCCCGGTGCAGCCGCTCGCCGAGCAGCTTGGCGCCCCGGCGCCCCTCCTCCAGGAGCGGCACGTCGGTCCTGCCGGTGTGCTGGCCGGACAGCGACCACTGGGTCTGTCCGTGCCGGGCCAACAGAATGCGCGGTGCCATGAGGGGGGCCTTTCGGGACGAGCGGTACGAAACCGTCGGAGATCGAGGGAGGAGAACAGGGCGGAAAACGAGCGAGAACGGAAGCGGAACGGGTCCATCATCGCGCACGCCCCGCGGGGGCAACCCGGCGGGCGATCTCGACGTCTTTGAGTGCTGGAACGCCCCGCACGGGCGGACCACGTACACCGTAAAGTGGCACGGTCGGCACGCCGGGCGCCGCGTGGGAAGAGGGGGAGGGCGATCGGATGCCGCAGACCGTGACACCGGGCACCGGGGAGTCCCGGCGGATCCGGCTGCGGTGGTGGACCGAGCTGCCACTGATCCTGCTGGTGTACGGCTGCTACTCGGCCGGCCGCCTGCTCGCCCGCGGGGACGTCTCGACCGCCGTCGACCACGGACTGGCGATCCTGCGCGTCGAGCAGTTCCTGCGCATCAACGCCGAGCACCCGCTCAACCGGCTGTTCACCCGCGAGGCGTGGCTCGGCGTACCCGCCGACTTCTGGTACGCGTCCCTGCACTACCTGGTGACACCGCTCATCCTCGTCTGGATCTTCCGGTTCCGCAGCGCCCACTACCGCGCGGCCCGCACCTGGCTGATGACGTCCACGTTCATCGGCCTGATCGGCTTCACGCTGCTGCCCACCTGCCCGCCCCGGCTGCTCTCGCCGGAGCACGGCTTCGTCGACACGATGGCCCAGTACAGCTCGTACGGCTGGTGGGGCGGCCAGGCCAGCGCCCCGCGCGGGCTGGGCAGCATGACGAACCAGTACGCGGCCATGCCGAGCCTGCACGTCGGCTGGTCGCTGTGGTGCGGGGTGATGCTGTGGCGTTACGGCGGCACCCGGCTCACCAAGGTCCTCGGTGTGACCTATCCGCTGCTGACCACGATCGTGGTCATGGGCACGGCCAACCACTATCTGCTGGACGCGGTCGCGGGCGCGGTCGTGATGGGCGCCGGACTGCTGCTCGCACCGCATGTGACGCGGGGCGTCGCCGCGGCGCGGACCCGCCTCGCACCGCCCGTGGCCCGGGCCGGTACCGCACTGCGGGCCCGTCTTTCCCCGGCCGCCACCGCCGTCACGGGACGCTCCGGCGGCGCAGGTTCCCCGATTGTCGGTGGCGGATGCCAGACTTCGACGGGTGAACGAATTCCACGGCAGCGCGAGGACCGGCTCGGGCCCGGAGCCGAGCCTGACACCTCCCCCAGGGGCGCGGGAGAAGGGGCCCCGGACTGGGATCTCCCCCGCTCCGGCGAAGTCGAGAGTCTGGGGAAGACTCGCTGAGCTGCGCGGCGGCCCCGACGTCCCGCCCAGGGCACTGGACGCGCGCGCCCTCGCGGCACTCGCCGCGAACCCGGGATGCCGCAGGCGGGCGATCCTGGACGGTGCCGGGGTCGACAAGACCGCGCTGGCCGAATCGCTGGGCGCGCCGGCCGTCTTCGGCCAGTCGCAGTTCGCGCTGACCCGGGGCAACGCCTTCGAGGCACGCGTGAAGGCGGGCGAGGGCGCGGAGTTGCTGCGGCTCGTGCACACCACGCTGGATCCGGCCGCCGAGCCGCCCCGGGAGGCCGCCGTCCCCGATCTGTCCGCGATCGGCCCCGAGGGGCGCACGGCCCGTACGGCGCTGGCGCTGCGCGAGGCCACGGCCGCCCGGGGCACCTGGACGCTGCTCGACCATCCGATGCTGGCGCTCGACGTCGCGGGCTCCCCCACCTTTCTGGAACCGGACGCGGTGGTCGTGCACCCGGACGGCAGCTGGTCCGTCGCGGAGATCAAGTCCTTCCCGATGCTGGACGGTGCGGCGGACCCGGCGAAGGTGGGCGCCGCCGCCCGGCAGGCCGCGGTGTACGTGCTGGCCCTGGAGGAGGTCGCCGCCCGCCTCGAACCGGCCCCGCGCGTGCGCCACCGGGTGCTCCTGGTGTGCCCCAAGGACTTCTCCAACCTGCCCGCCGCCTCCGCCGTCGACATCCGCAAGCAGCGTGCCGTCACCGCCCGCCAGCTGGCCCGGCTGACCCGGATCCAGGACATCGCCGACGCCCTGTCCGAGGGCACCTGCTTCGCCCCGGACCTGCCCGCCGCCGAGCTGAGCGCCGCGGTCGACTCGGTACCGGCGACGTACGCGCCCGAGTGCCTGGCCGCCTGCGAGCTCGCCTTCCACTGCCGCGCACGCTCCCGGGCGGCCGGCGCGGTCACCGCACTCGGCCGTCCGCTGCGCGCCGAACTGGGCGGTCTGAGCACGGTCGACGACGTGCTGTCGGCGGCCCGTGGCGCGAGCGGCGACCCCGACGACCCGGCGGTCGCCGCCCTGCGCCGGGCGACGGCCCTGCGCGCGGAGGCGCTGCGCGAGCCGGCCCCGGACGAGCCGGCGCTGCCCGGCGCACGGGCCGACCGGGAGGTGGCCCCTTGTCGCTGATCGCCACCCTCGGCCGGCTGGAGGCCGTGCGCTGTGGCCGGGCCGAGCCCGCCGCCACCGTCCGGCACCGGCATCTGTCCGACCGGCCCCTGGTGTTCGTGCCGCTGACCACCGCGGGCGAGGCCGGTGCCCCGCTCGGCGCCCTGGTCGGCACCGACCGGGCGGCGCCCCGCCTGCTGGTCGTGCCGCAGCCGCGCGACCGCGACCTGCGCTTCGCCTTCCTCGCCGAACTCGCCGACATCGTCCTGCCGTACCTCGACGCCTACGCCGACCAGGTCGAGGACGCCGAACGCACCGAGACAGAACCGGAGACCGGCAAGCGGGTCAAGGTCGTGACGGAGCTGTGCGCGGACGCGCCCCAGCTGATCGTGCCGAGCCGCGCGGGCGCCGACTTCGTACGGCTGCTGGGCCGCTCCATGCGCTTTCGCCGCACGGCCGAGCAGGACCCGCAGGCGCCGTACCCCGCGCCGCCCCGGGTGCCGCTGCTCGGCCGGTGGCTGACCCACTTCGGGGAGCGGGCCCGGGTGCCCGGCTCGTCGCTGCTGCTCGCGCTGACCGATGTGCTGGCCCGGCACTGGGCGACCGGCCAGTCGAGCCTGGAGGACCAGCACCTGGGCGCGCTGCTGGCCTGGATCGAACCGCCCGACGGCGAGTCCGGCGGCGCGGCGGCCGAGCGGGTGGAGCGGGCCCGCGGCGCCGACGGCCAGTTGCTGCACCCGCCCGCCGGCCCGGCCACCGATCCGGCCTTCGACAACCGGCTGCTCGCCCCCGCCATCGAGCGCCACCACCGCGCCCGCACCGCTCTCGCCGCCGCCGCGGACGGCCTGGAGGCCGACGCGCGGCTCGGTCAGGTCACCGCCGCCGAACGGGAGATCCAGGCCCTGGTCGAGAGCCGTACGCGGCCCACCTGGGACGCCGTGTGGCGCGGGCTCGATCTGCTGCGGGCGCTGCCCGAGGGCGCGCACGTCGAGGAGCGATGGACCCGGGACCGCTGGTCGTTCACCGGGCACCGCGACCGCGTACGCGCCGGCGAGCCCCCGCAGCCGCGCCGCGACGACGCGGTCACCGCGGCGAACAAGCTGGCCGCGCGCGAGCGCGAACAGGCCCGGCTGGAGGCCCAGGAGGCGCTCGACGATCCACTGGTGATGGCGGGGCGGCGGCTCGCCGGGGAGGCGTTCGCGGGCGAGGTCACCGATGTCGTCATGGCGTACAGCGAGGGGAAGCGGCCCAGTCCGCGCCCGCTGGTCACCGTCCGCACGGACGACCGGCCGCACCTCGGGGAGCGGGCGAAGGCGTACCGCTCGCTGGGCGGCAGACCGCAGGCGGCGGAGTTCGTGGGGTACGAGGACGAGGGGCTGATCGTGCTGCGGGTCCTGGACAAGATGGGCCGCGGCAAGGAGCCCGAGGCCGGGTCCGTGCCGGAGAAGGGTGACCGGCTGTGCTTCACGCTGTTCGAGCACGAGCAGCGCGGCGGGGCCAGGCTGCCCGATCCGGAGCAGACCCCGTGGACGCACGGCGGGCCGCCGGGCGAGGCCGTGCCGGAGGCCGCCGATTCCGTCACCGAGGAGGACGTACTGTGACCGCGCAGACCTTCGACCCCGGTGCCGCGGCGGCCCGCGCCACCGAGGCGATCCTGCGGGACACCCTGCACGGCGAGCACCGGGGCGTGGTGGTCGACTCCCCGCCGGGCGCCGGCAAGTCCACGCTCGTGGTCCGGGCCGCGCTCGAACTCGCCGACGCCGGGCGGCCGCTGATGGTGATCGCGCAGACCAACGCCCAGGTGGACGACCTGGTCCTGCGGCTCGCCGAGAAGAACCCCGAGCTGCCCGTGGGCCGGCTGCACAGCAGCGACACCGATCCGTACGACAAGGCGCTGGACGAGCTGCCGGGCGTGCGCACGTCGGCGAAGGCGGCGGATCTGGCCGGCGTCCCGGTGGTGCTGTCCACGGCCGCGAAGTGGGCGCATGTCACGGTGGACGAGCCGTGGCGGCACGCGATCGTCGACGAGGCGTACCAGATGCGCTCGGACGCGCTGCTCGCGGTGGCCGGGCTGTTCGAGCGGGCGCTGTTCGTGGGCGACCCGGGCCAGCTGGACCCGTTCGCGATCGTGGGCAGCGAGCAGTGGGCGGGGCTGTCGTACGACCCGTCGGCCTCCGCCGTGACGACGCTGCTCGCGCACAACCCCGAGCTGCCGCAGCACCGGCTGCCGGTGTCCTGGCGGCTGCCGGCCTCGGCGGCGCCCCTGGTCTCGGACGCCTTCTATCCGTACACGCCGTTCCGCAGCGGCACGGACCACGGCGACCGCGGGCTGGTCTTCGCCGTGCCGTCCGACGGCTCCGGCCCCGACCGGGTGATCGACGAGGCGGCGGCCTCGGGCTGGGGCCTGCTGGAACTGCCCGCGCGGCACACGCCGCGCACGGATCCGGAGGCGGTGCGGGCGGTGGCCGCGGTCGTCCGCCGGCTGCTGGACCGCGGTGGCGCGGCGACCTCGGAGCGCGGTACGGGGCCGGTCCCGCTCACCGCCGACCGGATCGCCGTCGGGACGGCGCACCGGGACCAGGCGGCGGCGGTGCGAGCGGCGCTGGCCGAGCTGGGCGTGGCGGACGTCACCGTCGACACGGCGAACCGGCTGCAGGGCCGGGAGTACGACGTGACGGTGGTGCTCCATCCCCTGTCCGGCCGCCCCGACGCCACCGCCTTCCACCTGGAGACGGGCCGCCTGTGCGTGCTCGCCTCCCGGCACCGCCACGCCTGCATCGTGGTGTGCCGGGCGGGCGTGGCCGAACTCCTCGACGACTACCCATCGACCGACCCGGTCCAACTAGGCACCCTCGTGAAGTTCCCGGACGGCTGGGAGGCGAACCACGCGGTCCTGGCCCACCTGACAGAACACCGGGTCACCTGGCAACCATGACCGACACCACCACCCGACACCGCCCCACCGCCGGACGGAGTCCGGCACGTCGGTCGGCGTGGTCGGGCGCTGGGATGTGGGCTTGTGGGGGCGCGGGAGAATGGACGTGGCGCAGCCTTTGACGGGGCGGCCCACGCAACCGTACGAGGAGGACGAGACATGGCGGAGCCCACGCCGCGTCGGAACGAACCGCGGCTACGCCCCGCGCCCCTGCTCTTCGAGCCCGTGGCGGCGGTCGCCGATCCCGAGCACTTCTTCGACCTGGAGTCGATGGACGACCCCCGGGCCCTGCTGGCGCGCGCGACCGAGTTGGCCCAGGCGTTCCGCGCCGCCGCCGACCGCGCCGTGGAGTACCAGGCCGTCGCGGCGGCCCAGCTGGCCGATCCACGCCGCTTCGACCGGCTGACGCCCGCGGACATCGCCGAGCGGGCGGAGTGGACCGAGGACTACGCCAAGAAGATGGTCGAGTTCGGCCGGGACCTGATGCGCGGGGCCGACACCGAGGAGCGTGGCACCGCCGATCCCGTGTGACACCCGCGCCACTACCCCACGGCATATGCCAGGCGGGCAAGATACTCCCTCTTTCGCCCTCCCGTCCCGAATTTCCGCAACTCACAGCAACGGAAATTTCACGGGCGGTAGATCTATGACCCATGAGCAGCACACGCAAGATCACCGCCGCCGGCGCCTCCTGGCTCGCCTCTGCAGGAACGTATCCGCGCAGCACACTCGCGCAGTGGGAGGAGCGGCCCGACGCCCCGCTCGTCCTGCCCTGCGGCACCGCCTTCGACGTGGTGAACGCGCCGGCGATCTTCGGGCGGCAGATGCTGGACCGGTTATGGGCCGAGGGCCCGGGTTCCGGGCCGGTCGCCGTGTTCCGCGGCCGTGTGCTCCTGTTCGTCGCCCCGGGCACGGCCCAGCGCCTGCCCTCGCTGCTGGCCTGGGAGGAGTGGGGCAGCCGGGGCCGTACCTGCGGCGTGCCGCCGCTGCTGTGCCACGGCACCGGGGACGCGGTGACCGCGCCGGCCCTGCGCGCCCCGGACGGCGCGGAATCCGCCGCCCGCGACGGCTCCCGCTGGCTGGTCGCGCCCGACACCCGGCACCCCTGGCTGCCCGGGCCCGAGGTGGTGCTCTGGGCCGCGGTCCGGGCGGCCCGGGAAACCGTGCGGATATCGATTTTTCCTCCCGCCGACCAGGGTGCTAAGGTCTACGACGTCAGCAGGCGCCGCTAGCTCAGTTGGTTAGAGCAGCTGACTCTTAATCAGCGGGTCCGGGGTTCGAGTCCCTGGCGGCGCACCATGACGATGGCGAGGCACGTTCGCACCACGCGCGAACCCCCTCGCCATCTCTGTTTCCCCCCTCTCCCCGCACCCGCGCCGCCCCTCCGCGGGCTCAGCCCACGATCTTCGATGTGATCTTCACCGTCCAGGCGCCGGACACCGTGCGGTCCTCCACCTCGACCCGGACACCGTCACCCGGCACCGTGAAGCTCTCGCCGAGGTCGACCGGGGCGTCGGCGAGCGGCGGGTAGACCGAGCCCTCCCAGCAGGCCTCGGTGCGCGGATGGGCGTCCACGACCTCGATCGGGCCGTCTCCGGACGCCGCGCCGCTGTGCACCCGGTACACCAGCACGCCCTTACGGCAGACCCCGTGGTCGCTCCCGGCCGGCCCGCGCGCCTCGAAGGCCAGCGCGCTGTCGGACCCGGTGCGCACGACGGCCAGCTTCACCCCGCCGCCCAGGCCGAACACCGGGGACCCGGCGGTCCGCGCGGCCGGTGTCTCCCCGGCGGCCAGCGGCTCCAGGGTCAGCCGGGTCGGCCCGGTCCCGCGTACGCACACCACCTGGCGGGGCTCCAGCCAGCCGAGCTTCCACTTGTGCCAGGCGAACAGGTCGGGCGCCAGCCCGAACTGACTGCCCATCAGGTCCCAGTCGCCGACGTACGTGTCCCAGTCGCCCTTGCCGTCCGCCGGGCGGTGGTAGAGGTCCGGCAGGTCGAAGAGGTGCCCGGTCTCGTGCGCGAGGACCAGCCGGTCCGGCGGGTGGTTCTCGAAGACCGTGACGACCCGGCGGACGTCCTTGCCGTCCACCCGCACCGGGGTGTCCAGGTTGACGACCTTCGTCGCGTCGGAGTCCACGCCGGGCGCGTCCGGATCGGCCACGAAGTAGACGATGTCGTAGCGCGAGAAGTCGACGTCACGGTCGGCCACCGCGAACGCGTCACGCAGATAGGCGGCCCGCTGCGCGGCGCTCCAGTCGCGCCTTATGGCGTACGACGCCGAGGGGCGCGGCATGCGCAGCCAGCGCTTCAGCGGATGCGGGCGGAGCGTGAACCTGCCGTAGGAGGCTTCCTCGAAGAAGCGGCTGGTGGCCGGGAAGTGGTCGGCGGCCAGTTCGGCGGGCGTGCTGCGCGGGGCCGAGTCCGGGAAGGAGAGGAATACCATCACGGCGTCGAGCGGGCGGCTCGGGCGCGCGTAGGAGCGGTTCCAGGTGTCCACTCCCTCGGAGTGGTGCGCGTCGGTCCGGTGCAGGGCGCACGGCGTCGTGGAGAACGGTTCGGCCACCGAGGGGACGGTGAGGATCGACGTCGCGGCGAGCGCCGACATCGTGGTGAACACGGCTGCGACACTGCGCAGATGGGGCGGCACGGGGGGACCTCCGAGTGCGGTTGCACGGACACCGCACCCAGCCTGTGGGATTTTGATCCGCTACGCCCTGTTTGTCTGCCCCAGAAGAGTGAGCATTCGTCACACCCCCGAATGGCCGATATCCAAAATCACTCACGGAACGTCACAAGCGGTCGCACGCTTGAAGAACCCGTCCATGCGCGGGCAGAAACGATCTGTCAAAACCGTGGGTTCATCAGGGACACTGGAAGGTAGCTGGAAGGCCCTCGGGCCAGCATCTATGATCGGCACACTTGCCTGCACGGACGGAGATCGAGTGCACTGCGGGAGCGAGCGGTGAGCGGAACGTCCGAAGGGTCGACGCCCGCGGCGGACCTCGACCGGTCCGCCATCACGGAGAGTGACGAGAGAAGGCCTCCCGGTGCGCGGCCGCCGGCGGGGGCATCGGCGCACACCTACCGTTCCGTCTTCGCGGCCGCCCCGCTGGCCATGGCCGTCGTCGACCGCGACGGCCTGGTGGTCAGCGCCAACGACGCGCTCGGCACGCTGCTCGGCACCGACACCGCCGCACTGACCGGACGCGTCGCGGCCGACCTGGTCGATCTGACCGCCGATGCCCGCGCCTGGCACGCCTACCGCGAGGTGCTGCGCGGCCGGCAGGCGAAGCTGCGCTGCACCCGGCGGCTGAAGCAGCCCGACGGCCGCACGGTGTGGGTGCAGGTCACCGTCGCCCCGCTCGCCGAGTCCGGGGAGGGCGTCCTGCTCTCCGTCGCCGACATCACCGCCCGCCGTGAACTCCAGGCCCGGCTGCGGCACCTGCAGATGCACGACCCGGTCACCCGGCTGCCCAACCGCACGCTGTTCTTCGAGCGGCTGACGGCCGCCCTGGAGGCGGACGCCCACGAGCAGGGCGGCACCGGCCGGGTCGGACTGTGCTACCTCGACCTCGACGGCTTCAAGGCGGTCAACGACACCCTCGGCCACCGGGTCGGCGACCGGCTGCTGGCCGCCGTGGCGGAGCGGCTGACCCGGGTCGCGGACGAGGCAGGGCGCGGGCGGGCGGGCACCCCCTTGGTGGCCCGGCTGGGCGGCGACGAGTTCGCCGTGCTCGTCGAGGACTCGACGGGCACGGACCAGCTGGCCGAGCTGGCCGCGGCCGCGCTGACCGCGCTCCGGGCCCCCTTCGACCTGGCGGGCCGGCGGCTGTCGCTGACGGCCTCCATCGGCGTGGTCGAGCGGCACACGGCCGGCACCACGGCCACCGGCCTGATGCAGGCGGCCGACACGACCCTGTACTGGGCGAAGGCCGACGGCAAGGGCCGCTGGACGCTGTTCGACCCGGAGCGCAACGCGCACCTCATGACCCGGCAGGCCCTCTCCTCCGCGCTGCGCCCCGCCATCGAGCGCGGTGAATTCGCCCTGGACTACCAGCCGTTGGTGGGCATGGAGGACGGCCGGCTGCGCGGCGTCGAGGCCCTGGCCCGCTGGCACCACCCGCAGTTCGGCACACTGGCGCCGAATCGGTTCATCGGGCTGGCCGAGGAGGACGGCTCGATCGTGCCGCTCGGCCGCTGGGCCCTGGTCACCGCCTGCCGTCAGGCGCGCCGCTGGCAGCTGGACCACCCGGGCGAGCCGCCGATCTTCGTGAGCGTCAATGTGGCGGTCCGCCAGGTCTGGGACTCGGACCTGGTGGCCGACGTGGCGGACGCCCTCGCCCGGACGGACCTGGCCCCGCATCTGTTGCAGCTGGAGCTGACCGAGTCGGCCGTGATGGGGTCGGCGGGCCGGCCGCTGGAGGCCCTGCAGGCGCTGAGCGACATGGGGGTGCGGATCGCCATCGACGACTTCGGCACCGGCTACTCGAACCTGGCGTATCTCAGCCGACTGCCGGTGTCGGTCCTCAAGCTGGACGGCTCGTTCGTGCGCGGCTTCCAGTACGACGAACCCGGCGACCGGCCGAACCCGGCCGACGAGGTCGTGGTCGAGGCGATGATCCAGCTGGCCCACCGGCTCGGGCTCACGGTGACCGCCGAGTGCGTGGAGACCTCAGCCCAGGCGACCCGGCTGCGGCACATCGGCTGCGACACCGGCCAGGGCTGGCTCTACTCCCGGCCGGTGTCACCGGACCGCATCTCCGAACTGCTGGCGACGCAGTCCTACGCGGTGGGCAATCCGTAGGCGTCCGCGATGAGTTCGTACGAGCGCAGCCGCAGCTCGCCGCGGTGGGCGTGCGAGGTGAGCATCAGCTCGTCGGCGCCGGTGCGCTTGTGCAGCGCGTCGAGTCCGACGCGCACCTCGTCGGCGCCGCCCTGCACGATGTTGCTCGTCCAGGACCGCACGAACTCCTCCTCCATCGGGCTGAACTCGTGCTTCTCGGCCTCGGCCGGGTCGGGGAACAGACCGGGGCGGCCGGTGCGCAGCCGGACCATGTTCAGCGCCATCGCCCGGCTCTGCCGATGCGCCTCCCGCTCGTCGTCCGTGGCGAGGGCGGAGACGCCGATGAGGGCGTAGGGCTCGTCGAGGACGTCGGACGGCCGGAAGTTCTCCCGGTACAGATCGAGGGCCGGGACGGTGTTCTGCGCGGAGAAGTGGTGCGCGAAGGCGAAGGGCAGGCCGAGCAGGGCCGCGAGCCGGGCGCTGAAACCGGAGGAGCCGAGCAGCCAGACGGGCGGGCGGTGCGGGGACTGGACGCCGCCGGGCGCGCTGCCCTGCACCGGGCCGGGAACGGCGTGGATACGCCGGTAGGGATGGCCGTCCGGGAAGTCGTCGTCCAGGAACCGGGTCAGCTCGGCCAGTTGCTGCGGGAAGTCGTCGGCGCCCTCGTTCAGGGTGTCGGAGCGGCGCAGCGCGGCGGCGGTGGCCCCGTCGGTGCCCGGCGCCCGCCCCAGCCCGAGGTCGATCCGCCCCGGCGCCAGCGCCTCCAGCGTGCCGAACTGCTCGGCGATGACCAGGGGCGCGTGGTTGGGCAGCATCACCCCGCCCGAGCCGAGCCGGATCCGCTCGGTGTGGGCGGCGAGGTGGGCGAGGATCACCGCCGGCGAGGAGGAGGCGACGCCCGGCATCGAGTGGTGCTCGGCGACCCAGTACCGGTGGAAGCCGCGCGCCTCGGCGAGCCGGGACAGCTCGACGCCGGTGCGCAGCGCGTCGGTGGCGGTGCTGCCCGCCCCGACGGTCATCAGATCCAGTACGGAGAGGGGGACGGGGGCGGTCCCGTGGGCCGTCCCCCGGATCTCGTCTGCCGCCACGGTGCTGCCTCCTGTGTCTCGCCGTACGCTGTCTTCCGGGTGCTAACAGGAGGCAGTCTCCGGTTTATTCCCGGGGCGGCCGACGGACTCAGACCTGCACGATCGGCTCGCGGGTGAACAGGGAGCCGAGCGCCGGGGCGTTCACCCTGCGGTCCGTCAGGCGCAGCGCCTCCCACACCGTGACCTGGTTGGCCGTGAGCACCGGCTTGCCCAGCTCCTTCTCCAGCGCGGGCAGGTGCGCCACGGTATGCAGGGCCGTGTCCGGCAGCAGCAGCGCCTGCGCGTCCGCCCGGTCCGCCCGCCGGGCCAGCTCGAACAGCTCGCGCTCGCCCCAGTCGCCGACCTCCGCCGCCGTGATGATCCCGGACGGCCGCACTCCGGTCACCGTCGCGCCCCCGGTCCGCAGGAAGTCCGCGAACAGTTCGGCCACGTCGTCCGGATAGGTCGCGCCGACCGCCACCCGGTGCACCCCGATCTCGCCCAGCGCGTGCACGAACGCGAAGGACGTCGAGGAGGCCGGCATGCCCGCGGCCAGGGCCAGCGAGCGCACCTGCTCATGGGCGCCCGCCCAGCCGTACACGAAGCTGCCGCTGGTGCACGCCCACACGACCGCCTCCGCGCCTGCCAGCCGCAGCGCCTCGACGCCCGCCGAGAGCCGCTCCGGCGCCCCCATCCGGCGCAGCGCGTCCACCCGGTGCGCGTCCTCGCCGATGTCGGTGTGGACCAGGTCCACCCGGATGTCGCTGCCCAGGAGCTGCTCGATGCGCGGATAGTCGTCCTCGGCGGAGTGCCCCGGGTAGAGGAATCCGAGTGCGGTCATGTCCAGCCCTCCTGCTGTTCTTCCGGCAGTACGGGCCATCCGGGCACCGCTTCTCCCCCACTGCCCCACAGGGCGTGCGAGGTACCCCCCAACAGCGCCTGGTACGGCCCCACCGCACGGGTACCCAGTCGGCGCAGCGCCGCCCACATCGTGACCTGGTTGGCCGAGAGCACGGGCAGCCGCAGCTCCGCCTCCAGCTGGGGGATCACGTCGTACGTCGGCAGGTTGGTGCAGGAGATGAACAGGGCGTCGGCACCGCCCACCCGCACGGTCCGGCGCGCCATCGCGACCACCTCCCGATACGGCACCCGCCAGATGTGCCGGGTCAGCCCCATGTAGGCGCAGCCCGACACCCGGACGCCCGCCTCGGCCACGTAGTCCCGCAGGGCGCGGGTCACCGACTCCGTGTACGGGGTCAGCAGCGCCACCCGCCGCACCCGCAGCTCGGCGAGCGCCTCCAGCAGCGCGCCGGACGTCGTCACGGCCGGGACGCTGCCGGAGTCGCTCGCCCGGACCATCGCCTCCCCCATCGCCCGCTCCCCGGCGATCCCGCCGACGAAGCTGCCGGACGCGCAGGCGTAGGCCACCACCTCGGGCTCGACGGCGGTCAGCGCGCGTACCGCCTTGCCGAGCGTCTCGTGCTCGCTGACCAGCCGGGCCAGGTCCAGGCTCACCTCGACCGGCACGAACGGCGTCCGTGTGAGGTGCAGCGACACCTCGTCCGGCACCCAGCGCCACAGTTCCCGGTCGAGCGCGAAGTCGAAGGGGGCGACCACGCCGACACCGCGCTGCGGGCGGGGGCCGCCGAGAAAGGAGACGTCCATGGCAGACACCGGCCTCACGGTAAGAAAACGGGAGGGCAACAGGGTGCGGGTACGCCCGTGTTGACGAAGGTAGGTTCGGGTGCGAGCGTGGTCAATCCGCGCATGTCAGACGCCCTCCCCCCAGCCCACGCCGACGCCCCGCCCCACCGCCCCTCCGCCATCCAGCCACCGTCTCCCCCCACCCGGACCGGTCCGGCACCGTCCCACACGCCCCGCCCGACCCCGACAACCCCCACCGCCCCCGCCATCCAGCCATCCAGCCGCCGTCTCGCCCCAGTCGGACCGGTCCGATCCGCCCGTCTCGCCCCGACACCCGCCACGGACCCCGGAGGAACGGTTTGCCGATGCCCGTCCCGACGCTCCTCGTCCTCGACGCCGACCCCCTGCCCCGTCTCGGCCGGCTCACCGGCCGCGCCCGTGTCGTGCACGCGGACGAGCGCACGCTGGCCGGTCTGCTGCCGACGGCGGACGTCCTGCTGGTGTGGGACTTCGCCTCGCGCGCGGTCCGCGACGCGTGGCCGGGCGGCGGCCCGCGCCCGCGCTGGGTGCACACGGCGAGCGCTGGCGTCGACCATCTGATGTGCCCGGAGCTGGCCGGCTCGGACACCGTGGTGACCAACGCGCGCGGGATCTTCGACCGGCCCATCGCCGAGTACGTGGCCGCGCTCGTGCTGGCGATCGCCAAGGACCTCCCGCGCACCCTGGACCTCCAGCGGCAGCGCACCTGGCGGCACCGCGAGGCCCGGCGGCTGGCCGGCACGCGCGCGTGCGTGGTCGGCTCCGGGCCCATCGGCCGGACCATCGCCCGCACCCTCAAGGCGCTGGAGGTGACGCCCGCGGTCGTCGGCCGCGTCCCGCGCACCGGCATACACGGCCCGGACGACCTGGACCGGCTGATGTCGCGGGCCGACTGGGTGATCGCGGCGGCACCGCTGACCGAGCAGACGCGCGGCATGTTCGACGCCCGCCGGTTCGGCGTGATGCAGCCCTCGGCGCACTTCATCAACGTGGGCCGCGGGCAGCTGGTCGTCGAGGACGCGCTCGTCGAGGCGCTGTCCAAGCGCTGGATCGCGGGCGCGGCCCTGGACGTGTTCGCCACCGAGCCGCTCGCCCCGGACAGCCCGCTGTGGCGGCTGCCCGGGCTGATCGTCTCCCCGCACATGAGCGGCGACACGGTCGGCTGGCGGGATGAACTCGGCAACCAGTTCGTCGAGTTGTACGAGCGATGGGCGGCGGGCAGACCCCTGGTGAACGTGGTCGACAAGAAGCGCGGATACGTGCCGGGTCGCTGACCCCGGGAGGGCGCATGGAGCTGACCGACCTGACCGCCGTACAACTCCTCGACGGCTACCGCACGGGCGAGTTCAGCCCCGTGGAGGTCACCGCCGCCGCGCTGGAGCGGGCGGCGCGGATCCAGCCGGAGGTGAACGCCTTTGTCCGGCTCCTTGCGGACGAGGCGCTGGAGCAGGCCCGGGAGTCGGCCGGGCGGTGGCGGCGCGGGGAGCCGGCGGGGCTGGTCGACGGCGTGCCGGTGACGGTCAAGGACATCCTTCTGCTGCGCGGCCATCCGACCCTGCGCGGTTCGCGGACCGTGGCGGCGGACGGCGCGTGGGCCGAGGACGCGCCGTCGGTGGCCCGGCTGCGCGAGCAGGGCGCGGTCTTCATCGGCAAGACGACGACACCCGAGTTCGGCTGGAAGGGCGTGACCGACTCGCCCCTGACCGGGGTGACCCGCAACCCGCACGACCCGGCCCGCACCGCGGGCGGCTCCAGCGGCGGCAGCGCGGCGGCGGTGGCGCTCGGCGCGGGCCCGCTGTCACTGGGCACGGACGGCGGCGGCAGCGTCCGCATCCCGGCGGCGTTCTGCGGGATCTTCGGGCTGAAGCCGACGTACGGCCGGGTGCCGCTGTATCCGCCGAGCGCCTTCGGCACGCTGTCCCATGTGGGCCCGATGACCCGGGACGCGGCGGACGCGGCACTGCTGCTGGACGTCATCGGCCGGCCCGACGCCCGGGACTGGTCGGCGCTGCCCGCGCCGTCCGGCTCCTTCGTGGCGGCCCTCGGCGGAGGCGTGCGCGGGCTGCGGGTGGCGTACTCGCCGTCGCTGGGCGGTCAGGTGGCGGTGCGTCCGGCGGTCGCGGCGGCGGTGCGGCGGGCGGTGGCGGGGCTGGCGGAGCTGGGCGCGTACGTCGAGGAGACCGATCCCGACCTCGCCGACCCGGTGGACGCCTTCCACACCCTGTGGTTCAGCGGCGCCGCCCGGGTGGTGCAGCACCTCCCGCCGGGCCGGCGGGCGCTGCTCGACCCCGGGCTGCGGGAGATCTGCGAGGCGGGCGCCCGGTTCGGCGCGCTGGACTACCTGGCCGCGGTGGACGTCCGCATGGATCTCGGCCGGCGCCTGGGCCGCTTCCACGAGACGTACGACCTGCTGGTCACGCCGACCCTGCCGATCACGGCGTTCGAGGCGGGCGAGGAGGTGCCGAGAAGCTCGGGCCACCGGCGCTGGACGGGGTGGACGCCGTTCACGTACCCGTTCAACCTCACCCAGCAGCCGGCCGCGACCGTTCCCGTGGGGACGGACGAGGCGGGGCTGCCGATCGGTCTGCAGCTGACCGCGGCCCGGCACCGGGACGCTCTGGTGCTGCGCGCCGCCCATACGCTGTACGCGGCCGGGCTCACGCGCGGCGGAAGCTGAGCGTCTCCCCCGCCGCCCCGGACCGCCACAGGTCGTTGCACGCCTCGGCCATCCGGTCGAGACCGTCGACGACCTGGCCCCAGACGATGCCGGGCACCCAGCCCACATCGCCGTTGAGCAGCAGGTTGTTGCGCTCGTAGAACAGGGCGAGGTCCACCACGGTGGTCCCGGGGCGGACCTCGCGGTCGTAGCCGTAGGCGCGCGTGCCCAGTTCCGCGCCGGCGAAGGAGAAATAGCAGAGGTCCCCGGGAATCGGGGTGACCGTCGGATTCTCCAGGGGCGGTTCGTATGCCGCCAGGGGCGGGAAGAGGGCGTAGATCTCATTGCGCGCGTACTTGGCGTGATAGACGTCACCGGACAGCGGCAGGGCGTCCCACACGGCGGTGCAGGTGATCGGAGCACGGTCGTCCAGGAGCCGGGCCGTGCACCGTACTTCCCGCTTGACCAGCGAGATTTCCAGAAATCGGGCGGTCGTGGAATCCGTCATGGAATCCATGGTGCATAACTCGTGTGGTCCCGGGTAGCCGCGCGGCCATGGCTCCACCACTTGGGAACGGCGTACACACAACCGGGTACAGGCACAGACACAGCCGGCGGGCGGTGCTCGCGGGTGTCGCGGCCCTCGGCGCGCTGGGCGCTGCGGGCTGCTCACGCGTGCCCACGGCGTCCGCGACGAACGGCGGCGACCTGCTGGACCGGTTGCGGGCGCAGGGTGTCGTACGGCTCGGGATCGCGGGCGAAATACCCTTCGGGTACATCGACAAGGACGGCCGGCTGACCGGTGAGGCACCGGAGTTGGCGAAAGCCGTCTTCAAGCGGCTCGGCGTGGACACCGTGCAGCCGGTGCCGACCGAGTTCGGCTCGCTGATCCCCGGACTGAATTCGCAGCAGTTCGACGTCGTGGCCGCCGGAATGTATGTGAACCCCGACCGCTGCGCACAGGTGATCTTCGCCGACCCCGACTACCAGATGCTCGATTCCTTCATCGTGCGCAAGGGCAATCCGAAAGGGCTGCACGACTACGAGGACGTCGTCGCCAAGAAGGCCAGGTTCGCCACCGGGACCGGTTATGCCGAGATCCAGTACGCGGTCGAGGCCGGGTACGAGGAGAGCGACATCCTGATCGTCCCGGATCAGGTGGCCGGGCTGAACGCGGTCGAGGCCGGACGCGTCGACGTGTTCGCCGGGACCGCCCTGACCGCCCGTGAGGTGGTGAAGAAGTCCGCCAAGGCGGAGGCCACCGCGGCCTTCGCCCCGCTCGTCGACGGCAGACCGCACGTGGACGGGGGCGCGTTCGCCTTCCGGCCCACGGAGACGAGGCTCCGGGACGCCTTCAACACCGAGCTGCGCAAGCTGAAGAAGAGCGGTGAGCTGTTCCGCATCCTGCGGCCGTTCGGCTTCACGAAGGCCGAGATGACCGACCTCACCGCGAAGGAGCTGTGCGGCGGATGACCACCGGGCTCTGGGAACTCGTGCTCAAGGGGGTCTGGACCACGGTCCAGCTCCTGGTCCTCAGCGCGCTGCTGGCCGCGGCGGTCTCCTTCGTCGTCGGCATCGCGCGCACCCACCGGCTGCGCACCGTCCGCTTCGTCGCCGGTTTCTACACCGAGGTGTTCCGCGGCACCTCGGCACTCGTGATGATCTTCTGGGTGTTCTTCGTGCTGCCGATCGCCTTCGGCTGGCAGCTGGTGCCGATGTGGGCGGGCACGCTGGCGCTCGGGCTCACCTACGGCGCATACGGCTCGGAGATCGTTCGGGGGGCGCTGAACGCGGTCGACGCGGCGCAGAAGGAGGGCGGCATCGCCCTCGGCTTCACGCCCTGGCAGCGGCTGCGGCTGATCCTGCTGCCCCAGGCGGTGCCGGAGATGATCCCGTCGTTCTGCAACCTGGTGATCGAACTGCTCAAGGGCACCGCGCTGGTGTCCGTCATGGGCATGGGCGATCTGGCGTTCAGCGCCAACCTGGTGCGGCTGGCGCTCCAGGAGAGCGCCGAGGTCTACACCTACGTCCTGCTGATCTACTTCGTGATCGCCTTCGTGATCACCCGGCTGATGCGGGCGCTGGAGAAGCGGCTGAAGGCCGGGATCGGCAGGGACCCCGGGACGGAGCGGACCGCGCGTGCGGCCAAGCGCGCGCAGACGACCGGCGTGGGCGCCGCGGGCGGTGGTGCGGCATGACCTGGGACTGGAACGCCGTCGGCGACTTCATGCCGCACTTCTGGGACGGCCTGCTGGTCACCTTGCAGGCGCTGGCGCTCGGCTCGCTGCTCTCCTTCAGCCTGGGCCTGGTCTGGGCGCTGCTGATGCGGACCCCCACCCGCTGGGTGCGCTGGCCGGTGGGGGTGGTGACGGAGTTCGTCCGCAACACCCCGCTGCTGGTGCAGCTGTTCTTCCTCTTCTACGTGCTGCCCGAGTGGGGCCTGGCCTTCTCCGCGCTGACCACCGGCATCATCGCGATCGGGCTGCACTACTCGACGTACACGATGCAGGTCTACCGGGCCGGCATCGAGGCGGTGCCCGTCGGTCAGTGGGAGGCCGCGACGGCGCTGAGCCTGTCGGTGCGCCGCACCTGGACCGCGGTGATCCTGCCGCAGGCGGTCCGCCGGGTGGTGCCGCCGCTCGGCAACTACGCCATCTCGATGCTCAAGGACACGCCCATCCTGATGACGATCACCGTCCTGGAGATGCTGGGCCGGGCGCGGCTCTTCTCCCAGCAGCACTTCCAGTTCACCGAGCCGGTGACGGTGATCGGCGTGGCCTTCATCGTCATCTCCTTTCTCGCCTCCCTCCTTCTGCGCACCCTGGAGCGTCGTCTTGTCCGTTGAGACCAGTAAGCAGCCGGCCGCAGCCGAGGACCGTCCGGCCCGGCTGATCCACATGGCGGGGGTGACCAAGCGGTTCGGGGAGCACACGGTCCTGGACGGACTCGACCTGTCCGTGCGGACGGGCCGGCATGTCACCCTGATCGGCCCGTCCGGCTCCGGCAAGACCACGATCCTGCGGCTGCTGATGACGCTGGCCGAGCCGGACGAGGGCACGATCACGGTGGACGGGCAGCGGCTGTTCCCGGCCACCGAGAAGGAGGTCCGCGAGGTCCGCAAGAAGATCGGGATGGTGTTCCAGCAGTTCAACCTGTTCCCGAACATGACGGTGCTGCGGAACATCACGGAGGCCCCGGTCACCGTGCTCGGCCTGGACCGGGACGAGGCGGAGGCGCGCGCCCGCGAGCTGCTGGAGCTGGTCGGGCTCGGCGACAAGTGCGGCATGCGCCCGTCCCAGCTGTCCGGCGGCCAGCAGCAGCGGGTGGCGATCGCGCGGGCGCTGGCCATGCGGCCGCAGGTGCTGCTGCTCGACGAGGTGACCTCCGCGCTCGACCCCGAGCTGGTCGCGGGCGTCCTGGACCTGCTGCGGGACATCGCCCGCAGCACGGACATCACGATTCTGGCCGTGACCCACGAGATGAACTTCGCCCGGGACATCTCCGACCAGGTCCTGATGTTCGACGCCGGCCGGATCATCGAGGCGGGGCCGCCGGAGAAGATCTTCAGCGCTCCGGAGCACGACCGTACGCGGGAGTTCCTCGGTGCGGTCCTGTGACCGAATTTTTTTTCGCCGTGGCGGTGCAATTGCACCACGTGAGGGTGTCAACACAGCAGGTCACTCGCCGGGGTGTGACATAGGCATATGTCAGAGTGCCGACGTCCCAGTTGAGGGCCCCGTGATCTCACCGACACCTCCTCCGCACCGGACTCCTGCCGGTTATCGTGGAAGCGATCCGCTGTCCGGATTGCGGCCCAGAGAGCGAGTGCAGGGGGGACCACCGTGGCGCTGACGCACGAGCCGACCGCCCCGTACCACTCCGCCCAGGACGCCCTGCGCGTCCTGGAGACGGTGGCACGGAACACCACCGGCATCACCGACACCGAACTCGCCCGCCGGATCCGCCTGGGCCCCGAGCGGCTGACCGCGCTGCTGCGGATGCTGCGCCGCGAGGGATACGTCGAACAGGTCACCGACGGCGCGTACGTCACCGGGGAGGCGCTGCGCCGGCTCGGCTCCACGCACGACCGGGAGCAGGCGCTGCGCGACAAGCTCCAGCTCATGCTGGTCCGGCTGCGGGACTCGGTCGGCGCGGCCGTCTATCTGAGCCGGTACGTCGACGGCGAGGTGAAGGTCACCCAGTACGCCGACAGCCCGGCCACGCCCGCGGTCAACGAGTGGGTCGACTTCCGCTCCTCCGCGCACGCGACGGCGGTCGGCAAGAGCCTGCTGACCCAGCTCGACCACAACGCCCGCCGCGACCACCTCTCCCGGCACCGGATGGCCCGCCTCACCTCGCGCACCATCACCAGCGACCGGCTGCTGCTGTCCCGCCTGGAGTCCCAGCCGCCCACGGTGCCCGTGCTGGACCTCCAGGAGTACGCGGTCGGCACGGTGTGCGCGGCGGTGCCGATCACGGCGGGCTCCTCGGTGGGCTGTCTGGCGCTGTCGCTTCCGGTGGAGCACGCGCACCGGCTGCGGCAGGCCGCGAACACCCTGAACCGCAACGCGGCACCGGTACTGCTGTCACTGGCGATCTAGCCGGTGGTATGGACCACACCGCGGGCGCGGGGCCCCGAGAGGTCCGGAGCACCCTCGCGGACCGGGTAGTATTTTCTCCGTCGCCGACCGCGGGAAGCGGACGGCGGGAGTCATGCGCCGCTAGCTCAGTTGGTTAGAGCAGCTGACTCTTAATCAGCGGGTCCGGGGTTCGAGTCCCTGGCGGCGCACCGGTGAAGGGCCTCTCGTGGAGACGAGGGGCCCTTCGGCGTCCTCCGCGGTCAGTCGCCGGTACGCCCGCTCGCCCGGCGGCCGCCACCACACCGGATCGGCGCACCGCGGCCCCTCCCGGCGCAGCCCCGCCCGGTGGATCTTGTTGGTGGCGGTGACCGGCATCCGCTCCACCAGCCGGACGAACCGGGGCGCCATCTTCGTCCCGAGGTCGGGCTGGGCGGCGAGGAAGGCGGCGAAGTCCGCCGGGTCGAAGGTCCCCGCGATCGCCGCCATCACCTGGTCGCCGGTGACCGGGTCCGGCACCGCGTAGACGGCGACGGCGGCGGCGCCCGGATACCGGGCGAGGATGTTCTCGATCATCGCGGCGGCCAGGTTCTCGCCGTCGACCCGCAGCCGGTCGTCGCCGCGGCCCGCGAAGTAGAGGTAACCGTCGGCGTCGCGGCAGAACAGGTCCCCGGTCCAGTACCAGCCGCCCCGTCGCCGCCGCTCGGCCTCCGCCGCCGCATTGCGCCAGTACCCCTCGAAGGGGTTCGGCCCCCGGTTGACCAGCTCGCCTATCGCCATGTCACCGTTGAGCAGCCGGCCGGCCCCGTCGAAGCGGGCGGGCGGGCACTCCGCGCCGCTCTCCGGGTCGAGCACGGCCAGCCCGGGCGCCCCGCGCCCCACCGCCCCGGCGGGGGTACCGGGCGTCCACTGCACCGCCGCGCCGCCCTCCGAGGAGCCGTACCCCTCCACCAGCCGCACCCCGAACCGCCGCTCGAACCGCACCGCGTCCACCGCCCCCGCCTCGGTGCCGAAGCCCAGCCGCAGCGGGTTGTCCGCGTCGTCCGGGCGCGCCTCGGTGGCCAGCACGTACTGCACGGCCCGCCCGACGTAGGTGAAGTACGTCGCCCGGAACCGGCGTACGTCCGGCAGGAAGCCCGACGCGGAGAACCTTCGGCGCAGTGCCACCCCGGCGCCGGCCGTCAGCGCGGGCGCCCAGTCGGCGATCACCGCGTTGCCGTGGAACAGGGGCATGCAGACGTAGTGCACGCCGTCGGGGCCGAGGCCGAACTGCTCGACGAGGGAGCGGCCGGCGGCGGCCAGCCGTCCCTGCGAGCAGAGCGCGGCCTTGGGGGCGCCGGTGGAGCCGGAGGTGAAGCAGAGCAGAATGCGGTCGCCCGGGGTGGCCCGGGAGGGGTCGGGCACGGCGTCGGCGTAGGGGGCGAGCAGCTCGGCGTAGTCCGGGGCGTCGGTGATCAGCAGCCGTACGCCGGGCAGGTCGAGGCCGTCGAGGAGCGGCAGCTGGGACCGCTCGGTGACCAGCAGCGGGCACTCGGTGTGCCGGATGTCGCGGGCCAGTTCGGGGCCCCTGCGGGTGGGGTTGATCCCGGCGACCGCGGCGCCCGCGAGGGCGGCGGCGCCCAGCCACAGCGGGAACTCCGGGGTGTTGTCGAGCAGCACCCCGACGTGCGGTTCGGCTCCGGCCGGCAGCAGGTCGGCCAGGAGGGCCGCGCGGGCGGCGGCGCCGGCCGCGACCTCATGGTGGCTCAGCACCCGCTCCTCGAACCACAGCCCCGGCCGCCGGTCCCCCCACCGCGCGGCCACCAGCTCCGCCACTGTGCGCCTGATGGACTCCATGGGCGCGCAGGCTAGCTGACGCAGCGTCAGATGTGGAGAGGTGCAAGCCCGGGCGGCCCGTGCACGCCGGGCGCCGCTGCGCCGGCGCACACGGGCCTCAGCCGGACGAGGTCAGAACGTGACGTCGGAGCAGGCGTAGAACGCGTTGCCCGTGTCGGCGATCGTCCAGACCGCGAGGATGACGTGATGTCCGCTCAGGCCGCTCGGCAGGGTGCCGCTGTGCGAGAGCGTGGCCGGCGGCTGCTGGTTGTTGTAGGGGACCGTGAGGAACGGCGTGGTGGTGAGGTCCGCGCGGGACAGGGCGTGGTTCTGGTTCCAGCCCTGCTTGGTGACGTAGTACCGGAAGTCCGTCGTGGCGTGCCGCGCGGTGAACTGCCAGCGGAAGGTGTAGCTCTGGCCGCCGCTCACCTGGGTGGTCGGCCAGGCCCCGCCGGACGGCGTGGTCGGCGAGCTGAGCTGGGCGAACCGGCTCAGCCCGCCGTTGCAGAGCTGGCCGTCGGCGGGACCGGCGGCCGGGAAGCCCTTGGGGCCCTCGACGCTCTGCGGCTCCCACTGGATGTCGCCGCAGTTGGCCACGGTTCCGTTCTGGCAGAGCTTCTGCCTGCTGACGGGGAGGTCCGTGTAGCCGTGGCCGCTGGCCCCGCCGGAGGAGAGCGCAAGGGCTCCGGCGGTGGCCAGACCCACCACGACGGCGGACAACTTGGTCTGTGTGCGCATGCTGCCGCTCCTGGAGAACGTGGGGGAAGTTCACTGAGCCGTGCAGGTCTAGACCAAGTCTCAGATTATGACCGCCGATTGAGCATGTCCATACCAATCACGGGGCGGACTCCGTACGGCCCGAGCAGAAGGCGACCGTCAGGTCCCGCACCAGCATCTTGCGCTCGTAGTCGTCGAGTTCGACCAGCCCGCGCACGGTCAGCCGGGTCACCGTGTCCTCCACCGAGTCCACCACCGAGCTGAGCATGGAGGAACGTTGCTGCGCGTCGAGCGCGGCGATCCGGCGGCGGTGCATGGCCGCGGCGATCTCGGGCGCATACTCGGCCCGTACCGGCTGCACCGAGAACACCTCGAGCCCGATGCCCGCCGTGTCCGCCGCCACCAGCCGGGTCAGCGCCTCCCCCGCCGCCTCCGCGGCCCCCGGCGCCCCGCCCGGCATGTCCACCGGCACCCGGGCCAGCGCCGCCTCCACGCATTCCCGCAGATACGACTCGTGGTCCTCCACGCCGAGCACGGCCCGCGCGGTGTCCCGCACCCGCCACACCACGAGGACCACCACCCTGAGCGCGACCCCGTTGGCGTCGGCGGCCGGCATCGGCTTGCCACGCCAGTGCCGCAGCCGCACATCGACCCGGCGCCGCCGCAGCAGCGGGTTCACCCACATGAGGCCCGTGCGCCGCACGGTGCCCCGGTAACGGCCGAACAGACCGAGCACCCAGGCCCGGCCGGTCGCACCCCGGGCGAGCCCGCCGAAGCCCAGCACGCCGAGCGCCCCGGCCCCCGCGTACGCCGCCCACTGGGCCGGGCCCAGACCGGCGCCCACGTGTCCGGGCAGCCGCAGCGCCTGCACCGCCAGTTGCGGCAGCACCCCCGCCCACCAGGAGGTGGCCACGCACCCGGCGGCCCCGCCCAGACCGGCGAGCACCCCCACGGCCCCGGGCAGCACCCGCGCCGACCGCTCCACCAGCAGGGGGTCCACCTCGGGCACTCTCCGGGCCTGCACCGGCCCCGGCCGTCTGAGCCGCGGCTGCTCGCCGGTGCCCTGCCGGCGGGCCACCACCGCGGGCTTGAGCGGCACCGCCACCGGATGGGGATCGTCGCGGAACAACAGATGGACGGGGATCTCGGTGGTCGACTCGTTCTGGATCAACCGGGTCGGACGGGACGGCCCCTCCACGGGTCCCTCCGACTCGGGCGTATGTGACGTCGTTGCGCTCATGCGTGCCTCCAGCCTCCGCGCCAGATGCGTCATGACAGATAAGTGACAGGAACGGGATGGCCTAGGCGAACAGCCGCCGCCAGGTCTCCGGCCCCGGGTAGCCGTCCGCCGCGCCGCCCCGCCAGCCCTGGGCGCGCTGGAAGGCCTCGACGGCCCGCCGGTCCGCCTCGCCCCAGCGGGGTCCCGGCCCGGTGCTGTAGAAGCGGCCGTATCCCTTTTTGACCAGCTGTTGCCCCAACTGGGTGATGTACGCGTTGTTCGCACCCGGACGGAACATGCCGCGGCCGGGGTAGCCGGTCACGCCGTGCGAGGCGGGCGCGGGCGGGCCGGCCTTGCCGGCCCGGATGCTCTTGCCCTTCCCGGTCACCAGCAGCTCCCAGGTTCGCGGTCCCGGCAGGCCGTCCGCGTCCGCGCCGCTCCAGCCCTGGGCCCGCTGGAAGGCCTGGGTCGCCCGCCGGTCCGCGTCCGACCAGCGCGGCGTCGGCCCCTGGGTGTAGTAGGCCCGGCCGCCACGGGCGACCAGCATCTCGCCCAGCCGGGTGACGTACTTGTTGTTCGCGCCGGGTCCGAAATAGGCCGCCCCCGGGAACGGCCCGGCCTTGACCGCAGTGGCCGCCGCGGCGCCCGCCGCCCCGGTGGTGAGTCCCTTGTAGCGGTAGGGGACGTACTTGTCGGAGTTGCTCCAATAGGCGTACGGCGTGGCCTGCCGGCGAGTGCGCGGGGCCGTCTGCTCGTAGGCCGTGTAGTAGGTGTGCGTGTAGTCCGTCCAGCCTCCGAAGATGACGACGTGCGAGCCCTTCTGCGGGTCGGTGGGGTTGTGGAAGAGCAGAATGTCACCGGGTTGCAGATCCTCTTTCTTGATCTTCACACCGAACTTCGCGAGGCTGCCGGTCCACTCGTTGCCCGGCAGCTGCCAGGCCATCGAGACGAAGCCCGAGCAGTCCTGGCGGTAACCGTCGGACCAGTACGACGTCATGCTGTACGGCACCTGGGCGGCGACCCAGGTCTTGGCCCGGTTGATGATCTCCGTTCGGGTGACCGTGCGCTGGGCCGATCCGGTGGGCTTGCCGCCCGGACCGTGCAGCGGGGCCTCGCTGCCCTGCGGGGTGTCGGGTTCGGGGGCCGCCGGAAGGCCCGGCCGGTGCGGGGCGGCCGGAGCGAACGGGGCGGCGAGGGCGGGCACCGCGTGGCTCGCGGCGAGGGCGGACGTGGCGGCGGCCACGACCAGGGCCCCCCGGGCGGCCGGGTGCCCGCCGAACCGTCCGGGCAGCGCCCTCGGGCTCACCCGCCGCCAGTGAATGCATCCGGGACAATCGCAGTCGCTCACGGGATCGAATTCCTCGAATACCGGAGTCGCCATGCGATCCCCCTCACATTCCGGTGTGAAATGTCCGCTTCTGTGCACGTTGGTCAGTTTGTCAACTGTCATCGCCGCGCGCATGTTGACGGTCCGAATGATGTACGTACTCTTGGCGGACTCCCTTGCGCCGCCCGCCGGCGGTCGGGAGCACACCCCGAGGTCAGGTAGAGTTCTCGTGTCAGCAGGCGCCGCTAGCTCAGTTGGTTAGAGCAGCTGACTCTTAATCAGCGGGTCCGGGGTTCGAGTCCCTGGCGGCGCACCATGACGATGGCGAGCTACGTCCGTAGGAAATACGGATCATGCTCGCCATCATTGTTACTGCGCGCCTGCGTCGATGTTTGGCCGGATACGCTCTGGCCATGGCAGCCCGAGACCTACAGGAGCGGATCAAGAAGCTCATCGTCGACCGACGGCTGCCCTCCGGGGCGCCGCTGCCGACCGAGCCCGAGCTGATGGAGTTCCTCGGCGCGAGCCGGAACTCGGTACGGGAGGCGCTGAAGGCCCTCCAGGCGATGGGCATCGTGGAGATCCGGCACGGCTTCGGCACCTACGTCGGCCCGATGTCCCTCGCCCCGATGGTCGAGGGCCTCGCCTTCCGCACCCTCGCCGGACATCACCGGGGCGAGGACTCCCTGCTCCAGCTGCTCGAACTGCGCGAGGCCATGGAGGCGGGACTGGTCTCCCGGCTGGCCGGGCGGCTCCCCGAGGCCGACCTGACCGAACTGGCGGCGCTCGTCGACCGCATGGAAGAGCGGGCCGCGCAGGGCGCCGGCCTCACCGAGACCGACCGAGCGTTTCACGCCATGCTCTACCGGGGGCTGGACAACGTCCTGCTGAGCGAGGTGCTGGAGGCGTTCTGGGACGCCTTCCACCGCGTACAGCGGGATCTGGTGGAGGTGGCGGAGGAGCCGCGGGTCACCGGCCGCCGGCACCGGGAGATCCTGGACGCGGTACGGTCCGGCGATTCCATACGGGCGGAGAAGGCCATAAGAGACCACTTCGGCAATATCCGCGCCCGACTGTCCGACGCTGTCATGACGCGCCCACAGGATCCCCACACGCACCACAATGAGCGCGTATGACCGGCAAACACCCCGTTTCGCATCTTGCGATCATGCTGAGCACCGTAGAAACCTGGATGTTCAAGCTGTCGCCGATATGCGGCACTTGGGGGGCAGGGGAACCGGTTGCCGGAACGACGGGGAGAGGGGACCCGTCACATAGGCGGATGCCGCGGGGGGCACCCTGCAACCGGAACGTCGCGGTTCCATGTCGATAAGGTGTGGAAGACGTGGTGACTGTGACCCACCACTGGCGCCGTGAAGGTCACGGGGGACCCGAACGGGCACAAGGAACCGACTGACACGCGGTGTTCCGCGTGTGGGGGGATGACTCATGACGTCGACGCCGACGGGCGCCCGGCAGAACTTCGACCCGTCACAGACCACACAGCTCAGGGTGCCTGGGCACCGCACCGGCAACACGGGGACCTTCCGCCGGATCAAGAAGAACCTGCCGAGATACGACTACGAGCACTACAGCCGGCTGGCGGGCCCCCTCACCCAGCCCGACCCCGGCAAGCCGTACCGGGTGCAGTACCGCTCGCTGCTCTCGCAGGAGCCGCACCGCATACGCGCCGCGCTCATGCTCGGCGCGGCCCCGCTGCTCTCGCTGGTCCTGCTGGCCTGGCTGCTCCAGCCCGAGCACTGGACCGAACGCGACTACCCCGCCTACGGCTTCCTGCCCGCGCTCGACATCGTGATGCTGGTCTCGATCGGACTGATCGAACTCTTCCGCTGTATGAACGTCCTGTCGAACGCGCACGCCACGCTGGTCGCCCGCGACCCCGTCCCGGTGGTTCCCGAGACCGGCACCAAAGTCGCCTTCCTGACCTCCTTCGTGCCCGGCAAGGAGCCGCTGGAGATGGTGACCAAGACCCTGGAGGCGGCCGTCCGGCTGCGCCACCGGGGCCTGCTGCACATCTGGCTGCTCGACGAGGGTGACGACCCGGAGGTCAAGGAGGTCTGCGCCCGGCTCGGCGTCCACCACTTCTCCCGCAAGGGCGTCGAGAAGTGGAACCGGCCCAAGGGCCCGCACCGCGCCAGGACCAAGCACGGCAACTACAACGCCTGGCTCGAGGCGCACGGCAACGAGTACGACTTCTTCGCCTCGGTCGACACCGACCATGTGCCGCTGCCCAACTACCTGGAGCGGATGCTGGGTTACTTCCGCGACCCGGACGTCGGCTTCGTCATCGGCCCGCAGGTGTACGGCAACTACGACACCTTCGTCACCAAGGCCGCCGAGTCGCAGCAGTTCCTCTTCCACGCGCTGATCCAGCGCGCCGGCAACCGGTACGGCGCCCCGATGTTCGTGGGCACGTCGAACGCCGTACGCATCAGGGCGATCAAGCAGATCGGCGGCCTGTACGACTCGATCACCGAGGACATGGCCACCGGCTTCGAGATGCACCGCGCCAAGAACCCGGCCACCGGCCGGAAGTGGAAGTCGGTGTACACGCCGGACGTGCTCGCGGTCGGCGAGGGCCCGAACGCCTGGACCGACTTCTTCACCCAGCAGCTGCGCTGGTCGCGGGGCACCTACGAGACGATCCTCAAGCAGTACTGGAAGGGCTTCTTCTCGCTGCCGCCCGGCAAGCTCTTCAACTACACCATGATGATCATCTTCTATCCGATGTCCGCCCTCAACTGGATCCTGGCGGCGCTGAGTTGCGCGCTGTTCCTGGGCCTGGGCGCCTCGGGTGTGAACATCGACCCGACGGTGTGGCTGATGCTCTACGGCAACGCCTCCGCGCTCCAGATCGGCCTGTACATCTGGAACCGCCGGCACAATGTCTCGCCGCACGAGCCGGAGGGCTCAGGCGGTGTCGCCGGTATGGTGATGTCCGCGCTGTCCGCGCCGATCTACGCCCGCTCGCTGATGGACGCCGTGCTGCGCCGCAAGAGCAAGTTCGTGGTGACACCCAAGGGCGAGTCGGCCAGCCCCGACACGCTGTTCGGGACGTTCCGGATCCACTGGTTCTTCATCCTGGTCTTCGGCGGGTCGCTCACCGCCGGCTTCGTCTTCGGACACTCCCACCCGGCGATGATCACCTGGGCCGTCTTCGCCATGCTGATCACCGCGGCGCCGGTCTTCGCCTGGCGGTACATGCTCCGGCAGGAGCGCAAGCGGCCCGCGGCCGACCCGCAGGACACGGCGTCGGCCGTCACGGCATCGGACACCGCGGCGGCCGGCCACGAGCCGCAGGACACGACGGCTGCGCCGCACGCGCCGCAGCAGCGGCCCACCTGGGCCGCCTCGAACGGGACCAACGAGCAGACCATGCAAATCGCCCTGGGCGGACTTGGGGGACGTAAGGAATGAACGACAGTGCCGGTCGCCGCCGTGCTCGTCGACTCGCGATAGGCACGGCGGTGGTGCTCGCGCTGGCCGGGATGAACGGGCCGTGGCTGTACCGCTTCGGGACCGAGAAATACCACCAGTACAAGATCGACAGACCCGAGTACAAGGCCGCCAACGGCAAGTGGGACATCATCGAGTTCCCCGAGGAGTACCGCCAGCACACCATCCACGCGGCGCTCCTGCGCACCGGCAAGGTGCTGCTGATAGCGGGCTCGGGCAACGACCAGGAGAACTTCGACGCGAAGAAGTTCGACACCCGCATCTGGGACCCGGTCAAGGGCACGATCAAGAAGGTGCCCACGCCCAACGACCTGTTCTGCACCGGCCACACCCAGCTGGCCGACGGCAATCTGCTCATCGCCGGCGGGACCAAGCGGTACGAGAAGCTCAAGGGCGACGTCACCAAGGCCGGCGGCCTGATGGTCGTGCACAACGAGAACCCCGACAAGCCGATCACGCTGCCCGCGGGCACCAAGTTCACCGGCAAGGACAACGGCAAGACCTTCGTGTCGAAGGACCCGGTCCTGGTGCCGCGCGCGAAGAAGGTCTTCGACCAGGCGACCGGCGCCTTCCTGCGCAACGACCCGGGGCTCGGCCGGATCTACGTAGAGGCGAAGCAGAGCGGCACCCAGTACGAGACCGGCACCCAGGACAACTACCGGATCCAGGGGCTGACCGGCGCCGACGCGCGCAACACGTACGGCATCGCGCAGAAGCTCGCCCTCGACAAGAAGGACTTCCAGGGGATCCGGGACGCCTTCGAGTTCGACCCGGTCGCCGAGAAGTACATCAAGGTCGACCCGATGAACGAGGCCCGCTGGTACCCGACGCTGACCACGCTCAGCGACGGCAAGATCCTCAGCGTCTCCGGTCTCGACGACATCGGGCAGCTGGTCCCGGGCAAGAACGAGATCTTCGACCCGAAGACCAAGAAGTGGACGTACACCGAGAAGATCCGGCAGTTCCCCACCTATCCGGCCCTGTTCCTGATGGAGAACGGGAAGATCTTCTACTCCGGCTCCAACGCGGGCTACGGCCCCGACGACGTGGGCCGCGACCCCGGCATCTGGGACGTGGACACCAACAAGTTCACCAAGCTGCCCGGGATGAGCGACGCGGACCTGATGGAGACCTCCGGCACGGTGCTGCTGCCGCCCGCGCAGGACGAGAAGTACCTGGTGATCGGTGGCGGCGGGGTCGGTGAGTCCAAGGTGGCCAGCAAGAAGACCCGGCTGATCGATCTGAAGGCCGCGAACCCGACGTTCAAGGACGGGCCGTCGCTGGAGAAGGGCACCCGCTATCCGCAGTCCTCGGTCCTGCCCGACGACACCGTGCTGGTGTCGGGCGGTTCGGAGGACTACCGGGGGCGCAGCGACTCCAACATCCACCAGGCGCGGATCTACCACCCGGACAGCAACAGCTTCACCCAGGTCGCCGACCCGCTGGTGGGCCGCAACTACCACTCCGGTTCGATCCTGCTGCCCGACGGGCGGGTGATGTTCTTCGGGTCCGACTCGCTGTACGCGGACAAGGCGAACACCAAGCCGGGGAAGTTCGAGCAGCGCATCGAGATCTACACGCCGCCGTATCTCTACCGGGACTCACGGCCCTCGCTGTCCGGCGGGCCGCAGACGATCGCCCGCGGCGCCTCGGGGACCTTCACCTCCGGGCAAGCCTCGACGATCAAGAAGGTCCGGCTGATCCGGCCCAGCGCCACCACCCATGTGACGGACATCGACCAGCGGTCCGTCGCGCTGGACTTCACCACGTCCGGGGACAAGATCACGGTGACCGTGCCGAAGGGCCGGAACCTGGTGCAGTCCGGGTGGTACATGCTGTTCGTGGACGACGCCCAGGGGACGCCCTCGGAGGCGCAGTGGGTGCACGTACCGTAGCGCTGCGCTGGCTTGGGCAGCGGGCGGTGCGGGTCTGACTCTGGGTGCCGTGGCGCTCCCGCGGGTCCGACTTTGGGTGCGGGAGCGCTGTGGCTGGTCGCACAGTTCCCCGCGCCCCTTCGGGGCTCGGGCCTACGTCAGTTGGAAGCTCTTGCCAGGTTCAGGGCGTAGGTGGGCCACCAGGCTCCTGCCTTGGGGCCTCCCTTGCATTCGCCGTCCGACTCTCCCGGGCGTTTGACCCACAGGTAGGCGTCCACCAGAGGGGCCGCCGTCTTCGTCGTCGGCGGCTCGCCCAGCGCCCGGCCCGGCGGGTTGCACCAGCGTTCGTCCGGACTGCCGCCCGTGTAGGGGCCGTTGCCGTTGCGGCTGGTGTCGATGACGAAGTGCTTGTCGCCGACCTTCGCCGAGAGCTGCTTGCCGTAGGCGAGGGACTCCTCGGTGGAGTAGAAGTTGGAGACGTTGACGGCGAAGCCGTCCGCCCGGTCGACGCCGGCCCATCGGAGCGGCTCGAAGATCTGGTCGGGGTGGCCCCAGCCGGCGTTGCCCGCGTCCAGGTACACCTTGGTGTTCTTCAGGGACTTGAGCTTGGCGACGGCGCCCTTGAGCAGGTCGTAGCGCTCCTCGTGGAGCTCGTCCGGGGCGCAGCCGTTGACCAGGTGGAGCACGGCGTCCGGCTCCAGGACCACCATCGCCGGCCGGTCGCCGATGCCCCGGGCGACACCGTCGATCCAGGCACGGTAGGCGTCGCCGTCAGCGGCCCCGCCCTGTGAGTACTGGCCGCAGTCGCGGTGCGGGATGTTGTAGAGGACGAGCAGCGCCGTACGGTCGGACTCGTCGGCGGCCTCGGTGAAGCCGCGCGCCTCCCGCTCCGGGTTCTCCGTGCCGATCCACTCCGCCGTCGGCTGTTCGGCGATCTTTCTGATCTGGTCGGCCTCGGCGTCCTTGCCGTCCTTCTCGTAGGCGGCGACCTGGCGGGCCGCGGTCCCGTCCGGGTTCACCCAGAACGGGTCGGCGCCCTTGGGCTGTTGGGTGATCCGGGCGCCCGCGTCGCCCGGTTCCTTCCCGTCGTCCGACGAGGAGCATCCGGTGACCAGGAGCGCCGCCCCCAGCACCGCCGCGGACGCCCGTGCCCGTGCCGAAGCCGGGACCCCCCTGCTGACGTACATCCAACCCCCTGGGTGCACTCTTCCGAGGCTCAATCGTGGCATACCCGCCGTGCCGGTCACGAGGCCGCGGCTGTCCTGCCGAGCTTACGGAAGGCGGGCGGCGCGGCGCCTCACCGGCCGGTTCCGGTCAGGTACGCCGACACCGCCACGTTCGCCGAGGAGTCGTCGCCCGCCCGGTCGACGGTGCCGTCGCAGGTGATCAGCCACAGCTCGGCGCGGCCCGCCCGGTGCGGCCGTCGGGACTGCCCGGCGTCGCAGCCGTCGTGGGGCAGCACCCGCACGTCGGCCACGGTGAACTCGGCGACCGTGCCGTCGTCGCGGGTCACCCGGACCGTCTCACCGGGCCGCAGGGCGCCGATCCGGTGGAGGACGGCGGGCCGGGTCCCGGTGTCCGCCCGGCCCACCAGGACGGCGGTCCCGGCCGACCCCGGCCGCGGCCCGGCGGCGTGCCAGCCCACCGCTCCGGGCCGGGTGGACGACGGCGGTGCGGTCGCGTCCCGCCCGTCGGGGCCGCGGCCGACGACGGGTACCCGCACCCCGAGTCCGGGGATCTCCAGGCGCTGGGGCAGGGCGTCCGCCAACGGCTCGGCCGCCGGGGGCAGTTCGGCTCCGGCGGGGCGCCCCACCGCGGCCATGTCACCCGTCGTCGGCCCGAACACCCCCGGTGGTACGTCGGCCGCCTCGCGGGCCCACAGCCACAGCCCGAGCAGCAGCAGCGCCCCGGCCAGGCCGGTGACCAGTCGGCCGGCTCCGGCGTGGCGCACACCGTCGGACATGGCGGCGGACGCTCTCAGTCCTTGTCGCGGCTGCGGCGGGCGCTGCGCAGCCCGACGGCGACCGCGGCAAGGCCGACCAGGACGATACCGATCACCGCGTGCACCAGGCCGGGACCTGCGGAGCGGATGGCGACGGAGGCGAAGTAGGCGGGGTCATCGCCCGCCGTGTCGAGCGCGGCGACGGGCGCGGCAGGGACAGCGGGCACGGCAGGAGCAGCGGGCGCGGCGGGGACGACGGCGGTCGGGGGCGCGGCGCCGGCCACCGTGACGGTGCCCGTGATCCGCTGACCGCCGCAGGCGATCCGCACGTCGTACGGGCCCGGCGGGGCCACCGGACGGATCCGGGTCCGGCCGGTGAGGGTGCCGGCCGCGCCGGTGAGGACACCGGCGGCGGCGAACGCGTCGGAGACCGCGGTGCCCGTGCTCGCGTCACAGCCAGTGACCCGCAGGGCCACATCGGCGCCGGGGGCGGGGGCGGCCGGAGCCACCGAGACTCCGTCGCCGTCCGCCGCGTACGCCGCCGGGGTGAGCGCCACGGCGGCCAGGATTCCTGTACCGAGAGTGAGGGGTAGTGAGCCCATCGTGAGACCTCCAGTACCTGGAGGCTCCCTCGTGGGCCACGGACCCGCATCCTCGACGGCGTCGTACTGCGCCGTTCGGGTCACAAAGGTTTCAGATGCGGTCGACGAGATCCGCGATCGAGTCCACGACCGTGGACGGCCGGTACGGGTAGTCCTCGACCTGTTCGGGCCGGGTCAGGCCGGTGAGCACCAGGAACGTCTGCATCCCCGCCTCGATGCCGGCCAGCACGTCGGTGTCCATCCGGTCACCGATCATGGCGCTGGTCTCGGAGTGGGCGCCGATCGCGTTCAGCCCGGTCCGCATCATCAGCGGGTTCGGCTTGCCCGCGAAGTAGGGCTTGCGGCCGGTGGCCTTGGTGATCAGCGCGGCGACGGCGCCGGTGGCGGGCAGCGGGCCCTCGGTGGAGGGGCCGGTCTCGTCCGGGTTGGTGCAGATGAAGCGGGCGCCGTCGAGGATGAGCCGGACCGCCCTGGTCATGGCCTCGAAGGAGTAGGTGCGGGTCTCGCCCAGCACCACGTAGTCGGGCTCCTGGTCGGTGAGGATGTACCCGACGTCGTGCAGCGCGGTGGTCAGTCCCGCCTCGCCGATGACGTAGGCGCTGCCGCCGGGGCGCTGGTCGTCGAGGAACTTGGCGGTGGCGAGCGCCGAGGTCCAGATGTTGTCCACCGGCACGTCCAGGCCCATCCGGCCCAGCCGGGCGTGCAGGTCGCGCGGGGTGTAGATGGAATTGTTGGTGAGGACCAGGAACGGCCGGCCGGACTCACGCAGTTTCTTCAGAAAGGCGTCGGCGCCGGGGATCGGCACGCCCTCGTGGATCAGCACACCGTCCATGTCGGTGAGCCAGGACTCGATGAGCCTGCGGTCTGCCATGTGCTTCGGTCTCCTGGCATGCGTACGGTCAGGGGCTGGGGCGCCGGAACCACGGCGTACCGACGCCCCCCAGCGTAAGCGCTCCGCCGAACGGGTGGTGCGCCGTCAACCGTCCGCGGCGGCGTCCGAGCAGCGCGACCGGCGGCACAGCAGCCCACGCGAAGGGGCACGGGCAGCTGTGTGGCCGGGCCCGAACCGCCCGCACCCGACGAAGCTCCTCATGTGACGGGGCCGCCGTGGGCCGGCGGCTCGCGCAGGTCCGCCAGGGCGCGGCGCCCGGCAACTCCCGGTGCGGCCGGGCGAGTTCGGTGGGCCTGCCGGAGCGCAGCCGGGCGTCGGGCATGGACAGCGGCGCGCGTACGCCGCCCTGTGACGCCCCGGTCGCCGGGGCACACCCGCCCGAGCAGCGCCGTCACCTCACCGGGCGCCCATGAGCAGGGCGGGCAGTGCGGCCACCGAGTCGAGGACGTGCGTCGCCCCTGCCGCCCGGAACTTCCGGTCGCCGTGCGCCCCGGTGCGCACCCCGGCCACCAGGCCCGCCCCGGCCCGCACCCCGCTCAGCACGTCGTAGGAGGTGTCGCCGACGACAGCGACCTGGCGTACGTCGGCGGCGGCCTTGGTGCGGACGAACGCCTCCAGCACCAGGTCCGGGTACGGCCGTCCGCGCCCGCCGGTGTCGGCCGGGCACAGGGTCAGCGGCACGAGGTCGCGCCAGCCGAGGGCGGCCAGGAGGGCGTCCTGGGTGACCCGGGCGAAGCCCGTGGTCAGGACGACGGTCCGGCCGTCCGCGCGCAGTCGCTCGATCGCCTCGCGGGCGCCGGGCACCGGGGCGACACGGCCCGCGCCGACGAGTTCGCCGTACGCCTGCTCGAAGGCGGCGTTCGCGCGCCGGGCCAGGTGCTCGTCGCCGAACAGATGCCGGAAGACGGAGATCTTGGACTCGCCCATGGTGGCGCGGACGTGGCCGAGTTTCTCGGCGTGGCCGGCGGAGCCGGGCTCGATGCCCAGGTCGCGCGCGGCCGACTCGAAGGCCAGCTCGACCAGGCCGTCGTCGGCGACGGTGGTGCCGGCCATGTCCAGCACGACAAGACGGATGTCGGCGGTCTGCGGAGTCTGTGTGTTCCGCGGAGGCACCTGTCTCACCAGCCCAGTTCGTCGGCGGTCGTCTCGGCTGTCGCGGGCGAGCAGGTCATGCCGCGCCCGCCGGGCCCGGTCACCAGCCACACGCCGTCGCGCAGCTGCTGCCGGTGCACGACCCGGCTCGGGTCGGTGCACTGCGCGTACACCCCGGCCCAGCGGCGCCGGATCCGCGGCAGCGGGCGGCCGAGGAAGGACTCGACGACGGCCCTGAGGTGGTCGTAGGGATCCTCGACGGTGTCGAAATCGAAGGGCTGCTCGTACGCATGGGTGTCACCGATGGTCAGGCCGCCGTCGGCGCGCTGCACCATGAGCAGCTGCATCCGGTGCGCGGCGGCCGTCTCGGACTGCGGCTGCCGGGCGTTGAGTTCGTCCAGGGCCGAGGAGGCGTACGCCGGGTAGTACCGGAAGCTGTCGGCGTCCGCGACCGAGGTGGTGAGCGGCTCGCCCAGCGGGTCGGTCTGCATCATCTGCAGCCGTACCCGGCGCACGGGCAGCCCGGGTCCGGCCAGCTCGCGCACGAGCCCGCCCAGCCAGGCGCCGGTGCACAGGACGACCGTGTCCGCGGTGTGCAGGTCGCCGTGGTCGTCCCGTACGGCCCCGGCGCTGACCACCTCGCGCACCTCGCGGCCCGGCAGGAAGGTGTAGTTCGGGGACTTCGACAGCTCGGCGCGCAGGGCGAGTTGGGCGGTGCGCGGCTCGACGGCCGCGTCGCGCTCGCAGTACAGGGCCGCGTCGAAGTCGCCCCGGAGGGCGGGGTTGAGGGCACGCGCCTCACCGGCGGTCAGCAGCTGGTAGCCGCGGGCGGCGGCGTCCGGGCGGGCCAGGGCGGCCTCGGCGACCGCGCGTTCGAGGGCGCCGCGCACCGGTGTGAGCGAGCCGTTGGCGCGGAAGCCCAGCGCGGGCACCCGCTCCCCCATCCGCTGCCACAACTCCCGTGCGCGCAGGGCGGTGTCGAGTTCCTCCCCGCCCGCGCGCCCGCTCACCCAGATCTGCCCGAAGTTGCGCAATGAGGCGCCGCGCGCCTCGGCCTCACGCTCGATCTGCACGACCGTGTGGCCGCGTTCCACTGCTTGCCAGGCGTGCATGGTGCCCACCACGCCTGCTCCCACGACTGTCACTCTCACGGCGGCAACGCTCCCGGCGAACGGAGAACCGGAAAGGTCCGGCCGCCGGCGAGGGCGTGAACGACCCATCACATTTGGACCAGACCCGTTATCACTTCGTGATTCCGATGGCGGGTGCGACGGCTGCCCTGTCAGCCCTTCAGACGCGCGGTGAAGGAGAACCGGTCCCCGCGGTAGAGGCTCCGCACCCGCTCCAGGGGGCGCCCCGCACCGTCCCGGGACACCCGGTGGATCAGCAGCATCGGCAGCGCCGGCGGGGTGCCGACGAGCAGGGCCTCGCGCGGGGTGGCCAGCACGGTCTCGATCCGCTCGTCGGCGTCGCCGAACACGATGCCCCGGTCGCGGAGGTAGGCGTAGAAGGAGGAGTCGGGCTCGAAGTCGGTGTCCAGGTGCGGCGCGCGCGAGACGGCGAGGTACGTGCTCTCCAGGCCGACCCGCTCGTCGTCCGCGAGCAGGACGCGCTCCAGGTGCCACACGGGCTCGCCGCGGGTGAGTCCGGTCTCGGCGGCGAGCGCGTCGGGGCAGGGGAAACGGTCGAGGGCGACGAGCGTACGGCCCGGGGTGCGCCCCTGCCGCCGTACGCCCTCGGTGTAGCTGGCGAGGGAGAGCGGCTGCGCCAGCTTGGGCCCGGCGACGACGGTCCCCCGCCCCTGCCTCCGCAGCCGGCCCTCGAGCACCAGTTCGCGCACCGCCTGCCGCACGGTCTCGCGGGCGACCTCGAACCGGTCGGCGAGATCCCGCTCGGTGGGGATGAGACCGCCCTCCCCGAGTTCCTCCACGAGCACGGCGATCCGCGCCTTCACCGCGTAGTACTTGGGGATGCGCCCGTGCTCGGGGATGCCGGAGCGGACGGGGGCGCCGGGGGCCTGGTCGTTCGGGTAGTCCACGCGGGGATCGTCGCAGACGGGGGTGGCGCCCAGGGGCGGGGACCCCGCGTACGGGATCAACGGCGGGTACGGGATCAACGGCGCCGGCGCACCCCGAGGACCACCGCTCCGCCGGCGGCGAACAGGACGAGCCCGACCGCCGCGGAGTACGCGACGACACCCGGACCGGTGCCGGACGGATCCTCGGGCGCCTCCCCCGCCTCGGCGTGCGCCGTGGCCGCAGCGCTGGGCGACCCGGTGCCCCGGTCGCCTCCGCTCTCCCCCGGGCGCGGCGTCCGGCCGGCCGTGACCGTGAACCGGTAGTCGTTCGACTGCCCCACCCAGTCGCCGTCCGCGCCGCGCCGCTGGACGACGGCGGTGTTGGCGACGACCGTCCCGGGCTCGGTGTCCGCGGTGACCGAGAGCCCGACCCGCACGGTGACGGTCGCGCCGGGCGCCACGGTGAACCCGTTGAAGCCGTCCCCCTCGAAGACACCGATCAGCTCGTCCTCGTCGGTGGTCTCGAAGCGCACGGGGCGCAGCCGCGGGCCGTCGGCGAACTCCATCCGGGGCGGGGAGGACTTGAGGGTGTGCTTGTCGTCGACGAGCACGACGACCGGGTGGATGTCGGCACAGGTGAGGCGAGTGGTGTTGGTGAGGTCGAGATACCAGCTGCCGGACGGGCCCCCGGCGACGTAGGAGTCGGGTCCCCCGCGGATCCGGGTGGTCAGCGGGAACTCCCGGTCGTCCGGGCCGGCACAGCCGGGGGCGGGGTCGCCCCGCGCGGGAGCCGGCGCACCGAGGACGAGGACGGCGGCTGCGACGAGGCAGAGGGGCAGGGAGCGGGCCGGGGAGAGGAACGGACACAGTCGCATGACCACATGACCGTGCCGGACGCCGGACGAGCCGGGACGGCACCGCCCCGCAACGGGCACTCGTACGGCGCCGCACATCCGTCCACCCGGCCCAGCACGGATCCCGCGCCGTCTGCCGCCGCATGCGGGGGGGGGCGCTCGCCGCCGGCCTCGGCCGCCCCGAGGGTCCTGACGCCCTGACACCCCGGCCGGCGTCAGCCGTCCCGTCGTCCGAACAGCGGCGCCAGCATCAGCTGCGCCGCGCCCTGCGCGACTCCCCGGCTCCCGCCGGCCGCGAGCCGGACCGGGATCGGGTCGCCGGGCGTCCCCTTGCGCCGGGCGCGCTCCGCCAGCACGGCCGCCACCCCCCGTACGAACTCCCCCGGCGCCGCCGCCACGGTCCGGCCCCCCAGCAGCACCAGGTCGATGTCCAGCAGCCCCACCAGATTGGCCGCCCCCGTGCCCAGCACGCGCGCCGCCGCCGCCAGATCGCCGCGGGCCACGGCCGCCAGGCACAGCGCCTCGATACAGCCCCGGTCGCCGCACCCGCACACCGGCCCGTCCAGCCGGATGACCTGGTGGCCGAACTCCCCGGCCCCGGTCCGCGCCCCGCGGTGCACGCTCCCGCCGATCACCAGCCCCGCGCCGAGCCCCGTACCGAGGTGCAGATACGCGAACGAGCCGCCCTCGCCTGCCACGGCCAGGCCGAGGGCCGCCGCGTTCGTGTCCTTGTCGACCACCACGGGCCGACCGAGCCGCCGCGCGAGCGCGTCCCGCAGCGGGAATCCGTCCCACTCGGGGAACCCGGTCACCCGGTGCAGCACGCCCCGCGCATGATCCAGCGGGCCGGGCAGCGCGACCCCGACGCCGAGCAGCGCACCCCGCGCCCCGGGCAGCAGCTCCTCGACCTGCCGGGCGGTCCGCTCGACCACCGCGTCCGCCCCGGCCCCCAGATGCAGCGCGGACCGCGCCTCGGCCAGCACCGTCCCGGCGAGGTCGCAGAGCACCACCCGCGCCTCGTCCCGGTCCAGATGCACCCCCACCGCGTGTCCGGCGCCCGGCACCAGCCGCAGCACCGTGCGTGGCTTCCCGCCGGTCGACGCGCGCCGCCCCGCCTCCGCGGCGAGCCCCTCCTCGCGCAGCCGGCCGGTGATCTTGCTGACCGCCTGCGGGGTCAGCCCGGTGCGCTCGGCCAGCTCAAGGCGGCTGATCCCGTCGCTCCCGGCCGTGCGCAGCAGATCGAGCACGAGCGCGGTGTTGTGGCTGCGCAGGGCGAGCAGGTTGGCGCCGGCCCCGCCGGTGGCCGTCCCCGCCGCCGCACTCCTGATGCCCGCCACCGCGCCGTCCTCCCGGTTCGCCCCGTCCGCCCTGCTCACGCCCCCATTCTCGCCGACACTTGCACTTTGGCAACAGCGTTGCGAAAGTGGGCGTATGACAACTGGCACGACTGGCACCTCCCTCCGTGTGGGCCTGATCGGCTACGGCCTGGCGGGCTCCGTCTTCCACGCCCCGCTGATCGCCGCCACCGAGGGCCTCACCCTCGACACGGTGGTCACCGCGAACCCCGAGCGGCAGGAGCAGGCCCGCACCGAGTTCCCGGACGTCCGGCTCGCCGCCCGCCCCGACGAGCTGTTCGGCCGCGCGGGCGAACTCGACCTGATCGTCATCGCGTCGCCGAACAAGACGCACGTCCCGCTGGCCGCCGCCGCCCTGGAGACGGGCCTGCCGGTCGTGGTGGACAAGCCGCTCGCCGGCACGGCCGCCGAGGCACGGGAGCTGGCCGCCCTCGCCGAGCGGCGCGGCCTGCTGCTGTCGGTCTTCCAGAACCGCCGCTGGGACAACGACTTCCTGACCCTGCGCAAGCTGCTGGCCGAGGGCGCGCTGGGCGACGTCTGGCGGTTCGAGTCCCGCTTCGAGCGCTGGCGTCCGCAGCTCAAGGGGGGCTGGCGCGAGTCCGGCGACCCCACAGAGATCGGAGGCCTGCTCTACGACCTCGGCAGCCATGTCGTCGACCAGGCCCTGGTCCTGTTCGGCCCGGCCACCCGGGTGTACGCCGAGTCGGACATCCGCCGCCCGGGCGCCGAGACCGACGACGACACCTTCATCGCGATCACCCACGCCGGCGGCGTCCGCTCCCATCTGTACGTGTCCGCGACAGCCGCTCAGCTCGGCCCGCGCTTCCGGGTGCTCGGCTCGCGCGCCGGCTATGTGAAGCACGGCCTCGACCCGCAGGAGGCGGCCCTGCGCGAGGGGCGGCGGCCCGGGTCCGGCTGGGGCGCCGAGCCCGAGTCCCTGTGGGGCCGCCTCGGCTCCGGCGAGTCACCGCTGACCGGCGGCGGCACCCCCGTACCCACCCTGCCCGGCGACTATCCGGCGTACTACGCCGCGGTGGCCGACGCCGTCACCGGCGCCGGACCCAACCCGGTCACCGCGTCGGCGGCGGCCGACACCCTCGACGTGCTGGAGGCGGCCCGCCGCTCCGCCCGCGACGGCGTGGCGGTGACACTGTGAGCCACCACCCGCAGATCACCCCGCGGTCCACGCCCGAGCTGACCCCGAGCGTCGAGGAGCTGGAGGCACAGGAACGCCGGCTGATCTTCCGCCGGTTCACCTGCGACGACGCCTGGACCCTCGGCTCGCTCCTGGTGGAGCTGGCCCGCGAGCGGCAGGCCCCGGTGGCCATCGACATCCACCGCGCGGGCCAGCAGCTCTTCCACGCGGCGCTGCCCGGGGCCACCCCGGACAACGACGCCTGGATCGCCCGCAAACGCCGTGTCGTGGAGCGCTACGGCGCCTCGTCCTACCTGGTCGGCGCCCGCTGCCGGGCCAAGGGCACGACGTTCGAGGAGTCCTCCCGGCTCGACCCGGACGTGTACGCGGCCCACGGCGGCTCGTTCCCGATCAACGTCGCGGACGTGGGCGTGATCGGCGCGGTCACCGTCTCCGGCCTGCCACAGCTCCAGGACCACCGTCTGGTGGTCGAGGCCCTGGAGCAGTTCCTGGGGGATTAGCCCGCCAGAGGACTATCCCGAGGCTCCCTCCGGTTGAATCGTCGTACCAGTCAGCGATCATCGAAGGACACCCACCCGGAGGGAACGGAACCATGAGCACCGCCCTGAAGGAAAAGGTCGGCCGGTACGGCATCTGGAGCGTGGGACTCCGCTCGGAGGATCCGGACCGGCGCCCCCAACTCGCCGAGGCCGCCGCCGAACTGGAGCAACTCGGGTTCGGCGCGGTCTGGCTGGGCGGCAACAGCGCCCCCCGGCACGCCCTGCCGCTGCTCGCGGCCACCTCCCGGCTCACCGTCGGCACCAGCATCCAGAGCATCTGGGACTACGACGCCGAGGCGAGCGCCGCGGGCTTCGCCGAGGTGGAGTCGGCGCACCCGGGCCGCTTCCTGCTCGGCCTCGGGGTGAGCCACGCCAAGATGGCCGAGCAGTACCGCCGCCCGTACGCGGCCCTGGTCGCCTATCTGGACGCACTGGACGCGGCCGGGGTACCCGCAGGGCGCCGGGTCCTGGCCGCGCTCGGTCCGAAGAACCTGGAGCTGACCCGCGACCGGGCGGCGGGCGCCATCCCCTATCTGGTCACCCCCGAGCACACCGCGCGCGCCCGCCGGATCCTGGGCGAAGAGCCCCTGCTGGCACCGGAGTTCAAGGTCGTCCTGGAGACCGACCCGGACCGTGCCCGCGCGCTGGCCCGGTCCAGCCTCGCCCCGTACCTCACGCTGCCCAACTACACCAACAGCTTCCTGCGGCTCGGCTTCACCGAGGACGACCTGTCGGACGGCGGCAGCGACCGGCTGATCGACGCGCTGTTCGCCTGGGGCGACGCGTCCCGGATCCGGGAGCGCATCCACGCCTTCCACGAAGCGGGCGCCGACCACGTGGCCCTCCAGGTGGTGGACGCCTCCCCCCGCGACACCCTCCCCCACAAGTCCTGGCACACCCTCGCCGCCCTACTGAACTGAACTCAAGGGGCGCGAGGAACCGCCCCAAAGGGGCGCGGGGAACTGCGCGACCAGCCACAGACAACCCGCACCCAAAAAACCACGAGTCCCCCCACCCCCCTAGGGGCGCGGGGAACTGCGCGATCAACCACAACCAACCCGCACCCAAAAACCACCAGTTCCCCCCACCCCCCTAGGGGCGCGGGGAACTGCGCGACCAGCCCCCACCGCCCCGCACCCGAACAACCCCAGTTCCCCCACCCCCCGTTCCCCCGAACCCCAGCGGAGCGGTCACGCCGATTCGAGGCCCTGCCGCTGCCGCCCCAACCCCTCGATCTCCAGCTCGACGACATCCCCGGCCCGCAGATACGGCTTCGGCTCGGGCTGCCCCAGCGCCACCCCCGCGGGCGTACCGGTATTGATGACATCACCGGGGTAGAGCGTCATGAACCGGCTGACGTACCGCACGACCTCCGCGACCGGGAAGATCTGCTCGGCGGTGGTCCCGTCCTGCTTCAGCTCGCCGTTGACCCACAGCCGCAGCGACAGGTTCTGCGGATCCGGCACCTCGTCCGCCGTCACCAGCCACGGCCCCAGCGGATTGAACGTCTCGCAGTTCTTGCCCTTGTCCCAGGTCCCGCCGCGCTCGATCTGGAACTCCCGCTCGGACACGTCGTGCGCCACCGCGTACCCGGCGACATGCGCGAGCGCCTCGTCCGCCGACTCCAGGTAGCGGGCCGTACGCCCGATGACGACGGCCAACTCCACCTCCCAGTCGGTCTTCACCGAGTCGCGCGGCACGAGCACCGTGTCGTTCGGACCGACCACCGTGTCCGCGGCCTTGAAGAAGATGACGGGCTCGGCGGGCGGCTCGGCCCCCGTCTCGCGGGCGTGGTCGTGGTAGTTGAGGCCGATGCAGACGATCTTCCCGATCCGCGCGAGCGGCGGCCCGATCCGCAGCCCGGCCGCGTCCAGCACGGGCAGGTCCCCGGCCGCCGCGGCGGCCCGGACCCGGCCGAGCGCGGCCTCGTCGGCGAGCAGCGCCCCGTCGATGTCGTCGACGAGCCCCGACAGGTCCCGCAGGGTCCCCTCGGCGTCCAGCAGCGCGGGTCGCTCCGCCCCCGCCGTACCGATTCGCAGCAGCTTCATGGTCACCATCTCCCTCGATCGCGGGCGCCCCGGCCGATGGGTGCAGCCATCGGAGGACCGGTCGATCCTCCAAGGTCATCGTCCCGTCCGCAACACCCGGTTCACGTGGTGGACCGTCATCGGCGCTGGGACCGGCCGGCCGCGCTCACCGGTGGAGCACGGCCCGTTCGACGGCGCTCCATGTCGTGCTGGTGACCACGTACAGCGCGGCGGCCAGCGGCACCACGGCCACGGTCAGCAGCGTGGCGTACGACATGAACGGCATGACCCGGCCGACCGCCGCGAGCCCGGGGACCTGTCCGTCCCCGGCCGGCACCGGCGCGTCGGCCGCCGTCATCCGCTTGGTCCGCACGCAGGTGAAGGTCGCGACGGCGGCGACGACGGCGAACAGGCCGAGGTAGACGGTGCCCGCCGCGCCGAACACGCCACCCTGGGAGAGGGCGTCCGCCCACCGTCCGCCGAGCGGCGCGGCGAACAGCTCGTGCGTGAGCAGCCCGTTGGGCTCTCCGCCGATCGTCGAACTGGAGAACAGGTGGTAGAGGAGGAAGAAGGCGGGCAGCTGCAACAGGCCGGGCAGACAGCCGGACAGCGGCGACACCTTCTCCTCGGCGTGCAGTTCCAGCACGGCCTGCTGGAACTTCTGCGGGTCCTTCCCGTGCTTCGTGCGCAGCTCGGCGATCCTGGGCCGGAGCGCGGCCCGGGCCCGCTGCCCGCGCGCCGCCGCCCGGGACAGCGGATGCACCAGCAGCCGGACGAGCGCGGTGAACAGGACGATCGCGGCGGCGGCCGCGGAGGCGTGGAAGAGCGGCTGGAGCAGCTCGGCGAGCTGCTCGACAAGGCCGGCGAAAACGGACATGGGTGAGCCCTCCGTGGGGTCTCGTCGTGCCGGGAGACGGATGTGCGTGGCGGCATGACGACCCGCGCGGGGTCACGTATGTGTCCGGGTGAGCCCTACGCGGTGGTCGCCGGGAGGGCGCACCCGGGTGCCCTGGGCCGCGGCCGGCCCGAGGCGTCGGGGTCCCGCTGGGGCAGGAAGGCCGTGCGGCGGGCCCGGTCACGGATGGCCGTACGGACCCGGGTGGGTGGTACGGCCGGGGCGCAGCGGGCGGCGATCAGGGAGCAGACGGCGAGCGCGGACGCCGCGGCGGCGGTCGCCGCGAGTGCGACCGTGGCGGACAGGGCGCCGGTGTCGAGCAGGGCGACTTCGAGCAGCAGAAGCAGGAGGAGGGCGGCGGGACGCAGGGCGGACCAGCTGCGGACCATCGATCGCCCCTCCCCTCGCGCGCCGGTGCGTGCCGTGCTGTCGGTCGTACCGGGCTCTGCCGTGCCGTCCGTTGTACAGGACCTGTACAGGATCCCCTGTACGAGGTCCCCGTCATACGGGTTGTACGGATTCCCCCGTGGGGGCGGACTCGGTCACGAGGGGCTCCAGCAGCCGCTTCGGCCTCAGGAGCGCCCGGCTGACCGGGTCGGCCGGTTCGGGATCGAGCCCGGGACCCGGCACGAGGACAACGTCCCCGACGGGCACGACGGTTCCGCAGGCAGGGCATTCGCCGTACGGCCCGAGTTCCGTACCGCAGTCCACGTGCCGGAACGCGCGCAACTGCCGGTCCATGAAGTGCTCGCGTCCCCACACGGCGAGTGCCCGCAGCGCGGGCCACAGCGCGATCCCGCGCTCGGTGACGACGTACTCGTCCCGCGGCGGCGACTCCTGGTAGCGGCGCCGGTCGAGGATGCCCTCCTCGGTCAGCGCCTTGAGCCGGGCCGACAGGACGGCGCGCGGGATGCCGAGGTGGACGAGGAAGTCGTTGTAGCGCCGGACGCCGTAGATCGCGTCGCGGACGACGAGGAGCGTCCAGCGTTCGCCGACCACCTCCAGCGCGCGGGCGATCGAGCACTCCTGTGTCGCGTAGTCCTTGCCCAGTGCCATGGGGACCACCTTAGCCACTTTCCGACCTCTTGGTTCAATGAACGAACCGATGGTGTTACGGTACCGCACATGCCTAGGTTCAATGAAAGAACCCTTAGGGGCACGGTCCCCCGGAGCGCACCGCACACACCACACACCGCGCACGCCACGCGCTCCCGGGAGTCGCCCCCGCCACCCCGGCCCACCGCCACCCTGGCCCTGACCAGCGCCGCGACCGCGGTGGCCCTGATGACGTACACGGCCCCGATGGTCACGCTGCCGGACACCGCGGCAGCCCTGCACACCCCGCTCTCCGCCCAGGCGTGGCTCCTCAACGGCGCCCCGCTGGGCCTCGCCGCACTGCTCCTGGTGGCCGGCAGCCTCGCCGACGACCACGGCCGCCGCCGGGTCTTCCTCGCCGGCACGCTGGCACTCGGCATCACCACGGCCCTCGGCGGGCTCGCGACGTCGACCTGGGCCTTCACCCTGGCCCGCGTCGCCCAGGGCGCGGCGAGCGCGGCGCTCCTGGCGAGCGGCCTGGGCCTGCTGGTGGCGGCGTTCCCGAGCCCGCGGGGGCGGCTGCACGCGACCGGCGTGTGGGGCGCGTTCGTGAGCGGCGGCATCGCGGCCGGCCCGCTGGTCGCCGGCGCGCTGCCCGGCTGGCGGGTGGGCTACGCCGTCCTGGGCGCGGCGGCCCTGCTGGTCGCGGGTCTTGGCGTGCGCGTGCTGTCCGAGTCGCGCTCGCCGCGGGGCGGCCGGCCGGACGCCGCCGGGGCCACCGCCTTCGGACTGGCGCTGGTCGCCCTGGTCGCGGCACTCACCCTGGGCCGGGACGGCTGGCTGCGGGCACCGGTCGGACTGCTGCTGGCGGCGACCGTGGTACTGGTGGCGGTCTTCACGGTCGTGGAGCGGCGGGTACGCACCCCGATGATCGACCTCGGCCTGCTGCGCAGCCCCCGCTTCCTCGCGTCCTCGGCCGGCGGCCTGTTCACGGGTCTGGCGGTGATCGGCCTGTTCAGCTATCTCCCGGCGCTGTTGCAGCAGACCCTGCGCCTGTCACCGATGGACACGGCATGGCTGCTCCTGCTCTGGTCCGGGCTGTCCTTCGCGGTGGCGCTCCAGGCGAAGCGCCTCGCCGGGCGCGTGCCGCCGCGCGGCCAGCTGGCGGTCGGTTTCCTGCTCCACACGGTCGGCGCGCTGACGATGCTGGGCGCGGTGGCCGCGGACTCCTGGGTCCGGCTGCTGCCGGGACTCGTGCTCAGCGGGGTGGGCAGCGGCCTGCTGAACGCGGCGCTGCCGCTGCTGGCGGTGGAGTCGGTACCGATCGAGCGGGCGGCGATGGGGTCGGGCGCCCAGCAGACGTTCCGCTACATCGGGTCCTGCGCGGGCGTGGCCCTGACCATCGCCCTGGCCACGTCCTCCGGAGCGGGTCTGTCCCATGGAGCGGACGTGGCGATGGCGGTGTCGGCCGGCCTGGGGGTGACGGGCGCGGCGAGCGTGCTCGTCCTGCGGGAGCGGGGCTGACCGGAGCCCCGCCGCGGTCACCGGGACCGCGGTCGCATCGACAGCAGCTTCCCCCACACCACCAGCCGGTACCGGGACGTGAACTCCGGGGTGCAGGTGGTCAGGGTGAGGTAGTAGCCGGGGTCCGTGTAGCCGTAGGCGGGTCGTACGGCCGAGCGCGGCACAGGGCGGAGGACACCGGAGTCACGGGCCGACGTCCGCGGGAGGATCTGGTCGACGGCGTACGTGTACGTCGCCGTCCTCGTCTCCACCCGGATCGTGTCCCCCGCCCGCAGCCGAGGCAGGTACCGGAAGGGCTCTCCGTGCGTGTTCCGGTGCCCGGCGAGCGCGAAGTTCCCTGCCCGGCCCGGCTGTTGGGTGCCGGGGTAATGACCGGCGTACCCCTTGTCGAGCACGTCCCGCTTCCCGACGCCCTCCGCGACCGGCACGCGAAGCCCCAGCCGGGGGACGGTCAGCACGGCGTACGCACGGGAGTGGCCGGTCCGGGACGGACCGGTGGCGGGGTACGACCGCTGCCGGGCCGTGGCGCCCGGCGGGCCCGCCGACGGGGAGGGCGGCGCTGCCGGGACCGTACCGGCGTCGGCGGGACCGGGGGCTGCGGTGTCGGGGTCGGCGGCGTCCCATTCCCTTTCCAGCGCCGCCACCTTCCGCTCGGCTCCCTGCCTGGCCTCCCGGTTCGTCCACCACAACTGGTGCGCGACGAGCAGCAGCAGGACGGCCCCGACGGTCACCAGGGCCTCGCCCCCGGCCCACATCACCCGCCGGCGCCGGGCACGCCGCCGCCGCGTGCCGTTCGCCACGACGGGCACCCCGCGCACACCGGAAGCCCGCATACGCCGTACGCCTCCCCACCGCCCCTTCGCCCGAAGCCGCCCACGCAGCCGGCACGATAGGCGCAGGGCCGCCAACTCACCAGAGCCGCGTCCCAACTCCCCACGCCCCACTACGGGACGACACGGCACCGGAGCCCGAGCCGCACGAAGAGGCGAAGACCTGCCCCACCGGTCACCCTGACCGCCGTCCGCCCTGTCGGCCATCGGCAGTACGGTGTCCCCCATGCGCCCCGACACGCCTGCCGAGAACGTCGACCACACCGCCGAAGCGGCACGCCTGGAACGGACCGCCGGCCGCTATCCCGAGGACGCCGAGGCCCTGCTCCTCCAGGCCGCGGCCCATCTGGAACTCGCCGGCGACCGCCCCGCCGCGACCGCGCTCTACGACCGCCTGCTGTCCGCCCCGGACCCCTTGGAGGCCCCCCACCTGGTGCGGGCCCTGAAGGCGGCCAACCTCTGGGAGTACGGCCACGAGGCGGAGGCCCGCGCGATCATCGAGGGGGTCCGCACCGCCGCTCCCCGGGACCCGGCGCCCTGGGTGATCGTGGCCGAGGCCCTCGAATCCCACGACGAGCTGGAAGCGGCACACGACGCGTTCACGCAGGGCGCGACGCTGCTCCTGACGGACGTCCCGGAGCCCCCGTACGCCACGCACCCCCTCCTCTTCGGCCGCCACCGCGTCCGCCGGATGCTGGGCGCGGCCCACGACGACTGGGACACCCTGGCCGACACCCTCCACTCCTCCTCGGTGTCCCTGGACGAACTCCACGACCCCAAACGCGTGTGGTCCCTCGGCTCGGACAACCCGGCGGAGCTGGAGGCCGAGATCTCCCGCCTCCGCGCGGAACTCGGCGCCCACCGCGAGGCCCTGTCCCGCCCGTTCCCGGTGGCGGTCCTGCACTGGCCGGCCACGGAACTGGACGAACTGCTGTCCGCCTACCCGTCCCTGGCGACCGAGTACCCGTCCCGGGAGCAGCACCTGACGACCATAGAGTCCTCCCTGCGCGAACTGTCCTCCTCGGGCACGGCCAACCTGGGCATCGTCACCGGCACGGTCCCCTCATACGAGGCCTTCGCGGCATCGGAGGCGTCCTCCCCGACGGAGGTGGAGCTGCTCCCCCAGTACGCAACGACCCTGGCAGCGAGGGGAAGGGCGACGGCTTGGCCACCGGAACGGGGAACGGCTTGCTGGTGCGGAACGGCACAACCGTACGAGGACTGCCACGGCAAGCCGACAACTTGAGAAACAGACCACAGAACACCTGTGCGGCCGCACTAAAGGAGCCCAGTGACTGCTGTTAGAACAGATCCCACATCGCACGGGCGACCGTGCGCACAAACCACAAGGGGTCAAGGAAGCAGTCGTGGCACAGCAAGCAGCACAGCCAGAGGATGCGTCAAGACCGGTCGCCGGTGTCTACGAACAACTGATTACCCGCGACGTACACGGCGAGCTGAAGCGCTTTGAAGCCGCCGGTTGGAAAGCCATCGAAGCCGAGGTCAGCCCGGAATCTTCGCCGCATGTGCTGGCTCGCTACGTGGGTGAAGCTGTCGCGCGAAGGTTGCGCGAGATTCCGCCCGCGGATCGAGTGGAGACCGCGAACCACATCCTCGCCTCCCTGACCAACGGCGCGTCTGGTCCGGCCGGGGCCGAAGCCGTAAGCACCATCGTGGAAGGACCACGGCAACTCCTGGCCCTCGCCCAGCAGGAGGCTCCGGGCGTGTACGCCGTGCGTCCCCTCACGCCCCTGTCGGAGACGTCACTCATCACCAACTCCCCCGACGATCTCAACCTCGGCACCGAGCTCAGGGCGGAACTCGCTACCGCAGACCGTATCGACCTGCTGTGCGCGTTCGTGAAGTGGTACGGCATTCGTGTCTTGGAAGACTCCTTGCGCGCCGCCAAGGAACGAGGTGTACCGATCCGGGTCATCACGACGACGTACATCGGCGCCACCGACCGCCATGCACTCGACCGTCTCGTCCACGACTTTGGCGCCACGGTAAAAGTCAACTACGAGATCCGATCCACTCGACTGCACGCCAAGGCTTGGCTGTTCAGACGCAGCAGTGGCTTCGATACCGCATACGTCGGGAGCTCCAATCTCTCGAAGGCTGCACTGCTGGACGGCCTGGAATGGAACGTACGCCTGTCGTCCGTTGCCACCCCTGCGGTGCTCGACAAGTTCGAAGCAACCTTCGATGCCTATTGGAACGACTCCGCCTTCGAGACGTACGACCCGGATCAGCACGGTGAACGTCTCGACTCCGCCTTGGCCCAGGCGGGCGGCACCGCGTCCGCTGCTGATCTGAGGATCAGCCTGTCGGGACTGGAAGTACGGCCCTTCCCATACCAGCAGGACATGCTTGAGCGCTTGCGGATCGAGCGTGAGATCCGCGGGCGAAGCCGCAACCTTCTGGTCGCGGCCACTGGCACCGGCAAGACGGTGATGGCTGCTCTGGACTACCGAAACCTGAGGGAGAAGTTCGAGGGTGGTCGGCCAAGGCTGCTTTTCGTCGCCCATCGCAAGGAGATCCTCAAGCAGTCCCTACGCACGTACCAAGAGGTACTGGATGACGCTTCGTTCGGTGAGTTGCTCTACGGCGGGGAAGACCCGCGTGCTGGGAACCATGTCTTCGCCAGCGTGCAGTCATTGAACATCCAGCGGCTAGAACAAATGGCTCCCGACCACTTCGACATCATCGTCATCGACGAGTTCCATCACGCTACGGCCACCACCTACCGCCGAGTCATCGATCACTTCAAGCCGAAAGAACTACTCGGCCTGACTGCGACTCCCGAGCGTATGGACGGTCTCAATGTGCAGGATGAGTTCTTCGACGGCCGCATCGCAGCAGAGATGCGGCTCTGGGAAGCCCTTGAGAACGATCTGTTGTGCCCCTTCCACTACTTTGGCATTCCCGACGGCACGGACTTGACGAACCTCGGCTGGCAGAAGGGCACCTACGCGAACCAGGAACTCGGCGATCTCTATACCGGCAACCATGCCCGAGCTCGTATCGTGGTCAAGCAGATCTGCGACAAGGTTTCTCAGCCAGGAGCCATGCGTGCGCTGGGGTTCTGTGTGACCAAGGCGCACGCCCACTTCATGGCCGACTTCTTCCGGCAGGCCGGCTTCCAAGCCACGGCACTCGACAGCGACTCGCCTGCGGCAGTACGGGCCCAGGCCCTGTCGGAGTTGCGTGATGGCAAGCTCCAGGTCATCTTCTCCGTTGACTTGTTCAATGAAGGGCTCGACATCCCAGATGTCGATACGCTGCTTCTCCTGCGCCCCACCAACAGCGCCACCATCTTTCTCCAGCAGTTGGGTCGCGGCCTGCGACGCACCCAGACAAAGCCAGTCCTCACGGTCCTCGACTTCATCGGCCAGCACCGAGCGGAGTTCCGCTTCGAAGAGCAGTTCCGCGCCCTGACGAACCTCTCTAGAAACCGGCTCGTCGACCACATCGAGCGTGACTTCCCACTCCTGCCCTCCGGATGTCAGATCATCCTGGAAGGCAAGGCGAAGGATCTCGTCCTCGACAACATCCGGACTCAACTGGGTGCCACGGTCAAGACCTTGGTAACCGAGGTCAAGGCTTACCGCACGCTCCGGCTTGCCGACTATCTCCGTGAGAGCCGTCGGGAAATCAAGGAGCTGTACAAGAGCGACAACTCATGGACCACGGTCCTCCGCAGAGCGGGCCTGCTGAACTCCCCTTCGCCCTCTGGCGAGTCCGCACTACTCAAGCGAGTCCACGCCTTCCTCCACATCGATGACTCCGAACGTGCGAACGCCTACCTCCGCCTGCTCGCCGACGATGCACCGCCCTACGAGTCGCTGCCCCCGACAGATCAGGCGTACGCCCGCATGCTCTTCTTCAACCTCTGGGACAACGCGGGCGGGTTCACCAGCTTCCAGGAAGGTCTCGCATCACTGCGGACCCAGCAGGCACTCCGGGATGAACTGCGGCAAGTGTTGTCGTACGTCATCGATCAGGCGGACCACTTCCCGATCCCTCTGGAGGGCGATCACAGTCACGTTCCGCTGAAGGTGCACAGCGCCTATAACCGGTCCGAGATCCTGGCGGCACTCGGGGTAGCCCGTTTCGGAGGTCAGATGCCCCGCTCCTTCGCCCAGGGCGTCCAGTGGGTCGACGAGCTTCAGACGGACGCCCTGCTGATCACCCTTGAGAAGAACGAAAAGGACTTCTCGCCCACCATCCGGTACAAGGACTACGCACTGAGCCCAACCCTGTTCCACTGGGAGTCACAGAACTCCACCGCCGAGACCTCGCCAACCGGGCTGCGCTACCAGCATCATGCCCAGCGAGGCACCCATGTCCTGCTGTTCATGCGCCGCTACAAGAACACCGACATCGGCAAGTCCCAGCCGTGGGTGCTCCTCGGGCCCGCCACCTACGAAGGCCACACGAGCAGCAAGCCGATGGCCATCACATGGCGGCTTCAGCATCCCCTGCCGGCGGACGTGTGGTCGTATGCGGCCATCGCTACAAGCTAATTGAGCACGCCTGACATCAGAACGTTCGGCTAACGTCTAGACATGGACGTAGCTTCGATCAGACCCGGACTGCTGACGACGCGCGAAGAGATGCAGAAGGTGTTCGGCGGAGGACGTCAGGCCGGCATCGAACCCTCCGACAACACCCCAAACATCCTCATCTACGTAGATCACGACAGCGGCAAGCAGTACGGCTACGAGGACGGCTGGCTGGGAGAGGAAGACGAGCGGGGCCCTGTGTTCGAGTACACAGGACAGGGCAAGGTCAGAGACCAAACGTTTCTGGGAACGGGGGGTTCTCGCAACGCCGCGGTCCTCTATCACGCAGAAGCCGGAAGATCCCTACGGGTTTTTATGGCCGCGGGTAAAGTACCGGACTCTAAGTCTTCCGCCAAACAACAACGGTATGTTGGCGAATTTGAGCTGGACTCGAAGCAGCCCTACACCGTGCGCGAGGCAAAGGACGAGGAAGGTGAGCGGCGTCGCATCATTGTCTTCCGCCTGCGCCCCAAGGGAGATTGCGAGCGCCTCACCGAGGACGTCGTCACACGCGCCAAAACCACTGATGCGCATAGGGTCTCTGCGGGTGTTGTCACAAGCAGGATGATCGAGCCCAAGATGGTTGCCCCCAAGAGGAAAGGGGCAGCGGAGAGCCGGCGTGCCGCCCAGCCGAGCCTTATAGCCGACCTCCGCCAATCAGACCTACGGGACAAGTATCGTGCGGAACTGACGAAGCAACGACACGAAGTTTTCGCATTCCAAATTAAGATCGCAGGCACGACAACGATCCTCAAGACCGACCTCTACGACGCCACCGCACACGAATTGTATTCAGTGAGGGGTGACAGCAGTCGAGAGGAAGTGCGCACGGCGATAGGCCAACTGAAGGATTACGTAAGGCACATCAGGCCGGGCAAGCCCAAGCTGACCGTTCTTCTCCCCGAAAAGCCACAGGACGATTTGCTGGATCTTCTCCACACAGAAGGGATCGATCTCGTCCACCAGGACGGTACCAGATACACGAGATACGCGGTCAAGTAGCCACCTTTCCACCCTCATGGAGCCGCCGTGCCCACCTCACCAGAACACGAGTTCCTGACACAAGCTGCGCTACGCATCATGGAGAACGCCTCACGCTCACGGCTGTTCGGGTACGTAGAGGGGCAACGCAAGCTATTTGACTTCTCGTGCGACCTCAAGAAGGACTGGTCGAAGGTGGTTTCGGGTCAAACGCTGTGGAAACACGGCGGGGATGGAATCGACAAGGACATCAGGACGCTCCTCAATGAGCCGGACATCGCTGCCGCCGTGTACATCGCGCGCCATGAGAGCCGGAACCGCACTCGGCTTGCGGAGGTAACCCAGTCCTTCCTCAATACGCCGATGCGGGACCGCTTGTCTCGCTTGCGCGTGTTCTGGGTGCCATCGGATTTTGATGCGGACGACGAGCAAGCCCAGGAATCAACCTACAGCTATCTGAAAGAGGAGATGACGAAGGACCTCCTCATGCAGGTAGCTCTCGGAGGTCTCAACCCGCTAGATGTGACCCGTTTTTCGTCGTCACGGCGCCCCGGACTACCCATCGCCATCCTGTCCCATGTCAAGCAGCACGGCTATAGAAACCACAGCCACACCGCCAAGGTGCTGGCCACAAGCAAGGACGCGCTTCGTGCTGAGACTGAACGGCTCTTCGTCATTGGATTCCTTGCAAGCGACAGCCTGCAGGGCGGGATTTACCGCGTAACAGACAGTGGATCGGCCATGCTTGACGTCTGCTCACGACTGCGGGATTACCTTCACGGAACTCTCGGCGACGAAAACGAGAACCTTGAGCTCGAACACATCTGCAGACTACTGGGCATAGACTATCCCTCCATACCAACCGATACTCGTCTGCTAGGAAAGGGTGCCACGGTTGATATACAAAACCCCACGGCCCTTCTACTCCAACATGTCGCCCAAGCCGATGCCGACAATTCCACAAAATGGCCCGCCCCTTACTTCAGGTCACCCTGACCTTGCGCGATAGGTTCGACCATTACTGTAGGCAGCAGGACGTGGCGGTCCGGCCTTTCTTGGCGCTTCCCGCGACGGGAGACGTACCGCTGTAGGACACTCGTCCTAGACCGGCGGAAGCAAGGAGTACTCAATCGTGAGCGCACAGTACGCAGAGACGTCTGGACCTGCGACGCTGCCGTTGAAGACCATCGGTGACATCAGAGCCGCCCTCAGGTCCGGCCATGGCTTTCCCAGCGACCGGGAGTCCTTTGAGGCGGATCTTCAGCATGCGCTGGAGACGTCCTCGGAGACGGACCTCAACGCTGTGGCCACGGTGATCGTCGACTATCGGGGCCGAATCCGGCTCTACCAGGACCCCGACTTCGACATCGCCGTACAAGAGGGCATCGACCTCACGGCCCGGTTGAAGCAGGAGGCACAGGACCGATGAGCGGCGCAGCGTTCCGGGGTTGGCAGTGGCCTACGTATACACCCCAGCGCCACCACCGCCTACCGTGGCCATCGTCTCGCTGACGCCGGACGACGGTGCTGCTTCCGAATGATGTGGGACGTCCGTCGTCGCTGGGGCCGGTGTGCGCGGTGGGGTGGGCGGTTGAATTCTCGGGCTGAAGGTTGCTTGGACGTCGCGGGGCAGGTTCTCCGTGACACGAGGGGGTCGATGTATGCGGGGTGCTGTCGTTGCTGTCAGTTGTAGCGGGGTGTACTCCTTCACCAAGCCGAATCGGGAGAGCATCACCCTGCTTGCCGGGCTCGGAGTTGAGGGGGACGTGCACTCGGGGGTGACCGTGAAGCATCGGTCGCGGGTCGCGCAGGACCCCACGCAGCCCAACCTTCGGCAGGTGCACCTCATGCACGAGGAACTGTTCGAGGAGGTCGGCGCGGCCGGGTTTCGGGTGGGGCCCGGGGAGTTGGGGGAGAACATCACCGCCCGGGGCATCGATCTGCTGGCGCTGCCTGTGGGGACGCTCTTGCGGATCGGTGACGACGCTGTCGTCGAGGTGACCGGGCTGCGGAATCCCTGCGTGCAGATCGACGCCTTCCAGGCCGGGTTGCTGAAGCAGGTCGTCGGGCGGGACGCGGACGGGAAGCTCGTGCGCAAGGCCGGCGTCATGAGCGTCGTGAAGGTGGGCGGCCGGGTGCGGCCGGGTGACGCCATCAAGGCCGAACTGCCGGATGGGCCGCATCGGCCGCTGGACCGGGTCTGAAGCGCCGCCGGGCCCGCCCGTGGAAAGTTGACACGCCTTGACTCAGGTTCGGGGCGGTGCGTGGGCCCGGGGTTAGCCTCTGGGCAGTGGCACAAGGAGGCAGACATGGCCATGGTTCCCAGCTCTGTGATCGCCGCGAGCGGGCTCGTCGGCGGGTACGGCGTCGCCCGCTGGACGAAGAAGCGGCAACTCGGCGGGGTCGTCCTGGCCGTCGCGGGGGCCGCCGCCGCTCAGCAGTGGCACAAGCAGGCCGGGCCCGGGGCGGCGGGCGTGCTCGGTGCCGCGTATGTCGCCGCCTTCGCCGGGTCGCATCCGCTGGCCAAGAAGATCGGTGCCTGGCCGTCCGTGTTCGGGGTCGCCGGCGCCGTCGCCCTGGCCTCCTGGGCCGTCGCCGACCGGCGCGCCTGAGCCCGGCCCGGGGCCGAAAGGCCCGTTCGTCTCCGCCGCGCGCAGCGCCTCCACCAACCCGAGCGGCAGCGACGTCACGGGATGCTAGTCCGCCGCCGTCAAGGGGCGGGCCACATCCTCCAGTGGCCGTCGTTCCGCCGGTACCGCCAGCGCCGCCGCGACCAGCCCGGCCGCGCACATCAGGCCCGCGCCGACCTGGAAGGCGAGGACCGTGTCGCCGACCCTGCCGGTGCCGGTGAGCCCGGCGAACAGGAGCGGGCCGCTGATCCCGCCGGCCGCGGTGCTGAGGGCGTAGAAGAAGGCGATGGACATGGCCCGGGTCTCCATCGGGAAGATCTCGGAGACGGTCAGATACGCGCTGGAGGCGCCCGCCGAGGCGAAGAACAGCACCGCGCACCAGCACGCGGTCAGCGTGCCCGCGCCGAGCGCGCCCCGGTCGAACAGCCAGGCCGTGCCGAACAGCAGCAGGCCGGAGAGCAGATAGGTCGAGGAGATCATCACCCGTCGGCCCACGGTGTCGAAGAGCTTGCCGAGCAGCAGCGGGCCCAGGAAGTTGCCGGCCGCGATGACGACGAAGTAGTAACCGGTGTCGCCCGTCGGGACGGCGAAGAACCTGGTCAGGATCGCGCCGAAGCCGAAGGTGATCGCGTTGTAGAGAAAGGCCTGGCCGACGAAGAGGGCGAAGCCGAGCACGGCGCGTCTGCGGTAGTCGTGGAGGACCGTGCGGGCGATCTCCCGGAACCCGATGCTGCGGCGCTGGCGGATGACCAGTACGCCACGCGGCTGGGGCAGCGGTCCGCCCCGCTCCGCGACGACCTGCCGCTCGATCGAGGCGACGATCCGTTCCGCCTCCCGCTCCCGGCCGTGGATCAGCAGCCAGCGCGGGCTCTCGGGGACGTGCCGCCGTACCAGGAGGATGACCAGGGCGAGCACGGCGCCCAGCGCGAACGTCAGCCGCCAGCCGACGTCCGCGGGCAGCAGGCCGGTGTTCAGCGCGACGATCGACAGCAGCGAACCGCCGACCGCGCCCAGCCAGAAGCTGCCGTTGATGAGCAGGTCGACCCGGCCGCGGTGGTACGCCGGGATCAGCTCGTCGATCGCCGAGTTGATGGCCGCGTACTCGCCGCCGATGCCGAAGCCGGTCAGGAAGCGGAACAGGAAGAACCACCAGGTCGAGAAGGAGGCCGCGGTCAGCGCGGTGGCGGCCAGATAGACCCCCAGGGTGATCATGAAGAGCTTCCGGCGGCCGTAGCGGTCGGTCAGCCGGCCCCAGAAGAGGGCGCCGGAGCAGGCGCCGGCCACATAGAGCGCGGCGGCGACGCCGGTGACCTCGCCCGAGGTGATCGGCAGCCCGCTGCCGGGCTCGGACAGCCGGCTCGCGATGTTGCCGACGACCGTGACCTCCAGGCCGTCCAGGATCCATACGGTGCCGAGGCCGATCACGATCGTCCAGTGCCAGCGGGACCAGGGCAGACGGTCCAGCCGGGCGGGTACGGAGGTGGTGACGGTCCGGCCGGTGGCGGCCTGGGCAGCGGTCATGGGCACGGACTCCCTCGTCGTCGGGTCGCCGCGTCACCGAGGAGCCCAGCAGGGATCCCGCGTCGCCGAGAAGCCCGCCAGGTCCCCTCGGCCACCGAGAAGCCCGCCAGGTCCCCTCGGCCACCGAGAAGCCCGACAGGACTCCTGGGTCACCGAGGAGCCCGACAAGACTCCTGGGTCACCGAGGAGCCCAACAGGGTTCCCGTGTCGCCGAGAAGCCCGGCAGGGCCCCGCGTCGCGCAGAAGCCCGGCAGGGCCCCCGCGGCCGGCCCGGCTAAGCGCCGAACGCCCGCGACACCGTGTAGATCAACAACCCTGCCAGGGAACCGACCACCGTGCCATTGATGCGGATGAACTGCAGGTCACGGCCGATGTGGGCCTCGATCTTGCGGGTGGTGTGCTCGGCGTCCCAGCCGGCCACGGTGTCGGTGATCAGGGAGGTGATCTCCTTGCGGTAGGTGGTCACGATGTGCACCGCCGCGCCCTCGACCCAGCTGTCGACCTTCTCCTGGACCTTGGGTTCGGTGGCCATCCGGGCGCCCAGCGTCAGCAGCGAGGCGCGGACGCGCAGCCGCAGCTCGCTGCGCTCGTCCTCGGCCGCCGAGACGATCATGGACCGTACGGCCGTCCAGGCGGAGGCGATCAGGTCCTGGACCTCGCCGCGGCCCAGCACCTCGCCCTTGAGCCGCTCCACGCGCGCGCGGGTGTCCGTGTCGGCCTGCAGGTCGGAGGCGAAGTCGCCGAGGAAGCGATCGAGGGCGCCGCGCGCCGGGTGGGAGGGCATGTCCCGCATCTCGGTGACGAAGCGCAGCAGTTCCTTGTAGACCCGTTCGCCGACCTTCTTGTCGACGAAGCGCGGGGTCCAGCCGGGGGCGCCGCCCTGGACGGCGTCCATGACCTGCTCGTCGTGGAGGACGAGCCAGTCGTGCGCCCGGCCGACGATCAGGTCGACGAACCGCTTGTGACCGCCGTCCGCGACGATCTTCTCCAGCATCTTCCCCATGCCGGGGGCGATCTCCTGGGCGTTGGCGCGGCGCGTGATGGCCTCCCCGACCACCGCCTGGACGTCGGAGTCGCGCAGCACGGTCAGGGCGCCGCGCAGCGCCGTGGCCAGCTCCGCCGTCACCCGGTCCGCGTGTTCGGGCTCGGCCAGCCAGGTGCCGAGTCTGCTGCCGATGCCGACGGCGCGCAGCCGCTGCCGTACGACGTCCTGGGAGAGGAAGTTCTCGCCGACGAACTCGCCGAGCGAGATCCCGAGCTGGTCCTTCTTCGTGGGGATGATCGCGGTGTGCGGGATGGGCAGGCCGAGGGGGTGGCGGAAGAGGGCGGTGACCGCGAACCAGTCGGCGAGCGCGCCGACCATGCCGGCCTCGGCCGCCGCGGCGACATAGCCCGCCCAGGGGCCCGCGCCCGCGCTCGCGGCCCATTTCGCGAGGATGTAGACGACGGCCACGAAGAGCAGCAGACCGACCGCGGTGAGCTTCATGCGCCGCACGCCGCGCTGCCGCTCCGCGTCGGCGGGGGTGAACGACGTCATGGCGCGCTGGCTGCGCGGCGCCGCGGGCCCGGCCGCCGTGCCCGCGGCCGGGCCCGTCTCCGTACCGTCCGCCGCACGACCGTCCGCCGCACGTTCGATCATGCGTTCGGCCGTACGTTCTGCCGTACGCCCTTCCGCGCCTTCCTCCGTGCGTTCCATACGCTCCACCCGTTCGGCGATCCCGCACCCATTGTCCCAACCTGACCGACTCCTGGAACGGAACAAGAGTTCCCGGCGTCTGTCCGGGCGGGGGTTTGCACAGGGTCCTGTCAGGTCACCCCGGCTCATGACACATCATGGGCTCGTCGGACCGGAGCCCCGGCTCCCCTCGCCGAGGAGAACAACACAAGCATGACCAGGCGTCATGGCTACGTCCTGCTCAGCGCGGTCATCGCGCTGGTGCTGGGACTGTCCGCCGCCATCTACGCCGGCGTGGCTGCCGACGACGGCACGCCCCGCACCGCCGTCGCCAGTCACCGTCCGCGCCACGACCCCTCGGCGGCCCCCGCCTCCGCGGGCACCTGGGTCGGCGCCTGGTCCGCCTCCCCGGTGGGCGGCGAGCCGGGCACGGAGACGCAGGGCATGGCGGGCCGCTCGGTGCGCAACGTGGTCCACACGAGCGTGGGCGGCACCAGTGCCCGGATCACGCTGTCCAACCTCTACGGCCAGTCGGCGCTGGCCGTCACACGCGCATCCATAGCGGTCGCGGCCGGTGACGACACCGCGGCCGCCGTGGCCCGGACGATGCGGCGGCTCACGTTCGGCGGCAGCACCGACGTGGTGATACCGCCGGGTGAGCAGGTGGTGAGCGACGCCGTACGGATCACCGTCCCGCGCGCGGCGGACGTCCTGGTCACCACGTACTCGCCGACCGCCGCGGGCCCGGTCACCTACCACCCGCACGCGCGGCAGACCTCGTACATCGCCTACGGCGACCGCACCGAGGACACGACCGCCGCCCGCTACACCGAGCAGACGTCCACCTGGCGTTATCTGACCGCCCTCGACGTGCTGAGCAACGAGTCCGACGGCACGGTGGTGGTGCTCGGCGACTCGCTCACCGACGGAATCACCTCCACCGAGAACGCCAACCGCCGCTGGACGGACCTGCTCGCCCGGCGGCTGCGCGACGCGGTCTCGGACGGTGCTGACGTGCCCCACTACAGCATCGTCAACGCGGGCATCAGCGGGAACCAGATCCTGGCGGACGGGCTGGGCCGGCCCGCCGACAACGAGAACGCGCTCGACCGCTTCGAACGGGACGTGCTCGACCGTACGAACGTCAAGGTGGTCGTCATCGACCTGGGGGTCAACGACATCCTCCGCAACCCGCTGCTCGCCGACCCGGACCGGATCACCGAGGGACTGCGCACGCTGGTCCGCCGGGCCCATGCCCGCGGGCTCAAGGTCGTCGGCGCCACCCTGATGCCGTTCTCCGGGCACCGGGGCTCGACACCGGCCCGCGAGCGGGTCCGCCGGGAGATCAACGCCCGGATCCGCGCGGGCGAGGTCTTCGACGCGGTGGCCGACTTCGACGCGGCCCTGCGGGACCCGTGGAGCCCGCGCCGGCTCCGCCCGGAGTACGACTCGGGCGACCATCTGCACCCCAGCGACCGGGGCTACCGCAGGATGGCCGAGACCTTCGACCTACACGCCCTCAAGGGCGCGGGCCAGGCGGAGCTATAGCGGAACCGGCACCGACAGCCGGCCGACGGCGGCAGGATCGTGACAGCTCAGCCGTCGGCCGGGTGGGTGGCGTCCTGCGGGGCGGTGGGGTGTGTGGCTCGGGTGGTGGTCGATGTCTGTCTGGAGCCGGGCGGCACCCCGTGCCCCCGGATGGCGGGCAGCCCCGTGACGCGGCCAGGTAGGGCCCACGACGACGGGGGGCTCTGCCATGCCGGCCCGCATGACGCGTCCGACCTCGACGCGCTGCTCGCGCGACTCTTGCCCGGTCAGCGGCTGGCGCCGGCCGGCCACACGATGCGCACGGGCACACCGGTCCGCTCCGCGTAAGCGACCACGTCTGCTGTCCCGCCGAACGCCCAGGCCGGTTTCCCGTCCCACACGGCGATCAGCTCGTCGACGAGGCCCACGAGGATCTCGCTTCCCGCCTGGTGCGCCTCGGAGGTTGACTCGGTCATGCCGGTTTCATGGATGTCGACCGCGCCGCTGTACAGCTCGTCATAGATGGGGTGGTGCGACTCTGGAAGGCTCTCGCGGTACTCCGTCGCGGGAACGACGACTTCGAGACGGCCGCCCTGCTTCAACACCGCTTCCGCGAACCATGCATCGGGACCGTCGGCGATGCACGACACGGCTGTCAGGTCGGCGGTGTCCAAGTCGCGTACGACCTCATCAAGCATGGCGCGTACCCGTTGGGCCACCTCCTTGCTGAGCCCGCGATGTCCGGTGATCCCTACGCGCATCGATGATCCCCTCTGCTACAGGTAAACGCCGTGAAGGCGCTCGTCGAAGTCCCGCACCGCCTTTGGCGGTGAGGCGGTTGTGAGGGTACGGCGTACGGCGCGGGCCCGCTCCACGATCCGCCCGGACCGGTACGTCAGACCGGTGTCGAGGGCGCGCGAGGCGAGGGCGAACGCGGCGTCCACTCTTCCGGCGGCCAGGTGACCGGCGGCGATGTCCAGTACCAGCAGGGCGCGTTGTTTGGCGTGGCCGGTGGCCAGGGCCGCTACGTCGTCGCTGATCACCCAGGCCGCCAGGCCGAGCCGCGCGCCGCAGGTCACCCGGCAGGCGGCCACCTTCTCCGGAGTGAAAGAGAAGACCCACGGCCACGGTGGCGGCTCCTCGGTCGTCTTCAAGGCCACGGCAGCGGAGCGGCTCGCGGTCAGGGCTTTGTCGGTCGCCCGCCGATCCCCGGCCGCTGCGTGGCCGAGGGCTTCGACGCTTGACAGCCAGGCATCCGCGACGGGCGGACGCCGGTCCCCAAGCGCGCGCCGAGCTCGGAGTGCCTGGTTCAGTGCCTCCACGCCGTTTCCGGCGTGTGCCTCGAACTGGGCGAGCGTACCCCGCTGGTAGGCGGCCAGCAGGGGGTTGCCGGCCGTCTTGGCGGCCTTGATCGCTGCACCGTACCAGGACCGGGCGGAGCCGTAGTCGCCCTTGTCCCAGGCGAGCCAGCCCGCGAAGGAAGCGGCTTCGCTGCCCACCGCAGCAAGCCGTTCCCGGTCGCCGTTGCCGCGCGCGGATCGGGTGATGCTCTGGATGAGCCGGATGTGAGCCTCGATGGTGTCATACAGGTCACGGGACGGGGTGGAGCCATCGAGCCGTCTGTAGGCACTGGTGGACAGGCGCAGCGCGGCGGCCTGCCCACCACCGCCATCGGCGGCATCAACGGCAGGAGGTGGGGACAGGACCGAGGTCGCTGCGACTGCTACGACCCCGCCTAGAAGTGTCCTGCGCTGCATGTCGTCTGACCCGTCTTTCACCTGCGCCTGGGGACGGCCGTCCGCGAGGCCCACCAGCGCCGGCGGAATGGCGAGGTGTGCGGCTGCCGCCTCCAGGATGTTCGTGCTGTAGTCGCCCTGGCCCTTCTTCTCCAGGCGGGAGACGGTGGACTGCGACAGGCCCAAAGCCTGCCCCAATGCCGTCTGCGTCATCTGTTGTGCCTTGCGGGCCAATTCGATGACGCGCCCGTAATCCCCGGCCCGGGACGCGTCCCGGATCAGCCCTGTCTGGAAGTCCACGGCGTACCCCCACGCTACGAGTCTCCACGGCTTTGGGCGCCTACCCGCACCCGCTCAGTGCATTTCCGTATGCGAGTGCCGCATGAGTGATGGTCGCATGGGCGCGGTTGATCGTTGACTCATGTCAGCACCAACAACCGCCGTAACGCGGCGCATTGGTGCGACGGAGGCCGTTCCCGCCACCGGGACGGACGGCCGTCACCTCTCATTCCGCTCACCACGACGAGGCTCCGATGACCGAGATCAGAACGGCCCAGGCTTCCGCCGCCCCTACCCGCCCCGAACCGGCCGGCGCCGCGCGGTGGCCAAGGCCTGGCTGTACCAGGCGGCGCCGTCCCACGAAGCGGCCAATGAAGAGTGGACGACGCAGGGCATCGCCGTGCTGACCGCGGGCATCGTGTGGGACGCCGTACGCGTGCCGTACACACCGCTCGGCGCGGACCTGGACCACCACGCCGACCCCGCCCAGCCGCGCCGCCGACTAGCCGAACCGCGGGTGACTTCCACTCCGGGCCCGTACTGGGTGACGCTCCCGGACGGCACCGGCCCCCTCACCGACCCACAGCACCTGCACCAGGCGCTGGCGGCGAAGCAGCAGGACGCCCTGACGGGCGCACCGCAGGTGATCGCGTGAGGAGCCACGACCCGTTAGGTGCAGAGCTGACCGGGGATGGCCGGGCCCGCCGGCTTCCCGCTCCCGGCTCTCCCCGCAGGGGCCGGCGGGCCCGGCCCGGCACACCCGGCCCGGTGATGTCCAGCAGTGTGCCGGGCCGTCACTTTCGCTTCGAAAAAGGAAGGTTCTCGATCGTGTTGCCTCCGGCACCGCCAGGCCTCGTCCCCTACATCGCCGGATGGAGTGAGGAAAGGCTCCTGTCGTGTCCGGTCACCCGCCGCCGCGTGGTCCCGGGGATCGGGTACGCGGATGAGACGCCGTACGACCGCGACAGCTTCGGTGTGCTCTGGGCCCGGTACGCCCTCCGGCCGAAGCGGCGCCGGGGCAGCCCACAGCTCCGGAACGTCCACCCCTACCGGCAGCGCCGGGCGATGCTGAACATGATGTGCCAGGTCTGCTCCCGTATGCCGCCGGACCCGCACGGCCCGCATCTGTTTCTCCTGCGGGACTCCTGTGGTGCGGTCCGGGAGGGGGAGCGGACGACGAGTCCGC
>NZ_PENI01000049.1 GCF_003688995.1 Streptomyces shenzhenensis | reverse complement strand
TCACCGTGGGCCAGGACAGGCCCAGGTCCCGGGACGCCTGGACGACCGTGGAACCCGCGTCGCGCACCCGCCGCCCGGCCGCACTGCGCAGCCGCTCGGTGATCCTCGCCCCGGCCGGAACCTGGCGCACCTGCTCGGTGAAGGTCCGGCGCGGACAGGACGGCTCGGTGCAGTACCAGCAGCGCTTACGCCACACCAGCTCCAGCCCGGCGCCTCGCTGACGGCGTCGAGCCGCCCATGCGCCGCCGCCCCACCACAGGGGCTTCCTGCATCAAGGGTCCAACTCATCTCCCGCTGACCGCCAGTGACGGTGCGGCAGGCTGCCCGAAGTCACACCCCGCTCAATTTCGAAGACGCCCCAAGCCGGGCCCCGGCCACCCGTCCGGCACCTCGTGAACCGGCTCACGGCGCAGGCGCCGTGAGCCATGACGACCGCGCGGCGCGCGGACGCTCCCGTGCCGTCAGCGGCGCGGGGCCACCTCCGCAAGCCACTCCGTCAGGAGGGTGTTGACCAGCTCGGGGCGTTCCTGCTGGATCCAGTGGCCGCAGCCGTCGAGAAGGTGGGAGGCGGTCAGGCCGGGCAGGGTGGTGGGATACGCCTCGATCGCGTCGGCGAGCCAAGTGGTGGAGGCGTCCAGACCGCCGCCGACGAACAGCGACGGCTGGGTGACCGGAGCGCCGTGGACGTCGGCGAGGTCGGCCCAGTCCCGGTCCATGGTGCGGTAGCGGTTCAGTGCCCCGGTCAGCCCGGTGCGCTCGAACTCCGCCGCGTAGACATCGAGTTCGTCCTCCCCGAGCCAGGCGGGCAGCCGACCGGCGGGGAACCGGTCGCGCAGCGTCCCGCCCGCGCCGACGAAGTGCGGATCCGGCGCCCCGGGCGGCGGCATGGTGTCGGCGGACAGGGCGGCGTAGAAGCCCGCGAGCCAGCCGCGCACATCGGGTTCGATCTCCGCCTCCGCGCGGCCCGGCTCCTGGAAGTAGGAGACGTAGAACTCCTCGGGACCGCCCATCGCCGCGAACACCTCGCTGGGCCGCGGGCCGCCGGGCGGGGTGTAGGGCACGCTCAGCAGGCCCACGGCGCTGAAGACGTCGGGCCTGAGCAGGGCCGAGGTCGCGGCGATGGTGGCGCCCCAGTCGTGTCCGACGATCACCGCGGACCGCTCGCCCAGCGCCTCCACCACGGCGACGTTGTCGGCCACCAGTTCGAGCATCCGGTACGCGTCGACCTCGGCGGGCCTGGAGGAGCGGCCGTAGCCGCGCACGTCCACGGCGACGGCCCGGTAGCCGGCGGCGGCCAGCGCGGGCAGCTGGCGGCGCCACGAGTACCAGGACTCCGGGAATCCGTGCACGAGGAGCACCAGCGGGCCGGTTCCCTGTTCCACCAGGTGGGTGCGGCCCGCCGGGGACGCCACCAGACGGTGGACGCGGTCGGAGGCGGTGGTCTGCGGCATGGTTCCTCCCAGAGGATCGGCGGCTACGGAGACTTATGGGGGCTATAAAGCCGATCATGCGGGAGGCGGTTCTGCGCGGCCGAGCGATGTTGCCGTTTCGGCAAGTTCCCAAAGGGGGCCCGGGTGACCGGGCCGCTGCCGCTTCACCGCCGAATCGGCGCGCGAACTTCCAGGAATCACACGGGTGTTACGAGAATCACGACCGGAGTCTGCTCGGTTTCTGTCACCGCTGCGCATTCCGGAATCAGGAAGTGGAGCACCGCCAAGAGCTTCGAGAAGGCCATGTTCACCGTCATGAATGTCAAGAACGTACGTGTCGGCTCGGCGAAGGCCAAGGGCGGCGAGGCCGGCCGCACAACCTCGGGCCCTACGCTGGGCCCATGGTGCACAACGGCGAGGGGCCGGGGGCCGCGGCGTCCCGGCTCACCGGGCGCGCGGCGGCGCGGGAGCGTCCGCTGTCCGGCTCGCTGAGCGAGGTCGCCCTCGACGGCGGGCCGGTCGTGGTCGTCAAACGAGCGGACGCTCCCGGCGCCGTCGCCGCCGAGGTGGCCGGGCTGCGCTGGCTGGCCGCCACGGACACGGTCCGGCTGCCGGCCGTGCGCGGCCATGACACGCGATGGCTGGTGCTCGACCGCGTACCGGCCGGGCGGCCGGGCCCGGAGGCGGCGGTCCGGTTCGGCCGCGCGCTGGCCCGGCTGCACGCCGCCGGTGCGCCCGCCTTCGGCTCCCCGCCGCCCGGCGGCCCCGAGGACGCGTACATCGGCCTCGCCCCCATGCGCAACGTCCCCGGCGCCGACTGGCCCGCCTGGTACGCCGAGCACCGGGTGCTCCCCTATCTGCGCCGCGCCGCGGACGACGGCACCCTCGATCGGGACGAGGCCGGCGTCCTCGACCGCGTCTGCGAGCGGCTGCCCCGGCTGGCGGGCCCCGCCGAACCCCCGGCCCGGCTGCACGGCGACCTGTGGCACGGCAATGTGCTGTGGGGCACCGACGGCCACGTCCGGCTCATCGACCCGGCCGCGCACGGCGGGCACCGGGAGACCGACCTCGCGATGCTCCAGCTGTTCGACTGCCCCCACCTGGAGCGCGTGCTCGACGGCTACCGCGCGACCACGCCCCTGGCGGACGGCTGGCGCGACCGCGTCGGACTGCACCAGCTGTTCCCGCTGCTGGTGCACGCGGTGCTGTTCGGCCGCGGCTACGCGGAACAGGCCCTCGCGGTCGCCCGGCGGATCCTGGCTCCCTGACCGGGTTCCGGCGCCCCTTCCCGGCGTCGTCATGTGCCGGACGGGTTTGCCAATTCCGGCGCTTCCGGGGAACAGCGCTCCGTCACTTCCTTAATACGTCCTTAATTCGGGCTGAGATCACAGAGAGTAAGGAAACCAACCGCGCGTTCGAATCGTATAAGTGCATGGAAGCTGAAACAGGGAGAGACCCATGCAACCGTTCACGCTCAACTACGCCCGCCCGGCAGTGCACTTGGAAGTCACCACTCCGTACATGTACGACTCCGGACTGCAGTTGAACGTGCTCCCCGACGGCCGCATCGCCGCGACCGACCACGCGACATTGAGAGCGCTGGGGACCACGACCTCCACGGCCGGCTCCAAAACGCACTTCGACGACTGAACACGAGAGCCCCCCACAATGACCGTGCTCATTCTGACCAGTGAAGAGGACGTGACGGCGGACCTGGTGGTCCTCCGGCTCAACGAAGCCGGTGTACCCGTGGTCCGCCTCGATCCAGCAGATCTCACCACCCGGGTCGCCCTGTCCGGCGAGTATGTGCAGGGCATCTGCCACGGCCACCTGTCCGTCGCGGACCGGCTGGTGAGCATGAGCGGTCTGCGCTCCGTCTGGGTGCGCAGACCGGGCCTCCCGGCGGCCCGGGCGGCCCAGCCGTCCGCCTGGCTGACCGAGGAGGCGTCCCAGGCGCTGTACGGCATGCTGCGCTGCACCGACGCACGCTGGATGAACCATCCCGACGCCGCCCGGCGGGCCCGCCACAAGCCGTGGCAGCTCAGGCTCGCCCAGCGCAGCGGGCTGCCCGTGCCCGCCACCCTGATCACGACGTTCCCGCAGGCCGCCCGGGAGTTCTCGGAGCGCTTCCCGGATCTCGTGGTCAAGCCCGTCTCCGGCGCGCATCCCCAGGAACCGCCCCGGGCGGTGCCGACCAGCAGGGTCGCGCCGGACACCGACTTCGCGGCCGTCGCGTTCGGTCCGACCCTGCTGCAGCGGCGGGTGCCCAAGCTGGCCGACATCCGGCTGACCGCCGTCGGCGACCGGCTGTTCGCCGCACGCAAGACCGTCGAGCCGGACGCCGACCCGGACGACGTGGACGTGCGCTTCAGCCCGTCCCTGTCCCCGTGGAACCCCGTGGAGGTGCCGCCGCGGGTCGCGACGGCCGTCCACGCCTACCTCAGCGGCGCCGAACTCGCCTACGGGGCGTTCGACTTCGCCGAGGACGCGGACGGCATCTGGTGGTTCCTGGAGTGCAACCAGTCGGGCCAGTTCGGCTTCGTCGAGATGGACACCGGCCAGCCGATCGCCGATGCCATCGCCCGCTGGCTGGCATCCGCACCCGACGGCACGCCCGCGCCGTCCGGCGGAACCCGGAGATCAGCCCTGTGACAGCCCACGGAACACGACATCGCACCCCGCCGTCCGGCTCAGGGCACCCCGGCGCCCGGTAGCTGATGCACCCGCTGCCACTGCGAGGACGGGGCCGGGGGCGGTGGCAGCACGGCACCGGGCACCCCCGGCGGTCGCAGCGGCAGCATGACCGCCTCCACTTCCCTGCGGAGGCGGTCGGCCTCTCTGCGTACTCCCGCGGGTACGTCGCCGCGTTCCGCGACGAGCCGGTCGTAGATGGGGGAATCCTGGAACACTCGTCAAAGCGCCTTTCCGAGCACGGCCCATGGACATGGGGCACAGCTGACGAGTGTAAGGATCGGCGCCGGTCCTGGTGGAGGATCCCCCACAGGACTTGACACCGACGCCCCGGCCGGGGCGTGAAGCGGCGGGCGCCGCCGTCATCCGGCGAGCGGGAGACCGTTCTCCTCGCCGGTCCTGCGCGCCCGGGCCAGCAGGGCATCGGCCCGGGCGATCGCCTCGCGGATGTCCGCGGTGCCGGTCATCGCGCACAGGCCACGGGTCACCTCCGCCAGGTCCCGCGCCGCCGCCGGTGTCGGCCGTTCGGCCTGGGCGATGCGCAGCACCGCATAGCGGGTCAGCAACTGTCTGACGACCTTGGGGTCCGGGACCGGCACGGGACTGCCCCTTTCTCGGGTGACGCGCTGCGCCTGCCCGGAAAACCGGAGTTCATTCCCCTTTCCCGGTTTCCCAAGTTTCCCGGTTTCCCGGTTTCAGGGTGCAGGCCCCGCCACGGCGCCGGAGTCCTCGTGCCGGCCCGCTGGACAACCGCTCGCTGCCCGGCCATCGCGTTCCCACATCCGGTCCGCCGGACGCGGAGGGGTGGCTACTCCCCCAGCGCGCGGGCCAGTTCCCTGGTGGCCCTGGCGACCTCGGGCCCTTCGGCCGGCGGCAGATGACGGATCAGACCCCGGCCCGACCGGACCGCCTCCCGGGCGTTGCGCTCCCAGACCACGTGGTTCTCCCGGTGGTTGAGCAGCTTCGGGTAGACGGCGGCCGTGTCCTCCCACTGGCGTGCCGCCGCGATGCTGCCGAGGAGTTCGATGATCTGGGCGCGGCAGGCGACACGGGGCAGCTGGGCCAGTTCCCACAGGAAGGGCACGGTGGCCGCCGTGGCCTGCTCCACGACGAATCCGTACTGGCAGATACGTTCCCTCAGTTCGCCGAGCGCCTGCCGGGCCCCGGCCTCGTCGGCGCGGGCGACGGTGTGCAGCAGCGGCGGGATGCCCTCGGCGGATCCGGTCGAGTCCTTGATCTCGTGCCACGGCACCTCGTCGACGGCCGCCAGCGGCGCGACCGCCGGCGCCCCGAGCGAGGGTGTCGCGGGCTCGGTCCGCCGCGTGCTGGAGGAGTTGGTCCAAGGCGCAGGCGATGACACGGTATCTCCCTGATTCGCGGTCAGGTCATGACGCCGGCCCCCGGCAGGCGTCGCCGTTATTATCCATGTCAACAGCGCCCGCGTGCAATTGCACGGGAAATTGCGCGAAAAGTGGGTAGGGGACACGGGGCCCGCTCCGGGCGGTCTCGCGCCAGGCGAGCCGCCTGTTCCCCGGGCGGGACGCGAACACGCAAGGAGGCTGTGATGTCACCAGTGCCGAACGGGGTGCGAGCCAGCTCGCTTGACGCCCGGTGGATCAAGAGCAGACACAGCAATGCCGAGGGCAACTGCGTGGAGGTCGCGGCCCTGACCGGCGGCTGCGTCGCGGTCCGCAACTCCCGCGACCCGGACGGGCCCGCGCTCGTCTACACACCCGCCGAGCTGGCCGCCTTCCTGGCGGGCGCGAAGGACGGCGAGTTCGACCATCTGCTGTAGCCACACTCCCCGCGGCGCACCTCCCCGGAACCCAACCTCCCATATATGTCAGGGACATGGGCCGAGGTGCGCCGCATGGGTTAGTCTGACGGTCTCCACCGCCGGTCTGCCGGGAGCAAGGATGTCAGCCGAGTCCCCTCGCGTCTCCCGCCTCGAACCCTATCTGGACCGGGCAGAACCCGCCCCGACTTTGTTGAAGATGCTGGTGGGCGTCCAGCTCGCGGGGTTCCGCGAGGACGCGGGACTGGCCCAGGAACAGGCGGCGCGGACGCTCGGTTTCAGCCCGGCGAAGCTGTCCCGGATCGAGGCCGGCAAGGGCCGGCGGCCCCCGTCCGAGGCCGATGTCCAGGCGCTGCTGACGCTGTACGGCACGGACGCGTACGAGGCCTCGGTCCTGCTCAGGCTGCTACGGCGGGCCGGTGAGCCGGGCTGGTGGCAGCGGTACGACAAACGGCTGATGCCCGAGTGGTTCGACCGGCTGGTCGGGCTGCAGGAGGCCGCCGTCGCGATCCGTACGTTCGAGATCCAGTACGTTCCCGGCCTGCTGCAGACACCCGCCTATGCCCGCGCGGTGGTCCGGCGTGGGCTTCCGACGGCGCCCGAGAACGAGGTCCGCAGACGCGTCGAACTGCGTATGCGGCGGGCCGAGTTGCTGCGGCGCCAGGACCCGCCCCAGGTGTGGGTCATCATCGACGAGTCGGTGCTGTTGCGCGTCCTGGGCGGCCCCGAGGTGATGCGCGAGCAGCTGGAGCATCTGCTGCGGATGGCGCAACGGCCGCATGTCACGCTGCAGATCGTCCCGTTGGACGTGACGAACGCCTCGGCGCCCGCGATCCCCGTCACCTATCTGCGGTTCGGCGGGCTCGACCTGCCCGATGTGGTCTACCTGGAGCACATCAGGAGCGCCAACTTCCTCGAGGACCGGGACGAGACCGAGGAGTACCGGGTGGTCCTTGACCGGCTGGCCGACGAGGCGTTGCAGCCGCGGCCGTCCGTCGATCTGCTGGGCCGCGTCATGGCGGAGCGCTACCCGGCCCCCTGAGAACGCCGGGCGGGCCGTGCGCGCACGGCCCGCCTCCCTTCCCCCTCGGTTCCCCGGGGGTCCGCCTAGCCGATGCGGCCGACGCCCCCGAACTCGATCCACTCGTGGGTGAGCTGGCGCGGGGCCACCTCGGAGTCCGGACGCCAGGTCGACACCTCGACGAGGCCCGGCTCCAGGATCTCCAGGCCGTCGAAGAGTTCTGCGACGTCCTTCTCCTGCCGCACCCGCCCCCAGTGGCCCTGGGTGGTCTGGTCCATGAAGTCGGTGACGAACTTGCGGACCTCGGGGTCCTCGCTGACCAGTTGGCACATCACCAGGAAGCTCCCGGGGGCGAGGCGCTCGGCCACCCGGCGGGACAGCGCCGGCGGGCCGTCGCTCTCGCTGTCCGGCAGACAGTGCATGACCGACACGAAGAGCACGGCCACCGGCTGGGAGAAGTCGATGAGCCGCTGGGTCTCGGGGTGCCCGAAGATCCCGTCGGTGTCGCGCATGTCGGCCTGGATGACGGCGGTGCGCTCGTCCTGCTCCAGCAGCGCCCGGCCGTGCACCAGCACCATGGGGTCGTTGTCGACGTAGACGACATGGGACGTGGGGTCGACGGACTGGGCGACCTGGTGCACATTGTCCTGGGTGGGCAGCCCGGAACCGTGGTCGAGGAACTGCCGGATGCCGTGGTCCTGGGCGAGGGTCCGCACGACGCGCCGGAGGAAGCGGCGGTTGTTGACGGCGAGCCGCCGGGTGCTCGGCACCACCTTGTCCAGCTCTTCGCACGCCGCCCGGTCGGCCGCGTAGTTGTCCTTGCCGCCGAGGTAGTGATCGTACATCCGCGCTGCCGTCGGCACCGTGGGGTCGATCTCCTTGGACGGCTGGTTTCCCGTGTGCATTGCTCCCCCGGTACATACCGTGTCAACTGGCCGGTGATTACAGGGAGTACATCCTAGGGACTGTGCCGTGCTCATGGTAAGCCCACGAACGGACGATCTGTGAAACCCTCGCGGAGGACCGGCGGCCGGCGCCGGTCGTCACGTTCGGCACCCTGGAGAGGCAGCGCGATGCGCATCGGACTGCTCGGCACCGGCCCTTGGGCACAGATGGTCCACGCCCCCGCCCTGAGCGGGCACGACGAGGTGGAGTTCACCGGAGTGTGGGGGCGGCGCGCGGACGCCGCGGCCGAGCTGGCGGACCGGCACGGCACCCGGGCCTACGACGACGTGGACGCGCTGCTCGCCGACGTGGACGCGGTCGCCGTGGCGCTCCCGCCGGACGTCCAGGCCGCGCTCGCCGCGCGGGCGGCCCGCGCGGGGCGTCATCTGCTGCTCGACAAGCCGCTCGCCGCCACGGTGGCGCACGGCCGGGAGGTGGTCGAGGCCGCGCGGGAGGCCGGGGTCGCCTCCGTGGTGTTCTTCACCAGGCGGTTCCATCCCGGGACCGACGCCTGGATCGCCGAACAGGCGGACAGGGGCGGCTGGTTCACCGCGCGGGCAGAGTGGCTGGGCTCGGTGTTCACGACGGACAGCCCGTTCGGGGCGTCGCCGTGGCGCCGGGAGAAGGGCGCCCTGTGGGACGTGGGGCCGCATGCCCTGTCGGTGGTGCTGCCGGTGCTGGGCGAGGTGCGCCGGGTGACCGCGGCGGCGCACGGGCCCGGTGACACCGCGCATGTGGTCCTCGACCATCTCGGCGGCGCCTCCAGCACGTTGACGCTGAGCCTGACCGCCCCGTCGGCGGCGACCGGCACCACCGTCGAGCTGCGGGGCGAGGCCGGCGTGAGCACGTTGCCCGAGAACTCCGACGGCGCCCTCCCGGCCTACGGGCGGGCCGTGGACGCGCTGCTGGACGCCGCGCGCACCGGCCGGCCGCATCCGTGCGACGCCGCCTTCGCCCTGCGAGTGACCGAGATCCTCGCCGCCGCCGACTCCCTGCGGGGCGAGCGCACCGCCGACCTGGTCTAGCTCCCGTCGTCGTCCGTCTGCCGGAACGGCTCGGCGTTCCAGCGGAACCAGGCCCGGTCCCCCTCGATGTGCAGCAGGAACTCGGGGACCGGGCCGTCCGGGGAGATCAGGGAGACCCGTCGGTGGATCTCGTCCTGGGCGGCCTCCCACCGCTCCCGGTGCCCCTCGTCGTCCGCGTCGGCCAGGGCGAGTTCGCGGGCGAACAGATCACGGACGGAGGCGAAGGCCGGCCCCGGGGTGAACCGTCCGGACAGCCACGGGAAGTCGGCTTCGTCGATCAGGATCTCGCCGACCGCCGCGTCCCCGCTGCGCACGTGCCAGACATCGCCGTCGAACCCCATGCCCGCCTCCGCCGTCCCTCGTCGGTCAGCCCGTCGTCAGGATGTCACTCACCCCGGACAACGGCTCCACGAGCGCGATGGAAATGGACCCGTTCGCGTACGACGGGGTACCCGGCCCGGGAGAAGTGCGCGGCCATCGGAAAGTTCCCCCGGTCCGTCGCCGCGGCGACGGCCGTGGCGCCCCGTTCGACCAGGAAGTGGGTGCACTCGGCGAGCAGGTCGTAGGCGTATCCGTGTCCGCGCTGCTCCGGCAGGACCCCGATGAAGCCGATGCAGGGCCCCACCGGGTTGTGCGCGGGAATGTGGATGCCGACGGGCTCGCCCTGCGGGGTGTGCGCGACCTGCCACCAGGCGCGCGGCGAGGGACACCACCGGAAGAAGTCGATCTCCTCCTGGGCGGCCAGCTCCGCTCCGCCCCGCTCGACGGCCCTGCGGGCATGAGCGTCCAGGGTGGCGGAGTGGATACGGCGCAGGGCGTCGAAGAACACCGCGTCGTCGGGTTCGGGCCGGAAGACCAGCCGGCCCGGCCGCGCGGGCAGTCCGCACCGCGGTGTCCAGCGGTAGACGAGGCGCTCCACCAGGTGCCGGTAGCCGGCCGCCCGCGCCGCGGCGAAGCGGGTCTCGGCGGCGGCCTTCGGCGCGGGCACGTCGCGCCAGCCGGCGGGCAGGTTGAACTCGAGGTCGTCGACCTGCCAGGGCGCGGTCCGCAGCAGCGCGGCCCCCGCCTCCTCCTCGCCCTCGGCCACGTCGAACCAGTTGACCATGCGGGGCTGCGCGTCGTCGGGTCCGCCCCACCAGGCGGCCCGCGCCACCACCTGGCCGTCGCGCAGGGCCACCCGCTTCCAGTCGGGGCGGTGCCGGGTCAGCCGGTGCGCCTCGTGTGCGCGCAGCGGGTCGGGCAGGGTGTCGAAGAGAGCGGCGGTGTGCTCGTCGAGCGTCCGGATGACCGGATCGGTCATGGATTCCTCCGGGATGCGTACGTACGGATGCGCTCCCGGCCGGATCAGCCGTGGCACGCCGGGACAACGGGGAGGGAGCGCTGGGTGACTGTGAACCGCATGGCACTCGCCTCCTTCCGTCGGGTCCGGGCGTGCGCTGTAACGCTAGGGGCGGGCCGGGCACCCGGTCCACTGCTTTTCCGGCGGCGGTCCGGGGGCCCGGCCCGCTGTCCGGGGGCTCGTGGGCGGCCGGGCGGCGGAGCCGGGCGTAGCGTGGGCGTGTGAGAAGGGTCCGCGGCCGGCTCTGGCGCCGGTACCGGGACGAGCGTGACTGGCTGCGGGGAGCGCCGCCGCCGCGCTGGGTGCGGGTGCTGCCCGTCGCCCTGCTCGTGGCGGTCACCATGGCCACCGTGCTCAGCAGCAACGCGCTCGACATCGGCTTTCTGCTGGGGGCCATCCCGCCGCTCACCGTCCTGTCGTACGGGCCGCTGGCCACGGCGCTCATGGGTGCCCTGGTGGTGGTCGTGCTGAACGTGCCGGCCACCCATCTGAACCGGCCCGGCAACACCGATCTGCTGACCATCGTCTTCGTCGTCCTGCTGAGTGTGTTCGTCTCCTACGTGCGCAGTCGGCGGGACGCCCAGCTGATCACCGAGCGGACGGTCGGGCATGCGGTGCAGCGGGCCATCGCGCCGCCGCTGCCGGAACGGGTCGGCGACGTCGGATGCTCGGGGCTGTACCGGGCGGCCCAGCGCGGGACGCTGGTCGGCGGGGACTTCTTCGACGTGCGCGACGGACCGTACGGGGTGCGGGCGGTGATGGCCGATGTGCAGGGGCACGGGCTGGCCACCGTGCCGACCGTGGTGTCGCTGCTGGGTGCCTTCCGGGAGGCGGTGCTCGACCAGCCGGACCTGGAGGGGGTCGCGGCCCGGCTGGACCGCAGGCTGGCGGCGGACTCGGCGGGCGAGCGGCACACCGAGATGTTCGCCACCGGCGTGCTGCTGGAGTTCTCCGTCGACGTCCGGGCGGTGCGGGTCGTGGTCCGCGGGCATCCGCCGCCGATGCTGCTGCGCGACGGGCAGGTCCGCGAGATCGGTGTCAGTCCGGGGATCCCGTTGGGCATCGGCCCGTTCGGCGTCGATCCGCCCAAGGAGGTCACGGTGGGTCTGGAGCCCGGTGACCGGCTGTTCCTGGCCTCGGACGGGGTGTGGGAGGCACGGGACGCCTCCGGTGCCTTCTATCCGCTGGCCGAGCGGCTTCGTTCGCTCACCGCCGAGGACCCGGCCGCGCTGACCGCCCGGGTGTGGGCGGACCTCCTGTCGCACTCCGACGCCATCCGGGACGACGCCACCATGCTGGTCCTCACCCCGCTGTCCTCCGGTTGAGCCCTGCCCGCAGGACGCCGCGGTTCAGCCCACGTCCCACAGGAAGCGGTGGGTGTGGATGCCGAAGTACGGGAACGACTGGATCTGCCGTACGCCGTCGATCGGCCGCACGACGTCGTTGACGAAGTCGAGCAGGTCCTTGGGGCCGGGGGTGACGACCTCGGCGAACAGGTCGAAGCCGCCGGAGGTCAGTACCGCGTAGATCACCTCGGGATGGCCGGACAGCTGGTCGGCGACGGCGCGCGGGTCGCCGTCCACGCCGATGCCGAGCAGCGCCATGGCCTGGCCGCCCATGGCCATCGGGTCGGCGACGCCGACGACCTGGACGGCCCGGGAGTCCAGGAGCCGTTGCAGCCGCTGTCGGGCGGCCGAGGCGGACAGGCCGACCTTCGGGCCGAGGTCGGCGTACGCGATGCGTCCGTCGGTCTGCAGTTCGCGCAGGATGGCCCGGTCGATCTCGTCCACGTTCGTCCTCTCCCGCCGTCGGCCCGGCTCCGCCCCACCTTAACGGCGTGTCTCTGCCGGTCAGTTCGGCCAGGGCCGCCTTGTTGTGGAAGGGGGTCAGCAGGATGCCGCGGTTGGCCAGATAGAGGTGGAGGAAGTCCTCCAGCTCGGGGTCGCCGGCCGCCCGGGTGCGGTCCATGGCGTACCTCGAACGTGAAGACGACGGAATGCCGGAAAAGTACGTTCGAATACGCCGCACTAGCAAGGGTTTGCAGTGGAATCGATCGTCGTGACGCTCGATTCGGGCGTCTGTATGCCTGACATAAAGCGCCAGGGCACGCCACCCCTTCCCCGGCTTAGAAATATCTACAAGGATGCATATGCCGGGTCGGTGTGCCGTACGGTGCGGCCCTCTCGTCGTGCTCCCGGCATCCGGAGCGGCAGATGACGGACGCGATGTGGATGCGGGGCGTGGAATGGCTGGCGGCGGCCTCCTGCGACCCCCGGAACTGCAAGCGGGACTGGGACCAGGGCGACGGCATCGCCCTTCTGGAGGCCGGGCGCTACTGGGACGTGCTCAGCGTCCCCGACGAGTTGGGGCTGCTCACCCTCGATCTGCTGTGGAGCCCGTCCCTGCCGCTGCCGGGCCCCACGCTCGCGGACGGCACCGCACACCGGGTCGGCTTCTTCCTGCCGCCCGACCCGGGCAGCCGCTGGGTCGGGGCCGGGCTGCGGCACGCGAGCAGGGGCGCGTGGGTCGCGGTGCCCCCGCCGTACCGTCCGGCCGGGCTCATGGAGTGGCTGGTCCCGCCGGACGGATCGGGCACCCTGCACGCCCCGACCGCGCTGGAGGTGGCCCTGCGCCAGGCGCACGGCACGCTGGCCGTCCTCCAGCCGCCGGACGCCGGCTGAGCCGGGCCGCCGGCCGAGCCGGCCGGCGGCGCCGCTCAGCAGATCCGCGGCAGCTGCTCCCCCAGCGGCATGTCGACCACCCGGGTGCCGCCGAGACCGGTGCGGGCCACCACCATCCCGGGGTGCTCCGCCACCGCCTCGCCGATGATCGCGGCCTGCGCGCCCAGCGGATGGGCCCGCATCGCCTCCAGCACGGCGTCGGCGTGCTCGCGCGGGACGAACGCCACCAGCTTGCCCTCGTTGGCGACGTAGAAGGGGTCGAGGCCCAGCACGGCGCAGGCGCTGGCCACGGCCGGCGGGACGGGCACCTCGCGTTCCGTGATGACGACACCCGTGCCCGATCCGGTCGCGATCTCGTTGAGGGAGGCCGCGAGCCCCCCGCGCGTGGGATCGCGCAGGACGTGCAGATCCGGGGTGACGGCCAGCATGGCCGCCACCAGACCGCCGAGCGCCGCGCAGTCGCTGACGATCTCGACCCCGAACTCCAGGCCCTCGCGCACGCTCATGACGGCCACGCCGTGCGCGCCGACCGGCCCGCTGACGATCACCACGTCGCCGGGCACCACCCGGGCCGGGCGCAGATCGACACCGGCCGGGATCAGGCCGATGCCGGACGTGTTGACGAAGAGGCCGTCGCCGTGCCCGGACTCGACCACCTTGGTGTCGCCCGTCGCGACCTCCACGCCCGCGGTCCGCGCGGCGGCGCCGAGCGCCTCGGCCACCCGGGAGACGGTCTCGATCTCCACCCCTTCCTCCAGGATGAATCCGCAGGAGAGGTAGGCGGCCCGGGCGCCGCTCATGGCGAGGTCGTTGACGGTGCCGTTGACAGCGAGGTCGCCGATGCTGCCGCCGGGGAAGAACAGCGGCCGCACCACGAAGGAGTCGGTGGAGAAGGCCAGCCGTACCCCGCCCAGACGGAGCGTGGCCGCGTCGCCGCGTTCGGCGAGGGCCGCCCCGCCGAAGGCGGGCGCGAAGACCTGCTCGACCAGCTCGGCGGAGAGCGTGCCCCCGCCGCCGTGGCCCATGACGACGCGGGGCCGGTCGCGCAGCGGGGCCGGGCAGGTCAAGCCGGTCACGTCCAGGGTGTCGGTGGTGTCAGGCAACGGGGCTCGCCTCCCGGGGCGCGGGGGTGGTCTGAAGGCGTCGGTAGAGGTAGTAGGCGGCGCAGGCGCCCTCGCTGGAGACCATGGTGGCGCCGAGCGGGGTGCGCGGGGTGCAGCGGGTGCCGAACATCTCGCACGCGTGCGGCTTGAGCAGGCCCTGCAGCACCTCGCCGCTGCGGCACTCGGCCGGCTCCTCGGTACGGATGCCGTCGACGGCGAACCGCAGTTCGGCGTCGTAGTCGCGGTACCTGCGGGACAGCCGCCAGCCGCTGCCGGGGATCACGCCGATCCCCCGCCAGGAGCGGTCGGTGACCTCGAAGACGTCCTCCAGCATGGCCAGCGCGGCGGGGTTGCCCTCGGCGCGCACGGCCCGCGGGTAGGCGTTGTCGACGGTGTGCTCGCCGCGTTCGAGCTGCGTCACGGTCCGGCGTACGCCCTCCAGGATGTCCAGCGGTTCGAAGCCGGTGACGACGATGGGCACGCGGTGCCGCTCCGCCAGTTCGGGGTACTCGCCGACGCCCATGACGGTGCACACGTGCCCGGCGGCGAGGAAGGCCTGCACCCGGCAGCTCGGCGAGCGCATGATCGCCTCGATGGCCGGGGGCACCCGCACATGCGAGACCAGCAGGCTGAAGTTGCGGATGCCCAGCTTGCGGGCCTGGTGGACGGTCATCGCGTTGGGCGGCGCGGTGGTCTCGAAGCCGATGCCGAAGAACACCACCTCGCGCTCCGGGTGCCGCTGCGCGATCCGCAGCGCGTCCAGCGGCGAGTAGACGACCCGTACGTCACCGCCCTCCCCGCGCACCTGGAACAGGTCGCGGCCCGTACCGGGCACCCGGAGCATGTCGCCGAAGGAGCAGAAGATCACCTCGGGGCGGGAGGCGATCTCCAGGGCCTTGTCGATGACCTCCAGCGGCGTGACACACACCGGGCAGCCCGGACCGTGGATCAACTCGACCTGCTCGGGCAGGAGTTGGTCGATGCCATGCCGGATGATGGAGTGCGTCTGGCCGCCGCAGACCTCCATCAGCGCCCACGGCCTGGTCACCGTGGCACGGATCTCGTCGAGCAGCCGCCGGGCCAGCTCCGGGTCCTGGAACTCGTCGAGGTACTTCACCGGTGCGCCTCCTCGCCGCCGTGCGCGCCGCCCGTACCGGCGGCCGCCTCCCAGGGGTCGCCGAACTCCTCCTGGAGCATGCCGAGTTCGGCGAAGAGTTCCAGCGTGTGCCGGGCCGACTCCTCGTCGAGCCGTTGCAGGGCGAAGCCGACGTGCACGATGGCGTACTCGCCGACCTTCAGGTCGGGCAGGTATTCCAGGCACACCTCCTTGACCACGCCGCCGAAGTCGACGGTGGCCACCCGGGTGCCGTCCCGTTCGCCGATGTCCAGCACTCTGCCGGGTACCGCCAGGCACATGGGCCTCTCCTCGCTGTGGGGTCGTGCGTCGGTCGTCAGGGGGTCGGGCCGCCGGGGCCGCCCGCCCGGGCGGCCACCATCAGCTGCCCCAGGGCCAGCCCCCCGTCGCCGGGCGGGACCAGGTGGTGGCGCAGCACGGTGAGACCGTCCGCCGCGAGGGCCGCGGCGCAGGCCGAGGAGAGCAGGGAGTTGAGGAACACGCCGCCCGTGAGGGCGACGGTGTCCACTCCGTGGCGGTCCCGGATCAGCAGGCAGACGCGGTGCACGAGGCCGGCGACGGCGCGGTGGAAGCGGGCCGCGATCGACGCCGTGGGCACGCCCGCCCGCAGATCGTCGACGACCGCGGCCAGGACGGGCGCCGGGTCGGCCCGCAGCGGGCCTTCGCCGGCCGCGGCCTCGCGCACGGCGAAGGCGTAGGCGGTGCCGTCCCCGCCGGGCGCGGACAGCGCGGCGGCCTCCAGTTCGACGGCGGCCTGCGCCTCGTAGCCGGCCCGGTGGCACACGCCGGCCAGGGACGACACCGCGTCGAAGAGGCGGCCCATGCTGGAGGTGGGCACACAGTTGATGCCGCGCGCCAACTGCCGGGAGAGCACGGTGAGTTCGGTGGCGGGGCAGGCGGTCACACAGGGCAGGTCGGGGGACCAGTCGAGCCCGGCCGCGCGCAGGTGCGCGAGGGCCATGCGGTAGGGCCGGCGCACGGCGGCGTCGCCGCCGGGCAGGGGTACGTAGGCCAGGTGCCCGAGGCGGCGGAAGCCGGCGTAGTCCGCGAGCAGGAACTCCCCGCCCCACACCGCTCCGTCGTCGCCGTGGCCGGTGCCGTCGAAGGCGGCGCCGAGCACCGGCCTTGTGCCGTCCAGTCCGTGTTCCGCCATCGCGGCGGCGATGTGCGCGTGGTGATGCTGGACCCGGACCACCCCGCCCACGCCGCGTCCCGCGGCGGTGCGGACGGCCCACCGGGCGGAGCGGTAGCCGGGGTGCCGGTCGGCCGCGAACAGTCCGGGCCGCACCGGGGTGATCGCCTCCAGCTGTGCCACGGCGCGCGCGAAGGCCCGTTGGGTGGCGAGGTCGTCCATGTCGCCGATGTGGGCCGACAGCCAGGCCCGCCGCCCCTCCCCGAGGCAGAACGCGTTCTTCAGGTCGCCGCCGACCGCGAGGGCCGGGCGCACCGGGACGGGCAGGTCGAGCGGCAGTGGCGCATAGCCCCGGGCGCGGCGCACGACGAGCGGCTTCCCGTCGCACAGCCGCACCACGGAGTCGTCGCACGGCACCCGGATGGGCCGGTCGTGGGTGAGCCAGGCGTCAGCCAGGTGCGCGAGCCGCTCCAGGGCCTCCCCGTCGTCGGTGACGATCGGTTCGCCGGACACGTTGCCGCTGGTCATGACGAGCAGCCGGGGCCCGTCGGGATCGCCCGGCAGGCCCAGCAGGAGGTGGTGCAGCGGGGTGTAGGGCAGCATGACGCCGAGGTCGGGGCTGCCGGGCGCGACCTGCTCGGCCGGGCGCGGGCCGGCGGCCCCGCCGATGGCGTGGCGGCGCAGCAGCACGATCGGGCGGGCCGCACCGCCGAGCAGCTCGCGCTCCGCGGCGGTGAGCGACACCAGGTGCCCGATGTCATCGGCGCTGCGTGCCATGAGCGCGAAGGGCTTGTCGCCCCTCGCCTTGCGGCGCCGCAGCAGCGCGACGGCCGCGGGGTCGGTCGCGTCGCACGCCAGGTGGTAGCCGCCGAGCCCCTTCACCGCGAGGACCGCGCCCCGGGCCAGCAGTCGGCGTGCCCCGGCCACCGGGTCCGCGTCCGTGATCTCCTCGGCGGCGCCGGCGGCCCGCGGGTGGCGGACCAGCAGGCGCAGCCGCGGGCCGCAGTCCGGGCAGGCGACGGGCTGGGCGTGGAAGCGCCGGTCGGCGGGGTCGGCGTACTCGCGGGCGCAGCGCGGGCACAGCGGGAAGCCGGCCATCGTGGTGTGCGCCCGGTCGTAGGGCAGGCCGGTGACGATCGTGAAGCGGGGCCCGCAGTGGGTGCAGTTGACGAAGGGGTGGCGGTGCCTCCGGTCGGCGGGGTCGGCCAGTTCGTCCAGGCACGCCGCGCAGGTCGCCGTGTCCGGGGGGATCAGGGCGCCGGCCCGGCCGCCGGCCCGGGAGGCGAGGATGGTGAACGCGCCGTCGCCGGTGACCGGCACGTCCTGGTGGTCGACGCCGTCGACGCGGGCCAGCGGCGGGGCGTCCGGCGCGAGGCGGGCGCAGAACCGGTCGACGGCCCCGGGGCCGCCCTCGACCTCGACGACCACGCCGTCGGGGGTGTTGGTGACGTGTCCGGTCAGTCCGAGCGAGGTGGCGAGCGCGTGCACATACGGCCGGAAGCCGACGCCCTGGACCACGCCGCGCACGGTGACCCGGCGGCGCAGGGTCGTCCCGCCGGGGGCGCCGGTGACGCTCACGAGCGGGACGGGAGGGCGGCGTGGGTGTGCCCGGCGTGCTCGTGCGGGCGGCGGGCCATGACGGGGGTGTGCGGCGGGGCGCCGGCCGCGGCGGCCAGGGCCCGCTCCAGCAGGGTGCCGAGCCCCCGCCGGCCGCGCACCGAGGTCGGTACCACCTCGACGCCCGGGTTGACCTGTTCGACGTGGGCGCGGAACGCCGGCTCGTCGAAGTCCACCGCCGCGGCGATGTCGGTCTTGGTGATCACCACCAAATGGGCGAGGCCGAAGGCGGTGGGGTACTTCAGCGGTTTGTCCTCACCCTCCGTCACGGAGGCGAGGACCACGCGCAGGGTCTCGCCGAGGTCGTAGGAGGCCGGGCAGACGAGGTTGCCGACGTTCTCCACGAACAGCAGCCGCGTGGGCTCCGGCAGCCAGTCCTCGAGGTGCCGGGCGAGCATCCCGGCCTCCAGATGGCACAGCCCGTCGGTGAGGATCTGCTTGACCGGGACGCCGGAACGGGCGAGCCGGGCCGCGTCGTTCTCGGTGGCGAGGTCGGCGGTGAGCGCGGCCACCGGCACGGACCGCTCGCGGGCCAGGGTGAGTTCGTGCTCCAACAGGGCGGTCTTGCCGCTGCCGGGGCTGGAGAGCAGGTTGACGACCGTGGTGCCGCGGGCCGCGAGCCGGGCGCGCAGGGCGTGCGCGGACTCGTCGTTCCTGGCGAGCACGGACTGGTGCAGATCCATCGCACGGCACATGGTTCAGCGCTCCTCGCTCGGTTCACGGGTGGGTGCCGACGCCGTGCGGTCGGCCCAGCGCACCTGGACGATGCGCAGTTCGCGGCCGGACAGCAGGTCGGTGGTCGCGCCCCGGCACCGCGGGCAGTTCAGCCGGGGTGGCATGCCGACGGCCCATTCGTGGTCGCAGGGCGCGCAGCGGGCCCGTCCGGGCACCGTGTCGGCGACCAGTTCGGCGCCTTCCAACAGGGTCCCGGCGCGGGCCAGTTCGAAGGAGAAGGTCAGGGCTTCGGGTACGACACCGGCCAGTTCGCCCACCTGGAGCCGCACCGAGCGGACCGCGGTGACGTCACCGGCCCGTTCGGCGGCCTCCGTGACCTGGTCGATCACCGCCAGCGCGATGGACATCTCGTGCATCTGCCTCCGTCCCGGCGGGCCGTACATGTGCAGAGGGCGGGCCGTACGTGCGCCGAGCGCGGGCCGTACGTGCGCGAACGGCCGCGTCCCATTAGAGGTGCGGGGTGCCGGGCCGACGGTCCGGCGCGCCGCCACCGCGAGGCCGCGTCCGTCGTTTGCCGCAGCACGCACCCGCCGGGGCCGGGTGCGCGCCGGGCCCGAGGTCACATGCTGCGGATGCGCAGATAGCGCCGGAGGTCGGGCAGGGACTGCACGACGAGCGCGGCGGCCGCGGCGGCTGCGGCGGTCAGAGCGCCGAGGACGATCTTCTTCATGGGTCTCTCCTCACTTCGCGGCTTCGCCGGCCAGCGGACGTGGCTCGGGCTCGGGGGACGCGCCCAGCAGGTCCTCGACGAGCCGGACGGCCTGCGGCACGGCGTCGGACACGGGCCCGCTCAGCCCCATCCCCTCGGCCACACAGGCCGGTTCGCACCCCACGACGAGCGTGCGGCGCGGGGGCTGCCCACCGGTGCCCGCGCACAGGGTGCCGAGCAGGGCGAGCACGGCGTCCGGGGTCATGCGGTGGCCGTCCAGCGGGGCGCCCGCCGGGCCGGCCGTGGCGGCGCTCTCGTGCTCGATGACGTAGAGGGTGCCCGGTGGTCCGCCGCGGGCGGTGGCGTCCACCAGGATCAGGGTGTCGTACCCGTCGAGGAGCTGGTAGGCGAGGTGCACTCCGCGTACCCCGACGTCCACGATCTCGGCCCGGCGGGGCAGCGGGCGGGTGGCCAGGGCGCGGACGGTCTCCACGCCGAAGCCGTCGTCGCCGAGGAAGACGTTCCCGATGCCGGCGACGAGGACCCGGCCGGCCGCGGGGCGCGCGCTCATCCGTCCTCCTCGGGCCAGGCGAGTTCGTCGGGCCGGAAGTACAGGAAGCGGCCCTGTTCGCGGCGGAGATCGGCGCCCGGGTCGCCATCCGCGGTGACCGCGAGGTGCACCACGCCGTCCACGTCGTGCAGCACGGCCTCGACGGTCGCGGTGCGCCCGTACAGGAACACATCCTGGGCGTCGGTGCGGCGCAGCCCGGGGCGCAGCACGAGGCGGCTGCCCGCGCCCGCCGGCCGCCCGTCCACCAGGACGCGGTCGTGGCCGGGGTCGATGCCCGCGTCGCCCGCCGGGTCCCACCACGGGGTGTCCGGCCGCGGTACGCCGTGCTCGTCGGGGAACCCGGTCCCGGTGGCCGGCCGGGTCACCTCGCGCAGGCCGCGGACCGCGCCGTGCAGGCGTTCCAGCACCTCGGGCGGCAGCGAGTCGGCCAGGTCGAGCACGGCGGCGGCCCGCTCGTCGGTGCCCCGCGCCTCCCGCTTCTCCTCGTCGGTGAGGGCGGCGGTGCGCAGCGCGAGGATCTCGTCGATCTCGGTCGCGTCGTACAGGGCGCCGGGACTCTCGGGGGCGATGGCCGGGTGGTCCTCCAGGATGATCGGTGAGGACAGCACCACGTCGGCGCGGCCGGGTTCGCCGGCCAGGACCGGCCAGGTGTGCAGATTGCGGCAGGCGGCGACCGCGCCCCTGGCCCACTGCGGGGGGTCGGTCATCGACAGGAAGGATCCCCGGTCCACGGCCATCAGGAGGTGGGCGGCCACCAGGGAGCGCGGGAGTGCCGCGTCGCGGGCGGCGGCGTGGCCGGCCGGCGGGGTCCAGTCGCTGGTGTTCTCGACGACGGCGGTCAGCCGCACCACCCGGTGGGGGCCGTCGAGTTCGGCGGCCGACAGCCGCAGCCGGCCGGTCAGCGGCGCGTACCGGTGGACGGTCCGGCCGGCCGTCCGGCCCGCCGGGTCGAGGACGGCCTCGTGCTCGGTGCCCGCGGGCCGCTGGAAGGGGACCGTGACGTCCGCGGCGAGGACGTCGGCGACCGGTACGGCCGTCTCGACGCGCTCCTCGACGCCCTCGTCCCAGGGGACCAGCACCCGGTCGGCCAGGCGGAGTTCCGGGACGGTCTCGAACTCGCCGTCACCGCACGCCCGTTGGACGGTGCGGCGGCGGGCGCGCAGAAAGCGCAGTTCGACGGCGAGGGTGGCGCCGGCCCTGGGCTCCAGCAGGCACTCGGTGTGCTGGAAGGCGTGTTCCTCGCACTCGGCGCCCCAGCCGGGCGGCACCAGCACGCCGAACTGCCAGCGCAGCCGGTTCTTCGCGGCGGACGCCCGGTAGGGGTAGAGCACATAGCCCTCGAAGAGGACGGCGTCGGCGACTTTCCGGGCGAGGGCGAGGCGCGCCTCGGTCTGCGGGGCGAACGCGGTCACGCTCACGGAGCGGTCCTTCCGGTCGTGCTGGTGAGGGCGGGTCCCGGCGCGGCCCGGGCGAGCAGATCCCGCACGGTCGCCTCCCAGGAGGGCAGCGCCCGGCGCGAGCGGTGGGCCAGCAGGGCGTCCATGGTGTCGCGGGGCAGCCGGATCCAGCCGCAGCCGGGGAAGTGCTGTTCGACCATCTCGCGCCAGGTCGCGACCGGCATCCGGAAGGCGGCCTCCCGGTCCCAGGGGACGGGTTCGACGCGGAAGCCGCCGGTTCCGGTGAACGCCGTTCCGGAGAACAGCATCAGCAGGGGCACCTCACCGCCGTCGAGCGCGGCGAGGTAGCGGGTGGCGGCGATGTCCATGTCGTAGGTGCAGGGCACGGCGAGATCGGTCTCGGTCTCCCGGGTGAAGCCGGGCACCATCAGCGGGACCTGTGCGAACTGCACCGGCTGGAGGGTGCTGCCCCAGCGGGACGGTTCGCCGAACAGGTCGACGAGCCCGTCCCGTTCGGCGCGGTCGTAGCCGCGCCGGGCGGGCTCGATGCGGATCTGGCAGCGCAGTGCCAGGGCGTGCACGGGTTCGTCGCCGGGTGTGCCGACGCGCAGCCGGAACACCAGGGTCGGACCGGCCGCGTAGCGGTCGGCGCGCACCCCGGTGCAGGTGAAGGTGAGTTCGGTCATGGCCGGTCCTCGGTGCCGACGGGCCGGGCCCGGTCCTCGATGTGGGCGAAGAACGTGTCCAGGGCGGCCCGGGCCTCGGCGCCGCCGTCGAAGCCCTGCCACAACAGCCGCATCCGGCCGACGAGTTCGTAGCAGAGGTCGATCGGCACCAGGAAGCAGGCGCAGCCGTCGTCGGTGCGGCGCAGCAGCAGTGCCTCGACGTCCGGTTCGAGCAGGCCGGCGAGGACGCTCTCGCCGAGGACCGCGGTCCAGGTCTGCGGATCCAGTTCGCTCTCGGTGGCCCCGGCCGGGCTCGGGTAGAGGGCGACGAACCGGTCGAGGGCGGCGTTGCGGAAGAAGAAGGCGACGCCGACCGGGATGCGCAGGGTGTCCCAGGCGCGGTCGTCGAATGGGTGGCCGGGGTCGGTGAGACAGCGGGTGGGTACGGGGCGGATGCGGCCCGCGCCGGTGCCCGGCCGTTCCATCAGCAGGAAGCAGGACGGGCAGGCGCAGACCAGGGACCGCTGCTCGGTGTCGACGAGGTGCCGGTGGCCGGTGTCCGCCACCGGTGCCGCGCACAGTCCGCAGCGCTCGGGCAGCGCGGGGCGTTCGGTCAGGAACCGGCGCAGGCCGCGGCCGTCCGGTGCCGCCGGGGCCGGGGCCGCGCTCATGCACCGGCCCCGGGGCGGGCGCCGATCTGCAGCAGTGCGGGCTCCCCGGGGCTCGGCTCGGTGCGTACCTCGACGGCCGTGACCTCGGGGGCGAAGCACAGCAGCGCGTCCTCGGCGGCCCGTCGCACGTCCGGTGCGCCGGCGGCGCAGCCGCAGCCTCCGCCGGACGAGGCGCGCAGCCGCAGTGTGCCGGTCGCCTCGTCGAAGCCGAGGACGTCGAGGCCGACGCCGTCGATGCTGTGCAGGGCGCGGTCGATACGGGCGTTCAGGTCCTCGGGGTGCAGGTCGTGCAGGAGCAGCAGGCTCGCGACGAGTTCGTCGCCGAACAGGGCCTTCGCGCGCCGCCCGTCCTCGGGGGCCGACAGCAGTTCGAGGATCCGGGCGAGTCCCGCGCCGTAGAACTCCATGAGGGAGCGCACGAGTTCCTCGGCGGCGGCGACGGCGGCCGGGTCCGCGGTGGCGGCGAGCCGGTCGAGCATCTCCTCGATGCGCCGGCCGGCCCGCTCCGCGTGGGCCGGTGTCGCGGTGGCGCTCATCCGCCCAGGCCGCTCAGGCCGGTGGGCACATGCATCTTCTGTACGGTCCGGCCGTCGCCGACGTACATATGGACGCCGCACGGCAGACAGGGGTCGAAGCTGCGCACGGTGCGCATGATGTCGATGCCCTTGAAGCTGTCCGGCGGGTTCTCCTCGAAGATGGGGGTGTTCTGCACGGCGTCCTCGTAGGGTCCTGGCGTGCCGTAGGGGTCACGGACGCTGGCGTTCCACGGCGTGGGCGGGTACGGGTGGTAGTTGGCGATCTTGCCGTCGCGGATCACCATGTGGTGGGAGAGGAGTCCGCGGACCGCCTCGGTGAATCCGACGCCGATGCTCTCGTCGGGGACCTCGAACTTCTCCCAGGTCTGGGTGCGTCCGGCGCGCACCTCTTCGAGGCCCTGCTCGGCGAAGTGCAGGGCGAGGGCGGCGGTGTAGGCCTGGAAGTAGGTGCGCGCCCGGTTGCGTTCCAGCGCGTTGCTCCACCGGGGGATCCGCCACTCGAAGGTGGTCTCGGGCCGGGTCATGGTGCGCGGCAGGTTGATGACGACGCTGTGCCCGGTGGCCTTCACCCCGCCGGTGTCGACCAGGCCCGCCAGGGCGGTGGTCCACAGCCGGGCGAGCGGGCCGCCACCGGTGTCCAGGGCGAGATGGTCCTTGCCGTCGAACCAGCGCGGGGACATCACCCAGCTGTACTTGTCCTCGAAGTTCCGCTTCTGCGGGGCGGGGATGGTGTGCTGGTTCCACGGGTGGCGCGGGTCGACCCGGTTGCCGAGCGGGTCGTGCGTGACGAACTGTTCACGGCCCGCCCAGTCGTCGTAGTAGGAGCTGCCCAGCAGGATGCGGATGCCGAGGTTGATCTCGGTGAGGTCGGTGGTGACGAGTTTGCCGTCGACCACGATGCCCGGGGTGACGAACATCCGCCGGCCCCAGTCCGTCATGTTGGCGTAGGTGAAGTCGCAGTACTCGGGGTCGTTGAGCGCTCCCCAGCAGCCGAGCAGGACGCGCCGCCGGCCGACCTCCTCGTAGCCGGGCAGGGCCTCGTAGAAGAAGTCGAACAGGTCGTCGTGGAGCGGGACGACGCGCTTCATGAACTCCACGTAGCGCATCAGGCGGCTGAGGTAGTCCGTGAAGAGCTGGACGGAGGCGACGGTGCCGACACCGCCCGGGTAGAGCGTGGAGGGGTGCACATGGCGGCCCTCCATCAGGCAGAACATCTCCCGGGTGTAGCGGCTGACCTGGAGCGCCTCGCGGTAGAAGTCGCCCTCCATGGGGTTGAGCGACCGCATGATGTCGGCGATGGTGCGGTAGCCGTGCTCCGCCGCGTGCGGCGCCTCGGTGCGTTCGGCCAGGTCGAGGACGCCCGGGTTGGTCTCCTTGACCATCTTCTCGCAGTAGTCGACCCCGACCAGGTTCTCCTGGAAGATGTTGTGGTCGAACATGTACTCCGCGGACTCACCGAGGTTGATGATCCATTCAGCGAGGTTCGGGGGCTTGACGCCGTACGCCATGTTCTGCGTGTACACCGAGCACGTGGCGTGGTTGTCGCCGCAGATGCCGCAGATGCGGCTGGTGATGAAGTGTGCGTCGCGCGGGTCCTTGCCGCGCATGAAGACGCTGTAGCCGCGGAAGACGGACGAGGTGCTGTAGCACTCGGCGACCCGCTTCTGCTTGAAGTCGATCTTGGTGTGGATGCCCAGGCTGCCCACGATCCGGGTGATCGGATCCCAGGACATCTCGATGAGGCCGCTACCGTCTCCGGCCGCCTTGGTCGTCGGTGCCATCGTGTCAGTCGTGCCCTTCTGCGAGCGGGAGGTGCGGGGGGTGCGAACGGGTCGGGGACGGGGGCGGGCCGCCTGCGGCGGTCACCAGGGCGGCCGGTACCCGGTGGTGAGCTTGCCGCCGGTGTGGCGCCACTTGGGCTCCTTGTCGACGGTCTGCTGGGTGACGTTGCGCAGCCGGCGGACGACCGCGCCGTAGGCGCCGCTGGCCTTGGTCGACAGGGTCGCGCCGGGGGGCTGGTCCATGAACGGCATGAACTTGTCGGGGAAGCCGGGCATGGTGCAGGCGATGCAGATGCCGCCGACGTTCGGGCAGCCGCCGATGCCGTTCATCCAGCCCCGCTTGGGCACGTTGCACTTCACGACGGGGCCCCAACAGCCGATCTTGACCAGGCACTTGGGCGAGTCGTAGGTGTCGGCGAAGTCGCCCTGCTCGTAGTAGCCGGCCCGGTCGCAGCCCTCGTGCACGGTGGCGCCGAACAGCCAGGCCGGGCGGAGCTTGTCGTCCAGGGGGATCATCGGGGCGGAGCCCGCCGCCTGGTAGAGCAGGTAGGTGAGCGTCTCGGCGAAGTTGTCGGGCTGGATGGGGCAGCCCGGGACACACACGATGGGGATGCCGGCCTTGGACTTCCAGTTCCAGCCGAGGTAGTCGGGCACGCCCATCGCGCCGGTCGGGTTGCCGGCCATGGCGTGGATGCCGCCGTAGGTGGCGCAGGTGCCGATGGCGACGACGGCGAGGGCCTTGGGCGCGAGCCGGTCGATCCACTCGCTGGTGGTGATCGGCTGGCCGGTCTCCGGGTTGTCGCCGAAGCCGCACCAGTAGCCCTCGGGCTTGATCGCCTCGTTCGGCACGGACCCCTCCACGACCAGCACGAAGGGGTCGATCTCACCCCGCTCCCCCTTGAAGAACCACTCGATGAACGTGTCGGCGCCGCCGACCGGACCGCTGTCGAAGTCGATGAGGGGCCAGTGCACCTGGATCTTCGGCAGCCCCGGCAGCACACCGAGCGCGATCTGTTCGATGCTCGGCTGCATGGCGGCCGTCAGCGCGACCGAGTCGCCGTCGCAGCTCAGCCCGGCGTTGATCCAGAGGATATGGATCGTGGGCGTCTCACCGGCGGGCGTGCCACCGGTGTGCGTCGTCTCGGCACTGCTGGGCGTGGCCGGAGTCATGGGACCGCCTCCTCGGGGAGGTAGGGGGGACAGGAGAAGCAGGGGACAAGGCAGACGTATCGGCTGCCACATTTCTTGCTATCAGCCGTGCGCGGCCGATGGGCGGTCGGCGCGGTCCGTTCCAGTGACGCGCGGCCCGGTCCGGCCGGCCGGCTCCGTACCGGCGCGCGGGCCGGTGGCGCGGGCGAGGTGCGGCGGTGTGCCGGACGGCCGCTGCCTGCGTACGAAGGCCCGGCGCAGCGCGTGGTAGGGGGCGGCCGGGTCGTCGAAGGTGCGGCGCATCCGGGCCAGTTCCCGCCCCCGGAACAGGGACAGGGGCTCGACGGACTCCTCGCGCTCCCGTTCCGCCTTCTTCGCCGCGATCCGTGACGCCGTCCCCGGCAGCGTGGCGAGCCGGACCGCGAGCCGGACCGTCCGCGCGGCGAAGTCCCCGGGCCCGCACTCGATCACCCGGTCGACGAGGCCGGCCCGCAGCGCGCCCGACGCGCTCACCGGCAGGGCGTCCGCCATCAGCCGCTCGGCCGCCGCCGCGCCCACCCGGCGGGGCAGCGAGTACGTCCAGTACTCCGACCCGTACAGGCCCATGAGCCGGTAGTGCGGGTTCAGCACGGCACCGGAGCGGCACCAGACCTCGTCGGCCGCGAGGGCGAGCATCACACCGCCGGCGGCGGCATTGCCCCCGAGGGCGGTGACCACCAGCCGGTCGGTCGTCGTCAGGACGGCCTCGACCAGGTCGTCGATGGCGTTGACGTTCGCCCAGGACTCGGCGGCGGGGTCCGCCGCGGCCTCGATGACGCCGAGGTGGATGCCGTTGGAGAAGAAGTCGCGCCGGCCGCCCAGCACCAGTACGGCGGTGGGGCGCGCGCACGCCTCCCGGTAGGCGGCGAGCAGGCGCCGGCACTGCGCGGTGCTCATGGCGCCGCCGGGAAAGGAGAACTCCAGGAAGCCGGCGTCGCCGTCCTCCCGGTAGGAGATGTCGCTCCAGCCGGGACTGCCAGTGTCCACCGTCGCGGAGGGCGCGAGCTCGGGCAGGTCGGGCAGCCGGTCCCCGAGGGCCGTCACCGCCGGCAGCCTGACCGTGGGCGGCTGCCCCGGAACCCGTCTGCGGCGCAGTTCGGGGATCCACACGGCACCGTCGGTGGTGGCCCGGCAGACGGCGCCGGTCCGGGTGGCGAGCAGGGTTCCCGGCGCGCCGTGCAGCCGGTGCTCGGGGTGGCCGCCGTGCAGGTACCACTCAGCGCCGCACAGGACGTCCAGCACGCCGGGCCGTGAGTCGGCGGCGCGCAGCTTGCGCACGACGGTCCGGGTGGAGTCCGCGGTCCAGTCGATCCGCCGGACGCTCTGGTCGAGGTAGGGGCGGGTGTGCCCGGTCCCCTGCGGCAGGGGCCGGTGGGTGCCCGAGGCGAAGCGTTCCACGGCGAGCAGGACGGCGGCCAGCGCGGCGTCGGCAATCTCGCCCCGGTACAGGTCGCCCTTGGCCACCGGGGGCATCGGGCAGCCGGCCGTCGCCCACACGGCACCGGCGTCCATCTCCTCCTCGGCCCGCAGGACGGTGACGCCCCAGTTCTCGGCGCCCTCCTGGACGGCCCAGTCGAGCGAGGAGGGGCCGCGGTCCCCGAGCGGGCCGGGGTGCACGATGAAGCAGGGCCGCACCGTCCACACCTCGCGGGGGATCGCCGTCTTCAGCATGGGGGCGAGGACCAGGTGCGGGTCGTGGCGGTCGACGGCCTCGGCCAGGCGCCGGCCGGGGAGGGCGAGTTCGACCGCGACGGTGTGCCCGCGGTCACGCAGTTCGGCGTGGACGCGTTGGGTGAGGCTGTTGAAGGCGCTGGCCACGAGCAGGATGTGCACGGTGTTCTCCCGGCGGACACGGGCACGGGTCCGTCGGCCCGGCCGATGCGATCGTCGGACATCCACCGCCCGGCGCCCGGGCGCCGGGCTGCCGGGGTCACCCGAAAGCGGACGGCCGCACCGCCACCCGGCCGCGTGAGCGGGCCCGGCACCGAGCGCCCGATGTACCCGGCCTCGGCTCAACTCCCGTGCGGTCCACGGGACTTCCGGCGTCGCGCGCCGAGGGCGGCCGGTCCGCGCGCCGCCGCCAGGGCCGGTACCGGGGAGCAGCGCGCACGGTGGGGGCGCGACCGGACCCCCGTTCCGGTCGTGCCCCCACCGAGTGTCGAACCTACGTGCGCGATAGGCCGTGGGGGTATCGCGCCGGTGCCCGCTGTGGCGCCGCGGGGACTCACCTGTGCACAGCCGCGTCCGATTGACCCGGTTTCGTACGGCGCAGAACGGGCTCGCTGAGGTCGCCGACCACCAGATGAGCGAGGACCACCTCGTACAGGTCGCTGCCCGAGGCGAGGAGTTGGCGTTCCAGGACGGGTTCCGCGCTGCGGACGTGCTCGCGCACGGTCTGGGCGTGCACACCGAGGTCCTGGGCGGCCCGTTCGGCGTTGGCGCCGGCGCCGATCCAGGCGCGCAGGGTGCCGCGCAGGTCCCGTCCGTCGTGCGTCAGACGGTCGAGGAGGTCGTGCGCCCAGGTGCGGATCGCGGTCCCGGCGAGTAGGCCGCCGAGCCGGACGGCGGGCGCCCCGGCGACCGATACCGGCCCGCCGGGCACGGCGCAGCCCGCCTGGGTGTTCAGCGCGAGGTGGACGGTGGCGCGGACGGCGAGGTCGGAGAAGTCGGTGTCCAGCAGCGCCTCGACGCGGTCCATGCGGGCCCGGACGGTGTTGCGGCTGACGCCGAGCACCTTCGCCGTGCTGACCGCGGTGTACTCCAGGCCCAGCCGGGTGGTGGCGAGCAGTTCGGCCCGGGTGTGGTGGGGCAGGGTGTCGAGCGGGCGCAGCACGTCGGCGGACCAGGCGCGCAGGGCGACGAGGTCCATCAGGGCCTCCGGCTGGGTGCGTTCGGCGTAGACGGCCACCTGGTCGGGGCGGAAATGGGCGACGGCGAGGGCGCTGATGGCCTGACCGTAGGCGAGGGAGGTCTGGGCGAGGCTCTGCCGGACGCTGCCGCCGAGATAGGTGCCGGGGCGGCTGTCGACGAGCGGGCGCAGCCACTCCCCCGCCGTGGTGGCGGGGCTGAGGACGATGATGTGCCGGTCCATCGCGGGGCAGCGCACGACGAGGGCCCGGCCGCCGGTCGCCTCGATGCACGCGTCGACGAGCCGGTCGCGTTCCTCGGCGGCCCCTTCGACGACGTACACGCTGGCGGTGTCGGTGTCGAGCAGTCCGGGCCACAGTCCCGCGGCGACCCGGCGGGCCGCGACGGTGTCCTCCACCATCAGCAGTTGCAGGATCGCCAGCCGCAGATCGGCGGTGGCGCGCCTGAGCCGCCGCCCCGCGGCCGTCAGTTCGCGTTCGCGCAGCAGGAGTTCGACGACCGGGGCGGTGCGGGTCACGATCTCCGCGCTGCGCCGGTCGAACGGGGTGGCGCGGGCCACGGCCAGCACGCCCGTCGACTCCCGGAACGGCCCGCGGTGGCGCACCGCGACCAGGCGGACGTGCCGCCCGCCGTCCGCGACCGCGGCGGACGAGATCCGGCCGCTCAGCACGTCCGCGACCAGCGGGGCGGCGAGCGGCACCGGGTCGCCCGCGAGTACGGCTCCGGCGTCGTCCCGTACGCAGACGGTGCCGGCCACGGCCCGCGCGAGCCAGTCGACGACCCGGCCCAGGTCTCGTCCGGTGGACCGCAGCTGGTCGAGGAGTTCCTCGGCCCAGGCGGTGTCCTCGCCGTGCGTGCCCCGTGTGTGCGGGCCCTCGTCCGCCAGGCCGGCCATCTCGTGCTGCTCCCCGTCCATCCCGTCGACCTCGGTCTACGGAGAGGGACGCTACCCGACGCACGGCACGGATTCCGTCCGGCCGCCGGCCCCGGTGGCCGGGTTCGGGCTCCGCCGGCGGTCCCGGGGGACGGACCGCCGACGGAGACAGCCGGCTCGGGACCGGGGGGAGAGGGGCCCGAGCGGCTTGTCCGTCGGCTTCCCAGAAGGACGCGGGTCATGCCTGCGGACACGAACCGCCCGGCACGACCCGCCCCGCGTCGCCGTCCGGCCCCGGGCACAGCGCTCCCCGCCCGCACCACCACCGCGCCGCCCCACTCGCACGCCGACCCGGTTTCCCGCACGCACCGCCGCGCACCGGCGCCCCCGCCCACGCCTCCCAGCGGCACGCCCCCACACCCCCCGGCGCGGCATCCCGACCACGCATCCGTGCACCCGCGCAACCCACGTCGGCGTCCTCGCGTGCGCGCGGCGTTGCCGCCCGAGCGGCACCCCGCCCCTACCGTGCCGACACCACCGCTCCCCGCCCGCACAGCGCGTACCGGCACACCCGTGGGGCGACCGTCCCCGTGACGGCATAAGCTCGGCGGATGGCGAAGTACTTCGACGTGCACCCCGAGAATCCGCAACCGCGCAGCATCGCCCAGATCGCCGACGCCGTGCGCTCGGGTGCCCTCATCGCGTACCCCACCGACTCCTGCTACGCGCTGGGGTGCCGGCTCGGCAGCCGTGACGGCATGGACCGGATCCGTTCGATCCGGCACCTCGACGACCGGCACCATTTCACCCTGATGTGCCGGGACTTCGCGCAGCTCGGCCAGTTCGTCCGGGTCGACAACGACGTGTTCCGCGCGGTGAAGGCCTCCACGCCCGGCAGTTACACCTTCATCCTCCCGGCGACCAGGGAGGTGCCGCGCAAGCTGCTGCACCCCAAGAAGAAGACCGTCGGTGTGCGCATCCCGGACCACGTCGTCACCCAGGCGCTGCTGGCCGAGCTCGGCGAACCGCTGCTGTCCAGCACGCTGCTGCTGCCCGACGAGGAGGAGCCGCTGACCCAGGGCTGGGAGATCAAGGACCGGCTCGACCATGTGGTGGACGCGGTGGTCGACTCCGGGGAGTGCGGCACCGAACCGACCACCGTGGTCGACTTCTCCGGCGGCGAGGCCGAGGTGGTGCGGCGCGGCGCGGGCGACACGACCCGCTTCGAATGAGCCCGGACGAGCCCCGGCCCGCCGACGCGACCCGCTGCGCCGTCCTGGATCTTGCGTGACAGCATGGCTCGTACATGCACCGCCGAGGGGCGCGCCGCTCCCCGGCGACCACCCTCCAGGGAGGCTCCCACGCCATGACCGCCGTACAGGGAACGACCGTGGACATCCCGACCGAGGACGGCGTCGCCGACGCCTATCTGGTCCATCCCGGTGACGAGCGTCCCCGTCCGGCCGTCCTGTTCTACCAGGACGCGTTCGGGCTGCGCCCGCATCTTCAGTCGATGGCCGACCGGCTGGCCGCGGCCGGCTACACGGTCCTGCTGCCCAATGTGTTCTACCGGCACGGGCGCGTGCCCGTCGTCGAGCTGCCCACGTTCATCGACCCGGCCCGGAACCCGACCATCTGGCGGCAGCTCGGCCCGATCATGCAGTCGCTGACGCCGGACCTCGCGATCCGGGACGCGGGCGCCTATCTGCGTTTCCTCGCCGACAGCCCACTGGTGGCCGACGGCCCGGTCGCGGTGACCGGCTACTGCATGGGCGCCCGGCTGGCCCTGCTCACCGCGGGCGCCTGTCCGGACCGGGTCGCGGCCGTCGCCGGGTTCCACGGCGGACGGCTCGCCACCGAGGACCCGGACAGCCCGCACCTGCTCGCCGAACACATCACCGCCGAGGCGTACTTCGGCCACGCCGACCAGGACTCCTCGCTGCCCCCTGAGCAGATCCAGCGGCTGGAGGACGCGCTGACCGCGGCGGGCGTGCGGCACCGGTGCGAGGTCTACCCGGGCGCCCACCACGGGTACACGCAGTCCGACACCCCGGCCTACGACCGGGCGGCGGACGAGCGGCACTGGGCCGCGCTGCTCGGCCTGCTGGAGCGCACCTTCTGAACCGCGCCGTGGGGGCCCGTGGCACCGCGGGCCCCCACGGACTTCGCCCGCCACATTGACATGCCCGCGTCTCGACGCAACGCTGAGAGCGCTCTCAGACAGGTACGGGCCAAGACCCGTACAACCCCGACCCCACACGGAGGTGGAGAGTGCTCGTACGACTCACGCGCCCCGCGCTGTCCCTGGCGGCCGCGACCGCCCTGGTCGGCGCGCTGCTCGCGCTCGGCGCACCGGACCGAGCCGAGGCCGCGGTGCCGGACACGATCGCCCTGACGGTGACCAACAACTCCGGCCGCGCCGACCCGGTGTACCTCTACGACATCGGCACCCAGCTCTCCACGGGACAGCAGGGCTGGGCCGACGCGAACGGCACGTTCCACGCCTGGCCAGCGGGCGGCAACCCGCCGACTCCCGCCCCCGACGCGGCGATCCCCGGACCCGCCGCCGGGCAGTCGAAGACGATCCGGATCCCCAAGTTCTCCGGCCGGATCTACTTCTCCTACGGCCAGAAGCTCGTGTTCAAGCTGACCACCGGCGGTCTCGTGCAGCCGGCCGTGCAGAATCCCAGCGACCCCAACCGGGACATCCTCTTCAACTGGTCCGAATACACGCTCAACGACGGGGGGCTGTGGCTCAACAGCACCCAGGTCGACATGTTCTCCGTGCCGTACGCGGTCGGCGTGCGGCGTGCGGACGGCGGCGTGAACACCACCGGGCATCTCAAGCCGGGTGGCTACAACGGGGTGTTCGACGCGCTGCGCGGTCAGGCGGGCGGCTGGGGCGGGCTGATCCAGACCCGCTCCGACGGCACGGTGCTGCGGGCGCTCTCGCCGGGGCACGGCCTGGAGTCCGGTGCGCTTCCCGCCTCCGTCATGGACGACTACGTGAACCGGGTCTGGACCAAGTACGCCACGTCGACGCTCACGGTCACGCCGTTCGGCGACCAGCCCGGCACCAAGTTCTACGGCCGGGTCTCGGGCGGTGTCATGAACTTCACCGACGGCTCCGGCGCGGTGGTGACGAGCTTCCAGAAGCCGGACGCGGACAGCGTGTTCGGCTGCCACAAGCTGCTGGACGCGCCCAACGACGCGGTGCGCGGCCCGATCTCCCGCACCCTGTGCGCGGGATTCAACCGGTCCACGCTGCTGACGAACGCCGACCAGCCCGACAACAACCCGGCCGGCTTCTACCAGGACGGGGTGACGAACCACTACGCCCGGTTCATCCACGGGCAGATGGCCGACGGCAAGGCGTACGCGTTCGCCTTCGACGACGTCGGCAACCAGGAGTCGCTGGTGCACGACGGCGGCCCGCAGGAGGCGTACCTCACGCTGGATCCGCTCAGTTGACGCGGGCGGCGTCCCGCACACGGAGCTGTTCCGCGTGCGGGACGCCGGCTGCGTCGCGTCCGCCGGTGATCACGCCGCTGGTCGCCGTCCCTGTCCCCTACGGGTCGTTGTGGCGACGTGCCCGCTGAACCGATCACACGCCCGCAATGTTCGCCTGCCACAATCGGGACGGAACTGACGTACGACCGCCGGAGGAGCCCGTGCCGCCCACTCCCCGCCCGCTGCGCAAGCTGGGCTTCCTCACGATCGGCCTGTTCGACGCGGCCGATCCGGGCCGCGGCCACGAGTCCACGCTGGAGATCATCGAGCTGGGCGAGCGGCTGGGCTTCGACAGCGCCTGGGTGCGCCACCGTCATCTGCAGTACGGCATCTCGTCCCCGGTCGCCGTGCTGGCGGCCGCCTCGCAGCGCACCAGCCGGATCGAGCTCGGCACCGCGGTCATCCCGCTGGGCTGGGAGAACCCGCTGCGTCTCGCCGAGGACCTGGCGACCGTCGACGTGCTGTCCGGCGGCCGCCTCAATCCGGGGGTGAGCGTGGGCCCGCCGATGCACTACGACCAGGTGAAGGACGCCCTGTACCCGGACACGGCGGACACCGAGGAGTTCGGGTACGAACGGGTGCGCCGGCTGCTGGACTTCGTGCGCGGCAAGCCGGCCACCGGCTTCGGCGGGGTCGAGGGGTTCGAAGTGTTCTCGGAGGTGGTGCAGCCGCACTCCCCCGGGCTCGGCAGCCGCCTCTGGTACGGCGGTGGCAGCCTGCGCTCGGCGCGCTGGGCGGGCGAGCACGGGATGAACTTCCTGACGAGCAGCGTCGTCAAGGCCGAGGACCCCGGGGAGAGCCGGGACTTCGCCGAGATCCAGCTCTCCCACATCCGTGAGTTCCGCGCCCACCACCCCGACGGCGACGCGGCCCGGGTCTCCCAGGGCCTGGTGGTGATCCCCACCGACTCCGCGACACCCGAGCAGCGCGCCAAGTACGCCGAGTACGCGGCGCGGCGCCTGCCCCGCACGACCACCCCGCAGGGTCCCGGGCGGCTGCTGTTCGCACCCGACCTGGTGGGCAGCTCGGCCGAGATCGCCGAACGGCTGCACGCGCACGCCGCGTTCCGCGAGATCGACGAGGTGGCGTTCGCGCTGCCGTTCACCTTCGGACACGAGGACTACGTGCAGATCCTCACCGACATGGCGACCCTGCTGGGCCCGGCGCTCGGCCGGCCGGCCACCGGCTGACTCACCAGCGGCCGGGCTCGGTGCCGGTGACCGGCTCGGACGGCCTGCCGTCCACGCCCACCGGCACGTCACCGGCGAGCATGACCCGGTGCATGGTGCGCGGGAAGCCCAGGTGGGCGTTGTCCGACGGCGCGAGGTGGATCGTGGCCCGGTTGTCCCAGAAGGCGACGCTGCCCGGCTCCCAGCGGAAGCGGACCGTGTACTCGGGCCGGACCGCCTGGGCCAGCAGCATCTCCAGCAGCGCCGCGCTCTCCGGCCGGGAGACGTCCACGATGCGTTCGACGTAGTAGCCGTTGACGTACAGCACCCGCTCGCCCGTCTCCGGGTGCACCCGGACCAGCGGGTGCACGGAGGCCACCTGGTGGTCCAGCAGATGGCGCAGGTAGGCGTCGTCCCCCGGGCGGGACTGATAGCCGACGCCGAGCCGGTGCTCGGCGCGCAGGGTGTCGGCGAAGGCACGCACCGGCGCGGACAGCCCGGCGTAGGCGGCGGCCAGATTGGACCAGGTGGTGTCGCCGCCGTACGGCGGGACGGTCTCGGCGCGCAGGATCGTCGCGGCGGGCGGGTCGATCCGCGCGCCGTGGTCGCAGTGCCAGCCGCGCAGCAGGGTGTGCCGGCGCCGGTCCAGCCACTCCTCGTGCTCCATGCCGAACCGGCCGCCCAGCTCCAGCCGGTCGGCGGTGGTCTCCACCGCCGGGTGGTCCGGGGGCGAGGCGCTGCCGCGCCGCCCGAGGACGACCGGCTCGCCGAACCGGCGCGCGAGCGCGACATGGCCGGCGTGGTCCAGGCGCTGTCCGCGGAAGAACACCACCTTCCGGCGCAGCACCGCCTCCCGGATCAGGGCGACCACCGCCGCGTCGAGGTCGCCGGCCAGGTCGACGCCGGTGATCTCGGCTCCGATGTGCCCGGCGGCCGGTCTCACCTCGACCCCGGCCACCGGTTCCGCCCGCCGCTCCGTGCCCCTGTCCGTCGTCATGGCCTCATCCCGCCCGTCCGGTTGATCACTGCTCACCCTATCCGTGAGGCTGGACGCAGGACACAGCCGACGGAAGGTCTCACTGTGATCAGCATTCCGACGTACACGCTCAACGACGGTACGACGCTCCCGGCCATCGGCCTGGGCACCTGGCCGATGACCGACGCCGAGGCCGGACAGGCCGTCGGCGGGGCGCTGGCGGCCGGCTACCGCCTCGTGGACACCGCGACGAACTACCGCAACGAATCGGGGGTCGGCCGGGGCATCGCGGGCAGCGGTGTGCCCCGGGAGGAGGTCGTGGTGACGACGAAGCTGCCGGGCCGCCACCACGGGTACGAGGAGACCCTGGCCTCCTTCGAGGAGTCCCGGCGGCGGCTCGGCGTGGAGTACGTGGATCTGTACCTGATCCACTGGCCGCTGCCCCGCGTGGGCAAGTACGTCGACTCGTGGCGGGCGATGATCAAGCTGCGCGAGGACGGACTCGTCCGTTCCATCGGGGTCTCCAACTTCACTCCCGAGCACATCGGGGAGCTGGAGGAGAAGACGGGGGTGCTGCCGTCCGTCAACCAGATCGAGCTGCATCCGCTGTTCCCGCAGGACGGGCTGCGCGCCTTCCACGCGGCCAAGGGCATCGTCACGGAGAGCTGGAGCCCGCTCGGCCGGGACGTCAGGCTGCTCACGGACCCGGCCGTGGTGGCGGTCGCCGAGGCGCTCGGGGTGACACCCGCCCAGGCGGTGCTGCGCTGGCACGTCCAGCTCGGCGCCGTGCCCATCCCGAAGTCGGCCGACCCCGCCCGGCAGCGCGCGAACCTCGACGTGTTCGGGTTCGAGCTGAGCGACGCCCAGATGTCCGCGGTCGCGGACCGCGCGCACCGGCGGCTGGGCGGAGATCCCGAGATCCACGAGGAGTTCTGAACCGCCCGGCTGCTGCTCCTCGGCGTGCTGCGGCGCGTCGGCGGCGAGCGCGGTGCGCGGCCCGGGCCCGCGGTGGCGAGGACGTCCGGCCGCTGGTTCGCAAGGGGCCCGGCACGTCCGCCGGGCACGGCAGCCCGGACCCGGTGAGCCCGCTCGGTTCGCGGCGGCCGGGCCCTCGCCCAGGTCGCCGCGGGCGGCGGAGCCCCGGTCCGGTGATCACTCCTCGGGCAGCGGCTGCTCCGCCCAGATCGTCTTGCCGCCGTCCGTCTGCCGGCTGCCCCAGCGCTGGGTGAGCTGGGCGACCAGCAGCAGGCCCCGGCCGCCCTCGTCGAAGGCGTGCGCCCGGCGCAGATGCGGCGAGGTGGAACTGCCGTCCGAGACCTCGCAGATGAGCGCGCGGTCGCGGATCAGCCGCAGCTGGATGGGGGGTTCGCCGTAGCGGATCGCGTTGGTGACCAGTTCGCTGACGACGAGTTCGGTGACGAAGGCGATCTCTTCGAGGCCCCAGGCGGCCAGCCGGTCGATCACCGCCTGCCGGGTGGTGGCCACCTGGGCGGGGTCGGGCGGCACGTCCCAGGTGGCCACGCGGTCGGCGCCGAGCGCCCGGGTACGGGCCAGCAGCAGGGCCACGTCGTCGCCGGGCTGCCCGTCGAGGAGCGCCTTCAGCAGCGTGTCACAGAGGGCGTCGGGCGAGCCCGTGGGCGTGTTCAGGGCCCGCAGCAGCTTTCCGGTCGCCCGGTCCACGTCGAGGTCGCGGCCGTCGACGAGGCCGTCGGTGTAGAGGGCGACGAGCGAGCCCTCCGGCAGTTCGAGTTCCGTCGCCTCGAACGGCAGGCCGCCGACGCCGAGCGGCGGCCCCGCCCGCAGCGGGACGAGTTCCGCGTCGGCGCCGGGCAGCACGACGGCCGGTGCCGGGTGGCCCGCCGCGGCCAGCGACAGCCGGCGCGAGACCGGGTCGTAGACGGCGTACAGGCAGGTGGCGCCGAACTCGGCGACCTCGCCGCCGTCGCCGTCCGCGGCGAGGTGGGTGACCAGGTCGTCCAGGTGGGTCAGCAGCTCGTCCGGGGGCAGGTCCACATCGGCCAGGGTCCGTACGGCCGTGCGCAGCCGTCCCATGGTGGCCGAGGACTGGATGCCGTGCCCCACCACGTCGCCGACGACCAGCGCGACCCGGCTGCCGGAGAGCGGGATCACGTCGAACCAGTCGCCGCCGATGCCGGCCAGCGACCCGCAGGGCAGATAGCGGTGGGCCACGTCGACCGCCGCCTGGCCGGGCAGTCCGCTGGGCAGCAGGCTGTGCTGGAGGGCGAGCGCGGTGCTGCGTTCGCGGGCGAAGCGGCGGGCGTTGTCGATGCAGACCGCGGCGCGGCTCGCGAGTTCCTCGGCGAACGCGACGTCGTCACCTCCGTAGTCCGCCGGGTGTGCCATGCGTACGGCCACCGCGACGCCCAGGGTGATGCCGCGGGCCCGCAGCGGCACCGCCAGCATCGAGTGCACGCCCTTGCGGTGCGGCCTGCCCTCCGGGGAGCGGGCGTTGCGTTCGTCGACCCACCGGGTGAACTCCGGGTCGCCGCCCTGGCTGAACACCACCCGGCCCTCGCGCAGGGCCCGGGCCGGCGGGCAGGACTCCGGGCAGGGGTCCGGCTCGCCGAGCCGGACGGCGGCCTCCGGGGTGCCCTCCGTGGCGGAGCCGTGCGCGACGCGGCGCAGCACGAGGTCTCCGTGCGGCACCGAAGGCGGCTGATCGTCGGTGCCGAGCACCCAGTCGAGCAGGTCCACGCTGACGAAGTCGGCGTACTGCGGGACCAGGATGTCCACGAGTTCCCCGGCGGTGCGCACCACGTCCAGGGTGGTGCCGATCCCGGTCGCCGCCTCGTTCAGCAGGGCCAGCCGCCGCCGGGCCCAGTACTGCTCGCTGCTGTCGAACGCGGCCAGGGCGACGCCGGACAGCTCGCCGGAGGCGTCCCTGAGGGGCCACATCTCGATGTTCCAGGCCTGCTCCCGGTCCAGGGCGGGCGCGCCCGTGAAGGTCTCGAAGCGGACCGGCTCACCGGTCTCGGCGACCCGGCGCAGCCGGCTGAGGAAGCCGCGGGTGTGCTCGGTGTCCTGCATGGTGTCCGGGTAGTGCCGGCCGAGCAGTGCCTCCTCGGGCACGCCGAGCACCTGGCAGGCCTGTTCGTTGACGCGGAGGTAGCGCTGGCGGATGTCGAAGACCGACATCGACATGGACGCCTGCTGGAAGGCCCGCTCGGCCAGGCCGGGCCCGGGCAGGGCCGCGGTGACCACGTATCCACCGGGCCGCCCGGCGGGGCCGAGCATGGGGCATGCCGTGAGGGCCAGCTCCATGCGGTGGCCGTCACGGTGCCGGAGGGCGACGACCGTGGTCTGCGCCTCGACGTTCCCGGGCGCCGTCTCCTCGGCGAGCAGGCGGGCGGCGGGCCTGCCCACGATCTCCTCGGCCCGGTGACCGGTCAGCTTCTGCGCGCCCTCGCTCCACGCCGTGACGACTCCGAGGGCGTCGATCACCGCCGTGGCCGCGAGATGCTCCATATGCCCCAGGATGATCCCATTGCCGCGGCGCATCAAGCGCGGGGGCGGCCCGCCTCAGTTCCGCGGAGTGCGCAGCACGGCCAGGGCCCGGTCGGCGTGGGTGTTCATGCGCAGTTCGCTGCGGACCACCTCGACGACGGTGCGGTCCTGGGCGATGACGAAGGTGACCCGCCTGGTGGGCGCGAGCGAGAAGCCGCGCCGTACGCCGAACCGCGCGCGGACCGCTCCGTCGGCGTCGGAGAGCAGCGGCATGCCGAGGGTGTGACGTCCGGCGAACTCCCGCTGCCGCTCGACGGAGTCGCCGCTGATGCCCACGGGGCGGGCGCCGACCGCGGCGAACTCGGCGGCCAGGTCGCGGAAGTGGCAGGCCTCGGCGGTGCAGCCGGACGACAGGGCGGCGGGGTAGAAGAACAGCACCACGGGCCCGTCGGCGAGCAGTTCGGACAGCCGCCGTGGCGTGCCGGACTCGTCCGGCAGCGTGAAGTCCTCGACCGTGTCACCGACGTCCACTCGCTCCGTCACCGCTGTCCCTCCTCGTTCCGCGCGACACCGCCTCGCCGGCGGCCTGCCGCCGGATATTACTCGACGGTAGACGGCCGGGGTACCACGTCCGCCGCCGGGGCCTCGGCGGGCTCGTCCTCGACGGAGTGCGCGAGGAAGTCGTCGACCATGCGGTGGAAGAGGGTGGCCAGCTGCCGCAGTTCCTCGGGCGTCCAGTCGGCGAGCGCGATCTGCATGCCGCGCGCCCCGGCGGCCCGGACCCGGCCGATGGCCTCCCGCCCTGCGTCGGTCAGCTCGATCCGCTGGGCCCGCCGGTCGTCCGGGTCGGGGACGCGGCTGACGTAGCCGGACCGCTGGAGCTGCTGCACCGTGCGCGTCACATGGGACGCCTCGACGCCCAGCCGCTGGGCCAGCTCGCCCGGCCGCAGCGGCTCGGCGTCCACGATCTGCCGCAGCAGCGCCACCGCGGCGCGGTCCAGCGGCACTCCGGCCAGCGCCATCAGCCGGTCGTGCTGCCGGGTCCGGGTGCTCAGGTAGGTGATGCGCGAGAGGGCGCGCTCGATCTCGACGACCTCGGCAGAGGCGGTGGGGGCGGCGGGGAGCGGTTCTGGGGACATGCTCGCCACTTTACCATATCGTTGCGTAACTCAAGTAATTTGCGGGGCTCCGCAGGGCACCGGCCGTCATGCCGCCCGCGGGCGGTCCGTCCCGGGCACGTCCCGGGCGTCCCGCGGGACGCGGGAACGGCATTCCGGCCGGCCGTCACGGAAACGCTGGCTGTCGTGATCACGGCTCGTGGTCACGAGAACGACAGCCCGGAGGTTTCCATGATCCGACGGACCATGAAGAGCGGCCTGCTGGCCACGGTCGTGGCGCTCGCACTCCTGCCCACGGCGGCCTCGGCCGCCGATGCGGGCCGGACCGCACCGCTCCCGGCGCCGGCCGCCGTCGCCCCGTCCACCCTGCCGTCCCTGCTGCCCACCCCCGCCCGGCACGCCCCGGCGGGGCACCGCGCCACGCACCGGCGGCACCACGCGCACCACGCCACGCACCGGGTGCACAGCATCGCCCGGCGGACCACGTACCGGCACGGCATGGTCACCACGGGGCGGGTGACCACCCGCCACGCCCACCTGAACGTCCGTTCCGGGCCGGGCACCGGCTACCGCGTGGTCGGCCACCGGCACGGCAACCGGCTCGTGACGATCACCTGCAAGAAGCACGGTTCGCGGGTGCTCGGCACCCGCACCTGGTACCGGCTGGCGCACCACAAGGGCTATGTCTCCGCACACTACGTACGGGTCGGCACCGCCGTGCCGTGGTGCTGACGGTTCAGGCCCACCCGACACCCTGACCGCCGAAGGCCCGTTCGGAAACCTCGCGTTCCCGAACGGGCCTTCGACCTGTCGCCACCTCACTCATCTCCTGCCCCACTCCGGTTGGGCCGTGGCCCGGCCGGGAAGCCATGGCGACATCAGGGGCGAAGCGCCCATAGCGGAAAGGGAGTCGAGGAACGCACCATGCGGCAGCCGCCACCCCCCGGACCCACCTCTCCCGACGAGCCGCTGGCGGTGCGGCTGCGCGCGCTCAAGGACCGTACGGGCCTGAGCCTGGCGGCGCTGGCCGCCCGCACCCCGTACAGCAAGTCCGCCTGGCACCGGTATCTGGCCGGCATCCAGCGCCCGCCGCGCTCCGCCGTCGAGGCGCTCGCCCGGCTCGCCGACACCGACCCCGGCCCGGTCGTCGCCCTGTGGGAGACCGGCGGCGGCCCGCCGTCCCCGGCGGCGCCCGCGACGGCCGGCCGGCTCGGCCCGCCACGGCCCCGGTTGCCGCGGCTGCCACGGCCGCCGCTGCCGGCGCTCGCGCTGCTGGCCGTGGCCGTCGCGACGGCCACCGCGTTCGCGGTGTCCGGCCGGCAGGGGCCGCAGGGGGCGCAGAACGCGATGGCGTCCCCCCGCTGCCACGCCGCGTCGTGCCGGGGGGCGCTGCCGGACACATCGGCCTGCGCGCGGGACGCGCGGACCGAGAGTGCCGTGTCGGACACCGGGTACGACGTCCGGCTGCGCTACTCGCCCGCCTGCGGCACCGCCTGGTCGGAGGTGCGGGTGCGCTCGCCGCGCCCTCGGGAGGTGTCCGTGCGGGTGGGCCAGGACGTGCTGTCGGCGACCTATTCCGGCGCGGACTCCGCCGGGTACACCAGCCCGATGCTCGCGGTGCCCTCGGCCCGGGGCGTGGAGGCGTGCGCGGAGGTGGACGGCAGGCGGGCCTGCACGGGCCTGGGCTCCGACGAGTCCGCCGAGGGCGCGGACCCCGCGGCACAGCGGTGAACGGACGGGCGGTGCCGCCGCGTTCAGCCGGCCGGTGGTGTGCCGTGGGTGTGGAAGGACTCGATGGTCTTCAGTCCCCAGGCCTGTCCCCTGGCGCGCTCGGCCTCGGTCCAGGTGATCAGCGGCCAGTCGGGCGCCAGTACCAGCCGGGTGAGCGGGTTGCACAGCTCGATGCGGTTGCCGCCGGGCTCGTACACGTACAGGAAGAACGTCTGCTGGATGGCGTGCTTGTGCGGGCCGGTCTCGATGAACACGCCCGTGTCGACGGCGAGATCGGCGGCGCGCAGGATGTCCTCGCGGGTGTCGGTCGCGAAGGCGAGGTGGTGCAGCCGGCCGGCCGAGCCGGTCCGGTCGGCGGTGTAGACGACGTCGTACGACTTGTCGGTGAAGGTCAGCCAGCGCGCCGCGATCCGCCCCGTGTCGAGCCGGATCTGTTCGGTGGGCCGGGCGCCCAGCACCCGTTCCTGGAACGCGGCGTTGGCCGGCACGTCGGCGGCGAGGAAGTTGACGTGGTCCAGGCGGCGCACACCGACGCCCCGGTTGGGCTTGGCCTGCGGCTGGTTCTTCAGGGCGGGCCGCAGTTCCCTGGGCGCCCGGTAGTGCTCGCTCTCCCAGTACAGGGCGTGCTCGTGCCCGTCCGGGTCGGTCGTCACATACAGCTTGCCGAGGCCGGGTTCGTCCTCCGCCCAGCGGCCCGGGCCGCCCGCCCGTTCGACCGCCTCGACCCGGCGCCGGAGCGCCTCCTCGCCGGAGGCGCGCAGGGCGAGCCTGCCGGGTCCGGGCCGGTCGCGGGCGGTGAGGACGAGACTGTGGTGCTCGTAGTCGTCGAAGGTCCGCAGGTAGACGGTGCCGCCCCGGCGCCCGTTGACGGTGAGTCCGAGGTAGTCGGTGAAGAAGGCGACGCTGGCGTCCAGGTCCGGGGTGAACAACTGGGCGTGGCCGAGATGGGCGATGTCACCGAGAGGCGGGGCCATCGCTGCCTCCAAGGGCTGGTGCCGGCGCGGGGAAGACGGTGCCGTCGAAGATCTTGCGGGCCGTGCGGACGACGGCGGTGCGGCGGGCCCGCGGCGCGGAGCCGGCCGATCCGGGGTCGACGCTGATGTCGATGTCCAGGAATCCGGTGGGGTGTTCGACGCGCACGCGGTCGCCCCGGCCGGGCAGCCGTGCGATCCCCTCCCCCACGCCGCCGGGCAGCCGCAGCCCGGCCGCGACGCTCGCGGCACCGAGCACGCCGATGGCGGTGTGGCAGCGCACGGGGATGAAGGTACGGGTCGTGACCGCGCCGCCGTGCCGGGGCGGGGCGAGCAGGCTCAGCTTGGGCACCGTGGTGCGCGCGACGTCGCCGAGGCCCATCAGCCGCCCGGCCGCGAGCCGGATCTCGTGGAGCCGTTCGCCGAGCGCCTGGTCCGCCTCCAGGTCCGCGGGCGACTCGTACCCGGTGACACGCAGCGCGGACGCCGGGATCAGCACGGTCGGCATGCCGTTGTCCACGCAGGTCACGGCGGTACCGGCGACGGTGTCGCGGACCTTGCCGGTGGGCAGCAGCGGGCGGTCGCCGGGCGGGAACCGGATGAGCACCGGCGCGGCGGTCCCGGGCACCCCGGCCGTCACGGCGTCACCGCCGTAGTCGACGCGTCCGCCCGGCGTCGGGAAGGTCGCCACCGCGTGCTCCCCGGTGTTGAGCATCCGGATGCGGACGGACGTCTCGCCGTCCCCCGCGGCCACCAGCCCACGCTCCACGGCGAACGGGCCGACCCCGGCGAGGATGTTGCCGCAGTTCTGCCGGTCGGTCACCTCGGGCCGGTCGACGGCGACCTGGAGGAAGAGGTAGTCGACGTCGGCCCCGGGGTCCCGGGACGCGGAGACCACGGCGACCTTGCTGGTGAGCGGGTGCGCGCCGCCCAGGCCGTCGATCTGGCGCGGGTCGGGGCTGCCCATCACGCGCAGCAACAGCGCAGCACGCGCGGCGGGTTCGGCGGGCAGGTCCGCGGCGAGGAAGTAGGCGCCCTTGGAGGTGCCGCCGCGCATGAGCATGCAGCGCACCTGCGCGGTCCCGGTCACGCGCCGGCTCCGTCCCGGACCTGCACTGCGTGCGCTGCGTGCTCTTCCGGCTCTTCGTACCGCTGGTACGTCACGCCCAGCCGGGCGAGGGTCTCGCGCAGTCCGTAGCGGTCCAGGCCCAACTGGCCCTCCAGGAAGGCGGCGCGGGCCGCGGCCTCCTTCTCCTCCCGGGCCGCCGCGGCCTCGGCCGCCCGGCGGGCCCCCTCGCGGGGCACGACCACGACCCCGTCGTCGTCGGCGAGGATCACATCGCCCGGCCGGACGATCCGGCCGCCGATGGCCACGGGCACGTTGACCGAGCCGCCGGTCGCCTTCACGGTGCCCTGCGCGGACACGGCGGCGGACCAGACGGGGAAGCCCAGTTCACGCAGTTCCCGGGTGTCGCGGACACCGGCGTCGATGACCAGGCCGCGCACCCCGCGGCGGCGCAACGCGGTGGCGAACAGCTCGCCGAACATGCCGTCGGTGGAGGGCGAGGTGGTGGTGACGACCAGGAGGTCGCCCTCGCCGCACTGTTCGACGGCCGCGTGGATCATGAGGTTGTCGCCCGGCCAGCTGAGCACGGTGACCGCCGTGCCCGCGACCCGGGTGTCCTGCTGGATGGGACGCAGCCGCGGCGGGAGCAGTCCGGTGCGGCCCATCGCCTCGTGGACGGTGGCGACGCCGAAGCCGGCCAGTGCGTCGACGTCCCGGGGGTCGGCCTTCGGCGGGCCGGTGACGATCACGCCGCTCATCCCAGCTCCTTCGTGATCTGCGGGAAGGGCCGCATGTACGCCTCGGCCGTCGTCCGGTGGGCCAGGCCCAGGTCGGTTCCGGCGTTGCGCTTCAGCTGGACTCCGCGCCGGACGGCTAGGTCGGTGTAGTAGTCCCACAGGTGCTGCTGGGCGCCGAGGCACTCCATCGCCCGGCGCTTGGTCTCCCAGACCTCGGTGATGTCGAGCAGCACCTCGGGCCTGAACCCGCTCATCTCCGGCTGGTGCGGCTCGAAGCAGAAGACCGGCGGGGCGCCGATGATGCCGCCAGGGCCCGGGTAGCCGATGGCCTGGGCGAGGTTCCGCGCCTGAAGGGCCATGCGGTGGGCGGCCGGGTGATCGCCGTTGTACGGGTCCTCGGCAGGGTGGGTGAGCACGACGTCGGGCTGTGTCTCACGGTAGAGGGCGACGAGCCGGTCGGTCAGCTCGGCGGTGGCCACGAGGGGGTGGTCGCCGGCGTCGAAGAAGCGGATCCCGGCGCCCAGTACGGCGGCGGCCTTCTCGGCCTCCTCCCGGCGTATCCCCTTGATCTCCTCCAGGTTCCTGCCCTCGCGCCACGCCTTCGCGGACTCGCCGCGCTCGCCGAAGGTCAGGCATGCGATCGTCACCTTCTCGCCGCGGGCGGCGGCGAGGGCGATCGCGCCGCCCGCGCGCCACACGAAGTCCCCGGCGTGCGCGGTGACGACGAGGGTGGCGCGTGGGGGCCGGGCGGGCGCGTTGGGGTACGTCATGGCAGAGGTCTCCTTGGTGGACAGGTGGGCGCCCGCCCCGCGCGTCCGGTGCGTCAGTCGCGCAACGCGTCGATCACGCTGGTGAGGTGGGCACGGACGGCCGCCTCGGCCGCCTGCGGGTCCCTGGCCCCGATCGCTTCGATCATCGCCAGATGCTCGCTCAGGGACTGCTGCGGTCGCCCCGGCCGCAGCGCCAGCTGGAAGCGGTGCCGCACCAGTTGGGCGTTGAGCCGCTCCAGCAGTTCCACGGCGGTCTGCTGGCCGGAGAACTCCCGGATCCGGTCGTGCAGTTCGTGGTTGAGCGCGGAGTACGTGACCGGCTCGCCGTCGGCGACGGCCTTGGTCATGGCCGCCCCCAGGTCCGCGAGCACGGTCAGCTGCTCGTCGTCGGCCGCGACGGCCGCCTTCGCCGCGCACAGTCCTTCCAGGACCATGCGGCACTCCGTGATCGCGACCGCCTCCTCCACGGTCACCACCCGCACCCGCGAGCCGCGGTTGCGGATCCGCTCGACCAGTCCCTGGGCCTCCAGATCGATCAGCGCCGCCCGGATGCTGGCCCGCGTCACACCGAACTGCTCGGCGAGTTCGTTCTCCACCAGCCGCTGGGCCGGTGCCATCTCGCCGTGCGCGATCGCCTGCCGCAGCCGCGCGAGCGCATGCTGCTTGGCCTGCTCCCCGGTGCTCGGACGGGCTTCGTTCGGCATGTGCCCTCCCTGAGTGAGTGCCTGTCGAACGTAAATCTAGCCCGACAATATTGTCAACAATTTTGTCGGACACATTGCCCGCAGATGGCGGTCCGCGCCGCGGTGCTGTGCCCCGTGGCGGCAGATGCCCTCGCCCGCGTCGGCCGCCGGTGCCCGCGCGGTCGCCGCGACCAGGCGTCCTCTCCTCGGCCGTGCCCTGCCTCGCCGCCCCGGTCCGCCGGGGGGTTGCTCGGCCGGGGACTGGGGGCCGCCGCGCGTACGGGCATCGGGGCGGTCGTGGTCGCCGGCGTGCTGAGTCTGCCGGCGGCACGCGGCTGGCCGACCGGCCCGGGGCCCGTCAGGCGGCTCCGGGCGCGACGGCCTGCCGCCACGGGCGGATCGCCCCCGGTGGCACCCCGACGGCAGGTCACCGGTGTAGGCCATGGCCGCGCAGCAGCCCGTACGCGTGGATCCGCGTGCCGTACCGGTCCGGTGCGAACGGTGGCCCGGTCGGGCTACGGGCGCGCCAACTCGCCCCGGTGGTCCGCCGGTCGGGGGCGGCCGGGCGGCGCCGCGCGGTCCGCCGGGACGGGCCCGTTCAGGGGAACCGGCGGGAAAAGGCGCGTGAGCGCGCCGGGCGCGGTCGACACCTTCTGCCGTGACCGCGACCCTTGCGACGATCCCGCCGATGCTCGCCACCCCCGGCACACTGCCGCCGGCCGCCCAGGACGCCCGGTGGGCCTACGAGACGAAACAGGACGGCCAGCGCGTGATGGCCTATCTGCCCGGCGACGGCAGCCTGCTGCTGCGCGCCCGCTCGGGCGAGGACATCACCGGCGCCTACCCCGAACTGCGCCCGCTGGGCGGCGTCCTGGGCGCCACGCCCGCGATCCTGGACGGTGAGGTGCTGGCCCTGGACGACCGCGGACGCGCCGACTTCCAGTTGCTGCAGAGCCGCATGGGCCTGGCGCACGCCCCGGACCGGGCGGCGCGCCGGGCGGCCCAGGTCCCCGTGCACCTCGTGCTGTTCGACGTGCCGCACCTCGGCCGCCCCCTGCTCGCGCTGCCGTACGCGCGGCGCCGGGCCCGGCTCGAGGAACTGGCGCTCGACGGCCCCTACTGGTCCACCCCGGCCGCCGTGGTCGGGCACGGCGCCGAGGCACTGCGGGCCACCCGGGAGCACGGCCTGGAGGGCCTGGTGTGCAAACGGCTGGACTCGGTGTACGAGCCGGGTGTGCGCTCCCGCGCCTGGATCAAGATCCGCAACCTGCGCACCGCGGACGTCGTCGTCGGCGGCTGGCTGCCGGGCAAGGGGCGGCTCGCGGGCCTCCCGGGCGCGGTGCTCGTCGGCCAGCGCGCGGCCGGCCGGCTGCGGTACGTCGGCGGCGTGGGCACCGGCTGGAGCGAGGCCGAACGGGCTGAACTGACCGCGCTGCTGCGGGCCGCCGAGACCGGCGTGTGCCCCTTCGACCCGGTCCCGCGGATCGCCGGGGCCCGTTGGGTGCTGCCCCGGCTGGTCGGCGAGGTCGGCTACAGCACCCGCACCCGGGCGGGACTGCTGCGCCAGCCGTCCTGGTACCGGCTACGGAATGACCTCACGCCCGAGGAGTCGGCCGCCGACCTGCCCGACGACGTCATGTGACGAGAGTGCCGGGAGCGAAGTGTTGGGCGGGGCTTCACCGATGGGTCGCCCAGGGCATCTTGGCAATGTACAGATCAACCAGGATCCTGAACTCCCCCACCCCCCACAGCCGTTGGAGGACGCAGTGTCGTCACGGACGTTCCGTATCCGGCCCGGGCGCTGGCTCACCGGGCTGGCCGGTGCCGCCGCCCTCGTCATCGCCTTCCCCGCCGTCGCCTTCGCCGCACCGCCGCAGGCTCTGCCCCAGAACGCCGAGGCGGCGGAGCTGACGTACCAGCCCGCCTTCGACTACGACACCGACGGCTGCTACTCGTCGCCCGCCATCGGCCCGGACGGCACGATCAACGGCGGTCTGAACCCGACCGGCGCCCTCAACGGCCAGTGCCGCGACGCCTCCGACCTGGACAACACCAACGGCTACTCGCGCTACAAGTGCAACAACGGCTGGTGCGCCTACCTGTACGACCTGTACTTCGAGAAGGACCAGGCGCTCGCCGGCACCAGCATCGGCGGCCACCGGCACGACTGGGAGCACGTCGCGGTGTGGGTGCAGAACGGCCAGGTGCAGTACGTGTCGACGTCCAACCACGGCTCGTTCACCGTGCACGCGGCGTCCTCGGTCCGCTTCGAGGGCACGCACGCGAAGATCGTCTACCACAAGGACGGCATCAGCACCCACTGCTTCCGGCTCGCCAACTCCAACGACGAGCCGCCGGAGAACCACAAGGGCACCTGGCAGTACCCGCCGCTGGTCGGCTGGAACGGCTACCCGGCGGGGCTGCGTGACAAGTTGAGCGCGTACGACTTCGGCAGCGCCAACTTCGGCCTGAAGGACGCCAGTTTCGCCTCGCACCTGGCCTCGGCCAAGCCGTCCGGCATCGCGTTCGACCCGTACGCCTGAGCGCATCGGCCACGCCCCACCACGATGGGGCGTGGCCCCGGCCGGGCAACGCGTCGGCCCCGTAAGGACGTTGGACGTCCGCGAGGCGGCCGGTCACCCGGTGACGACGGACCGCCCACCGACCCCACCGAGCTGGCAGACGGCGCCCCCAGCCGTCGGGGAACGTCCGGCGCCGGGTCGGCTGCGTGGGCCGGCCCGGCTCGCGTGCCCGAGCGTGTGCCGGCGGGGACGGGGGCCGCCTTCCGGTGCGCGCGGGCGGCCGGGGCGGGGTGAGGGTCTATCGTGTCTCCATGGCCGTTCCGGAACTCATCCGTATCGTCTCCCGTGATTCGCCCATGGCGCTCGCCCAGGTGGAGCGCGTCCGCGCCGAGCTGACGGCGCTGTATCCGCAGGTGCGCACCGCGGTGGTGCCGGTGAGGACGACCGGGGACAAGTGGCTGGGCGACCTCTCCCAGGTCGAGGGCAAGGGCGCGTTCACCAAGGAGGTGGACGCCGCGCTGCTGGCCGGTCACGCCGATCTCGCGGTGCACTGTGTGAAGGACGTGCCGGCCGACCGGCCGCTGCCCGCGGGCACGGTGTTCGCCGCGTTCCTGAAGCGCGACGACATCCGTGACGCACTCGTCCACCCGGGCGGTCTCACCCTGGACGCACTCCCGGCGGGCACCCGCGTCGGCACCTCCGCGGTGCGTCGCGTCGCCCAGCTGGCCGCCACCCACCCGCACCTGGAGTGCGTGCCGTTCCGCGGCAACGCCAACCGGCGGCTGGCGAAGCTCGCCGCGGGCGAGGCGGACGCGCTGCTGCTGGCCGTCTCCGGGCTGCAGCGGATCGGGCGGGCCGACATGATCAGCGAGGTGCTGTCACCGGAGACGATCATGCCGCCGATCGGCGCGGGCATCCTCGCCCTGCAGTGCCGCGAGGACGACGCCGACCTGATCGACGCCGTCAGCGGGCTCGGCGACCCGGACACCCATCGCGAGGCGACGGCGGAACGCATGTTCCTGCACGTTCTGCAGGGGCACTGCAACAGCCCGATCGCCGGCTACGCGCGCGCCGAGCGCAACGGCGAACTGTCCCTGCGGGCCTGTGTGTTCACCCCCGACGGCAAGACCCGGCTGAACGCCCACGAATGGGCGGGCCCGCTCGACCCCGCCACACTGGGCACCTCGGTGGCGGTGTCCCTGCTGCGGCAGGGCGCCCGCGAGATCATCGACGGCATCCCGCACTGAACGCCCGGGCGGCGCTCAGGCCGTGTCCGGCTCCGCCTGGTCCCGCAGGAACGCGCTCACCTGATGGGCAAGCCCGCCCTGACCGGCGCCCGCCGGGGCCGCCGCGACCGAACCCTGCGCCAGCCCGATGCCGCCCGCCCACAGCCGGCGGTCGGTCCACTCGTCGTCGACCCGCAGCTGCACCTGGACGTCCACCTGTGACAGGGACGCCTCGGCGCCGGCCGCGTACAGCACGGCGGTGACCCGGCGCAGCGGGTAGACGTCGAAGCCCTCGATGAACTGGGAATTGCGCCAGTCGATGAACGCGCCCTCCCCGTCGGAGCCGACCCGGACGTCGATCTGGCCGTCCTCCAGCTGCACGGAGCAGTGCCGCGCGCCCCGGTTCTCGACGGTCACCCGGACACTGAAGTACGTCAGCCCCTCGGCGGCGTCGTCGCGTCCGCGCGGCGGCTCCACCACCTCCAGACGGTGGACGCGGACCCGCAGACCGGCGTGCTCGCCGTACTCCTGCCAGTCCCCGACCACGTTCGGCTCGTACACAGCGCACCTTTCGACCTCGGAGAGCTGCTGTTTATCTGTGCGCTCAGCACACTGTCAAATGAGTGGATTGCACTGTGGCCAGGTGATTCGCCCGCTTTGATCGCTGATCAAGCGTTGCGCAGCGGGAATCCGCTCCGGGGGCCTCGGGACGGTTCGCGGCGCGTGCCGCACATCACGTCCGCGGCAAGATCAGCGGGCCAGCCGGCCGAGCAGGGACGAGGCCGCGGCGACACCGAGGGCGGCGGCGCCGGCCAGGACCCCGAAGTCGAGCGCCAGATGCGCCGGGGTGCCGAGGAGCAGGCCGCGCAGGGCGTCGACCTCGTAGCTCAGCGGGTTCACCTTGCTGACCGCCTGGAGCCAGCCGGGCATGACGGACACCGGGTAGAGGGCGTTGGAGCCGAAGAACAGCGGCATGGTGATCGCCTGTCCGAAGCCCATCAGACGGTCGCGGCTGAGCACGATGCCCGCAATGGTCATCGACAGGCAGGAGAAGAAGGCGGAGGCGAGGACCACGGTCAGCGCGACGCCGAGCAGCTTCAGCGGGTTCCAGGTGAGCGCGACCCCGAGCAGCGCGGCGATCACGATGACGACGACGGCCTGGATCAGCGACTTCACACCGGAGGCGAAGGCCTTGCCGGTGATGAGCGCCGCGCGCGGGGTCGGGGTGACCAGGAGCTTGTTCAGGATGCCGGCGTCGCGTTCCCAGATGATCTGGATGCCGTAGAAGATGGCGATGAACATCGCGGACTGGGCGATGATGCCGGGCGCCAGGTAGTCGATGTAGGGGATGCCGCCGGTGGGTATCGCCCGGATCCGGGTGAAGGTCTGGCCGAAGATCAGCAGCCACAGAGCGGGCTGGACCGCCCTGGTGTACAGCTCGGTGCGGTCGTGGCGCAGCTTCTGCAGTTCGACGGCGCACATCGCGACGATCCGGGCGGGCAGCAGCCGCCAGCCGGCCCGTGGCTCGGGCGGACGCAGCAGCAGGGCCGTACCGGCGTCCGAGGTGCGGTCAGCCGACGCGGTGGGCGGTGCGGCGGGTGCTTCGGACATCGCGGAAACCTCCTGACTGGTCGTCGAGACCGCTGCCGGCGATGTCCCGGAAGACGTCCTCCAGCGTGGGCAGCGGGTCCGTGGCCGGCGCGCCCGCGGCCCGGCGGCGGTCGGCGAGCCCCTGCCGCAGTTCGGCCGGGGTGCCGAGGGCCTGGATACGGCCGCGGTGCATGAGGCCGATGCGGTCGCAGTACTGGTCGGCCTCGTCCATGTAGTGCGTGGTGACCAGGACGGTCATGCCGGTGACCGCGCGGACGGCGTTGATGTGGTCCCAGACGCCGGTGCGGGCGATCGGGTCGAGGCCGATCGTCGGCTCGTCCAGGATCAGCAGCCGGGGCGCGCTGACCAGGGCCTGGGCCAGCTCCAGTCGGCGGACCATGCCGCCGGAGTAGGTGCTCGCCAGCCGGTCGGCGGCGTCGGCGAGGCCGACGGCGGCCAGGGCCTGGGCGACCCGGTCGGCGCGTTCCCGGCGGGGGATGTCGAAGACCCGGGCGAACAGGACGACGTTCTCGCGGCCGGTGAGACCGGCGTCGGCGGACAGCTGCTGCGGGACGTAGCCGAGCAGGCGGCGCACCGCCATGCGCTCGGCGGCGGGGTCGTGGCCGAAGACCCGGACCATGCCGGCGGGGACGGGCAGCAGCGTGGTGATGCAGCGGATCGCCGTGGTCTTGCCGGCGCCGTTGGGGCCGAGCAGCCCGAAGACCTCGCCCTCCCGCACGGACAGGTCGAGGCCGTCCACCGCCCTCGTCTCGCCGAAGGTGTAGGCGAGGGCGGTGCAGGTGACGGCCTCGGCCGGGCCCGCGGTGGTGTCGCGCGTCATGATTCCTCGGCCTCCTCGTGCAGGGTCGCGGCCAGCCTGTGCAGCGCGGGGAGCGCCGCGCGCAGGGCGCCGCGTTCCGCCTCGGTCAGCCGGGACACCTGCCGGTCGACCAGGGCGGCCCGGCGCCGCTGCCAGTCGTGCAGCCGCTTGCGGGCCGCCTCGGTGAGCTGCAGGCGGGCGGCGCGCCGGTCGGCCGGGTCGGTCTCACGGACCAGGTGGCCGTCCCTGGCGAGCCGGTTGACCAGGGTGGACACCGAGTTGCCTGCCAGGTGCAGTTCCCGGGCGGCCTCCTTGATGCCGATGCCGGGCCGGGTCTGGACCAGGCGGAGCAGTTCCACCTCGGCGCCGCGCAGCCGGGGGCCGGTCACCCCGCCGCGCAGCCGGCGGCGGATCAGCCGCTGGATCCCGACCAACGCGTCGGCCAGTTCCTCGGAGAAAGTGTCCGTCGCCGGGCGATCCGTTGTCACGCCACAAAATTACCTCCCCTACAGAGGTATTTCGTTCACGGAAGCCCAAAGAGCACGTCAAGAAGGGCTCGCTTGACATCACTCTTCAGATGGATTTGTTTCGATATAGCGGGTCACGGGAATCCGCAGGGAAGTGCTTCGGACAGGAGGCACTTCCGTGGGAGACCCGGTTCTCGGGCCGCCCCGGAACCCTCCCGACCGTCCGAACGCGCGTCTCCCACGCTGTCCGTCCATCCGGCACACGCTGAGGGAGGTGCGCACCCATGATGGGTACCACCACCAGGGCGAAGCCCCATCCGCACGACGACGCCCCCGACACCGCCGCCGCGTTCGAACGGCTCGCGGCACTGCCCGAGGGCCCGGAGCACCGGGCCCTGCGCGACGAGCTGGTCCGGATCTGGCTGCCCATGGCCGAACGGATCGCGGTCCGCTTCCGCGGCCGGGGAGAGGCACTGGAGGATCTCTACCAGGTGGCGGCGCTGGGCCTGGTCAAGGCCGTCGACCACTACGATCCGGCGCGCGGCCGGGCCTTCGAGGCCTACGCCGTGCCGACCGTCACCGGTGAGATCAAGCGCCACTTCCGCGACCACATGTGGACCCTGCACGTGCCGCGCCGGGTCCAGGATCTGCGCAACCGGGTCCGCGGCGCCGTCAAGGAGCTGGCGTCGGCGACGGCCGGCCGGATGCCCACCGTCGCCGAGATCGCCGAGCACACACGGCTGACGGAGGCGGAGGTGCGCACCGGTCTTGAGGCCCTGGAGTGCTTCGCGGCGCTGTCCCTGGACGCGGAGACGCCCGGCGCCGACGGCCACTCCCTCGGGGACACCCTCGGCGCGCCGGATCCGGGATTCGACCTCGTCGTCGACCGGGCGGCCGTACGGCCCTGTCTTGAGGCGCTGCCCGAACGCGAGCGCACCATTCTCTACCTGCGGTTCTTCCGCGGCATGACGCAGAGCCGGATCGCCAGCCAGCTCGGCATCTCGCAGATGCACGTCTCCCGGCTGATCAGCGGCTGCTGCGACCGGCTGCGCGAGGAACTGCTCGCCGAGCCGGGCTGAGACCGAGCCGGCCGGTCGGGCGCGTCCTCCGGTCCGGCGCCGGCCTCGGGGGGGCGTGTCTCCCGTACGCCCCCGGATGAGGACGAGTGCGGCGACGTTGCGCCGTTCGAGCGCGACCACTCTGCGGATGGCCTGTCCACCACGGCATCGGAGTCACCCGTTCCTCCATCGTCCTCACTCGCCCGGCCGCCTGCCACCGGGCTGCTCGACAGGCACGGGAGCGGGTTCCGGTTGGACACTGGTGGCAGACACCGGTGGGCACCGGTCTCCGAGACCAGGACGCGACTGTGATGAACCATGACACGCCCCTTTCCGGCGGACCGAGGAAGAAGGACGTCATCTCCACGCACTCCGTCTTCGGCGCACCGTGCTGGGTGAGTCTCACCAGCCGTGACCTCCAGGCCACGGCGGACTTCTACTCGGCGGTGCTGGGCTGGCGGTGGCGCAGTGTCCGGCTCGGCGACCACTTCCGGATCGCGCTGGCGAACGGGGTGCCGGTCGCCGGGATCGCGGCGGTCGCCGCCATGTGGCAGATGGCGGTGACGTGGACGCCGTACTTCGCGGTGCGGGACGCGGACGTGGCCGTGAGCCGGGCCCGGGAGCGCGGCGGTACGGCCGCGGTCGGACCACTGTCCTTCCCGCCGGGCCGGGCGGCCCTGCTCGCCGACCGGGACGGCGCGACCTTCGGGATCTGGGAGGGCCAGCTGATCTCCAACTGGGAGTCGTGGCGGCGGGCGGCACCGACCTTCATCCGGCTCCATACGCGCAATGCCTTCGACTCGGCCCTCTTCTACGGCGAGATCCTCGACTGGGCCGCGGACATCCCCGGCGGCTGCTGCGAGGTCGAGTACGAGGGCGGCGAGGTCGTGCTGCGCAGCCAGGGTGCCGTCGTGGCACGCATCGACTCGGGCGCGGTGGAGGCCGCGCCCGATCCGACGGTCCGGCCGCACTGGCAGATCCACTTCTTCGTGACCGACGTGACGACGTGCGGGCGGGCCGCGGAGAAGCACGGCGGCAGCGTGCTGCGGGAGGATGCCGCCGAGGCCGTGCTGCGCGATCCGGACGGCGCGCAGTTCACGGTGACGTCGCGGCGCGGGCGGTGACCTGAGCGCTCCGCTTCGGGCGGGGCGGTCCGGCTTCCGTGGCTGTGTGTGTCGTCCCGGCTGCGGGCAGCATGGTGGCTGATCGCGCAGTTCCCCGCGCCCCTTTCAGGACGCTGCAGTCGTCCCACTCCGCGTAGCCCGACACAATTCCCCCGCGCCATTCGACGCACTGCCGTCGTCCCACCCCGGGCAGCACGGTGGCTGATCGCGCAGTTCCCCGCGCCCCTTTCAGGACGCTGCAGTCGCCCCACTCCGCGTAGCCCGACACAACTCCCGCGCGGCCTTCGAGGCACCGCCGTCGCCCCACCCCGGGCAGCACGGTGGCTGATCGCGCAGTTCCCCGCGCCCCTTTCAGGGCGCTGCAGTCGCCCCACTCCGCGTAGCCCGACACAACTCCCGCGCGGCCTTCGAGGCACTGCCGTCGTCCCACCCCGGGCAGCACGGTGGCTGGGCGCGCAGTTCCCCGCGCCCCTTTCAGGGCACTGCAGTCGTCCCACTCCGGGCAGCCCGACACAATTCCCGCGTGCCTTTCGGGGCGCTGCAGGCCCGGTTCCCTGCGTCCTCTTTGGGGCTTCGGCGGTCAGTCGGGGGGCGTGTGTGGCGGTCGGGACAGCAGTACCAGGCTGCGGGACTCGACGTGCAGCCTGGTGGCCGCCTTGCGCTCCCGTTCGTCCGGGATCCCGTCGGGCTCGGCGGTGTCGATCAGGGTGCTCCAGCGCTCACCGTACGTGTCGTCGGGCAGGTGGAAGTCGACGGGTTCCCAGTAGCTGTTGAGGAGCAGCAGGAACGAGTCGTCGATCACCCGTCGCCCGTAGGGGTCGCGTTCGGCGATGGCGTCGCCGTTCAGGAACACGCCGACCGAGTGCGCGTCGGAGCGCTGCCAGTCCCGGTCGGTCATCTCGCGCGCGTCGGGCAGCAGCCACACCAGGTCGGGCAGCGGCTGTCCGGCGTGGGTGGCCGTCTCGCCGCGGAAGAAGCGGCGCCGGCGCAGCACGGGATGGGCGGCGCGCAGGCCGATGACGTACCGGGTGAAGCCGGCGAGCGTGCGCTGTTCGCCGGTCAGCCGCCAGTCGATCCAGGAGATCTCGCTGTCCTGGCAGTAGGCGTTGTTGTTGCCGCGCTGGGTGCGGCCGAGTTCGTCGCCGTGGCACAGCATCGGGATGCCCTGCGACAGCAGCAGCGTCGCCAGGAGGTTGCGCTGCTGGCGGGCCCGCAGACCGAGGACCGCGGGGTCGTCGGTGTCCCCCTCGGCCCCGCAGTTCCAGGACCGGTTGACGCTCTCGCCGTCCCGGTTGCCCTCGCCGTTGGCCTCGTTGTGCTTGTCGTTGTACGAGACGAGGTCGCGCAGCGTGAAACCGTCGTGCGCGGTCACGAAGTTGACGCTGGCCCGAGGGCGGCGCCTGGTGTGCGCGTAGAGGTCCGAGGAGCCGGTGAGCCGGGAGGCGAACTCGCCGAGCGAGCCCGGCTCCGCCCGCCAGAAGTCCCGTACGGTGTCCCGGTACTTGCCGTTCCACTCCGACCACAGCGGCGGGAAGTTGCCGACCTGGTAGCCGCCCTCCCCCACGTCCCAGGGCTCGGCGATGAGCTTGACCCGGCTGATCACCGGGTCCTGCTGGATCAGGTCGAAGAACGCGGACAGCCGGTCCACCTCGTGGAACTGCCGGGCCAGGGTCGCCGCGAGGTCGAAGCGGAAGCCGTCGACGTGCATCTCGGTGACCCAGTAACGCAGCGAGTCCATGATCAGCTGGAGTACGTAGGGGTGCCGCATCAGCAGGCTGTTGCCGGTGCCGGTGGTGTCGTAGTAGTGCGCCCAGTCGCCGTCCACGAGGCGGTAGTACGAGGCGTTGTCGATGCCGCGGAAGGAGAGCGTGGGGCCGTGCTCGCTGCCCTCGGCGGTGTGGTTGTAGACCACGTCGAGGATCACTTCGAGCCCGGCCGCGTGCAGCGCCTTGACCATCGCCTTGAACTCGTTGACCTGCTGGCCGCGGGTGCCGAACGCGGCGTAGGCGTTGTGCGGCGCGAAGAAGCCGATCGTGTTGTAGCCCCAGTAGTTGGACAGCCCGCGGTCCTGGAGCACGCCGTCCTGCACGAACTGGTGCACCGGCATCAGCTCGACGGCGGTCACGCCCAGCGCGGTCAGATGCCCGACCACGGACGGGTGGGCGAGCGCGGCGTAACTGCCGCGCAGCCGCTCCGGGACGTCCGGGTGGGCGCGCGTCAGACCGCGTACGTGTGCCTCGTAGACGACGGTCTCGGCGTACGGCCGCCGGGGCGGGTGGTCGTCGCCCCAGTCGAAGTACGGGTCGGTCACCACGCCGAGCATGGAGTGCCCGGCGCTGTCGGCCGGGGCGGGGCCGACAGCGGCGCGTTCGTAGAGCGAGGCGTGGTTGTCGATTTGCCCGTCGACGGCGCGCGCGTACGGGTCGAGGAGCAGCTTCGCCGGGTTGCACCGGTGGCCGAGGCCGGGGTCCCAGGGGCCGTGCACGCGGTAGCCGTATCGCCGGCCCGGCCCGATCCCGGGCACGTATCCGTGCCAGACGAACCCGTCGACCTCGGTGAGCGGCACGGGGGTCTCGGTGCCCACGTCGTCGACCAGGACGAGGTCGACGCGCTCGGCGACCTCGCTGAACAGGGCGAAGTTGGTGCCCTGCCCGTCGAAGGCGGCACCCAGCGGGTAGGGGTGCCCGCTCCACACGGACACCCCTGTACCGGACTTCGACGCCGTCACCGGGCGGCCGCCAGGGCGCCCGGCGACGGGGCCGCCAGGGCGGCGACCGGCGTGCCGCGCGGCATCTGGCGCACATGGCGCAGGCTGGGCGCCGGGACCGTCGGGACCAGCGGGACGCGTTCGCCGGCCCGGGCGCGCTGCGAGAACCAGATGATCTTGCTGCCGGTCTCCGACGCACAGCACCCCCAGCCGTCGCTCATCGCCGCGATGCGGGCCAGGCAGGCCCGCAGGTCCTGGTCGGGGCGCAGATCACGGTCGTCGTCGCCGACGGCGGTGATGAGATGCTGGCCGTTCCACCACATCTCGATCGACGCCTGCTTGTCCGTGGTGTGTTCGTCGATGGCCTGCAACAGCAGCTCCGCGCCGCTGCGGACGGGGACCACGAGGTTCTCCAGGTCCCAGTAGCGAAGGTGGGCGGCCAGGATGCGGCTGACCTGTCCCACCCGCTCGGGGCTGACTTCCACGTCGAGGTGGTAGTAGCGGGGCACTGCGGTCTTCATCGTCGCTTGCTCCTCACCGGCGAAACTCCCGCTCGTCATCGCCCCCCAAGGGCATGGGCCCCGATCACGGAGCGTCGAGCGCTGGTCGCTTCTGAGTCAGATCCACAGTGGCTGCACTACGCCATTCGTGCAACACGAGGACACCCGAGGTAGTTGAAGAACCAACAAGACGCTGCGTGTCCATCCGTGCACCATGGGTGAAATGCCTCGATCGCCGTAACGGATCCGCGCCGCTCCGTGCCCGGAGTCCACCCGACCGTCGGGAGACGCGCCCGGTCGAGACCGTGGAGGGTGAACAGGGCCATGCTGATACCCGCGAAGGCCGAGGTGGCCAGGCAGTTGCGGCGGTACCGGGCGTGGGAACGCGCGATGCTCGCGGCGCCGTCCGACCGCGCGGTGCGGGCCACGTTCGAGGACTCGGGCTACACCCTGTGCGTGCTCATGGGCAAGCGCTGCGCACGGGAGGCCGCGGAAGCCGCCGAGCGCTATCTGCGCGGTGGCCGGGAGGGCTGCCTGCGGGAGCCGGGCGGCGGGCCGCGACGCAGGGGCGGGGTCCGGCGGGCGCCCCCGGCGAAGCCGTGTTCCAGGGCGGCAAGGCACTGAAGGTTCCCGACATCGGATCCCCAGCCGGGCCCCGGGCCCGGCTTCGCGCACGGCGGAGGCGAGACCCATGAGTGCGACCCCGGCCATCGGCCGCATCCCGGTACGCGACGTCCGGCCGGCCGTGGAACACGGCAGGCGCCCGGCGAAGGCGGTCGTCGGGGAGACGTTCCAGGTCTCCGCGACCGTGTTCCGCGAGGGCCATGACGCGGTGGCCGCCAATGTGGTGCTGTGCGATCCGGAGGGCCGGCCCGGCCCCTGGACCCCGATGTGCGAACTGGCCCCCGGCACCGACCGCTGGGGCGCGGACGTCACCCCGGACGCGATGGGCCACTGGACCTACCACGTGGAGGCATGGGGGGATCCGGTCACCACCTGGCGGCACACCGCACAGATCAA
>NZ_PENI01000048.1 GCF_003688995.1 Streptomyces shenzhenensis | reverse complement strand
TGGTCGGCGGCGCCGGCTTCGGCCAGACCATCCGCTCCATCAACGGCTCCCTCGAATGCGACGGCAGAAACCCCGCCCAGGTACAGAGCCGCGTCGACGCCTACCAGCGCTTCACCCAGATCCTCGGGGTTTCACCTGGCGGCAACCTTTACTGCTGACGCCCGACCGTGGGCCATGGTGTCATGCACCTGACTGATTCACCCGAGGGAGAGGCACCCGCATGCGCACCCCCCACGCCCTGCTCGCCATGGCCGCCGCGCTCGCCGCGACGGCCGTGGCACCCCCGTCCCACGCCGCCGCACCGGTCCCGGCCGCCGGCACCTACTACGTCCAGAGCGCCGTGACCGGTCTCAACGCGGCGGACAAGGGCGGAGCGGTGGAGCAGCACCGGCCCAAGGGCGACGAGGACCACCAGCGGTGGAACCTCAGAGCCGAAGGATCCGGATACGTCCTGGAGAGCGCCGACACGGCCGGCAGCTGCCTCGGCCGCTCGGGCGACCAGGCCCGCACGGTCAACTGCACCGCCGCCGACGCGGCCTGGGAGATCGGCCCGGCGGGCGACGACCGGTACACCCTCAAGGCGCCCGGCGCGGACCGCTATCTGACCCTGGCGCCGCAGCCGGCCGGCGCCACCCACCCCGCCCAGCTCGCCGTCGGTGCCGCGGGCGCCCTCGCCGCCTGGTACCTGACCCCGGTCACCGCACCCACCCGGCCGATGCCGCCGGGGGACCAGCGCACCCTCGACCAGATGACGTTCCTGACCGCGCACAACGCGTACGCCAACGGCGTCGACGGCGGTTTCGCGCCGCCCTTCGTGAACCTCTTCCCCAACCAGGCCCGCGGGATCGGCGCACAACTGACCGACGGGGTCCGCGGGTTCATGCTGGACATCCATCAGACCCCCGACGGCGCGATCCTGTGCCACAACAGTTGCACGCTGGTCAGCAGGCCGGTCGCACTGTGGGTGGACCTGCAACGGATGGTCGACTTCCTCCGGGCCAACCCCGACCAGTTCGTCACCGTCTTCCTGGAGGACTATGTCGACCCGGGCGTCCTGCGCTCCGAACTCGCCCGCGTCGACGGCCTGTCCGACGTGCTCTACCGCCCCGACCGTACCGGGGTGCGGCAGAACGGCTGGCCGAAGCTGGCCGATCTCGTCGCCGCGAACCAGCGGCTGCTGATCTTCACCGACCACAGCCGCTCGGCCGACGAGGCGGCGGGGCTGACCCGGGACAGCTTCGGCGTGCTGTACCAGCGGGAGTGGACCGTCGAGAACTACTGGTCCATGGGAGCGGGCGTCGGCTCCTCCGACTGGTCCTGCTACAGCCGCTGGTACGACGCGGGCACCAACATCCCGCTGACCCGGACCGAGGGCGCCTTCCGGCCCCTGTTCGTCATGAACCACTTCCGCGACACCACCGTCGCCGCCACCACGCAGACCGACAACACCAAACTCGCCGACCGCGCCCGCCGGTTCTGCGAGCCCGCGGCCCGCAAGAAGCCGAACTTCCTCGCCGTCGACCGCTACGACCTCGGGGACCCGGCGTCCGCCGTCGCCGCCCTGAACACGTACGTCTATCCGTGAACCGCCCGCGCCCCGCACCGGGGGCGTGTGCCGGACTCCGCCGATGACGTCCGCACCGATCACCGCGGACGCCGCGGGCACCTGGAACCCCGGCGACCTGCCGGTCAGCCGCATCAACTTCGGCGCGATGCGGCTGACCGGCGGCGTGGCCTTCCACCCCGGGGTGCCGAGCGAGGCGGTCACACTCGACGTGAACCACATCGACACGCCGCCTTCTGCTTCTCCGCGCTGCACTCCGCAGACGAACTCTGCCCGGAGGGCGGGCCCTGCGGTGTCGTGGGGGCCCCTGGTTGAGCGCAGTCGAGAGCTCGGGGGAGTGTGCGTGGCGTCGCGGGGCTGGGGGCATCTCCCGGCCGGAGGCTGGGGGAGGGAGTTTGACGACAGGGCCTGGGCCCCTGCCCCGGCGACCTCCTCATTGCGGGCAAGGCCGGTCCGTACCGTGACCAGCACGGCGCATGGGGCACCGCGGCCCGGCCGGACCGGCTGCGCGGCCGCGTCGAGGAGAATCTGCGCCGGCTCGGCCGCGACCACCTCGACGTCGTCAACCTGCGCCGGATGCGGCAGGACTCGATCGCCGAGCACTTCGGCGCCCTCGCCGGCCTGCGGGAGGCGCGTCCGATCCGGCGCCTCGGCGTCTTTGCCGTCGAACCCCGCCACCTCGCCGAGGCACTGGAGATCGCGCCCGTGGTGTGCGTCAAGAACCGGTACGCGCTCGACCGGCCCGACCCCGCAGGCGACGAGCTCCTGCGGACCTGCGGTGAGCGGGGCATCGCGTTCGTCGCCACGCCCCCCGCCGGCTCCGGCCACGCCGCAGAAGGGGCCCTGGGGACGCACCACGAGGAGGTGCTCGCGGTCGCCCGGGCGCACGGCGCGAGCCCGGCGCAGGTCCGCACCGCCTGGACGCTGCACCGGGGTCCGTATGTGCTCGCCATCCCCGCGACCGGTGACGTGGGTCACCTCGTCGAGAACGCTGCGGCTGACCGTCGGGGAGTCGGCGCGGCTGGACGCGGCCCGCGTGACGGCCGGCTGACGGACCTGGCATGGACTTGCAGGCCGGGCTCCGGGGGAGACGCTGCTTGCGGTCAGGGCCGGGAGTGCCTTTCATAATGGACGAGCGGGCACGGCCGTACCGCGCGGCGGCCCGGTCGACTGCAATCGTGGCGAAGGTCCACCGGACGGTGGACGAGGACGGGGTGAGGGACGTTCCGATGGCCGACTCGAAGGACGAACGCCGGCCGGCCGGCGAGCTCGAAGCGAGCGTCATGGCCGCCCTGTGGGCCGCCGACGGGCCGCAGACGCCCGGCCAGGTGCAGCTGAGCCTGGGCGCGGACCTGGCCCGCACCACGGTGACCACGATCCTGTCCCGGCTGCACGAGAAGGGCGTCGTGGACCGGCACCGCCAGGGCCGCGGCTACGCCTACGTCCCGGTCCAGGACGCGCAGGGCCTCACCGCCCGCCGCATGCACACCGAACTCGACCGCGACAGCGACCGCGAGACGGTGCTGGCCCGCTTCGTCGCCCAGCTCAGCGCGGACGACGAGCGCGTCCTGCGCGACCTGCTCGAACCCGGTGAGCGATGACCGCGCTGCTGCTGCTTCCGCTCCTGCTGCCGATCGCCATGCCGGCCCTGGCCCGGCGCGCCCTCGACCGGCTCGCGCCCGCCGACGCGCTGTGGGTGATCACCGTCTCGGCGGTCGTCCTCGCGGGCTGCTCCCTGGCCGCGCTCGGCGCGTTCGTCCTGACCGGGCTGCTCAAACTGCCCGTCTTCGCCGCGCTGGGCGAGCTGGTCCACCCGCTGCGCACCGCCTCCGACCTCCTCGTCGTGCCGCTCGCCGCGACCTCGGTCGGCGGACTCGCCGTATGCGCGTGGACGCTCGCGCGCTCGGTGCTGCGCCAGCTGCGCGCCTTCAGGACCGCGCGCACCGAGGCCGGGCACGGGCCCGCCGCGGGCGATCTGTGCGTGGTCGACTCGCCGCGGCCGGACGCCTACGCGCTGCCCGGTCGACCGCATCGCATCGTCGTCACGACCGCCATGCTGCGCAGCCTGGACGCCGCCGAACGCGAGGCGCTGTTCGCCCACGAACGGGCGCACAACGAGGCGGGCCACCACTTCTTCCTCGCCGCCGCCGAACTCGCCGCGCACTGCCACCCCGCGCTGCGCCCGGTCCGCGAGACCATCCGGCTCGCGGCCGAACGGGCCGCCGACGAGGCCGCGGCCGGCGCCGTCGGCGACCGGCGGCTGACCGCCCGCGCCATCGCCCGGGCCGCCCTCGCCGGCCAGAGCGCCCGCTCCGCCCGCCCGGACTTCGCGCCCGCCGCGACGACCGGCCCCGTGCCCCGGCGCGTCCAGGCCCTCCTGTCCGGCCCGCACGTCCCGCGCCGGGCCGTTCCCTGGATCACCGTCCTGCTGGTCGGCTGCACCGCCGTCTCCTGCGTCGCCGCGGGGACCGGAATGATCGACTTCCACCACCGGGTGGAGGTCGCCCAGGGCGACGAGAGCCGCTGATCCGACCCGGGCCCCGACCGGGCCGGCCGCCGTGTCCCACCGGCCGCCGAAGACGACTGGCATCCATCGGGTTTTACGTATAACCTCGGCCCCCGTCCACCCCACCGAGAGGCACCGATGAGACGCATCGCCCTGGTCACCCTCGTCGTCGACGACTACGACGAGGCGATCGGCTTCTACACCCGTGCCCTCGGCTTCCGGCTCGTCGAGGACAGCCCCCGGCCGGACGGAGCGCGCTGGGTCGTCGTCGCGCCGGGCCCGGACCAGCACGGCACCGGCCTGCTGCTGGCCCGCGCGAAGGACGTGGAGCAGCGTGCCCGGATCGGCGACCAGACCGGCGGCCGGGTCGGCTTCTTCCTGCACACCGACGACTTCGCCCGCGACCACGCCCGGATGCGCGCCAACGACGTGACCTTCCTGGAGGAGCCGCGGCACGAGCCGTACGGCACCGTCGCGGTCTTCCAGGACCGGTACGGCAACCGCTGGGACCTGCTCCAGCCCGCCGCCTGACCGCATCGCACCACCTGCCCGAGGAAACGCCCGCATGACCGCGCCCCGCATCGACACCGACACCCTCCGCCGGCTGCCCAAGGCCGTGCTCCACGACCACCTCGACGGGAGCCTGCGCCCCGCGACCGTCGTCGAGCTGGCGGCCGAGGCCGGCCACCGGCTGCCCACCACCGACCCCGACGAGCTGGCCGCCTGGTTCGTGGCCGCCGCCGGCTCCGGCGACCTGGTCCGCTACATCGCCACCTTCGATCACACCCTGGCCGTCCTGCAGTCCCGCGAGGGCCTGCTGCGCACCGCCGAGGAGTACGTCCTCGACCTCGCCGCCGACGGCGTCGTCTACGCCGAGGTGCGCTACGCCCCCGAGCTGATGGTCCGGGACGGCCTGACCCTGCGCGAGGTCGTGGAGTCCGTGCAGGAGGGGCTCGCCGCCGGCATGGCGCGAGCGGCCGCCGCCGGCACCCCGGTCCGGGTCGGCACCCTGCTGTGCGGCATGCGGATGTTCGAGCGCACCCGGGAGATCGCGGACCTGGCCGTGGCCCACCGCGACGCGGGGGTCGTCGGCTTCGACATCGCCGGCGCCGAGGACGGCTTCCCGCCCGCCGACCATCTGGCCGCGTTCGAGCATCTGCGCCGCGAGAGCGTGCCCTTCACCGTTCACGCCGGTGAGGCGCACGGCCTGCCCAGCATCCACCAGGCCGTGCAGGTGTGCGGGGCGCAGCGGATCGGGCACGGTGTGCGCCTCACCGAGGACATCGTCGACGGCACGCCCGGCCGGCTCGCGAGCTGGGTGCGCGACCGCCGTATCGCGCTGGAGATGTGCCCCACCTCCAATCTCCGGACCGGCTGTGTCGCCTCGATCGCCGAGCACCCGATCACCGCCCTCAAGGAGCTGGGCTTCCGGGTCACCCTCAACACCGACGGCCGGCTGGTGTCCGGTACGACGATGACCCGGGAGATGTCCCTGCTGGTCGAGGAGGCCGGCTGGACGGCCGAGGACCTGCGCACCGTCACGGTGAACGCCGTCAAGAGCGCGTTCGTCCCGTTCGACGAGCGCAGGGCGCTCATCGAGGACGTGGTCCTGCCGGGTTACGCCGCCGCGCTGCGCAGCAGTCCGCGCACATAGGCGGCCTGCCCGATGTGCTGGAGGTCGTCGGACAGGACGCTGACCAGCCGGACGCCCAGGGTGACCGGCGGGTCCCAGCGCTCGTCCACGACCTGTTCGAGGTCCTTGGCGGGCAGCTCGCGCAGCACCCCGAGGGTCTGCTCGTGCACGGCGTCGTAGTACCCGGTCAGCAGGCCGGCCGAGTCGACCCGCACCTTGGCGGCCTTCGCCGCGCTGTGGCCGTACCCCGTGTCACGGCGCGGCAGATCCAGGCCGAAACGCTTCTCCCAGCCCTGGGCCGGCCACACCTGGTCGAGGCCGAAGGCATCGGCGACATGGTCGTCCTGGACCCGGGTGAGATGCCAGACGAGCCAGGCGACCGAGTTGGCGTCCGGGACCGGGCGGGCGTTCAGCTCGCCCGGCCCGAGGCCGTCGAGGGTGGCATGGACTTCTTCGTGGATACGGCCGTAGCCGTCGATGAGGATGTCCCGTGCGTGCATACGTCCACCATCGCGCATCGCCCGCCGCCCTGCGCCCGGAACCCGGCTTCCACCCAAGCCCGGCGGCACCGGGCAGGACGCGCCGAGCCGCTTCGTCCGACGGTCCGGCGGCGTCCGGTCGCCGTGCGGAGCACACGAGTCTGCGGCCGGCGCGGTCAGCAGGCGTGCGCTTCGCCCTGGCGCGGCACCGGGCTCCCCGCCTCCAGCAGGGTCATCAGCGCCCGGGCCGCCGGGCTGGTGGACCGCTCGGGGGGCAGCAGCGCGACCGTCTCGTACTCCGCCTCGCCGCTGCCCTTCAGCGGGAGCGCGGTGAGCGAGGGCCGCTTGTGACGGAAGTGGCGGGGCACGGCGGCGATCCCCAGGTTCTCGTCGACCAGGTCCAGCAGGCTGTGTACGTCGTTGACCTCCAGCGAGACCGTACGGCGGACCCCCGCCGCGGCGAACGCCCCGTCGGTGGTGCGCCGCGGCCCCCAGTCCGGGTGGAAGTCGACGAAGACCTCGCCGCCGACATCGGCCGGGACCAGCGCCGCCCCCGCCGCGGCCAGCCGGTGGCTGGGATGGCACAGCACGGTCATCGGCTCGCTGGTCAGCGCCACCGAGCGCAACTGGTCCGTGTCGTCCTGGGTGCGGTAGGCGAAGGCCAGGTCGAGCCGGCCGGCCGCGACGTCCTCGGCCAGCGCCCCCGAGCCCGCCTGCCGCAGCAGGATCTCCACGTCCGGGTGGCGCCGCCTGAACGCGGCCAGCAGCCCCGCCACATGCACCCCGGCGATGCACTGCTCGGTGCCCAGCGCCAGCGTCCCGCGCAGCACGCCCTGCACGGCCGCGACCGCCTCGTGCGCGGTCCGTACCTGGGCCAGGATCCGCTCGGCCTCGGCCAGCAGCGCGCGCCCCGCCTCGGTCAGGGTCACCCGGCGGGTGGTGCGCACGAACAGCGGCGCCCGCAGCTCGCGCTCCAGCGCCCGGATCGACGCCGAAAGACCCGACTGGGACACCATCAGCCGCTCCGCGGCCCGGGTGAAGTGCTGGTCCTCGGCGACCGCGACGAAGTGCTGGAGGTGACGCAGTTCCATGATTGAGAACCCTAACCGCTGAATTCCATCGGATTCTCCTGTTGGACCGCTGCCCGCGGGCAGCGGAAGAGTGGGAACGACCGTGTGCCAACCCCTCTGGAGTCGCGTTGTACACCGCACACCCCGACCGCTACGCCGACATGCCCTACCGGCGCACCGGACGCAGCGGCCTGAATCTCCCCGCCCTGTCCCTCGGCCTGTGGCACAACTTCGGCCCCGACCGCCCGGTGCAGACCCAGCGCGCCATCCTGCGTCGCGCCTTCGATCTCGGGGTCACCCACTTCGACCTGGCCAACAACTACGGCCCGCCGGCCGGCGCCGCCGAGTCCGCCCTCGGGGAGGCCCTGAAGGCGGATTTCAGGGCGTACCGCGACGAACTCATCATCTCCACCAAGGCCGGCTATCTGATGTGGCCCGGCCCCTACGGTGAGTGGGGCTCGCGCAAGTACCTGCTGTCCTCGCTCGACCAGAGCCTGGGGCGGATGGGCCTGGAGTACGTCGACATCTTCTACTCGCACCGCCACGACCCGGAGACTCCCCTGGAGGAGACGATGGGCGCGCTGCACACCGCGGTCCAGCAGGGCAAGGCCCTGTACGTGGGCGTCTCCAACTACTCGGCCGAGCAGACCCGCGAGGCCGCCCGCATCCTGGGCGAGCTGGGCACCCCGCTGCTCATCCACCAGCCGCGCTACTCGATGCTCGACCGCCGTCCCGAGGACGAGGGGCTGCTGGACGCCCTGGACGAGCTGGAGGTCGGCTCGATCGTCTACTCCCCGCTGGAGCAGGGTCTGCTCACCGCCCGTTACCTCGACGGCATCCCCGAGGGTTCGCGGGCGGCGGGCGACAGCCCCTTCCTGAAGGCGGAGTCGGTGACCGAGGAACTGATCGGCAAGCTGCGCGCCCTGGACGAGATCGCCAAGGGCCGCGGCCAGACCCTGGCCCAGCTCGCTCTCGCCTGGGTGCTGCGCGGCGGCCGGGTGACCTCCGCGCTGGTCGGCGCGAGCAGTGCGCAGCAGATCGAGGACAGCGTCGCGACCGTCCGCAACCTGGACTTCGACGCGGACGAGCTGGCCCGGATCGACGCGATCGTCACCGCGTAGGGACACTCCGGAGCCGGCGCCCACCCCCGTGCGGCGCCGGCTCCGCAGCGGCGAGTGGCCGTAGGCCCTGTCGTCAAATTCCCTCCCCCAGCCTCCGGCCGGGAGGTGCCCCCAGCCGCGCGACGCCATGCACGCTCCCTCGAGCTCTTCGAGCAGGGGGACCCCCACTCGCCGCACCGGGCATGGGCCCGAGTCCAGTACGAGGGCCTGCGCCCGGCACACCGAGAGCACGCTCCCCCGAGCTCTCGGCTCCGCTCGACCAGGGGGACCCCCACGACGCCGCAGGACCCGCCCTCCGGGCGGACGACGGGAGTTTGACGACAGGACCTAGGGAGCCGACGGGCGGGGCGGGCCGTCAGGGCCCGGTGGGTACGCGGTCCAGGAAGCCGAGGACCCGGGTGATCCGGCCGTCCTCGTCCAGGGTGACCACGTCGGAACCGGCCACCGGGGCCGAGCCGTCGGCCTCGTTCACCAGTTCCCAGGAGAAGCGCACGGTGTCGTGGTGACCGTCCACGGCGCCGAGCGGACGGAAGGCGAAACCGGGGAACTGCTCCCGCGCCGCCGCGATCACGGCCGCGATCCGCTCGTGCCCCCGGACGTCGGCGAGCGGATCGGTGTAGCCGCCGTCCACGGCCCAGGCCGCGGCGACCGCCTTCGCACGGGCCTCAGGCCCGGTGGCGTTCCATGCCTCGAAGTAGCGGGCGGCGGCGCTGTGATGACGTTCGGTGTGCGCGGACATGGCGAATCAGCCTCCATCGAGGTCGTCCTTGCCGGTCAGAGCCCGGACCGCGGGTGTGCCGGTCCGGTGTGACCACCCTGCCCGGCTCCATGGGCCGGGTCGATTACCTCTCAGGTCATGACGACGGCACCGCAGCGGGTGTCGCATTCCGGCCAGGTGCGAGCGCGAACATGCCAGGAGAGTGGCCGGAAAGACGTGGTGACAGTGTTTCAGCAGTGAAGATACTCGTACGTCAGGGGCACTTCACCGCATACGAGCCGCACGGGAAGCGAGGACCGGCCGGCACGGACCGCGAGGCGACGGGGGAGTGATCGTGCACGACGAATTCCTGTGCCATGTCACGGCGTACGGGACGTGCGACGGACAGCGCATCGGCGTACCGCTGGGCACCTACCGTGCGCCCACCCTGGCCCTCGCCCTGTGGTGGCTGCGCGACCGGGCGTCCTGGATCGCCGAACGCCTCGATCCGAGCCCCGAGAGCCCGAACGTCCCGGCCGGTGCCCTCGTCCCGGTGGCGGAGGACGTGCCCGACGTGCCCGGCGTGCTCCGCGCCTGGTGCGCCGACGACGTCCGACAGGAGCTGGTGGCCGACGAGTTGGCGGCCGGGCGGCTGGTGCGGATCGCCGCCAACGACGACACCACGGAGTACGAACTGCTCGCCGAGTCCGTCGACGCGCTGCGGATGCAGCGCACCGTCCCCGCACTCGTCCTGCCCGTCGCCTGACAGGTGGGTGCGTATGTGCGCAGATCGGTAGAATTCTGGCATGGCGGAGCGGCCGGTCGCCCCTTCGGCGCCCGAACCGGTCCCGGAGACCGGCGCGGGCCCCCGGACGCGCGCCTGCGCGGAGGCGGGCGGTGCGCGATGACCGGTTCCGGCTTCCGGCCCATGGTGCCCCTCGACCCGCTGCTGCCGGTCCAGCTCGTCGTGCTGCGCGGCGACCGGGCCCACCTCCGGTGCTCCGATGACTGGATCGCCTGGACCGCCTGGGCCGACGGCCGCTGTCTCGTCCCCGTACCGCAGGATCCGCCCGGTGACGGCGTACCGGCCGGCGACACGGCAGATCCGCGGGCGCTGCTCGCCCGCGCCGAACGGGCCCTCGCCGGTTACCGGGCGGCCGTCGCGGATCTCGTCGCGGGCGGCCTGGACACCGAGGCGTTCCGCGAGCGCACCCGCGGCCTGCGGGTCGGGGTGCTGATCGACGGCGCGTCGATGTGGCTGTACGACGCCGGCCAGGGCCGGTGGCTGTACGTCGACGGCGGGCGGCTGAGCACCCGCGCCGACGACCGCGAGCATCCGGGCCGGCCGCCGGCCGGCCCCGATCCGACCCGTGCCGTGGCACCGGACGGCGACACATGAGGCAGCCGGGACCGGCCGGTGCGGACCCGTGCCCGGCCGGCCCGCGTCACCGCGTCCCCGTACGGCCCTCCCGCCCGGCCCCGGCCCGCCGCCGCACCGGCAGCGCCAGCAGCCCGCCGAGGAACCCGGCGGCCAGCCCCCACAGCGCCGCGAGGCCGACCGCCGGCCACAGCTCCGGCCGCAGCAGCAGCTCTCCGGACAGCCCGCCGCCCAGGTCGCCGATGCCCAGCACGGACAGGCCGTAGTGCGCCGAGATCCGGCCGACGAGACAGATCATCAGCACCGCCGCGGCGAGCGCAGCGCCGAAGGACAGCGCGTGCCGCCAGGCCGGTGTGCGGGCCGGTGACCGCACCGCCGTCAGGACCGCGGCGGCCGGCACCAGCACCGCGGCCGCCACCAGCAGCCACCACGCCCTGCCGTCGTGCTCGGCGAGCGTCCGCAGATTCAGCGTGGACACGTCCGGAGTGCGCAGCACCTCGTCCAGGACGTGCGGCAGGGGCAGCCCGAACGGGCCGTCCACCCGGCCGTGCCAGGTCGCGCCGAGACCGAGCGTCAGCGCGAGCCAGGCCAGATTCGGCAGACCCAGCAGGAGCACCGCGAAGGTCTGTGCGGCGTGCCCTCGCGTGGCCGCCGTCACCACCCCGGCCACCGCGCCCAGCGCGACGTACGCGAGCAGCAGCCCGACGGCGGCGGACGCGGCCGGCCGCGCCGCCCGCTGGAACCGCAGCAGCCGGCCGGACAGCGGCGGCGCGCGCGACACCAGCAGCGCCAGTACCAGCACCTCGGCCAGCCACAGCAGACCGAACAGCACCGTCAGCGGCACGTCGGTGGTGAAACCGAGCGTCGGGGCCACGCCGAACAGGCCGGTGAGATCGCTGAGCGTGCCGTTGCGGAGGTCGACGGCGAAGGTGTGGCGGGCGGCCAGGGCCAGGCCGATCAGCGCGAGCAGCCACAGCAGCGCGATCCTGGCGGCCCACCGGGCCGGCTCACCGGCGCCGGTGACCGCCCGGTGCCGCAGCGGACGCAGGAACGCCTCGGCGATCACCAGCGCACCGACCAGGGTGACCGACAGCGGGATCACCGCAAGACCCGCCCGCGTCTGCGCGAACACCCCGGCGTTCCCCGACAGCTCGACGCTGCCGCCGACCGCCGTCACCACGGTCGCCACGACGACCCGGGCGAACGCGCCGTCCGGAAGCCCCGCCGCCCCGGCCGCCCACAGGCCGAGCGCGGCCACCCCCAGCATGGCGGCGAGCCCCGCCAGCACCGCGGCCACGGCCCGGCCCCAGCCGTGACGGCGGACGGCCCGGTCGGCGACGGGTGTGGGGCTCACGTAGCCACGCTAAGCAGCGTCCGGGCCGTCCGCCCCCGCAGCGGTCCGTCCGCGGGGTGCGCCGTCCGGGCCGGACACCCTCCGGGTGTCCCCGAGCGCCGTCACGCTGTCCGCTGTGCGCGGTCGGCGAACACGCGCCGGGGACTGTGGCGCCCCGCTCGGGGTACGAGCACTGGTGCAGCGGTGACCGGCCGGACCGGCCTCCGAGGAAGACACAGATGTTCGAGCACCTGGACGGGGCAGTGATACCGACTGGTTTCGACGTGCCCGTGGAACCGCTTCGGCGGGCGGCGCACTACACCGGCGAGCCGGGATGCATCGCCGCGGCCCGGTCCTTCGCCGCGCTCTTCCTCCAGCAGCTCAGGACCGCCTGGCGGGCCACCATCGACGACCGTGCCGACGAGGAACTGCTCCTGGTGGTCAGCGAGTTGGTCACCAACGCCGACCGGCACAGCAACGGCCCGTACATCCTCGAACTGGAGGGCACCGACGCGGCGGTCACCGTCTCCGTCTACGACAGCAGCGTGGCACTGCCCCGGCGCTACCCGCGCGACCCCGAACGCGTCGGACGCCACGGCCTGGAGATCGTGCACGCCCTCGCCGCCGAGGTGACCACCGAGCGGGTACCCGTCGGCAAGCGGGTACGCGCCCTGTTCACCCTCGCCCGCTGAGCGCGCGAGCCCGCCGGGACCGCGAGCCCGCCGGGACCGGGGGCGTGTGGTCCGCCGAGGCCGAGGCGCGTGCCGCGCCTGACGAGCCCGGCGGACGGAGTCCCGCCGGGCCGCCGCGCGGTGTCGGTCCCGCTCTCAGGCGCAGCCGAGTTCGCCCAGCATGCCCCGGCGCAGCCGCGCGATGACCCGCTTGATCAGCCGGGAGACATGCATCTGCGAGCAGCCGAGCCGCTCGCCGATCTCCGCCTGGGTGGCCTCCTCCACGAACCGCAGATGCAGGATCTGCCGGTCCCGCTCGCCGAGTCCGACGATCAGCGGGGCCAGGGACTGGAAGTCCTCGACGAGCCGCAGCCCCTCCTCCTCGATGCCGATGAAGTCGGCGAGGACCGCCTCGCCGTCCTCCGGACCGTCACCGGTGAGCGCCGCGTCCAGCGACGCCGAGTTGTACCCGTTGGCGGCCAGCTGGCCCTCGACCACCTCGTCCTCGGAGATGTTCATCAGCGCCGCCAGCTCCGCGGCCGTCGGCTCGCGGTCCAGCCGGCTGGACAACTCCTCGCGTGCCTTGGCGAGTTCGACCCGCAGCTCCTGCAAACGCCGCGGCACGTGCACCGCCCAGGTCGTGTCGCGGAAGAACCGCTTGATCTCACCGACGATGTACGGGACCGCGAACGAGGTGAACTCCACCTCGCGGGACAGCTCGAACCGGTCGATCGCCTTGATCAGACCGATCATCCCGGTCTGGACGATGTCCTCCATCTCGTCGCCGCGGCCCCGGAACCGGCCGGCCGCGAACCGCACCAGCGACATGTTCATCTCGATCAGCGTGTTGCGCGCGTACTGGTGTTCCGGCGTGCCCTCCGCCAGCTCCGCCAGACGCTGGAAGAACTGGCGTGACAGTTCCCGCGCGTCACGCGGCGCGACCGACTTCGGGTCCTCGATCCCCGGCAGTGGCCACTCGCCCGCCCCGTCCTCGGCGGTCTTCCCGACGACTGCTTCCGACCGGATCCCGGCGGTGTCCATTGCCCTCTCCCCACGAAAGTCACGGTTCGTCGTCCGGATCCGCGGCCCGTGTGCCGCGACCGCGAACCCCAGTGCCCTGACGTGCCGGCTCCGGTCCCCGCGAACCGGCGCGCCATGCCTCGTTCGCGGTGCGCCTACCCGGGGGGACGCGGGGCATGCGCCCCGGACGGCGGCGTGGCACCCGTCCGCCGGGTCGTGATCAGCTCGTGCAGGTACCGCTTGGTGACGCTGCCGCCGTGCCGGGTGTCGATCAACTCGCGGATGCAGGACAGCAGTCCACGCCGGGCGGCCGGGTCCAGCGCCCGGTGGTTCGAGTAGGTGAGCAGCAGGTCGAGGTATGCGTCGGTCGAGTAGGTGATCTCCTGCGGGTGCCCGGTCACGGTGACGTCGCCGAAGTGCGGTGACTCGGTCAACTCACGGTTGTCCGTGGCCGTTTCCGACTCCGGGACGAGCCGCAGACCGGGCGGGGTGGCCGGGTCCCAGCGCTCGTAGCACCGCTGCGCCCGCTCGAAGAACTCCCCCGTGCCGCCCGCCACATGATGGGTCGTGACCAGGGCGAGGCAGCCGCCGGGGGGCAGCGCCCGAGCCGCCTTCACCACCCGCAGCGCCGGATCGATCCAGTGGAACGCGGTCGCGCACACCACCGCGTCGAACGGCTCGGCCGGCAGCTCCCACCGCTCGAAGTCGGCCACCACGACCGTCGCCGACGGGTGTCCCCGCAGCCGCTGCCGGGCGACGGCGGCGAGCGCCGGGCCCAGTTCCACGGCGGTGATCCGGCAGCCCGACTCGGCCAGGTCGACGGTGAGCTTGCCCGTCCCCGGGCCGATCTCCAGCACCCGGCTGCCCGGCCCGATGCCCGCCTGTCGGGCGAGCCCCGCGAGCAGGGACCGCGGATAGCGGGGCCGCGCCCGCTCGTACAACTCGGCGGCCTCGTCGAACGTGTCGCGCAGCATGGCCCTCCGGCTCCTTCCCGTCCACGATTCCACCCACGGCGCAACGCCAGGCCCTTCCCAGCATGCCCGAGATCCCTAGGCTGACCGGATGAGCAGCGATACGCCGAACGATGCCCGAGCCGTCCCCCTGCGTCCCGGGGCCGAACGCCCCGGGACCCCGGCCCCCGCGGCCGGCGAACCCCTGTGGCGCGACCTGGTCGGGGACGTGCTGCGCCGCGAGCGCCAGGCGCAGGAGCGCACGCTGGGGGACGTCGCCGAAGCGGCCCGGATCTCCCTGCCGTATCTCTCCGAGGTCGAACGCGGGCGCAAGGAGGCATCCTCCGAGGTCCTCGCGGCGGCGGCCCGGGCCCTCGGTCTTGGCCTCGGCGACCTGCTGTCCAGGGCCCAGGGCGAACTGGTCAGGCGGACCGCCGTGGCCCGGCGTCCGTCCGCCGCGCCCACCCGGGGGCTGTGCCTGGCCGCCTGACGGGCAGGGGCCGGCCGGCTCACCCGGTCTGCGGCTCGCGCAGCTGCCGGAAGAACGCCCGGACGTCACCGGCCAGCAGGTCCGGCTCCTCCATCGCGGCGAAGTGCCCGCCCCGGTCGAACTCCGTCCAGCGCACGATGTTCTCGGTGCGCTCCGCCCGGTGCCGCAGCGGGACCTGCAGCTCCGCCGGGAACACGGCGAGGGCGGTGGGCGCCGTCGACGGCTCGGCCGGGGCGGCGGTACGGCCGGTGGCGTGCGCCCGCTCGTAGTAGATCCGGGCGGACGAACCGGCCGTACCGGTCAGCCAGTACAGCATCACGTTGGTGAGCATCAGGTCCCGGTCGACGGCCTCCTCGGGGGTGTCCGTGGAGTCCGTCCACTCCCGGAACTTCTCCACGATCCAGGCGAGCTGTCCCACGGGTGAGTCGGTCAGCCCGTAGGCCACGGTGTGCGGCCGGGTCGACTGCAGGGCGGCGTACCCGGTGCCCTCCCGCGACCAGGCGGCCCACCGGTCCCACGAGCGGAGGGTGCGCTCCCGCTCCTCGGGGCCGAGCGCCGCCAGCTCCTCGGCCGTGGGCTCGGTGCTCGCCTGGGCGCCCGGCAGCAGGGTGAGATGCACGCCGATGACCCGGTCGGGATGGGCGCGGCCCAGCTCGCGGGAGACGGCCGCGCCCCAGTCCCCGCCCTGGGCGCCGAAGCGCGGATAGCCGAGCCGGGACATCAGCTCGGCCCAGGCGTCCGCGATCCGGCCGGGCTCCCAGCCGGGCTGTTCGGTGGGCCCGGAGAGCCCGAAGCCGGGGAGGCTCGGCAGCACCAGGTGGAAGGCGTCGGTCGGGTCCCCGCCGTGCGCCGCCGGGTCGGTGAGCGGGCCGACCACATCGAGGAACTCGACGATCGAGCCCGGCCAGCCATGGGTGACGATCAGCGGCGTGGCGTCCGCCTCCGGGGAGCGGATGTGCGCGAAGTGGAGGGTCGCGCCGTCGATGGTGGTGGTGAACTGCGGCAACGCGTTGAGCCGCGCCTCGGCCGCGCGCCAGTCGTACTCCTCGCGCCAGTACCGTGCGAGGTCGCGCAGATAGTCCGCCGCCACCCCGTACGCCCAGCCCGCGCCGGGCAGCTCCCGGGGCCAGCGGGTGCGGTCGAGCCGTGCGTTCAGATCGTCGAGCTCGCTCTGCGCAACCGCGAGCCGGAAGGGACGGACACTCTCGCCGGGCGAAGACGTCATGCCCCGGATGCTAGCCCTGCCCTGCGGCCGGGCCCGCGGAATATCCCTCCGGTGGGCGATGAGTTTCGCGGCGCCGGACGGTCGGTACCGGCGACCGTGTTCCACGTCCTGGGAGGTATCGATGACCGCCGACGGATTCACCACCTGTCTCTGGTTCGACGGGCAGGCCGAGGAGGCCGCCCACTACTACGTCTCGATCTTCAAGAACTCCGGCATCGGCCGGATCGGCCGCTACAACGAGGCCGGTCCTGGCCCGGCCGGCTCCGTGGTCGCGGTCGAGTTCACGGCCAACGGCCAGAGCTTCGTCGCGGTGAACGGCGGCCCCGAGTTCACCTTCAACGAGGCGGTCTCCTTCCAGATCCTCTGCGCGGACCAGGAGGAGGTCGACCACTACTGGGCCGGGCTCACGGAGAACGGCGGCGCGCCGGGCCCCTGCGGCTGGCTCAAGGACCGGTTCGGCGTCTCCTGGCAGGTGATCCCCGAGGGGCTCGTCGAGATGCTGTACGACGCCGACCCGGAGAAGGCGGCCCGCACCACCCGGGCCATGTACGCGATGGGCAAGCTCGACATCGCCGAGCTGAAGAGGGTGCACGCGGGCGAGTAGCCGCTCGCCCGCGACGTCGGACCCGTGCCCGGTCCACAACGGCCTGCGCGCTCGCGCGTGCGCGGCGCAGGGATGCCGGAGGAGCCGACCGGGCACGACCGGACACGGCCGGACACGGCCGGGGCTCGCGTCCGGGCTCAGGTGAAGTCGTTGACCAGTACCGCCGCGCCGTCGAAGCGGCCGGCCTTGAGGTCCCTGAGCGCCTGCGGGGCCCGCGACAGCGGATACGGATGCGTCGTCGCGCGGACCCCGTGCCGCGCGGCCAGGTCCAGGAACTCCCGGCCGTCCGCACGGGTGTTGGAGGTGACGCTGCGCAGCTCCTTCTCGTAGAACAGGTCGGTCTCGTAGCGCAGCGCCGGCACATCGCTGAGGTGGATGCCCGCGACGGACAGCACACCGCCCCGGTCGAGCGCCCGCAGGGCGACCGGCACCAGGTCGCCGACCGGGGCGAACAGGACGGCGGAGTCCAGCGGCTCGGGCGGCGCGTCGTACGCGTCGCGCGCCGAGGCGGCACCCAGGTCGAGGGCGAGCCGCCGGGACGGCGCGCCGCGGGTCAGGACGTGCACCGTGGCCCCCTGGGCGAGCGCCACCTGGGCGCACAGATGCGCGCTGCCCCCGAAGCCGTACAGCCCGAGCCGGCCGCCCGGCGGCAGCGCGGCCCGCCGCAGCGCGCGGTAGCCGATGATCCCGGCGCACAGCAGCGGGGCCAGCGCCACGTCCTCCACGGCGTCCGGCAGCCGGTAGGCGAACGCGGCCGGCACGGTCGTGTACTCCGCATAACCGCCGTCGGCGTCCCAGCCGGTGTACTCCGAGCGCGGGCACAGGTTCTCCGCGCCCCGACGGCAGTAGGCGCAGCTGCCGTCGGTGCGCCGCAGCCAGGCCACCCCGACCCGGTCGCCCACGGTGAAGTCCGCGACGGCCGCGCCCGCCCCGGCGACCTCGCCCACCACCTCGTGCCCGGGCGTCACCCCGGCCCGGCGCGCCGGCAGGTCCCCCTCGGTGACGTGCAGGTCGGTGCGGCACACCCCGCAGGCGCGCACCCGCACCAGCAGCTCGTCGTCCCCCGGGACCGGCACCGGCCGTCGCACGAGCCGGAGGGGCTCCCCCTCCACCGGCCCCGGAGCGGCCACCGACCACGCCCGCATCGTCCCTGCCGCCGTCGAGTCCGTCATGCCGTGCCCCGTCCCGTCGCAGCCCGCCGTGGACCGCCGCCGCTTCCAGTCTCGGGCAGGCCCGCCCGTTCGGCGCGCGGGCCGCAGCCGGGATGGCTAGCGTGAGAGCGGGGAACGTCTCACGTGAGAGGGCCGAGCCATGGCCGTACCACCCGAGGGAACCCCTTGCTGGGCCGATGCGATGTTCAACGATGTCGAGGGCGCCAAGACCTTCTACGGCGAGGTCCTCGGCTGGACCTTCGGCGCGGCGTCGGCGGAGTTCGGCAACTACACCCTGGCCTACGCGGACGGCAAGGCGGTGGCGGCCGTCGTCCCGCCCATGCCCGGCCAGGAGGCCCCGCCGCAGTGGTGTCTGTACTTCGCCTCGGCCGACGCCGCGGCGACCGCCGCCCGGATCCGGGACAACGGCGGCGAGATCGTGATGGAGCCGATGCAGGTCGGCGCGTTCGGCTCCATGTGCCTGGCCCGTGAGCCAGGCGGCGCCCTGTTCGGCGTGTGGCAGCCGGGCAGCCACGAGGGCTTCGAGGCGACGGCGGTGCCCGGCGCGTTCTGCTGGGCCGAGGTGTTCACCCGTGAGCCCGAGACGACGGACGCGTTCTTCTCCGCCCTCTTCTCCTACCGTGCCAAGCAGGTCGAGGACGACGCCGTCGACTTCCGGGTGTTCGACCTCGGTGACGCGACCGTGCTCGGCCGTATGAAGATGACGGACGACTTCCCGCCCGAGGTGCCCTCGTACATCAACGTCTACTTCGACGTCGCCGACTGCGACGCGGCCGTGGCCACGGCCGCCGAACGGGGCGGCATCCTCCGCTTCGGCCCCATGAGCAGCCCATTCGGCCGGTTCGCGGCGATCAGCGACCCGCAGGGCGCGAACTTCTCGGTGATCGACACCGCGACCACCCAGGGCGAGATGCCGCCGCTCAGGGACGTCTGACCGGCGGCGGACGGAGGGCCCGCGCGGCCATGGCATGATCGTGCCCATGCGTGAACGTGTGGTGGCCGCGTGCGACGGGGCTTCGAAGGGAAACCCCGGCCCGGCGGGCTGGGCCTGGGTGGTGTCCGACGAGGCGGAGGCGCCGGCCGGCTGGGCGGCCGGACCGCTCGGCAGAGCCACCAACAACGTCGCCGAACTGACCGCTCTGGAACGCCTGTTGGCGGCGACCGACCCCGGGCTGCCGCTGGAGGTCCGGATGGACTCGCAGTACGCGATGAAGGCCGTCACCACCTGGCTGCCCGGCTGGAAGCGCAACGGCTGGCGGACGGCGGCCGGCAAGCCCGTCGCCAACCAGGAGCTGGTGGTGCGCATCGACGAGCTGCTCACGGGCCGCTCCGTCGAGTTCCGCTACGTCCCCGCCCACCAGGTCGACGGTGACCCGCTGAACGACTTCGCCGACCGGGCGGCCAGCCAGGCGGCCTCCGCCCAGGAGCCGGCGGGCAGTGCCCTCGGCTCACCGGAGCCGCCGTCGTCGTCCGGCACGCCGGCATCCGCGGGGTCCCGGCGCAAGGCACCGCGCCGGACGGGTGGCGGCTCCTCCGGTCGCACCATCAAGGCCAAGTTCCCCGGCCGCTGCGGGTGCGGCCGCCCGTACGCGGCCGGCGAGCCCATCGCCAAGAACGACCAGGGCTGGGGCCACCCGGAGTGCCGCACCGCCGAGGCCTGACCGGGCCCGCTCCCTAGTCGTGCCGCGCGCCACCTTCCGTGCCCGGGTGACCGCACGCCTGGCCGGCCCGGCGGCCCCGAGGCGGGCAGTGCCCTCGGCTCACCGGAGCCGCCGCCGTCGTCGTCCGGCACTCCGGCATCCGCGGGGTCCCGGCGCAAGGCACCGCGCCGGACGGGTGGCGGCTCCTCCGGTCGCACCATCAAGGCCAAGTTCTCCGGCCGCTGCGGGTGCGGCCGCTCGTACGCGGCGGGCGAGCCCATCGCCCGAGGCGGGCCTGCGTGCCGAACTCGCCGTCGCCGCGCTCGTCGGCCCGGCGTCATGTGCGCAATTGCCCGCGTCTGCGCATGCCGCCGTCGCCGGGCGTCACGGGCTCGTCATCCAGGCCCAGTTGACCCCCGGGCCTGATCCCGGGCGGCGACCGCGATCCCCCGGAGCGGGCCGTTCCGCGCGGGCCGTTGGCGGATGACACACTGACCGCATGGACGAACGCGTAATCGGCAGGTCGGGGCAGCGGGCATCGGTCGTCGGCCTCGGCACATGGCAGCTGGGCGCCGACTGGGGCGACGTGGACGACAAGGAAGCACTCGCCGTGCTGGAGGCGGCGGCCGAGTCGGGAGTGACGTTCTTCGACACGGCCGACGTCTACGGCGACGGCCGCAGCGAGCAGACCATCGCCGGGTTCCTGCGCGGCAGGCCGGACCTGCGCGTGCTGGTGGCCACGAAGATGGGCCGCCGCGTCGACCAGATCCCGGAGAACTACGTCCTCGACAACTTCCGCGCCTGGAACGACCGGTCGCGGCGCAACCTCGGCGTCGACCGCATCGACCTGGTGCAGCTGCACTGCCCGCCGACGCCCGTGTACTCCTCGGACGAGGTCTTCGACGCCCTGGACACCCTGGTCGCCGAGGAACGGATCGCCGCGTACGGCGTCAGCGTGGAGACCTGCGCCGAGGCACTGACCGCGATCGCCCGGCCGAACGTGGCCAGCGTGCAGATCATCCTCAACCCGTTCCGCATGAAACCGCTGGCCCAGGTGCTGCCCGCCGCCCGGGAGGCGGGCGTCGGCATCATCGCGCGGGTGCCGCTGGCCTCCGGCCTGCTGTCCGGCAGGTACACCAGGGACACGGTCTTCGCCGCCAACGACCACCGCACGTTCAACCGGCACGGCGAGGCCTTCGACCAGGGCGAGACGTTCTCCGGCGTCGACTACGACACCGGCGTCGAGGCCGCGGCCGAGTTCGCCGCCCTCGCCTTCGACGGGTACACCCCGGCCCAGCTCGCGCTCCGCTGGATCGTCGAACAGCCCGGCGTGACCACCGTGATCCCGGGCGCCCGTACGCCCGGCCAGGCCCGCGCCAACGCGGCTGCCGCCGGACTGCCGCCGCTGTCCGCGCAGACCCTCGCCGCTGTCCGGGACCTGTACGACCGCCGGATCAAGGCGCAGGTGGAGGACCGCTGGTAGGGGTACCCGCCGTTTGACGGACCGGCGGGACGGTTACCCGCATCGCATGACGCAGGCGGGTGGCCGTACGGGGCGCGACGAGAGCGACGAGGAGCGGGCCGACCGGATGTGGAGCGAACTCATCCAGGAGGTCCGCGTCGCCCAGACGGGCGTGCAGATCCTGTTCGGCTTCCTGCTCACCGTCGTCTTCAGTGCCGAGTACGACCACCTGGACCACGCCGACCGGGTCATCTACACCGTGACCGTCGTGCTCGGCGCCTGCTCCACCGGCGCCCTCATCGGACCGGTCTCGCTGCACCGCATGGTCTCGGGGCGACGGGTGAAACCCCGGGCGGTCGACTGGGCGTCCCGGCTCACCTTCGTCGGCCTGTTCCTGCTGCTGGCCACGATGGCCGCCTCGCTGCTGCTGATCCTCCGGGTGGCCACGAAGGACCCCGCCGTGGCGTGGCTGGTCGCCGCGGTGGTGGCCTGGTACGTCCTGTGCTGGTACCTGGTGCCGCTGTGGGTGCGCCGCCGTCACACCATGCGCTGAGCCGGCACCGGAGGCCGTCACCCCGCGGCGAGGATCTCCGCGAGGACGTCGTCGACCGGTACCTCCTCCCGTCCCGGCGGCACGGCCTCGCGGGACTCCCGCAGGAACGCGGCGACCGCGGGCGCCCACGCGTACACCACCGCGTGGTGCCGGCCGCCGTCGGGCCTGACGTCGCCGAGGAGGTCGATGCGCAGCTCCTGCCACATCCCGGTGGCCACCGGGCGCAGCCGTACGTCCCCGATGCCGACCGGCCCGCGCAGGCCCTCGGCGAGCATCTCGCGGTCCAGCCGCCAGCGGGCGAGGACATGGCCGTCGTGCCCGAACACCGCCGTGACGGCGAACGGGTCGCCGGCGTCGTAGGTCAGATGGGCGAGCACGGTGAAGCGGCCCGTGCCGCCCGCCTGGAGCTGCACCACCAGGGACTTGTGCACGCGGGGTTTCACGTCTGGGCCTCCCGGGACGGTCGCCGTAGTGCCCTCCAGTACCCCTGTGGAGCGCGAGTTGCTCAGTCGCCCGCCTGATTTCCTCCTGCCCCGCGCAGCGCGTCGAGACAGCTCCCGATCGCCCGCTGGAGCTCCTCCAGGCGCTGGACCATGTCGTCCTCGTAGAAGTCCTGGGCGTCGTCGAAGGTCAGCTCCTCGAACGCCTTCGTCGCCTTGTGCAGGCTGCTGTAGAACTTCGTCCGCCGCTCCTGGACCCGCAGTTCGGGATCGGCCTCGACCGTCTCGGCCACCAGGGACCGCATGGTGTCGTAGGCCTCGGTGGCCCACTCGCCGGGGTCCTCGCCGTCGTTCAGCTCGTCGAGGAGCGACAGATGCCGCTCGGCCTCCTGGCGCACCGTGACCGGCGCGTCCACGGACTGCCCGGCCGGGGTCCGGATCAGGCCCGACTCGGCGATCTGCCGGACGTAGCCGATCCGGTCCGCCGACCGGCTCTCGCTGGCGACGGCCTTCTTCAGGTCGTCGGTGCGCACCACGTCGCGCGCCAACTCGGCCTGCAGATCCGGGTCTTCACGCAGCCGGTCGAGGAGTGCGGTGCGCGCCGCACGGGCGGTGGAGGGGTCGGCGAGGATCGCGGCGCGCAGCGCGGTGGGGTTCTCGGCGACTTCGAGGGCCTTGGTCGGCCGGATGCCCTCCGCCTCGGCGGCCTCCGTGATGGCGACGCCGCGCTCCGAGGCGGCACCGGAGCGGGAGACGTAGTAGGACTGCCAGGCGTCAGCGTCCGGGAGATCGACCTCCTGGCCCGGCGCGAGCGCCTCGAAGTGCGGGACGAGCCCGTCGTCGGCGGCCCGGTCCCAGGCCTTGTAGTAGCGCATGACCCGCTCGGCTGAGCACCCGGCGAGGTCCGCGAACTCCTTCGCCGACACCTTCGGGCTCTCGTCCGCGCCCTGTCCGCCCGGCCGCACGCTGCGGGCGACCAGCAGGCCGAAGGCCCAGCCTCCGGTGCGTACATGGGCCCCGAAGGCGTGCGCGTCGCGCGCGACGAGTTCGGAGCGGGGCGCCGGGGACGGCGCGGACGCGGGGGACATCTCGGCCGGGTCGATCGCTAAGGTCACGGAGAACTCTCCCGTAGGCGTGGCACGATGGGCCCGCGCAGGACGGCGCGGGCACAGAACGGCAGCCTATATCGACCCGTTGGTGCTGCTTTGTCAGGACGCCGCGATGAGATCGTCCTCGGGCGGCCGCTCAGTTGTCCTGCGCGCGGAACGTGCGCAGGAACGTGTCGAGGGCGGACCGGCTGTCCGCCGAGTCCCAGGCGCCGGCCGCGGCCGTGAACCGCAGCGAGTAGCCGCGGTGGCCGCCGAGCAGAAAGCCCCGGCCGAAGGTGCGCACCCGGTCGCTCCCGGTGCCCGAGAGCCACTCCATGTCGGCGGCCTCGTACCCCTGGTACCTGGTCGCCCGGACGGTGCCGATCCGGCGGAAGCCGCCGAGCCGCTCCAGACCGGGCTGGACGTCGTCCCGCCAGACGGCGACCGGGTCCGGGCCGAGGCGCTCGCTGTAGGTGACGGACAGGGTGCGCGGGTCGGAACCGCCCGGACCGTAGGTGACGCGGTACGAGCGGTCGCCCCCGCGCGCGGTGCGCAGCCGCTTCCAGCCGTCGGGCAGGGCCACGGTGAAGCCCTCCGGGGCGGTGTGACCGCGGTAGCCGTTCGGCAGGACGTTCCCGCCCGGGGCGGCCGGCGCGGTGGCCGAGGCGGTCGGGGCCGGGGTGGGCGCGGCCGCGGGGGAGGAGCCGGTGGGGGTGGGCGCGGCGGACGTCCGGGGCGGCGGCACGGCCGCCGAGGGCTCGGTGCCGGGCAGGTCCCGGGTCGCGTACAGGACGGCCCCGGAGACGGTGACGACGGCCAGTGCGGTTCCCGCGGCCACGGTCCGTCCGCCCCACCCCCGGCCGGTGCGCCGCACGGCGGCGCGCAGCCGGGCCCCGGGACCGGTCGGCGCGCCGTCCCGCGCGTCCTCGGCGAGCACGCGGGTCAGGGCCTCGCGGGCCAGCGGCCGTGGCAGCCGCTCCCCGGACTCCTTGCGCAGCAGCCCCTGCACCGCCGGGGTCAGCGGGCCCGCGCGCAGCGGCGTGCGCAGCGGCAGCCGGTCCACGCCCCTGAGCGTGGCCTCGGGCCCGCCCCGGTCGCGGAACGGCGGCCGGCCCTCGGTCATGGTGTAGAGGATGGCGCCGAGCGCCCACAGATCGGCGGCCGGGCCGATCCGCTGGTCGCGGGCCTGCTCGGGGGAGGCGTACGACGGTGCGGTGACCCGCGGGACGAGGGTGGCGCCCGCCCAGCCGAACCCCGTGACCACGACCGGGCCCTCGGCGCGGACGAAGACCTGGCCGGGGCTGAGTTCGCCGTGGGTGACGCCCTCCCCGTGCGCGGCCTCCAGCACGTCGAGCAGTTCCAGGCCGATCCGGGCGGCCCGCGCGTAGGGAAGCGCGCCCTGCCGGGCGAGGAGTTCGTCCAGGGGCATGCCGTCGATCCACTCGGCGACCGTCCACAGCGCGCCCGCCTCCTCGGCGGCGTCGAGGACCGTGGCGACCCGGCCGGGGCAGAGCCGCGCCATGACCTCGGAGGCGCGCAGGACCCGGGCGGCGGTCAGCCGCCCGGTCTCCGGCGTCCCGCCCGCCGGGAGCTCCACCCGGGTCACCAGGCGTGGCCGCCCCGTCGCGGCGTCCTCCGCGTACCAGCAGACGCGGTTGGTCCCGCGCTGGACGACCTCCAGCAGCCGGTACCGTCCGGCCGGCCACTCGTGCGCGCGGACCTGTGTCTCGGCCATGGCCATCCCTCGCTGAACCCCTGCGTCGTCTTTCCCAGGAGTACGCGGGGCGCGACGCGGAGTGTTCAAAGGACCGGCAACTCCGGGACGATTCCTGCCTTTTGTTCAACGTCTCGGCGCGGTCCGCGCCTTCGGGAGAACGGAGGGTTACCGAGGGCCGTCCCGGAGGTGACCGGCGGCAGGGGCCGCGCCGCCGGCCGCCCGTCAGCGCAGCCCGAACCGCTCCGTCCAGGCCATGACCTCTCCGGGCGTCGCGTTGCCCCCGCACACCACAAGGCCGAGCCGGGCGCCGCCGCCCACCCGGGCCAGCACCTGACGGGCCGCGGGCAGCAGACAGCCGGCGGCCGGCTCCGCCCACACCTTGGCGTGCTCGGCGAGATCGAGACAGCCCCGCACGGCCTCCCGGTCGGGGACCACGAGGACGTCCTCGACCAGCGCGGCGACATGGTCGTACGTGAGCCGGGACACGGACGGGGCGCTCAGCGTGGTGACCACCGAGGACAGCGCGACCGGTACCGGCCCGCCGGCGGCCAGCGCCTCGGACATGGCCTGGGCGCCCTCCGTCTCCACCCCCCACACGCGCACGCCCGGCCGGCGGGCGCGCAGCGCGGCGGCCACCCCGGCGATCAGCCCGCCGCCGCCGACGCTGACGATCACGTCGGTCAGCTCGTCGGCGTCGTCCGCGAACTCCAGCCCGACCGTGCCCTGCGCGGCGATCACGACGGGGTCGTCGAACGGGTGGACCAGGGTAAGACCCTCGTCCCGCAACTCCTTCACCAGCGCGAACGCGCTGTCCATGCCGTCGGTCAGCCGCAGCGTCGCCCCGGCCTCCCGCGCGATCCCGATCGAGCGCGCGGGCGCCGTCTCCGGCATGACGACCGTCGCCTTCACATCGAGGGCGGCGGCCATCACCGCGAGGGCGATGCCGTGGTTGCCGCCGCTGACCGCGACCGCTCCGGCCGCACGCTCGGCCGCGCTCAGCGACAGCAGCTTCGCCGTGGCGCCGCGCGCCTTGAACGAGCCGGTGCGCTGGAGCAGTTCGAGCTTCGCGGTGACGGGGGCGCCGAGCAGCGCGGACAGGCCGGGACTCGGCACCGTCGGGGTGCGTACGACGTGTCCGGCGATGCTGCGTGCCGCGGCTTCGATGTCCGAGATGCCGATCAAGGCTGTCACCCTTTCCGGCGCGGTGGAGGGCGAGGAGAACCGCGCCGATGGGCACCTTCACCCGGGGACGCCGCGCAGGTCAACTCCGGTTGAACGGATCAGGGCCCGGCGGGCCGCGCGGCCCGCCGGCGCGTCAGTGCTGCTGGGCCTTCTGCGGGGTCGCCTCGCTCGGGCGCACCACGACGTACCCCTCGCCCTGGAGCATCAGCTGCACCGCCTCGCCGGAACCGCCGCGCAGCATCGAGCCGATGGACTGGGAGCGGTGCAGCGAGGTCTGCAGCCGGGCGGTCCAGCCGACCACCGCGTCCGTGTCCACGTACACGGGGTACTGCGGGGAGACCGGTATGACCAGCGGGGTCCCCTCGCAGACCAGGCCCAGCCGGCCGTGCCCGCTGAAGACGCTGTTGAACAGGCCGCCCCCGGCGATGCCCGAGCCCTTGACGGTCTTGATCTCGTACGCGAGCGAGGCGTCGAAGCACAGCACGTTGCGCCCGTTGACGGTGAACTGGTCGCCGGGCTCGATCTCGACGACGAAGCAGTTCTGCGCCTCGTGCGCGAACCACGCCTCGCCCTGGCCGCGCACCGTCATCAGGGGCAGTCCCTCGCCGGTGACCGCGCGCTTGAGCATGCCGCCCACGCCCTGGCCCTTGCGTTCGAACTGCAGGCCGCCGCGGTACGCGATCATCGCGCCCTGGCGTGCGAGCATCTCGCCGTCGACGGCGTACTTGATGCACTTGGAGTTCTCGACGGACATGCCGGGCTCGACGGCCGGGCGCACCATGTGCTCACTGGAAAAGAGATCACCCTTCATGTGGGCATGGTGTCCCGGAGCGCTCCGTTCCGCCAAGATCACGGCACGTGGTCGCGCGGGCGCGGTCAGCCGCCGAAGAGCTGCGTCCAGTACGTTCCGGTCCGGCCGCCCCCGACGAAGCCGACGCCGATGTGGGTGAAGTCCGGCTTCAGGATGTTGGCGCGGTGGCCCGGGCTGTTCATCCAGCCCTCCACCACCTCGGCGGCGGAGCGCTGGCCGCAGGCGATGTTCTCGCCGATCGTGCGCCGCCGGGACCCCGCGGCGGCGGCCCGGTCCCACGGCTGTGAGCCCTCGGGCGAGGTGTGGGAGTAGAAGTCGCGGGCCACCATGTCCGCGCTGTGCGCCTGCGCGGCGGCCGTGAGCAGTGGATCGACGGCCAGGGGAGCGAGCCGCGCCCGGCCGCGCTCACGGTTGGTCAGCTCGACCACGTCCGCACGGCTGCGCGCCAGCTCCTCGGGGGTCAGGGGCCTGGCCCACACCGCCGTCCAGTAGGTGTCGCCCGTGCGCGGGCCGAGGGTGTACGCGATTCCGGCGTGGGTGAGGGCCGGATCCTGGAGGGTGCGCCTGGCCTGCTCGGTGCGCAGGCAGTACGCGACGAACTCGGCGGGGGTGCGCGGTCCCGAGACCAGGTGCTCGCCGACGGTCGCGTACGCGAATCCGGCCGCGGTGATCCGCTGGTGGAGCGAGGTGCCGTCCGGGCTCTCGGTGGCGAGGCGGCCGGCCTCGGCCATCGCGGCCGCATGGGCACGCGCGGCGGCGACCAGCCGGGCGTCGAGGACGACGGGCGGCGCGCCGGCCCGGGCGCGGGCGGGGTTGACGAGGGCGAGGCAGCCCTCGGGATCGGGCGCGGGGAAGACGGCGGCACCGGATGCGGGGGCGGCGGCGAGGCCGGACCCGGGGGGAGCCGCGAGGCCGGACGCGGGGGAGGCGACGCGGCCCCCGGGCGCGCGGGAGGCGGCGGCGGGAGCGGGCGCCGGGTCGTCGTCGGTCACCTCCAGCCCGAAGTCCCGGGCGAGTCCGGCCAGTCCGTCGGCGTACCCCTGCCCGATCGCCCGGAGCTTCCAGCCGGTGCCCCGGCGGTACAGCTCGGCGAGCAGCAGCACGGTCTCGGGCCCGGGGCGCGGCGGGTCGAACCGGGCGACCGGGCGGCCCTGCTGATCGCTGACCCGCAGGGTGGCCGCGGGCAGCCGGCCGAGGGGCGTGCCGGGCTCGGCGGCGCTGACGGCCACCGTGACCCGGACGGCCCCCGCGCGCAGCCGGGCCGGTTCCACGCTCAGCGTGTCGCCGCGCAGCCGGACGCCCGGGGCGGCCGGCTGGTTGTAGAACACGAAGTCGGCGTCGCCCCCGGCCTTCCCGCTCTCACCCGTGACGATCGCGGACACATCGAAGGGGCCGGGCACCCGCAGGGTCAGCGTGCCGCCCGGCAGGGGCAGATTGCCCCCGGGAACCAGCTCGCTCATCGCACCGCCCAGGAGAAGTGGAGGTCCGGGGCCGGTGGGCCCTCAGGGCAACGCCCGGGCAGCGTGCGATGGTTCCCGCGGGGTCGGTCAGCGGCGCACCACCGAAGGGGCGACGTCCTCGGTGCGCTCGAAGACCGTCCTGGCCCGCTTCGGATTCGACTGCTTCCCGCAGAACGCCGACTCCAGCGTGCCCGCCATCGTGTTGAGCACCTTGGTGTTGTTGGAGGTGTTGGCGAGCGCGCTGACGCTGCGCCGGCCGTCCTTGCTGGTGAACGCGTAGGTGTAGTAGCCCTGGACGACGCCCGTGTGGCCGTACACGGAGACGCCGCAGGACAGGGTGCGGCGGCGCAGCCCGAGGCCGTACGCCGTCGTGCTGTTCACCTTCTTGAAGCGCTCCATCTCCCGGAGCGCGGTGGACGAGAGCAGCTTGCCGCCGGCGAGCGCGGACAGGAAGGTGTTGAGGTCCCGGGGGGTGGAGATGATGGCGCCCGCGCTCTGCGCCCACGAGAGGGTCTGCTCGGTCGAGTCGATCAGGGCCGCCCCGGCCTTGTCGGGGGTGAGATAGCCGCGGGCGTAGCGGCCCGGGATCTTGGCGTCGGGGTGCACGTAGGACGTGTCCTTCAGCTTCAGCGGCTTGAAGACGCGGTTCTCGTACGCGGAGCGCACCGAGTGCCCGGTGAGCTTCTCGATCAGCATCCCGGCCACCACGAAGTTGGTGTTCGAGTAGGAGTAGGCGGCGCCCGGCGCGTTGGTGCGCGCCTTCTTCAGCGAGAGCTTCACCAACTGGCGGTAGGTGTAGACCTTCTTGCGCACCGACTCGAAGCCGGAGACGGTGTGCGCGAACAGGTCGTTGGTGTAGTCGTACAGGCCGCTGCGGTGGCTCAGCACGTGCCGCACCGTGATCCGGTTGTCGGGCAGCAGGCCGGGCAGATAGCGGTTGACGGACGTGTCCAGAGCGAGCTTGCGCTCGTCCACCAGTTGCAGCAGCACGACGGCCGTGAAGGTCTTGGTGACGCTGCCGACGCGGAAGCGGTCGGTGGCGGCGATGGCCCGCTGGGCGCGCCGGTCGGCGAAGCCCCGCGCCGCCGTGTACACGGATCCGTGGTCGTCGATCCGGGCCATCGCGCCGGGGGCGCCCTGCTTCACCGCCGAGCGCAGCACGTTGCGCAGCGCCGCGGTGTCCGGGGCCGGCAGCGCGGCCGCCGCCTCGGTGCGCGTCTGGCCGGGTGCCGCCTGTGCGGGCACGCCGAGCAGCGACAGCGTCACCGCGCCGAGTACCGCGCCTCTGCCCACCGTTGCTGAGATCATCCGGTCTGCACTCCCATCCTGTGATGGTCCGTCGGGAACACCCGGGGTCCGGGCGAGGCAACCTTCTCGCGTGCCGTCACCTCCGCGCGGCTGACACACAGCCGGCCGGCCGCCGTTCACCCGGTGGTGTGGCGGGCCACCGGGTGCCGGGGCGGCGGGGCACGCAGTGAGCCGGGCCAACTGCCTTCTCGGCAGCCGCTGTTTCTCCCGACGGCCGGGCTGGTGCGGGCGCCCTTCCTGGACTGGCGGGACATGGCCCTGGCCGGACCGGCCACCTGGGTCACGGGACCGCACCCGTCGACAACGATGTCAGCGGCGGCATCGGCTGCGGGGCTCGTGGGGGACTACGACTTCCTCAAGCTGGACGGCGTCGGACGCCCGGCTCCTTCATGAGCGGCGACCGGTACGTCGACGTTGCCCGCGGGAAGACGGGCGGATGTTGCTCTTCCTCGACGGCGGGGGCCATGGCCACCCCGACGACAGCGGGATGCAGGCCATGGCCGCCGCCGTCGGGCGGGCGGGGGAGTCGGTCAGCGTAGGGTCTGGGCCCAGTCGGCGGGGACGCGGCCCGCTGGGCCGGGGACCGGCTGGTCGGCCGGGTGGGCGCTCGGCGGTGCCAGTTCGGGACCGCTCTCGTACAACTCGTCGGTGACGTAGTTCCAGAACCATTCCTCGCCCGGCTCGAAACTGCGGATCACCGGGTGACCGGTGGCCTCGTGGTGCGCGGTGGCGTGCTTGGCGGGCGAGTCGTCGCAGCAGCCGATGTGCCCGCACTCCGCACAGCGCCGCAGGTGGAACCACCACCCGCCGGCCTCGTCGCACTCCACGCAGCCGGTGCCGCTCGGCGGGACGGCGGGGTCGATCGCGGCGTCGTTCATGCTGCCTCCTCAGGCGTCTCGGCGGGGGGCTCGGCGGTCAGCGGGAGCAGGACCTGGAAGCGGGTGTCGCCGGGCACCGACTCGACCCGCAGGGTGCCGTGGTGCTTGTTGACGACGATCCGCCAGGAGATGTCCAGGCCGAGCCCGGTGCCCTCGCCGACCGGTTTGGTCGTGAAGAAGGGATCGAAGATGCGGTCGCGGATCTCCGGCGCCACACCCGGTCCGGTGTCGCGGAACTCGACCAGGATCCGCTCGTGGTCCGCCGCCGTGCGGACCGTCAACGTGCCTTCGCCGTCCGCGCTGTTGATGGCGGCGACCGCGTTGTCGATCAGGTTGGTCCACACCTGGTTCAGCTCCGCCGGGTAGGCCGGCACCGGCGGCAGCGTACGGTCGTACTCCTTGACGACCTCGATCCGCGGGCCGATCTTGCCGGACAGCATCAGCAGCGTGCTGTCGAGGAGTTCGTGCACGTCCACTACTCGGTAGGGCGCCCGGTCCAGCTGCGAGTACTGCTTGGCCGCGTCGACCAGGTGCGAGATCCGGGACGTGGAGTCCTCGATCTCGTTCATCAACAGCTCGGTCTCGACGGTGTAGTTGAGCCAGCCGATCGCATTGGGCAGGATCTCCGCGCCGACCGCCGCCCCGACCTGCTCCAGCCAGTCGACGTCGAGCCCCGCCTGCACGAAGGTGGGCGCGAGCTGCCAGCCGTTGTCGATGCCGTGGTCGTCGAGCCAGTCGGTGAGGGCGTCCTCCCGGTCGGCGGCCTCCAGGGGGCTGAGCGCGGGCGCCTTGGCGACCCGTTCGGCGGTGCGTTCCTGGATCTCGACGAGATCCGCCAACGCGTCCCGGGAGAACGGGCCTTCGGCGATGACGGCCAGCTTGTGCCGCATCTTCGCCACCCGCTCGCGCAGGGTCGCGGTGGCCCGCACGGCGGCCGCCGCCGGGTTGTTCAGCTCATGCGTGAGACCGGCCGACAACGAGCCGAGCGCCAGCAGCCGTTCACGCTGTCCGACGGCCGCCTGCGTGCTCTTCGAACCGAAGAACAGCCCCTCCAGCAGATGCACCGCCATCGGGAACCACTCGCTCATGATGTCCGCGAACGTGTCGGCGGGCAGCACGAAGAACCGCGTCGGCTCGGTGACGCGCATCGAGTTGTTGTAGAGCTGCCGCACCCGGTCGCCCAGGTAGGCCTGCATGGCGCCCGCGTACACGCCGCGCTGCGAGGTCCGGGTGACCTCGATGTCGTCGCCGGCCACCCGGCGGGACAGCACGACGGTGCCGTCGAGCATGACGAAGAAACAGGTGGCGGGCTCGCCCTCGGTGTACACCGGGCCGGGCTCGAACAGCTCCACCCGCCCCTCGTGGCACAACCGGGCGAGCTGCTCGGGTTCGAGTCGCTCGAACAGGAACAGCGAACCGATCTCCGTGGGATTGCACGGCATCAAGCGACCGCTCATGACTGCTCCAGATACCGGTGGACGAGCATCACGGCCATGGCTCCCTCGCCGACGGCCGACGCGACGCGCTTGGCGGACTCGGCGCGGGCGTCGCCCGCCACGAACACGCCGGGAACGCTGGTCTCCAGGTGGTACGGCGGCCGGTCCAGCTCCCAGCCCGCCGGGGGCCGGCCGTCGGCCGTCAGATCGGGCCCGGCCAGGATGAACCCGCGCCGGTCGCGCAGCACCGTGCCGTCCAGCCAGTCGGTGAGCGGCGCCGCGCCGATGAACACGAACATCCACTGGGCGTCGACGCGTTCCGTCTCCCCGGTCGCCGAGTCGCGCAGCGTCAGCTGCTCCAGACGGTCCGTGCCGTGCGCGGCCTCGACGACGGTGCGGGAGCGCACGAAGATGTTGGGCGCCTCGTCGATCTGCTGGATCAGGTAGTACGACATGGACGCCGACAGGTCCGGGCCGCGCACCAGCAGCGTCACCGACTTGGCGCCCCGGGCCAGGTACATCGCGGCCTGGCCCGCCGAGTTGGCGCCGCCGACGATGTACACGTCGTGGCCCTGGCAGGAGGCGGCCTCGGTCAGCGCGGAGCCGTAGAACACCCCGCAGCCGGTCAGGCCGTCGCAGCCGTCGGCGGGCAGCTGCCGGTACTGCACCCCGGTCGCCAGGATCACGCTGTGCGCCGCCACCGCGGAGCCGTCCGCGAACCGTACGATCCGGGCCGCCCCGTTGACCTCCAGGCCGGTCACCTCGCGCGCGGTGAGGATCTCGGCACCGAACTTGGTGGCCTGCCGGCGGGCCCGGTCGGTGAGCTGCGCGCCGGAGACGCCGTCCGGGAAGCCCAGATAGTTCTCGATCCGGGAGCTCTGTCCGGCCTGGCCGCCGGTCGCCGACCGCTCCACCAGCACCGTCCGCAGCCCCTCCGAGGCCCCGTACACGGCCGCGCCGAGCCCGGCCGGTCCGCCGCCGATGACGACGAGGTCGTAGAAGTCGGCCGTCGGCGTCGTCGCGAGGCCCACCTTCGCGGCCAGCTCGGGCGCCTCCGGTTCGACCAGCACCGCCCCGTCCGGGGTGATCACCAGCGGCAGCCGCTGCCCGTCCTGTCCGGCCGCGGCCAGCAGCCGCCCGCCCTCCGGCTCGTCGACCGAGTACCAGCGGTATGGCACCTGGTTGCGGGCCAGGAACTCCCGTACGTTCGAGGACCGGGCCGACCAGCGGTGGCCCACGACCTTGGTGCTGGGCACGGGCCGGTGGTCGCTGGTGCGCCACGCCTCCAGCAGGTCGTCCAGGACCGGGTAGAGCTTCTCCTCCGGCGGGTCCCACGGCTTGAGCAGATAGTGGTCGAGGTCCACGACGTTGATCGCGTCGATCGCCGCGTTCGTGTCCGCGTACGCGGTCAGCAGCACCCGGCGCGCGCCCGGGTACACGTCCAGGGCCTGTTCCAGGAACTCGATGCCGTTCATCTGCGGCATCCGGTAGTCGGCCAGGATCACGGCGACGAGGTCGCCGCGCAGCTTCAGCTCGCGCAGCGCGTCCAGCGCGGACTCGCCGGACTCCGCGCGCACGATGCGGTACGACTCGCCGTAGCGGCGCCGCAGATCCCGGGCGACGGCACGGGACACACCCGGGTCGTCGTCCACGGTCAGGATGACGGTCCGCGTCGCGTCGGCGGCCTGTGCCATGTGTCTCCCACCCCGAGCGGTCAGGTCCAGGGGCGGTGTCGCCCTCGTCACCGCACCGGTCACGCCCATCGTATGTTCGATCGTCCGGCTTCGCTCCGCTGCGCCCGCGGTACCCCCGCCGGGCCGTGCTGCGGCCCGGGTGGTGAAGACTGAACCCCGCAGACACGCGACGCCGAGGAGGCATGCACATGACTCGCCCGATCACGGCAGGGGTCGACGGTACGGAGGAGAGCCTGGCCGCGCTGGCCTGGGCGGCCCGCGAGGCCGTCCGCCGGGACCGGCCGCTGCGGGTGGTGCATGCCTGGCGGTTCCAGTCGCACGAGGGCGTCGCGGCGGCGGACCGGGACACCCAGGACGGCTGGGTGCGCGGCGCGACCGCGGAGGCGGTGCGCACGGTCACCGAGCGCCACCCGGAGCTGACGGTGTCCGTGGACGTCGTCGAGGGCCATGCCGTCGAGTCGCTGGTCGCCGCCGCGGCCGACGCGGAGCTGCTGGTGCTCGGCTCGCGTGGGCACGGAGCGGTCGTCGGGTTCCTGCTCGGCTCCGTCGGACAGCAGGTGATCGCCGCGGCCGCACGGCCGGTCGTGCTGGTGCGCGCCGGCGACCGGGCCACCACCGAGGCGTCCGGCCGGGACGTGGTCGTGGGCCAGCAGGGCGGCCCGCAGGACAGCGCCGCCGCCCTGCGGTTCGCGTTCGAGACCGCCGCGGCCCGCCGGGCCACGCTGCGCGCCGTCCGGGCCTGGACCCTGCCGCCCGTCTTCGCCTACAGCCCGGGCTCGATGAAGCTCCTCGACGACGCGGGGGGCCTGGAGCCGTACGAGAAGAAGGCGCTGACCGAGGCGCTCGCGCCGTGGCGGGAGCGGTTCCCTGCCGTCCCCGTCACCGAGCACATCGAGATGGGCAGCGCGGGCCAGGTGCTGCTGTCGCTCGCCGACCGGGCCCAGCTGATGGTCGTGGGCCGCCGCGCACACCACACGGCGGTCGGCGCCCGCATCGGCTCGGTGGCCCACGGCGTACTGCACCACGCCCCGTGCCCGGTGGCGGTGGTACCACACGCCTGACCGAGGGCCTTCCGGCGGCGAAGGGTGATTGTTCGTGCGGAGCGCGCGGCTACTGCGCAACGGTTCGGTGGCGCCCCGAAGGGGCGCGGGGAACTGCGCGCTCGGCCGCGACGGCGCCGCAGACGAACGACGGCTGACGGTGGCTCTTACTGTTGCCGTGGCAGCTGGGCAGCGCCCCGTCAGGGGCGCGGGGAACTGCGCGCCCAGCCACGATGGCGCCGCACACGAACGACGGACGCCGCGGCTCTTCCGGCGGAGCGCTCGGCGCCGCAGCCGAACAACGACACACCCCGGCCGATCCAGCGAAGCGTCAAGGCTCCAGCGGCGCGCGCGCCTCAGGCAGGACGTTCGCGATGTAGTCGGCGACCGCCGTGTCCAGACCGATGTCGTGCTGCGCGCGCTCGGACAGGTACCAGCGGTGTTCGAGCAGCTCGTGGTAGATCTCCGCGGGATCCATCGCACCGCGCAGCCCGGGCGGCACGGCCCGCACGGTCGGCCGGAACACGTCCCGCACCCAGCGGTGGGCCAGCACCTCGGGACGGGCGGCCTCCGGGTACCCCTTGGCCGAGTGGAGCCGGGAGCTCGCGGGAGGGGCGCCGGGCGCGTAGTCCTCCTGGGTGGCCATCCAGCTCTCCAGGTCGTTCAGCAGCCGCCGGGCCTGGTTCTCCTCGGTGTCCAGGCCGGTCAGGCGCAGCAGTTGGCGCTGGTGGTGGCCCGCGTCCACGACCTTGGGCACGAAGGTGACGGAGTCGCCGTTGGCGGAGTGCTCGATCTGCATCTCGGCCACGTCGAAGCCGAGGTCGTTCAGGCGCCGGATGCGGCGCTCGATGTAGTGGTACTTGCCCGCCGGGTACACCGAGGTGCGGGTCAGCTCCTGCCACAGCCCGTCGTAGCGGGTGCAGATCTCATGGCCGAACTCGACGGGGTCGACGGAGGGGTGCAGCGCCCCGGACGCCTCCAGGTCCAGCAGCTCGCCGCTGATGTTGACGCGCGCCAGGTCGAGGTCGTACTCCCGCTGCCCGGGGCTGAGCCGCGGATGCAGCTCGCCGGTCTCGGCGTCCACCAGGTAGGCGGCGTACGCGCCCGCGTCGCGCCGGAACAGCGTGTTGGACAGCGAGCAGTCGCCCCAGGCGAACCCGGCCAGGTGCAGCCGCACCAGCAGCACGGCCAGGGCGTCCATCAGCCGGTGCATGGTCTCCGGCCGCATGGTCGTCTCGAACATCGAGCGGTACGGCATCGAGCCGCGCAGATGCCGGGTGACCAGCACCGACTCCAGCGGCTCCCCGGCGGCGTCGGTGCGGCCGGTGAGCACGGCCAGCGGGTCGACGGCCGGGATGCCGAGCCGGTCCAGGTCGCGCAGCAGCTCGTACTCGCGCAGCGCGGGCCGTTCCGCGAGCTCCTTGACCGCGATGATCTCGGTGCCGGCCCGGGCGTAGCGCACCACGTGCCGGGAGATGCCGCGCGGGAGCGGCACGAGACAGTCCTCGGGCCACTCCTGAAGGGGCAGGCTCCAGGGGAGTTCCAGCAGGAGCGCGGGGTGCTCCGGGTTGGTGGCGCTGATCTGCATGGCCATGGCACGAAGCCTATAAGGCCTCGCGCGCGGTTCAGCGTGCCCGGTCCCGCGCCTGCTCGGCGGCCTCGCGCACCGACCCGTGGTGCACCGGCCCGTGGCCCGGCAGCAGGATGTCGCCGTCGAGCCGCGCGATCAGGTCCAGCGAGTCCGCCGCGCGGGCCCGGGCGTGGTCGAACATGGCCGGCAGCAGCTGGGGCCCGCGCAGCCGGCTGGTGGCGTGGCCGCTGACGAGGGCGTCGCCGGAGATGACGATGCCGAGGTCGGGCAGGTGGTAGGCGGCGTGCCCGTCGGTGTGGCCGGGGGTGTGCACCGGGACCGGCCGGCCGGGCAGGTCCAGCGCGCCCTCGGTGGGGAACGCCTCGGCGGCGGTGACCGGGTGCTGCTCCGTGCCCCCGGCGCGCAGCACGTGCACGAGCCACGGCAGGACGCCCGGCCGCCAGACGTTGCGCAGCACCGCGCCCACGGTGACCTGCTGGAGGAACTCCCGGCGGGCGTGCGGGACTTCGGCCTGGTGCAGATAGACCGGGGTGCCATAGGTGCGGTGCAGGTACGCGGCCGAGCCCAGGTGGTCGTTGTGCGCGTGCGTGATCAGCACGGCCTGGACCGCCTTGGGCGAACTGCCGACCTCGGCCAGTGAGTCGAGGACCAGCTGCCGGTCCCCGGGATAGCCGGTGTCCACCAGGGTCGCCGCGTCCCCGTCCGTGAGGATCACCCAGTTGGTGTTGTTGCCGTGCACCAGATAGGCGCCGTCGGCGACTTGGCGTACGTCTGCCCGCATGATCTCCCCGAGTCCTGAGCGCGCTGCCCGACGGGGACAGCCAACCAGACGCGCGGGCCGCCGCGGCATGCGGGGTGCGCGACGCTCACCGTACGCCGTGCGGGCGGAACTGGACGCTGACGCGCGGCCCCGTGGCGCGGGTCGTCTTCGGCACACAGTGCTCCCACGTCCGCTGGCAGGAGCCGCCCATCACGATGAGATCGCCGTGGCCGAGCGGCCGGCGGACCGAGTGGCCGCCGCCCGCCGGGCGCAGCAGCAGGTCCCGGGGCGTGCCCACGGAGAGGATCGCCACCATGGTGTCCTCGCGGGCGCCGCGCCCGATCCGGTCGCCGTGCCAGGCGACGCTGTCCCGGCCGTCGCGGTAGTAGCACAGGCCGGCCGTGGTGAAGGGTTCGCCCAGTTCGCCGGCGTAATGGCGGGAGAGCGCGGCGCGGGCCTCGGCGAGCACGGGGTGCGGCAGCGGGTCGTCCGTCCCGTAGAAGGAGAGCAGCCGCGGTACGTCGACGACGCTGTCGTACATCGTGCGCCGCTCCGCGTGCCAGGGCACGTCCGCGGCCAGCAGTTCGAACAGCGCGTCCGCCCCGCTCAGCCAGCCGGGCAGCACATCGATCCAGGCGCCGGCGCCCAGTTCGGTCCGGCGCGCGCCGTCGAGGGCGGCGAGCCGCGGTTCGTCGGCCTGGTCGAACAGCGAGCCCTGGAAGTGCGTGGCCATGCGACCAGCGTAACCCGCTAATCGAAAATGTGTTCCCATGATCGCGCGCCGGGCGCCTGCCGCTGTGCGACGGCGCTTCCCGGCCCCTGTCGATGCATCGGCGTATCCGATACATTCACGTATCCGATGGAGGTCCCGATGGCGACGGAGCAGACGGCGGCGCGGGTGACCCGGCGCCGGGTACGGACCCGGGCCCGGCTGCTCGACGCCGCGTTCACGGTGTTCGCCGCGAAGGGGTTCGGCCGCGTCTCCATCGAGGAGGTCTGCGAGGCCGCCGGCTTCAGCAGAGGCGCCTTCTACTCCAACTTCGCCACCCTGGACGAGCTGTTCTTCGCCCTCTACCAGGAGCGGGCCGACCTCATCGCCGAGCAGGTGGCCGACGCGCTGGCCCTCGACGGCCCCGTCCTCGACGTCCCCGCCTCCGTGGCCCGGGTCACCGAGGTGCTCCTGCTGGACGTGGACTGGCTGCTGGTCAAGACGGACTTCCTCGTGCACGCCGCCCGCCGCCCCGCCGTGGCCCAGGCGCTCCTCGACCACCGGGCCCGCCTCAGAGGGGCGATCGCGGACCGGCTCCCCCGGGCCGCGGGGCACACACTCCCCGCCGCGCTCGGCGACGCCGACGGCGCCGCGCACGCCGTGGTCGCCGCCTACGACGGAGTCACCACCCAACTGCTGCTGGACCGGGACGTGGAAGCCGCCCGTGCCTGGCTCGGCCACCTGCTCACCGCGCTGCTGACCGACGGCAGCACCACCCCGCACGAGTCGTAGAGGAAAGGGAACGGTCGCCATGGACGCGGACGTCATCGTCGTCGGAGCGGGCCTCGCCGGCCTGGTCGCGGCGCACGAACTCACCAGCCGGGGCAGGCGCGTGGCCCTGGTCGACCAGGAGAACGCCGCCAACCTCGGCGGTCAGGCGTACTGGTCCTTCGGCGGGCTCTTCCTCGTCGACTCCCCGGAGCAGCGGCGCCTCGGCGTCAAGGACTCCTTCGACCTCGCCTGGAACGACTGGCAGGGCAGCGCGCGGTTCGACCGGCTCGCCGACGAGGACTCCTGGGCGGTGCGCTGGGCCCGCGCCTACGTCGAGTTCGCGGCCGGCGAGAAGCGGTCCTGGCTCCAGGGACACGGCATCTCCCTGCTGCCGACCGTCGGCTGGGCCGAGCGCGGCGATCTGCGCGCCGACGGGCACGGCAACTCCGTGCCGCGCTTCCACATCGCCTGGGGCACCGGCACCGGCGTCGTCGAGCCGTTCGCGCGCCACGCCCGACAAGCCTCCCGGGACGGGCTGCTGACCTTCCATCACCGTCACCGGGTGGACGAACTCGTCGTCGAGGCGGGGCAGGCGACCGGCGTGCGCGGCACCGTCCTCGCCCCCGACGACGCGCCCCGCGGGGTCGCCTCCAGCCGGGACCGGATCGGTGACTTCGAACTCACCGCCCAGGCCGTGATCGTCACCAGCGGCGGCATCGGCGCCAACCACGACATCGTGCGCCGGTTCTGGCCCGAGCGGCTCGGCACACCCCCCGCGCACCTGGTCACCGGCGTCCCCGCCCATGTCGACGGCCGGATGCTCGACATCAGCGCGGCGGCGGGCGCGCGCCTGGTCAACCGGGACCGCATGTGGCACTACACCGAGGGCCTGCACAACTGGGACCCGATCTGGCCGGGCCACGGCATCCGCATCCTGCCCGGCCCCTCCTCGGTCTGGCTGGACGCGCTCGGCCGCCGGCTCCCCGACCCCTGCCTGCCCGGCTACGACACCCTGGGCACCCTCGCACACCTGCGCACCACCGAGGACCTCAAGGACCACGACCACTCCTGGTTCGTCCTCACCCGGAAGATCATCGAGAAGGAGTTCGCGCTGTCGGGCTCCGAGCAGAACCCCGACATCACCGCGAAGGACCGCAGGGCGGTGCTGCGCGACCGGCTGCTCGGCAAGGGCGCACCCGGGCCCGTGCAGGACTTCGTGCGCCACGGAGCGGACTTCGTGACCGCCGACACCCTGGAGCGGCTCGTCGAGAAGATGAACGGCCTCACGGAGCGGCCGCTGCTGGACCCCGCCGAGGTGCGCCGCCAGATCGAGGCCCGCGACCTGCAGATCGACAACCCCTACAGCAAGGACTCCCAGGTGCAGGGCATCCGCAACGCCCGCCGCTACATCGGTGACCGCCTCGGCCGGGTCGCCGTCCCGCACCGCGTCCTCGACCCCGCCGCGGGCCCGCTCATCGGCGTCAAGCTGCACATCCTCACCCGCAAGACGCTCGGCGGCATCCAGACCGATCTGGACTCCCGCGCCCTGGGCGCCGACGGACAGCCCCTCGGCGGGCTGTACGCGGCAGGTGAGGTGGCCGGGTTCGGCGGTGGCGGCGTCCACGGCTACAACGCGCTGGAGGGCACCTTCCTCGGCGGCTGCCTGTTCTCCGGCCGCGCCGCGGGGCGGGCCGCGGCGCGGCAGACCGGGTGAGCGGCCGGGGCAGTTCGCCGCGTCAGGTGCTGAGGAGCGCCGCCAGGACCGCCGCATGACTGTGCCGCGGGTTCTTGGAGGCGGTGAGCAGCGTCACCGGACCGGTGCGGGCCGACTCGCGCAGTCCGTCGAGGAGAGCGGCGGACCCGGGCTCCGCCAACTCGGCCTCGTAGCGGTGGCGGAACTCCGCGTAGTCGCCCTCGCCCGCGTGGTACCACTCGCGCAGCTCGGCCGACGGGGTCAGGGTCCTGGGCCACTCGTCGATCTCGGCGGCGTCCTCGGCCATGCCGTGCGGCCAGCGCCGGTCGACCAGGACCCGCAGGCCGTCGTCGGGCTCGGGGGGTTCGTGGACACGGCGCACGCGTACGCTCACGATCGGCACCTCTCTGCGGCGCGGACGGTGCTGTGAGCGTACTGTGACGAGACCGTCCGACCGGCGGACGACGCGGCGCGACACCCCGGACGTGCGCGGACCAGGGGAGAGACCGCCCCCGGTCCGCGGCAGATCGACCGTCGGCCACCCCTCTCAAGGAGCGCATGTGACGCCACCCCCGCAGCAGGGCGCGGGACGACGCATCAGGGCGTTGCGCCGCGAGGCCGTTCTCGCCGCCGTCCCCGTCGCCCTGGCGGCGCTGCTCGGCGCATCCGCACCGTCCGTGGCCGGCGCGCCCGGAGCGTCCGGCGTGGGCGACCCGTACTTTCCGCTCGCCGGCAACGGCGGATACCACGTCCGGCACTACGACCTGACACTTCGTTACGACCCCGGCGCCCGGCACCTCGACGGCACGGCGGTCCTCACCGCCCGTGCCACCCATGCGCTGTCCCGCTTCGACCTCGACCTCCAGGGGCTCCGGGTCACCGGCGTCACCGTCGACCGCGAGGCCGCGGGCGTGCGCCGCAGCGGCCAGGAACTGGTCGTCACCCCGCGCCGGCCCCTCGACAAGGACCAGGAGTTCCAGGTCCGGGTCGACTACGACGGCACGCCCCGGCCCGTCACCGAGTCCGACGGCTCGCAGGACGGCTGGATGCCCACCGACGACGGCGCGTTCGTCGCCGGCGAGCCGCAGGGCTCGATGACCTGGTTCCCGGCGAACAACCACCCCCGGGACAAGTCCTCGTACGACATCACGATCACCGTCCCCGAGGGGCGCACCGCCGTCGCCAACGGTGTCCTGCTCGGGCAGCGCACCGCGCACGGCCGCACCACCTTCCGCTGGCGCCAGAGCGAGCCGATGGCCGCCTACCTGGCCACGGCCTCGGTCGGGACGTTCCAGGTCGAGCGGTACACCACCGGCGACGGCATCGAGGTGTACAACGCCGTCGACCCCCGGGAGGCGAAGGCGGCGGCGCCCGTCCTGCGGAAGCTGCCCTCCGTACTGGAATGGGCGAGCGGGCTGTTCGGCCCGTACCCGTACCGGGCCGCCGGATCGATCGTCGACCACGCCCCGGACGTCGGGTACGCCCTGGAGAGCCAGAGCCGGCCCGTCTACGCCGTCGCACCGGACCTGTCGACCTTCGTCCACGAGACCGCCCACCAGTGGTTCGGCGACTCTGTCGCCCTCACCTCCTGGAAGGACATCTGGCTCAACGAGGGCTTCGCGAGCTACGCCGAGTGGCTCTACGACGAACAGCACGGCGGCGACACCGCGCAGGAGACCTTCGACGAGCTGTACGCGAGCCCGGACGACGACGGCCTGTGGGACATCCCGCCCGGTGATCCGGGCAGCGGCGACACCCTCTTCGAGGCCCCGGTGTACGACCGGGGCGCCATGACCCTGCACGCGCTGCGCACGGCCGTCGGCGACCCCGCGTTCTTCCGGATCCTGCGCGCCTGGCCCACCCGGCACCGAGACGGGCACGGCACCACCGGGGAGTTCGTCCGCCTGGCCGAGCAGGAGTCCGGGAAGGACCTGAAGAGCCTGTTCCACACCTGGCTGTACACCGAGGGGAAACCTGAGCGCTCCGCTGCCAGGCCGTGATGGGCTCGTCGGCCTTCGGGAACCTGACGAGTTCCTCACAGGTGTCGGCGAAGATCGGCACATGACCCGACGCCGAGACAGGGCCTAGGATCCGCCGCGTGTGCGCACATGTGCTGGTTGCCGAGGACGACGAGATGCAGGCCGAACTCATCCGCCGCTCCCTGCTGGCGGAGGGTCACACCGCCACCGTGGTCCACGACGGCGCCGCCGCCCTGGACGCGGCCCGCCGGCTCGGACCCGACCTGGTGGTCCTGGACCTGATGCTCCCGGTGGTCGACGGCTTCGGGGTCTGCCGGGTGCTGCGCGGCGGCGCACAGGACACCGCCGACATCCCCGTGCTCATGCTCACCGCCCGCTCCGCCGAGGACGACCTCCTGCTCGGCCTGGAACTGGGCGCCGACGACTATCTCACCAAGCCCTACAGCCCGCGCGAGCTGATGGCCCGCATCCGGACCGTGCTGCGGCGCAGCGGGCGGGGCGTCGGCGTGCGCGAGGACCCCGTCGCCCGCGCCGCGGGCATCAGCGTCGACCCGGTGCGCCACGAGGTGCGCTGCGACGGCGTGCCGGTGGAGTGCACCCCGGCCGAGTTCCAGATCCTGCTTGCCATGGCCGCCGAGCCGGAACGGGTCTTCTCCCGGCGGCAGTTGCTGCAGGCCACCCGCGGCTTCGACCGGGCCTCCACGGAACGGGCCGTCGACGTGCACATCATGAACCTGCGCCGGAAGATCGAGGCCGACCCGCGCCGGCCGGTGCGGCTGCTCACCGTGTTCGGGGTCGGCTACAAGCTCAGCGGCGGCCGGCCGTGACGGGCCGGATACCGCTGCGCAAACGGCTGCTGGTCCGGCTGCTGATCGCCTCGGTGCTGATCGCCGTGTGCTCGGTCGCGGCGACGGCCTGGCTTGCCGTGACCACCACCACCAGCGCCCTGCGGGAGGAGCAGGGCCAGGACCTCGCCGCCGACATGGACATCCTGGCCCGGCTCAGCGGGTACGCCGCCGGCCACCCCGACTGGAAGGGCGTCCGGCAGACCGTCCGCGACCTGGCCGCGAAGACCGGCCGACGCATCGCCCTGACCAGCCCGGACCGGGTGCTGCTCGCCGACTCCGCGCCCCGCGGCACCCCGCTGCCGCCGCGGCCCGCCGCCTCCGTCGACCCGCTGCGCACCGACACCTACACCGAGCCGGGGGCGCAGCTGAGCGGCCTGGACCCGCGGGCGGTCGGCCCGTACCGGCTCACCGCCGGGGAGCGCGAGCGGCTGGACGCGGTCGCCGCGAAACAGCGGGCCTGCTTCGAGGGGTTCGGCATCCGGGCCACGATCGAACGGACCCCGGCCGGGCGGCCGTTCGTCACCGCCGCCGACGGGACGGCGGCGCCCGGCTACTTCGAGGACCGGTGCGGCTACCCGCCGGCCGCCCCCACCGCCACGGAACGCAGGGCGCTGACCGCGCTGACCGGCCGGACCAGCGCCTGCCTGGCGCGCAAGGGCATGGACCCGGACCTGCCGCTGTACCTGATGCTCGACCCCGGCAGCGCCGGCGCCTCCGGCCGGTTCCTCGTGAAGTACGCCGGGGCGGCCGACGACAAGGGGACGCGCCTGGTGCAGAGCTGCGTCGACAGCGCCCGCCGCGCTCAGCTCGACCCGTACGTCGCGCCCGTGGCCGAGCTGTTCCTCGGCTTCGGCGACCAGGCGACCCCCCGCTTCGACATGTCCCCGGCGAACAAGGCCAAGGTCGTCGGGGCGGCCGGTCTCGTGCTCGCCGTCACGGTCGCCGTGACCGCCGTGGTCGCCACCCGGCTGGTCCGGCCCCTGCGGGCGCTGACCGCGGCCGCCCAGCAGCCGCCCGAACGGCATGTGCGGGTCCCGGTGACCACGCGGGACGAGACGGGGATCCTGGCGGAGGCGTTCAACGACCTGACCGAGCGGCGGGAACGCCTCGAAGCCCAGCGCAAGGCGATGGTCAGCGACATCGCCCATGAACTGCGCAGTCCGCTCACCAACATCCGCGGCTGGCTGGAGGTCACCCGGGACGGCCTCGTCGAACCCGATCCGGCGCTGCTCGACTCCCTGCACGAGGAGGCGCTGGTGCTCCAGCGCGTCATCGACGACCTCCAGGACCTGGCCGCCGCCGACGCGGGCACCCTGCGCCTGCACCGCGAGCCGGTCGCCGCGGGCGATCTGCTCGACCAGGTCGCCGCGGCCCACCGGGTGGCGGCCGACGCGGGCGGGGTCACCCTGCGCACCGAGTCCGGCGGCGACCCGTGGCTGGACGCCGACCCGGTGCGGATGCGCCAGGCACTCGGCAACCTGGTCTCCAACGCCCTGCGGCACACGCCCGCCGACGGGACCGTGACCCTGGCCGCGCGCCGGGACGGCGACGAGGTCGTGTTCACCGTCGCCGACACCGGCCACGGCATCGCCGCGGACGATCTGCCGCACGTCTTCGACCGGTTCTGGCGCGCGGAGAAGTCCCGCAGCCGGCGCACCGGCGGCAGCGGCCTCGGCCTGCCCATCGTCCGCCATCTGGTCGCCGCCCACGGCGGAACGGCCGGCGCGGCGAGCGAGCCCGGCCAAGGCGCCGTCCTCACCCTGCGGCTGCCCGGCATCCCACCGCCCCGCGACGGCTGACCCCGCCGGCCGCCCCGAACTCCCCATGCGTGCGCGCCCGTTGCGCAGGACGCCCGGGGGCGCACCGGCGGGACCGGGCGGCGGTCACTGTTCGCGGATGCCCCACGGCGAGCCGTACGCCGTCAGGAGGTCGAGGAACGGGCGGGGCGGGAACGCCTCCGGGCCGAGGACGCCCGACCCCGACCAGGCACCCGTGGCGAGGAGTTCGAGCGCGACCACGGGGTTGACCGCCGTCTGCCACACCACGGCCTGGCACCCGTACTCCGCCATGGACCACTCGTTGTCGACGACGTGGTACAGATACACCTCGCGCGCGGCGCCGTCCTTCGTGCCGCGCACCCAGGTGCCCGCGCAGGTCTTGCCGTGCATGCGCCCGCCCAGCGTCGCCGGGTCGGGCAGGCAGGCGGCGACGACGTCCCGGGGCGACACCGCGACCGGGCCGTCCGCGCCCGGCACGGTCACCGGTTCGGTGCGGTCCAGGCCCAGCAGATGCAGCGTCCGCAGCGTCTCGATGAACTCCCGGCCCAGACCGTACTTGAACGTCACACGCCCGGCCGTCACCCAGCGCGGCACGAGCAGCACCTCCTCGTGCTCCACGTTCACGCACTCCACCGGCCCGATGCCGGCGGGGAAGTCGAAGACCTCGGGCTCGCTGAACGGCTCCGTGGTGAACCAGCCGCGTTCCGCCTCGTGGACGACCGGCGGGTTCAGACACTCCTCGATGGTGGTCCAGATGCTGAACGACGGCGCGAAGTCATAGCCGTCGACGGTGAGGTTCGCACCGTCGCGGACGCCGATCTCCTCGATCTCGTCGAAGAGTTCGTCGGCCGCGTACCGGGCGAACACGTCCGACAGACCGGGCTCCACGCCCATGCCGACGAGCGCGAGCGCGCCCGCCTCCGCCCAGTCGGCGGTGTGCGCGAACTGCTCGTCGCCCAGCTTGACCCCGCACACCTCGTACGGCCGCTCGGGATCCGGGCGCGACAGGGACATCGCCATGTCGAGGTAGGTGACGCCGGCCGCCCGTGCCGCCCGGAACAGGGGCATGACGAAGCGCGGATCGGTGGCGTTGAACAGGACGTCGCAGCCGTGCCGCGCCAACAGGCCGGCCACCGCCGACTCGTCGGCGGCGTCGACGCGCTCGGCGCGGAACCGGGACCCGTCCTGGCCCAGGGCCGCGACGGCGGCCTCGGCCCGGGCGAGGTCGTGGTCGGCGACCACCATCAGGTCGAAGAACGCACGCCGGGCGGCGATCCGGGTGACGGCGGTGCCGACACCGCCCGCTCCCACGAGCAGTACACGCATGGCGAAAACTCCCTGTCGAACGGAATCCGGGGTCGGGACGGGCGGACGCGCCCGGCCGGAATACAACGCCGGAGGCCCGCGTAAGGTCAATGGCGTTGGCATAAGAGCGCCGGGGCGCACCCCGGCTTCCCGGAGGGAGGCGGGCCGTGCCGAAGCCGGTCGTGCCCGAGGAGAAGCGGCGGCGCCGCCGCCCCACCAGGAGCGGCACCGTGCTGTCCGAGCGGCTGATCGTCGACACCGCGCTGCGCATGCTGCGCGAGCACGGCAGCGCCGGCCTGACCGCGCGGCGCCTGGGCCTGGCCCTGGACTGCGACCCCAGCACCCTGTACCGCTACTTCCGGGGCATGGACGATCTCACCCTGGCCATCGGTGACGCGCTCATCGGGCGTGCGCTGCGAGGCTGGCGGCGGACCGGTCAGTGGCGGGCGGACCTGCGGGCCCTCGGCCTGCGCATCCACGCCGCGTACGTGGCCCACCCGCAGGCGGCCCTGCTGACCGCGAACCGGGTCACCGGCCGCGCGCACGAACTGGCCGCCGACGAGGCCGTCCTGGACATCCTGCGCACCGCCGGCTTCCCGCTCGCCGACACCGTGCGCGTCTACCAGGCCTTCATCGACCAGACCCTGGCCTTCGCCGCCCTGGACGCCGCGTCGCTGGCCCTGCCGAGCGACTCCCTGCGCGCCGACGAGGCCAAGTGGAGCTCGACCTACGCCCGGCTGCCCGCCGCCACCCACCCCCGTATCGCCGAGGCGGCTCCCCTGCTGGCCACCCGCATGCTCACCAGCGCCTATCCGGCGGCCCTCGACCTGCTCCTGGACAGCGCGGCCCACCAGCTGAGCGCCGGCCCCGAAGCGGGCTGAGCACGTGAGGGCCCGACCGGCCACGATGCCGCCGCAGCCGACCGACGGCGCGGCACGGCCCTGCCCGCGGAGCGTTCAGCGCCGCAGACTCTCCAGGGCCGTCGCCGTCACGGCCTCGGCCACCGTCGCCAGCGCGGGGGAGTCGAGTCTCCACTGCTGCCAGTACAGCGGGGTGTCGGCCCAGCGGCCGGGGGCGAGCCGGACGAGGCGGCCGGTGCGCAGCAGCGGACCGGCCTGGGACTCGGGCACCATGCCCCAGCCGAGTCCCGCGGCCACCGCCTCGGCGAACCCCTCGGAGGTGGGCACGTAGTGCCGGTGCGCGCTCGCGGCACCGGAGCCGCCGCCCAGTGTGCGGACGAAGTCGTCCTGGAAGTCGTCCCGCCGGTCGAAGACCACCACCGGCGCCACGGCCAGCGCGTCCGACAGCGGCCCGGCCAGCCGCTCCGCGGCGAACTCCGGCGCCGCCACCGGGAGGTAGCGCATCCGCCCCAGGGGACGCACCGAGCAGCCCGGCACCGGATCGGGCGACGAGGTCACCGCCGCCATCACCAGCCCCTCCCGCAGCAGCGCCGCCGTGTGGTCCTCGTCCTCGCGCCGCAGCTCGAAACTGAGCCAGGGCTCCTGCGGCACCCGTCGCAGCGCCGGCAGGAACCAGGTCGCGAGCGAGTCCGCGTTGACCGCCACCGACACCCGCGTGGGCTCCCCGGCGCCGCTGAGCCCCAGCTCGCCCCGCGCGTCCCGGTCCAGCCGGGCCAGCTGCCGGGCGTACCGCACCAGCACCGCGCCGGACTCCGTCGGCCGCACCGGCTTGGTGCGCTGCAGCAGCACCCGGCCCGTGCGCTGCTCCAGCGCCTTCACCCGCTGGCTGACGGCCGAGGGCGTCACCCGCAGGGCGGCGGCCGCCGCGTCGAACGTGCCCTCGTCCACCACCGCGAGCAGCGTCCGCACCTGGTCGAGGGGCAGCTCCGGCACCATCGCGGCCTCTCACCTCCTCCTCGGGCGGCCTGCAGATCCGCTAATGGTACGTAAAAACCTTTAGCTGTACGCCGGGTGATCGCATGGTTAGCGTCATCGGCATGCCCGCCGCCCTGACCGCCGCTGCCGCCGGATTCGGCACCGGCCTCTCGCTCATCGTCGCCATCGGAGCCCAGAACGCGTTCGTCCTGCGCCAGGGCGTCCGCCGCGACGCGGTCCTCGCGGTCGTCGGTATCTGCGCCCTCTCCGACCTGGTGCTCATCGCGCTGGGCGTCGGCGGCGTGGGCGCGCTCGTGGTCGCCTGGCCCGGGGCGCTCACGGCGGTCGGGCTGACCGGCGGCGCCTTCCTGCTCTGCTACGGCGCCCTCGCCGCCCGCCGCGTCGTCCGGCCCGCCGCCACCGGGCTGCGCACGGAGGGCGAGGCCGCGGGCTCCCGGCGGCGGGCGGTGCTCACCTGTCTCGCGCTGACCTGGCTCAACCCGCACGTCTACCTGGACACCGTGTTCCTGCTCGGCTCGCTCGCCGCCGACCGCGGCCCGCTGCGCTGGACGTTCGGCCTCGGCGCGGCCCTGGCCAGCCTGTGCTGGTTCGCGGCGCTCGGCTTCGGCGCCCGGCTGCTCGGCCGTGTCCTCGCCGGACCGCGGGCCTGGCGGGTCCTGGACGGCCTGGTCGCGGTGATCATGATCACGCTCGGCGCGCTGCTCGTCGCCGGATCCTGAGACGACCGAGCGCACCGTTTCGGCGGGCACGGCCGCTGCTGCCATAGTGAAGCCCGAATCGAAAGATGTAACGAGCAACCAGGAAGCCCGTGGACACCAGCGAGAGCACCGACGGCAGCCGCGCCGCACGGTCCGACACCCCCGAGCCGGAACCGGAACCGAGACGCGGCTGGCGCCGCTGGGCGATGGACACCCGCCCGCTGCGCCGTCCCGCCTATCGCAGGCTGTGGTCCTCGACGATCGTCACCGCGGTCGGCAGCCAGCTCACGGCCGTCGCCGTGCCCAAGCAGATCTACGACATCACGCACTCCTCCGCCTGGGTCGGCTACGCCGGCCTCGCCGGGCTGCTGCCCATGGTGGTGTTCGCGCTGTGGGGCGGCGCGGTCGCGGACACCGTGGACCGCCGCAAGCTGCTGCTGGTGACCAACATCGGCATCGCGGTCACCTCGCTGCTGTTCTGGGTGCAGGCCGTCACCGGGACGGACTCGGTGGTCGTCCTGATGGTCCTGCTCGCCGTGCAGCAGGCGTTCTTCGGTCTCAACGCCCCGGCGCGCAACGCCTCCATCGCCCGGCTCGTCCCGGCGGAGGAACTGCCCGCCGCGAACGCCCTCGGCTCGACGGTGATGCAGACCGGCCTGGTGGCGGGGCCGCTGCTGGCCGGCGCGCTGATCCCGGTCGTCGGCCTGGCCGAGCTGTACCTCCTCGACGCCGTGGCGCTGTGCGTCACCGTGTGGGCGGTCGCCCGGCTCCCGGCGCTGCCGCCGCTCGGCAAGCCGTCGGCCCGGCGGGCCGGCCTGCGGGAGATAGCGGCCGGCTTCCGCTACATGTCGCTGCACAAGGTGCTGCTGCTGTCCTTCCTCGCCGACATCGTCGCCATGGTGTTCGGCATGCCCCGCGCCCTGTTCCCGCAGCTGGCCGCGGAGACCTACGCCTCGTACGGCGAAGGGCTCGCGCTCGGTGTGCTGTTCGCCGGGATCCCCGTCGGCGCGGTGATCGGCGGGCTGCTCTCCGGCACGTTCTCCCGGGCGCGCCGGCACGGCTGGATGGTCATCGGCGCGGTGGTCGGCTGGGGCATCGCCGTCGCGGGCTTCGGGCTGAGCCGCAACCTCTGGGTCGCGCTCGCGTTCCTCGCCGCCGCGGGCGTCGCCGACATGATCTCCATGGTCTTCCGCGGGGCGATCCTGCTGTCCGCCGCCACCGACGAGATGCGCGGCCGCATGCAGGGCGTCTTCACGGTCGTCGTCGCGGGCGGCCCGCGCCTGGCCGACGTGCTGCACGGCACGGCGGGCGCCGCCTTCGGCCCGCGCGCCGCCGTCGTGGGCGGCGGCCTGCTGGTGGTCGCCGTGATGCTGGGGCTGGCCGCAGCGGTGCCCGCGCTGCGCCGCTACCGCATCTGAGCCGCTACAGCGTGCTGCGCCGGTGGACCGTGTACTGCTCCATGAGCTTGCCCCGCGTCAGCTCCAGGCGGTGGGCGAGGATCTCGGCGACGGTCCGCACCAGCGACAGCCCGAGCAGCGGGTCCTCCACGCTCAGCGCGAGCACCGCGGACGCGTCGTACTCGTAGGCCCGTACGAAGCTGAACGCCACGGCACCGAAGTCCCAGGTGTACGGCGGGAAGAGCCATGACCAGCCGAGCAGGTCGCCCGCGCCGAGGCTCGCCACCGTCACCCGCTGATGGGAGGTCACCTGCTGGTCGAGGTTGACCGCGCCCGACCGGATCACCCAGAACCGGTCGGCCGTGCCGCCGGCCTCGAAGATCCTGGTGTCCTCGGCGAAGGACACCTCCCGCGCCAGTTCCATGAGGCGCTCGCGCTGTGGTTGCGGCAGGGCGGTCAGCAGTTTTATCGCTTTGGTCATGGCGCAGGGCTCCTCGCCGGGGGATTCCGGAGTTCTCCCTACGCCCATTTCAGCCGCTGGCGCCGCCCCGGGCACCTCGGGGGCCGCAGAATGACGGGAATCCGGCCCGGCGGGCGGACAACGGGCGGACGAAGGGCCGCATCGCCGGCCGCCTCGGCATCTCCCGGACGCGGCTGTGCCGAAGCCGCCGACGGTCCGCGCTCACTGCGCGCCCCGCGCGACCGGCACGCCGAGCGGCCGGGCCAGACCCACCACCGCCTGGTCCAGCCGTTGCAGGTGCCGCAGCACCCGGTCGGTCACCTGCCCGTAGCGCGGGACGGCCGGCGTGCAGGGCCGCAGCAGGGACGCGATGCTCTGCCCGGTCTCCACCTCGGCCACGGCCTGCCGGTCCGCGACCCTCGCGGCGATCGCCTCCACGTTGTGCACGATCCGGCCGCCCGCCCCGCGCAGCCGCGGATCCGCCGCTATCGACGGCTTCGCCGGCAGCAGCACGGCGGTGGCCGCCAGGGACCGGGCGTGATAGGCGCACGTCTCCAGCAGCGCCACCACATAGCGCGCGGTGTCCCGGCGCGTCCGCAACGGCGTGATCGGGTGGGTCAGCGGCTGCGCCGAGGCACGCAGGTCCGCCAGCGCCTGGTCCAGCTCGCGCGCCCGGTCCAGCAGATCCGCCGGGGGCGCGCCGCTCAGCTGGTCGACCGCGGACCGTGTGACGTCCGCGAGCCGGTCCAGCACGGTGACCAGCAGTTCGTTCGTACGCCGGTCCGTGCCCACCGGCAGCACCACCGCCGCCGCGATGATCCCGCAGGCCGCGCCCAGCGCCGTCTCCTCCACCCGCAGCACCAGGACGGCGAGGCTGTAGGTGTTCAGCAGCGTGTACAGCAGCCCCAGCATCGCCGTGACGAAGAACGACATCAGCGTGTAGGACAACGGGGCCGTGTAGAACATCGCGAACATGAACAGCAGCACCAGCGCGAACGCCGTCCACGTGTGGTGGCCGACGAGCCCCGCAAGCCCGATGCCCGCCACGACCCCGAGGACCGTGCCCAGCAGCCGGCGGTAGCCCTTCACCAGGATCTCACCGGTGGACGCGGTGTTGATGAACACGATCCAGCAGGTCAGCACCGCCCAGTACCAGCGCTGACTGGACAGCAGCTCGCCGCCGCCGATGGCGAGCGCCGACCCGACGGCCACCTGCACGGCCGCCCGCGTGGTGGGGCGCCGCAGCCCCGTGGGCGCCGCCTCGTCCGCCTCGCGCTCCTCGCTGCCGCCGATCGCCGCGTCCTCCGCGTCCAGCTCCTCGCGCGAGCGGGTCGTCGCGGGGGAGTCGTCGGACTCGTCCTGCGGTCCGTCCAGGGCGGTCCGCAGCCCCAGGACCGCCCGCGCGGCCTCGCCCAGGCCCCGGAAGACGTCCTGCACGGCGGCCGAGGCGTGCGGCAGGTTCTCCTCGTCGCGGTAGCCGAGCAGCCGGTTGCGGACCCGGGACAGTGCCGCCCCCCGGTCCGGCCGCAGCACCAGCAGGCGCAGCGCCTCCAGGTCCCGGCGCAGCACCTCGGTCGCCTCGTCCCGCACCGGCTGCCCGACCCCCGAGGGCAGCGGCGCGCCCGGCAGATGCAGGGTGAGCGTGTCCGCGCGCTCGGCGCTGCGCGCGGTCAGCAGCATCAGGCCGAGCCGTTCGGCGGCGATCTCGGCCTCCGCGACGCGCCGCTGCAACAGCCGCGCCACCGCCTCGTCCGAGGTGCCGTCCTCCAGCCGGCCCTGGATCATCAGCGCGCTCTCGTGCAGCCGCGCGGTCCTGACCCGGACCACCTCCAGGGCCTTCTCCACGTCCTGCGGGCCGGCGTCCAGCAGCTCGGTCTGTGCCGCGACCAACTGGGCGAGCCGGGCCCGGAAGGCCCGGCGCAGCCGGTCCAGGACGCCCGCGGGCGTCTGCGCCACCAGCACGAACCGGGCCACCGCGCTGCACCCGAAGGCCAGCACGAGCGCCCCGTACAGCCCGGGCAGCAACGGCACGGTCGCGCGCACGAAGAGGGACAGGAAGTAGACCTGGAAGCCGATCAGGCCGAGCGCCGTGCCCCGGTCGCCGAACCGGCGGCCGTAGACGGCGCAGAAGATGAGCGCCACGAAGAACAGGTCACCGATCACGACGTGCGCGTTCAGCAGCGTGCCGAGCGACAGGGAGACGAGCGCCACGGGCAGGCCCAGCGCCAGCGTCACGGCCTGCCGGTCGCGCCGCTTCTCACGGACGGCGAAGGTGGCGACCATCGCCGCCATGGCCCCGGCCACCAGATGGGTCACCCCGGCCCGCAGCAGCGCCAGGACGAGCAGGGCCAGGGCCACGGCCGTCACCGTGCGCAGCCCGGCGGTGAGCCGGAGCAGCCCCGGGTCGGCCGCCGCGAGCCGGTCCCACGGCTGCGCCCGCATCGACCGTTCCGCTGTCCTCACGCCGCCGCGCTCTCTCCCGTGCCGCCCCGTGATCTGCGACCCAGCATGGCACGGCGCCCGGTTCAGTCGGCCGGGCTGTCCAGGGCCCGGCCCGCCACGTGCGCCCGCACCTGGTCGGGCGTCAGATACGTGTTGGTGTACTCGAAGTCCTTGAGCTTCGCGGGGCGGCGCGCCTGGAACCCGGTCCGCACGAAGTCGTCTCCGCCGATGGCGTTGAGCAGCCAGTTGGTCAGGACGCGGGTCTTGGCGACATTGGTGCGCAGCGCCGACCAGTGGTAGCCGCGGGCGACGGCCTGGGCGGGCAGCCCGCGCAGCTCGACGCCCAGCGGCTTGGAGACGGCGTCCCGGCCCCCGAGGTCGACGACGAGCCCGAGGTCGTGGTGCACGTACGGGCTCAGCGGCTGGTTGCGCAGCGTCGCGATGACATTGTCGGCGACCTGCCTGCCCTGCCGGCTTGCGTGCTGCGCGGTGGGCGGGCAGACCGCCCCCTCCTCGTGCTCGGCCCGGTCCGGGACGGCGGCGGCGTCGCCCAGCGCGAACACCCCGTCGTGCCCCGGCAGCGTCATCTCCGCGGTGACCGCGAGCCGCCCGCGCACGGTGTCGGCGCCGAGCGTCGCCATCAGCGGGCTGGCGACGACTCCGGCCGTCCAGATCAGGGTGTGGGTGGGCACCACCCGGCCGTCGGTGAAGGTGACCTCCCGCGCACCCGCCTTCGCGATCGACACCCCCAGGGAGATGTCGATCCCGCGCCTGCGCAGGATCTGCTGCGCGCTGCGGCCGAGCTTGTCGCCGAGCTCCGGCATCAGCTGGGGCGCGATGTCGATCAGGTGCCACTTGATCAGGGCCGGGTCAAGCCGTGGGTAGCGCCGCAGGGCCGCGTGCGTCAGGCGTTGCAGACAGGCCGTGGTCTCGGTGCCGGCGTAGCCGCCGCCGACCACCACGAACTGCAGCCGCGCGGCGCGCTCGCCGGGGTCGTCGCTGGCGTCGGCGAGGTCGAGTTGCGAGATGACGTGGTCGCGCACGTAGGCGGCCTCGGCGAGGGTCTTCATGCCGTAGGCGTGGTCGATCAGACCGGGGATGTCGAAGGTGCGGGTCACGCTGCCCGGGGCGAGCACGATGTAGTCGTACGGCTCGTCGACGACCTTGTCGGTGATCGTCTGGACGACGCACACCTTGGCCTTCAGATCCACGCCGATGGCACCGCCCGGGATGATCCGGGTGCGGTACCTCCTGCTGCGGCGCAGCGAGACCGCGATCGACTGGGGCGTCAGCACGCCGGAGGCGACCTGCGGCAGCAGCGGCAGGTAGAGCTGGTACGAGTAGGGCGTCACCAGCGTGACGTCGGCCTCGTCGGGGGCCAGCTTCCGCTCCAGGCGGCGCACGCACTCCACACCGGCGAAGCCTGCGCCCACCACCAGGATCCTGGGTCGTGTCACGGTGTCCATCCCTTCTGCGGCCCCGGGCGGGTCCGGTTCGGCGCCGTACCCCGCCCCGGATCGCTGCCGCGCACCCCATTGATCCCACCGTGCCCCGAGCGGTTCCGCCAGCCGAGAGCGACAGGCAGCCGAACCCACGACCACCACGCCTGCCCGCCCGGACCCTGAGCGACCGCGTCGAGGGCCTGGCCGGTGCGGGGTCCGCCGTCGGTCCGTACGGGGGCTGCCGTCGGGTCGGCGGCCGCCCTGTACGACGCGTGCCGCGTCTGTGTCCCGGCCGTCGTCGTGGTCGCCGGGGAGCTGAGCGATTGCGTCGAGGTCTCGGCCGGTGTGGGGCCGTGGTCGGGTCCGTACGTGGGCTGCCGTCGGTCCCGGGTCGGGTGGCCTCGCCCGGCCTGGCCGGCAGCCCCGAACGGCCGTCCCGTACGAGCCGCACCGCACCCGGGCCCTGAGTGACCCGCGTCGAGGGCCTGGCCGGTGCGGGTCTGCCGTCGGTCCGTACGGGGGGCTGCCGTCGGCCTCGGGTCGGCGGCCGCCCTGTACGACGCGTGCCGCGTCTGTGTCCCGGCCGTCGTCGTGGTCGCCGGGGAGCTGAGTGATTGCGTCGAGGTCTCGGCCGGTGTGGGGCCGTGGTCGGGTCCGTACGTGGGCTGCCGTCGGTCCCGGGTCGGGTGGCCTCGCCCGGCCTGGCCGGCAGCCCCGAACGGCCGTCCCGTACGAGCCGCACCGCACCCGGGCCCTGAGTGACCCGCGTCGAGGGCCTGGCCGGTGCGGGTCTGCCGTCGGTCCGTACGGGGGGCTGCCGTCGGCCTCGGGTCGGCGGCCGCCCTGTACGACGCGTGCCGCGTCTGTGTCCCGGCCGTCGTCGTGGTCGCCGGGGAGCTGAGTGATTGCGTCGAGGTCTCGGCCGGTGTGGGGCCGTGGTCGGGTCCGTACGTGGGCTGCCGTCGGTTCCGGGTCGGTGTGCCGGAGGCTGCTCTGTACGGTCCGTTCCGTGCCTGTGTCCCGGCTGCCGTTGCGGGGTATGCGACGGCCGGGCGGAGCGGGGGGCGTCCGTCTGTGCGAGTGGGCCACGCGCGGGCCGTGGGGACCGTAGAGTGCCCGCCATGGCGCAGACACGGCCCGGCCCGGGCTTCCGCACGCACACCACCGAACCGGCCGAGGTGGCACCCCTGACCGGCGCGCTCGACGCGCAGGACGCCAACCCCGGGGTACGGCGGCTGCGCGCCTGGGCCCATGCCGCGCTCGCCGTCAAGGGCGGCGAGCGGGCGCTGGACGTCGGCGCCGGTACCGGCTCGCAGACCCGGGAACTGGCCGCCGCGGTCGGCCCCGAGGGCCTGGCCCTGGGCGTCGAACCGAACCCCGGGCTGCGCGCTGTCGCCGAGGAGCGGTCCGCGGACACCCGGGCCCGCTTCACGCACGGCGACGCGCTGGCCCTGCCGGTGCCCGACGCCTCGGTGGACGTGGTCTGGTGCGAACGCGTCCTCCAGCACCTCGCCGAGCCGGACCGGGCGGTCGCCGAAATGGCCCGGGTGCTGCGCCCCGGCGGCCGAGTGGCGCTGCTCGACACCGACTGGGCCACCACGGTGCTGCATCCCGGGGATCCGGAGACCACGTGGGCCCTCGCCTCGGGCGCCCTCACCGGCGCCGCCAACCCGTACTCCGGGCGCCGGCTCGTCGGACAGGTCACCGCGGCCGGACTGGTGGTCGACGACCGCGGCTCCGAGGCCCTCTTCCAGGACCACCGGTCGGTCGCCTGGCCGATCATCCGCATGCTGGGCGACTCGGCGGTGCACCGCGGACTGCTCACCGAGGACCGGCGCGACGCCGCGTACGCCACGCTCGCCGAGGCGGCCGAGCAGGGCGGTCTGCACATGTCCGTGACGATGTTCGGCGTGGTCGCACACCACCCCGGCTGACGCCGCGCCGCGGACGGCACCCGCCCGCAGGCCGCCCGGGCCGCCCGGTCACCAGGGCAGGAAGGCGTGGATGTCCTTGCCGCCGTCGGTGATCACCACGCTGACCTGGTCGCACAGCGTGTCCACGAGCCGCCAGCCGACCCCGCCGCCACCCGTGCGAGGGCTGAAGGGCCGCGGCTCGGGCCGCACCGTGCTGGTGTCGTGCATCGTGATGTGCACACCGTCGAACGTGCGGCGCAGCCGGAGGGCGAACGGCCCCGGCGCGTACTGGACGGCGTTGGCGGCCAGCTCCGTGACCACCAGCAGGATGTCGTCCCAGTACTCGAGGGCGGCCGGCGGCGTCCTGCGGGCGAGGTCGCCGAGGAAGTCCTGCGCGGCGAGCCGGGCACCCGTCACACTGCGCAGCTCCCCCGAGAAGGAGACCCAGCGGTCGAAGGCCTCCTCCGAGAGGGGTGTGTTGTCCCGTCGTCGTCCGGTCGCCATCGTGTCTTCCCCAGCGCCGTGTGAACCGGACCGCCGTCCCGGCCGTTCTCTCCTTGGGCTGGGTTCCCGCGGTCGGGCCGGCTACGCCTCCCGCTCACCGGAACACACTGTCCGGGTCGTCCCAGTCGGCCGGCTCCTGCTGGGGCGGCCGCCGCAGGGTGTCGGAGCGTGCCTGGTACATCGCCTCGATCTCGGCGGCGTAGTGCCGGGTGATGGCGTCCCGGCGCAGCTTCATCGACGGCGTCAGCAGCCCGTTGGACGTGTCGAACGGCGCGGGCAGCACCCGGTGGACCCGGATGGACTCGGAGCGTGACACCGCGCTGTTGGCGGCGGCCACGGCCCGCGCGATCTCCTCCCGCAGCGCGTTCTCCTCCCGTGCCTCCCGGCCGGGCGCGTTTCCCTGTAACGCCGGTGACGACCGCCAGTACGCGAGGAAATCCGGGTCCAGGGTGATCAGGGCGCCCACGCACGGCCGGTCGTCCCCGACCACCAGCGCCTGATGGACGAGGGGATGCATGCGCAGCCGCTGCTCCAGCGCGGCCGGCGCCACGCTCTTGCCGCCGCTGGTGACGATGATGTCCTTCTTGCGGCCGGTGATGGTCAGATAGCCCTCGGAGTCCAGCCGCCCGAGGTCCCCGGTGGCCAGCCAGCCGCCGCTCAGCGCCGCCCGCGTCGCCGCCTCGTCGCTGACGTAGCCCTGGAACACCGAGGGGCCGCGGACCAGGACCTCCCCGTCCTCGGCGACCTGGATCCGGGTGCCCGGCAGGGCCTGCCCCACGGTCCCCGACTTCTCCCGGCCCAGCGGCTGCATGGTGATCCCGCCGCCCGACTCCGTCAGCCCGTAACCGTCGTTCACATAGATGCCGATGCCCTCGAAGAAGAGGGAGAGCTCCCGGCTGAGCGACGAGCCGCCCGAGGAGCCGCGGACCACCCGGCCGCCCAGCGTGGCCCGCAGCCTGCGGTACACCGTCCGCTCGTACAGGGCGTGTTGCAGCCGCAGATCCAACCCGGGGCCGGGCCCCGCGCCCAGCCGCCGCCGCTCCTCGGCCGCGGCGAAGTCCCGCGCCGTCTGCGCCGCCCGCTCGAACAGCGCGCCCCGGCCACCCTGCTGGGCCGCGCGCAGGAAGTTCTTGTACAGCTTCTCGAACAGCGACGGCACCGCGCAGAAGTAGGTGGGCCGGAAGGAGCGCAGCGCCGACGCCAGCGCCGCGTCGGTCATCTCCGGCTCGTGGCCCAGCAGGATGCCGCCGCGCAGACACAACACCTGGATCATGAGCCCGTAGACATGTGAGAACGGCAGGAAGGCCAGCACCGACGCCTGCTCGCCCGGCGGCGCCGCCGTGTGCGCCCAGCCCGCGAGCAGCGTGTCGCACGGATACGCCAGGCTGCGGTGGCTCAGCGCGCAGCCCAGCGGACGGCCGGAGGTGCCGGAGGTGTAGGCGATGACCGCGGTGGAGTCCGGCAGCACGATCCGGCGCAGCGACTCCACGGTGGTCAGCGGGACGATCGCGCCCCGCTCCACGAGCTGCGGCAGCGCGTCCGTGTCCAACTGCCACACGTGCCGCAGCCGCGGCAGCCGCGCGCACAGGGTCCCCACCGTCATGACGCCCTGTTCGTCCTCCACCAGCACGGCCACGCAGCCGGCGTCGCGCAGGATCCACTCGACCTGCTCGCGCGAGGCGTTGGGATGGATCGCCACGATCTCCGCGCCCACCGTCCACAGCGCGTGGCCGAACACGGTCCACTCGTAGCGGGTGCGGGCCATCACGGCGACCCGGTGGCCCGGGGAGATCCCGCAGGCGACCAGGCCCTTGGCCAGGTCCACCACCTCGTCCCGCAGCTCGACGGCCGTCACCTGCCGCCATGCGGCCAGGGCGTCGTCCGTGCGGCGCGCGAGCACCGGCAGGGTGGGATTGCGGGCCGCCGTGTCGAAGACGGTGTCGGCGAGCCCGCCGTGCATGTCCGGAGTGGGGTCCGGAGCGAGAGCGGGGTCGCGCATGCGCTGCTCCTGGGATGTACGGAGGGTGACGCTGTTGAACACGATTGTGTTCAACGGTGCTCGAATCTAGCCCAGGTGAGCGCGCTTGGGGTCGGGATCGGCGAACTGATCGGATCAGACCGCGGGCGCCGGCACCAGCCACACCGTCGCGAGCGGCGGCAGGGTGACGCGGAGGTGTCCGTCGTGCGGCACGGCGAGGCCCCGGCCGGTGACATCGCTGCCGCCGTAGCGGGCGTTGTCGGTGTTGAGTGCCTCGTGCCATGCGGGGATGTCGTGGGGTACGCCGAGTCGGTAGTCGTGGCGGACGAGGGGGGAGAAGTGGGACACCGAGAGCAGGG
>NZ_PENI01000047.1 GCF_003688995.1 Streptomyces shenzhenensis | reverse complement strand
GTCGAAGTAGTACTCGCCCCGCTCGTTGGTGACCGCCGTACCGATCTTGTTGCCATCGGCGTCGTACAGGTTCACCGTGGCACCCACCACCGGCTCCTCACCGGGGTCCTGGATACCGTCCTCGTCCAGGTCCTTCCAGACCCGGTTACCGATCTGCAGCGGCGCCTCGTCACACATCACTTCGAGGTCCGCGATACCGCGGGACTTGCCGAAGTCGTCGTTGAGGTAGTTGCCGTCGGTCTCGGCGTTCGCGGTGCCCGTGGTGCGGTCGACCCACCGCACACCACTGCCCGTCCACCCGTGCTCCGTCGTGGAGATGTTCGGGTCCATCGCGGTGAAGGGGATGGTCGTCTCCACCTTGGACAGGGCCAGACCACCCTCACTGATCTCCCGGTGCATACCGGCGGACCAGTCACCCGGGTAGTACTCCCGGACGTTCGGCTCGTCATGCCCGCCGTTGGTGGCGGGGCTGGCGTTGTTCTTGCAGCCGCCGTTGCCGTCCAGGACGAACATGTGGTTGCCGCCACGGCAGGCCCGGTTGATGTCACCGCCCTCGAACGCGGTCGTCGGGCGGGCGTCGTTCGTGCCGGGCAGCACCCAGCCGGTGCGGTCGGAGAACCGGTCACCGAAGCCGACGACCATGTCACCGTTGGTCTCGAAGAGCAGATCGGACAGGATCGGCTCCGGGTTCTGCATGTTGGGCGACGTGCAGTCGTGGCCGTCCTGGGTGTTGGGCCGCGTGTTGCTCCACGGGTACCAGGTCGAGCCGAAGCAGTTGCCGTTCTGGTAGTTCGTCTCCATGCGCTGGTAGTTCAGCGGCTGGTCCATGACCGTGCCGGTGAACTGGCCCGTGACCGGGTCGAAGACCTGCACGACCGCCCGCAGATCGGCCTTGCTGCCGGTCGACTGCGCCGAGCAGACACCGCCGACGTAGACCTTGCCGTCCTGGATACCGATGCCGGACGGACGCCAGTCGCCCGGCGCGGCACAGCCCGGGTCCTTGATGGGGTACGACGCCTTGTACGTGGCAGCCGTCGGCTGCGTGGCGTCGTAGCGGTAGAGCCTGCGGTCGTGCAGGTTGACGACGTACAGGTCCTTGCCGTCCGGGCTGACGTCCACATCGCCCAGCGACTCCTTGCCCACCACCGGACCGAACGCCTCGTCCATGTTGGCGCCCGGGTTGTGACCGGTGGAGCCGGCGTTGGGCACCCGGGTGAACACCGTGGTCTGCTTGGTGGCCGGGTCCGTCCGGTAGATCGCGCCCGAACCACCGGGACCGTACTTGGTGCCCCGCTTGGCATACGCGGCAGAGAAGATCTGCTTGGTCACCCGGTTGTAGCCGATGCCCCACACCGTACCGGTCTGGCCGGTGCTGGCCAGATCGGTCAGCTGGTCGTACGTGCCCCGCGCGTTGTACGGGAACGACGTCAGCGTGCGCTTGCTGTCCGGCGACGCGTTGCCCACCGGGATGCTCGCGTTCATGCAGGCCGTCACCAGCATGGCGTTCTTCTGGCAGTAGTCCTCCGGGCTCCAGAACGAGGTCGTGATCTCCACGTTCTTGCCGCCCGACAGGTCCACGAACTCCACGTTCGACGACAGCACCGTCGGATCGATCAGATCGCTCCGGGGCGAAGCGAATCCGGGAAAGAGCACACCCTCCTCGGGGTTCTTCACCTCGATCCGGTATTTGCCGCCACCCAGGCTGTTGCCCGGGGTCAGCTTCACCGTGCCGTCCGCCTGCGTGGTACCGGTGATCGACCGACCCTTGTCGTCGGTCAGCACCACCGAGACACCGGACATGCCCGGCTCCAGCACCTGGTCCCACTTCCCGTTCGCGTTCACCTCCCGCACCACACGGATGGTCGCGTCACCGTCCCCGGAGTCGGCCGCCGCAGGGAGCACCGAGGAAACCACCCCGGTGACCGCGAGCGACGCCGATAACGCCGAAGCCAACGCCAAAGACATACCGCCGGACCATCGCCGACGCTGCTGTAACTCCATTTACCAGCCCTCTCTGGTGGCTGAAATAATTTCCCTATAAGTCTCCATACGGATCAAGACACGCGCGTCAACGCAGCGCCCAAAAAACACTGAGATGGTGTAAGGAAAATGCGCCAAGCGTGGGTGATATCGAAATCGCCCGTCAGCATCGGTGCACCGCACGGCGGCCTCGGAACATGCCCTGTCACACCGGGGCCGTGGTCTCGACGGCAAACCCCGCTGTGCCACCGGCGCGGTGTTCTTGATTCGAGGTGGCGTATCTGCGATAGACAGCTCACGGCCGTATCAGATGCGGCGGTTTCTTCCTGCCCATCCTCTGCGAGAGGTGATCCATGCGCATTCCGCTCGGTTCCCGTGGTTCTTTACGGCAGTTGACGCGCCGTCGGCGAACACGCGTCCTGGCCGTGGTGTTCGCCGTCGGACTGTCCTGCTGCGCCCTGGCATGGGCCGCCGGCCAGGGCGGTGCGGCGGACGGGCCGCGGGCGATCACGTCGGAGGAGGCCGGCCGGCTGGCCATGGCGCGGTTCCACGCCTATGAGAACGGTCCGCACCGAGTCACCCTGAAGATCGACGACGGCAGGGACTCCTACGAGGTACGCGGCCTGATCGACTACCGCAAGCACCGCGCCGTGGGCTCGTACGCCGCGGGGGAGCCGGGGCCGAAGCAGCAGAAGGGGCTGATCGCCTGGGACAACAGCGGCCTGGCCGTGGCCACGGAGGCGAAGGGGACGTCACCCTCGTCGAAGACGGCCGAGATCGCACGAGCGGCCGCCAAGGTGCCCCACGGGGGCTGGTCACCCCGTGCCTACGCCGGATACCCCCTGGACGTCGCGCTGCGAGTGGTGATGGCCCTGGGGGCGGACCGGCCGGACAACGCGCAGCTGCTGGCCCAGTCCGGGCCCCGGTACCTGGGGGAGAGCACGCTGCGCGGGACGTCGTACGCGCGTCTCTCAGGACCGCGGCCGAAGCCGCAGGAGACGAAGCCGCAGGAGACGAAGCCGCAGGAGACGAAGTCGCAGAAGGAAGGCGCGGCCGGGGCCGGCTCCGCAGCCCCGACCACACCCCAGCCCCGCCGCACCGGGCTCTCCCCGCTGACGTACTGGGTCGACGAGGACGGGGAGCTGGGCCGTCTGGAGATCCGCAGTGGTGGTGTGGAGCGGCCGGTCACGGTGGACTTCACCGGTCATGAGGGCCGGGTGAAGGTACCGGTGGAGCCCTGGGGGGAATCACCCGGCGGCAAGTGACCCTGGGGGAGAGGCCCGGCTCCTTCCCGGAGTCGGGGAACCGGCCTCTCCCCGGCAGCGGTCAGCGGCGCGACTCGGGCAGCGGGTAGGCCGCGAGGTCGACTTCGCCCGGCAGCCGCAGCGCGGGCCGGGCGGGCGCACGCGCCGGGTCCGGCATGCCGGGCTGGTCCGGCGGCGGCGGGACATCTCGGAAGGACACCCCGGCCGGAACCGATGCGAGCTTCGACGGCCGGCCGGACGTGGACAGCTTGGTGTCCTTGCCCGGGCAGGCGGACAGGGTGCCGGGCAACGGCTGCGGACTGGTGGGGCCGTGGCCGTTGCCGGCGTAGCAGTTGCCCCCGCTGCGTGCCGTCAGCACGACGAGACCCATCTGGTCCTCGCTCACGGCGTTGTCCTCGATCCGGTTGCCGAGCGCCGGGTATCCCTGCTCGTCCCGCAGGACGAAGGCGCCCGCGCGATTGCCCTCCACCCGGTTGTGTTCGAAGCGGTTGTGGGTGCCCCCGCCGATGCCGACCCCGATGCCGAAGCCGCCGTCCGCCTGTTCCGGGCTGCTGTCGTCGTTGTTGTCGCTGATCGTGTTGCCCGCGAACACGGCATGCTGCTGGGGGCCCAGCGCCTCCAGGTTGTTCGAGAGCACCGTGATGCCCACTCGGTTGCGGCGGATGGTGTTGCCGAGGAAGTACAGGTCCTTCGACGCGTTCGTGACCTCGACGCCCACCGCGTTGTGCTCGGTCAGGTTGTTCCGCACGACCGTGTTGCACGGCTTGCACTGGCCGACGTAGATGCCGGAGTCCGACTGTCCGGAGCCGTAGGAGTGCTCGATCACCCCGTCGCGGGCGTCGAAGGCGTAGATGCCGTAGAGGGCGTTGTTGTGGGCCGTGACGTAGGAGGCCCGGAAGCCGCGCAGCGCCGGGAACTTGACGGTGTCCAAGGGGTCGTATCCCGCGCCGCCGGCCCCCGCTCCCTGCAGTGCCTCGTCGGTGACACCGGTGAACAGCAGCCCGTTGGCGAGGTTGTTGCGTACGGTCAGGTTCTCCACGACCGACGCCGCACCGGTGACCGTGATGCCGTTGGTGCGCTTGAACTCGCCGTCCACCACCACGGTGGAGCGGTCGGTACCCCGCAGCACGATCCGGGGTGTGCGGATGGTGACACTCTCGCGGTAAACACCCGGAGAGACCAGCACCATGTCACCCGATCGGGCGGAATCCACTGCCTTCTGGATGGACGGGAACTGGCCCGGAACCCGTAAGACCGCCGACTGACCGCCGCTCGCCGGTCGGCTGTCAGAACCGGACGTGCCGCATGCCGCCGGTCCCAGCAGGGCGATCAACAGGCCGAGAAGCACAGCCGTCCGGCCCGGCAGGGTCCTCGGGACACCAGGAACACGGCGTTTCGTGACGAAGAATCGCATGGGGCCCAGGTGTAGCGTCAGGCACGCCGCAGCAGCCGATCATCGCCTCCCCCTGCCCTCGTCGGCCCGGGAGACAGCGCGCTGTCGGCATCCCCGCATGTTTCATGTGACCGACCCTGGAGCACCGGTGATCAGCACACCGTCCGATCCTCGTCCGCCGACCCGCCGCTCCGTCCTCGCCGCCACCACGGCCGCCGCCCTCGTCACCGCCGGCTGCGCGGCGGAAACACGCCGGCCGGAAGCGGAGACCACCGAGGACCACGCCTCCGGAACAACCTCCGGTACCCGTGCGACGCAGGCCCGGCAGCGCGGTGTCAGCGACCCCCAGCCCCGGTACGCCGTCGTCGCCGCCCACGATCTGGCGTCCGGCCTGCGTGGCCCGGACGGCACCACCGCCCTGCGCAGGCTCCTGGACCGCTGGACGGCGCTTCCCCTCCCCGACGGCACCACCCGGACCGTGGCGCTCGGCCCGGCCCTCTACCGCAAGCTCGGTCTCGCGGCGCCCGACCGATTACACGACATCCCCGCCCTTTCACGTGACCGGCTCGACCCCGACCGCGGCGGCGGCGACGTCCTGGTGCAACTGTCCGGCGACGATCCCGAAGCGCTGCGCGCCCTCTCCCGCCGGCTCGGTACGACGGCCGCCGGGACGCTCGTGTCCCGCTGGGACGAGCGGGGGTTCCTGCCCGATCGCCCCCGGGACGAGACACCCCGCAACCTCTTCGGCTTCAAGGACGGTACGGAGAACCCGTCCGTGGCCGAAGCGGACCAGTGGGTGTGGAACGCCGACGGCAGCACCTACCTGGTCTACCGGCGCATCCACATGGACGTCTCCGACTTCGAAGCGCTCCCGCGCGGCCGTCAGGAAGCCGTCATCGGACGCTACCGCGCCAGCGGAGCGCCGCTCGGCGCACAGCGCGAACGCGACCAGGCGAACCTCTACGCCAAGACCGCGCAGGGCCGTTACGTCATCCCCGTCGACGCCCATGTGCGCCTAGCGCATTCCCGGCTCGACGGCGGAGCCCGCATGCTGCGCCGCGGCTACTCGTACGACAACGGAGCCGACGACCGCGGTCTGCTCTTCCTCGCGTACATGCGTGACCCCGCGCTCTTCACCCGCGTGCAGGAACGCCTCGACCTCTCCGACGCGATGAACAAGTTCGTCGAACACCGGGCCTCCGCCGTCGGCTATGTGCTGCCCGCCGGCGACTCGGCAGCACTGCTCGGCGGATAGGCCCGCCGGGTGCCGGGGCCTCGTACCGTGTGTCCTTCCGCTGATGGAGGCATTCGTGCGGTGGGGCCATCATGGCCGTGCGATCGGGGACTCCAGAGAGTTGTTCGGCCTGACCAACAGAAGTAGGCGAAGGAGTCCCATGTTCACACGATCGTCGCGTCGTTGGGTGGGCGTGACCGTTCCTGCTCTCCTCCTGGCGGTGGCCGGGTGCGGTGTATGGGGAAACGACTCCGCCCAGGGAACTCCCGCGGCGGCTCCGCTGCCTTCCCTTTCCGTACCGGCTTCGGCTTCTGCCAGCAGTTCGCTGGGGTCGGCGCTGCCGCCCGTGGGCGAGGCCGAGTTGTCCCCGGCGGTTCGGGGGAAGAAGGTGCTCGTCGTCGGTGACTCCTGGGCCGGATCTTTCGGCGAGGGGATGGCCAAGGTCGCCTCGGGCGGAAATGTGATCGTGAATGCCGGACTGGGCGGCTGCGGCATCATGATGCCGGACACGGTGCAGGGAGGGAAGAAGCCGGAGGACGCTTGCCTGAAGTGGCCGAAGGAGTGGCCGCAGTACATGAAGCAGTACAAGCCGGATGCGGTTCTGCTGCGGACGGCGAACTGGGACATGACGCCGCAGTCCTTCGACAATTCCGGGGTCGAACTCAGCATGGAGCACGTTCCGTTCCGCCAGAGGTTCTTCAAGAACATGGGGCGTGCGATCGATATCCTCAGCGAGAACGGGACCCCGGTCTATCTGACGAACGCGAAGATCGAGGACAGTTGGAAGAATCTGTCCCTCAAGATGAACGACGCTGTTCAGCAGGTGGCGGACAAGTACAAGGACAAGGGTGTCCATCTGCTGGACCTCAGGGCCCAGTTGTGCAATGACAACGGATGCCCGCCCGTCCTGGACGGCCACAAGCTCTACGACGCGACCGGCCACCCGGCCAACTGGAGCCGCGACCGCCTCGCCACCTGGATGCTCAACGCGATGTTCGTCGGCAGCCCCGCAGGCACCACCGGTTCATGACCTTGCTCCGACGGCCACCCGCGGCACCGGAGCGCACCGGGTCATAGGGCTACGGGTGGTCTCGGGCGTGCGGTGATGTGCGGGCGGCCGGGGCTCGCCACAGCTTCGAGCGCTGGTGCCGCGATCGGTCCGCCCAGGCGCGATGCCGGTCGGCAGGAAGACGTCCTGTACGACGTCGCCGCTCTTGCCGCTCTCGCCGTGTTCGCCCGGCGGCCAGGGTGGCGGCGGCCCCGGTGGCGGCTCGCTCATCACCACTCTCGGCCACGAGTCCGGGCTGCGGATCTCGAAGTCCTGACCGGCTCGGTGGCGGGGCCCGCCTTGCCGTGGTCGTGGGCGCGAATCCGCTGCCGCGGCGGCGTTGCGGAAGGCGAGCCGTGGCCGACCGGTGCGTCGGTGCCGTCGGCTGTGCGGGGGCGGCGCTCATGCGGAAACGGGGCCTGCCGGGTGGGTGGTAACACCTGCTACCATTTCGGCATGTCGAAGACTCAGTGGGGTGCCCGCGTCGATGATTCGGTCAAGGAACTCGCCGCGATCCGGGCGAAGGAGCGCGGTCTGAGCATCGGCGACTACATCGCCGAGCTGGTCCGCGAGGACGTCGCCGGACTGCGCAAGCGGGGCCTGGACGCCGCCCGGACCTTCCTCGACGAGTACCAGAGTGTCTTCGACGAGGCCGAGGAAGCGGACCGCCAGGCCACGCCCACGGGGGCCCACGCCGCGTAATGGATCTGCACATCGACGTCCCCTGGGTCCTGCAGGTCGCCGAGATCGCGGGCGCCGCGGACCCCGCGCCCGAGGACTACGGCGTTCCGGTCGCCGCGGTGGCCTGCCATCGGGCCGAACTGCTCGAACAGCCCGTCTACGGCGGCCCTTACGCCCGCGCCGCCGCCCTGGTCCATGTGCTCGGCCGGTGCCGCTGGCTGGAGCGATCCAACCTGGCCGTCGCCGCGGCGACGGGGGTGATGTACCTGGAGGCGTCCGGCATCCCGGTCAAGCCCGGCCACCAGGACGCCGTCGCCCTGCGCGACCTGCTGCGCGACCCCTCCTGCACCGCGGCGCGCATCGCTGAACTGCTACGCGGCTGGCCACGCTCCGCCTGAGCCGAACTGCGCCACGGGGTCGGTCAGTGCTCCGACGGGTGAGACGGTGCCTTCAGAGTCGCCCCATGGGCTACGACTTCGCGCTGCCCTGCCGCAGTACCGCTACGGCCTCGTCCACGGTCATGGCCGGGTGCAGGGTGTCGTCCTGGAGCTGCAGGCCCAGGTCGGCGGCCAAGAAGCCGATCAGTTCCACCACGGCGAGAGAGTCCAGCCCAAGATCAGTGAGCGTGTTCGCGTCGGCGATGGCGGTCGGGCCGACCTGGAATTTGTGAGCGTCTGCTCCAAGGACTTGCGCAGTGAGGCTGTGCTCTGGGCCGCCGCTTCGCGTCGGAGCGCCGGGGGCCGATGCGGCCGTCTTCAGTGAACCTGGGGCGGTTTGATGCTGGCGGGCAGCCGCCATGGCAGAGGCTTCCGTTGGGCCGGCACGGTTCCGTCGGCCGGTTGTGGGCCGCGGCAGGCGGTCGGCGTCTTCGGCGGCAGATACACCGGCACGGCTTCGGCCCTGGCCACCCGCCTGCCTCGCTTCACCCTGCCCGGTCAGCCAACCTGGCGTGCCCGCACCAGCCAACGCCTGTGCAGCAAGTTTCCCCGTGACCTCCCGCTGATCCGCACCACCAGTGCGGCGGCGCCATCGGCCTGTCCTACGGTGACAAGCAGTACGCCCACGCCTCTGTCTGTCGGGCGGATCCCTCCACGGGCTCGGCGCCTGCGCCGGAGTCGCCGACGAACTGCGGGCCCGCGTGGACAACGGCCAGGTGGGGGTCGAGGAAGTGGTTGGTGCGCAAGAGGCCTGAAGTGTGTGTCGGGCGCGATCATCTTCCCGTGCGCTGTGTCCTGTTACTGCGGCTGGTGCTGCCTGCCTGGCCACTTCCTGTATCGGTACCGCGGTCTCCTGGACCGTGCTCCCCCACAGCCACCTACCGGCTGCCCGAAGCGGCGCTGTCCGCTTCGCTCAGGTGCCGGCCGTCAGCCTGCGTCGGCTCCGTTACCCGTCCGGGGCTCACCTCTGCTGCCACGGGTGACGGCAATCGCCTGCCGTGACGGCTCGGGCTGCTTGCTCAGGACACCGCCTGCTGGCATGGCAGTTCAGGGCAGGGGACCGGTGCGCCGGCCATCCGTGATCCGAACAAGGGAGCAGTTATTCCCTGGAACAGGTGATCGTCACCCATGTGGTCACCGAGGCGTCTGGGGTGGGTGAGACTTACGGTGTGCAAGCGACGGGCTGCAGACCGTAGTTGCCGCACAGGTCCCACACACGACAGCTACACCGCTAGGAGCAGCACGATCATGAACCTTCTCACGGACGTCCTCGCCGGCCTCATCCACTTCATCGGCTGGCTGATCTGACGTCTGAGGACGTCCTCAGAAGCGCGCAGCGGCGCCGTCTCCCCGTCCCCGGGAGGCGGCGCCGCCCCAGTTCCGGGTCAGACCCGGCCGGGTCGGGAGCACGCTCAGGAAGTCCGGAGCCGGACAGTGGTGTCAGCCGCCTCCGCCAGACGCACAGTCAGGGCTGAGATCCGGGACCTGACTTACTGGAGTTCGACGCATCCGTCGTGTTGGAGGCGTGGATGGCTGAGCACGATCAGCTCGCCACCGCTTGATCCACCCACTGAACTTGTCGTTCATGGTCCGGTGTCGAACGCGGCTCGAACCTGGCCGGTGTTTTCGCAGTTCAGCGGACGCGTAGGCAGCCTTCGTCTGATCCCGTGCTCCGTCACGGAGGCATAGGAACAGCCGAAGGCCGTGGTCACGAGTTTGGTGCATCAGGGTGTCCTGCGGGATGCGTTCGCGGAAGTGTCACGCTTCTGGTCGGAGCCGTACGCGTGTCCGACCGCGCGGGACGACGCGTTGTTCGAGTTGTGCGACGCGTTGTTGTGTACGGACGGGCCGGTGCGGACGCTGGTCGATCTGGCGCTCGCACCTGAACATCGCCGCGGGCATGGGGCTTTGTACGGCGGGCTCGACCAGGGGCGGATCGATATCGCCCGGCTGCGCCGTGCCCTGGTGCGGAGCACACGTTTCGCCTGTTCAGGCATTTGAAGCGGCGGGGACTGAAAACGCAGCGGAAGCCACTGCCCCAGTCCGCGACCCCACTGAGCGCGCCGAAGGGCCGCCCCGGATGCGACCCGGAGCGGCCCTCACACAACCGAGAAAACCCCTAACTCCAAAGGAGACCCCTGGTCGTGAAACACCAGGCTAACGCCCAGATCAACCTGTCGGTAGGGGCGGTGACCGAGCTGGTGGCTCGGGCCGCAGCGGGTGACCGTGACGCATTCGCCGTCCTCTACGACGACTACCGCGACGCCGTGTATCGCTACCTCCGTTCGAGGACCGGGAACCGGGACCTGGCCGAGGACCTGACCAGCGACACCTTTGAGCGCGCCCTCCGCCGCATCGATACGTTTCAGACACGGCCGGCGACCGGCGGCTTCGTGGGCTGGCTGATCACCATCGCCCACAACCTTCACGTGGACCACCTGAAACTGGCGCGCGTGAAGCGGGAGATCTCCTCCCCGGAGATCCTCTCGCTGGTGAAGGACGAGAGCGCTGAGACGTACGGGCTCCGGAAACTGGAGATCGCCGATGCTGCCAGGAGCGTGGCCAAGGCCATGAAGTCTCTGACCCCAGCACAGGCGCAGTGCGTGCGGCTCCGCTACCTGGACGGTCTGTCGGTGGACGAGACGGCTGCCCGAATGGGCAAGCAGCGGGGCGCGGTCAAGACGCTGGCTTACCGCGCAAAGTGCAGCCTGGAGCAGGCGCTCGTCGCCGAGGGGGTGGCGGTGTGAACCGGAACATCCCCCGCACCATGGAAGTCACCCGCGAGGCCATGGCCTCCGCCGGCAACGACCCTGCGGCAGCCATCGTCCACGCCCTCAACAAGTCGCGACTCCTCGTCGACCCCGAGCGCACGTACGGCGTCGTCCCGCACCGCACCACCGCCGGCCGTCAAGGCGACGTCCGCCACCCCGGCGACGCCCGTCAGGACGGGCGCCAAGGGTGGCAGGACCGCATGACGAACCAGATTCCCCTTCAGCCAGCGGCAGGCACGCCGACCTGCATCATCCGCCTCGGCGACCACGATCCGTCCGGGGTGGACATGACCTGGGACATCGAGGACCGGATGGCGCTGTTCGGAGCTGACGTCACGGTGCGGCGCATCGCGCTGAACATGGATCAGGTCCAGGAGCACAACCCGCCGCCGAACCCGGCCAGGCTGACCGACTCACGGGCCAGCGGCTACATCCGCGAGCACGGCCGGAGCGGCTGGGAACTGGACGCACTGGACCCGACGATGCTCGACCAGCTGATCGAGGACGAGATCTGGGCCTGGAGAGACGCCGACCTCAGGGACCGGGAGACCCGGGTCATGGAGCGGGAGCGGACTCTTCCGCGGGGTGTCGCTGACCGGTGGGACGAGGTCTCCGCACCGGTGGGAGGTGACGGCCGGTGATCTCGAAGCTCGCCATGCTGACGAAGAAGGTCATCGAGGCCGCGTGGTTGAACGGTCGGTCGTACGACCTGGCGACTCAGGCCGCGGAGGCTCTGGAGTCGGCGCAGCTGCTCCAGTCGCCCGAGACCGCCGCCGAGCTGCACACGGCCGGCATGCTCGCCGCCGCCGAGCTGGTCGACGGCGCGTTCCACGGCGAACCGTTCCCGAGCTACCCGCCCGACTTCGCCGCGCTCGTCCGGGAGAAGGCGCAGGAGACGTGCAGCCGTCAGGCAGCGGCCGGTGCCGCTCCGACCGAGTTCTTCCGCCCCGGCCGCACGTACATCCGCAACCTGCCGTTCCGAGCACTCGAGGACGTTCCCGGCTTCGAGTGCGTGGGCGTCAGCGTGCACCCGACGAAGGGCACACTCCGCGCCTTCGGCTTCGAGCGGCCCGGTGCCGGCAGTCCGTGGGTGTCCGCCGCGCAGCGCATGGAGAAATGGGCGGACGGCTGGGTCGACCTCGGCCCGACCGAGCCGGACCGGCTGACACGCACCTTCGCCGCCGACCAGGCCCTGAGGGAGGACAAGGCCGAGGAGGCGGACGGATGAAGCCCGCCAACCGGCACCGCTCCCGAGAGCTGACGTACAACGACCGCGTCTTCGTCGTCCGTTACCGCCGCCACCGTGACGCCCGGGAGACCGGTGAGTTCACCTCTAGCGACCGGCGGCGGGCGTGCCACCACGCCCGCCGGCACGCCGCGAGCGGTCGCCTCGTCGCCTTCACCCGGCACGTCGGCAGCGGTCGTTGGGAGGACCTGACGGCTGAGGTCAGGGGAGAAGCCGACCTGTCGTGAGCGCGTACAGCACCGCCTTCCGGGCCCTCACCAGCAGCCGGGCGCTGCGCCCCGACGAGGCCGCGCAGTTGCTCGCCGGCCTCCGCATCGAGACCGCCGAGGAGCTGGTGGCTGCGGCGGAGAAGGAACTGGAGCACGACAGCGAGTTCCGCCGGTCTCCGACCGACACCGAAGGCGAGTGGCGCCGGAAGCGCCGCAGGTACGGCGCCGCGATGGACGCCATCGGCCGCCTCCGCAGCCTCGCCGCCGCTGCCCTTCGCCCGAACCTTCCGAACCAGCGCAACAACCGGAGCACCTCATGACAGCCTTGAACGAGATGGAGCAGGAGATGTTGGACGTCCTGCTCGGCTTCCCCGGCCACGTCGTCGTCACCATGCGGACGAAGAACGACCGTCCAGCGTGAGGGCGCCGAGTACGAAGCCGACGTCGTGGTCGACATGGGCCAGGACACGGGTACCGTCACCAAGACCCGCTACACAGCGCGCGACGGCGCCTCGGTCCACCACCCGGGCGTGGAAGGCGATCTGGAGCAGCTCGGCCAGGGCGTGGACCCCGTGCGGACGACCGTGGACGAACCGGTCCGCGAGGGCCTGACGTACGAGCGGACGCTGGCGCTGGACACCGTTGAGCGCTTCTGCCACAGCGCCGGCGACAAGATCATCCAGAAGCACATTCCTCACTTCGACGGTCTGAAGAAGAGCCGCGGAGAGGTCGTCAAGCTGGTCCTCCCCGTGGCCCGGGCCGCCTGGGAGGACCTGAAGAACAACGACAGCGTCCTCAACCTCAGCGCCGTTGCCCGGATCCGTCCCCGGCCTTCGGTTGAGGACCGCCACTACCGCGAGCACGGCACGTACGTCGGCGCCCCGGAGATCGCCGTGACGCCCGTCAGCGGCAGCCGTCACGTGCCCGCGACCAGCCGCATTTCGTTTGATCACGACCAACCGTACGGAGGAACTGTCATGGATCGAGAGTGGGAACTCACCGGGGCGCAGCGGGCGAAGGTTGCCGCTGAGTGCTCCACAGGCGGACAAGCCCAAGCCGAAGGTTCCCAACTCCGGGCGTCCCCTCGGGGCCGGTGGTCGCCTCGCACTGCCTTCAGGGGCCGATCATGGCTCGTACGAGGGCCTTGCAGCCGCTGCCCGCGCCGCCGGAATCCTCGTCTAGCCGCCAGCCCACAGCGGACAGGGGCCCCACGCAGGGACCCGCCCCGGCCACCACACCGGAGCACCCCATGTCCATGCCATTCTGGCGCCGCAGGAACCAGGAACCGGAACCGGTTCGCTCCCGGTTCCAGGGCCTCGCGCGCGGTGCAGAAGGCGTCGCCCCGATCGGCGACCCGGTCACGATCCTGACGAATGCCCTGACCGAGGCCCAGGAAGAGGCCGCACGGTGGAAGCGGCACGCCGACGCCTACGATGCCGAGCGCAGTGAGGCCGCACAGCTCAGCCACCACTACCGCAACCAGCTGGAACGCGCTGAACGCGACCGTGACGGCGCGTACCGGGAGCGTGCGCAGCTCCTCGCTTGGTTGACCGCGCTGCACCCGTCGACGGCCGTCATCACCGCCTCGTCCGACGTCGACGAGGACGGCTGGCAGCTGCTGTACCTCGTGGCCGGCGGCTGGCGGATGTCCTGGCACATCGCCCCGTGTGACGTCCCGCTCTTCAAGCACGTGACGGTCGTCGAGCCGACGGACCCGCGGGTCCAGTGGGACAGGCACGGAGCAGTAGTACGAGCGGCTCCGGAATCACGTTCGGCTCCCGGCGCACGACGGGCTCGTCGATGACGCCTCATCGACGGCCGTCAGCGGCACGGAGGCGCGCAGTGCCTGAGACGCCGACCGCCCGGCCGATCTCCGAGGAACGGCTCGCCGAGATCACCGCCGAGCGGCTCGCCGAATGGGAGGGAGCCCTGACGCCGTGACCAGCATCGCCTTCGGGGACTGCGAGACCACCCACCTCGACGCCGAGATCGGCGAGGCCTGGGAGGTCGCCGCCGACCGCACGACCGCGGACCCCGAGGCCCTGCGCATCAGCCGTCACGACGCCCACAACTACGAGGAGCAGGGCGAGCCGGGCCTGTACTGCCTCGGCCTGGCCGAGGGCGAGAGCGCCGTCGCCCACCGAGCTGTCCGCCGGAGCACAACCTGGAGCAGCCGTCATGGCGGGCATCGCCGCGTTCATCATCCTCGTCACCGTCGTCAGCGCGATCCTCTGCGGTCACCACCTCGAGGACCTGCCGCCGGTCACCCGCGCCCGGCTCCGCCACCGTCGTACAGCGCCTGCCTGCCTCACCGGCGCAGTCCTCACCGCCACCGCCGGCACCTGTGCGGCCGACGGAAACCTGTGGCTGATCGCCCTCAGCCTGTACACGGCCGTCCTGCTCGCCTGGTACGCCCGCCGGTCGTACGCCGCGCACCGCCGCCAGGACGCGGAAGCCGACTGGGAGAGTCGCCGCGTACTCGGCGAACGGCCTGATCCGTTGAATCCGTGCTGCATGCTCGCCCGCCACAGCAGAGGTGCAGCGCACAACCGGCGATGCACGGACGAGTTCCACCGCATCGTCGCCGGCTTTGCCGCCGAACCCTGGAGTAACACGTGAGCTACCCGACCCTGTTCACCACACCCGGTGTTCGCCAGTTCGCCGAGGAGACCGACGCCGAACGACAGCGGCAGATCGACAAGTTCGGCGAGTGGGCACAGAACTACCAGGAGATCAACCCCCGCGCACTGCAACCGACCTCCGCACCAAGGTCATCGACCACGAGCAGGGCAACGGGCTCGGCATGCCCGCCATGCGCACCGGGATGCTCGCCGCCAACTGACCGCGCCGCACGGGCGATCGTCCCCATCCGCCGTCCGTGTCACAACGGCGGAGACCAGCACCCACCCTCAGGAGACAGCGTGATCGCCACCGGCGTCGGCGCGGCCTGCCCCCTGTTCCTCTGCGGAGCGGCCGGTGCCCTCGTCGTCCTCGTCCGTCTCGAACACCGGAGGAATCGCATGCCCGACCCGTCCGGCACCCGCCGACCGCAGACGCCGGTCCTCTCCACGGACGGAGGCGAGCAGCCGTGAGCCGCCTGGCCGGCCTCCTGCACACCGCGTACGGCGCCCTGTTCGGGTGGCTCGCCTGGTGCGCCGTCCAGTCCGCCCGCAACGACGCCCTCTGGGCCTGCGCCGCATTCGCCGCCGGATCCTGCTTCGTCCTCGTCGCCGTGATCCGCGAAGGTGACCTCACGGACGCCCGGCGCCGCGAGGCCGTGCGAGCCCGACGCGACGCCCACCTGCACCCTGCCGACGCCAGTGCCGCCGCGGCAGCCGTCGCCCTCGCCGGCTGGTGCTGCACCGCATGGGCGGCCACCGCCGGCACGGAGCACGACCCGGCCTGCCGGCACCGAGGCCCACGGAGCAACACCGCATGACCGGCCCGTCGACCGGCCCCCGGGCGCCCGACGCCAACCGTGCCGGAGATACCCGGATGCGGCACCGCGCCGTCAGCGCGACCGCGCCCCCGCCGTCCTGGCCGTCGTCACCGCTGTAGTGCACCGCCGGACCGGCTCATGAAGCGGAAGCCCTCGCTCCGGTGGATGCGCAGATGGCCGTGCTGGTAGGCGAGTGCCACGGCATGCGCCCGGCGGCGGGCCCGTAAGACGCCGAGAATGCGGCGGATGTGGGTCTTGACGGTGTTCACACTCAGATACAGCTCACCGGCGATCTCCTCATTGCTCTTCCCCGCCGCGATGCACTGCAGCACCTCCTGACAGCGGTCGCTGAGGACGATCCACTCGCGGGGTTCGGGCGAGAGGTTCGTCAGCCAGCCCCGTTCGTACCCCACGGCGACCATCTCGGCACGCTCGTTGGTCCCCAGACCTTTGCCCAGCCGGGAGACATGCCGCTGCACCGTGGGCCAGGCGACATGGAGGTGGTCGGCGATCTCGGCATTCGTATGGCCGCGGGCGATGCCCGACAGGACCTGAATCTGCCTGCCGCTGGGCTTGTACGCCTGCCCATGGGCCGTTCGCACGATGCTCTCCGGATCGCTGATGGTCACGGTGTTTCCTTCCTGCCGTCTTGGTGCGTCCCTGCGTTTCTCGCCTCACCCACAGGGAGGTCGCAGGGCGGCAGTCCTCACGCCGCGCGACAAAGGAGGCTGCCTAGACCAGAGCGCCCAGCCCCGCTGTCATGACGCGCCCACACGGGGTCTTTCGCGTCATGTCTTCGGCCGCCGTGTCTCAGGACTTCCGGAGCCTCCGGCTTTTCCGGAGGACGGGATGCGCCGCACGGGGAGGAGGAGCCGATGACCGACCCCAAGAGGTCCGCCGGGGGCGGGGCCGGGGACGGCCGGCGCGGCGGCCTGGGCGGGGCTGCCGGCCGGGGCAGGACGGCGGCGACCGAAGCCGCCGCCGAGGAGACCGTCCAGCTGCTCCGCCTGGGCCGGGACCCGTACCCGCACACCCTGTCCACCGGGGCTCCGGCCCTGCCGGCACCCGCGCCCGAGACGGCCGACCTGGTCCGCCGCGCCAGACTCGGGGAATGCGGCGCCGTGCACAGACTGTGCGCGCGAGCCATGCGTCCGGCCAGAAGGATCGTCAGGCGGTACCTCCGGCCCGCCGAGAAGGAGGCGATGGAGGAAGTCCTCTTCGACGCCTGCCGGAGGGCCGTCCACGCACTGCAGCAGACCGCCCAGGGCGACAGGACCTTCGGCTTCGAGCGGGAGGTGAAGATCGGGGTCAGACTGGCCGCCAGCGATCATGTGCTGCGCCAGGAGGTCACCGGCGACGACCGACGCATCGACGAGACACTTCTCGCGTACGACGTCCTGGCCTCGCTCCCCTCGCACCACGCCGATGTGCTGTGGGCGGTCGACGTCGAGGGCGAACCGGCGGGGCGATACTCGCCCGGGCTGCTGCAGACCGGCCGCGACGCCCTCGTCGACGCGTATCTGTGGCGGGGGCTGCGTCGCACCGGGCCGGTGGAGGGCCGGGGGGACCACCTGTCGTATCTGACGGCCGCCTCGTACGTGCGGCGCGAGCTCACGGCCGGCGGGACGGCCGACGTCCAGACCCATCTGGAGGGGTGCACGCTGTGCAGATTGCTGACCGCGGAGGCCACGGCTCCGGGAACCAGCCTGCCGTCGGAGCTCACCAGGGCGGTGACGGCCCGTCATGAACAGGGACGGGGCTGGGCGCGCTGGCGCGGCGGGCCGACCGCCCGCGCCACACGCGGGACCCGCCGTCCCGCACCCTCCGGCGGCGACGGCGCGGTCCGGCTGACGGGTCGCTGACGCGGTTGCCGCGTTGTCGTCAGAGCGAGGCCTCTCTCGGCGAGGTACCGTGCGGCGATGGCGGACGGCTCGCCGGGCCGGGCGGGCGGGCGTCCGGGAGGTGTCGCGGGTTGCGCCGGCCGCGGGTCGTTGGCCGGTGGTCCCGCGGTCGCCTCCGCTGACGTTGCCGTCAACTGCCGCCGTCACCCCATGCAGAAGCCCCGTCAGGAAACGCGTCCTGACGGGGCTCCTCAATGTGATCAGCCGTGGTACTGGCCCAGTTCCGGCCTCACGTAACGCTGGTACGCCAGAGACCACACATCCGTCTCCCGTCGCACCCGCCTCATCGTCGACACCGGGTCGTCGGCCCAGCCGTCGAGCAACGACTCGGTGGCTGCCTGGCAGGACCGCTCGAATTCCACGGCCCCCATGGCGCTTTCAAGACCGTGCTCAAGGAAGCCGACCGTCTCGACGGCCCGTGTGGACAACTCCTGTCGGAACACCGCTTCGAGGCGGGCCAGCTGTCCGAGTGCGGCAGCCGCAAGATCACGAAACCCGGTGACGAACTCCACGGGCACGGTGAGGGCGGAAGCGTGCTCCCCCAGCTTGTGGTTTGCTTCCTCCGCCGCGCGTACCAGCCCGGGGTCGATCCCGGACCCACGCAAGTGCCGCCATACCGCGCGTACGCCAGCATCCACGCGGTAGTACACGGCTTGAAGGCGCTCGTCGGGGCATGCGACGAAGACCGCGCCCCCGATGCGGAGGACCAAGGAGGCGCTGTAGGCCAAGTCGGGGCCCTGAGGGGAGTCCAACATGGTGTGCTCCGTCCCTTTGTGCTGGAAAAGCTGCGCGGGGCGGAGGAAGCCCCGCCCCGCACTGCTTTGGTCAACTGGCTACCACTCAGCTGTGGTCGCCGATGTTATGGACACGGACGATGCACCGGAGGGTCCTCCACCTGTCGCCATCGACGTACTTCGCCACGCTGATCCCGGCTCACGAGTCCGTCATGTCGGCCGCTACGGGCGTCGAGGCGCGGGGAACTGTAGCGCGCTCACCGAACCGGCCGCGTGCTCACCGGTCGTCGCCTGTCGGCAGGGACTCCCATACCGCCTGGGCAACGGCCAGGTCCTGCCAGCCCATTCCGACGCTCTTGTAGACGGAGATCCCCCCGCCCGCGCGCAGCCCGGCAAGATCGCCGAAGTCCAGCAGGCGGCCGGGGTCGAGGGCGCCGTCCTCGACGGCCCGCACGATGTCGCCCGCCTCCCGCAGCGCCGTCTGCCGGTGTTCGACGAGGACGAGGGAGGCACGGGAGAAGACGTGGCCGTCGAGTTCGCGCGCGTCCGGCGTGTGGGAGCCCACGGCGACGACGAACGCGTGGTCGGCGAGGTCGGCGCCGTCGAAGACAGGCGTCGTCGACGTGGTCGCGCACACGACGATGTCCGCGGACGCCACGTCTCCGGGTGCTCCGGGCCGCACATCGACGCCCGACCGCCCGAGCCGCTCGCACAGCGCCGTCACATGTTCCTGACGGCGGCCCACGATCCGTACCGTGTCGATCGCCCGCACCGCGCGTACCGCCTCGACATGTGCCTCGGCCTGCGGGCCCGCGCCGAAGACAACCAGGCGGCGGGTCTGTTCGGGGGCCAACTCCCGCACCACGAAGGCGGATTGGCCGGCGGTGCGGACGGTGGTGAGCGCGGTGCCGTCGAGGACGGCGAGCGGCGCCAGGGTGTGCGCGTCGAACAGCGTGTAGAGGCCCTGGATCCTCGGCAGCCCCTGCTCCGGATTGCGGGGCGCCACGCCGATGATCTTCACGCCCACCGTCTCGCTGCCCGCCGCCGGCATCAGCAGAAGTTCGCCGTTGTCCAGCGGGACGCTGGTGCGCTCGGTGAAGCCGCCCTCGGCGTAGGCGGGGCCGAGTGCCCGGCCCAGTGCCGCGATGGCCATGGGCCACGACAGCAGGTCGGAGAGCAGGGCGGAGTCGACGAAGGGAAGGGCTCGCATGGTGCGGATCCTAGAAGGGGGGCGGCGCCGGTGGGCGGGAGGGGGCTGCGGAGCGCCCGCAGCGGTGGTGGGGGCGGGGTCTCCGGGCCGGACGAGGCTCATGCAGAAGGGCGCGATCAGCCCTTGCCGTGGTGCCGTCGGCGTGGCACCGTACGGCCACCCGTCGGCCTGGGCGCAGGAGGGGGTATGCATCGTGCGTGATCATTCCGGTCGTGCGCCGTGCTCAGCCGCCCCGTGGGCGCTTCGCACCCGCCTGCCCCGAGCGGATCCCGGCCGAGGGGACCGCACTTCCCCGGTCGGCACCGGGCCACGCCCGGAACCGGCCAGGGCCGGCGGACGACCGTCCCCGGACCGGATGCGCGACGGGCGTCACGTTATGACCGACGCGTGGATTGCACTTGCCGACGACCAGGAGAAGCATTCTGAACATGTCTGTAACCACCGACACCGGTGAGCCGTTCACGGCGCTGCGCCCGCGCGAGTCCCTCAGGGACGCGACGGTCCGTACGCTTCACGCCGCGGTCATCTCCGGCTACCTGCGGCCCGGTTCGGTGTATTCCGCCCGCGCGCTCGGAACGCAGCTCGGCATCTCGGCGACGCCCGTCCGCGAGGCGATGCTGGACCTGGTCAAAGAGGGCCTGGTGGAAGCCGTCCCCAACAAGGGTTTCCGTGTGGTCCAGCTGACCGAGCGGGAACTCGACGAACTCAACGAGCTGCGGCAGCTGATCGAGGTCCCCACCGTGCGCCGCATCGCGCTCAAGGGCATCGACGACCCCGTCGCGATCGCCGAGCTGCGCGAGCTGGCCGAGGAACTCGTCCGCAGCGCCCGGGAGAAGGACTTCATCGCCCACCATGTGGCCGACCTCCAGTTCCACCTCAAACTGCTCGCCCACGGGGGCAACGACAACCTGGTCCTCACCGTGCACAACCTGCGCATCCGTTCGCGCCTGTACGGCATGCCCAGACTCGCCGACCGTGGACGACTTCTGGCCACCGCGCAGGAGCACGTCGACCTGCTCGACCTGATCATCGCCCGCAGGGCGGACGAGGCCGAGGAACTGATGCGCCGGCACATCGGCCATGTGCGCGGCGTCTGGGCCACCGGCGAGGACACCGAGGCACAGGCACGGGAATGACTCCTGCGGCCCCGGCTCAGTGCCGGCCCGGAGCCACTCCCGCCCGGTAGGCGAGGACGACCGCCTGGACGCGGTCGCGCAGGTCAAGCTTGGTCAGGATGCGGGACACATACGTCTTGACGGTCTCCGCGCTGAGCACCAGCTCCGCCGCGATCTCCGCGTTCGACAGGCCCGCACTGAGCAGCCCGAGCACCTCGTGCTCCCGCGGGGTGAGGACCTTCAGCCGTTCCCGTTCCTGTTCCTGTTCCCGTTCCCGTGCCGCGTCCGGCCCGGCTCCGGGACCCGGGGCAGGGGCAGGGGCGGGGGCCGGGCCGTCCGGGGCGCGCACCCGGGCCGCGAACTCCCCGATGAGCGTGCGCGTCACGGCGGGCGCGAGCAGCGACTCGCCCCGCACGACGGTCCGTACGCCGTTGACCAGTTCCGTCGGCGGCGCGTCCTTCAGCAGGAAGCCGCTGGCCCCGGCGCGCAGCGCTTCGTACACATACGCGTCCACGTTGAAGGTGGTGACCACAAGGATCCGCGTCCTGGTTGTGGTGCCGGGACCGGCCAGCTGCCGGGTGGCCTCGATGCCGTCGAGCAGCGGCATCCGGATGTCCATCACGGCGACGTCGGGCCGCAGCGCCCTCGCCGCCTCGACCGCGGCGCGGCCGTCGGCCGCCTCTCCGACCACCTCCATGTCGGGCTGGGCCGAGAAGATCGTGACGTAACCGGCCCGTACGAGTGCCTGGTCCTCGCAGATCAGCACACGGATCGGGGCACCGGAGTCCGCCGGGGGGAGCGGCGGGAGAGAGGGGAGCGGAGGGTGCCAGGCGGTCATGCGTCACCTTCGGGTGGGTATGCGGGCGCGGACCGAGAAACCCCCGTCGGTGCGAGGGCCCGCGGCGAAGTCGCCGCCGAGCATACTGACGCGCTCGCGGAGCCCGCCGAGACCCCGGCCACCGGAAACATGCTCCGGCCCAGGCACCGCACGGCGGCCGTCGCCGTACGGGCCGTCACCTCGGCGGGTGTGATCGTCGGGACCGGCATTGGCGACCTCGACCTCGACGTGTTCGCTGCCGTAGCCGACGGTGACGTGGGTGGGCCGCCCGCTCGCATACTTCATCGCATTGGTGAGGGATTCCTGGACGAGCCGGTACACGGCCAGGTCCGCGCCGATCGGCAGCGGCACCCGCTCGCCCTCCTCGACCAGTTCGACCGGCTGACCGCCCATACGGGTCTGCTCGACCAGGTCGCGCAGATCACCGCGGGCAGGCGCGCGACCGCCAGGACCCGACCCGTCCCGCGCCGACTCGCCGGTGGCCTCCAGCACGCCGAGCAGGTACCGCAGTTCGGCCAGCGCGCGCCGCCCGGTCCCGCTGATCGCGGTCATCGCCTCGGTCACCCGCTCCGGGGACCCCATCAGGAACGGCGCGGCGTCGGACTGCACCACCATCGCGGTCACATGGTGGGTCACCACATCGTGCAACTCCCGTGCCAGGCGGCTGCGTTCGGCCGCCGTGGCGGCCAGCGCGGCGAGCCGGCGCCGCTCGGCCTCGGCCGCTCGACGGCTCCGTACGACGGTGCCCGCGCCCCAGAAGGCCGCCAGTGCCAGCCCGATGACGGCATAGTCCTGCAGCCGCTGCGGCGATCCGAGTGCGTGCAGGACCGCGCAGAAGACGGCGTACGCGGCGACGGCGGGCACGATCAGCAGCCGGCGTCCGCGTTCCGCGTGCGCGCCCACCGAGTACAGCGCGAGGTAGAACCCCAGGCTGCCGAACGTCTGCGGCAGCCCCAGCGACTGGTGCAGCCCGAAGGACAGGCCCGTCAGGGCGAGACAGAGCGCGGGGTGGCCGGCACGCAGTGCCAGCGGCAGCGTCTGACCCAGCGTCAGCAGCACGGCGAGCACGGGCGCGTGCCGGGTCGGCAGATCACCGAACCGGGCGCCGACACCGGCCAGCGGCTCGGCGAAGGACAGCACGGTGAGCACGAGCGCCGACTCCCGGTCCCGCACCCGGCGCGGGCGCCCGCGCCACCATGCGGTCCAGGTCCGCCACCAGCCGGTGCACACCGCTGCCGTGCGCGCGGCGCGGGCGCGGAGCAGGGACGCGGGCGCCGGGCGGGGCGGCGGCGTGCCGTCGGTGCTCTTGCTTCTCACGAATCTCACCGTGGTCCTACGGATACGGCCGTGGCCCGGCGCGGGCGGGCTCGGCAGGGCGGGGCAGACCTGTGCCCGCCGACCGTATCGGCGGACGTCGCCGCGGACATCCCCCGTGAGTGGACAGTGCCGGGGTCCCCCGCGCGGGGGACGACGGCCCCGGGAACTGTCCACTCGGCGGTGACGATTCCCGCTGGTCACCGCTCGTAGCGTGCCTGCCGTGCCCAGCCCTCCCGGGCCACCCAACAACTTACGGAGGACGCATGTCGCAGGGAATCGAGCCGTCGGAGATGCCAGTGCAGCCGGAGCAGGCACGGCAACCCGAGCGGTCGCCCGGGCAGCGCAAACCGCGTTCGGAGCGCTGGAAGTCCGCATGGGTGCGGCTGCCCGTGCTGTTCGTGCTGCTGCTGGTGGTGAACGTACTGACCAGCCTGGTCAACGGTGTGGCCGCCGCGACCCCGGTGACGGGTCTGCTGTCGGGAGTGGCGACCGCGGGCCTCGCGCTGGGCGCGTACGTGTGGCTGGTACGGCGTCTTGAGGACCGCCGGAACCCGGCCGAACTGCGGCCTGCGGAGGCCCGGTCGGGGCTGCGCCGGGGCGCACTGCTCGGACTGGGGATGTTCGCGCTGGTGATCGTGGTGATCGCGCTGGGCGGCGGCTACCACCTGGAGGGCTGGGGCACGTTCGGCGGGGCGCTCACCACGCTGGGCTTGATGACATGTGTGGCGGTGACGGAGGAACTGGCCTTCCGCGGCGCGTTGTTCCGCATCCTGGAGGAGAGGACCGGCACCTGGGGCGCGCTGGCCGCGTCGGGGCTGATGTTCGGGGCGCTGCACCTGGTGAATCCGGACGCCACGCTGTGGGGCGCGCTGGCCATCGCGGTCGAGGCGGGCCTGCTGTTCGGCGCGGTCTACGCGGCGACCCGCTCGCTGTGGCTGCCGATCGGGCTGCACCTGGGGTGGAACATGGCGGAGGGCGGTGTCTTCGGCACCACCGTCTCCGGGTCCGACGCGAGCCACGGCAGCCTGTTCACCTCCTCGGTGAGCGGTCCCGAGGCGCTGACCGGCGGCGCGTTCGGGCCGGAGGCCAGTGTGGTGGCCATCGTGATCTGCCTGATCCCCACGGTCTTCTTCCTTCGCGAGGCCAAGCGCCGGGGCCGCTTCTTCGCCCGCGGCGACCGTCGGCCGGCACCGACGGCGCGCTGACGGTGACCGACGGGCAGGGCGGCAGGGCCCGGAAGCGGGAGTGCTTCCGGGCCCTGCCGCCCTGCCCGTACAGCCGTCTCAGGGTCTGGCCCGGAGGTCACCTGCGCAGGTATTCCAGCAGGTTCCGCTCCGCGTGCCTGAGGTGTTCCAGGCCCACTTCGCCGGCTCGGGGAACGTTGCCGTCGCGGATCGCCGTGATGATCGTCTGGTGCTCCTCGGCGATCTCGGCGGGGGCGAGGAGGTGCGCGTTCTGCACCTGGGCGAGACAGAGCCGTATCTCATTGATGATCACACTGTGGGCGCGGGAGAGGCGGTCGCTCTCCAGGCCGTCGATCAGCGCCCGGTGGAATGCGACGTCCGCCTGCACGATGTCCGCCACGTTCGAGCCCGTCGAGCACGCCTGGAACGCCTCATGGGCCGTCAGGGCCTCCGGGGTCAGCAGCCGCTTGGAGGCCAGCAGTTCATAGGCCCGCACCTCGATCACACCGCGGGCGAAGTACAGGTCCTGCACGCGTGTCTCGTCGAGCAGCGGGACGCGGGCGCTGCGGTGCGCGGTGCGTTCCAGCAGCCCTTCGCCGACGAGCCGCTCGATCCCGGCCTTCGCGGTCTGCCGCGCGACCTTGTACTCCGTGGCGACCGACGCCTCCGTCACCGCAGTGCCGGCGGTGATCTCGTCCGCGAGGATCCGTTCACGCAACGACGTCACGAGGGCGTCGCCGACGGACTGGGTTACGAGCTGGATCGCCATGCGCGCGTCCTCCACGTCGTGGGTGAGATCCGGGGGTCACAGAGTATCCGCTGAACGCTAGACAATCCGACAAACGGGTGAGATAACTTGACGAACAATTTTCGGGAGGAGCGTCTCTATGCAGGTAGACGCCGTCCGGCGCGTCGTCCTCGCCCCGGATAAGTTCAAGGGAACGGTGTCGGCCCAGCGTCTCGTCGACGTCATGGCGGCCGCGATCGCGGAGCAGAACCCCGCCGCGGCCGTGTCGCGGCTGCCCGTCGCCGACGGCGGCGACGGCAGCGTCGCCGCCGCGCTGTCCGCGGGCTGGACGGCCGTCTCCGTGCCGGCGTCCGACGCCTGGGGCGCGCACACGAAGGCGTCCGTCGCCAGGCTCGGCGGCCGGGCCATCGTCGAGGTGGCGTCCGTCTGCGGCCTCGGTGCGCGGCGCCCCGGCCCGTCCGAGGCGGCCACTGCCACGACGTACGGCGTCGGCGAGGCCGTCGCCGCCCTCCTGGACGACGGGGTCGAGGAGATCACCCTCGCCCTCGGCGGCAGCGCCGCCACCGACGGCGGCACCGGACTGCTGAGCGCGCTAGGCGCCGACCTGCGGGACGCACAGGACCGCCGGCTCGCGCCGGGCGGTGCCGCACTGAACGGGCTCGCGACCGTCCGTACCGCGGGCCTGCATCCCGGGCTGCGGACCGTCCGGCTGGTGCTGGCCTGCGATGTCGACACACCCATGGTGGGGGCCGACGGCTCGGCCGAGATGTTCGCGCGGCAGAAGGGCGCGGACGACGACATGATCGGCCGGCTCTCCGCCGGACTGGCCCATGCGGCAGACGTCCTGGAGGACGCCTTCGGCAGCCGGGGGGCGGCCCGGCTGCCGGGCTCCGGGGCCGCGGGCGGCCTCGCCTGGGCCGGACTCCTGCTCGGCGGACAGCTGCGGTCCGGCGCGGAGGTGTTCCTCGATCTGCTCGGGGCGGTCGAGGAGATCCGCGGGGCGGACCTCGTCATCACCGGGGAGGGCCGCCTCGACGAACAGAGCCTGCGGGGCAAGGCGCCCGTGAGCATCGCCCGGCTCGCCAGGTCGTTCGGGGTGAAGACCGTCGCGATCGTGGGGAGCGACCGCATGCCCGCCACGGAGGGCGAGCGCGCCCTGTTCGCGGACACCATCGCGCTCGACCGCATCGATCCCGCCTGCGCCACCGACCCGGAGCTGACCTGCCGCCTCGTGGGACAGGCCGCCCGCACCCTCGTCCAGGCCCACCTGGGCCGCCCGACCGCCCACAGGAACGGAGCCTGACCGTGACGACTCGGCCCTGGAGCTGCGACACCGTCGTCGCACTCCCCGACGCCACCCGCCGCCGGGCGGTCCTCTTCGGCAAGAACAGCGACCGCCCCGCCGGCGAGGCCCAGCCGCTGCGCCGCCGCCCGGCCCGGCCCGCGGGCGACCCCCTGCGGCTCGCCTATCTCACCGTCGAGGACGCACCCGCCTACGCGCACATCGGTTCCAGCCCCTTCTGGTGCTGGGGATACGAGATGGGCGTGAACGAGCACCGCGTCGCCATCGGCAACGAGGCCGTCTTCAGCCGCGTCTGGGCGGACGCCGTGTCGAAGGAGAAGGCGGGCGACCCGCAGGAGCCGGGCATCCTCGGCATGGAACTCGTCCGCCTGGGGCTGGAACGAGGCAGCACCGCGCGGGAAGCGCTGCAGGTCATCACGGAACTCCTTGAGCGCCACGGCCAGTGGGGCTCGGCCATGGTCGGCACACCCCACGCCGAAGGCTCCTACGACAACGCCTTCGTCATCGCCGACCCGCGGGAAGCCTGGGTACTGGAGACGATCGGCCGCGACTGGGCGGCCCGCCGCATCACCAGCGGTGTCGCGTCGCTCAGCAACGAGCTGTCCATCCGCACGGACGCCGACCTCACCAGCTCCGGGCTGCGCGCGGCGGCGACCCGGGCCGGCTGGCCCTCCGGCGAGCCGCTGGACGTGGCGGACGCCTTCACCGACCCGGGCACACCGCTGCAGGTGTCGCACATCCGCCGCCGCCGCTCCCACCAGCTCCTCACCGACGACGCGGCCGCGGGCATCGGCCTGCACACCATGAAGCGCATCCTGCGCGACCACCTGGAGGACACCTTCCTCGGCGGTCCCTCCTTCGACGCCGCGCGCCCGGACTTCCACACGCTCTGCATGCACGAGCACCCGTCCGGGTTCACCTGGGGCAACACCGCGGCCTCACTGATCGTCGAGCTGCACGACGGGCCCGGCCCGCTCACCCTCTGGTGGTGCCCCGTCACCCCCTGCACGGGCGTCTACCTGCCCGTCCCGCTGGACATCGAGGACCTGCCCGAGGGGCTCAACCGGCCCGCTCCCGCGGCCTCGTGGGATCCTCGCGACCATCGCCGGCCCGCGCACGACCCGCTCGCGGTCTGGTGGCAGTGGCAGCACCTGCTCGACGCCGCGAAGGACCCCCGCGCACGGGACTTCACCGCCCGTGCCGCCCGTCTGCGTACCTCCTTCGACGACCTCGAAGCACGGTGGGAACAGACGCTCGCCTCCCTGGCCGACGGCCCGGAGGCACGGACTGCGTTCGCCCGCAGGTGTCTGGACGAAGCCTGCGCCACGGCCACCGGTCTCGCCCATGAGTTCGGCGCCGATCCCGCCGTCGCCCTCGACAGCCGCTGGGCCGCGCCGACCGTCTGACAACGCTCGGACCGTCTGACAACGCGCCGACCGTCTGACAACGCTTCGCCGAAACACCGTCTGCACCACTTGGAGAACCACGCATGTCCATCAGAGAGTCCTTCCGGGGCCCAGAAGCCTCCATCGACGATCAGATCGAGAGCTTCGCCGTCGAGCGCGTGCCGGACAACAAACGCTGGCCGATCCCCGCCATCAGCCTGGTGCTGCTGGGCAACGCCACCGCCATGTTCTTCTTCTCCTTCGGCGCCCAGCAGACCTTCCTCGTCGGCTGGCCGACGATGCTGCTGCCGATCGGCTACTTCTTCATCGGCGCCGTCCTCATCGGCTCCCTGACCATGCGGATGGCCAGCCGTGAAGGCCTCTCCCAGAGCCTGATCTCCCGCGGGCTCGGCTTCGGAAGCCGCGGAGCCGCACTGACCTCGTTCATCTACGCGGTCAACTTCGTCTACTACTTCCTCTTCGAAGGGACGATCGTCTCCCACGCGATCGCCTACTACTTCGACATCCCCATCGACTCCCTCGCCGGCATCGGGATCTTCGCCCTGATCGGTCTCGTCACGATCGGCTTCGTCTGGCGCGGCATGTACGCCATGTCGACGCTCCAGAAGTGGGGCTTCCCCATCTTCGTCGGACTGCTGGCGTGGGCCCTGATCTCCCTCGGCTCCCAGCACGAGATCGCCGGCGTCAGCCAGTGGAACTCCACCGCGACCGGCGGCGGTGCGGCCCTGTGGACCGCGATGAGCTTCGCCAACGGACAGATGATCTTCCAGGGTCTGATGGCCACCGACTACGGACGCTTCGCCCGCACCAAGATCCGCTACCGCGGCACGGCGACCATCATGCTGCTCGAACTCGTCCCCATGTTCGTCATCATCTTCCTCGGTGCCATGCTGGGCGCGTCGCTCGTCGGCTCCTTCGGCGAGGAGAAGGCGCAGGACCCCGGATTCGTCTTCGTCCACCTCATGGGACTGCTCGGTGTCGTCTTCGTCGTCATCACCCAGATCCGCATCAACGTGATGAACCTGTACGGCGGTTCCATCACCCTGTCGAGCGGCTTCGACGTCGTCGCGGGGTTCCGTCCCGGACGCCCCTGGTGGATGTTCGGCGTGTGGCTGTTCGGCGTCATCTTCTACGCCACGAACGTCATCAACCACCTCGGCACGTTCCTGGCCGTCACCGGTGTCCTCACCAACACCTGGGTGCTGATCATCCTCGCCGACTACTTCGTCTGCCGACGCTGGCTCAAGCTCGGCCGCTCCGAGGACATCGAGTTCCGTGAGGACGAGGTGCGGGAGTGGAACCCCTGCGGCCTGGTCTCCCTCGGCGTCGCGGTGTTCGTGGGCGCCCTCGGCATCCTCGACGTCTACCCGGTGGCGTACGCGTCGTTCATCTCGATGATCCTCGGCCCCGTCCTCCACATCATCCTCACCAAGACGACGAAGGGCCGCTTCTACACCCCCGCACCCACCACCGCCCGGATCCCGTCCACGGCGACGTCGGGAAACTGACGCCGGGGCCCTCTTAGTTGCAGGAGACGGTGTCGTGCCGCGGTCCGTTCCCGCGCGAACTGCTTGCGCAGGACGCGGGAACGGACCGCGGCCGTTGTCGGACCCCGGTCGTACGGTGGTGCTCGATCCACGCGGTCGCAGGCTTTCTGCGACGCTGACATGTCGCCGAGGCGCGCGATCGACCACTCCTCCAGCGCGCGCAGCGGCTCGCGCGGGGTGCGGCCCGCCTCGGTGAGCGTGCACGAGGCTCTGGCCGCCGCGAAGGCGGCCGCAGCTCATCCGCACCGATCGTGTCACGGTGTGCGGCCCGAACGGCGCGGACCTGTGGTGGAGCGGGAAGCGCAAGCACCAGGGCGGCGACATCCACGTCTTATCGGGCCCGGACGGGTTCCCGGGCCGGGTCTCCGACGTGCGCCCGGGACGCGAGCACGACACCACCTGCGCCAAGATTGCCGTGCACCTGCTGCCGGCAGAAGAGCCAGGAGCTGTGCGGGAACTGCGGCCGCGCAGCGGCGGCACAGTGAGCATCCGGATGCTGTTCGTCTTCGACCCCGAACGGCGGGCCATCTTCCTCGTGGCGGGCAACAAGGCGACCGGGCGGCAGTGGGCAGGCTGGTATCCCAGGGCGATCAAGGAAGCGGACGACAAATACACGGCTTACATAGAGGCGCTGGAGCAGGAGAAGAAGGAGTGACAGGGCAGATGAAACTCGGCACCATGGCCGACCTGGCGGCCGACATCACCCCCGAGAAGCGCGAGCGCATCGATGCCATCAAGGCGGAGATGGTCGACGCCGAGCGGGGACACGAACTGGCCGCTCTCCGTAAGGCCCAAGGCTTCACACAGGTCCAGGTCGCCAAGGCCATGGGGGTCACCCAGGGACGGGTCAGCCAGATCGAGCGCGGCCTCGCCCGCCTGGACACCTCAACCATGGCCGCATACCTGCACGCGATCGGTGGCGAGCTGACCATAACGGCCACGGTAGGAAACCTCTCGGTGAAGCTGTAGGGGGGCGGTGGACCACCGACTGGATGGGGTGGTCGGCGAGCGCTCCTCGGCCCGGGGAGTACGTCGGGCGCCTTCCTTGGTGTGGGAGCGCACAGGTGTGGCTGAATCAGATGGCGTCGATCTGCCAGGCGATCATGCCGCTTGATCCCTTGGTGCCGTTGACGTCGATGCGCACCGGCTTGTCCGCTGTGAGGCGCTGCTGAATCAGCGACTGGTCGCAGGGGACCGGTGTTTCTTTGCTTTCTGGTGTCACAGTGAGACGGGCGCTGCCGCTGCCGAAGCAGATCAGGTTGAGCCGGTAGGTCTTGCCCGTGCTCAAGGTGGGCTCCGTGTGGATGCCGTCACTGACGCGCTCCGCGCCGGCTTCGACCATCTCTCCGCCTTGGATGGCGGCCAGAACTGCCTGAGCCTGCTCAGTGAGCTTCTGCTCGGACGGACCGGCAGATGTCTGGGGCGCACTCGGCGCAGATGAGGGTGATTCCGTCGCCGCCTTGTCGCCATCGCTGCCTGATGTGCAGCCGGTGAGAAAAAGCATCGACGCCAGGAGAGCGCATCCGACGAATGAAGCTCGCGCGATCAGGTGGGTCATGACGACGTTTCCCCATACTTCCAACTGACCTCGGACATGGGCGGTGTTGCGGTTCTGCGGTGAAGTCGCCGGTGCCCCGTCACGAATTGGTGTCCACTCTCCCATATGCCCACCGGCACCTCACCAGGCGACTACCGTCATCGCTCCACCACAACCCAGGGGGGACGATGACCAACCCGTACACCACACCACAGGCCGTCAGACCCGCACCAAAATGGGCACGTAAACGCTTCGTGCTGCCCGCGCTCGGCTTCGCTTTCATCGTCGGCCTCGGAGCCGGCGGCAGCAGCGACCCCGGAACGAAGACCGTCGCGGACGACAAGCCGCGACCGACCGCTACCGCGACCGCTACCGTCACCGCGACAGCGACCGCCACTGAAACCGCCGAGCCGGAACCCGCGCCCACTGTCACCGCCACCAAAACCGTCAAGGTGAAGGTCACCGTCACCGCAGGCGGAGGAGGAGGTGGCGGGTCCAGCAGCAACGACGACAGCAGCGGCGGAGGCAGCGCCTACTACGCCAACTGTGACGCGGCCAGAGCTGCAGGCGCCGCACCCGTGCACCGCGGCGACCCCGGCTACGGGAGCCATCTCGACCGAGACGGCGACGGCGTCGGCTGCGAATAGCTGTGTGCCCGTCAGGACGGGGGACGCCTGACGGACGTACTCAGTGCGGTACGAGGGCTGACAGGAAGGACAGATTCTGCTTACCGTCGTTCGGCGGACCCGCCCCGTACTCAGCGGCCCCGTAACGGGGCGTGGGGAGCAACCCCCGGGCGGGCCGACCAGCCCCATCCGATGTCGGCCACGAGCCCCCGCAGGCCTCGCAGTGACTTGCACCAGGTCGTCCACCGCTATTCCTCTTGCCCGCCCTTCGGTGGCTTGCCCTTCAGGTCCGTGCGCCACCCTGGCCGAGTGATCCGCTTGCGGAAGTACGGCGCCGCCAGCCGGTAGTCGACGGCGTTTGAGCTGCCGACCTTCACCGCCGCCACGTGCTGATCCAGGCGACCACCATGGACCCGCCCGCGGTCCGCGCGCTGCGCGCCGTCGTCCCGGAGATCACCGACACCGTCACCGTCATCCGCCGCGACTTCGCCGCCCGGCTGCGCGAGATTGCCGCCGGAACCAGCGAGCCGCCCTCCCCGGACGAGCACGGCGACGACCTGCGCCGGCAGTGCGCCGAGGACTTCGCCCAGGGCGAGGCGCAGCGCGACCGACAGGGCCACCGCGACGACGCCCATCTGATCGCCGACGCATTCGAGTCAGCCCAGGCCCGCACCGACCGTGACCTGTGACCCACCAGGCTCCGCGACCGCCCCGGGGCGGGGCCCGGCCTTCCTTCTTCCCTCACCATCATGAGCACCCCGCCGGACATCGGTAAGTCGGCCTCCGTCAAGGTCGACCAGCAGCTGTACGACGACCTTGCGACGATGCTCGCCACCGGTATGAACGTGTCCGACGCTGTTCGTACCGCGATGCGCATCGTGGCCGGCACCTACCGCCAGGTGGGACACCGGCCGCTGCCCCAAGGACGTGCGTCCGGCGATCGAGCGGTACTGGATCGCACGGTATGACGCAGGTCAGGAGCCCGCCCGCGGCTCGGTGCAGCACACCACGCCCACCCCGTACGTCATCCGTCCGACCCTAGGTCCGACCAATCCGACACCCCGTCAGACCCCGGGCCACAGCGGTACGACGCCGCACCCTCCCGGTCGCACCGCGCCCCGTCCGCCCCGCCCGGCCGGTACGACACCGGCTGCGCCGCATACGACGCCGGTACGACGGCCGGGCCCGTGGCCGCTGCCGGAGTGACCGCCCGTGCGCACGCCCACCCGGCGACCGCGCCAGCCCTTCACCGCGCCCGCAGCACGAGCCGGCGCGTGACAGGCGCGCAGCCGTCCCCCGGCGGCGACGAGTTGCGTGCCCGCGCCTACCTCCGCCTCCTCAACGCCCGCCCCTTCGGCCGCCAGGACCCTGCCGTGAGCATCCCCGAGAACCGGCCCATCACCCCGCCCGGGTCATCCCCGCCAGCGCGCCGCTGCCCGCCCGGGCGCCCGAGCCAGGCGAGGCCCCGCCCTGGCACACCCCGCCTCCTCCTCCGCCTCCTCCGCCGCAGGCGCCGGCGCCTGCGGCACCACCCATACCGCCGCCCGTGCCTGCCGAGGTCGTTGCCCACCACGTCCACGAGATCGTGCACGCCCCGCCCCGGGAGGAGCACGCGCCACGGCTGTGGGAGCGGCTGTGGGACGCCCTGGTCACCTGGCGCATGGTCGCCGCGGTCCTGGCCGCGCTCCTGCCGTGGGCCGATGGCCGCAGTCCCGTCGCGGTCTGGGGCACACCGTCCACCAGGCCCGCACGGAGGCCGGCGTGCTCGCCGCCTACATCATCGCCACCGTCGCCGCCGCCGCGACCTGGTCCCTGGACCGGCACACCGGCCGCTTCGCGCCCCGGTTCCTCCTCGTCACCGCCCTGCTCGGCGGCCTCGGCGTCCTCGACTGGTTCGACCCGTTCACCCTGCTCACGGGAGTCACCCGATGACAGGCGCCACCGGCCTCACCCTCGGCGGCTTCCTCGCCGCGCTGCTCGTCCTCGCCGCGAACCTGTACCCGTGGTGGACCGGCAGCCGAGAGCTGAAGCAACTCGCCCCGTTCGGGAAGGGGTTCACCGCCGCCGCGTGCGCCGCGGCCTGCCCCGGCGGCATCCTCGGATGGGCCCACCACCGCTCCGGCAACCTCGCCGACGGCGCTGGCCAAAGCGTCGGCACCGCGGCCACCGGCACCCGCCCGCCCGCCGCACTGACCAGCGGACAGCTCGTCGGCCTCGGCACCACCGGCGCCGTCGTCGCCGCGGTGGTCGTCTTCCTGGTCTTCCTCTTCTACAAGGAAGCCGGGAAGAAGGACAAGCGGCGCATCATCGGCGGCGCGTTCGTCGGCTCCGTCCTGCTGCTCACCGCGGGCGTCGCCGGCGCCCTGTCCTGGCTGCCCGCGCCCTCAGCGCCGCCAGCACCGGCGTGGTCGACGCCTCCCCGCCCCCGCCGGCCGTCTCGCCACCGGCTCCACCGCCCTCGACCGCCGCCTGTACACCAGGGGCGGCGGTCGAGGGTCGGGACTCATCGATAGTGGGCGTCAGCTGACTTTGAGGGGCTGTCCGGCTGCGTCGTACACCTGCCCAGTGATGGCGTTCACGCGGTACATTTCAACAGCCGCCTCTGCCTGCGAATCATCGCTCATCCCACCGCTGGGCCACGTCACGTTCACAAGCCAATTTGGCTGCCAACTACCGTCCTGCTCGACCGCTTTTACAGTAACCGCTTTGGTGTGGAATTCTGCGCCAGTGTTTCCATTGGCTCGGAGCAGTACGGCTACCGCCTCGCTCACTGCCTTTTCTGCCTGCCTGGCGTCAAGCTTGGCATTGGGGATCTCTGCCCGAGTCGGGCCAAGGGTGACGTCAATCTGAGATACACGTCCAGCCCTGTCTACCTGGACGTCCAGCATTCTGGGCATCAGAACGTTGTTGTGAGTCCATCTCCAGTTCGTCATCCAGCCAAGTGCGGCCTTTTCGCCCACTGGGGCCGTTTCCTTCATGGTCGCGCCCATGGCCCACGGATACTGTCGCTGGGCGTAAGACTTCGCAATTCGAGAGGCTTCTATATCGGTAGACGGGGCTTTCGCGCCTGCCACCGGGTATCCCATGACAGTCGGCCGGTCGCTGTTCTCCAACTGTACGTTCAGGTGCTTTTTGTCCGGCCAGGAAAGGCTGCCGCTACCGAAGGCTTCGGGGTGTCCCTCTTCACGGCTGTGCAGGTTGAAGATGATGTTGGCGCATGAGGGGACCCCGCACGGCTGCTCGTACACCTGTCCGATCTTGTAACGGTCGCCGAATGCCTCTTTTACGGCGGCCTGAACGGCATCCTTCTGCTCGGAGTCTGCGTCGGCGAGGCTGCTACCGTCCACGTTTGTGAAGTCCAGCATCGGGCGCGCAACTCCCGATCCTAAGAGGAGCAGTGCCGCGAAGGCAATCAAAGTCCCCTTCATGCCCGCCTGCCAGGCTAGCGAGCTGCCGATTGTGAGGGAAATCGCAGCGATGGCGAGCCCTATCAAACCACCGATAATGTTCATTTCGGCGTCCGAGCTATCGCATACGCGCCCCAGGCCATTAACGGTGGCCTGAGTGAACTCGATGGCCAGAGGTAGCGCGACGACGCCGAACAGGACAGGAAGCGGGCGACGGATGGCCAAGAGCGCGCATGCCCCGACGGGCACCATCATCGCAAGGTTCCACAACCCTTGCGTGGTGTGGAAGGGCTCGGCGAACTTATGATTAAGGACGCAAACGCCGCTAGCCGAGCCGCCGCCCATAAACGTGACCCCGAGGATGCCGGTGAGAGTAAAGACAAGTCCGGACCACCATACGCCGTGAGGGTTTCTCCGTTTATGGGCGACCGTCCATGCTATGCCGCCGCAAATGAGGCCGATCAATGTGCACACGGCCAGATAGCCGATGCGGTGTTGGAAGATCGCGGAAAACATGGCGTGGTTCCTTGCGTGGTCAGGTCAAGGCGAGCGGTACTGAGGGAAAGGCCCCGCCCTGGCGGGCGGGGCCTGCAGGGCTCTGGTTTAGCAGTGCGAGGCAGGCGTCTGGTACGAGCCGCCGCTGTATTTAAGCAGGCCGATTATGCTCGAGCAGTAGGCGCTGGCCCCCAGCGACCACGTCTGAGACTTCTTCTGGCCCGCGCTGATGGAGACGGCGTTGGCGTAGTGGGCGGTTCCCGAGCGCGAGTAACCAAGCTGGGCGGAGATAGTAGATCCGCCTGTCTTGTCGTACCCGGTGCTGACGACGCCGTTCGAAGCCTGGTGGACGACCAGGACGCCGTTGGACAGAGTGGTGCACCGTTCGATGGGCTCGCTGATGGAGGTGTAGCCGGTGTTGTCACAGTATGTGGCGGCCGAGGCGATCGGCGCGCTGAACATGACAGATCCTGCTGCGATGGCGAGGGCGATGAGAGTGGCGTTGGCTCTGCGGCGCATGGATCTCCTTAGGTCATGGGCATGCCAACCCCTCGGATGCGGAGAGGCTGCGCCTAGATGGAACGTGTCGTGAGTATCCGATCGCAAAGCGTTCACCCCATGCAGATCATCTTTAGCCATTTTGTGATCATCATCTGAGGTTTCTGTGAGTCTCGACTTGCCGATCCCGCCGTGGCCGCAGAGCGCGAACGGGCAATCGCCCAGTTGTCCGCATCGGGGAACCTGCCCCGCTCTTCGATCCGGTCGATGAGGTCGCCGCCCTTACGGGCGACGACTTCGACCGCAGGCCGTAGGCGGCAGCGCGTTCGGCGGCCAGCTCTTTCGCGCCCATTCGGCGGTGCCCAGGTCGGCGTGCACGCACCGGAGCAGACGAAACCCCTCAACACCCCTGTCGACGCCGTGATCTGTGACCCGCCCTACAACAGCGGCGGCCGCACCAACACCGAGCGCCGCGCGCAAGGCGCACGGGACAAGTACGTCAGCGGCGACGTCCAGCACGCCCTGCCGGACTTTGACGGTGACACCCGCGACCAGCGGGGATACACGTACTGGCTCGCCCTCGTCCTCGCCGAGACCTACCGCCTCGCCCGGCCCGGCGCCAGCAGCCTCATCTTCACCGACCGGGCCCAACTCCCCGCCACCTCCGACGCCCTGCAGGCCGCCGGCTGGACCTGGCGCGGCACCATCCCTGGCACAAGCCGATCAGTCGCCCCGTGAAGAACGGGTTCCGCCGCGAATGCGAGTACGTCCTGTGGGGCACCAGAGGCGAGCCCTACCGCCACGCCCCCACCGTCTACCTCCCCGGTCTCCTCGCCGGCAGCCGGCCCCGCGGCCAAACCCGCCAGCACATCACCCAGAAACCCCTCACCGTGATGCGCCAGCTCGTACAGATCGCCCCGCCCGGCGGCCTGGTCCTCGACCCGTTCACCGGCTCCGGCACCACCGGTGAGGCCGCCCTCCTCGAAGGCCGCGCCTTCCTCGGCATAGAGCAGTCACCCCGGTACGCCGACATCGCCCGCCGCCGCCTCACCGACGCACAAGCCGCATAGATTCGCACACGGCTCCAGCCGTCGCTATACGTCCAACGCGACTACCGGATGTCACAGTTTGAGCACACCACCCCCACACCATCCACACGTGAAGACAAGATGCGGCCACACACTCACACCACACCCCGGGGGAACGCATGCGCCGCGCCACCGCCCTACTTGCTGCCGCTCTGCTCCTCGGAGGGGGCACCGCCGGCTGCTCCGACTCCAAGTCGTACGACGAGATCGTCAAGGACTGCACACAGGCCCTCAAGGGCCGCCCGGAGGGGGAGAAAACGAAGCCGGATGCGTGCAAGGGCGTACACGCAGACGACTACGACGCGTTGCTGATGTCGCAGGTGATTGATGATCTGGGATGGACCGACGAGGACGGCAACGTCGACAAGAACAAGATGCTGGACTCACTGCAGCCATAGGACAGTTGGCAGCAGCCCTGTTGCGGGGCCGGGCGGGATCGTTGTCGTGCGGGCGGCTCCCCGTCCCGGCGAGGCCCGCCGCGAACGGTCCCATGCTCCAGGCTCGCGCCCCGGCGCCAGCCCCTACGGTACGGGGCGTCACCGACAGTGGTTTCCGGGACTGAGATCGAGTTGAAGTCCTATCCGGCCCCGTCTGGGCGCCCGCCGACGAGGGCCGGATGGCCCGTGCCCTGGTCTCCGACCTCGCCCGGGTCGGGGTGCCCTCGCAGGCATCCGCCCTGTCCGGACTCATCCGGAACATGGAACTCGTCAGCTAGCCCCAACGGGCTTACAGGGGCGCTCGGTTGTGCCGAAGCGCCCCTGAGAAATTCTCAGGGCCAGCCGCACGGCAGCACGCAAACCTGGGGTGGTCACTTTTCGTACCGACGTGATCATCCGGGGGTATCGGCGATGGAGCCGGTCAATACCAGAAACCCGACGGCAGCAGCGAGGGCGTACCTCGCGCTGGAGTGGCCCCTCACGGTTGGCCACCGGTACCGCCCCAAACAGGGCTGTACGTGCGGCCGGACCACCTGCCCGATCCCGGGCGCACACCCTGTCCCGCATGGCAGCAGCCTGGACGAGTCGTCCCTGACGGCTGCTCTGGAGTCCGCACCCGGCGCCGGACTCATCGCCCACACCGAGCGGTTCGACGCCGTCATCGTCCCCCGACAGGTCGGCATGGCCGCCATGGCCCTCCTCGACCGCGACACCCCGATCCCGTGCCTGATCGCGGCCCCCGACACCTACGTCCTGCTGGTCCTCCCGGCAACCGGACGCTACGCCGCGGTGAACGCGTCCGTTGAGGTCCGCACCGGCCAGGACGGCTGGATCGCTCTCCCGCCGAGCCGGGGCGCGCGGTGGGACAACCCGCCGTGGATCGAGGGCACCACCGAGCCGCGGAAACTGATCAACGGTGATGAGATCCGCTGCACTCTCTCCCGCTGCTTCGCGGTCATCCAGACGGGGTCACAGCGGTGACCTCCGAGACCCTCATGCCTCCAGCCGCGGAGGCCGTCGCCGAGTGGCTGCTCACCTGCGCGATATGGGACGAAGGACAAGCCAAGGAGGAGTGGAGCACCCAGGGCGTCACGCTTGTGCAGTGCGGCCGACGGTTCTGCGCGATCCGACTGCCGCTCCCGCTCGTCAATGGCGCCGCCGACAACGACGACCCGGCGACAGTGGACACCTACCTCAAGACGGCCCTGCACGGGGCGCCGGTGTTCCGCGGCGTCACCGGGCAGTGGCTCTACGTCCTTGTCGAATCGCGCGGTGCCGCCCGCTGGGAGGTCCACGGGATCGAGTGCATCCGTGACCAGCAGCTCGGCGTACCGCGCCCGGACCTGATCGGGTATCCCGGCCGTACGGCCTCGGGGCGCCGTGGGTTCGGGCCGCTCGTACGATGGTGGAGCTCCGTGGGGTGACTTCGGCGGACCTGGATCGGGAGTTCGCGGTCCTCGGGCGGGACCGCCTGGAGGAGGAGTTCGCCCGGATCGCAGCGCTGGTGGCAGTCGCCTGACGCTTGTCTCACCGGGCCCTGTGACTCCGGGCGCTCCCTTGAACAACTTCTACCCGCTCTCACCACACGCCGTGGCTCGTACAGCACTCGATGCCTCGTGAGCTGAGGTGTCCCTACCCCGACAGCGGAGGAACATTGACCGCTCGCACCCTCATCACAGCCGGACGCTCCACCTCGTCCGGAACCGGCCGGTCCCGCAGCTCGCAGAGGCTCACGTCAACCGCGTCACGCTGACCGGCGGAGAGCCGCTCATGCACGAGGACCCGATCGAGGTCGCCGCCGCCTTCCACACAAAGCAGGTACGGAGCCGCAGGCGGGCCCGGCAGTGCCGATCTGCCGGGCCACTGTCATTGCACCGAGGCGGGAAGGCCGGGTTCAGCCGCCGACCTCGGCCTTCTGCGCTGCGGCCGGCTGCTGGACCGGGGTGGACAGGGGAAGCGGGATCTTCTGCGCGAGCTTGTCGCCCTCGACATCGAGGTCGGGCAGCAGACGGTCCAGCCACGCGGGAATCCACCAGGCCTTTTCACGGGCGAGTGCCATGGTCGCCGGGATGAACGTCATGCGGATGACGAACGCGTCGATGACGATGCCCACCGCCAGTGCGAACCCGGCCTGCTTGATCATGGGCTGGGCGTTGAAGATGAATCCGGCGAAGACCGACACCATGATCGTCGCCGCGGCGACGACCACGGCACTCGCCTGGGCGAAACCGGAGACGGTCGCGTCGAGCGGACGGGCCCCGTGCATCCGGGCCTCGCGCATCGAGGTGACCAGGAACATCTGATAGTCCATGGCCAGTCCGTAGAGCACACCCGTGACGATGATGGGCAGCAGGCACACCACGGGCGCGGTCGCGTCCAGCCCGAACAGGGCCTGGAGCCAGCCCCATTGGAAGACGGCCGTGGTGATGCCGAAGGTCGCGGCGATGCTGAGCAGGAAACCGAGCGTGGCCATCACCGGGACGACGACGGAGCGGAAGACCAGGAGCAGGACGACCAGCGAGAGCCCGAGCACCGTGGCGACGTAGAGGGGCAGGACGTCGGCGAGCCGGTCCGACACGTCGATCGCCAGGGCGGTGAAGCCGGTGACGCCGATGGTGACGCCGTGCTTCCGGCTCAGCTCCTGGCCCTTGTCCCGCACGGAGGTGACGAGGGCTTTGGTGCCGTCGTCGTCCGGTCCGTCGGCCGGCACAAGACCGAGCACGGCCGTGCTGCCGGAGCTGTTCATCCCGGCCAGCGCAACCGATGCGGCGCCCTCGGTGTCCCTCAGGCCGGCGGCCGTCGCGGCGAGGGCAGCGGGCGTCAGCGGCTTTCCGCTGTCGGTGGCATGGACCACGACCATCAAGGGCCCGTTGTAGCCGGGGCCGAAGGCGTCGTTGACCGCCTCGTAGCTCTGGCGCTGCGCGGTGTCCGGGTTGTAGCTGGCACCGGACGGCAGGCCGAGCTTCATGCCGGCGGCGGGCAGCGCCAGCACCAGGGGGATCAGCGATGCGGCCGCGAGAGCGGCGGACTTGTGCCGGACCAGACGTGATCCCCAGCGCGTCGCCCGGGTGTGCGCGGCGGCGGAGGCGTGCCGCTGTGCCGTGCGGCGGGCCTTGACCGAGCAGATGCGCTCCTTGACCAGGCCCAGCAGGGCGGGCAGCAGGGTCAGGGCGAGCAGCACGGCGACGGCGATCGTGGCCGCGGCGACGAGGGCCATGGTGCTGAGCAGGGTGATACCGACCACCAGGAGCCCCGTCAGCGCGATGATGACGGTGCTGCCGGCGAAGAAGACCGCGCTGCCCGCGGTGCCGATGGCGCGGCCGGCCGCCTCACGCGCGTCCAGGCCGTCGTCCAGGATCAGCCGCCGCTGCCGGTTGACGATGAACAGGGCGTAGTCGATACCGACGGCGAGTCCCAGCATCAGCGCCAGTACGGCGGTGAGCGAGTGGATCTCGAACACGGTGCTGAGGGTGAAGGCGCCGCCCACGCCCACGGTGACACCGAACAGGGCGATCAGCAGGGGCAGGCCCGCCGCCACGACCGAGCCCAGGGTGACCAGCAGGACGATGGCCGCCACGACGACACCGACGATCTCGCCGACGCCCACGATCTCGGGCATCTCCATCATCGACGCCGACGGCAGGACGTCGAGATGGCCGCGCCCGGCCTGCCGCTCGGCCGCCTCGACGGTGCTGTCGATCGTCCCGGAGGGCAACTCATAGGTCTGCTCGTCGAACTGGAACTGCATCAGGGCGGTGGACCCGTCCGCCGAGACGACGACCCCCGGCACCGGGCTGCCGTTCGCCTGAAGCGGGACCGGCGCCCTGCCTCCGGCCGGCTGCCCGGTGGCCTGTGCCACCGCGGCCTGCGCCTGCAGCAGGGGACTGCTCTCGTTCTTGGCCAGTTCCCCGGCGAGCACCGTGCGCGCGTCGACGACGTGGTCGTGGCGGTAGACCGCGTCCACCGCGGCGAGCAGGGCGGCCCGGCTGTCGCCGCCGTCGACCCGGGCCCCGTTCTGGGCCCGGAAGACCAGCATGCCCTGTCCGCCGGACGCCTCGGGCAGGGACGTCGCCAGGTCGTCGATGACCTCCTGTGCGGGGGTGCCGTCGATGCGTACCTCGTTGCTCAGCTTCACCGGGTTGGCCGCGAGCAGGCCCACCACGGCGAACACCACCGCCAGCCAGCCGGCGACGACGTACCACGGCCTGGCGTAGGCGAACCGCCCCAGCCGGTACAGCAGTACAGACACGACTCTCTCCTCACTGACTCCGGGCGCCGCCCGGTGGGCGACTGGACGCCGGAAGTGAGAGGGTACTATCAAACCGATAGGAGGCTATCAGTTTTCGGGGCGGGTAGCCTGCGCTCAGCAGCGAGAGGAGTCAGAAGTGCCGAATGCCGCACCCCGCACACACCGGTCCCGCCGGGTCGACGCCCGGTCCAGCGTGGAGCGCATCATCGCGGCCGGACGCACCGTTCTCGGCGCCGGCGACGGCTCGTTGGAGCAGATAGCCGCCGAGGCGGGCGTGGGGATCGCCACCCTCTACCGGCACTTCCCCAACCGGGAGGCGCTCGTCCGGGCCGTCCTCGACGACATCCTCGAGACCGACCTCCTCCCGCTGATCATCGAGGAGGAGGCGCTGCGCCATCCGCGCCGGTCGCTCCTGAACATCGCCACCCGGCTGCTCGACCTGATCACCGAGGAGCGCGGACTGGTGACCTTCGCCAGCAACTTCGCCGACGTCGCCGTGGACGCGTTGCAGCGCTTCAGCGCCTCCCTCCACCCCCTGCTGCTCCGCGCACAGGAGCAGGGCGAGATCCGCACCGACCTCACCGCGGACGACATCCCGCGCTTCCTCGTCATGGGCATCGCCGGCCTCGCGCTCCCCGGCACCACGCACTCCACCCGAGCACGCTTCATCGTCCTGCTCTTCGACTCGCTCAACCCCGCCAGCGCGACCCCCCTGCCGCCCCTGCTCCCGGAGGAGCACGACCTCCGCACGGCCATCAGTAACGTCCCCCGCGACTGACCGACAGCACGGCCCGCCGACAGGCCCGGCCCGTCCGCCGACGGCCATGTCCCGCTTTGGCACATTCACGCGGGATCGCGGCGACGTAGCCTCGCCGACGATCAACCGCGGTGCAGCCGTGCCCGGGAGGCACACCTCCGGGTGTGTGCGCTCGGCCCGGTGACCGGCCGCGCCGGCACCCGAAAAAGGGAGAGGGCATGGGACGGCTTTCCGGAAAGGTCGCGATCGTCACCGGGGCGGGTTCCGGGCAGGGAAGGGCCACGGCGCTGGCGCTGGCTACCGAGGGGGCTCGTGTGATGGCGGCGGATGTCAACGAGACCGGACTCGCCGAACTCGCGTCCGCCGCGGGGGAGATCGTCGTCAAACGCTGCGACGTCAGTCGCGCGGAGGAGGTGGAGGCCCTGGTGGCCGCGGCGGAAGAGCGTTTCGGTGCCCTGCACGCGATGCTCAACTGCGCGGGCTACCTCCGTGCGGCTCCGCTGCTGGAGACGACCGAGGAGATGCTCGACGGCATGATCGACGTCAACCTCAAGGGTGTCTTCTACGGATGCAAGTTCGCTGTGCCGGCGATGCGGCGCAGCGGGGGAGGCTCGATCGTCAACTGGGGATCGGTCAATTCCCTGGTCGCCGAACCGGAGATCTCCGCCTACTCCGCCACCAAAGGCGCGGTGCTGATGATCACCAAGTCGGTGGCGGTCGAGTTCGCGAAGGACAACATCCGTGCGAACTGCGTCTGTCCGGGCGCGGTACGCACGCCCATGGTCGAGGGCTTCTTCGACGAGGGATTCTTCGAGGACGAAGCGGCGCAGCGCACGTACCAGCCGCTCGGCATGGGCACACCGGAGCAGGTCGCGGATGTGGCGGTCTTCCTCGCCTCGGACGAGTCCCGTCTCATGACCGGTTCGGCGGTGGTCGTCGACGGCGGCTACACGGCCCTGTAGCGGCCCCGCCGGCGGACCCGGCCCGGAGCCGCTGTCGCACCGTGGACCGGCCGGGCCGTACCGGCGGCTCCGTCTCGACACCGGCGGCTCCGTCTCGGCACCGCGCGTGCCGAGGGCGGCCGTACCGCCCGGCTGCCGGACCGGACGGGGTCCGCCGTCGCGCGCGTACCGGACCTGCCCGTCGGGAAGGCACGGACTTCACCCTGTCGCCACCCTTGCGTCAAACGTTTGACGTTCTTACTGTCGGGGTCGCTCGATCGGCCGAACGGCAGGAGGTGGCACATGGTGACGATGCGGGACATCGCCACTCGCTGCGGCGTCTCCATCTCGGCCGTCTCCCTCGTGCTCAACGACCAGCACGAAGGACGCGTCAGCGGCGAAACCGCCGAGCGCATCCGGCAGGCGACCGAAGAACTCGGATATCTGCCCAACCTCGCCGCGCGCGGACTGCGGACGCGGCAGACCCGCACACTGGGCCTGCTGTCCGACGGTGTCGCGAGTGTCCCCTTCTCGGGGCAGATGCTGGCCGGCGCGCAGTCCACGGCCTGGCAGGAGGAATACGTCCTCCTCCTCGTCGACATGGCCGGCAACCCGGACATGGAGGGACCGGCGGTGCGGTCCCTGCTGCAACGCAGCGTCGAGGGCCTGATCGTGGCCGTCGACTACCACCGTGAGGTCGACCTCCCGCTGCTTCCCCGCCCGGTGCCCCAGGTGATCCTCGGCGGCCGGCCGCGGGAAGGGAACGCCGACTGGGTCGTGCCCGACGAGAGGGCCGGCGCGAGAGCGGCGACCCGCCACCTCATCGACGCCGGCCACCGGCGGATCGCCTTCTGCAACCTCATCGCACCCGCGTTCGCGATCGCCGAGTCGCTGCGCCGCGAGGGCTACGAGAAGGCGCTGACGGAGGCCGGACTGGCCCTCGACGAGTCGCTCGTCGTGGCGGCGTCCGAGCCGAACGCGTCCGCCGCGCGGGAACCCGCCCGCAGGCTGCTGCGCCGCAGCGACCGGCCCACAGCGGTCTTCTGTTTCTCCGACCGGCTCGCGCTCGGCTTCTACCAGGTGGCGGCCGAACTCGGCCTCCGGATCCCGCAGGACCTGTCCGTCGTGGGCTTCGACAACCAGCAGAACTTCGCCGAGAACCTGTACCCGGGTCTGACGACCGTTCAGCTTCCGCACTATCAGATGGGCGTCCGCGCGGCGGAGCAGGCGATCGCCCGGCTGCGGGGAGACGGGGGCGACGGCCCGACCGGCCACCTCGTCCCCTGCCCCTTGGTCGTCCGGGACTCGGTTACGGCCCCCTGCGGCCGGCCGCCCGGGACGTTAACGGCACGCCGATAGGCCGCGCGGCCCGACCCCGCCCGGCCCCCGACGGCGCGCCCACCACCATCCCACCGGCCCCTCAGGCGGGCCGAGCCTGCCCGCACGAGGGCGGGCCGACATCAGCACCCCCGTTCAACGACGAGTCGAGAGGGAGCTTCGACATGAGAGTTCGACCCACGGCACGGCGCGGCCTCAGCGTCTGTCTCGCCACCACGATCGCCCTGGCCGTCGCCGCCTGCTCAGGCGGCACGAGCGAGAAGTCCGACGGGACGTTCACGATCCTGCAGTACGAGGACCAGACCTCGGCGCAGGCCCAGGGCTGGCAGAAGGCGGTCGCGATCTTCAAGAAGCGGCACCCGGACGTGACGGTGAAGTTCCAGACGACGAGCTTCGACGCGATGCGTCAGAACGCGAAGATCACGCTGTCCGGGAACGACGTCCCCGACGTGATCGAGTTCAACAAGGGCAACGCGGACGGCGGTCAGCTCGCCGGCCAGGGCCTGCTGCAGCCGCTGACCGACGAGGCGAAGGCACGGGGCTGGGACAAGAAGGTGACGGGCGCGATGGCCGCGTTCGCCCAGTACGACGAGAACGGGCTGGCCGGGTCCGGCGACTGGTACGGCGTCCCGAACGTCGGTGAATACGTCACCCTCTACTACAACAAGAAGATGTTCGCGGACGCCGGCATCGCGAAGCCGCCGACGACCCTGGCCCAGCTCGAGGCCGACATGGACAAGCTGAAGGCCGCCGGCCACATCCCGATCTCCAGCTCCGCCAACACCAGCCAGGGCTTCAACCAGCTGTGGCTGTGGTACTCGCTGGTCTCCGCCTCGGCGTCCCGGCAGCAGATCGACGACTTCATGTTCCTCAAGGGCGACGTCGACGTCCGCTCCGGCCCCTGGAAGGAAGGAACACAGAAGTTCCAGGACTGGATCGACAAGGGGTACGTCGGCGACAAGCTCGGCGGCCTCTCCTACGAGCAGGCCATCGTCAACTTCCTCGGCGGCGACGCCGCCATGCTCATGTGGAACCAGAGCCAGTTCTCCCGTATCCGCAAGGACGCGGGCTTCGACTGGGGGTACTTCACCCTGCCGGGCGCCGAACAGGTCATGGGCTCCTCAGGACATCTGTGGGGAGTACCGGCGAAGTCCAACGACAAGGACCTCGCGTACGACTGGATCGACATCACGCTGAGCGCCGAGGTCCAGAACACCATCGGCAACCAGGGCGGCCTGCCGCTGGCCGGCGATGCCTCGGCCATCGAGGACCCGCTGACCCGCCAGTACACGGAGCAGTTCGACGACCTGGTCAAGCGGAACGTCATGTCGTTCTACCCCGACTATCCGGTGCCCGGCTTCCTCGACTTCATGCAGAACCATATGCAGGCCATGTCCAACAAGAGCGAGACGGCGGACGCGTATCTGACGGCGCTGCAGAAGTTCTACGACGACGGCAAGAAGACCGCCACCGCGCAGTAGACGCCGCATGTGCCGGGAGGCGAAGAGCACGACCCCGGCGTGTTTCCCGCAGAAGAGAGACCCCTATGTCCGCACTGGTCCCTGACCGGCGTCTGCCCAGGACGAGGCGCAGCAGATCCGGCTCGTACTGGCTCTATCTGATCCCCATTGCCGCCGGCTTCGCCGTCGTCGTCGCCGCGCCGTTCGTGACGAACATCGTTCTCAGCCTCTACCAGTGGAAGGGAGGCATGGCGCCGAAGCACTGGTACGGCTTCGGCAACTACCTGGACCTGATGCACGACGCGGACTTCTGGCACGCGTTCAAGAACTCACTGTTCATGATCATTGCCATCGTCGTGGTCCCGACCCTGATCGGTGTCGTCCTCGCGGCCGTGCTCTTCGACTACATCGGCAAGGCCTTCGGCAACCGGGCCGCGAGCTTCCTGCGCGCGACGTACTACCTGCCGCAGATCCTGCCGATCGCGGTCGCCGGCTTCATCTGGAGCACGATCCTCGACCCGCGCCAGGGCTCGATCAACACCTATCTCCGCTCGATCGGCATCACATCCGGACCCGACTGGCTCGGCGATCCTCAGCTGGCGCTGTACTCGGTGATGCTCATGCTGATCTGGCTCCAGATCGGCTATCCCGTGGTGGTCTTCATGGCCGCGCTGCAGCGGGTGGATCCGGAACTCTACGAGGCGGCGGAGCTGGACGGAGCCGGCTGGCTGCGGCGGTTCCGCGCGATCACGGTGCCCCAGATCCGCCCCGAGGTCTTCTTCGTGGTCCTCACCGCGACGGTGGGCGCGCTGAAGGTGTTCGCCCCCATCCTCATCCTCACCGGCGGCGGCCCGGAGAACTCGACGGTCGTGCCGTCCTACTACGCGTACCGCAACTTCTTCGAACTGTCCCGCGTCGGCTACGGCGCCGCGATCGCGACCTTCATGTCCGTGGTCATCTTCGCCATCGCGGCCCTGCTCATCGTGTGGCAGCGCCGTACCGAGCGGCAGGAGGGCTGACATGAAGGCCGAGACCCCACCGGCACCCCCGGTCGCGCCGGCCCCGCCCCGCCCCGCCGCCCGGCCCGTCGAACGGGGCCCGCGCAACCGCCACCCCCTGCGCTGGCTCGTGCTCCTTGCGGCCGTCGTCACCGCCGCCGTCATGCTCGCGCCGTTTCTGCTCCTGGTCCTCAACGCCTTCAAGACCGGCGCGGACTACTCGACGCACGGCCCCCTCTCCTGGCCGACCGCGTTCACACCCGACGCGTTCTCCCGCTATCTGTCGCTCGTCGACTTCCCCCGCGCCCTGGGCAACTCCGTGCTCATCGCGGGCGCCGTCGCCTTCCTGGGCGCCGCGCTGTCCCTCGTCAGCGCCTACGCCATCGGCATCGGCAGGGTGCGGTGCAACGGCGCGATCCTCGCCCTGCTCCTGCTGGCCACGATGGTGCCGCAGGAGGCGCTCGTCTACCCGCTGTTCTACGGCGCGGAAAGGACGGGACTGCTCAACAGCGTCTGGTCCGTGGTGATCGTCTTCACCGTGCTGCAGGCCGCGTTCGGCACCTATCTGCTCGCCAGTGTCATGACCACCCTGCCCAAGGAACTCCTCGAAGCGGCCGTGATCGACGGCGCGTCCCGGTGGCAGATCCTGTGGCGGGTCGTCTTCCCCGTCCTGCGGCCGACGCTGTCCGTCCTCGTCGTGTTCTTCTTCATCTGGACGTGGAACGAGTTCTACCTCCCCCTCATCCTGCTCAACGACCCGGCGGCGCAGACCGTACCGATCGCCCTGGCCACACTCCGCGGCCAGCACTCGATCGACATCACCGTCCTCAACGCCGGATCGCTGCTGTCCCTTCTGCCCACGCTCGTCTTCTACCTGGTGTTCCAGCGGACCCTCAGCCGGGGTGTCACCGCAGGAGCCGTCAAGTGAGCGCGCGGAGCCGGTCGTTCGCCGTCGCAGCCGCGCCCCCGCACCGTCCGAGGAGCATACGTGTTCACCCACTGGAGTGCCCTGAGCCCGAACCGGGGCGTGCGCAGCCGGTCCATCAACGCCGAGAACCGCACCGGCGCGGCCGGCGGCGCGGGACGGGCGGCATCGGCGCTCGGCCCCGGCCGCAAGGGGGCGGCCTATCTGCCCCTGCCCGCCGGTGAGTCCCTCACCCTCGCGGAGATCGAAGGGCCGGGCGTCATCCGGCACATCTGGATCACCGTCGCCGACCGGACACCCGACGGCGGGCCGTTCGTCCTGCGCGACCTCGTGCTGCGCGCCTACTGGGAAGGGTCCGAGGAGCCCGCCGTCGAAGTGCCGCTGGGCGACTTCTTCTGCAACGGGTTCGCCACCCGCGCCCTGGTGACGTCCGTCCCGATCGTCGTCGCCCCGACGGGCGGCATGAACGCGTACTTCCCCATGCCGTTCCGCACCCACGCACGGCTCACCCTGGAGAGCCAGCACGGCGCCGATCTGCCCCATGTCTTCTACCAGGTCGACTACACCACGGGCGACGAGATCGCCGCGGACACCGGCTACTTCCACGCACAGTGGCGCCGCTCGAACGGGTCCACGCCGCTGGGCACCGACCATGTCGTGCTCGACGGCGTGCGGGGCCGCGGAACCTACGTCGGCACGTACATCGCGCTGGCCTCACTGCAGCGCTACTGGTGGGGCGAGGGAGAGGTCAAGTTCTTCGTGGACGACGACGAGGAACTGCCGACGCTGTGCAGCACGGGCCTGGAGGACTACGCCGGCGGGGCGTGGGCGTTCCAGGACGAACTGCGCAACGACCCGGAACCCGAGGTGCTCACCTTCAGCGCCCCGTACTCCGGTTACCCCTACCACTCGGCGCGCGACACCACGAAGGCGTCGCCCTTCGCGACACACATGCCGCCCATGCACGGCCTGTACCGCTGGCATCTGCCGGACCCGGTCTACTTCGAGGAGCGGCTGAAGGTGACGCTGCAGCAGATCGGCGCATGGGACCACGGCCTGTTCGAACGCCAGGACGATCTGAGCACCACCGCGTACTGGTACCAGGACTCCCCGGGCGGCCCCCGCGCCCCGCTGCCGCCCGCTCCCGAGCGCCGGCCCCGCTGAACCGGCCTGCCCGTACCGGCCGTGGGACGGCATCCCGCCCAGGGAGCGGGCCCCGGCCGGACGGGTGTCCGGCCGGGCCCCCGGTACCGCCCGCCCCCGAGGAGCGCGCGGACGGGCGGGGCTACGGGCGGCGCAGCTGCGACCCGGTCCGCTGCGGTGCCAGGTCCTGTCGTCAAATTCCCGTCGTTCGCCCGGAGGGCGGGCCCTGCGGGGTCAGGTGCGTGCTCTCGGTGTGCCGGGCGCGGGTCCTCGTACTGGACGTACTTGGGCCTGTGTCCGGTGCGGCGAGAGTGCGTGCATGGCGTCGCGGGGCAGGCGGGAATTTGACGACAGGGCCTAGGGGGCACCGGCCGCCCGGATGGGTGTACACGTTTGCGCTGGCGCCGGTCGGGCGCAGCGGGGACCACTCTTCGGCCGGGCCCTCGATGGGCTGGTCGCAGCGGCGGCAGATCTTCACTTCGGGTCTCCTTGGCAGTGGTGTTCCGGGCGGCCGGGATCCGAGGGTGCGCAGCCGGGGCAGGCGTACACCTCGATGTCGAGGACGTGGGCGCCGGCCTGGCCGCGCGCGATGCCGGCGGACACGGCACCGGTCACGTCGAGCAGGCTCGTGCCGCACCAGCAGCAGGCCCACCCCGCGTACTGGGCGTAGGTCAGCGAGGCGACGGGCGGCGGCTCGCGCAGCGGGGTCATGGCCGGCCGGCGAGCGGGACCAGCCGGTGGGCCGCACGGCACGGACGGCAGGCGAACTGGCTTCCGCCCGCGCACGGGCCGGAGCCCGCCTCCACGGCCTGGATCAGCTGGATGTCGTCGGCGAGGCGTCTGCACCAGGAGCACAGGCCGCGCCTGCCGGTGCTCTCGTCGTGCCGTGCCTCGGAACGGATACAGACGGCCATCGCCGCACCTCCGGATGGTCGGGCGGTCGCGGCCCGTGCGCTCGTCGTCGAGCCGGGCCGCGACCAGGCGTTACCCACGGTACAGGTGTGATCGACTGACAGTGTGAAGTTTCTACGGGCCGGTAGCAGAACCGGACTTGTCCCTACGGGCTACCGGATATCTGCGTATCGTTCGGAAGTCACCTGTCCTGAGCCAGGGCGACGAGTTCCGCGAACAGGCCCCCGGCGTGTGTCAGTTCCTCGTACGTGCCCTGTTCGACGATCCGGCCCTTGTCCATGACGAGGATGCGGTCGGCGAGCCGGGTGTTCTCGAGCTGGTGGGTGACGACGACCGTCATGCGCTCGGCGGCGATCCGCTTGATCTCCAGGAAGATGGCGTGCTCACCGCGGGCGTCCATCTGCGAGGTCGGCTCGTCCAGGATCAGGAGCGGGGTCCGCCGGTAGAGCGCGCGGCCGCACACGAGCCGCTGCCACTGCCCTCCGGACAGTTCGGCGCCGCCCCACAGTTCCTTGGCGAGGAGGGTGTCGAGCTGCCGGGGCAGCTTCTCGATCGCCTCGCGCATGCCGACGGCGTCGACGACGTCCCACACCGGCCCGTCGTCGTACGTCCTCGGCTGGCCCAGGGTGATGTTCTCCCGGGCGCGCAGGGGCCAGCAGGCGAACCCCTGGGGGACCAGCGCGGTGCGCTTCCACAGGGCGTCGGGATCGGCCTCGGCCAGGTCGATGCCGTCCCACAGGACGCGGCCCTTGTCGGCGAGCAGGATGCCGGTGATCAGTTTGGCCAGGGTCGACTTGCCCGAGCCGTTCTCGCCGACGACGGCCAGGATCTCGCCGCGGCGGAGCGTGAGCGAGACCCCCGCGACGGCCGGTTCCTCCTTGCCGGGGTACTGGTACACGACGTCGTCGAGGCGGATCTCGGCCACGCGTTCCGGGACGGCCGACTCGCCGCGCTTCGGGGCGCGTTCACCGGCCATGTCCAGGAAGGACCGCATGTCGGCCAGGTAGAGCGAGGTGTGGAACATCGCGGCGCCGTGGATGACGCACTGGGAGAGCGCGGCCAGTGTGGTCTGGACGGCGACGACGGCGGTGGCCGCGACGGGCAGGGCGATCCGGCCGGTGGTCGCCAGCCAGGCGAGGGTGGCCCACGTGCACAGCAGGAAGATCCCGCCCAGGGCGCTGGTCGCCAGGGCGATGCGGAGCATCCGCGGGGCGGCGGTCACGGTGCGCCGGTCGATCCGGTCGGACAGGGCGCGGTACCAGTAGATGAGGTAGCCGGTCATGCCGTTGGCGCGGACCTCGTCGCCGTAGCGGGAGTAGGTGGCCCACCAGCGCATCATGGAGCGCACGTTGCGGTCACCCACGTTGAGGTAGTGGGTCTCGTAGTCGACCCGTGCGGACAGCACGGCCCCGGTGCCGGCCGGGAGCACGGCCAGCAGGAGCAGGGGCAGCAGCAGCGGGTGCAGCGCGGTGATGACCCCGCTCGCGGCGACCATGCGGATCAGGGCGGACATGAACCGCTGGGCGTCCTGCACCATCATCCGGGTCCGGGTGACCCCGACCTCGGCGGCCTCCTGCCGGTCGGCGAATCCGTCCTCCCCGTACGCGGACGACTCCACGCGGCACACGGCGGCGACGAGGACCATGTCCGCCTCGGTCGTCAGCAGCGGGGTGATCCGCCGGTCGGCGTACGAGGACAGGGCGCCGCTGACGCGGCCGACGGCCGCGGCCGCCGTCACGACGATCAGGGCGGGCAGCGCGGCGTGCAGACGTTCGGACACGGTGCCGGTGGCGAGGATGTGGGTCATCGCCTGCGCGGTGAAGGCGAGGACGACGGCGGCGGCGACGCCGGTCAGCACCTGGCAGACGAGGAGCAGCACGACGCCGGTCCTGTCGACGGCCCATGCCATCCGCGCCGTGTGCCCGAGCACGGCGGGAAGGCGCCGGCACATGGCCCCGAAACCGGCGTCCGCCAGCGGGTTCTTGCCGAATTTTCCCTCGAAGGTGATGGTGGCCGGGGGCGGCGGGGGTGGCGTCTTCGCGTGTGCGGTCGAGGCGTCAGTCACAGTCACCTGCATCGCTCCTCGGAGGCGGTGCCGTACCCGGATGGCTCGGCGGTGCACGGCATAACGACCCGCCGCCGGAATCGAACGCGCTCGATTTCGGACGTGCCGGTGGCCTTGGAACGCAAGGGGACGAACGCGTGGACGCCGTGCTGGGGCCGCCGCCGGGCGGCGGGGCCTGGCCGAATCGCCGACGTCTGAAACACCTGTGACGCATGAGGTTTCCGACGGGCCGAATCGGCTCGGTGGCAGTGGTCCCACACGACTGGGTCCGGCAGCGCCCCGGTAGGGGCGCGGGGAACTGCGCGCCCAGCCACCGCGGCGCCGCACACGAACGACGGACGCCGCGGCTCTTCCGGCGGAGCGCTCGGAGCCCGACGACACGTCAGGTACAGCCTGCTGTACCTGGAGTTGGGGTACGCACCCCAATGATCTCCGAGCCCCGCACTGATGAGCTGAGCACATCACGTCAGCCCCTCCGAAAGGCACCGCGGTGAGCTCCTCCGTCCCCGTCACCCCCGGCATCACACCGACCCCGCCGGCCCCGCCCCAGCAGCACACGGGGCTGCGCGGCAGCATCCGCCGCCACCCCCTGACCTGGTTCTTCGCACTGGCCTACGGGCTGAGCTGGGTGGCCTGGACGCCGTACATCCTCTCCCACAACGGCATCGGCGCCTGGGACTTCACCTTCCCCGGCGGCGCGGTCGGATCCCAGCTCCTCGGCGTCCTGCCCGGCGCCTACCTCGGGCCGATCACCGCGGCCCTCCTCGTCACCGGCGTCCTGGAAGGACGCGCGGGCCTGCGGACCTGGCGGACCCGCATGACGAAGTTCAAGGTCGGCTGGCGCTGGTATCTGGTCGTCGTCCTCGCGGTGCCGGTCGCGCTGATGCTCGGCTCGGCCGCGCTGTCCGGCCGCGCGCCCGAACTGCCCTCCGCCGCGATCCTCGTCGCCTACCTGCCCGCCCTGCTGATGCAGATGCTCACGACCGGCCTCGCCGAGGAGCCCGGCTGGCGCGAGTTCGCCATGCCCCGCATGCAGAACCGCTACGGCGCCCTCACCGCCACCGCCGTCGTCGGTGTCCTGTGGGGCATCTGGCACCTGCCGCTGTTCCTCACCGAGTGGGGCGGCGGACCGGATGTGGCGCTGATCGAGCCGGTGGAGTTCATCGCCACGACCATCGCGTTCAGCGCCGTGATGACCTGGGTGTTCAACAAGTCCGGCGAGAGCATGCCGCTCGTGATGCTGCTGCACTGCGGCGTCAACAACTACATCTCCACGGCGTGGTCGGACATGTTCCCCGACCTGGGGCGCAGCGACGCGTCCCACACCTTCCTGCTCGTCTCGGCCGTGGCGGCCCTGATCCTGCTGATAGCGACACGAGGACGGCTGGGCCAGCCCAGGCCCGCGCTGGCCGACTGACCGGCAGCGCCCACAGCACGACCCCGCCACCACCGGCGACGCCCGGACCCGGCCGTCTCACCCAGACAGGCCGGGCCGCCGCGTCTCCCGCTGCGCGACCTGGACGCACCGGAGCGAGGTCAGGAACCGGCCGGACCTTCTCCATCAGGCCGGCGAGGCACTGCAACTGCGCGGGCGAACTCACCGAACGCCACCGGGACATGCACACCGAACTCGACCGGACCGAGCAACTCCGTCCCCGGCTCCGTACCGTACGCGCGGCGGCCGCCCGGTGCGCCGGTGTGCGCCGACCGATGCCGGCCGGGGCGGAGGGGGCAGTCGGCCGCGACGGTCAGCCGGACGAGCGCGCGCTGGGTCATGGTGCGTGCCGGTCCGCTGCCGGATACCCCTGTGTCCAGCCCCTCCCATGTGCGCAGGGCGTCCTGAGGCAGCCCCGGCTCGTGACGAGGTGGAGCCGGCCCCCGTCCACGACGTGCAGCGTGGCGGCGAGCCCGCGCAGCCCGGCGACGGCCTGGTCCAGCGCGTACGGCGCGGCCTCCCGGTGCGCCGGCTTCTCTCAGAGGGCGCAGAACCCTCACACATCCATCAACGCATGGAAAACGTCCGCCGCCCAGGGCCCGTCCGCGGTTTTCTCTCCCGTCGATGTCGAAAACGCGGCCTCCCGTTCGAAGACCTGGCAGCAGGGCCACCGGGCCCGATCACTTCATCAGGGAGAACTCCCATGCGCAGGATCATCGCTTCCACCTACACGACGCTCGACGGCTACATCGACGACCCGCACGAGTGGTCGCTCCGGTACCACGACGAGGCGGCGCAGAAGCACGCCTTCGAGCTGACCCTCGGCGCCGACACGCTGCTCCTGGGCCGCGTCACCTACGAGGGCATGGCTCAGGCGTGGCCGAACATGGGCAGCAATCCGTACGCCGACCACGTCAACGCGATTCCCAAGTACGTCGTCGCCTCCGAGCCGGTCGACACCGCCGCGTGGGGACCGGCGACGGTGATCCCCGGGGACGAGCTGGTCGGCACGGTCGACACGCTCAAGCAGCAGGACGGCGCCGACATCCTCGTCTGGGGAAGCGGCCGGCTCACCGACGATCTCGCCGCGGCCGGACTGCTCGACGAGTACCGCATCTGGGTCCACCCGGTGCTCAAGGGCGACGGCCGGCCGCTCTTCCGGCCGGCGAGCACCTGCCCGGTCGAGCTGGCGGACGCGGAGACCTTCGACTCCGGCGTGGTGGTCCTCACCTACCGCCCGACCACGCGGTGACGGACGTGACGGCACCGGCGAGCAAACCCGCACCCACCTGGGAGGACAGCATGAACGACGACGTGACGGACTACATCGAGAAGGCGAAACCCTGGCAGAAACAGGTGTGCACGAGGCTGCGTCAGCTGGCGCACCGCACGATCCCCGGCGTCGAGGAGGCCTTCCTGTACGGTAAGCCGCACTTTCTTCGCGACGGCGGTCACGCGGCGGTGATCCACGTCGCGAAGGACAAGGTCTCGTTCATGGTGTTCGACGCGGCCGGCGTCGACGCCGTGCCGGGGCTGCTTCGGCCGCTCGGCAACGGTGATCGGAAGGCCGTCGACATCCGAGAGGGCGATGAGGTCGACTACGACCTCATCGCCGACGTCCTGCGCCGGACCTGCGGCGTGCACTGACAGGGGAGGGAACCACATCGTGCGTGTCATGGTGACGACGAAGGGGACCGGCGCCGACGAAGGCAAGGCCCGGCCGTCACAGGAGATGTTCGAGAAGATGCAGGCCTACAACGAACTGCTCGTCAACGCCGGCATCCTGCTCGGCGGAGAGGGGCTGAAACCCAGCGAGGCCGGGGCCCAGGTGGTCTTCACGGCGGGCGGCACCTCGGTGGTCGACGGGCCGTTCACGGAGTCGAAGGAGATCATCGCCGGTTACTGGATCTGGGAGGTCAGCTCGCTCGCGGAGGCCGTGGAATGGGCGAAGCGATGCCCCTTCGACCCGCAGTACGGTGCGACGCAGACGCTTGAGATCCGGCCGTTCTTCGACATGGCGGACTTCGCCGAGACCGTCGACCCCGCGACTCTCGAAAAGAGCCGGCAGCTCCAGGAGCGGGGCGGCGAGGGCTGATCATGGACGTCCGCCGGTCGATCGAGGCGCTGTGGCGGATCGAGTCGCCGCGGATCATCGCCACGCTCGCCCGGCAGATCGGGGATGTCGCGGTGGCCGAGGACCTCGCCTCCGAGGCGTTCGTGGCCGCCCTCGAACAGTGGCCCTCCGACGGTGTCCCGCCGCGGCCGGGCGCGTGGCTCATGTCCACCGCCCGGCACAAGGCGATCGACCGTGCCCGACGGGAGGAGACCGGCCGGCGCAAGGCGGCCCTCATGGCCGCCGACCTGGACGACCGGGCCCCCGACGCTGCCGAGCAGGCACTCGACCGGATCCCCGACGACCTGCTCACCCTCGTCTTCATCGCCTGCCATCCCGTACTCGCCCCTGAGTCGCGGGTGGCACTCACCCTGCGCCTGGTTGCCGGGCTCACCACCGACGAGATCGCCCGGGCCTTCCTCGTGCCCTCCGCGACGCTCGGTCAGCGTGTCTCCCGGGCGAAGCGCACGCTGTCGGAAGCGCGGGTTCCCTTCGAGCCCCCGCCGGCCGAGGAGTTGCCGGCCCGGGTCGGCGCGGTGCTCAAAGTCATCTACCTCGTCTTCAACGAGGGGTACGCGGCCACCTCCGGCGACCAGTGGGTACGACGGGACCTGGCGCAGGAGGCGATGCGGCTCGGACGCGTACTCGCCGGACTGCTGCCGCGCGAACCCGAGGTCTTCGGGCTGGTCGCGCTCATGGAGTTGCAGGCCTCGCGGTTCCCCACCCGTACCGACGCGGACGGCGCGCCGGTGCTGCTCGAACACCAGGACCGGCGGCGCTGGGACCGGACACTCATCACCCACGGTCTCGCCATGCTGGACCGGGCGACCGGTCTGGGCCGCCCGCTCGGTCCTTACACGCTCCAGGCCGCCATCGCCGGATACCACGCCCGGGCGGTCACCTTCGCCGACACCGACTGGGCCGGCATCGTCGCGCTCTACGACGCCCTCGGCCAACTGGCGCCGTCCCCCGTGGTCGAGCTGAACCGGGCAGTGGCCCTCCTCCACAGCGACGGACCGGAGACCGCGCTGGCGGTGGTCGACTCCCTCCTGGACGACCGGCGGATGGCCCGCTACCACCTGTTCGGCGCGGTCCGGGGCGACCTCCTGCTCCGCCTCGGCCGGAACGCCGAGGCGGCCGAACAACTCGAGCGCGCCGCCGAACTCGCGCCCACCCGGCATGAGCGCCGGCTGCTGCTCGAACGCATGACCACAACGCTCGCCGAGCGCCGGCCGGACCGCTGACAGCCCCGCGGCGCTCCGCTGTTGAGCCGTGGCGCCGGTGGTCAGTGTGCTTTCTACGGAGCAGAGCATCGCGGGCGGCGACCTGTCCAGCCGGGTCCCGCAACCGGCGTCCACCCGCACCGAACTGGGCCGCCTGTCCACCGCCCTCAACGGCATGCTGGACCGGATCGAGGCAGGAGACGCCGCGCGCGCCGCCACCAACGAGCGTATGCGTACCTTCATCGCGGACGCCAGTCACGAACTGCGCACCCCGCTGTTCGGCATCAGAGGCTTCACCGAGCTGTACCGCATGGGCGGCATGCCCGAACGCACCGACGTCGACAGCGCGATGAACCGTATCGAACGCGAGGCGGCCCGCCTCGTCCGCCTGGTCGAGGACCTGCTGCTGCTCGCACGCCTCGACGAGGACGCCGCCGACGGCGGCGCACACCTGCCGCTGTGCCTCACCCTCATGGACCTGCGCACCCTGGCCGCCGACGCCCTGCACGACCTGCGCGCCCTCGATCCCCGGCGCCCCGTGACCCTGACCGGTCCCGGCGGCGGCCCGCCCCGCGGCGCCCCCGTCCTCGGCGACGAGGCACGCCTGCGCCAGGTGACCTCCAACCTCGTCGGCAACGCCGTCGCCCACACCCCGCCCGGCACACCGGTGCGCATCGGCGTCGGCACGCGGGACGGCCGGGCGGTCCTCGAACTGAGCGACGAGGGGCCGGGCATGACACCCGAGCAGGCCGCCCACGCGTTCGACCGCTTCTACCGCGCCGACCACGCCCGCGGCCGAACCATCCCGACAGGAGGGGCCGGCCTGGGCCTGTCCATCGTCCATTCCCTGGTGAGCGCCCACCACGGCCGCGTGCACATCCGCACCACCCCCGGCCGGGGCGCCACGTTCCGCATCCTGCTCCCACTACACCCCGACCGCTCCGGCACCGGCCACTGACCGCGGCCCGATCCGCCGCCCCGGGTCGCCGACGCGCGGATCTCGTCTCCTTCCGTGAGTATCGAGCGGTAGAGCCCGGACGCGCCCACGAAGGCGCCCGTTCGCGCGTAGGACCGGGCGAACTCGTCGACGTCGTCCCCGGTGAACGTATCCGGAGTACCGCAGAGAGCGGGAAACGCGTTGTCCGCCCCCTCCACGAGTTCGCCCTGCGCGCCATCGACGGGGGCGCGGACACCGCTTCGGGGCTCGGTCGCCGGCTGTCGGTCTCCAAGCAGGCGGCCGCGAAGACGATCACCGCACTGGAGCAACTCGGGTACATGGACAAGGAGACCGACCCGCACGACGCACGTCGCAAGCCGGCACGGGTGACACCCCGGGGCCGCGACATGATGGCGATCGGCGTGGTTCACATCGTGAAGGCCCTATGCCAGGTCGACAGGGCGCGTCCGGAGTTTGGCCGCGATGCGGGCCAGGGCCCGCTGGTCGGCGGCGGTCAGCGGGTCGAGCACCAGCTGACGTACCGCGCGTACATGTGTCGGCGCCGAGGCGACGACCACCTCGTAGCCGGCGTCGGTCAGAGCGGCGATCGTGAAGCGGCCGTCGTCGGGATCGGGGAAGCGTTCCACCCATCCCCGCTGCTCGAACCGCTTGACGACGTTGGACAGGCGGGACAGCGAGCCGTTCGCGAGGTACGCCAGCTCACTCATCCGCAGACGGTGCTCCGGGGTCTCGGAGATGTGGCTGAGGGCCAGGTACTCGAAAAGCGTCAGGCCGGCCTCGCGCTGCAACGGCGACTCCAGCCGCCCCGGCAGCAGCAGGACGAGCGAGACCAGCCCGGTCCAGGCTTCCTTCTCGGCCGCGGTGAGCCACAGTGGCTCATCCGCCGTGCCACCGCCGGTGTCCGGGGGCGAGGGGCTGGTCATGGGAACACCCTACCAAGCCGGATTGACTTCACGCATGAAGTGCCGACGTGATACTTTGACTTCACGCGTGAAGTCAATCGAGGGGATTCTCCATGCCCGCCACCACCACGAACACACCGGAGTTCTACGTCACTCCCGGCTACGGCGAGACACAACTGGCCACCATGCACTACAGCCAGGCGGTGCGGACCGGAGACCGCATCGAGACCTCGGGGCAGGGTGGATGGGACGACGACTGGAACTTCCCCGAGACCCTGGAGGACGAGATCATCCAGGCGTTCGACAACGTCGAGCGCACCCTCGCGCAGGCCGGCGCCACATGGCGCGACGTCATCGCCGTGAACTCGTACCACATCCCGAGCTCCCCGGACTCCATCGGCGAGGATCACAACCGGGTCATGGTCGAGCAGTTCCGCCGCCGCATGGGCGACCGCGCGCCCATCTGGACCCAGGTCGGGGTGCCGGCGCTCGGCGCCCCCGGGATGCGCGTCGAGATCCGCGTCACCGCCGTCGCCGGCCACAACGCCTGACCGCCACCGCGGACCGGACGCACCGGCACAGCCGTGCATGCGCAGCCGACCGCTGTGAACAACGGTCGGCTGCCGGCTCGTTCAGGGGCCCGGCGCCGGGGCCTGTCCGCGGTGGTCTACCGGACGAGGGTCCAGTGCAGCGCGCTGCTCGCCGTGCCGACGCACTGGACGACCTGGAGCCTGGCGTTCTCGCCGGCGGCGGCGCCGCCTCGCACGCTCAGGCACAGGTTGCTGGCGAGGTTGCGGATCCAGTAGGTGCCGCCCGGCTGCGGCTCCAGCCACCAGAGCTGGTTGTCCGCGGTCGTCGCGTCGCAGAAGTACTCGGCGACCCCTGTCCCGGGGTCGACGGTGCCGTAGTTGGGCACGTCCAGGCACAGCCCGTCCTTGCGGTTGGCGGCGACGAACAGACTCGCTCCCTGCGGCCCGCCGTTCTTGGAGGAGACCCTCAGATCCCAGAGCATGTTGTCCGCGGAGGTCAGCCCGCAGCTGTGCTGGTTCACGGGGCCGGCGACCGAGCCGTGCCCCTCGCCGGGGATGTCGGCACACATGCCGGTACTGGCGTTCTTCAGGCCCACGTTCGTCGACGCGGAGGCGGCGTTGGCCAGCTCACGGGCGCTGGGCTTGGCGACCGTCTTCTTCGGCTTCGGGCTGGCCGTCTTCTTGGTGGCCGGCGGCGACACCACCGGCGCCGGCGGCGCGGCAGCCACGCTCGGGGACGCGGACTTCGACGGGGAGGGGCTCGGCGAGGCGGAGGGCGACGGGGACTCGGCCGTGTAGTCGGCGGCCGGTTTGTCGTCGGACAGGCCGGGGTCGAGCGTCGTACCGCCGACGGGCGCGGTCTTGACGGTGCGGCTGTCGTCGTCACTCAGTCCGAGGACCAGGAACGGTACGGAGATGAGGACCGCGCCGGCGATGGCGGCCGCGGCGAGCATGGGTCCGCGGGGCCGTCCGGGCGTTTGCCCGGTCGTGTCCGGGGCGTCGGGGCCGTCGTCGTGCCCGGAGAAGAGGACACCGGCCGCGGCTTCGGGTTCCGGCCCGTCGCCCGCGGCCTGCTGCTGTTGTTGCTGTTGCCCGGCGGATCCGGGTTCTGTGGCGGCGGACCCGGAGCGCCGTCCGAAGAGCCGTCTGGGGGCGGGCGTGGGGGACTCCGGTATGGGTACCGGGGCGGCCGGGTCGGGGTCGGGGGTGCGCGGCCCGAGGTCGGCGCCGGGGTCCTCGCCCGGCGGGGGCACGGGAACCGCACGGCGGACGGCGACGGGGGACGTCTCGCCGGCCGGGGGTTCGTGCTGACGTGGCATGAACGCTGCTCCTTGTCGGTGGGTGGGGGCTGGCCGCGCGCTCTCGTCAGTGGCCGCCCACGCCGGGGGCATGCTCCAGCCGCGCGAGCGCGCGCAGGACGCGGGCGAGGCCGGCGCCGATGGACAGGCTGCCGTCCCGATCCTGCCCGGCGCGGGAGGCCACGGCGGCGGCACGGCATCGGACCGGACGGCCGTTCCACCGGCTCATCCGACCCCCTCGCCCCAGCCCGCTCCACTGGCTGACAGCGCCTCAGCTTTCGCAACTAACTCTGGACCACGCCTGGTTGCATCCAAACATCGAAACGGTGAACGTCACGCGCCACATGATCACCCTCGCTCCTGGCGGGACGGCCGCCGAGGTGACTCCGGTCGGTCAGCCTGCTGTCGGGCCCTGCGGGACCCCTGCTCGCACGAACCCGTGACTCCGCTCCACTTTCGCCACATGCAGCGTGTAGCTCTGGTACCACTCGGCTCGCCCGCGCTGTTGCGCCGCGCGGTGCTCGGCGTTGTTCCGCCACTCGGAGAGGGCGTCGGCGTCGCGGAAGTACCCGACGGTGATGCCCAGCCCGCCGGGAGTCTGCGCATGGTCCATCCCCAGGAACCCGGGGACATCCTTCACCAGGTCTTCCATGCGTGCGTTGGTCTCGCGGTAGCCGCTCTGGTCCTGGGTGCGCACCGTGGTGAAGACAGCCACGTAGTAAGGGGGTTCATAGGCCTCGACGGGCGCGACAGGCGCTTCCGAGTGATCGCTCATGGCGCCACCGTAAGGCGGGGCGCGCCCAACGCCCCTCCAGCGTCCTTCCTGAGTTCGCCGGCGGCTATGGAGTCATCGGACCGGCCTGCCGCTGCGCATCGGCGGGAAGGCGACCGGGCGGCGGATGTGGCTGTGGCGGGCGACCACACCCGCCAGCCGTCCGCCCAGAGGTGAGCTGTCGCTTCGCTGTCTCTTGGCGCTGGGCTGAGTGGGGGTGAACCGATGGTTTCGCGTGGTTGAACCTTCATGGCTGAGGCGAAGTAGGAGTGACGGCAACGGATCGCGTGCGGCGGCGGAGATGTCTTCCTAACCGAAGCATGTCAGGCACCCCGAGGAGTCATCTGATGCCGAGTGTCACGTCCGCCGGGACATGTGCCGTCCCCGCGGACAGCAGATCCGTACCACCCCCAGGCCATGCCCTGCGGTTCGACATCCAGGGCCTGCGTGCGGTGGCCGTCGTACTGGTGGTGCTCTCCCACGCCGGCGTGTCCCAGATCAGCGGCGGCTACATCGGTGTCGACGTCTTCTTCGTGATGTCCGGTTTCCTCATCACGTCGCTGCTGCTGCGTGAACTCGCCACCACGGGCCGGGTGTCGGTCCGTTCTTTCTACGCCCGCCGGGCGCTGCGGCTGCTTCCCGTGTCGTCCCTGGTCATCGCGGTCACGCTGGGCGGGGCGTGGCTGTTTCTGTCGAAGGTGCGGCTTGCCGAGTACGCGGGTGACGCTCTCGCCAGCGCGTTGTACGCGGTCAACTTCCGGCTGGCGGCGGCCGGTACGGACTATCTCGCCCAGAACAGTCCGCCGTCGCCGTTCCAGCACTTCTGGTCGCTCGCGGTGGAGGAGCAGTTCTACCTGGTGTGGCCGTTGCTTCTGCTGCTCACCTGGCGGGTGGCCCGCGGGCGGCGCCGGCTGGTCGCGGTGCCGTTGGGGGTTCTGTGTCTGGGGTCGTTCGTGGCGGGTGTCCTCGTGACGGGCTCTTCGGCGCCCTGGGCGTACTTCGGTTCTCTCACCCGGGCCTGGGAACTGGGTGCCGGCGCGTTGCTGGCGCTGGGCGCCGGCCGGCTGGAACGGCTGCCCGCTGCCCTCGCGGCCCCACTGACCTGGCTCGGCCTGGCCTGCGTCACGCTGGCGGCGGTCGGGTACGACGAGGAGACGCCGTTCCCCGGCTGGTACGCCCTTGTGCCGGTCGCCGGTACCGTGCTCGTCCTGGCCGGCGGCTGCACGCCCGCCCCGCGCGGCGCGGGATGGCTGCTGGGGCGGCGGCCGCTGGTGTGGCTGGGTGGACTCTCGTACGGCTGGTACCTGTGGCACTGGCCGCTGCTGGTCATAGGGCCGGTGGCACTGGGCCGCGCCGACGGGACGGCCGGTGTGCCGCTCGCGCTCGGGCTGTCCGTGGCGGCGCTGGGCCTGGCGTGGCTGACCCTGCGTCTGGTCGAGAACCCGGTCCGTTTCCACCGGGCCTTCCGCAGGCGCCCCCGCCGCGCCCTGGTGCTCGGGGCCGCCCTGTCGGTCGGTGCCTCGGCGCTGTCCCTGACGGCGACGGCGGTCCCGCCGACGATCGAGGTGGGCGGCCCAGCGCCCGCGCTGGCGCAGGTTCTCTCCGGTGCACCGGCTCCGCGGGCCCGTCTCACCGAACTCCTGGCGTCGTCCCCCACCGCTCTGCCGAGCAACCTCACCCCGTCCCTGCCGCAGGTGAAGTCCTCCCGTTCCGCGGTCTACCGGGACGGCTGCCACGTCGGCTACACCGCCACCGGCACCCGGCCCTGCGTGTACGGCGACCGGACCTCCTCCCGCACGGTCGTCCTCTTCGGCGACTCCCACGCGGCGCAGTGGTTCCCGGCCCTGCAACGGATCGCGACCGCACGCCGCTGGAAGCTGGTCTCGATGACGAAGGCCTCCTGCAAGGTCGCCGACGTGACCATCGGCAGCGGCCACAAGCCGTACACCGCCTGCGACACCTGGCGCTCCAACGCCATGGCAAGGATCAGGACCCTGCGCCCCGACCTGGTCGTCGTCTCCTCCTCGGACGCCGGAGAACCGGCCCGCCCCGCCGCCGACCCCCTCCGCCAGTGGACCACCGGCTTCGAGAACACCTTCCGTGACCTGGGCACCTCCGGCGTCCGGGTCGCCGCCCTGCTCGACACCCCATGGCCCAAGGGCGACCCGGTCGACTGCGCCGCCAGGAACTCCCTCCAACTACGCGCCTGCGCGAACCACTTGCCGGACGCGACCCGCGACGCGTCCCGCGGCACCGCCCTCCGTACCGCCGCGTCCGCAACGGCCACCACCGTCATCGACCCCACCGCCTGGCTCTGCGCCCCCCGCACCGGTATCTGCCCCGTAGTCGTCGCCGACACCGCCGTCTACCGCGACGAGAGCCACCTCTCGGAGGCATACGCCGCCGCGCTCGCCCCGGTCCTGGCACCACCGCTGGACCGCCTCATGGGTACGCCCTGAACACACCGGACCTCGCCCCGAAACGGCTATCTTGCAAAGCATGGAACCTGCTAGCATGCTTTGCATGGTAGCTGGTGATGCAAAGTACCCCGGGGACAGTCGTGCTGCCAGCCAACTGCGCAAGGGCGTACTGGAGTACTGCGTACTGGCGCTGCTGCGCGACGGCCCCCGGTACGGAGTGGAACTGGTGGAGGAACTCGCACGGGTCGACGCCATGGCGACCAGCCAGGGAACGATGTACCCCCTGCTGTCCCGCCTGCGCCGCTCCGGACTGGCCGACACCCACCTGCAGGAGTCCGGCAACGGACCGCCCCGCCGGTACTACACGCTGACCGACGCCGGCCGCGCCGCACTACGGGAGTTCGCGGACGACTGGCCCGCCTTCCGCGCCGCCGTGGACCACTTCCTCACCCCTGGAGAGACCACATGACCGACACCCGCACCCACCCCCTCGTCCGGGCCTACCTCTCCTCCGTGGACCAGCGGGCCGGCGCTCTGCCCAAGGCCCGCCGCGAGGAACTCCTGGCCGACCTGAGCGAACACATCGAGGCGAGCCTGGCCGACGCCGACCACTCCGACGACGCGGCCGTGAGCCGGGTCCTGGACCAGCTCGGCGACCCCGGGGCCATCGCGGACGCAGCCCTGGCAGAGGAACCCAGCCTCCCCGCCGGACCCCGACCGGAGAGCCGGACACGCACCCGGGTCACACTGGCCCTCGTCGTCCTGGCGTTCCCGCTCACCGCCGTCCCGGTGATCGGCATCCTCGGCCTGGCCGCCGCGGTCGCCGGTCTCTGGCGGATCTGGAAGTCCCCCCAGTGGATGCGCCCGGAAAAGGTACGCGCGACGGTACTGATGCTGGCACCGCTGATCACCGTTCCCGCCCTCAGCCTCATCTTCATCCTGGCGAGCAACGGGCTCACAGCGGCCGAACTGATCACCGCGCTACTACTGTCCTGGTGCGCCCCCGCAGCAGCGGCCATCGGCCTGTCCCGAACAGCATCCCACCTACGCGAAACCACCACAGCGACCTCCAACTAACCCAGAACCAGAACACCAACTCGTCAGCCACACCGGCCGCGGCGTCCTGGTTTTCCTGTATTCAGCGGTGCTGCCGTTTGAAGCTGGGAGCGGTGTCCCACGGGGTGTCATGTCTGGGTGGTGTGTGCGAGCGTGCCCGGGGTTGGCATGGCCACGAGGATCTGGTTGTGGGGGTGGTTGTGCCTTGAGTGTCCTGTGGGTGCTGCTGATGGTGCGGGGAATCCCACTCAATTCTGAAACGCTGGTTTTGGGTGTTGTCGTGGGGTTTCGGGTGGCTGTGTGTGGGTGGTTGTAGGGTTGGTTATCAATTCGGTTGTGTGCGTTGTGCTTGTGTCAGCTCTCTGAGTTCTTTTGGCCTGGCGGGTTGTGGCTTTCGGGTTGTGGTGGCTGGTTTCGTGGGTGTGGAGGGTGGTGTCGTTGGTGGGGTGTTCGGTGTGGGTGTTGCACAGCTGGTCCGCCTCACTCGGTGCTTTCGGGATGCGCGGTTGTTCCTTGGTGTTGGGGGTGGGTGTGCGGCAGTGCGGTTTCCCGTGGGAGTGCTTCCAGGTGTCCTAGCCTGCGGTGCTGCCGCGCTGTGGTCATCCCTGGTCTGTGGTGCGTGCCGGGGTCTCGTTCACGGTTGTCACTCCCCGGTCCCGGCTGTCTTTGGGCACCTTGCCCTGGGAGGCCGGCGTCATGCCGTCCAGCTCCACCATCTCGGACTATGTCTCAGGGACCGCTTTGGC
>NZ_PENI01000046.1 GCF_003688995.1 Streptomyces shenzhenensis | reverse complement strand
CGTCCGCCAGCCGAACGGCGGTCGCCAGACCGATACCGGCGCTGCCCCCGGTGACCACCGCCGTCTTGCCTTCCAGCTGTCCCATGTGGGTGTCTCCAAAACTTTCTCGTAGCCGATCCGTCCGACATCGATACTGCGGGAGATCGGGGATACTATCTCTGATGCAAAGTCCAGACTTCTTTACGCATCGTCCAGGAGGTGTCGTCGGTGCTCGGATTCCGGGATCCAGTGGCTGACGCGATCGGCCTGCTCCGGCCGCGCACGGTGATCGGGCCCAGTCTCCGGGCCGCGGGTGAGTGGGCGTTGCGCTTCGACACGTTCTTGCACGTGCGGATCGGTGGCCTCGTGCGCGGCACGTGCTGGTTGATCCTCGATGGGCACGAGCCGGTGCTCCTGCGAGAGGGTGACACCTTCATGCTGGGCAACCCGCCGCCCTACGTGCTGGCCAGCACGCTCGACGCGAGCCCGCGCCCTGCGGAGCAGGTGTGGGCGGGTGCCGAGGACGGGTTCGTGCGGATCGGCCCCGAGTCCGAGGAGGACCTCTACCTCTGCGTCGGGCACATCGCGTTCGACGACCAGAACGCGGCCCTCCTGACGGATCTTCTGCCGCCGCTGGTAACCGTCCACGTGGGCGATCCCCATGGCGGGCGGCTCGCGCAGCTGATCGATCTCCTGGCCACCGAGGTCGGGATCGCCGCCGCCGGCGGCCCACTGGTGCAGAACCACCTCGCACAGATCCTGCTCGTGCACATGCTGCGTGCTCACGCCGGTCAGACAGACCGGCCCACCGGCTGGCTCGGCGCCCTGAACGAGGACGGCATCGGTGCCGCCCTGCGTGCCGTGCACGCGGACGTGGCCCACTCCTGGAGCCTCAAGGAGCTCGCCGAGATCAGCCACATGTCGCGTTCCGCGTTCGCCCAGGCATTCAAGAGCCACGTCGGGGTCCCGCCGTTGGAGTACCTGATCCAATGGCGCATGAGCCTGGCGCGCGACGCCCTCGCCCGCGACACCCTGTCGATCTCCGAGCTCGCACGGGCCACGGGCTATCTGTCCGAGAGCGCGTTCAGCACCGCGTTCCGCCGGGTGGTCGGCTCATCGCCCGCACAGTTCCGGAACCAGGCACGGCAGCCGGCGCACTCAGCCGCGAACGGAATCTGAAGGAGGCGTCCTCAGCTCGGCTGCGCCGCTCACGCTGTTGGACGCCGCCGCGTACGTACTGCTTCAGGATGACCCGGCACGGTCGTCGTAGGTCCGGCAGCAGGCCGGCTTCTGGTGAGGAGGGTGGTGAAAACGGCGACGACGATGAGGGCGGTTCCGGCCAGGACATGGGGAGTGAGGGGTTCGTCCAGGAAGAGGACGCCGGACAGGACGGCGATCACCGGGGTGATGAAGGCGTAGCTCGTGGCCAAAGCCGGGCTGGTGTGGGCGGTGAGGTGGCGGTAGGCGGCCATCGCCAGAAGGGATCCGAAGACCACGAGGTAGGCGAGGGCGAAGACGGCACCCCAGGTCGGCCGCGGCGGTGAGGCAAACTCGCCCCGGACGGCGGCCGCCACCGCCAGTACCGCGCCGCCCGCGAGCATCTGCGCGGCTGGTCCACGCATTCCGGCAGAGTGGTCGTCCAGATGGGAGCCCAGTACCCAGCAGATGGCGGCCGGCAGGAGGATCGCTGCGCCCGTCAGCTCGCCGCGTCCGAGTCCGGCCGACAGCACGGCGACGCCCGCCAGGCCGAGCCAGACCCCCGCCCATTCCGCGCCGCGCGTCCGCCGTCCCCTTGCGGTGTTCAGCAACACGCTCCACAGCGGAACCGTGGCGATGAACAGGGCCGTCGTGCCCGAGTCGACATACTCCTCGGCCAACGCCACGCCGCCCATGCCCACGGAGAAGAGCAGCACCCCGACGAGCGTGGCTCGCCGTCGCCGAGGTGCCGTAAGCCGCGGCTCGTGGCGGCGTTCGGCCAAGCCCCACAGCAGCAGACCCGCTGTCAGAAACCGGACCGAGCTGAGCGTGAGGGGTTCCGTACCGCGCAGCCCGAACGCGATCGCCAGATAGGTTGTTCCCCATACCAGCCAGGTGATGGCGAGAGGAACGGCGGTTCCTCCGCACGCCGGTGACACGGATCTCATGGCGAGGAGCGGACTTCGGCCGGCCGATCAGCTGTGACGTTGTCGGGCCGGATCCAGGTTCGCTCGGCCATGTCGCTCACTTCGATCGCCATGTGACCTCCTCCTGGGGTCGATTCCGCTCGACTCGACGGGAGTTCTGTCAGTCAGGACGTACGTCACCTTAGCTCGCTTCAGTTGATGCATCAACTTCGCCCTCTGTGGCGTGAGTTCGCGTCGCTGACTTGCCCTCGGCTGCCGTGCACTACTGGCAGCAGTTCCATGAAGTCCGGTGTCGCTCCCGAGGAACGCACTCATTGCAGATTGACAAAGCATCCCACCGTGCCCTTGGCATCCGGCTTCCGCTGCTCGTCCTTGAGCTTCCCGTCGACGTAGATACGGCAGACTGTGCCCGGTGCCGCGTCGGTGACGGCGACGTCGTTGAAGCCATACCCGACGTTCTGGCTCTTGCTCCAGGGCAGCTTCACACCGTTCTCCGACTTGCCGTCATTGTCGCCGGAGAAGGCGTAGCTGATGTTACCGCTTCCCTCACCTATCACTTCGAGCTTGACGTCCCAGCTCCCTCCGAACACACCGCAGCCAGTGACGGCGGTCAACGACAGGGCTGAGGCTGTCAGCAGCAACTTGGCGAAGGGACTGGTCAGGGAGGGCATCACGGCAACTCCTGCAGGTAGGTGGTTTGCTTGTCGTGCATGACCTATCGTTCACGCACGACGGCCCGGCCCGGTTCGGTCAGAAGGTGGAATGTGAGGCCTGGAGGTCGGCCGAAAGTACGAAGCTCTCCTCGTCCTCCAAGGGCCGCTCAAGCTTCAGCCCATGGTCCGCATCCCTCACAGTCCTGCCGCCGGGGCCGAGCGTCATGATGGGGCTTGGCGCACTGCTGCTGTTGCCACCGCTCGTAGTGTGCTCCGTGCCGCTCTTCGTCGCGGTGATGCGGAAGACCAGCAACCGCAGGGCGCGTGTCCTCGCCAGGCGGGCAGTACGGCGGACTCGCAAGTCGGTTGTGGGCCGGGTCACTTCCGGTGGGTGGTGGCGAGGACGGAGGTGAGGTCGTTGACGAGCGCGGTGCCGTGGCTGTCGCCGCTCGCCCAGGCGACGTGACCGTCGGGGCGGATGAGGGTGGCGCGTATGCCTGCCCAGTCGGCCGGGAGCAGGTGGTGGTGCCGGTGTGCACGCGCAGCCGGGCCGGGCGAGGTGGCGGAGGGGTCGGTCCGGGCTGCTGGTGAGGTCGCGCAGCAAGTAGCTGTCGGCGCACAGTAAGGCGAACAGGCCGGTGTCGTCGACGGCGAGGGAACTGACCTGTGCGGCGAGTCGGTCGTTGAACTCGGGCAGATTGGTGGTCAGTTGGCTGAGCAGGCCGCGCAGGGCGAGCCCTTCCGGGGTGAAGGCGGTCATGAGGGCGACCTGGGCGCGGCTGCGACTCCGCCGGCGGGGAAGTGCTGGTGTGCGGCGTCGCAGGCGAGGAACACGCGGCCGTGCCGGTACTGGGTGGCCAGACGGGTGGCGTTGCCGAAGCGGGAGAGCCAGACAGGATGGCGCATGCCGAAGTCGGTCCCGGCCATGGTGATGGCGTTCTCGCGCAGCTCCTCCAGGGCCAGGTCGCCGGGCCAGGTGGTGGTGATGTCGCGGGGGACGATGCCGACGAGGCGGTGGAGGCCGCCGGACAGCGGGGCGGCCATCAGGGTGCCGGTCGGGCCGAAGTAGCTGTGGCCTGGGGCGGGGGCTCATCGAGGACGACGTCGCCGAGCCAGCCGAGCACGGTGGACGGAGTGCCGGGGAAGCTGATGCCGGCTGTTGTTGCGCACGGTGCTGTGTGCGCCGTCGCAGCCCACCAGGTAGGCCGCCTCGATCCGGGAAGGGCCGTCGGGGGTTCGGAGGTACACGCGGACCCGGTCGGGCCCCTCGCTCAGGCCGGTGACCTCGTGACCGCGCAGGATGGTCGCCCCCAGTTCGAGAGCCTGCTGCTCCAGCAGGGCCTCGGCGCGCTCCTGCGGCAAGGCGAGCGTATAGGGGAAGGGGCTGGGCAGGCGGCGGAAGTCCAGCCGGGAATCCAGTAGGCCGAACTGCCCGCCGGGCAGCGGCATTCCCTCGCTGATGAATGGGTGGTGCACGCCACTGCTGGAGCTCATGGCCGACGCGGTCGGGGGGCTGGTCCAGGAGGAACAGGCCGCGCCCGACCGGTTCGACGACCGGCTGGGCCCGGGCCGTGGACGCCGGCACGCACCCAGCACCGCACCGGGTCGTCGCGCACATGCGGCAGGATGCCTTCGAGGACCGCTTCACCTTCGGCCTGGAGGCGATCCTTGCCCGACTGCCCGAATAGGACCACTTCCTCGACACCACGGCCCACGGCAGCCGGCACAGGGTCTTCGAGGTCTCTCACCCATGACCGTTTGTGCGAGTCGCGGTTGCGGGGCCCGTACGTCCGCCTGCCTTGTGCCGCCGCCACGCTCACCGTCCCGCAGATTTCCCCGCGCCCTCGCTACGTCACTCTGCGATTTGCCGATGGCTTATAGGTATATGCATACTTGGCGTAGGATCTTTGAGGGTGAGTGATGGTTATGGTTCGGGCAGGACTGAGCCCGGAGCGGCTGACGCTCGCGGGTGCGGAGCTCGCCGATGAAGCTGGTTTCGACCAGGTGACCCTGTCGGCGCTCGCCAGGCGTTTCGACGTGAAGCCGGCGAGCCTGTACTCGCACCTGAAGAACTCCCACGAGCTCAAGACCCGGATCGCGCTGTTCGCGCTGAAGGAAATGGCCGACAGGGTCGCAGACGCCGTGGCAGGCCGCGCGGGCAAGGACGCTCTGACAGCCTTCGCGAACGCCTACCGGGACTACGCCCGCGCGCACCCCGGCCGGTACGAAGCAGCCCGATACCGACTGGACCCGCAGACCGCCGCAGCCAGCGCCGGCCCCAGGCACGCGCAGATGACGCGGGCGATCCTGCGCGGCTACGACCTGGCCGAACCGGACCAGACACACGCGGTCCGCATGCTGGGCAGTGTCTTCAACGGCTACGCCACCCTGGAGGCAGCCGGCGCCTTCGATCACACGGACATCGCCGCACAGGAATCCTGGGCATGGACCCTGGACGCACTCGACGCTGCACTGCGGAGACGGTCCGCCCCCTGACCTGCCATGTTTCTCCCGGTGACGGATCCTCACACCGACCCGACACCCCACCCGGAACCAAGAGGCTTGAGGCCATGAGCACCGTAGCTGGCGACTCCGACTCCCTCACCCCCCACGACCTGCGACACCCCGAGCTGACCGGCATGACCCGTGAACAGCTCAGCGACCTGACCCACACCCTGATTCCCCGGCTGGATGAGCACCGCGAGCGGGTCCGCCATGCAGCCCGCGGCGGACCACGCCGCGTCGCCCGCGGCTCAGGCCGCAAACCGACCCTCACACCCGCCGACCAGATCCTGGTCACCATCCTCTACCTGCGGAGACACTCCCGCCAGGAGCTCCTCGGCCGACTCTTCAACACCACCGCCATGACCATCAGCCGCGCAGTGAAAGGCGTCCGCCCGCTCCTCGAAGCCCACGATTTCACCGTCACCGCCTCCACGGCCCGATTCCGCACACCGGACGACATCACCGCGTTTCTCGACCCTGAGGCATGCAAGATCGAACCAGCATGTTCCTGCGGACCCGTAGGCGACCAGTCGAACTGACGGCCTGAAGGGTCCCTGCTGCCCAGGAGCGACAACCTCTGCGGCCGGGGGCGGGACCACCGACAGGTGATCAGCGGGCGACAGCCGGTATGCAGCGCATGGTCCTGCCCTATGGGCGGGGCCAACTCCCAACGGGGCCAAGGCATCGCCGCCGACGTGTCAACTGCCCACTCGGGCCGCAGCCCCCTGCTTCAGGATGAACTTCCTGTTCCGTCATGATTGCGCGCCTCGGTGATGCAGTCGTGCAGCCGCCTGCGCACGTTCCGCAGGTCCGTCATCTGTCGGTCGAGGCGGTCGCGTTCGGCCGCGAGCAGCTCCAGCAGTTCCGGTGACGCCCCACCGGAGTCAGCGAACGGCAGCACCTCGCGAATGGTTCTGCTGGTCAAGCCCATGGAGTAGAACTGTCGGATCAGCCTGACCCGTTCGACGGCATCGTCCGGATACCAGCGCTGGCCACCCGGATTTCGGGAGGATTGGAGCAAGTCCTGCTGCTCGTAGTAGCGCAGCGCCCTGACGCTTACGCCTGCCTTCGCGGTGACCTCGCCGATCCGCATCCCGACCTCCTGACTCGACTCCATGTCCCGCTTGCACCTGACGTCGGCGTCAGGTTTTAGCGTAACGGACACCGGTACGAACCATCCCGTCCGAGTTCCGGAGTACGCCTATGACCAGCACGTCTCCGACTGACTTCGCACGACCTCAGGAAGGATCAGCAATGTTCATCAGGAACACGGTCGTGATCGCCGATGGCGCAGCGTGGTCGGCGTGACCAACATCAACAAAACCGTGGTCGTCCTGGGCGCTACGGGCCAGCAGGGAGGAGCGGTCGCCGCGGCGCTGCGGGCCGACGGCTGGGGGGTGCGCGCGGTCGTGCGGGACCCGTCCGGTGACCGGGCCCGGGCCCTGTCCGCCGTCGGCGTGGAAACCGTGCGTGGTGACCTCGGTGATTCGGAGTCGCTCCGCGCGGCCTTCTCCGGCGCCCATGGCGTCTTCAGTGTCCAGCCGAACTCCGGCCAGGCCGGCGCCGACGTGACCAACGAGGACGAGGTCCGCTTCGGCGCGGCCGTGGCCGAGACCGCCGAGCACTGCGGCGTCGCCCACCTCGTCTACAGTTCGGCGGTCACCGCTGGTTCGACAACGGGCGTTGCCCATCTCGACACCAAGAGCCGTATCGAGGCCCATGTCAGGGACCTGGACATCGCCGGCACCATCATTCGGCCGGCCACGTTCATGGAGCTCCTCGTGACCCCCGGAACGGGCCTCGACCGGGGACACCTGTCCTTCTTGATGCGCCCGGACCAGGCCATGCAGTTCATCGCGGTACGCGATATCGGCCGCATCGTCGCCGCGGTCTTCGGCTCACCCGATCGCTACGTCGGCCGCACCATGGAGATTGCCGGTGACGCGCTCACCGGCAATGACCTGGCCGAGCATCTGACCCAGGCCGCTGGTCGGACGATCAGCTACAGCCGCCTGCCGGCGACGCTGTCGGCACAGGACGAGGTCCTCGGCAAGTTGGAAGCACTCGTAGACGACGGCAGGCTGGCGGGAAACGCGAACCTCGACGCGTTGCGCGCGGAGTTCCCCTTCCTACTGCGCTTCGACCGCTGGCTGGCGGGCCCTGGTGCGGTCCTCCTGGCTGAGGCGCTTCGTGCCTCGGACACGGGCATCGTCTTGCGCTGACGAGGCATTTCCGGATGAGCTCGGCCGTAGTGGGCGGACGGCGTCCGTCCGCCCGGTTGGCCGCGACGGCCTCGGCGGGGCAGTGCGGATCGTCACGGAGATCGGTAAGGCGGCCGCGGAGGTCGCGCGGGATTTGGGTGTGCAGCCGAGCACGCTGCAGAACTGGGCCCACCGCGCCCGGGCCCGGGCGGACGCGGAGGCAGCCGGGGGCCTGAGCGAGTCCGAGCGGGATGAGTTGCGCCGCCTGTCCGAGGACGCCCATGGTGCCCAGCAGCTCGACCTGCCGCTGAAGGGGCCTGAGTCCGTTTGAGGTTCGCCTCGTCGCGGGGTCCGTCATTCCTCCGCGTCGCGGACCAGGAGCGCGATCTGTACCCGGTTCTCGACCGCCAGCTTGGCGAACAGGTTGCCCGTGTGTGCCTTGACGGTCGCGATGCTGATGTGCAGCCTCCGGGCGATCTCCGGGTTGCCCAGCCCGTCCGCGATGGCCCGGGCCGTTTCGAGTTCTCGTTCGGTCAGCGCGGCCAGCTGCTTCCGTGCGGCTTCGCGGGACGAGTCGCGAGCGTAGGAGGACCGTGGACCGGTGGCTGCGGCGATCACCCGTGCCGTGGCCGCTGGAGACAGTACGGGGTTGCCCTCCGCGACGGTCCGCACCGCATCGAGAATCCGCGGCGGTGGGGTGTCTTTGAGGACGAACCCGAGTGCTCCTGCGTCCAGCGCGCCGAGCACCAGAGCATCGGAGTCGAACGTGGTCAGCATGAGCACCCGGGGTGGCGCCCGGCGGGTGAGGATTTCCCGGGTCGCGCTGAGACCGTCACGGCCGGGCATCCGCACGTCCATCAGCACGACGTCCGGCCGCTGCTCATCCACCACGGTGATTGCGGCGTCCCCGTCGGCGGCCTCCGCGACGACGGTCAGGTCCGGTTCGCCGTCGATGACAAGCCGCAGCGCCACGCGCACCAGCTGTTCGTCGTCGACGATGACGACGCGCACCGGCTCCCGCTCGTTGTCCACTCATGTTCTCTTTTCGTGGGTGGGGTTCGGCCAGGGTAGTCGTGCGGTGAGGACGTATCCGTTGTCGGGTGTGGGGTGATGGTCGAGTGTTCCGCCGGCGAGGGTGATTCGTTCGCCGAGGCCGAGCAGGCCGAATCCCGACGCCGGCGGTCGCACGTTTCTTGTGATGGCTGGGGAGTTGCGGACACTGACCTCTAGTGTGTCGCCTTCTGTTCCTTCGAGGGTGATGTGTATGTGTGCGCCCGGGGCGTGTTTGGCGGCGTTGGTCAGTCCTTCTTGGACGATCCGGTAGCAGGTTCGCCCTACGACGTCGGGCGGATCTGCCGTCAGGCTGGTGGTCAGTGTGACGTCCAGTCCGGATGCGCGGGCGTCGGCTGCCAGTTCGGGGATGCGGTCGAGGGAGGGCTGTGGTGGTTCCGGGCGGGTCGGGTCGGCCCGGAGCACACCGAGGACATCCCGTAGTTCCTCCAGGGCTTGATGGGAGCTGTCGGCGATGGAGCGGACCAGCACGCGGTTCTCCTCGACTGTGAGGTCGCCGCGGTGGTCCAGCACCCCGGCCTGCATGGCGACCAGGGAGATCCGGTGCGCGAGCACGTCGTGCATCTCGCGCGCGATCCGGTTGCGTTCCAGGGCCCGTGCCTGCGCCGCTCGCGCGGTCTGTTCCCGTTCCGCGCTCTCCGCCCGGTCCCGCAGGGACCGCACTTCGGCACGCCGCGCGCCGATGGCCATGCCCACGGCCGCCGCGATGCCCGCGGTCAGTGCCGGGAACGTGAGCAGTGCCCACAGCGGGCCGGGCGGGCTCGGGCCCTGGACCGGGTAGAGCCCGACGGCGAACTGTGACGCGGTCACGTAGGCCATCCCGACGGCACCGATCTCCACAAGACGGCGACGGGTGGCGACCGAACCCAGCGCCATGAGCGCGGCGCCGGTGGCGAGTGTCGACGCGGTCGACGCGATCGCGACCGTCATGGCGACGGCGAGCGGGAACCGCCGCCGCCACACGAGCGCCGTCAAGCAGCCGACCGCCACCAGCGGATCACCGATCAGGAACCAGGAGCCCGTTCCGGCCGCCTGCCACTTCAGCAGCACACCGGTGGCGAGCCAGACAGGTATGCCCACTGCCGCGGCCGCTGCCAGCCGCCAGGCCTGCGGCCACCACCCGAGCCATGGTGCTACGTCCGTGTCCACCTGGTCATTATCGCGACACCGTATGTCCGGTGAGTCGGACCGAGGGATGAGACGCCCTGGACCAAAGTCGAATGACCGTCTCGCCTGTGGTCGAAGGCCTTTCGAGCCGTCGGGCTGATGTGGAGGCCGCGCCGCACGGACAGACTCGTTCACGTGCCGAGACAACCGGACACGAGACGGAGAAGCACCATGCGCGAGGGTGGCTTCGGAGCCCTTGAGGCGGTGGGGATGGCGATCACGGCCCTGGCCGCCCAAGCGGTGATCCGCGGTCTGCTCAACCAGGACTCCGAGCTGCTGTGGGGCATCTTCGACTGGGTCCCGGGCGGCCTTGCCGGCCGGGTGACCCTTCTCGGATCCATCGCGCTCGTCGCGACGGTGCTCGGTGGCTGGGCACACACTCACCGGGAATCGGACGCCGGGCGGGCCGGTGATGCCGGAGAAATCCGCTGCCGAGAAACGGCCTGACGCAATCCGGCACGCGGCCACGTCCTGTCCGGCCGGCATCCACGGGCCGGCAGGACCTGACAGCGGGCGTTCCGAGCCCTCGTTCCGGCGTCCCCATGCGCCCCTTCAGGAGGACATCAGATGCGCAGAACACTCTCCCTCGCCCTGGCCGCCACCGCGCTGGCGGTAACCGCGCTTCCGGGGGTGTCGGTGGCGGCGACGCCGGACACCGTGCGGTGGGGACCGTGCCCGGAGGACATCGCCTCGCCCCGCCTCGAGTGCTCGACGCTCGAAGTCCCCCTGGACTACCGGGATCCCGACGGCCGGCAGATCGAGATCGCGATCTCGCGACTGGCGAGCGAGAACCCCGCGCAGCGCCGCGGCGTGCTGCTGACCAATCCAGGCGGCCCCGGCGGTACGGGACTCGACTACCCGGCCCTTCTCGCCGGCTCAGGGCTCCCCCAGAAGGTGCTGGACTCCTACGACGTGATCGGCTTCGACCCGCGCGGTGTCGGCCGCAGCGCGCCGGTGACCTGCGATCTGATGCCGGAACAGCAGGCACGCGGCAACTTCCCGCCGTACGCGCACACCGCGGCCGATGTCACGCGGGAGGTGAGGTACGCGCGGACCGTCGCCGAGCAGTGCGCCACCTCGCGGACGGCGTGGATGTTGCCGTACACCACCACCGCGAACACCGCGCGCGACCTGGACCGGATCCGGGTGGCGCTGGGCGAGCCGAAGCTCTCGTACCTCGGTCATTCGTACGGCACCTACCTCGGTGCGGTGTACGCGACGATGTACCCCAAGCGCGGCGACCGGGTCGTGCTCGACAGCAACCTGGGCCCGGGCGGTTACGACGTTACGGCCATGCGGTTGTTCGCCCGTGGAATGGAGGACCGGTTCCCGGACTTCGCGGCGTTCGCGGCCGCGCGTCCCGAGTACGGTCTGGGCACCACGCCGGAGCAGGTGACCGCGAAGTTCTTCGACCTCGCGAAGCGGTTGGAGGCGAAGCCGGTCCAGGGCATCGACGGGACGTGGTTCCGCGGGCTCACGTTCGAGTACCTTTACAGCGATGCGACCATGCCCCTGCTGGCCGCCACCTGGCAAGCGCTCGAGAATGACCGGCCTCTGCCGCCCGCACTGCCGTTGCCGGAGAACATAGAGAACCTCTTGGCCTCCCGCTTTTCAGTGATATGCGGTGATACGCGCTGGCCGGGAACGGTCCAGAAGTATCAGCGCAACGTCGCGGTCGACCGGCTGAAGTACCCGATGCTGGGCGGGTCCACGGCCAGCATCGGACCATGCGCGTTCTGGCCGGACACGAGGGTCGAACCGCCGGTACGCATCGGTGACCGGGGCCCGTCGAACGTGCTCATGGTGCAGAACGAACGCGACCCGGGGACACCGCTGGCCGGCGCCCAGAAGCTGCGGAACGCGTTCGGGAAGCGGGCCACGATGGTGACGGCCGACCAGGGCGGCCACGGCGTCTATCCGTTCGGCCCCAACACGTGCGCGAACGACGCGGTGACGGCATTCCTGACCACTGGGCAACGCCCGCCGCAGGACCTCGCCTGCGCGGCGGAGCCGAGCGAGTAACGGGAACAGGGACATGTCCAAAGAGCGGCGTCGTCGTCGGGCCGTGCGGCGGATCCAGCCCGGGTACGGACGACCGGGAGCGCTGGCGGGCAGCGAGGGTCCCCGACGAACGCGGCTTCGCCACCAAGGGAGAGCTGGCCAGGCGCCTCGTGCTGCGGGCCCTGGCCTCTGATCTCCCTCTGGCCTGAGTGGCTGCGGACGCCGCCTACGGGCAGGAGGGTCGATTCCGCCGGTTCCTGGCGCCTCGCCTCGCCGGGAACCGCCGGGTCGGCCAGTCGCTTCGCGCGCACCTGCTGAACTGGTCACGCTGGCGCCGGTAGTGGTCCCTGCGTCAGTGGGGCCAGCTTTCCAGAAGGGGATGCGCCGCGCTGCTCATGGTCGGCAGACACCACGAGCAGGTCCGGTATCGCCGCAAGGTACGGGTGCACCTGACCGCGGTCCAACCGATAGGCACCGCAAAGGAACTCGAAGTCGGCAGGGCCGCCGACGCGCCCCGGATGCCCGGGAGGAAGCGTTGGCGAGTTCGGCCGCGATGCGGTTGCGGGAGGTCACGGCCAATCAGGAGTGCTGGTGTGTCTGCGGTACGACTCCGACCTTCTCGCCTTCGCCCAGGACCACGAACTGGCCCATCATGCCGTTGTCCTCGTGCTGCAACAGGTGGCAGTGGTACATGTACGGCGTGTTCGGGTCGGTGTGGCCGCGGAAGCGCATCGCCAGCCGGTAGTGCTTCCCCTGTGCCAGCAGGACGGTGTCCTTCCAGCCGCGCAGGTGTGGTTCCGGCTTCCCGCCGTCAACCGTCAGCACCTGGAACTGCACATCGTGGACGTGGAAGTTGTGCAGGAATCCGTTGTCGTTGACCACGTCCCACACCTCGACGGTGCCCTCCCGGACACCGAAGTCGATGCGGTCCATCGCCATCGACCGCCCGTTGATCTGGTCCGACGCGAGCACGAAGGAGCGTTCCTGCGCGACCTTTTCACCGGCGAGGTCCGGTGCGACACCGGGCGCGGCAGGGATTTCGGCGCCGTCGGACAGGGTGGCCGCGGCCCGGAACTGGCAGATGTCGAGGCGGTCGTCGAAGCCATCGACCCGTCCCAGCGTGCCGCCGTACTCGGAGGGGTAGGAACGCAGTTCGACCCGTTCCCCCGGCTTGAAGGCCACCACGATCTCGGCGCGTTCACCCGGCGAGAGGTACAGGCGCTCGGTGCTCCACGGTTCGGCGAGCAGGCCGCCGTCGGTGGCGACCAGCGAGAAGGGCCGGTCGTCGGAGAACCCGAAGTTGTACAGACGCGCGTTGGAGCCGTTGAGCAACCGCAGCCGTACGAGTCCGGTCGTGACGTCGACGTACGGACCGAGCGTGCCGTTGACGAGCACCTCGTCGCCGATCACGCCCAGCGTGCCGCCCAGCGGCACCCGCTTCTCGAACTGGTTGTCCCCGTCGAACGCACGGTCCTGGACGATCATCGGGATGTCGTCGATGCCGTATTCGGACGGCAGCTTCGACGCCTCGGAGTTCTCGTCGTCAACGATGAACAGCCCGCTGAGGCCCCGGTACATGTGGTCGGCGGTCGAGCCGTGGACGTGCGGGTGGTACCAGAGCGTCGATGCGGGCTGGTCGATCACCCACCGCGGTCGCCAGGTGTCTCCGGCCGGGACGACCTGGTGCGGTCCTCCGTCCATGGCCGCGGGCAGGTGCATCCCGTGCCAGTGGAGCGAGGTGTCCTGATCCAGGCCGTTGCGCACGACGAACTCGACCTGCTCGCCGCGCCGCGCGCGGATCGTCGGACCGAGGTACGGACCGTTCACACCCCAGGTGCGGGTGGCCGGCCCGGCCTTGAACCGGGTCCTGCCCGATTGGATGCCGAGCGTGAACACCCGGGCGCCCGGCGTGCTGATCTCCGACTCTGCCAGCGGCGGGATCGGCAGGGCCTTGTCGAAGGCGATCTTGCCGACCGTGTCCTGCTTCGCGGCGGCATAGTAGACACCGTAACCACCGCCAGTGAGGACAACCGCGCCCCCGATGCCGAGTCCGAGGGCCTTCAGCGCTGTGCGTCGTTTCATGGGGAAACCGTCCCGCGCCGCAGGGCATCTTCGCGTCGGCGCAAATTACCTAGACCACTGCGGGCGGCCGTGACAGGCAGGAACCTCGGCACACCACCGCGTCGCTCGCCTCGTTCCGTAGGCCGGCGCGGCTGATCGTTCCGGCCGTACGTCTACGTTACGTAGTTCTTGCCGACGCGAAGGGTGCCCCCGTCGCGGGAGAGTTCTCGCTCCGGACGTACACGGTTTGGCCTTCAACGCGTCGGCCTCCGCCCCGAGGTGGCCAGTTGCTCGTCGCCGTGTTCGCTACGCCCGTCCCCTGGAGGACCGTTGTCCCACATACCTGTCAGCGACGTCGATCTCTACACCGAATCGGCGCGCACCGACCCGTACGAGATCTATGCCGAACTTCGGGCTCTCGGGCCTGTGGTGCACCTGTCCCGTTACGACCTCTACGCGTTGCCCCGCTACGACGAGGTACGCGCGGCACTGATGGATTGGCAGACGTTCTCGTCAGCGCGTGGAGTGTTCGTGGATCCGGACGTGAACGCCCGACTGGAGGGGATCACGCTGTGCAGCGATCCGCCCGAGCACACGGCGATGCGCTCGGTGCTGGGGCGGCCGCTGCGGCCGGACCGGATGCGCGAGGTGACTCCGCGGATCGAGGCCGAAGCCGACGAGGTCGTCGCGCGGGTTGTCGGCCGGGGTCGGTTCGAGGTCGTCACCGAACTGGCGGAGTACCTGCCCATGACCGTGGTGTCGGACCTGGTCGGGCTTCCCGATCACGGACGGGAGAAAATGCTGGAGTGGGCCGCGGCCATCTGGAACACCCAGGGACCCGCCGACGAACGGGCAGCCGCGGCGGGGCCGGCCGTCGAGGAGTTCATTGCATTCGCCATGTATGACGCCGTGCCGGGAAAAATCGACCCCGACGGCTGGGCGGCGCAGCTCTACGAGGCCGCCGAGCGTGGCGAGATCCCCGGGGACAAGTGCCCGGTGATGATGCTCGACTACGTCACGCCCAGCCTGGACACGACGATCCTGGCGCTCGCCAACGCGGTCGCGTTGTTCGCTCAGAACCCGGACCAGTGGGATCTGCTGCGTGAGGACCGCTCGTTGATTCCGCACGCGATCAATGAGTCGTTGCGCCTGGAATCCCCGGTGCCGCAGTTCAGCCGGGTGCTCACCGAAGACCACGAGATCGGCGGAGTTCCGCTGGCTGCCGGGTCACGGGTCGCGCTGCTCTATGCCTCCGCCAACCGCGACGGGCGCCATTATCCGAACCCGACGCGCTTCGACATCGCCCGCCGCCCTTCGGACCACCTTGCCTTCGGGCGGGGCGAGCACGTGTGCGTCGGGATGCACCTCGCCAGGCTGGAAATGAGCGCGTTGCTGGAAAGGCTCGCCGACCGGGTCGCCCGCTTCGAAATCCTCGAACACCGACCGTTGATCAACAACGGGCTGCGAGGTCTCGACTACCTGAACGTGGCAGTCGAACCCGCGACCTGACACTCGATCACCGTATTCCGAAAGGCGTCGGCAGGAGGGCGTGACGAGGTTGGGGGATCCGGTCGGGATACTGCCGTACCCGCCAGGCGGATATCTACGTGAATCGGTCGTGGATGAGTAGGTCGGGATGGTCCTTGAGCTGGCGTCGTGAGGTGAGGCCGAGTTTGCGGAAGACGTTGCGCAGGTGGGCGTCGACGGTGCGCTTGCTGATGAAGAGCTGGCCGGCCACCTCGTTGGAGGTGGCACCGGAGGCGACGAGGCGGGCGATGGCGACTTCCTGCATGGTGAGCTTCTCGTAGGGCTGCTCGGAACGGGTACGGACCCTTTCGCCGGTGGCGCGCAGTTCGTTGGCGGCTCGTTGGGCGAAGCCCTCGCTTCCGGCACCGGACAGTAGCTCATGCGCGATGCGCAGGTGCTCGCGGCAGTCGCGGCGGCGTCCTGCACGGCGCAGCCACTCTCCGTACAGCAGGTGTGCGCGGCCCAGGTAGGGAGCCAGGCGGTCCGTGGAGAGGAGCTCGATGGACTCCTGGAAGTGGTGCTCGACGCCGGTCACGAGCCCTCGCGCATAGGCGGCGATCCCTAGGCCGGCGGTGGTTCCGCCGGCCTCGGTGCGTTCGGTCAGCGACGTCAGCGCCTCCGTCGCGGCAGCGCGGTCGTCGCAGTGGACAGCTGCCTCGACGAGCTCCGGCAGGGCTGATCCGGTGAGGAAGACGTCGTCGTGCTCGGTGGCCCTGCGCGCCGCGGCCAACGCGGCCGGGTAATCGGCGAGTCCGTTGTTGAGCAAGGCCGTCGTCGCGTGGAGGTTCGTCACCTGCCCCGCGCCGTGCGGAGCGTTCTCGGCCTCCTGGGCAAGCTTGCGGAACTCCTCGCGGTGGCCACGCTGTGCGGCCAGGTGCAGCCGGTGGTGGGCGAGGGGAGGAACGCCGGCGGCATCGGCGATCGCGGCCTCCTCGGCAGTGGCGGCGATCGCCTGCCCGAGGTCGCCGAGCATGACGGCGTCGATGGCCTTCTGCGCCAGGCCGAGCCTGAGCAGCAGCGGAGAACCCGATGCACGGCCGTCCTTCACCAGCCAATCGGCGATGTCGCTATGGGTCTTCGGATCCCACAGCTCGATGGCGATCATGGATGCGAGGGCCGGCCGCCGCAACCACAAGGGCTCGTGCTCGCCGTGCAGAGTCCGGTGCAGGAGCGGAGCGGCAGCCGAGTATCCGTTGGTGACCAGCTCGATGAGCGCGTCCAGCAGATCCGGGGAACGGGATGCCGGTGCCGCGGATCGGGCCGCGGCCACCACCTTGCGGATGACGCCGCCGCCACGGCCGACGGTCAGGCTCATCTCAAGGGCGTCCAGGAAAGAATCGCGTGCCTGCTGCGGATGCAGAGCGGACAGCCGTAGCGCGGCGCGCGTCATGAGCATCGGGCCGACGTCGTCGCGTTGCCGGGTGAACGCCGTCCGGCCCCGCAACAGATCGACTCGGGCGTGCCGGTGGTCATCCAGAGCGGCGGTCTCCAGAGTCGCGAGCAGCCTTTCCGTCACGTCCGTCGTCCCGGCGTCGAAGTGGGCCTCCGCTGCCGCCAGAGTCCGCTCGATCCGGCGCTCGGGGTCCAGTGACAGTGCCACCGAGCGTTCGAGGAACGCTGCCGCCGCGGCCACGCCCCCACGTGCCCGCGCCCGTGACGCGCACCGCTCCAATGCGGCGGCGATGTCGTCGTCGGGGCCGGCGCTGGCTTGAGCGCGATGCCAGGCCCGCCGGTCCGGCGCCCCCGTCGGGTCGGTGGCTTCGGCCAGCGCGCCATGAGCCAGGCGGCGCTCACGGGCCGGGGCGGCTCGGTACACGGCTGATCGCGCGAGTGGATGGCAGAAACGGATCTGGTGGCCGAATTCGACCAGCCCGGTCGTGGCAGCCTCCGCGCTTGACGGGGCCAGGTCGAGGCCGAGGTGGCGTGCGGCCGTCCAGAGCAGGTCAGGGTCTCCGGTCGGGTCGGCGGCCGCGACGGTGAGCAGAAGCCGGGCTTCCGCGGTCAGGCCGGTCAGCCTGGTGCGGAAACCATGCTCGATCCGGGTCGGTACGGAGGACGCATCGGGCGGCGCGAAGCCGCCGGCCCGTGGCAGTTCGAGCAGCGCGAGCGGACTGCCTTGGGCCTCCGCGATCAGCCGGTCGCGCACCTGGTCGTCCAGTGGGAACGGGCTGCGCCTCGTCAGCAGAACCCTGGCGTCGTCGTCGTTCAGACCGCGAATGACAAGCCCCGGTAGCTCGTCGAGCTCCTCCGCGCCGTCCCCCGACCGAGCTGCGAACAGCATGGCGATCGGGTCGGTCGTGATCCGGCGGCCCAGAAAGAGCATGGCCTGCAACGATGCTCTGTCCAGCCATTGCGCGTCATCGATCAGGCACAGCAGTGGTCGTTCCTGCGCCGCGGTTGTCAGCAATCCCAAGGCCGCGAGGCCGACGTGGAACGGGTCGGGCGTTCCCTCGGCCAGACCGAAGGCTGCCCGCAAGGCGTCGTGATGCCGGTGCGGCAGAGCGTCCAGGTGCTGCAGCAGCGGCACGCACAGCTGATGCAATCCGGAGTACGGCAGATGTCGCTCGAATTCCGAGCCCGAAGCGCGAATGATCCGGAACGCTGACGCCGTGTGCGCCGCATGGGTCAGCAACGCACTCTTGCCGATGCCCGCCTCGCCTCTGAGCGCCAGCGCGCCGCCCCGGCCCGAGACGGCCCCGCCGGTCAACTCGTCAATGTGGCGTTTCTCGTCAAGTCTGCCGAGGAAAAGGCCAGATCGAGGTGAGAACGTCAACATGGCGAAGACTCTAACTTGTCGGCCCACGATGGCCATCACACGCTTGGTGTGGGGCGAGGTGCGGAGAACTCGACGGCGGCAGCGTGTGTCACGCCACGGACGGGTACCCCCAGTCGGGCTTCCCCCCGGCCTCCTCAGCGACGGTCTCCCGGACGCTCACGGCCCTGCGCAGCGCCCGCACCGCGTGGTGCAGGCGCGACTTGACGGTGCCCGGCGGGACGCCGAGCACGAGGGCCGCCTCGCGCGTCGACCGGCCGGCGTAGTAGATCTCGTACAGCACCTCCCGGTGCTTGGGCGGCAGCCTCCGGATCGCGTCCTTGAGGATCATCGACGACAACATCCGGTCGACTCCGTCGGGCTTCGCCCACAACTCGTCCAGCCAGGCGGTGCCGCCGACCTCTCGGGGGCGGGTCATGCGCAGTCGGTACTCGTCGATGACAATGTTGCGGGCAACCCGGAACAGCCACGGGCGCAGCGGCTCGCTGCCGCCCACGTCCTGAGTGCGCCAGCAGCGCAGCAGTGTCTCCTGCACCACGTCCTCGGCCCTGTGCCGGTCTCCTCCCAGCAGCCGCAGCACGTAGGTGTACAGAGGACTCGCGTCTTCGTCGTAGAGCGTGCGCATCGCGCGTTCCCGGGCACTGACCGTGCCCGAGGAACCCAATATGGTCCAGGTCACGTTCGTACTCCGTCGGCGAGGACTGGCATCGGCCGGGATCGGCGAATCGCCGATTCGGCCATACGTTGGAACACGGGAGATCTCCTTCAATGCTCTCTGCCACAGGCGAGGGGGCGTCGGCCGGGCGGGGGCCGGCTCGATGCGCCGCAGCGCGGCTTCACCCCGTCAGAGGGGGTGCGGCGCCGCGCTCTTCGTCGCCGCGAACGACGCTAGTGAGGCACCGGGTTTTTGAGCAGAGGGAGATTTTCCTGACGCTGTCAGGTTTTCCAGTCAGGTCGTAGTTCTGTGGATCTCACCGCCTGTCAGCGGTGACGCGGCGTGCCTCGGCCGCGGGGACGACACCCTGTACCCCCGCGGCGCCCAGGACGCGGCGCCGGCGAGGGAGCGGGCGTGACGGGCTACGTCGTGTCCCCGCCGCGCCGCACACATGTGAACCGGCCGGTGCGACGACCGAGCGTGGCCAACCGAGTCGAGCCGTGTCCAGTGGCGTGTTCGCCGGTTGGGACCCTCTCCGTTACGACGTGTTGCTGTTCGAGCGGCCGAAGAACTCGATCTCCGCGATCGACACCTGCTTCTTGGCGTCGGCGGCGTAGGCCGAGCGCAGGACGAAGCGCACGGCGACGACCTCCTCGACCCGGAACTTGCGCCGCTGGCTGCCCGCGCTCTGGTCGAGCGTGATGGTCCGGGTGCTCGTCTTTCCGTCGGCCGTGGTGATCTGCGCGTCGATGCTGCGGGGGAGGGCCGACTCATGGAGCATGTCCACCTTGGTCGAGACGCCGGAGGTGACGATCAGGTCCAGCAGACGGGTCGGCCGGTCGAAGCGGGCCTCGAGCCACTCGCCCTCTCCGGACTGCGGGACACCCGGCCCCCACCAGGTGTTGCTGAGCTTGTCGAAGGCGAGCCCGGCACCGTGGCCGGCGTACGAGCGCGACGCCTTGACGCTGGTCGGGACCACCGGGGCACGCTTGGCGAAGTGGTCGCGGATCGCGTCGATCCCGGCACCGATGTTGAGGACGAGCGTGACGGTCAGGGCGAGTACGAGGGCGCCGACGACCCAGTTCATGACGTGTCCGAAGCCGCGGCGCAGACGGGGGCGGTCGCCGGCCCACGGGGTCTCCTCGGTCCGGAAGCCCGGTAGCCGGCGCCACCAGGGCTGCCGGCCCGAGGGGCGCCGGTCGCCGCCCGCCATCGGCATGGCGCAGCGGCCGCAGTAGTGCCGGTCGGGGTGGTTCGGAGTGGCACACCAGGGGCAGGGGAGGCCGCCGTCCGGACCGGACTCGGGGCCCGGGGCACGGACTTGGGGGCGGTTCGCGACCGGACGGCCCGGCAGGACAGGAGCGACAGCGGGGTTCGCGGGCGCGCGGGGTTCGGGGTCGCTCACGGGTATGAGGAGCGACCTGGCCCGTTCGGCGGCGGACGGGACCGGCTCGGTGTCGGCGTCGTCGTCCCAGTCGGTGTCCGGATGGGTGTGCGGATGGGCGCCGTCCGCCCGGCCGGGGGAGGAAGCACCGGCGGCCGGGCCGGTGGAGGCCGTCGCCGTGCCCTGCTGGTGGGACGAGACCGGCCCCGAACCGGTCGACGCGGTGGCGGAGTTGCCGGATCGGGGCAGGAGAGGCGGCGCGGTCGGGGAGCCCGCGGGCTCGGTGGGCGACCGCCATGTCCCATCGGGCCCGGAGGCGGACGCGGTGTCCGGCTGCCCGTTCCCGGCGGCCGTACCGGAACCGCGTGCGGTGTCCGCTCCCCGGGGACCGGACGACCCGGCGTCCGGCCGGGTGTCACCTGTCTGCCCCGCCTGCCCGGGCGCGCCATGGAGGCCGCTTCCCGTCCGGGGAGCGGTGTCCCGCTCCGGCCGGTCGGCGGCCCCGGACCTCTCGGCCCCGCCGCCCCGCCACCGGGCCTCGTCGCCGCCCTGTCGGCCGCTGCCCGGCCGGGCCGTGCCCGCGAGGGCCGGGTCGTGCCCCGTACGAGCCGTACCGGTGCCCGTCTCCGGCCGGGCGAAGGCATCCCATCCGGGCCGGTCGCCGCCGTCCCGCTCGCCGGGAGCGCCGCCGTCGGCCCCGGCGCCCTCACGGGACGGGCCGTCCGCCGCCGTGCCGGGAGCGCCGACGGTGCTCCCGGGCACAGAGCCGTGCGCCGGTGCGGCGCCATCGGCGCGTACGGGTTCCCTGCGAGCCGCATCGGACCGGTCCGGGCCGCCGGACCAGCCGAGTACCGAACCGCAGGACTCGCAGAAGGACTGGCCGGGCTCTGCCCGGGTGCCGCACTCCGCGCACCTGCGGGCCGTCTCCCGTCCCGCGCCGGAGGTCTGGCTGGTCATCTCTCGGGGGTCCTTCCGTCGGCGGTCACCTGGACCGTGTAGGGCATGTGAGCGGGGCGTGCGGCCGCCACGAGGCTGTCGAGGCGGTGTTCGTCCGCGGAGGTCGGGTGGGGCAGCCGCAGCGTGACGCGCAGATGCGGCCGGCGGTCGCCGGGCACCGGACCGAGGGGCCGGTTGTGCCAGGCGGCACCGCCGCTCTCCGTGATCTCCGGCGCCACGCCGAACACCAGGCGTACCGCCTCGGACAGGCCGCGACCGGTGCCCCGTATCCGGTGCAGATACGCGGCGGCGGCGACGGCGGCGCGCAACCGGTCGTCCGGCTCGGTGCCGTCGGTCTCCGCGCCGACCCAGCCGGCCAGCCACCGGGTGAAGTCCACCGGGGCCAGCGACGGCGTGAAGTAGGAGTCCAGACAGTCGAGAACGGTCAGGATCGGCGCGAGCACCTCGTCGAGCCCGCTGACGAACCGCTGTGCGAGCTCGTCGTCGGCGAACACGGCGGGAAGCATCACCCCGAGGGGAGCCGAGGATCCCAGCCCGTCGATCGAGCCCCTCACGGCCTGTCTCCGATCACGCGGACCCGGTGATCGAAGGAGAAGACCAGGGACGGGGGTTCGAGGTCGATGCGGTCGGTGGGGTCGCCGCGTTTGCCGGTCAGGGGGTCGGCCGGGTGGAGCTGGACCTCGTCGACCAGTTCGACGCCGGGGACGCGTTGGAGGACGGCGAAGACCTCACCGGACTGCACCGGGCGGCCGAAGGGCCAGCCCCGGCCGTCGGCGCCGCCGGTCAGCGGGGCGAGGTGGCGGTAGAGCGCGTCGTGCGCCTGCCGGCGGACCCGGTCCGTGTCGGTGCCGCGGAACGCGTGGAGCGTGGCGACCACCGTGACGCCCTGGTAGAAGGGCGGGCCCACCGCCAACCGGGTGCCGATCAGGCGGCGTTCGTCCAAGTAGCGGGTGATCCGCCGCAACAGCGCGTCGCCGGGGACGAGTTGCTCGAAACGCAGCCGGCCGCCGGGATCCTGCACGGCCTGGGGGACCACCAACACCCGTACCGCGTACGCCCCGTGCTCGCCCATGTCGCCCTCCAGGCATGTGATCCGGGCCGTCTCCGGGGCGGCACGGCGGGCGAGTTCCTCGTAGTCCCGCAGGGTCACCGCCCGCTCCTGGGCGCGCAGCGTGATGGGCGCCCTGACCTTCGCCTCCTCCACCGTCTCGCCGTCGACCCCGCCGCGCGCGGCCTCCCGGTTGACGACCTCGGAGACGTATGGGACGGACGTGCGCAGCACCTGGACGGCGCCGCGCGCGACGTTTCCGGCCCGGCCCCCGCCGGTGCGGTAGCGCAGGGCGCGGACGACGGAGCCCTTGGGTGCCACCGCCCCGTACTGACGCAGGGTGCCGTCGGGTTCCCGTACCGCGGGACCGAAGGCGATCTCGCCGGTGGCTGCGTCCAGGGTGATGTGCCGGTCGTCCGGGGCGGAGGCGGCGAACGACGGGACGACCTCCCAGTCGGTCCAGCCGTCGTGCTCGGCGGTCTGCAGCAGCACCGGAGGCGTGTCGCCCACCACGGGGGCGTGGGCCAGCCGCAGCCGTTGCCCGGGCAGGCCGGTGGACTCGCCGAGCGCCTCGTCGTGCACCGTCTCGGCGTGCACGGCCGTGGTGGTGCCGCCGAGCGTGAACGCCTCCGCGGCGCGGACCGTCGGCGAGGCGGTGTAGAAGGGCTGGTCGGACAGTGGCTGGGTGACCCGGCAGCGCAGCCAGCCGGCCTCCTGCCCGCCGGTGCGGGACAGGGTGTGCGCGCCGGGGACGTGCAGGACCAGCGCGCCCGGCCGGTTCAGGCCGCCGGTGCCGTCCCGGTCGACCTCGCAGGCGGTCCAGCCGTCCTCGGTCCACGCCTCCCAGGCCAGCGGCGGCTGCCGCGGGTCCACGCCGACGCCGTCGACCCGGCTGTCCAACTCCACCGCGACCGCGCAGTGCGGCACGGCGGCGGTGAGCCCGAGCAGCATGCAGTCCCCGGGCCGCGGGGCCTCGGAGAAACACATCACGTCCTTGCCCTCGGCGAGGTCGGCGGTCCGGTCGGTGCCGGACTCCCCGCTGTGCTGGACCACAAGGTGCCGCAACTCGCAAGGAACAACGGTGAGTTCGCGCTCGGTGGCGAAGACGGCGGCCTCCTCGCTCTCGGTGCGCGTGGTGGCGACCTCGGTGCCCACCGGCAGCGACACGGGCTCCTCCTGCGGCGCGGACAGCCAGAACGTGACCTCGGTACGGGCCGCGGAGGGCGGGAAGAGGGTGATGCCGACCAGATCCAGGAACGCCAGGTGGTTCTTCTCCGGCACCCGGTTGAGCCGGTAGACGATCTGGTCGGCCATGTGGGCGACCGTTTCCACCAGGGTGACGCCCGGGTCGGAGACGTTGTGGTCGGTCCACTCCGGGGCGCGCTGCTGGATGTAGCGCTTGGCGTCGTCGACGAACTGCTGGAAGCGGCGGTCGTCGAGGTTCGGGGAGGGCAGGGCCATCAGCGGTCGCTTTCAGGGGAGTTGCCCGCGCCCAGGGCGTCGGGCTCCTCGTCGGAGGGGATGACGTAGAACGGGAAGACCAGGCTGCGCGGGTTGTTGGTGCCGCGGATCGAGTAGCGGACGTCGATGAAGAGCACGCCCTGCTCCGTCTCGGCGCCGGCGGTCACCTCGACGTCGCTCACCTCGATGCGCGGCTCCCAGCGGTCGAGGCTCGTATACACCTCGTGCTGGATGCGGCCGGCGGTGGCCTCGTTGACCGGGGCGAACACCAGGTCGTGGATGGCGCAGCCGAACTCGGGGCGCATCGGCCGCTCACCGGGCGCGGTGGCCAGGACCAGCCGGATGGCCTCCTCGACCTCGCGGTCCCCGCTGACCAGGGCGATGCCTCCGGTCGGGCCGATGCGCAGCGGGAACGCCCAGCCGGAACCGACGAACTGCTCGGCCATCAGATCACCGGCTTCCCGTTGGCGGTGACCAGGCCCAGCATGCGGATGAACGGGGCCTGCACATTGACGCCGGCCGGTCCGGTCGCCCTGAGCTGCACACCGCCCGCGGGGCCGAGCGCCCTGAGGGCCAGGATGCCGGCCGTGGACCCGACGTTGAGGGCGGAGCGGGCCTCGATGTTCATGGCTCCGCCGCTCTTGATGGTGAGGGACTTGCCCGCCGAGAGCGTCAGATCCGTGCCCGCGTCGACGGACACCGAGGTACCGCCCGTGATGCTGACGGCGCCCTGGCTGTCCACGGTGATCTCGGTCTTGGTGCGGTCCAGGTTGATGATCAGCCGGTCGTTGCCGCTGGCCAGCCGGACGCCCTGCTTACGTTCGCCGGTGTGCTGGCTGAGCAGGTCCATCCGGTTGCCGTCCCGGTCGGACACGGTGTGCAGGACGGCCTTCTTCTTGACCGGGTCGTGCAGCCACATGTCCTTCACGACGGTCGGCCGGTCGACGCCGTTGTAGAGGCCGCCGATGACGAAGGGGTGATCGAGCGCGCCCCGGTCGAAGGCGACCAGCACCTCGTCGCCGACGTCCAGCGGGAAGATCCCGCCGCCCGCCTTCCCGCCGAGCTGCACGGTCCGCGTCCAGTCGCTGACGTACGCGTCGTCCAGCCACGGGAACTGCAGCCTCACCCGGCCCTGCTTGAGCGGATCCTGCACGTCGGTGACCAGCGCGTTGGCCACGCCCGGCAGCCGGGGCGCCGCCGTACCGCCGCCGGACGTCAGGCCGAACAGCGAGCGCCACTGCCGGCCGCTCACGATCACCAGCGTCTCGTAGTGACTGCCCGCACCGAAGGTGTGCCGTACGGAGGTGATCGTGTACTTGCCCTCGAAGGGGACCCCCACGTCGCTGAGCGTGATGGCCACGCCGGGGCGCAGCACGGGATTGCCGCGCACCGTGACCTCCAGCTCGGCGAACGAGGAGGTGACGTCGTCCGCGAGGGAGGCGGCGGCGAACGAGACCTCGGGCCGGCGGTCGTACGGGGTGTCGGTCTCGACCAGTCTGGCGGCCTTGAAGGCCGTGGCCGCCTGCTGCGGAGTGACCCCGATGTCGAAGGCGGGGTTGGCGCCCGCCGTCGTGCGTTCGACGATCTTCTTCTTGGCCGGGATGTCCCAGCCGCGTGCCTCCACCTTGTCGACCTGGTCGGCTGCGGTGACGGCGGCCCGGCAGCGCAGTAGGTCGCCACGGCCCCGCAGCACACGGGGGTTCGGATCCTCGGGGGAGCCCACCGGGGGTGCCTTGGACGCCGGGTCCGGTTCGGCGAAGTCGAACTGCCCCTTGGCGTTCAGCGACATGACCACCTCGTTCTCGTCGGCGAGCCGAGCGAGGAAGTCCCAGTCCGTCACGTTGGACTGGCTGATGAACTCGTAGACCGTCTTGGTGGTCTTGATGTTCCCGATGGCGATGCCGTTCGTCGCGGCCAGCTTGCGCGCGATGTCGGAGGCGGTCTGGTTGCGGTACGCGGCCACCCTGCGCACCCGCATGAGACGGTGGCCCGGGTCGTACCCGCGGATGACGGCGAACGTACCCGTGCCGTCGTAGTCGATCTCCATGCCGGTGACCTCGCCGGTGAGCAGCGGGGACCCCGCGCCCTTGCCGTCGGCGACGGGAGCGATGACTACCTTGGAGCCGAACCTGACGTTCAGTTTCCCGAGCACGTTCCGCTTCGGATCACGGAAGGTGAGCCGGAACTCGCCCGGCACTCCGGCCCCGAGATCGACCCAGCCGCCGACGAGCAGCTTGATGTATTTGGCCGGGATCTCGTTGCTGTCGATCGTGACGCGGATGATGTTGGAGTAGGACGGCTCCGCCATCAGAGACGCACCTCCTCGGCGGCCGGGAGGACGAGTTCGGTGCCGGTGGGCAGGCGCGAGGGGTCGTCGATCCCGTTGCTCTCGGCGATCGCGCGCCAGGCGGACGCGTTGCCGTACTCGCGCCAGGCCAGCGAGTGCAGGGAGTCGCCGGCGACGACCCGGTGCACGCGCTGCGCGGTGAGTGCGCCCGAGGTCGGGTTCTGGTTCTCGGTCGTGCCGGGGATCTCGTGCAGCGACACCTGGCAGGTGGCCCGGATCGGCACACCGGTCGTGCCGAACAGCGAGTAGGTGACGTCCACGGAATTGACGTACGAGGTGAAGCGGGCCGTGGAGAACGAGCCCCACTGGAACACCACCCAGGGCGGCGAGGGCTGCATCGCGGCGATGCTCTTGGCCGTCACCTCGCAGCATTTCAGCAGGGACTCCACGTTCTTCAGCACCGCGTCGCTGCTCGGCTCGGCGGACGAGTCCAGGAAGACCTCGACCGTCATCCGACGCGGTTCGGGCCCCATGAACTCGGGGACCGTGCCGTCGCGCACGGCCGCGGCCGGCGTGGACTTCCACTGGGACGTACGGGTCAACTGCAACTGCGTCGGGTTGAAGTCGAAGTTGAACGTCTTGATCAGACCGCCCGGCGTGGTCCCGGAGCCGACGGGCGGTTCGTGGATGGCGAGTGTGGCGCGCACGAGGCTCTTGCCCGCGCCGCTCTTGCTTCCCTTGGCCATTGCGTGTCTCGCCCCCTCAGTCCGTGAACCCGTGGTGGGTGATCTCCAGGACCTCCGTGGCGACGGCCGGGTTGGCCGGGTCCAGGGTGGGGCCCTGCCAGCTGACCGGCAGTGCGTCGATCAGTCCCCAGTGGGCCACCTCCGAACCGTCCGCGCGCAGCGCGGCGATCTGCGCGGTCGGCCGTGTGATGCCCGTGGACACGGAGGAGATCCAGGCTGCGACCTTGGAGGTGTCCGGGGTCAGCGGTCGGGTCAGCCGGATGGTGGAGTGGCTGACCCGCGACGGAAGTTGCCAGACGAACCCGTTGTTGCCGCCCTCCTGGCGCTGTTCGATCTCCACCGCGGACGAGAGCCCTTCGCACCCGTTGAAGTACCCGAGGCTCTCGCCGTCGATGGTCAGGGTGAAGAAGATGGTGGAGCCCGGGTCGAGTTTGCGGGACATCGAGGAGCGGCCTTTCTGCTGATGCCGGTCGTGCGCGGTCGTGAGTGGTGGTGCGAGTCGTGCTCATGCCGGTGAGCGCCGGGTGGCGGCCGGTCAGCGGCGGGGGTCGCGGAGCTTGCCGATCCGCTCCCGGTCGAGCCGCAGTTCGGTGCGGATCAGCCGGGTGATCCGGCCGACCAGCCTGTGTGTCAGCTCGTCGAGCTGGAAGTCGGTCAGGGAACGGGGGTCGAACTGGCCTTTGGCGACGGGCGAGTACGCGGGCGGGTGTTCGCCCGAGTCGTACGCCGGTGGCGGGTCACTGGCGGAGTCGGACCTGGACGAGCCGCGCGACGACGTGCCGTGGGCCGAAACGGCGGAGACAGCCCTGGTGGTCGTGGCGGGCGTCGGCCGGGGCGGACCGCCGGTGTCTCGTTGCACGGGGATGGGCGCGCGGGCTTGTACGGGCGCGGGTGCGGGGCCCGCGGGGGTGACGACGGCGTTGGTGTGCGCGGTTCCCGTCGCCTTGGGCGCCCTGGGTGCGGCAGCCGCGTGTCTCTGGGCAACTGCCGGGATGGGGAGGGCGCTTGGCCTCGCTCTCGCCTGCGGGACCGCCCCGGGGGCGCTGGCGGGCGGGGTCGTACCGGAACCGCAGCCGGCGGCCGAGCGCAGTGGCACGGCGCGGCCGACGGGAGAGGCCGGGGCCACGGCCCGCTGTACCGCTGGTCGGGCGCCCGGCGATGAGGGGCGGGCGCTGGTGGGCGCCGGGCGGCGCAGTGGCACGGCGACCGGGGTTGCCCGGCGCCGGATGCCGGGGGCTGCCGTGGGCGTCGGAGCCGGGGTGAGGGCGCGGGTGGGTGCCAGGCCGCGCACCGGAGAGGCCACGGCCGGCGCGGACGCGTCCAGCGCGGACGCGCTCGCCTTGATGCGCTGCTCTGTCGGCGCCGATTCCGGGCCGCCACTTTCGGCCGGGGAGCCCGCACTTGGGGGGATCACCGTGGCGCGCTGTACGACAGGGGCGTCGGCGGCCGGGGCCCGCAGGGGTACGGCCGAAGGGTGGTGGGGCGGTGCCGCCGGTGTGAAAGCCGGAGTTCCGCGGAGCCGGGTGGCTGGTGGTGGAGTACGGTCCGGTGCCCCGCCCTGGCGCGCTGCCGTCGCACGCTGAACGGTGGGAGCTCCGGCAGAGCCCGAACTGCCGTGGGAGGTAGGCCCCGAGGGGGATTCCGTATCCGGCGGCGGGGCGGAGAGGGGTGCCCCGAGCAGAGGGCGCTGCCGCGGGGTGGGCGTGGTGGCGCGCTGGACCGGGGCACGGGAGGGGGCGGCTGCCGGGGCACCGGCCGGTGGGGCGGGCGGGACCGGAGGTACGGCCGGAGCGCGGAGCCCGTCTGCCGGGCTCGCAGATGCGACTGGAGCCGCGGGCGGCTGGACGGTGGGAGCCGAAGACGCGGCCAGGTGGCGGGTCGGCTGGATGGTGGTGGGGTTCGTCGACGGAGGGATGGCCGAGGCGTTGGAGGGTGAGGCCGCCGGTTCCGGGAGTGCGCTCGGGCCAGTGCCGGGCACGTTCCCCGAGGTCGGCGCACCGAGGCCCATGCGCCTGGCTCCAGGGGAGGTGCTCCGCTGTACCCGAGGCGTGCCCGTGACGGACGGTCCGCTCGACGGCGTGCTCGGGGGCACCGGATCGGCGGCCGGGGCAGCGGGGGCGGGAGTGCGCGGACTCGGAGTCGGCCTGGAAGGACGCGAGTTCGCGGTGGCAGGCGTCTGCGAGGGGGAGGCCGGGGCCGCCGGACTGCGGTGGCCGGTCGCCGTCGTACGACCACTGCGGTCGGCTGTCGCCCTTTGGACAGCGGCCGTTGTGGTGCCGGGGGCAGGCGCTGTGCGGGCCGGGGGGCCGCTCGCTGGGTCGGAGGAGGCCGGCGTCTCGGCGGTGCCGCCGGTGCCGCTTGTTCCATTGCCGGCGTGGGGTGCCGTGCCGGCGGAACCGGTCGCCCTGGGGGCGGGGGTGGTCATCGGGCGACCGCTCCCAGGCCCCGGCCCGGCGGTGCTGGGCGCGAGCGCCGTACCGGTGGGCGTGGGCGTCGCCCCGCCGCTGGAACTGCCCTGTGTCTGCTGGACGTTGACCACTGCGCCGCCGTGCCGGGGCGCCGTGTTCAAGGGGCCGGCGGCTGCACAGCCGGAGTCCGGCGCCGTGCCGCTTGGGCCGGGCGCCGTGCCGCGCGGGCTGTCTGCCGTCCCGTTGGGTTCACGCACGGGCTCGGCAGGTGCCTTTGCCGCCCGGCCGCGGCCGGTTGGCGTTCCGGCGGGTTCGGCGGGCGTACGGCTGCGATCGGCCGTCGCCCGTTGGACGTTGACCGCCACGCCGCTGGAGCGGGTCGGCGGGCCGACTGGGCGTTCCCCTCTGCTGCTGGGGCCGGTGGCCGTCCCGGCTGGGATGGTTGGCGCACGTTGGACGTCGGCCACCGTGTTGCTGGGCCTGGTCGGCGTGGAGCCAGGGCCCGTGGGAGTGGTGCCGGGACCGCCCTTCGACGCCTCGGTGACGGCCGGGGCGTCGCCGGGGGCGGGTGCTGTGGCTGCGAGGGCGCTGCTCGCCGCGCGTGTGGCGGAAGTTGTTGCCTCGGAGCCGGTCGTTCGACTGCCGGTGTGGGATGCCGTACTCGTGGGAGGAGCGGCCTTGTCGGCAGGGTTGGCAGGTGTTCCACTTCGGTGACTTGTCCGACTGGTGCTGGTGCTGGTGCTGGTGCTGGTGCTGCTGCGGTCGGTCGTCGGACGGACGGGTCCGGTTGCCGGGCTGCCGGGACGGGGCGCGGCCGTGGTCGACGTGGGAACCACCTTGCCACCGGAACCGGCCGTCGCCCGTTGAACGTCGACCGCCGCATCGCTGGAGTGCGCCGCCGTGCTGCCGGAGCCGTCTGTCGTACCGCCACCTGACGCCGGGCTGCCGGGCCCGGTCGGCGCCGGGCCGCCCGCGCCAGCCGACGCAGGGCCGCCCGAGGCAGCCCCCGCACCGGCCGAGCCGCCTCCCCGGGCTCGGCCGGCATCGACCGCCACCCCGGGAGAGGCCGCCCCCGCCCCGGCGCCCGCGGAGCCCGGCGGCGTACGGCCCGGCGCACCGGACGCGGTCGCAACGTCCCCTCGTGCCACAGGCAGAGCCCGCCGCTGCACGACAGGCGTGGCGGGCGCCCTGGTCAACAGGTTCGGCCGGTGCGGCCGGGCCGGTACGGGTGTCACCCGCGGGCCCGCCGGGCGGGACGCTGTGACGGGACCCGGCACGTGTTGCACCGGCGCGGTGCCGTCGTGCACGTGGCCCGGGGCCTCCGGCTCCCCGCCCCGCACCGGCGGCAGGGTGCGCGAGGGCGGTTCGAGTCCGAAGACGGGCCTCGCCGACGCGGTGAGCACGTCCCTGACCAGCCCGGCCGGCGCGCCGTCGAGAACGGCGTGGGACAGGGTCCCGCCGGTGAGGGAGGGGTTCTGCCAGGTGCTCAGCCGTCCGCTGAACCCGGGGTCCGCGACACCGGTCCGCCCGACAGCGGCCCGCTGGATCGGCGGCAACCCGACCCAGTCGGCCACACCCACTCCCGTACCGGCGCCCGTGTCCGTGCTCGTGCCCGCAGGAGAGGAACCTCCGTCCCCAGTAGCCGAGTTCGCCTCGGAAGCCGATACGGATGCCGATGCCGTACCGGCAACAACGTCCGCCCTCTGTTCGCGACGCGCGGCGGACACCGCCGAGCCGCCGCCCCTCAGTCGGTCGAAGAACCCCACAGCTCAGCCCTCCGCCCCGCCCCGTGTCACCAGGGACGCGATCTGTTCCGTGTAGCGGTGGCGGTCCCGGTGTTCGAGGTCCAGGATCTCCTCCAGGCTCCAGTGGAAGTGGTAGGCGACGTACGCGATCTCCTCGTGCAGTCGGTCGGTCGCGTACGTCACGATTCCCCCAGGCGGCTCCCGCCGAGTTCGACCTCGAAGGGTTCCGAGCAGTGGGGGCACTGCACGGCGGCGCGGGTGTGGCCCTCGGCGTTGACCTGACGGTAGAAGTCCTGAAGGAACGCGAGGTCCGAGGCGAACATGTTCTCCACCACACCGTCGTGCACCATCGCCAGCGTGCCCAGGCGGGTGATGACCCGGCCCAGCAGGACCACCGACAGATAGGCGGGGTTCTCCTGGACGCGGACGTCCCGCAGCGGGATCAGCTCGTCCCGGGCGGTGGCGAGGCGCATCACGCCGTCCCGGTGGACGGTTCCCGAATCGTCGACGTAGCCGCGCGGCAGTTCGAAGGGGAACTCGGTCCGCATCCGCTGAGCCACCGGCGCGGGGGCGGGCGCGGGCGCGGGCGCGGGAGCGCCGCCCGTCTGCTCCGGCCCCGCCGCCTTTACCGTCTGTGGTGCCGGTACGTCCACGACCGCGCCCGCCCTGGCAGCCGTACGTCGCATTATTCGATGACCAGTTCTTCGAAGACGATGGTCACGGTCTCGGTGAGCGCGGAGGCCTCGCCGGCCTTCAGGGCGCTGGCGTCGATCTTGCTGCACCAGGCGTTGCGCATGTTGTAGCGCTTCACCGGATTGTTCTCGTAGTCCATCATGATGATGGAGGCGTTCTTGCGTGCCGTGCTCATCGCGCCGGCGATCGAGTCGTTGATCCACTCCGTGAACGCGGGGGACTGGGTCATGCCGCGCACCACGGTGCACTGCCCGTCCTTCTGCACACCCGGCATGAGACTGACATCTTTGTGGCCCTGCGCGGTGTTCGACAGGTGTTTGATGACGTCCTGTTCGATGCTGAGGCCGTTGACCTCCGCGAGGTACTCGACCATCACGCCGTCGATCTGGAGACCGAAATTATGTGAGGTAAGGGCGTCACCCGGGCTGAGACTCATCTGTTCTCTGTCCTTCTGATGGTTCGTGGAGATGGCGTACGGGGTGGTGCAGGAACTGGTGCACGAGATGACGTGCCACGACTACGGCGCAGGCGGGCGGCCTACTCCTCCAACTCCCCGCTGCCGCTGGAGAACTGGGCCAGCCGGAAGATCACGAACTCGGCGGGCTTGACGGGGGCGACACCGATCTCGCAGATCACGCGCCCGAGGTCCACCGACTCCGGGGGGTTGGTCTCCTCGTCGCACTTGACGTAGAACGCCTCCTCGGGCCGCTGGCCGAAGAGGGCGCCGGCGCGCCACTCGTTGACGAGGAACGCCGAGACGTTGCGCCGGATCCGGGCCCACAGGTTGTGGTCGTTCGGCTCGAACACCACCCACTGGGTGCCGAGCAGGATCGACTCCTCCAGGTAGTTGAAGTACCGGCGGATGTTGAGGTAGCGCCAGGCCGGGTCGGAGGACATGGTGCGGGCGCCCCAGACGCGGATGCCGCGGCCCGGGAAGGCGCGGATGCAGTTGACGCCGACGGGGTTGAGCAGATCCTGCTCACCGCGGGTGATCTGGAGCTCCAGGTCCACCGCTCCTCGTACGACCTCGTTGGCGGGTGCCTTGTGCACGCCGCGCTCGAAGTCGTTGCGGGCCCAGATGCCGGCGACATGACCGCTCGGCGGGATCACACGGGACTGGCCGGTCGCCGGGTCGAAGGCCTTGACCCAGGGGTAGTACAGAGCCGCGTACTTGGAGTCGTAGCCCGCGGTCTCCTGGCGCCAGACCCGGATCTGACGGGCGTTCAGGCCCGGCGGGGGGTCGATGACGGCGACCCGGTCGCCCATCAGCTCGCAGTGCGCGATCAGACCGAGCTGGACCGCCTTCACGGCCTCCAGGTCGATCGCGCCCCGCTGGTAGGCGGCCATCAGGTCGGGGACGGCGACGATGGAGATCTCGTCGACGGCCTCCAGGCCACCGAAGCCGGTGCGGTCGGCGGAGTCGCCGAGGTACTGGGCCGGGCCGGGGTGGGAGTCGCTCGCCCCGGAGGGGACGGCGGGGGCGGGCGCCGCGGGTGCCGTCAGCGCCACGGTCTGGTTCTCGGGCCGCGCCAGCTGCGCCGCGGGCACCGACTCCTGCACGGTGATGAGCTTGGAGCGCTCCTTCACCTGCGTGACCACGTAGTTGCGGCCGCCCTTCTTGGCGGTCACATCGAAGGTCTCGACGGTCTTGTCGCCGTCCTTGACGATCAGCTTGAAGCGCTCCGCGGGGCCCTCGCCCTCGGGGTCGGCGACCTCGACGCTGAGCGAGCCGCCCGCGACGGCGGTCACGCTGAAGGTGCCGAGCTGCTTCGGCTCACCCGCCGGGAGCGCGGCCGGTGCCTGGGCGGTGGAGCCGGTGGCGGCGGCCGGGGCGGCGTTGCCTGCCGCGCCCTCGGCCGTGCCGCCGACCCGCACGACGTACGCGGCGCTGCCGCCGTTGTTGAAGAACCCGTAAACGGAGTGTGCGAGGTAGTAGCCGTCGGTGAAGTCACCAAAGGCCGCGATGTACTGGGACCAGTTGGTCACCAGGGTCGGCTCGTTCAGCGGCCCGGTCGGCGCGAGGCCGACCAAGGCCGCGACCGACGTGCCCACCCCCTCGATGGGACGTGATCCGCTGGCCACCTCCTCGACATATACGCCGGGTGACAGGTAGGACGGCATGCTCTGGTTCTCCTCGGGGTACGAGACAGGACGCCTCTCACCCTGACGTGCGCGGCGCGTCCCCGAAACGTCCTTCGGCGCCTGCTCGGGGGCACCCCTGCTGCCCCCGGGGGCAGGTGGTGACGGAACCCTGCCCGCGCCCACGGCAGTTCTGCCTGTCGGTCTGCCCTCGCGGCCCTCCCGGCCCCGGACTCGGCCGGGTAAGGCTGGGCTGACAACCGTGTGAGGGGAGCAGTGTGCGCGCACAGGAATTCCGGTCTCAACAGGCCGGCGCTCGGCGGCGGGACCGCAGCGCCGCGACGCAGAACACAGCTGCGCGGCGGATGCTGGCCATCCAGCGCCGGGCGGGCAACGCGGCGCTGACGCGTGCCATCGAGGAAGAGCGGCACGAGCACGACGCCGGCTGCGGTCACACCCAGCAGCCCGCCCCCGCCGAGGGCGCGTCGGCGCTCGATGTCATACGTAAACCTGGAAGTCCGGTCGATCCGGCGATCCGTGCCAAGGCGGAGCAGGGCATGGGCACGGACTTCGGGGACGTGGAAATGCACACCGGTCCGGAGGCTCAGCGCTCGGCGGCCCATTACGGGGCGCGCGCTTACACGACCGGTCGGCACATCGTCATCGGTGAGGGCGGCGGGGACGAACTCACCATCCTGCACGAACTGGCCCACGCCTGGCAGCAGAAGAAGGGCGCGGTAGAGGGCACCGACACCGGCAACGGGGAGCGGGTCTCCAACCCGGACGACCGCCATGAACGCGAGGCAGACGACATCGCCCACCAGATCAAGAGCGGCGGCCCCGGGCCTGCCGCGGCCTCGGGCCCGACGGAGGCTCCTGGACCCGCTCTGCCCACGGGCACTATTCCGGTCGCCCGTATGCCGAGTGCCGGTGGCGAGCGCCGCATGCACTCCCACGATGCAGGACAGATGTTCCAGATCGAGGTTGACGGCGTTTCGGAGATCGGCACGTACGTCCGCCATGCGTCGGGCGGCCGTGAGCTGTTCATGACCAGCCGCGGCCCGGTCCGCGTGCGGCCGCGTGACATCCTCGGGCTCCGCCCACAGGTGGGCCTCCGCCACCCACCGGGCCGCCCTCGCCCGGTCGAGGAGAACTTGGAGGACCGGAGGCAGATCTTCCTGTCCGAGGCCGACGCGTCGGCCGCACGCGCGCGGGTGCGGAGGGACCCCGGCGCAGCGGACGACATCGCCATCACGACGTACGAGCAGGACCCCGGAGCCTCTTACGGGGAGTATCCGCACAACAGTGAGGACCTGCGACGCGTTGGCGTGCCGATCCTGAATGGCGTGGACCTGAGCGACGCCGATGCCGCGCAGCGGCTGAGCCATGTCGCCCCCGGTGCCAACCTGCACTTCCAGATGCCGCACGCGGGTCGCCCGAAGAAGTACTCCACTCAGCAGCTGGTCCGCGACCTCCACGGCTTGCCCGGACGCATGCAGCGCGACAATGTCACCACAAGTGTCACGACGGCGCATCCGAGTGGATACCCGCACAAAGGATCGCACGACAGGAACTACGGCATGGAGAGCCGAGCGGCAGTGCCACCTGGCATGCGGGTCGTCGAGGAGTACTCCGACAACGAAGGCCTTGAGGAGTTCGGCTACTCCCACCGGATTTCCGGCAAGGACAAGAGCGCCGCGGTGGCCAGTCACCGCAAGACGTACAAGCTGGAGCCCAGGCGCAGCGACAGCCCCGAGGAGGCCGGGCCGTCGAGCCGCCCCGAATCCGACCGAAGCCGGCGTGCTCGCACCCGCAGCCGGTTGCCCGGTACGGAGGCCTACGACGACGAGCAGGAGCCCCGGCCGTCTCGGCGTGCGCGTGGGCGGAGTCGTGCTGCCCGCAGTAGCCAGGCGCAGAGTGTCAACTACGCCGCGACGGACGCCGTGGACGATTACGTGACCAGCCAACAGCCCTCCCAGTACGAGGACGAGTACGAAGACATCCCGCCTCGCCGCCGGGACAGCCGCTACCGCTAGGGCCTCTCGTTTGGATCATGCCGGGCTCGCGGGCCCTGGCACCGCGCCTCGCGGCGTTGTCGTCGGTTGTCAGGGCTCCGCCCTGCCGCCCTCCTCCGCCTTGCGATCCACGGCACCAGACCCCGCTCCCTGATCCGGCCTGATCCAAACGAAAGACCCTAGGAGTGACCCCTTGGGGCAACACGGGAGCGGGACGGGGCAACCCATCCTGCCCCGTGGCCTCCTGACCGGCCCCGGGATCCTTCCTAGCGTGGTGGTGTGAGCCTGTGGACTTCCCTGGAACCCGCCTCCGCGAACGTGGACCCGGGTGGCAGTACGACCGTGCGCCTGCGTCTGCGCAACACCAGTGACGTGGTGGACGAATACCGTTTCGAGCCCGTCGGTGACATCGTGCCCTGGACGACCGTCGAGCCGCAGACATTGCGGCTCTACCCGGGAACAACGGGCACGGTCGACCTGACGTTCGCCCCGCCGCGCACGCCGGACGCGACGGCGGGGCCGAACCCGTACGCGATCCGGATCACGCCGACCGAGCATCCGGAGGCGGTCACCGTCCCGGAGGGCAACCTGACCATCACGCCCTTCACGGAGGTGCGGGCGGAGTTGGTACCGCCGACGGTCAAGGGGCGTTTCCGGGGGCGGCCGAAGCTGGCCGTCGACAACCTCGGCAATACAAAGGTCACCGCCTCGGTCAGCGGCAGTGACAACGGTGATCAGCTCTCGTACGACATTCATCCGAGCAACGTGCAGATCGAACCGGGCCGGGCGGCGTTCGTGAAGGCGACGCTGAAGCCACGGAACACCATCTGGTTCGGGGCGAAGGAGGAGCGGCCGTACACCCTTGCTGTTCAGCGGTCGGGAGTGACGCCGCTCGATGTCGAAGGCACCTATGTGCAGCGGGGTGTCCTGCCGCGCTGGCTGGCCACCTTCCTGGGTGTGTTCATGGCGCTCGCGATCACGTTCATGACGCTGTGGATCGCCTACCAGCCCAAGGTCCGCAGCGAGGCCAAGGAGAGGCTCCAGGAGGCCGGGGTCAGCACACTGGAGCCCAGCCCCTCGGAGCCAGCGGCGCCGTCGGCTCCGAAGGAAGAGGCCGATCCGGTCCGGTCCGCCCCGGCGGAAGAGGGCGAAAAGGGCGGGGACGGCGGAGCGGCAGCGCCATCACTGCCGGTCGAGGAGGAGTCCGAGAGCGTGCTGCCCGCGAGCAACGTCCTCCTGCGCAACCTGACCACCAAACGGTGCGCCGACCTCCCCGGCAAGGGCGACGGTCAAAAAAATGGCCGGGTCCAGCAGTACACCTGTGATGAGGGCACCGACGACAACCAGCTCTGGAATCTGGAGGTGAAGGTGCCGAAGGGGGGTCCCGGCGGTACCGATCTCTTCCAGATCCGCAACGTCAAGGACCAGCTCTGCATGGACCTGGCCGGCGAGGGCGCGCAGCCCGTCAGATCACCCGTCGTGGAGTACACCTGCGACGGTACGACCGCCGACAACCAGCTGTGGTGGCTGGCCCGGCAGGAGAGCGGCGGCTACTGGATCCGCAACTTCGCGAGCAACAACAAGTGCCTCGACGTCTCAGGCTTCAGCACCGGCGTCGACGAAGCAAAACTGACGATCTACGACTGCTCCGTCACCGATGACCAGGAGTGGCAGATCGTCCACCCCAACAACGGCTGAACGCACACCTCAGGAGAAGACCGCGGCGACCGCCGTTACGCGGCCGGCCACACAGGGCCCGGACGCGAGAAACCAGCGGTCGGCGCGGTCACCTGCCCCGGCGGGATACCGAGGGTCCCGGGCGCCGCTCGAGCTCTTGCCGTTCAACACCTTGGACATGGCCGCCGCTGCAGCGCCCACACCGGCGGCCGGGCCGCTGCTACCAGTTGCCCTCTCCGGGCACCAGGCGACCTGCCTTGCGGTACTCCCGCTCGGCGCCCTCCCGCAGGTCGGCGGTGGTGACGGCCGCACCGCGCCCGGCGGCCGCGTAGGCGGCGGTGACCACGGCGCTGCGGATCGAGCCGCCCGCCAGCTCGAAGTCCCGGGCGACCGCCACCGGGTCGGTGCCGTCCGCGCACGGCACCGCGGCCAGGCTGTGCCGCCACAGGGCCAGCCGCTGACCGGAGTCCGGGAACGGGAAGTCGACCACCAGGTCGAGGCGCCGGGTGAACGCCTCGTCGATGTTGGCCCGCAGGTTGGTGGTGAGCACGGCGATGCCGTCGAAGGACTCCAGGCGCTGGAGGAGATACGCGCTCTCCATGTTGGCGTGCTTGTCGTGGGAGTCCTTGACCTCCGAGCGCTTGCCGAAGACCGCGTCGGCCTCGTCGAAGAGCAGCACGGCGTCCGTGCGGTCGGCCTCGGTGAAGATCCGCTCCAGGTTCTTCTCGGTCTCGCCCACGTACTTGTCGACGATGGAGGAGAGCTGGACGACGTAGAGGTCCAGGCCGAGTTCGGCGGCGACGACCTCGGCCGACAGCGTCTTGCCGGTACCGGACTCGCCCGCGAAGAGGCCGAGGACACCACGGCCCCGGCCGCCGCCGGCGCTCAGCCGCCAGTCGCCGAGGACCCGGTCGCGATGGCGGGCGCGCAGGGCGAGTTCGTGGAGCTGGGCGAGGGGTTTGTCCGGCAGAACGAGGTCACCCCAGCCGACGTCCGGGCGGATCCGGCGGGCGTGCCGTTCCAGACCGGAGGCGGACTGCTGGCGGGCGGCCAGCCGCAGGTGGGCGACGGTCACCGGGGTGCCGTCGAACGCCGCGAGGTCCAGGGCCGCACGGGCGGCCCGCTCGATACGGTCGACGCCGAGCCGGTACGGGGTGACGGCGGCGGCCAGATCGAAACCCGGGCCGTCCGTCCCGACCCTGAGCGCGGCCGACCAGGTGTCCACGGCGCCCGCGTGGGGTCTGGGCGCGTCGAGGACCAGAGGGTCGCGGTCGCACCACTGAGGGTCGTACGGCCGGGACTCGGCGAACACCACGGGGACGCCCGCTTCCGTCAGCGCTCGCAGCAACGGGGCCGGTTTCTCCGGCAGCGGCGACACGACGATCGCCCTGTTGCGCAGCCGGGCTTCGCGGAGCAGACGAGGGAGTAGGTCGGAGAGGATGTCGGGCCGGGGCTCCTCGGCTGCCGCGGGTGTGAACCGCAGGGCCTCTGCCGCTGTGGGCGTGAAGTGCAGGGCCTCGACACCCGCAGCGCGCAGGGCGGCGACCGCGCACGCGAGTCCGTCGCCCTCGCGGCGCTCGCGCAGATAGACGGTGAGGGGGTCGGCGGCCAGCCGGGCGGCCAGCTTGGCGGTGAAGTCGTGGTGCGAGGGCGAGGACAGGAGCGCGGACGAGGGCGAGTCGAGTGGGCGCACGCTGCCGACGAGCGCGGCGTCCAGGGTGTCGTCGCCGAGCAGATGGGCGACGAGCCGGTCCGGTACGCGCAACGAGCGGCTCAGGAAGGGGAGTACGGGCTCCTCGACGGTCAGCAGCCCGAGTGCGGTCAGCGGTGCCGAGGGGTGGAACCGGGCCCGCGCCTCGGCGAGGTGCACGGGCAGCCCGCACAGGTCGAGCGCCAGCCCGGTGGTGGCCCGGCGCCGACTGACGTCGTCGTTGAGGTATCCGTACAGCGGCTCGAAGGAGCGGTCCAGGTCGGGGGCGAGCGCGATGAGCAGGATCCGCGTGTCCAGTTCGGTCAGCCCGAGGCGTACCGCGAGCCGCTCCAGCCGGGCGGCCGGGGCGGACTCCACGTCTTCGGAGAACGCTGCGGCCTCGAAACCGGTCGCGTCGTCGAACACACAGGTGTGCGACACCGCCGTGGGCCCCAGCAGATGCTGTACGGCCTCGACGGAGAGGTACAGCCCACGCAACGGATCGCTCGCCGTCGGGTCGGCCGCGCTGCGGTTCGCGACCAACTCGGCGACCCGGTCGCGTAGTCGGGCAAGGCGGACGAGAAGCGCGTCGGCCGGGGGAGAGGCAGGGGAGGCGTACTCGGTCACTGCTGCTGTTCACCCGTGCCCTGCGCGGCCGTCGGACGCCGCGGCCGATGGCTGCGCTCCGGTGATTCGTCCAGTGTGCCGTCCAAGCCGCGTACGCGGATCGCGGCCTCCGTGACGGGGGGACCGACGTCGTACTCGGGGAAGGCCGGGAAGGGCGCGGTGACCACAAGGTCGAGGGACGGTTTGAGCTCGCCGCCCAGGGCGGACCAGATCTCGGCGAGAGAACGGGACTCGGTGTGCAGCCCCGCCACCGTGAGCGGGACGGAGAGGCCCAACGCGCGGAGAGCACCCGGGAGTTCGTCGGCTGGTAGCAGCTCACGGGGCAGCAGGGTGGCCAGCACCGCGGAGAGCAGCCGGTGCTCGTCCTGGGGCTGTTTGGTCCAGGCGGTGACCAGGTACGACAGACGGAACCAGCGGGGCGGCTGACGGCGGCGCACGATCACGTTGCCTTCGTCACGGAGGGAGACATGGCCGCGCTGACGCCGGGCGCCGTCCTCGCGGATGTCGTACAGGTAGGTGTTGACGGCGGGTGCGTTGCGCCGGGCCGCCCAGTCTCGGGTCGGGGCCTCGAAGGAGATGTCGATGCCGGAACCGCTCAGCGCACCGCCTTCCAGCAACCGCTTGATGACCTCGTCCACCTCGTGGATCACCGTCGTGCTCCTGCTCCATCGTGTGCCTGTCCGCCGATCGTGCCTTCCCCGGTGTCCGGACTGCAGGTACGCCGGGGACATTGCCGGGGAAGACTGTGATGTCCAAGCAGCCCACTGGCCGGGTCTGTCGGGCCCGACGCAGGTGCCCCGCCCTTCGGCGGCGGGCCGGAGGACGTCGATCTCACGGATGGGGGGTGCGCTGTGCCCTGTCTGGACCTCGGCCGCGGCCCTAGCGTCGAGTCATGTTGCGTCCTGAAAGCGGGACTGGGGCTGCGACCCGTCTGGGCATGCCCCGCGGCGGGGCGGAGACCCGAGGCATGAGCCGACATGAAAGGGGAATGGGGAAACGGGCCCGCAAGGGAACCGTTCCCCTGACTGCCAATGAACGATGAACAGTTGATCGCGGACCTGCACAGCCGGTGGGTATTCGGGTGGGAGCGCAATGAGGGGGACGTACCGTTCGACTTCCGGCGCACCTTCGACGGGTTCTACGACTTCGGCTCTCCGGAGGTCCGCCTCTACGACGACTTCGACCCCGAGCAGCGTGTGGCGACGACAGCCGCCGCGTACGGCTCGATCTGGGAGCCCAGCTTTCACAGGATGGTTTCCGCGCATCATGCCGTCCATGACGGCCCGCACGTCATCGCCGGCCACGATCTGGCTGCGTCCACCCTGACGTTCGTGGCGCGGATCACCATGCCCGACGGCACCACGGACATTCGTACCACGACGTCGCTGGTCTGGCGCCGAACGCCGGACGGCTGGCGGATCGTCCGCGAACACAACTCGACGAAGGCGCTGCCCGCAGGGGACCTCGACGGCATGCTGCCGGCGCACGAGGGCCCCTGCGAAGCCGAACTTCGATAGAACCGTTGGTGCCGTACGGCCGTTGTTGCCCGCCAGGAAGGTCACAAGGAGATTCGGGACCTGCACAACGCCCGCCGGGCGCGTATTGGGGGAGTCAAGTGAAGAGGGTTCGTCCCGCGTCGGCGGAACACCAGACCAAAATTCCCGTGGTCGTCCATGCACCGGATCCGATCCTATGGGAAGGCACGATCAGCCAGCTCCGGCGGCACCCGGAGGTCGACCTCGTCGACGAGTCCACCCCTCATGACGACGGTGTGGCCGTGCTCGTCGCCGAATCGCTCGACCAGGCATTGCTGTCCCGGTTACGCACACTCATCCGCAGCGAGGGCCTGCGCCCCGTCCTGGTGATCAGCCTGATCCGTGAGGCCGAGCTGCTGGACGTCATCGAATGCGGTGTCGGCGCCATCGTCTGGCGGCACGAGGCCACGAGCAGCCGACTGCTGCAGGCGGTGACCGCGGCCTTCCGCGGCGACGGCGACCTGCCCTCCGATCTGCTGGGCCGGCTGATGAACCAGGTCAGCATGTTGCGCCCGGGAGCGGTGGGCAGCCCCGCCGCTCAGACCAGCTATCTCACCCCGCGCGAGATCGACGTCCTGCGGCTGGTGGCGGGAGGAATGGACACGGGTGAGATAGCCGAGAAGCTGTCCTACTCGGAACGAACCATCAAGAACATCATGCAAGGACTCACCACACGACTGAACCTACGCAACCGCGCGCATGCCGTGGCGTATGCAATGCGTGAGGGATACATCTCATGACCCACGAAGCCGACGCGCTGCTGGAGCGGATCACCGCGCGGTGTGCGGAACTGGACGAACTCGAAGAACAGTTGGCCAACCAGCTGGTGGAGGTCCGGGCCGAGCGCGACGAACTCGCCGTCGCCGAGAAGGTTCTTGAGCGGATGAGCGAGCAGCTTGCCTGTGACCAGGGACGCTGCCGCCCTGATGGCACTCATTGAGTGAATTCCCCACCCCTGCTCTGTTCCCAAGTCTGCTCGTCCGGGACGTTTTCTCTGTCCGTGCAGCGATCCGTACGACCCTTGACGGTGCGGGAGCGCGGGGCGCGCCTACGGCAGCGGGGTTTGCATGTGCCGTAGCGGCATGTGGTCAAGTAGGCGGCGAGCACGACATTGAGAGGTTCCCGCGCATGCCCCTTCCTGCGATTCCCCGCCGGGTCAAGATCGGCGACGCCGCCGCGTTCGCCGGGACCACACCCCGCGCCATCCGCCATTACCACGCCATCGGGCTCCTCGCCGAACCGGAACGCGGCAGCGACGACCGCCGCCGCTACGTATACGACGACATGATCCGCTTGCTGTGGATCCGCAAGATGGCTGATGCGGGTATCTCCCTGGACGACATCCGGGCCGGCTTCGAGGGCGCCACCGGCATCGAGCAGTCCCTGGCCCGGCTGGAGGAGTCCCTCGTCTCCAAGGCGGCCGCCATCGAAGCCCAGCGGGCCGCCGTGCACCGCCTCCGCGAGGTGGGCAGCCCCCTGGGCCTGCTCTCACCGCTGGTCAGTGGCCGACTGCATGATCTGCCGTCCGGGGCCCTGCGCCCGGCCGATCTCGATACCCTTCTGGTCACGGAGCGTATCTTCGGCTCCCTGGGCGCCGCCGTCCAGGCCAACCGGTTCATCGTCCTGGCCACCCACTCCGAGCTGCGGGCCGAGGAAGACCGCCTGGCCGAGGCCGAGGCTGCCTTGGACGACACCATGTCCCCCGACGACCCCCGCATCGAAGACCTGGCTGCCCAGCGGTGTGCTCATGAGACCGCCTTGGGAGCCGCCATCGACAGATCCGGCCTGGACGAGGCCCTCGACGGCCTCCTGGACCAGGAGGACGAGCACGCCGGCGAGGAGGAAGGCGAGGTGAGGATGAGCCCGATGGAGGCCATCGGCAAGATGCCGTACGACTTCTCCCCTGCCCGCGTCCGGTACGAGGAACGTGTCATCGAACTGCTTCACTCGGCCGATCAGGACGGCGACACCCCACGGACCTGCTGACCGGCATCGGCGCTCGGGGCGACCCCGACAAGAGCAGCCCGGAACGGTACAGCACGAACGTAACCACGGTGCCTCCGGCGGCCGTTGGGCACTGTGTGAAGAGAGCCGAAGAGAACGCCGAGAGCGCCTGCCCGCTTGCCCACCAGTGCCGCCTGCCGCTGTCCACGCGCACCGCCGGTCCGCCGTGCGCACCACCTCCGCTGACCTTTACGGGAGCGCCGGCCTTACGTGAGGGGCTGAGGGGCTCAAGTCTCCGACGTCCGGGCGTGGTCCACACACCCCCGTGCGCGCATCCATCGCGAACCGCTATGCGGTCATGCGCCTTCCTGATGTGTGCTTCTTCTCCGCGCCCGTGCGCTCTAGCGTCTGCGCCAGACACGGTCCCGTTTTGCAAAGGGAGGGAGCAGCACTGTGCCTGTTGTCGATCTGGTCGCCGATCTCGGAGAGAGCTTCGGGTCCTACACCATGGGCAACGACGCCGAACTGCTGAAACTGCTGACGTCCGCGAACGTCGCCTGCGGTTTCCACGCGGGAGACCCGCGGGTGATGGACACGACCGTACGGACCTGCGTGGAGCGCGGCGTCCGCATCGGCGCGCACCCGAGCTTCCCCGACCTGGTCGGCTTCGGCCGCCGGGCGATGGACCTGACCCCCGACGAGGTGCGCACCGACGTGCTGTACCAGATCGGGGCGTTGTCCGCGTTCACCCGCGCGCACGGCACCCGGATCGAGCACCTGGCTCCGCACGGGCGCCTGGGCAACCTCGTCGTCACCCGGCGCGACTACGCCGAGGCCGTCGCCGACGCCGTCGAGGCCTTCGATGCGTCACTGGTGATCCTCATGCAGGAGGGCGAGATGGCCGCCGTGGCCCGCGAACGCGGCCTGCGCATGGCCATGGTCGGCATCGCCGACCGCGCCTACGAGGACGATGGCACCCTGGTGTCACGGTCCGAGCCCGGCGCCGTGTTGCACGACCCGGACGAGGTCACCCGCCGGACCGTCCGCATGGTCACCGAGGGGCTGATCACCAGCCGGAACGGCAAGGACATCGCGGTACGGACGGACTGCGTGCAGCTCCACGGCGACGGTCCGGCGGCCCTTCGGCTCGCGACCCGGATCCGTGACGAACTCCAGGCCGCCGGTGTCCGGCTGGCGCCCCTGGACGAGGTGCTGGGCGCGCCGGCCGAATGACGGACACGCGCGCAGCGACGACGATGTCCATCTCGCCGTGCGGCGACGCCGCTGTGCGCGTCGCCGTCGACGGCGACGACACCGACCGGGTGTGGACGGCCGTGCACCGGCTCGCCGGATGGCTCAACCACGGCGGCATCCACCCCACGGTGACGGCCGTGCCCACCTACGACGCGGTGCTCGTGGAGTTCGACCCGTACTACAGCACCGGCGAGGAGATCGCGTCGCACATCCGCTCCTGGGACATCACGGCCGGTGAGGGCGGCGCGGCCGGCGGCGGGGTCATCGACGTGCCGGTGCTGTTCGGCGGTGAGGCGGGCCCCGACCTGGAGTGGGTCGCCGACGTGGTCGGGCACCCGGTGCCCAAGGTCATCGACCTCGTGTGTGCGGGGGAACCGCTGATCCGCTGCCTGGGCGGACCGGCGGCCTCGGCCATGACGGACGGGCCCGACTTCGGTGTGCCGATCCCACGTCTGGCCACGCCCCGGCTGCGCGTACCGCCCGGCGCGGTCTCCGTCGCCGGGCGGCAGACGGTCATCGGGCCGGTCGCCGCGCCGAGCGGCTGGCGGCAGATCGGCCGCACCCCGCTGGACATCCTGCGCACCGACACCGACGCGGTGGTCCCGTACCGGCCGGGGGACCGGGTGCGGTTCGTGGCCATCGACGAGACCGCCTACGCGGAGCTGCTCGGCACCCCGATGAGGTACCGCCACGATGACTGACCGTCCCGAACTGCACGTCGACTCCGCCACGGTGTGCGTGGTCACCGACCTCGGCCGCCTCGCCGGCCCCGCGCGGGGACTCGCGGTCAACGGCGCCCTCGACCAGTTCGCCGCCCGCGCCGCCAACGCCCTGGTCGGCAACGCCCCCGCCGACCCCCTCATCGAGGCCACCGGCTTCGGCGTCACCCTGCGTCCCAGCCACGACGTGCTGATGTCCGTCACCGGCGCGCCGGCCGAACCCGCCGTCGACGGCCGGGCGTACCCGGCCTGGGCGCCGCTGTCGGTACGCGCGGGCGAAACGGTGCGGATCGGTGTCTCCGAGGCCGGGCTGCGTGTCTATGTCGCCGTGCACGGCTCCTTCGACGTGCCCCGGCTGATGGGAAGCTGCGCGCCGGACTCGATGATCGGGTTCGGTACGCAGGTCACCTCCGGCACCGTGCTGCCGCTGCTGCGCTCCCACCCGCCGCTGGTCAACCGCCGCTTCGGCGCCACCGTGTTCGACTTCGGCATCCCCCGCGACGTCGGCCGCGTCTCCTCGGTCCTTGACGTGATCGACGGTCCGGACGCCGCCGAGTTCGGCACCGGGCTCCAACGGCTGTACGACTCCCCGTACACGGTCACCCCGCGTATCAACCATGTCGGACTGCGGGTGGCCGGAGCCGTGCCGCGGCGGTCGGTCACCGGGGAGGTGTTGTCCCGCGGGGTGCCGATCGGGGCGATCGAGGCCCCGACGGGCGACGAGCTCCTGATCCTGATGCGTGGCCGCGGGATCACCGCGGGGTATCCGGTGCTGGCGGTGCTCACGTCCCGCGCCCTGGACCACGCCGCGCAGCTCAGACCCGGGCAGACCATCCGCTTCCACCGGACCACCGCCTCCGCCGCCACGGCCGCGTACCTGGAGCGGCGCCGCCTGCTGGACCGCATCGCCCTGCGCGCACGCACCGCCTTCGCGGCACTCGTATGACCTGCCGTGTTCCGCCCAGTCGAAGGAGAGAAGGAATGGCAATCCCTGAAACGCTTCCGGGGCCCGCGCCGGCCGAGCGCATGTCCCGCGTCAAGGAGTCCCCGAGTTCCCGGGTCGCGGACCGGGTCCGGGACTTCCAGGCGGCGGGCCGCAAGGTACTGCCGCTGACGATCGGCGAGCCCGATTTCGACACCCCCGACCATGTGAAGGAAGCGGCCGTCGCGGCGATCCGCGCCGGGGAGACGAAGTACACCTCGGCCAACGGCACACCCGCGCTGCGGCGGGCCGTCACCGCCCGGCTGCTGCGGAAGACCGGACAGTCCTACGGACACGACGAGATCTGCGTGGGCGGCGGCGCGAAGCAGCTCATCTTTCTGGCGTTCATGGCCACCCTGGACGAAGGCGACGAGGTGGTCGTCCCGGCCCCGTACTGGGTGTCGTACCCGGACATGGTCACGGTCAACGGCGGGCGCCCGGTGATCATCGGCACCACGGCCGCCGAAGGGTACAAGATCACCCCCGAGCGACTGCGCGCGGCCATCACCGACCGCACGAAGTGGGTCGTGCTGAACACGCCCAACAACCCCACCGGCGCCGTCTACAGCGAGGCGGAACTGCGCGGACTCACCGACGTCGTCCGCGCCCACCCGCACGTCTCGATCCTCTGCGACGAGATCTACGACGAGATCAACTACGGTGCGCAGCCGGTGCCCAGCGCCGTGACCGTCGCACCCGACCTGAGGGAGCGCGTCTTCCTCGTCAACGGTGTGTCGAAGGCGTACGCCATGACCGGGTGGCGGATCGGCTACGGCGCGGGAGCGCGGTGGCTGTGCGGGGCCATCGGCACGCTCCAGTCGCAGAGTTCATCCTGCCCGTCCTCCGTGAGCCAGGCGGCCGCGGTCGCCGCGCTCGACGGCGGCCGGGAGTTCATCGACCGCACCGTGGGCGTCTACACCGCGCGACGGGACCTGCTCGTCTCCGGACTCGCCGCGATCGACGGGCTGCGCCCGACGACCCCCGAGGGCGGCTTCTACGTCTGGGTCGACGCCTCCGCGCTGCTGGGCTCCGTCACCCCCTCGGGCAAGGAAGTGACGTCCGACGCGGACCTCGCCGAACACTTCCTCGACACCAGCGGCGTGGTGGTCATCACCGGTGATTCCTATGGCTGCCCGGGCCATTTCCGCGCCAGCTTCGCACTGTCCTCCGAGACAATCCGAGAGGCCGTCGCAGGACTCGCGCGTGCGGTCGAGTCACTGCGCCGCTGACATACCAGTTCCGTCCCGTGCCGGCCCGACGATGCGGCAGAAATCAGTTTCTCTAATGTCGGTATTGAGAGCCACATTTCAAGTGCCGCCGGGTATACCCATCAGCAATACCGAGGAAATAATGACGGGCCAAAGTTCTGACGACGACGTCACTTTGTGAAAGGTTGTGCCCGTGAACAGCAAGGTATCCACGGCTGTGCCGCATGCGCAGAGCCCCGGGGCCACTACGAGGGCGACGAAGGTGTCCATCGTCGGGGGTCTCATCGGCGTCTTCATCGAGCTGTACGACAACGCCGTCTACGGCTTCGTGGCCGGAACCCTCGCGGTCGTGTTCTTCCCCAGCGACGCCGCCACCACGAGCGTCCTGCTGACGTTCACGGCCTTCGCCATCCCCTTCTTCTTCCGCCCCGTCGGCGCCGCCGTGGCCGGATCGTGGGGCGACCGAATAGGCCGCAGACGCGTCCTGTTGGTCCTCATCACCATGATGAGCCTGTCCACCGCCCTGGTCGGCGCCCTGCCGAGCTACGCGACGGCGGGCGTCTGGGCCCCGATCGGCCTGGTCCTGCTGCGCTTCGTACAGGGATTCGCGATGGGCGGCGAGCCCGGCAACGGCAACTCCTTCCTCGCCGAACACGCCGGTGACGGACGCCGCGGACGCGTGGTCAGCTACGCCAACGCCGCCACGTTCATCGCGATGCTCCTCGGCACCCTGTTCGCCGCCCTGCTCACCGCGATGCTCAGCACCGGACAGATGGAGGCGTGGGGCTGGCGGCTGCCCTTCCTCCTCGCCCTGCCGCTCGGCGTGGTGGGCCTGGTGGTCCGCCGGCTCTCCGCGGAGTCACCCGAGTTCGCCGCGGCCGAGCAGAAGGGCGAGGTGACCGGCAGCCCGCTGAAGGAGGCGTTCGCCTCACCCGAGATCCGCCGCGCGATGGGCCTGACCATCGTGCTGCCGCTGCTCAACAGCTCCGGCTACTTCGTCCTCTTCATCTACATGCCGTCCTTCATGAAGGACGAGATGCACTTCTCCGGCCTCGAGGGGCTGCTGGTCACCGCCATCATGCTGGCCGTGGGCACGTTCGCGGTGCTCTACGCCGGACGCCTCTCCGACCGGATCGGCCGCAAGAAGCTGCTCAGCGGCTCGGCGTTCGGCATGGTCGTCATCGGCTTCCCCTGCTACTGGCTGCTGACACGGGGCTCCTTCGCCACGGCGGTCGTCGGCGCGGTGCTGATGGCCGTCTGTTTCGCCGGCACCAACGGCGTGATGCAGGTGACGCTCGCGGAACTGTTCCCCACCCGGGTGCGCACCGTGGCCTACGGCGTCGGCTACAACCTCGGCACCGCCGTCTTCGGCGGCGCCGCCCCGCTGCTGGTCAGCGCGCTCATCGCCGCCACCGGCAGCACCTGGATCCCCGCGATCTACCTGGTCCTCACCTCCGTGGTCGCCGGATTCACCGCGCTGCGCATCAAGGAGACGGCCTTCGAACCGCTCAAGCGCTGAGCCGGGGACGGCCCGGCGAATCCCGTACGTACACACTCGCGAAAGGACGGTGGTCCCGTGGCGACAGCGGCCACGCACCAAGCCCCAGCCGCACTCGACTGGCTCCGCGGACAACTGGACAAGGCGGGCTTCACCGCCCTGTTGCTCACCTCGCCCACCGGGCGCAGGTACGCGCTGCCGCCCGACGCCGCCGACGCGACCGCCGTCCTGCTCACGGCCGACGGCACGGTGGCGAGCGCCACCGGTGACCTCTCCGCTGCTACCGCCGCCACGCTGCGCGCGACCGGCACCGGGGACGGCGTGGTCGGCACGGAGGCCGAACTGCCGCAGTACATCCTCAGGCAGGCCGACGGCACGGGCGTACAACTGCGCCCGGCCGCCGACCTGGTCTTCGCGGAACTCGCCTGCTGCGAGCCCGCCGAGCTGCCGGCGTTCGCCGCCGCGGCCGACCTAGCCGCCGTCGGCTACACGGCGGTCATGGACCACCTGCGCGTCGGCCAGGACGTACGGGAACTGTCCGGCAACGTCGACCGGTCGGTCCGCCGCGCCGGCGGCCTGCTCGGCTGGTACGACCCGTACGGCTCCGGCGCGGCGGCCGGCACCGACCTGGTGACCGTCCGCGGCCACGACCCCGCGACGGCGCGGCTGACCGCGGCCACCCCGCTGCGCTACGTCCTGCACCCGCTGCTGGCCGGGACCGCCGGGTACGCCGCCGCGACCGCCGTACTCAGCAAGGCGGACGGCCCGTTGCGCACCGCCGGTGACGTGGGCGCCGCCGCGACGGCCGCGCTGCTGGCGGCCCTGCGCCCGGGTGCCCGGCTCACCGACGGATACGCGGCCTTCGACCGTGAGGCCGGCGAGCACGGCGCGACGTGCCGGCTGGTCGCGCTGCGCGGCGGCGGGGCTTCGCTGCCGCTCGGGCCGGACAGCACGGTGGTCGCCGAACCCGGCATGGTGCTCGGCGTGCGGACCGAGGTCCTGGCACCGGGCCGGGGCGCGGTCGAGCTCGCGGAGACCGTCACCGTGACCGCCGAGGGCGCCGAGCCGCAGGCGGGCACACCCCTGCGGCTGGTCGAGCTGTACTGACCCCACCGCCCCGCCACTGCCGTACGCCCCTGCGAAACGCAAGAGGAGAACCGTCATGGGCACCACCCTCCCGTCCGGAGCGGGCCGGGTCCCCACGGCCGACGCGGCCGGCATCACCATGCCGCTGATCGGTTTCGGCACCCACCCGATGCGCGGCGACCAGGCCACCGAGGCCGTACTGACCGCCTTCTCCGTCGGCTACCGGCTCGTCGACACCGCCACCCGCTACCGCAACGAGGCTGCCGTCGGCGCCGCCCTCGCCGCCACCGACCTGCCGCGCTCCGACCTGTTCGTGACCACCAAGATGCCGCCCGACCAGGTCGGCCGAGAGCGGCTCACCCTCGAACAGAGCCTGACCGCCCTCGGCTGCGACCATGTCGACCTGTGGCTGATCCACTGGCCCCCGGGCGGGCACCCGGGCGTCACGAGCTGGCGCGCGTTCGTGCGGGCCCGTGACGAGGGCCTGGTCCGGGCCGTCGGCGTCAGCAACTACTCCGTCGAACTCATCGACGCGCTGCACCGCGAGACCGGGGTCTACCCGGCCGTCAACCAGGTGCAGTGGGGCCCCGGCGACCACGACCCGCGCTTCGCCGAGGCGATGCGCGAGCGCGGTATCGTGCTGAGCGCGCACAGCCCGCTGCGCAGCACCGACCTCGACCACCCGGTGCTCACGGACGTCGCCCGCCGGCACGGCCGTTCGCCGCGCGACGTCGTCCTCGCATGGAACCTGCACCACAAGGTCGCGGTCACCGTGAAGTCCGCCCACCGCGACCGCATGGAGCGCAACCTGTCCGCGGCCGACCTCGCCCTGTCCCCGGCGGAGGTCGAGGCGATCGACCATCTCACGACCATGCCGACGGCGCGCTAGCCACACCACCGGCCGGCGCGAATACCACGGCTGTGCGACGACGGACGGCCGTGGTATTCGCATGCCCTTATCCCTCTCCCATCGGTATTTTTTATGCCGCCATACGGATCGCCGCTTCGCCTATTTCGCCGGAAGCCACGGAACTACGCTCGGACCGAACTTCCCGATCTTTCCAGAAGGGCCGCCGTGGTTTATCAGGTTGTGGTCACGCGAGGTTATGCGCAGCCGGACGGAAGTACCGTGTTCGGCGATATCGGGCTCTCCCGCCTGACCGACGCCGGGCTGGCATGGCGCGTACTGGACGAGGAGGTCGGGGAACTGCGGGCCGACCAGCTGGAGGGGGCGGACGCGGTCCTCGTCCTGGGGCACGAGCGGGTGACGGCGGAGTCGATACCGCCCTCGGGACGGCTGCGGCACGTCGCCCGGTTCGGCGCCGGCTTCGACGCCGTCGACACCGAGGCCTGCGCCCGGCAGGGCGTGCTGGTCACCAACGCCCCCGACGCGGTACGGCGGCCGGTGGCCGACTCCGTGATCGCGCTGCTGTACGCCCTCTCCCACCAACTGGTCGTCAAGGACCGCCTGGTACGGGAGGGACGGTGGGCGGAGCGCGGGGCGTGGCGCGGACCCGGGCTGACCGGTGCCACGGTGGGCATCGTCGGGCTCGGCGGCATCGGCCTCGAGACCGCCCGCCGGGTACGCGCCCAGGGGCTGCGTGTCCTCGGGTACAACCGCAGCGACCGCAGCCGGGAGGCGGCCGAGGCGGGCGTCGAACAGGCCACGCTGGACGAGGTGTTGGCAGGCAGCGACTACGTGGTCGTCGCCGTCGCCGCCAACCCCGGGACCCGGCACCTCATCGGAGAACGCGAACTGGCGCTGATGCGGCCCACCGCCCGGCTGATCAACGTCTCACGGGGTGTCGTCGTCGACGAACAGGCGCTGATAGCACGGCTGTCGGACGGCCGACTGGCCGGCGCCGGCCTGGACGTGTTCACCGAAGAGCCGCTGAAACCGGACAGCCCACTGACCGCACTGGACAACGTCGTGCTCGCCCCGCACTCGCTCTGCTGGACCGACCGGTACACCGACGCCGTGTCGGCGAGCGTGATGGCGTCGCTCATCGCGGTGAGCCGGGGCGAACAGCCACCGGAGACGGTCAACGCCCCCCTCGACCCGGACCCGACCGAAAAGGACAGGACATGACGGAGCACAGCACGGGCCGCGGCACCGCGGTCATCACCGGAGCGGCGTCCGGGCGGGGCATCGGCCGCGCCCTCGCCGGACGGCTGGCCGCCGCCGGCTGGCACCTCGGGCTGCTCGACATCGACCCGGCGGTCGAGAAGGCCGCCGCCGAGATCCGCGCCGAGCACGGGGTCGGCGCGGTCGGAGCGGTCGCGGACATCGCCGACCCCGCAGCGGTGGACGCCGCCGTCACCGCCTTCGAAGCGGAACTGCCGCCGGTCACGGGGCTGGTCAACAGCGCGGGCGTCAGCTCGCCGGTGTCCTTCTTCGACGTGGACCTGGCCACCTGGGAACGCGTCATGCGGATCAACGCCACCGGCACCTTCGTGGTGAGCAAGCGCGTCGTGCCCGGCATGGCCGAGCGCGGTCACGGCCGCGTGGTGAGCCTCGGTTCGACGGCGATGCAGAACGGCGGCGGCACCTACAGCAAGTCGACCTACGCCGCGTCCAAGGGCGCGATCGAGGCGTTCAGCCGTGCCCTCGCACTGGAGGTGGCGCCGCGCGGGGTGACGGTCAACGTGGTCGCGCCCGCCACCATCGACACCGACATCATGGGCGGCCGGATCACCGACGACCGCAAACCCGCCTTCGTGTCCCAGCTCCCGGTCGGACGGCTCGGCACCACCCGCGATGTCGCCGCGCTCGTCGAGTTCCTCCTCGGCGAGGACGCCGGCTACATCACCGGCGCCACCTACAACATCAACGGGGGTCTTCGCATTGGCTGACATCCCGGCGCCGCCCGCTCCCGCCGCACACACCGAGCGGCCGTCCCTCGCCGCTCCGTCCCGCCTCCCGGCACCGCACACACCGGGAGACTGGCCGATCGCCGCCGCCATGCTCCAGTTCCCGCCGCACACGGCGGACGGCACCCCGGTGGAGAAGCTCGACCCCGACGAGTGGCGCCGGCTGCTGCAGCCCGTCGTGGACGAGGGCTTCACCCACCTGGAACTGTCCACCGCCTGGCTGCCGTTGGGGGACCTGGACCCGGCCCGGCTGACGGCGCTCCGCGAGGTACTGGCCGACGCCGGGCTCGCCGTACCCGGTGTCGGCGTCGTCCGCCGCAGCGTTGTCCACCCCGAGCGCGGCGAGGACCACCTCGCCTTCTCGCACCGGACCGTCGACGCGGCCGCCGCCCTCGGCGCGGACATCGTCTGTCTCGGACTCCACGACGCGCTGAGCCCCCGACAGCGGCGGGCCCTGTGGTTCTGGACGGTGCCGGGCGACGACGTACCGCCCCGCCACGACCCGGAGGTGCGCGCACTCGCCGTCCGCCGGTTCCGGGAACTCGCCCGCCACGCCGCCGACGTCGGGGTGGAACTCTCCCTGGAACTGTACGAGAACACCTACTTGGGCAGCGGCGACGAGGCGGTCCGGTTCCTCGACGACATCGGCCACGAAGCGGTCGGACTCAACCCCGACCTCGGCAACCTGCTGCGCGTCCAGGGACCCGTGGACACCTGGGAGTACCTGGTCTCGGTCACCGCGCCACGCACCAACTACTGGCACGTCAAGAACTACGTCCGCCTCCAGGACCCGGCCACCGGCACCGTCCTCACCCACCCCACCTCCCTGGAACTCGGCGTCATCGACTACCGCGCCGCTGTCCGCTACGCGATCTCCCACGGCTTCGGCGGCACCTTCGTGGTCGAGCACTACGGCGGCGACGGCCTGAGCGTGGGCGCCACCAACGCCGCCTACCTCAGGCGCGTCCTGCCCCGCACCGACTGACCCCCGTACGACCGCCGACCGATGACCGCCCACGGACGACCGACTGGAGAGCCGTGCCCCTTCCACCACCGCCCGCCGCCGACTTCCCCGCGCGACGCACCGCGATCGTCACCGGCGCCGCGTCACCGCGCGGAATCGGCCGGGCCACCGCCGCCTGGCTCGCCGCCGAGGGCTGGTCGGTCGCCGTGCTCGACCTGGACGAGACCGCCTGCCACGACGTGGCCGCACGCCTGACGGACGAGCACGGCGTCGCCTGCCTCGGCCTGGGCGTGGACATCCGCGACCGCGCGGCGGTGGCCGCCGCCGTGCACCGTGTCGACACCGAACTGCCGCAGCTCGTCGGGCTCGTGAACAACGCGGGCGTCAGCTCGCCCGTGCCGTTCCTCGACGTCACGGACGCCGAATGGCACCGGGTGATCGACGTCAACCTGCACGGGACCTTCCATGTTACCCACGCCGCGGCGAAGATCATGGCCGGACACCGGCTCGGCCGTATCGTCAACATCTCCTCCACCTCCGCCGAACGCGGTGGCGGGGTGTACGGCCGGGCCGCCTACTCGGCCTCCAAGGCCGCGCTGCTCGGCCTCTCCCGCACCCTCGCCCGGGAACTCGGCGCGTACGGCATCACCGCCAACTCCGTGGCGCCCGGCTCCATCGACACCGACATCATGGGCGGCCGGCTCACCGACGAGCGCAAGGCCGTACTGCTGAAGGACCTGCCCGTCGGCCGGATCGGCACCGTGGACGACGTGGCCGCGGTCGTCGCCTTCCTGCTGAGCGAGCGCGCCGGCTACCTCACGGGCGTCACCTACGACGTCAACGGCGGATCGCACATCGCGTGACGCACACGACACCGACAGACGCGAAGGACGACAGCACCGTGGACGTACCCTTCAGCGCCGACCTGACCGGCAGGACGGCCGTGGTCACCGGGGCGAGCACCGGCATCGGCCACGCGATCGCCGAGCTCTACCTGCGCAACGGCGCGACCGTCATTGGCATCCACCGCCGCGAGAGCGCCGCGCACACCGGAGCGTACGTCCCGGTGACCGCCGACCTGAGCGACCCGGAACAGGTGCGCGACACCGCCGCCGGCATTCTGCGCGAGCACCGCGTCGACATCCTGGTCAACAACGCGGGCCTCAACCTCCGGCACCCCTTCGAGGAGTTCCCGGTCGAGGACTGGGACCGGGTCCAGCAGCTCAACGTACGCACCGTCGTCGAACTGACCCAGCTCTTCGGCCGGCCGATGCTCGCACGGGGCTCGGGTGCCATCGTCAACCTGGCCTCGATGCTCTCCTTCACCGGCGGCTTCACCGCCTCCGCGTACGCCGCGTCGAAGGGCGCGATCGGACAGTTCACCAAGTCGGTGGCGAACGAGTGGGCGTCGAAGGGCGTCCGCGTCAACGCCGTCGCGCCGGGCTTCATCGACACCGAGATGAACGTCGCACTCGTCGCCGACGAGACCCGCAACCGCCAGATCCTCGAACGCATCCCCGCGGGACGGTGGGGCACCCCGCGCGACATCGCGGGCGCCGCGCTGTTCCTGGTGTCCGACGCCGCGCGCTTCATCCACGGAACCGTGCTGCCCGTCGACGGCGGCTACCTCGCCCGCTGACCGGAAGGAACCCGCTGCCATGAAAGCCGTCGTCGTCCACGGACCGGGGGACCTGCGCGTGGACGCGCTGCCCGAACCCAAGACGGCACCGGACCGGGTCCTGGTCCGCATCGTCTACGGAGGCATCTGCGGCTCCGACCTGCACTACGCCGCGGACGGCCGCAACGGGCCGTACACCGTCACCGAACCGCTGGTCCTCGGCCACGAGGTGGTCGGCGTCGTCGCCGGCGCGGGAGAGGACGTGCCGGACGCGCCCGCCGTCGGCACCCGCGTCGCCCTGCACCCGGCGACCCCCTGCGCACCGCCCGACACCGCCACACCCACCGGCCTGCACCTGGACCCGGACGGCACCTACCTCGGCAGCGCCTCCACCCGGCCGCACACCCAGGGCGGCTTCGTGGAACTGTTGGAGGTACTGCCCTCCCAGCTCCGTCCGCTGCCCGCCGGACTGCCGCTGCGCCGGGCCGTACTGGCCGAACCACTGGCCGTCGTCCTGCACGGCACGGCGCGCGTGGGCGAGCGGATCCGGGGCGCGAAGGCACTGGTCAGCGGAGCGGGCCCGATCGGTGTGCTGGCCGTCGCGGCGCTGCGGCACGCGGGCGCCGCCGAGATCACCGCCGTCGACCTCCAGGACTTCCCGCTGCGGACCGCGGCCGCGGCCGGCGCCACCACGACCCTGAACCTCTCCGAGGGCGGCACCGTCGACCGGTCGGCGTTCGACGTGACGGTCGAAGCGGCGGGCGCCGTTGCCTCGCTCGCCACCGCGCTGGACGCGGTACGCCCCGGCGGCGCCGTGCTCCAACTCGGCATCCTTCCGCGCGAACCGGTGCCGGTCGCCATGTCGGCCGTCATCGCCAAGGAGCTGACGCTGTACGGCTCCCAGCGCTTCGACACCGAACTCGACGCCGCGATCGCCCTGCTGGCCGCCGACCCCGCGCTGGACGCGGTGCTCAGCCACGAGTTCGCCGTCGAGGAAGCGGCGCAGGCGTTCCGCTGCGCCGCCGATCCCTCCCGGTCGGCCAAGACGGTGCTCCGGGTCTCCGCCGACCCGGACCTCTGACCCCGCACGACACCACCGAACCGCAACGCAACCCACCGCAAGGGGAGTCCCCATGATCCATGTACGCACCCGGATCGACCGTCCGTCCGCCGACGTGGTGGCCGCGCTCGGCCGCTTCTCCGCCGCGACCATCCACGAGGCACAGGGCCGCAAGGGCGCCCTGGCGCACCGGCTGAAGCCCGTGGACCCGGCGATGTCCTTCTGCGGACCGGCCTTCACGGTCGACGCGCAGGCGGGCGACAACATCATGGTCCAGGTCGCCATCTCCTACGCCCGCCCCGGCGACGTCGTGATCGTCGCGGGGTCGGAGTTCGAGCAGGCGGGTTCCTTCGGCGACGTCCTGGCCACCGCCTGCCAGAGCAAGGGACTTGCCGCCTTCGTCACCGACTCCGGCGTGCGCGACAGCGCGGACCTGCGCACGCTCGGCTTCCCCGTCTTCTCCGGCACGATCTGCATCGAGGGAACGGTCAAGGAGACCCTCGGCCAGGTGAACCGCCCGATCGCCGTCGGCGGGCAGATCGTCCGGCCCGGCGACATCCTGCGCGGCGACGCCGACGGCATCGTCGTCGTCGACCCGGAGGAGGCCGAGGAGGTCGTCCGGCTCTGCCAGGAGCGCGAGGACCACGAGGCGGAGATCCGCGAGCAGCACCGGCGCGGCGACCGGACGCTCATCGAAGTGCACGGACTCACCGAGAAGCTCAAGGCCAAGGGCCTGGTCGTCGAGGAGTGAGCCGGCCCGAGAACGGACCCGGCGTCGCCGTGCTCGGGCTCGGCCCGATGGGCGCCCCGGTGGCCCGCCACATCGCCCGCGCGGGCTTCCCGCTCCAGGTGTGGAACCGGACCCGCGCCACGGCGGACGAGTTCGGGCAGCGGGCCGTCAACCGCCCCGAGGAACTGCGCGCGCGGGTCGTGCTGTCGGCCCTGCCGGACATCGACCAGCTCGATCAGATCGTGCCCGAACCAGTCGTACGCCGCTGGGCCGCACAGGGCACCACGCACGTGGCCGTCCTGAGCACCACTTCCCCCGACAAGGTGCACGGGTTGGCCGACCGGCTCGGCCGGCACGGCCTGGTCGTGCTCGACGCGCCGATGAGCGGCGGCGACGCCGGTGCTCGCGCGGGCACACTGAGCCTGATGGTGGGCGCCGGCCCGGAGGCGTACCGGACCGTGGAACCGGTGCTGCGGTCCTTCGCCACCACCGTCGAGCACATGGGCCCGCCCGGCGCGGGCAGCGCGGCCAAGCTGTGCAACCAGGTGATCGTCGCCGGCACCCTGGTGGCCGTGGCCGAAGCGCTCGACCTGGGCCGCCGGGCTGGCCTGTCCGGCGGGCAACTGGTCCGCGTGCTCCAGGGCGGCCTGGCCGCCGGTGCCGTCCTCGACGCCAAGGCGGCGAAGATCCTGCACCGCGACTACCGGCTCGGCGGCAGCGCGGCCAACCAGGTCAAGGATCTGCGGTACGCGACCGCGCTCGCCGACACCCTCGGCGCCGGCCTGCCGCAGACCCGGCGCACCCGTGCCCTCTACGAGGAGGTGCTGCGCCGGGGCCTCGGCGACGCGGACCACGCGGCGGTGTACGAGGTCGTCTCGGCGGAAGAAGCGGCCGGGAACGAGTGAGCCGTGCCCGGCTGTTCCGCTGCCGGGCCCCCTCGGGATACGTTCACCTGCAACGATTCGGGAGGCACGCGATGGACACCCGCAGGCTCGGTTACTTCGTCAGAGTGGTCGACGTCGGCAACATCACCCGGGCCGCGGACTCGCTGCACATCACGCAGTCGGCGCTCAGCCAGCACATCTCGGCGCTGGAGAGCGACTTCAAGACCCGGCTGCTGGAGCGCACCGGCCGCGGCGTCCAGGTGACGGCGTCCGGCCGCTCCCTCTACCGCTACGCGCAGGGCATCCTGCGCCTGGAGAAGGCGGCGCGGATCGACCTGCGCGCCGACAACGACGCCCCGGCCGGACTGGTGACCGTCGGCCTGGCCTCGTACAGCATGGCGCCGGGTGTCGCCGTACCGTTGCTGCGGGCGGTACGGGAGCGGTACCCGAACATCCATCTGCAATTGATCCAGAACCTGACGGTGGTGATGAGCCAGGCGGTACTGTTCGGCCAGGTGGACATGGCGCTCATCTACGACCCCGGCTATGTCAAAGGGGTCGTGTTCGATCAGGTTCTGAAGGAGGAGTTCCACCTGGTCACCAGCGCCCGGACGCCGCGCATCGGCAGCCGCGGCGACACCGTCACCCTCAAGGAGGCGAGCCGTCTGGACTTCATCATGCCCAACGAGCTGCACACCGTACGGCGCGTCACCGACGCCGCCTTCCACGCCGCGGGACTGCACTGCTCCGTCGTCGCCGAGGTCGAGCCGGACACGGTACTGCGGGACGCCGTGGTCAACGGACTCGGCGCCACCGTGCTGCCGCTCACGGCCGCCAGGGAGCACTTCGCCCCCGAGGAGGTGCGGGTCTACCGTTTCGCCGACACCCGGTTGTGTACCGCGATGTCCTTGTGCACTCCGGAGGTGCAGCCGCTCTCGCACGCGGCCGCGCTCGTGGCCGACCTGCTGCGCACGCTCCTGCTCGATGCGTCGGTCCCGGGCCGCAGAGCCGCGTCAGCGTGACGCATCAGCCGGCGCGGCGCTCGAATGCGAGCCCGCCGGGGACCTGAAGGGTGGGAAGAATCTCGATGTGCCCGATATTGACATGCGGCGGCGTACCGACGGCGAATTCGATGGCGTCGGCGATGTCCTCCGGCTTGAGCGACTCGTAGCCGTCGAAGAAGCGCCGCTGCGCCTCTTCCATATCGCCGAGCAACCGGCCGAATATCTCTGTCTCGACGCGCCCCGGACAGATTTCGGTGACGCGTACCCGCCGGCCGAATCCGTCCACGCGCAGTTGCCGGGACAAGGTGTGCACCGCCGCCTTCGTGGCGTGGTAAACGGTGTTGCCGCCGAAGTTGTACACGCCGGCGATGGAGCTGATGTTGACGATGTGGCCGAGGTCGCGCTTCACCATGCCGGGCATGAGCAGCCGCACAAGGTGCAGTACGGCCTGGATGTTGACCGCCACCTGCTCGTCCACGGCCCACTCGTCGGCGGTGAGGATGTTGCCCGTGCGTGACACACCGGCGTTGTTGACGAGGACGTCGACGTCCAGGCCGCCCACCGCCTCGGTGAGCGCGGCGGTGTCGGTGATGTCCACGGCGTGCGGGACGCAGCCGGTCCGGGCGGCGAGGTCCGCCAGCCGGTCGCCGTCGCGGGCGACCGCGTGCACCTCAAGGCCCTGCCGGGCGAGCCGTTCGACGACGACGGCGCCGATGCCGGTGGAGGCGCCGGTGACCAGGGCGGTCCGGTAGTCGGAGAAGGACATGACGCGGATCTCCTCTTCGAGCGAAGGAAGAAGAATGCTGCTATGGATTGAATACCGGCTGTGCGGTCGCTGCAACGGTGATTGTTTCTTCCGATAGCGCCAGAAGAACGCGTGATTCTTTCTTCGCCAGGTTCCGCGCTGGTGCTCGTCCGGCCTGGAAGGCTTCCTCCACCCGCCAGCTCGACCTAGCGACGCGGACAGCAGCCGGTGGCTGCCAGGCCTGCCTGGGTACCTTCACGGCCAGAGCATCCGCGCGGAACTTCCCGGCACCGGTGGTGCAAAGCCGCTAGACGCCTTCGGCGTACGTAGTTGAGCCGCCCCCGCCGGCGGCAGCCGGTGCACGGTCCGAGCTACACGGCGAGCAGCCCAGCGCCGCGGAGGCGCACTACCGCTCCGTATAGCGCAGGAACTGCCAGCCCAGTACGGACAGGGCAAGTGTCTGTGCGAGGGAGACGATCACGAGGAGAGGCCGGACGGCGGGAGAGCACCAGAATGCGGTCACGCAGATCATCGGCAAGGCCAAGTACGTGAACAGATCCACAGCGGTTTGCAGTCGCTTGCGCGTGGTACGGCTCGTATCGTCGCGGTGGTAGATCTCCCAGCCGAACACTGCGCCGTGGGCGCCGCTGAGCGCGGCCAACCGCGGTCCCAGCTGGTCGCGGATGTAGCAGCCGACCGCCGAGATCTTCTCGTCGTTGACCAGGTAGGTCCAGCCCAGGACCAGGCAGATCGCGGGTACGGCGAGCAGCAGTTGAGCCTGCCTGCTCTGGACGGTGATCGCCAGGACCGCGGTGGACGCGGCGAGCGTGAAGTAGAGGAGGTTGTCACGGAATCCTATGCGGGTTTTTTGCTCCTCCTTGATGCGGTCGTACTCGGCCAGCAGCAGCCTGCTTTCGGTGATTTCTTCTATGGTGGCCACGGCCATTCCTAAGCTCGGGTCCCGGCTGGGCTGATGAATGGACGGGCAGGGCTCCGGCGTTCCGGCCCCTGCCCGCCCTGAAGGCCCGGAAGACTCAGTCGGCAGCACGGAAGGGCGGCAGGTTGTTGGGGTTGTTGCGTTCGATCCAACCCTTTCCGTCCGCCGCGATTCCTTCCAGGAGGCGGAAGGTGTGGATGAAACCAGCCGCATTGAGGTTGATTTCGGCGATTTCCTGGGCGTTCTCGTCCGGCGCCAGTTGATGGGAGTCGGCGTCTTTGACGCGTATGTTCCTGGCCGGCCCGTTGGTGAGGATGAGCTCCAGGTCGTAGCCGACATGGGTGCGTTCCGTGACCTGTACGGAGGACAACGCGTCGAACCGGTAGTTGCTTCGCTGCTCGTTCCCACGTTTTGCGTCGGTGAAATCGAACTCTGTGCTGATTTCACGAACGCCATCCTGCGTGACCAGGAAAAGACGGAAGTTGTAGCGCGAGTATCGCCAAGGACCGCCCTTCACACGCCCTCGCTTGTAGGGGCGTGCGGGTGTCATCAGGATGGTGTGGGTGATCAGGTCGCGCCAGGTGAGCTGGTAGTGGCGGAGTGCTTCGTCGACGAACAGCGTCTTGTCGCAGGTGAGCCAGGTCTCCATTTCCAGCTCACTGGGTCGCGTGGTGTCCAGGACCGACTTCCAGTTCTGGTACGCGACTTGCCGAGCGGTCAGCCGCTCTTGATATTCCTGGGTTTCCTCGGCCAGTCGGTGCTCTTCACCCCGGGCCTCCAGCCACGAGGACGCAGCCGCACGTCCGGACCAGACCGCACCGCCTACGGCTACGATGGCCAACAGCATCTGCGACGCACCGGCACCCGAGACCACTGTTCCGAGCAGAGCAAGAGTCGTGATGCCGAGAGCGATGAGGGCGACCACGCACAGCGCCTTCGCCACCGCCGGCGTCTGGTTCTGGTGACGATGATCGAACAGAGTACCGTTGTTGTGGCGGTTTCGGGCATCCTCGGCGAGATAGCGGATCAGCCAGTTGACCCGGTCCACGCTGATTCGGCTCTCGCGGTAGAGAAGCGCGATCTCGGCGGCGAGGCTGTTGCGGATGTGAACGGTATGACCGAGCCACTCATGCGGGGCGAATCCGTTGGGCACACGGGTACTGAAGTAGTGATCGAAGGAATGACGGACGCGGTTGGTGAACCCGTCCCCGGTAGAGGCGGGATCGCCCGCGTGGGGGCTGTGGGACTCATGGTTCCTGGCCTTCAGTTGATGTTCCTGGTACCACCAACGGCGGCCGAAGTGAGCCGCGGTCAGGCCCGCACCGAGCGCCACCAGTAACTCGATGCCTGCCGCAGCCGGATCCGCGACCAGCGCCAGGATCCAGAGGAATGCGGTGACGACGACGAACAGGCCGGCTCGGACCGGGAGGGCTGCCTGGGCGGCAGCAGCGGTGCTCGGACGGGGCGGCAGGGCCCGTGGCCCGATGGGGTCGGGTTCGAAATAGGCCCAGACCCGTTGGACCCGGTCGTTGCCGAAGCGAGTTGTCTCGGCCCGCTCGCGGTTCTCGGCCCACAGGCTGTCCTTCAGCCCTCCGGTGAGTACGAGGTCGAGGTGGTCGAGGATCGCGTCATGCTGGCGAGGTGACAGGGCTCGCAACCGCTCCAGTACGCGTCCTGTTTCGCCGTCCGTGGAGCTGAGCATCGCCAGCAGTTCGAAAGCGACGCGCAGAGCGTCTTTCCACTCTCCCTCGGCGTAGGTCCGTACGAGCCCGGAGGCATGATGCAGCCGGTGGAGTTCTTCGGTGCTGAGGTCGTGGTAGGCGCGTGCGCTGAGCATGGCAAGCACCCAGTGGAAACGGACCTCCGCGTTGTCGTGTCCGTGGGCGATCGCGTCACTGATCATGTCGCGAGCACGGCTGGGGACGCCATCCTCCAGGAACCGCACACCGACCTTGTACTTTTCCTGAGGTGTTGCATCCGGATGGATGAAAACATTGGAGTTGTGTACGACCTCGGCCTGAATTCCGACGGTGGAGCCGTATGCGGCCGAATTGTGTGTGCCACTGCTGTCGTCATTCATGACAAGTCACCCGCCGCAACGACCAGTGGTGCCAGCCTGGCCACCAGCTCGGGAGACTCTGCGATCAGACCGCGTAACCTCTTGAGCGCCATGGTCGCCCTCTTGGACGATTCGGGAGTGTTCTCCCTTGCCGCCCGGCGGGCAAAGCCCAGCTCGGCCAGCGCCTCTCGACAGGTGTCGTCGTCGAAGGCGCCCTCGGTGTGGTGACGCTTCAGGTGCTCACGAAAACCGTCCAGTTCCGCGACCAGGTCCGCCGGACTGGTCACCTTCCGGTCCGCGTTCACGTAGACGCTGCTCTCCTTGACTGAGCCGGCCATGATGCCAACGGTGCTGTTATGGGCGGTGTTGCTGACGTGCCCCTTGAGTCCGTCGGCCGTATGGGCCCTGTCTGCCTGGGACATTGCTATCTGCTCCTGTTCTCCCACCAGTTCCACGGCCAGCCGGGTGGCGAATGCCGCCGCATTCGCCGCGGCCCGTGGTTGCCAGTTACGGTCCTTCGCGCTGCTCTTCGTACCGTCCGCTCGGTCGCTGATTCCGCGGATGATGGCCACCGGTGCCCCGCTGAGATGACCGGCCTGCGCCACACCGGCGGCCTCCATCTCGATCGCGAGCGCGTCGTTGTAGTGCTGCCGGATCCACCGCGCCTCGGCCGAGATCTTCGAGTTCTGTACGACCTCGCCGGCGGCGATCGCGCCGAAGCGCACCTGTGGCGCGCGCCCATGATCGGGCATGTCGTCGGCCCAGTCATTCATGCGAGCCAGATGCGAGCCGAGCTGGCTGATACCGTGCGCTGCCTCCCACACCCGGGGACGGGCCTTGAGCCCGTCGTCCTCGCTGGTCCCGCCGTGGTAGGCGTACACGTGTGTCGCCATCACCACGTCGCCCAGCCTGGCGGTGTCCCACAGGGCACCGGCGACGCCGACGAACAACACGGCCACCGGCGAAAACTCCTGTATCGCCCGCTCAGCGATCACCGCGGCGGAATGATTCCCTTTGTTCGTCAGACCGAGCGCGACACGACATGAAGTGCCCTGCACGGTTCCCACCTCGAACCGCGTGCCACGCTCATGACGGTGCACCTGCGGACCGGTCAGTTTCCAGCGTACGGCCTGGTACTCGAGATTGAGGGCGGTGAGAATCACCACCAGGTCTTTCGACATCTATTCCCCTTCCCCGCTTGTGTCCTCTTCTGTTGTGAACGGCACAGGTCGGATCAGTGGTGGGAACAACACTGTCTTCGGCCCGGCCCGGTACAGCCGCGCGGGCCGTCCTCCCGTGCTCCTGCGTCCCGGGCCGGCGGGGATGATGAATCCCTTTACGGCCTGGACTTTCCGGTAGAAATTACGAGTGTCGAGTTCGGTTCCCCAAACCGCCTCGTACACCTGCTGCAACTCGGCAATGGTGAAAAATTCTCCGCAGAATGCCGTGGCCAGCGCCGAGGATTCGAGCTTGGTACGGGCGCGTTCGATTCCGTCCGTCACGATACGGCGGTGATCGAAGGCCAGTTCCACCTCACCGGACAGAACGGCTTCCGCGGGAACCCACGCAGCATCCATGGCATCCGTTCCCGCGACCGGTTCGGGGAGTCCCGGCGCGATCGCCAAGTGGGCCACGGAGACGACTCGTCCCCGTGGATCACGGCCTGCGTCCCCGTAGGTGGCCAACTGCTCAAGATGCACCCACCCGGCAACCAGAGCCGTTTCCTCGCTCAACTCGCGGTAGGCGGCGTCCAGAATCTCCTCACCAGCGTGATTGAGGAATCCACCAGGCAGAGCCAGCATGCCCTGAAAAGGATCTTCGCCCCGCTCCACGAGCAGGACACACAGTCGTCCCTCACGCAGTGTCAAGATCACGAGATCGACCGTCAGTAGTACGGGAGGTGGTGACCACACGTCAACTTGCATGCTGGCTACGGTACTTCGGTTCCTGTCACTTTAACAAGAAGGGCGACGCGGAGGCCGTCGGTCTGTATGGCGGAGGCGCTCCGAGTGATCAACTCGTAGTCCGCTCCACAGTCGAGCGTGAGCCGATCGTGGCCTGCTGGTTCGGTGTGGCCTCGAAGTGGCTCGGGAACGGGTACTTGCCGTTCCAGGAAGGTCTGGAGGACTGCCTGGGCTGACGGTCGGGGCGGACGGGGACTGTCAACGTCGGTGAGGCAGAAGAAGCCGAGGTACGAGCGGCGCCGGCACGCACTGAACGTCGGCCGCCCGCCGAGCAACGAGAGCGTGAAGACCTTCACCAGCGTCCTGGCGGTGCTGGTCACCGTGGCGAGCGTGCAGGACTCCGTCGCCGGCACGCCGCCGCCCTCGGCATCGATATGGAGATTGTCCAACGCACGTACGGAACCAGGGGATTCACCCCGCTGCGCAAGCGCTAGACCGTGGAGCTGACCTACGGGTGCCTGATGTTCCACCGCCGCCCGGCCCGCGACTCGCGAGACCCTGCTATCGGGGTGTTGACGCGGCCGGGTTCATGTCGCGGGGGTGTGGGCGGTCCCGGTGCGGGAACGGTCAGCCGTCTGTTCCAGCTGCCCAGAGCACGGTGTCGCCGGATTTGATCACGATGTTTCCGTCTGCTTGGAACACGAGGACTGCTCCTTGGTGGCCATCGGTCTGTGAGGCCCACAGGGGCTGTCCGTCGCTGTTGTAGACGACCAGGTTGCCGTCAGTCTGGAAGCGGGCGGAGTTGCCTTCGCCTGCGGTCATCGTGGCCCATCGCGCCGTGTGGTCCTGGTCGGCGGCGACCAGGTTTCCGTCCTGCTGCATGGTCAGGGTCCGGGCGTCGGTACCCACGGACTCTCCGGTGGCCAGCTCGAAAGTGGCCTGTATGACCTTCAGCGCCGCGCCCTTGTCCTGGGGCTGCTGAGCCGAGGCGGACGGTGTCTTCTGCGGGGTTGCCGGGGCGGACGGTTGTCCCTGCGTGGGCGGCGGGGATTCGGCCGAGGAACGCTGCGTACCGAAGTGGACGGCGGCCACCACGCCTCCCATGACCGCGACCGCCGCGACGGCCGCGGTCAGCAGCCAGGCCGGCCGGCGGCGTCGCCCGGGGGCGTCCGGTGCGGCGAGAACGGTGTCGGCCCCGATCGTCGGTAAGGCCGATTCCTGACCTGCGGGGGCTGCGAGGTCGACCACGGTGCGCGCCGCCTGCTCGGTCTCGGTGAGGTGTCCGGCGAGAGCCGTGGGGCATTCCTCGGGCCAACGCCCGACCGGGCCGGCGCTTTCCTCCAGCCGGCTGCTCAGCTGGGCCGCTGTCGGGCGCGCGAACGGGTCCTTGGCGAGACACGCGGTGAGCAGCGGCACCAGTTCCGGGGGGACGCCTGTGAGGTCGGGTTCCTCGTGGACCACCCGGTACATCAGCGTGGCCGCGGGGATTTCTTCCCCTGCGCGTGAGAAGGGGCCGTGTCCGGTTGCGGCGTGGACGAGCAGGGCGGCCAGCGAGAACACGTCGGCGGGTTCGGCGGCGACTCCGCCGACGGCCTGGTCCGGTGCGAGAAATCCGGGGGAGCCCACGGAGACACCGAGGC
>NZ_PENI01000045.1 GCF_003688995.1 Streptomyces shenzhenensis | reverse complement strand
CGGACTCGCTGGGTGCGGCGGTGGGTGCGTCGCGTGCGGCGGTGGATGCGGGTTGGTATCCGCACACTCATCAGGTGGGTCAGACGGGTAAGTCGGTCTCGCCGCAGTTGTACATCGCGTCGGGTATCTCGGGTGCGATTCAGCATCGGGCGGGGATGCAGACGTCGAAGACGATCGTGGCGGTCAACAAGGACCCGGAGGCTCCGATCTTCGATCTGGTCGACTACGGCGTCGTCGGTGACCTCTTCGACGTCGTCCCGCAGCTCACCGAGGAGATCAAGGCCCGCAAGGGCTGAGCACGGAACTGATCAAGACCGGCCGTCGGCGCGTGCGGCAGCGCTCGCCTGGCGGCGTCCGGGTCCGCGACCAAGCGCTCCGCTGGAACTGCCGCGATGTGCCGTCGGTCGTCTGTGGCACCATCGTGGCTGATCGCTCCCCCAAGTTCTCGGCTTCGCTCGAACAGGGGGGACCCCCATCGCGGCGGAGCCGCATGTTGATACAGCCCCGCGCCCCTTCACGGGCGCTGTCGAACCGCAGCGGACTTCACCGGACCTGCTTAGGGTGGGGGTGTGTCTCGGAGCCGCGCTCTCCCGCGCGGCAGCCGCGCACCGTATCCCGGTGACGAGAGGACCGCGATCATGACACTCCACGGACGCGCACTGCGCCTGACGATCATCGTCGACGACACCGACACCTGGCATCACAAGCCCCTGTTCACCGAGATCGTGCACCGCGCCCATGCCTTCGGGATGGCCGGGGCGACGGTGTTCCGGGGCGTGGAGGGTTTCGGGGCGACCTCGGTCGTGCACACGACGCGACTGCTGTCCATGGCCGACGACCTGCCCACGGCCGTCGTCATCGTCGACGAGGAGGACCGCGTCCGAGCGTTCATGTCCCAGCTCGACGAGCTGCCCATCAACGGGCTGATCACCTTGCAGGAGGTCGAGGTGGTCCACTACAAGAGCCAGGAGGTCGCGGCCTCTTGAGGCGGCCGAGGTGACCGTCGGCAGCCGGCCGCGGCACCGGCTCGTCAGGCAGGTGCCTGCGCCGGATCCCGTGCGGGGCACCGCATGACGTCGACGTGCTCGACGATCATCAGTCCGCCGCCGACCACGTCGCGCAGGGTCGGAAGGAAGCGGCGTACCCGCTCCTCCTCGTCGACGATCACGATCGCCAGCGGCACATCCTGCTTGAGGGACAGCAACCGGAATCCGTGGATCACCGACGAGGCCCCGAATCCCTCGATCCCCCGCAGAACGGTCGCTCCGGCCAGCCCGGCCTCATGGGCGCGGTGCACGATCTCGGCGGACAGCGGCTTGTGATGCCAGGTGTCGCATTCCTCGATGAAGATCGTCAGCTGTAGGGCGTGTCGTATCGGCCTCATGACGTCCTCCTGGTCCGCCACCACAGCAACAACATAGCCCGGATGCGTACGCCCAGCGCCCGCTGCGCCGCCTGCCTGCCCGGCTCGGCCCCACCGGCCGGTGGTCGCCCGTACGGCGGAAGGGGAGTGCCTACCGTCCGCCGCGGTGGATCCAGTGCGCGCGGCGCTGGTACCGGGCCACCGGCGGGGTGACCGGGGCGCTCTTTGGGGCGGGAGGTGCGGCGGGAGGTGCGGCGGCCGGCGGGGGCTCCGCGGGGGTGTCCTGGGGCGGGTGGAGGCCCTCCGCCGAGTACCGCGTGGTGGCGATGCTGTCCACGATCTGCTGCTCGGTGAAGTTCTCCGAACCGGGCACATGGGGGACGAACCCGATGAGCACGCCGTCGCCGACGATCTCCGCGTCGAGCCCCGACGCGCCGTCCAGGTCCCACAGCGCCTCGATGCCCTCGTCCAGGACCACCCTGATCCCGAACTCGTAGACACCCGCCTCCACGAGATGGGCCATCACCTCCCGGGCCCGGAGTGCCGCCACCACACGCTGGGCACGATCCGCATCCATGACAGCTGTCCCTCCTGCGAGTTCAGGGCTTCGGGCGGGTTCCGGTCTGCTCGGGCCCCGCCGGTACCTGCTTTCCGGCGGCGGGGGACGGCGTCGAGCGCCGGAGCGAATCCAGGATGGCCAGCCCTTGCGCCACCACTCCGGCCGCCACCTGGTTGATGCCGTCCGTGCCGTTGAGCACGGTGAGATCGGCTCCGGAGATACCGCGGGCCGCCGCCTCGGTGAGGGCGGGCAGATTCTCCACGACCCGGTTGGCCGCGATGAGTTCCTGGTTGCCGTCGCGGAGCGAGGCGGCACGAGCCGAGTTGGCGTCCGCCTGCGCCTGGGCGATGGCCCGCTCGGTGTAGGCGGTCCCGTCGGCCTCGAACTTGGCCCGGTCGCGGCCCGCCTCCGCCAGGGTCCGCTGCCGGTAGGCCTCCGCGTCCGCCGGGCGCCGCACCTCCGCCTCCAGCCGCTGGGCCGCCAGACCGGCCTGGCGCTGGGCCAGCGCGGTCTGTTCCTCGATGACCTCCTGGGATGCCTTGGCCTGGGCGAGCGGGCCCGCCTGGGCGGCGCGGGCGTTGTACTGCTCGGTCTCGGCGGTGAAACCCGCCCGTTTGATCGCGGTGTCCCGTTCGTACTCGGCCTTGAGCGCGGCGGCCTGCTGCTCCCGCTCCGCCGCCTCCTGGTCAGCCTTGGCCTGCGCTATCCGGGCCTGGCTGGCCACCGCGGCGGCATGCGGCGCGGCGAGGTTGTCGATGTATCCGGTGGCGTCCTCGATCTCCTGGATCTGGAGGGCGTCCACGACGATGCCGAGTTTCTCCATCTCGCCGTGGCTGCCCGCCACCACCTCCTGCGAGACCCGGCTGCGCTCGCGGATGATCTGCTCCACCGTGAGCCCGCCGACGATCGACCGCAGATGCCCCGCGAAGATCCGGCCGACCAACTCCTCCATCCGCTGCTGCTCCGACAGGAACCGGCGGGCGGCATTGGCGATCGACACCGCGTCGTCACCCACCTTGAACACACACACGGCCCGCACCTTGAGCCGGATTCCCTGCTGGGTCACGCAGTCCTCGGCGATCTCCGCCTCCCGCAGGGCCAGCGACAGCATCCGGGCCTTCTGCTTGACGGGCAGCACGAAACTGCCGTGACCGGTGACGATCCGAAACTGGGTCTCCTCGGCCCGCCGTTTGGAGCCGGAGATGAGCATGGCCTCATTCGGAGCGGGAACGTGCCAGAAAAACATGAGGAACCACCTCGCGTCCTGTGGAACACCGAAGACACGTCAGGACGGCAGCGGCTCGACGATCACCGAGCGTGCCGAGACGGAGTCGACCACGATCACGCGGACATCCTTGGCGACCGGCGCCGCGGACCAGGCCGCATAGGCTTCCGAGCCGCCCCGGACGCCCACGAGAACTTCCCCGGGGCCGTTCTGCGGGATCGCCACCGTCACTTTCCCCAGTGCCCCCACAGGACTCTGCGAAGAGTCGTCGGCTGTGCGCATACGTCCTCTTGACACACGGATACGGAAGGTCACCTGAAGGGGGCCGGGGCGGTCGACGGACGAGGACCACCCGCGCCCGCTCGCTCCTTCGGACACATCAAGCCTCCGGGCACATGTGCGAAGACGCTCCCGGCATCAGGACACCGGTCGTCTCCGCACCTTCCACGCTACTCCGCCTCGCTCTGCCCGGCGCACCCCGCCCGCCCGCGGCCTCGGGCGTTCAGCCGGTGCCCAGGACCCGTCGCAGTTCGTCCGTGCTCGGCGCCCCGTCCGCGCTGCCGTCGGCGTGCCGATAGATCCGGCACGACACGCTCGGCTCCGCCCCGGCCCGGGTGAACGGGTCGGTTCCGTCGAGCAGCACCGTCGGCGAGCCGGTCATGCCCCACCGTGCCGCCTCCGCGGCGTCGCGCACCTCCACGGTCTCCACCTCGGCCGTGCGGCCGGCCAGCGCGGCGCGCACCCGGTCGCGCGCGACAGCCGCGTTCGGGCAGTCCGGAACCGTCAGCACGGTGATCCGCATCGCTCCTGCTCCTCTCCCCGATGGCCGCTCCGTGGTCACCTGATCCCCGTGGTCCTGCTCACCCACTGGGCCAGGGTGAGCTGCCGGGCCACGGTCACGCGAGCGGGGTGACGCCGATGGGCCTGCACAGGTCCGGACGCGCACAGGCCGTCCCGGTGTGCCCGCGGGCTCCGGCCGCACCCGTGCGCCAGGGCGTCGCGGGCCAGGGCGTCCCGGAGCAGGGCCAGATGGGCCGGCACCGCCGCGGGCCGGTCGAGCTCGCCCCGGTACGCGTCGTACCCGGCCGAGCGCGTCTGCTTCGGCGAACGGATCTCAAGGGCGGTCGGGCTGTGTGCTTCGATCATGGCGAAACCTCCGTTCCAGGTTCCACCATCGCCCAGAACGCCCCCCGTGCGCGTCGTCCCCGCGCAGCGATTCACGGCTACCACGACCGCGGTACGCGGCGTCAGGGCCTACGGCGGGGGCAGAAAGCGCCGTACGGACTAGGGTCTTTCGTTTGGATCAGGCCGGATCAGGGAGCGGGGTCTGGTGCCGTGGATCGCAAGGCGGAGGAGGGCGGCAGGGCGGAGCCCTGACAACCGACGACAACGCCGCGAGGCGCGGTGCCAGGGCCCGCGAGCCCGGCATGATCCAAACGAGAGGCCCTAGGGGGCGGGCACCTGGGAAGAGACGGTGTCCGCCGCCGCGCTGACCAGCCCGCTCTGGTAGGCGATGACCACCAGCTGGGCCCGGTCGCGGGCGGCCAGCTTGGTCATCGCCCGGTTGACGTGGGTCTTCGCAGTCAACGGACTGACGAACAAATGTTCGGCGATGTCGCCGTTGGACAGGCCGAGCGCCGCGAGCCGGGTGACGTCCTGCTCCCTGGGCGTCAGACACTCCAGCCGCTCGTGCACGGCCGCCGGGCACGGATCCGGCTGGGCCAGGAACCGGGTGATCAGCGACCGAGTGGCCGCCGGCGACAGCAGCGCCTCGCCGGCGGCGACCGTGCGTACGGCGTCGAGGAGTTCCTCCGGTCGCGCACCCTTGCCGAGAAACCCGCTCGCCCCCGCACGCAGCGCCTCGGCGACATGCTCGTCGTCCTCGAACGTGGTCAGGATCAGGACGCGCACCCCACCGAGATCACCGGACTCGCTGATGAGCCGCGTCGCCTCGAGCCCGTCCAGTTCCGGCATGCGGATGTCCATCAGCACCACGTCCGGGCGCTGCGCGGCGGCCAGCTCCACCGCCTCACGGCCGTTGGACGCCTCGGCGACGGTCTCCATGTCGTCCGTGGCGTCGAACAGCATTCTGAAGGTGGCCCGCAGCAGGGCCTGGTCATCGGCGAGCAGTACGCGAATCGTCATACCCATGTCTCCGAATACCCGTGTGTCCGATCCCGTGCCGAACCGGGCCGTCGAGGCAGTTCGGCCCGTACGGCGAAGCCGCCGTCGGCGCGCGGTCCGGCGTGCAGCCTGCCGCCGATCGCGGCAGCCCGCTCATGCATCCCGATCAGCCCGTGCCCGGCTCCCGGCCGGGGCTGGTGCGAGCGTGCGCCCCCGTCGTTCTCGACGGTGATCGTCAACCATTCGGGGTGGTAGCGCAGGAAGAGCCGGGCGCAGTCGGCCCCCGCGTGCTTGTGCACATTGGTCAGGGACTCCTGCACGATCCGGTACGCGGCCAGATCGACGGCCGGCTCCAGCGGCTCGGCGGTCCCTTCCTGCGTGTGCTTCACGACCAGGCCGGCGCGTTCGAACGACGCCAGAAGGTCGGGCACCTGGGCGAGGCCCGGCATCGGATCGCGGGGCACCGTGTCGTCGGACTGCCGCAGCAGGCGCACGGTGGCCCGCAGTTCGTCCAGGGCGGACCGGCTGGTGTCCCGGATGTCCTCCAGAGCGGTGACTATCCGTTCCGGCCGCCGCTCCACCAGATGCACGGCCACACCCGCCTGAGCGTTGATCAACGCGATGTGGTGCGCGACGATGTCGTGCAACTCGCGTGCGATCCGCACCCGTTCGGCCGCGACCCGCTGCCGCGCCTCCTGCTCGCGGGTGCGCTCCGCATGTTCGGCCCGTTCCTCCACGGCGGCCACGTAGGCGCGACGGGAGCGCACCGCGTCCCCGATGGCGGTCGGCAGCGCCGTCCACGCCAGCATGGCGACCTTGTCCGGGTCCAGCCATTCCTGCGAGGCCCAGACCGTGGCGGTCCCCACCAGTACGGCGGCCGAGACGACAGCCGCGATCCAGCCCGTGCGCCGGTCGGTGTGCACGGCCACGGTGTAGACGGACACCAGAACCGGGCCCATCACCAAGGGGCTCTCCCGGAACCCCAGCACCTCGAAGAACACTCCGCAGCCCACGGTCAGGGCCAGCACACCGAGCGGGTTGCGATGCCGCCGCAGCAGCGCGGAGGAACCGACGGCGGCCAGCACCACGGCAGGCCAGCGTAGATCCACCTCGTCCTGGTGCGGATCGATGGAGGCAGCCGTGACGGACAGCACGAACAGCAGGGCCACGCCCAGAACGCCGACCGTGCGCGTCCTGGCCGGCCCTTTCGACCCGCCACCGTTGATCACCGGCATGCCACCACCGTAGGGGCGGCGGGCATACCGGGCATCACCGCGCCGCCCGGCCTCCCGCGCACGCTCTGCCCGTTCCGGCACGCCGTTCGCCGGGGACCACGGACACCCGCGGCCCGGAACGAACCCGCACGGCCGTCAGCCGGACGGCCCCGGCCCCGGGGGTGAGGTGCGCCACCCGGAACCGGCTTTACCTCGGCCCTTCCGATTGCTTAGGCTGAGCGCGGCGAAGGGGAGTAGTCCCGCAACACCGCTGGTCGACACACTGGACGCCCTCACGGGCTTCCCGGCCATCGGGCCGGCCCGAGGTGATGGGCCGGTGGACGAGACCTTCGGCCACGGCACAACACGGCCCGCACACACGTGCGGGGCCGCGTCATCGTGCCGGGCCGTAAGGGGTCTTCCCGTCACCTCAGTGGGTGCCGTTCGAGCCTTCGGCCCGGCCCCAGCAGAAAGCACCAGGATGACTCTCGACCCCCTGGCGATCATCACCGCCTTCGGGCTGATTTTCCTCGCCGAACTTCCCGACAAGACCATGTTCGCGTCGCTGGCCATGGGTACCCGCATGCGCCCGCTCTACGTGTGGTTCGGGACATCCACGGCCTTCGTCGTCCACGTCGCCCTCGCCGTCGGTGCCGGCAGTCTGATCGGCCTGCTGCCCTCGATGGCGGTCAAGCTCGTCTCCGCCGCCCTGTTCGCCTTCGGAGCCGTCGTGCTGCTGCGCGGCGGGGGCGACGACGAGGACGGCGAAGGCGGCGCCAAGACCGTCACCGGCTTCTGGCCCGTCTACACCACCGCCTTCATGGCCGTCTTCATCAGCGAGTGGGGGGACCTCACCCAGATCACCACCGCCAACCTCGCCGCCACCAACGGCTGGCTCCCCACCGCCATCGGCTCCGCCGCCGCCCTGATGTCCGTGTCCGCGCTCGCCCTCCTCGCGGGCCGCTTCATCGCCAAGCGGGTACCGCTGAAGACCGTGCAGCGCATCGGCGGCGTCTGCATGACGGGCCTGGCGATCTGGACACTCGTCGAGGCATTCACCGGCTGACGGCTCCGGCGCCGTCGGTGCGCGCCGGGCACCGACGGCGGGCGGAGCCGCCGGGGCGTGTGCCGTCACGGCCGGCTCCGGGTGTCCTGCGGCGGCTCAGCCGGCGGCGCGCCGCCAGGCGGACTCGCGCAGCAGCCGGAGTCCGTTGAGGCCGACGATGACGGTGGAGCCCTCGTGACCGGCGACACCGAGCGGCAGGGGAAGGTGCCCCGCCAGGTCCCAGACGACCAGGCAGGTGATGAACACCGCGGCGATCACGAGGTTCTGCACGACGAGCCTGCGGGCCCGGCGGGACAGGGCGATCACCGCGGGGACGGTGGCGAGTTCGTCGCGGACGACGACCGCGTCGGCGGTCTCCAGCGCCAGATCGGAACCCGCCCGGCCCATGGCGACGCCGGTGTGGGCGGCGGCCAGCGCCGGGGCGTCGTTGACACCGTCTCCGACGACCAGCACCTTGCGCCCGGCCGCCGCCAGTTCCCTGACCGCGCTCACCTTGTGCTCGGGCAGCAGCCCGGCGCGTACGTCCTCGATGCCGGCCTCCGCGGCCAGGCGTGCGGCCGCCCGCGGGTTGTCGCCGGTCAGCAGCAGGGGCACGGCCCCGGTGCGCGACGTCAGGGACGCGACGGTCGCGGCGGCGTCGGGGCGCAGCCGGTCGGCGACACCGAGCAGACCGACGGGCCTGCCGTCCACCGTGACCAGGACGGCGGTCCGGCCGCCGTCCTCCAGTTCACCCGCGAGGTCTGCCGCCGCCGTCGTGCCGGTGTCGCGTACATCGGCGAGCAGCCGGGCGGGAGCCCCCACGGCGACCAGCTGAGCGTCGACGGTGGCTCGGACGCCGACACCGGGCGTCGAACCGAAGCCCTCCGCCACCGGAAGCGCGAGTCCCCGCTCGCGTGCCGCGGTCAGCACGGCACGGGCCAGCGGGTGTTCGCTTCGGTGCTCGGCCGCGGCGGCGAGCCGCAGCAGCCCGGGCTCGTCGAGGCCGGAGCCGGTCAGCGGGCGGACGTCGGTGACGCGCGGAGTGCCCTCGGTCAGCGTGCCGGTCTTGTCGAGCGCGACCGCGTCGACCTCGCCGAGCCGCTCCATGACCACCGCGGACTTGACCAGCACGCCGTGCCGTCCGGCATTCGCGATGGCCGAGAGCAGGGGCGGCATGGTCGCCAGGACGACGGCGCACGGCGACGCCACGATCATGAAGGTCATCGCCCGCAGCAGGGAGCCGGTCAGCGCGGCGCCGAAGGCGAGCGGGACGAGGAAGACGGCCAGCGTCGCCGCGACCATCCCCAGCGAGTAGCGCTGTTCCACCTTCTCGATGAACAGCTGCGTCGGCGCCTTGGTCTCGGACGCCTCCTCCACCATGCGCACGATCCGGGCGATCACGCTGTCGGACGCGTCGCGCTCGACGCGCACCCGCAGGGCGCCGGTGCCGTTGAGGGTGCCGGCGAAGACCTCGTCGCCCGGCTCCTTGGCCACGGGCAGCGGCTCGCCGGTGATGGTCGCCTGGTCCACGTCGCCGGCCCCGTCGAGGACGCGGCCGTCCGCGCCGACCCGCTCACCGGGGCGTACGAGGATGGTGTCGCCGACGGTCAGATCCTCGACGGCGACGGTCTCCTCGCTGCCGTCGGCGGCGAGCCGGGCGGCCTTGGCGGGGGCCAGGTCCAGGAGCCCCCGCACGGAGTCGGCGGTGCGGGCGGTGGCCAGGGCCTCAAGCGCGCCGGAGGTGGCGAAGATGACGATCAGCAACGCCCCGTCCATGACTTGCCCGATCGCCGCGGCACCGAGCGCGGCGACGACCATCAGCAGGTCGACGTCGAGCGTCTTCTCGCGCAGCGCCCGAAGCCCCGCCCAGCCCGGTTCCCAGCCGCCCGCCGCATACGTCAGGGCGTACAGGGGCGCCCATGTCCAGGCCGGGGCGCCGGTCAGCTGCAACGGCAGCGCGACCAGGAAGAGGGCCAGGGCAGCCGCCGCCCAGCGGGCCTCGGGCAGCGCGAGGACACGGGTACGCCGCCGGGGCGCGGCGGTGCCGTGTTCCGACGTGGTGGGGTCGGCCGGGGCCGGGACGAGTGTGGAGGTCATCGGGGGAGTGCTTCACGAGGGCATGACGTGTTCGCGCGCAGCCGGAATCCCGGTGTCGCTGCTCACCACCGTACAGGAAAGGATGAAGACTCATTCATGCGTTCATGAATGGTTCTCCGTACGATGAAGCGCATGGGCCATGGAGCTGACAGCACGACGACCGCCACCGCGCGCGACCGCCTGGAGACGGTGGGCGCCGCCGATGTGGCCGCCACCCTCCAGGCGCTGGCCACCCCCTCGCGCCTGCGCATCCTGGCCCGCCTCCAGGAAGGCCCCTGCGCGGCCACGGAACTGGCGGACGCGGTCGGCATGGAACAGTCCGCCTGCTCACACCAGTTGCGCCTGCTGCGCAACCTCGGCCTGGTCACCGGCGAACGCCGGGGCCGCTCGGTCATCTACGCGCTCTACGACAACCATGTCGCCGAACTCCTGGAACAGGCCCTCTATCACGTCGAACACCTGCGCCTGGGACTGCGCGACACCCCGGCCGGAGCGGACGCAACGACCGCCGCACGCTGACACCGCGCCACCCCGCGACCCCGAGCTCACGAAAAGCCGGGGATCCGTAGTGCTGGACTGTCCCGCAACTGCTGGAAGGCCGGGCCTCGGAGGGGGGCGACGATTGAGGAACGATCGTTCTTGACTGATCGTTCCTTAACTGTCTACTGTGGTGGTCATGGGGAGGCCAAGAGCATTCGACGAGGACGAAGCGGTCCGTGCCGCCGTGGCTCTGTTCGGCGGACGTGCGTATGACGGCGTGTCCGTTGACGACCTCGTCAGCCACCTCGGCGTGCACCGCAACAGCCTGTACAAGACGTTCGGCAGCAAACGCGGCCTCTACCTGATCGCCCTGCGCCGCCACCTCGCCGACGACGTCCGCCCGTTGCTCGACGCCCTTGCCGGCGCATCGGACGCCGCGGCCGCGCTGCGGCTCGTCACGTCGGCCGACCTCGACCTGCTGCTGCTCGCGGCGATCGAACGCGCACCGGTCGACGAGGAGGTCGCCGCCGAGGTGACGGCCGCGTTGGCCGCCGTCGACCAGGCGATCGCCGACGCGCTCGGCGTTTCCGCCGACCTGGCCGCCGCCCTCACGGCCGCCGCGCTGGGCATCATCCTGCGCGGCAACCCCGACAACGCCGCCACCGCGCTGGCCCAATGCCTCGACCCTCTCACCTGAACAGGAAACCGACATGGCACTGATACGTATCGAAGGCGACAACCTTGTCGTCGTGATCGAGGGTCTCGACAAGCTCTGGGCCTTCAAAGGCAGCCTGACCATCCCGCTGGCCAACGTCCGTGGCGCGACCGTCGACCCCGGTATCGCCACCGAACCCAAGGGAATCCGCGCGCCGGGCTCCCACGTACCCGGCGTGATCATCGCGGGCACATTCCATCAGGACGGCGAAAAGGTCTTCTGGGACGTCAAGGATCGGTCGAAGGCTCTCGTGATCGAACTCGCCGACGAGCAGTACACGCGCCTGGTTCTCCAGGTCGATGACCCTCGCGCGACCGTCGCCCTGATCGAGAGCACCCTCACCGAAAGGAAGTAGGCCATTGTTTCGCCACTTGGCAGCGGCCGTGATGGCACTGGCCGTCGTCACCACCACTCCGGCCCAGGCGACGCCCGGTCTGGTGCCTGCCGCCGACCGCGAGGTCGTCTTCACGGTTGACGGTACGACCGCGTACGGCACCCTGCACGTTCCCGAGCATCGCGCCGGGCAACGGCTGCGGGCAGCACTGCTGCTGCCCGGCAGCGGTCCCACCGACCGCGACGGCAACCAACCGCCTGGGGCCTCACCGGACACCCTGGCCCAGTTGGCCGATACGCTCGACAAAGACGGAATCGCCACGCTGCGGTTCGACAAGTACGGCACCGGCCGCACCGGGCTCGGCGCCTACCAGGACCACCCGGAGGAACTCGACTACCCGGCGTTCGTCCGCCAGGCACGGGCCGCCTACGAGTCGTTGCGCGATCAGCCGGAGACCGACCCGCACGCGCTGCTTGTCGTTGGGCACAGCGAGGGCGCGATGACGGGACTGCTGCTGGGCGGCACCGTCCGCCCGCGCCCGGCCGGCCTGGCGCTGCTGCAACCCCAGGCTATCCGCCTGCTGGACCTGGTCGCGCTCCAGCTCAAAGCCCAGATCGCCGAAGCGACCAGACAGGGCCAGTTCACACCGGAGCAGCAACGCACTGTCAACGCGGCCATTGATGCCGCCGTCATCTCCCTGCGCGAACGCCGACCGGTCGACGCCACCGATCTACCCTCCCCGATCGCCCGGCTCTTCGAGGCGTTCCAAGGACCGAACGCCCGGTTCGTGGAAAGCGACGACGCCGTCTACCCACCGGACACCGCCGCCGCACTCCGGCCGGGAACCAAGGTGCTGCTGACGTGCGGCACGAACGACGCCCAGGTCCCTTGTGACACGACGAACGCCCTGAAGACCGCCCTGCGGCACGCGCATGCCGGTGGACCGGGCCGAGTGGTGCTGCCGGGAGTGGACCATCTGATGCATGACACCGACCACCCGAGCACGCTAGCGCCGACCGTGCTCGACGCCCTGCATCGCTTTGCTCGAAGCTGACGCCGTCCGAGGACGTCCCCCCAACTCCAGCGCTCTCAACGCATAGGCTTGCCGGGGCGATTCAGACTGGGCGTTGGCATTGCGCCGGCGCAGGTAGGCATGGTGGGGGCTTACTTGGATTCGATTCGGCCCAGGGGATCCGTGCTCTCCGACAGGGTCTTCCGTGCCGCCGACCAGTCGGCGTCGTCGATGTCGAGCGCATGGCGGAGGTAGGCCCAGGTGAGGTGCTGGAGCAGGGCGACACGTGCCGGGTTCTCGTCCGTCGTCTCCTTGACCTCGTAACCCGCTATGCCGCCGAGCGAGTGCTCCGCCCCGAACAGGGTGAGGAGGCTCTTGTCGCCGGGGCTCAGGACGTACGGGTCGGTCATCCACTCCGGTCCCCGAACGGTCAGCGGGGAGTCGTCCCGATCACCCGCCACCACAAGGGCCGGTGTGGTCATGTGCGTGAAACTCGGGTTCATGAACGGGAAGTTCTCGGCCGCGAAAGGTGTCAGATCGGCGCCGCCCTTTCCGGCCGTGGCGAGCAGCACGCCCGCCTTGATACGCGAGTCGGACAGGTCCTCCTCCGTCTTGCTCTGCGGATCGAGGGCGCGCATGCCCAGCAGATTGCCCGCTGTCTGGCCGCCGAAGGAGTGTCCTGCCGCGGCGATGCGGCTTCGGTCGAGGCGCCCGCCGAGGCCGGGAACCGCCGCTTCCAGAAGGTCGAGTTGGTCGAGGACGCGCTTCATGTCCTCGACCCGGTAGCGCCAGATCCGCGGAGTGCGGGGATCCTCGGGGGGAACGCCCAGGGTCCGTGAGTCGAGATGGGTGGGCTGGATCACCACGAAGCCGTGTGCCGCCCAGAAGTCGGTCAACGGTCCGTAGCCGTGCAACGACGAGCCGAAGCCGTGGGAGAAGACGATGGCGGGCAGGTCGTTCCCGGTGACGGGCGCGGACACGCGTACGTGCAGGTCCGCGCCGCGGTCCGGCGCCGGGAGCACCACCGGCTTCACCGAGACGACGGGAGCGGGTGCGGCGATGGCCATGTCGGTGGTGGCGCTGTCTGTGTGCGGCATGGATCTATCTTTCGTTCCTCTGTTGGGTGGGTGATACGGCCGGTGTCGGGCGCGTCGGCGAGAAAGTCGTTCGCGTCACGGGACCGGACGTCGCATGGCTTGGTTGTCGTGTCCTGATCTGGCACCATAAAGAAACGGGACACTGTCCCGATTGACGATACGGGACGCTGTCCCGTTTAGCAAGCTCGGCAGCGAAAGGAAGAGCGCGGTGAACGACAGCGACCGGGACGCAGGGGGCGTGGGCCGGCCCAAACGGGCGGACGCGCGGCGCAACGAGGTGACCCTGCTCGAAGCGGCCGCCGCGATTTTCGTCGCGTCAGGCGTGGAAGCGCCGATCCGGGACATCGCGGCCAAGGCCGGCGTCGGTACGGCGACGATCTACCGTCACTTCCCGACACGAGCGGACCTCATCATCGCCGTCTACCGGCACCAGGTCGAGGCCCTCGCCGAGGCCGGCTCCGCCCTGCCGGAGACCAGCGCGACCCCGTACGCGGCCCTGGCGCGATGGTTCGACCTCTTCGTCGATTTCGTGGTCACCAAGCAGGGACTCGCCGCCGTGCTGCAGTCCGAAGACCCCTGCTTCGACCCCCTGCACTCCTACTTCCTCGACCGGCTCGTGCCCGTGTGCACCCAACTGCTCGACGCCGCGGCCGAATCCGGGGAGATCCGCGCCGACCTGGATGCCTACGAACTGATGCGCGGCGTCGGGGGCATCTGCGCGGGCGTCGGCAGAAACCCCCGCTACGACGCGCGCCGGCTGGTCGGGATCCTCGTCGCAGGACTGCGCCTGACGCCGTGACGTCGGACGATGACCGGAACCGGGGAGGGAAGGAATGACGTCGAGCCCAAGAGCACCTACATGATCGTGAAGGAGCCCTGGGCATGACGGCAACGGCCACCCGCTACCTCTACCTGGTCCGGCACGGCGAAGCGCTTCCTGACGAGAGCGAGTTGTCGGCGACCGGGCGTCGGCAGGCGGCGCTGCTCGGCCGTCGGCTGGCGCAGCGTCCCATCTCGGTGGTGCACCATGGCCCTCTGCCCCGGGCCGCGCAGACCGCGGACCTGATCGGCGAACACCTGGACGGCGCAGCCCTCCGGGTCTCGGAGGCCGCCGGTGACTACATCCCGTACTTTCCGCGGCGGGAGGAACTGCCGCCCGACAGCGCCGAGCGGCTGCTGCGTTTCCTCGCCCAGGCCACGGCCGAGGACCGCGAGCGCGGACCGGAACTGGCGGACCGTGCCCTGGCGCGGTTCACCGGTCCGGTGGCGGGCGACCAGGAGCGCCATGAACTGGTCGTCACCCACAACTTTCTGATCGGCTGGCTGGTGCGGCATGCCACCGATGCGCCGAAGTGGCGCTGGCTCGGCCTCAACCACGGCAACGCCGCCCTGACCGTCATCCGCTATGCGCCGGGCCGGCCGTCCTCCCTGCTGGTCTACAACGACATGCGGCACCTTCCTGCCGAGCTGTGCTGGTCCGGGTTCCCCACTGAGCTGCGACTGTGAGCCGCCCGGCGCCCCGACCGCCCGTACGCACGCGCTGATGGGCGGCCATCTACCAGATCAGGCACCAGTAGTTGTCGTAGCGGCCGATGTCGATGGGGATGCCTCGGGGGACGAGGCGAGGGTCGGGCCGGCCCACGGCCGCCATCGAGCACGCGGGGTCACCGACCGTCCGGGCGGCGGCCATCCGCTGAGCTGCGGCCACTGCGGTGCGGGACGTGGACCATGTCGTGGTGCCCGCCGGGCTGCGGCCGGCCGTCTGTGTCGGGGTGGGCGACGGCGTAGGTGCCGACGGTCGCGGTGGTGTGGGTGTGGTCGTGGGGATGTGTGTCGGCGGGGGTGTGGGTGTGGGTGTGGGTACGCGGGACGGCACATGTGCCGAGGGCGTCAGCGTCGGGGCCGGTGTCCGGGACGGCACATGTGTCGACGGCCGCGGTTGCGCGGATGCCGGTGCCGCCGTCATCGTCGGCGTCGGCCTCGTGGGTGCCGGCGTCGGTGACGGTGGTGCCGGTGTCGGCGGCGAGGGCGGGGCCGAGGGGGTGGGCGTCGTGGGCCGGGTCGGTATCGGTGGTGCCTGGGATGTCGGTACGGCCGGCGGAGGAACGGTCGTCGGGCGGGGTGCCGGCGGGTGGGCCGGCGGCGCCGGCTGCCGGGCCGTCGCCGTCGGGGTGGGCGCCGGCGAGCGCGTCGGCGCCGGCCGTGTGGCGCCGGGTGTCCTGGTCGGTGTCGCCGGCGTCGTACGGGGCGTTTCCGGCTGAGGCGTCCGCGACGGTGGTGTCGGCAGGGGCAGGTTCCCCGAGGGGGACGGTGCCGGACGCGGCGTGCCACCGTGCGGCCCCGTCAGGAACCACACGCCGATACCGCCACAGACGACCACGGCCGCGCCCCCCACGATCCACGGGGCCTTCCGGGACGGGCGTCGGTGACGGTTCATGGTTCTCACTGTCCGTCCGACCGTCGGCGACTTCAAGCGGGGTCCGCCCCCTCCCGCGACCGCCCGCTGCGGCCCGGTGGCGGCGGCCCGGATCCAGCGCCGCCTCGGCACAACGGGTGCGTGCATTGCTCCATTTGGCTTTGGCGGACGGGGAGTTCTCGGACACGGTCCCTGGAGCGACGGTCCGGAAACCGGCCGCGGGTCGCGGGCCGCGGCGGGTGCGGCAGCGGGTTTGAAAACGGCGAGCCGCGGCTACCCCTCGATGGTCGTCGTCATTGCCGAAGACACACACGCAGGCGCGAGGATCGACGGGCTCAGAAGGCGCGCTCAAGGGCGGTCTGCGGATTCCGGCGCCGTGCCTGGGCCCACCACGCGGAGGAGGTCAGCTTGGGACGCGCCACGACGGATCCGTACCCGGCCCCGACCGCCCGCGCGTCGGGCATCGTACCCACGGCGGGAGTGGCGCTGGTGACGGGTGCCTCCTCCGGGATCGGTGCGGCTGTCGCCCGCTCGCTGGCGACCGAGGGATGGGAGTTGCTGGTCTCCGGACGCGACCGGGCCCGACTGGACACGGTGGCGCGTGAGACGTCCGGCGTCGCGATTCCCTGCGACCTGGCAGCCGCCGACGGCGCCCGGCACCTGGCCCACCGGGCCTTCGGACAGGCGCAGGACATCGATCTCCTCGTCGCGGCGGCGGGCGTGGGCTGGTCCGGGCCGTTCGTGTCGATGCCCGCCGACGAGGTGAACCACGTGCTCACCGTGGACCTGGCCTCGGTGGTGCACCTGGTGCAGCAGGTCCTGCCCCATATGACGGCACGGCGCCAGGGCCGGGTCGTGCTGATCGGCTCCGTCGCCGGGTCCGTCGGCGTACGGCAGGAAGCGGTGTACTCCGCGGCGAAAGCGGGTCTCGGTGCCTTCGCCGACGCGCTGCGGTACGAGTTGAAGGGCACCGGCGTGCGGTTGACCCATGTCGTTCCCGGGGTGGTGGACACCCCCTTCTTCGCCCGGCGAGGGGTGCCCTACGCGCGCACCCGCCCCCGTCCGGTGCCACCTGAACGGGTGGCCGCCGCGGTCGTCTCGGCGGTCCGCCGGGACCGGCACGAGGTGTTCGTGCCCGGCTGGCTCCGTGTGCCGATCGCGGTGCGCGCCCTGGCGCCCACCACGTACCGGCGCCTGGCGTCCCGGTTCGGCTGACCGGCGCGACAGCGACTGCGGGGACACGAGAGGAGACGGACGTGCCGGACGAGGTTCACCGGGGCCGGTCGCTCGCCAAGGCTGCCGCCGCCGTCCCGGCGCTCGTCGCCGCCGCCCACATCGGGCCGGCCGGAACCTGGCTGCCCGGCCCGCGGCGCGCCCTGCTGCCGGCCCTGGCGGGCACGGGCGCCCCGGAGCATGTGGCGCTCACCTTCGACGACGGCCCCGATCCCCGCTCCACCCCTGCCTTCCTGGCCGTGCTCGACGAGCTGGCGGTCCGTGCCACGTTCTTCGTGGTGGGCGAGCAACTGCCGGGCCACCGGCGGCTGAGCCAGGACATCGCCCGGCGCGGTCATGAACTCGCCGTCCACGGCTGGACGCACAACCGCCCCTGGCGGCCCGCCCCGTACCGGGAGACCCGAGGGCTGGCACGAGCCGCGCAGGCGGTGGCGGAGGTGTCCGGCACCGCTCCCGTCTGGTACCGGCCGCCGTACGGCATCCTGACCGGCGACCGGCTGCTGGCCGCGCGCCGCACCGGACTGCGTCCGGTCCTGTGGACGGCCTGGGGCCGCGACTGGACCGCCGACGCGACCGCGGAGTCCGTGGCCGCGACCGTACTGGCCGACCTGCGGGGCGGGGGCACGGTGCTGCTGCACGACACCGACCGCCACGCGGCACCGGGGTGCTGGCGGGCGACGCTGGCGGCGCTGCCCGGTCTGGTGCGGGCCTGCCGGGCCGCGGGCCTGACGGTCGGGCCGCTCGGCGAACACGGCGTGCCGAACCCGGTCCGTACCGCCGACGCCGGGGCGGCAGACGTCACCGCGGCGCGGCCAGTCGCTCCAGCGGACGGACGACGTCCCCCCGGGACAGACGGCGGCCGGGCACCGCGCCGCCCGCGGTGAGACGGTCCAAGGACTGCACCAGCTGCCACGAGTCGACCGCGTACGCGGTCAGGCCGAGCGCGGCCATCCGGCGTACGCCCTCGGCGCCGTGGCCCGGGATCGGACGGTATCCGATGACCGGGACACCGACGGCGAGCGCTTCGAGCGCCGTCTGTCCCGCCGCGTTGTCGACCACGGCGGAGCAGGCCGCGAGCAGGCCCGGCATGTCGTTCACCCATCCCAGGGCGAGCGTCCCGGGCACCTCCGCCAGCGCGCGGCGCAGCCGCTCGTTCCGCCCGCACAGGGCGACCGGCAGGTAGCCGGCACGGGACAGCAGCCGGGCCGTCGCGTCGAGCCGGCTCCCGACGCCCCACGCGCCCGCGGACAGCAGCACGGGCGGGCGGCGCCCGGCGGCGCCGGCGAGCCGGCGCCGCCAGTGCGACTCGCCGGCCGGGTGCGGGCGGAAGCGGTCCGGCAGCAGCGGACCGCACGCGGTGGCGGGCCGTCCCAGGCGGTGCCGTACGTCCTCGGCGATCTCCTCGGTGAGGCAGAGGTGGAGGTCGTTGCCCCGGTGCAGCCACTGCCGGTGGACGGCGAAGTCGGTGATCACCACCGCGCTGGGGACCGCGAGCCGCCCGCGGGCGCGCAGCCGGCCGGTCAGCTGCGCGGCGAGATGGAAGACCGCGACGACCGCGTCGGCGTGGCCGTCCGCCACCTCGGTGCGCAACCGGTCCTCGGCGAGCGCGGCGAGGGGAGTGCTGCCCGGCCGCGGGCCGCCGCCGGCGCGGAAGAAGGCGGCGTAGATGCCCGCGTACACCAGGGGGACATGGCGGATCGACGAGCGGTAGAAGCCGCGCAGCCCGGCCCCGATGCGGGCGGGCAGCAGCTTCAGCACGTCCGTCTGGAGCGTCTCGTGTCCGGCCGTGCGCAGGCGCCGGGCCAGCTCGACGGCCACCGCGTCATGGCCCGCCCCCATGCTCGCGCTGACCACCAGCAGACGGCTCACAGCCGGCGCCGCACCGGCTCGGCGGCGGCGCCCCGCCCGGGCCCGCGAGCGTACGCCGGCGGGAACGGACCGGGGAGGCATGGACGCGGGCGAGGACACATATGCGTCATGGTCACCTTGTATCGCACAGTGAACCAGAGGTATCCGCACGACCGGCCGCCAAACGGGGTCCGGCCGGTATCCACCCGTCGTGCGCAGCCGAAAACGGGAAGGTTTAGCCACGCGCACGGCGGTTACCACTGTGTTCGTTCCGCCGGCCGCTGCCCGCCCACCGGCGGCGCGGCGGCCGCTCGTCAGGGCTTCCCGCGAACGACAGGCATCCGCATGAACGTGCTCACCGTCGTCACGGCCCTGCTGTCCGCGTTGTTCAACGCGGCGACGTCCGTCCTGCAGCGCAGGGCCGCCGTCCAGCCGTACGCGGTCCCCGGCCGCGGCGTCGAGGCGGCGCCGGCCCGGCTCGCGCGGCTCCTGAGCCATCCGTACTGGTGGGCCGGCGCGGCGGCCATGCTGCTTTCCGCGGTCTTCCAGGTCATCGCCCTCGACGCCGGAGAACTGTCGGTCGTGCAGCCCCTGCTGGCCACCGAACTGCTGTTCACCCTGCTCATCGGGGCGGCGGTGTTCCGGCACTGGCCCGGCGCCGGGACCTGGCGCCCCTTCGTGATGCTCGCCGGCGGGCTGGCGCTCTTCCTGCTCAGCGCGGCCCCGTCACAGGGCGGGGACCGGGCCGGCGACTGGCGCTGGCTCGTGGTCGGCGGCGGGCTGGCGTGCTGTGTCGCCGCCCTGCTGGCGGCGGCCCTGCGGGTACGCGGCCCGCTGCGGGCCGCCACGCTCGGCACCGCGACCGCCGCCTGCTTCGCGGTCACGGCCGCGCTCATCAAGGAGGTGACGGGGCGCTTCCCGTACGGACCCACCGCGGTCCTCACCACGTGGCACACCTACGCCGGCGCCGCCACCGGTCTGCTGAGCGTGCTGCTGCTCCAGTGGACGTTGCGGGCCGGCACCCTGGCCGTCTCCCAGCCGGCCCTGACCCTGGGGGACGCCCTGATCAGCGTCGCGCTCGGCGGCCTGCTGTTCGGGGAGCGGATCGCGCTGGGCTGGCGCCTGCTGCCCGAGGCGGTGGGCGTCGTCCTCATGGCGGTGGGCATCGTCGGCCTCACCCGGTCGCCCGTGGTGAGCGGCAGCGGCAGCTGGGACGAGATGGCGTCGGAGCCGCCGGTGGTCCCTCGTGACCCCTGACCGCGCCGCCGCCGCGCGGGGGGCCCACGGTTGCGGGAGAACGGATGATGCATGCCGCTCCGTCTGCCGCCGGTGTACGGGAAAGCCGAACGCGGTCGGAGGCCGCCGTCACTACTGGTGAGGACCGCGGACGCCGACCGTGCGGGACCGTCCGCCCGAACGGGCCGGTGGCGGGTGTCGAGGCTGGGCCATACCGTGAAGAGGGTGTGTCCCGGAGGCACCCGATCGGGGCAGGGCCCGTGTGCGCATTCCGGGCCGCCGCGGGGCCGGAGCTGACACCGCCACATGTGTGTCTCCGGTTGCGATCACCGCTTCCGCATCCGTCCGTGACCGTCAGGAAGGGGAGCGCTCCATGCCCGCACACTCCCGGCGGCCGGTGCCCCAGCCGGTGTTGTCGCCGCTGACGAGCGCGGCGATCTTCTTGGTCGTGACCATCGACGACGGCGGCGAGCCGGTCGTACGGGAGACGCTGTCGGATGTGACCGGGCTGCAGCGGGCGGTCGGCTTCCGGGCGTCGCAGGAGGGGCGGCTGAGCGTGGTCGTGGGCATCGGCTCGGACGCGTGGGACCGGCTGTTCGCCGGCCCCCGCCCGGCCGAACTGCACACCTTCCGCGAGCTGGTCGGCGCCCGGCACCACGCGGTCTCGACCCCGGGTGACCTGCTGTTCCACATCCGTGCGGCCCGGCTGGATCTGTGCTTCGCGCTGGCCTCCGAGATCATGGAGCGGCTGCGCGGTGTGGTCACCACACGGGACGAGGTGCATGGGTTCAAGTACTTCGACGTACGCGATCTGCTCGGGTTCGTGGACGGCACGGAGAACCCGACGGGCCCCGCGGCGGACGCGGCGGTCCTGATCGAGGACGAGGACCCCCCGTTCAGCGGCGGCAGTTATGTGATCGTGCAGAAATACCTGCACGACCTGCGGGCGTGGAACGCCCTTCCGGCCGAGGCACAGGAGCTGGTGATCGGACGCCGGAAACTGTCCGACGTCGAGCTGGACGACGCCGTCAAACCGGCCGACTCCCATGTGGCGCTGACCACGATCGAGGACCCGGACGGGACGAAACACGAGATCGTGCGCGACAACATGCCCTTCGGCACCGTGGGGGAGGGCGAGTTCGGCACCTACTTCATCGGCTACGCCCGCACCCCGGCCGTGACGGAGCGAATGCTGGAGCGCATGTTCCTGGGCGCCCCGCCGGCCTCACACGACCGGATCCTGGACTTCTCCACGGCGGTGACCGGTTCGCTGTTCCACGTGCCCACCGGTGACTTTCTCGACAACCTCCCCGGTCCGCCGACCGCCTGCGCGGCCGAGGAGACCGTCGGCGCCGACGAGACCGAGGCGGTGGCGACGGCGGTCCCGCCGGCCGGCGCCGACGGCTCCCTCGGCATCGGTGAGCTGAGGACGTGACAGGAGGCGAGCACGCACGATGGACAATCTGCACCGGGAACTGGCCCCCATCTCCGCCGCCGCATGGGCCGATCTGGAGGACGAGGCACGACGCACGTTCAAACGGCACATCGCGGCCCGGCGGATCGTCGACGTGCCCGAGCCGGGCGGCACCGAACTGGCGGGTGTGGGAAACGGCCACCTGGCGGACGTGGCGGCGCCGGCCGACGGGGTGTCGGCCCGCGTACGCCGGTTCCAGCCCCTCGTGGAGCTGCGGGTGCCCTTCACCGTCGACCGGCAGCAGGTCGACGACGTCGCGCGAGGAGCCAAGGACGCGGACTGGCAGCCGGTCAAGGACGCCGCCCGGAAGCTCGCCTTCGTCGAGGACCACGCCGTGTTCGAGGGCTGTGCCGCGGCCGGCATCTCCGGACTGCGGCAGAGTTCGTCCAACCCCGCCCTGACGCTGCCGGCCGAGGTGCGCGCATATCCCGACGTCGTCAGCAAGGCCCTGACGGCGCTGCGGCTCGCGGGGGTCGGCGGCCCGTACGCGCTGGCGCTGAGCGCCGAGGCGTACACCGCCGTCAGCGAGACCTCCGACTACGGCTACCCGGTCATCAAACACATCGCCCGGGTGCTGGACGGCGACATCGTCTGGGCGCCAGCCATCGACGGCGCCTTCCTGCTGTCGACACGCGGTGGGGACTTCGAACTGCGGATCGGCCAGGACGTGTCCATCGGTTACTTGTCGTGCGACGACACGAGCATCCGGCTGTATTTCCAGGAGACGTTGACGTTCCTCGCGTACACCGGCGAGGCCGTCGTACCCGTGCAGGTGGAGACGCCGCCGTCCGGCCGGCCGCGGGAGGAACGGCTGTGAAGGTCGCGGTCGTAGGAACCGGCGCGGTCGGGTCGGCCACGGCCCTGTCCCTCGTCGAACGCGGCGGCACCTGCCGGGAGATCGTGCTGCTCGACCGCGACACCGCACGCGCCGACGGCGTCGCCGCCGATCTGCGGTCCTCGGCGCGGGCGGGGTCCAGCAGTCGCACGAGCCGGCCATGACGTCCGAGGAACATGCGGAGCTGGACAAGAGCGTCCGGGTCCTGCGTGAGGCCGCCGAACGGGCCCTCGCGATCGGGGCCACCTGATCCCGGACACCTGCTCGTGCGCGCCCGCAGCGGATCGTCATGTCGCACGGTCCGCGTCGCGACGCAGCCTGATCAATGGCTGACAGGCCGTCAGCAGGGCGCACAGGACCAGGGCGGCGGGAAGGACCGCGGCCCAGGCCGGAGCCGCCCGCAGCAGTGCCATGCACACGCCCGCCCCCACGATCAGGGCGCAGAGCCGGGCCGGCACCCAGCGGTCCGGCCGGGCGGCGCCCACCCCCTTGACGATGTACGTGGCCAGCGTGCCGGTGAGATAGGTGGTGGGGGCCGCGGCCCGCCCGGCCGCCACCATCGCCGCCGCCTGGATCCCCATGGCCGCCGCGGCACCGAACTGCAGCACGTCCCGCGTCGTGTTCCCCGGCGTGCCGCCGACCGCTGCCCAGATCCCCGCGCCCGCGGCGAGCACGGCCAGCTCACCGCCCAGGCAGAACATCACCGGCGCCGACCAAAGCGTCACCGTTCCCGTGTGCCGCCGTGTGAGCCATGCGACCGCCGCGGCGCCGAGACCGAACCCCGCGAGGGCCAGCAGCGCCGCGGTCACCCCCGTGTTCTGCCCCCGGCCGATCGCCATTCCGAGCAGCGCGAGGTTGCTCGTCATGACCCCGGCGAAGACGTGGTCCAGCGCGATGAAGGAGAGGGTCTCCACCGCCCCGGAGGCCGCGACCAGCAGGACCACCGCGAGACGCAGGGCCGCCTCCGGTCCGGCGGGCGGTTGCGCCGGCTGCCGTACGGCTCCTTCTCCGCTGACCTCGCTCACAACGCCGGAGCGTAACGCAACGAATGCGACTGTCCGGTCAAATCGCCTGACTGGGCGTCAAGGTGCTTGGCTGGTGGGGCCGGGGCCCGTCCCCCGGTGGCGCGCGTATGCGCTGCCCTGATGCGGCCTTGTGTTCGGGGCCCGTCCGCACGGTGTGCCCGCAGGGGGACCGTGGAACGGAAAGACCGTGAGAGGCCCGTGCGGTACGGGCGCCGGGCAGGCGGTGAGGGGCAGAACGATGGGGATCGGTGCGCACCGGAGCGTCATGGCCGTGCTGGGGCTGGGCATGGCGGTGGCCGTCGCGGGCTGCGAGACGGGGGACGGGCCGGCGGGCGACGGCTCGGGGCGCGGCGGCTCGGCGAAGGGGGCCGGGCCGCCGTCCGCGCCCGCCGCTTCCCCGTCCGCGCCGGCGTCCGGTGCCGGGGGAGCCGCGGACGGCACCGATGCCGGTGCCTGTTTCGACGGGCGCTGCCGGATTGTCGTGACGGAGCAGCCGACGCGCATTCCGGTCGACGCCCGGTTCGGGGTGGCCGCGCTGGAGGTCACGCGCATCACGGCGCGCTCGGTGGTCGTCCAGGCCTCGGGCGACGGCGTGTTCCTGTCCACGTCGGTCGGCGAGGGGGGAACGGGCAACGTCAACGGGCTGGGCTTCCGGGTCGCTGATCTCCGCGACGGGCAGGCCGTGCTGGATCTCTTCCCGACGAAGTAGCCGGCGCCGGAGGGTGATACGGGGCGTCGCCTCACCTCAGGTACCGACCTGCCGGAGCCGGGCGACTGTCGTGACAGCCAACTGATATGCCGGACGCCGTAGTTCTGTCACGGACGGGTCGCCGTCCGCCGTGATGCCTTCGGGTCCGGTGAGAGGCGTCCGTTTCTTGCCTTGTTCCGGCAATCCGGCTGGGCCGTGCGCTGCCGGTGGCGGCCCCTGGGAGGTGACCGGCCGCCGTGGTGAAATGCGCTGACGAGGATGTGCGGGAAGGGCGGGGACCTACGGTGAAGTCGGCGGGGCACCACGGGCTACGGGCCGTCGGATGGGTGTTGATCGCGGTCGTGGCGCTCGGCGTCGGGGTGGCGATGGCCGTCGGCATTCCCGGGGCGCTGGAACGGGAGCGGGAGTACCGTGCCGCGCCGGCCTGCGCCACCGTACCGGTGGCGGCGTCGGGGTGCCGGTGGGAGCAGGAATTCACTGTTCGGAAGGCCGCCTTGAACCGCGGCAAGAGGGGCAAGCCGCCGGAGGCCCAGTTGTTGCTGCCGTCCGGCAAACAGTGGGACGTGACGTTCCCGCAGACGGAGCCGGTGGTGTCGGAGATGGCGCCCGGTGACAAGGTCGTCGGCGTCATCTGGCACGGGCAGGTCGTCGAGGTACAGGACGCCGACGGCCGGCGGCAGCAGACGTCCGCCGGACCCGTGGGCCGGCCCGAGGACCGGTTCGGCGGCACACTCGCCTGTCTCTCCTTCGGCGTGATGGGCCTCGCCGGAGGGCTCTGGGCGCTCTTCGCGCGGGGCAACCGGCGTCACACGAAAGCCGCGAGCGTGGTGCGGTGGCACGGCGTCGGCATGGGCGCCACCGCCATCCTGACGCTCTGGGCGCGGGCGGCCAACGACTGGCCGATGTGGGCGATCACCGCGATCTGGGGGACGATCGCGCTGCTGCTCCTCGCCTCCACGGTGGCCTTCTCCCTGGCAGCCCTCCGCGGCGACTTCGAGGACGATGCCCCGGCCGCCCCGACGACGGCCCCGCCGCCCGCGCCACCACGGCCGTGACGGCGGGCTCTGCCGAACTCCGCGGCCAGGCACCGCGCGGGTCAAGACGCGGGGCCGGCTGCGACCCTCGTTCTCCTAAATTAGTAATAAATATTGACAGGGTGTCGGCCACGGGCGACAGTCGTCGCCGTGAGCATCCGACCGCAAGGCCGTACGACATGACGCCCTACGCCCGCCGCGGCGTGCACGGCCAGACCGTGGAGGCCCTCGCGCACCGCATCCTGGGCGGCGAGATCCCCGAAGGGGCCACACTCGACCTGGTGGCCCTGCAGGGCGAACTCGACGTCAGTCTCACCGCGTTGCGCGAGTCCCTGAAGGTGCTGGCCGCCAAGGGCATGGTCGACGCCCGCCAGAAACGCGGCACGTTCGTACGGGCCCGCGCGGACTGGCACCTGCTCGACGCCGACGTGCTGCGCTGGCAGTTCGAGGGAGGCCGCACCACCGAGGCCGACCGGTCGCTGTTGCGCGACCTCGCCGAGGTCCGCGTCACCATCGAACCGGCCGCCGTCCGGCTCGCCGCGGAGCGCCGCACCGACGCCGACCTGGTGGCCCTGGCGGCGGCCCTGGAGGCGATGGGACAGCACGACGCGGGCCCCGCCCACGCCGTCGAGGCCGACCTCACCTTCCACCGCGCCCTGCTGGCCGCCACCCACAACGAACTGCTCGAACGCATGGAGATGGTGATCGAGTCCGGTCTCGCGCACCGCGACCGCATCGTGCACAGCTCCCCGCACAGCAGGGACCCCGTCCCCGCCCACCGCACCGTCCTGGACGCCGTGCGCGACGGCGACCCGTCGGCCGCCGAGGCGGCCATGCGCGCCCTGCTCGACCAGGCCGGCCGCGATCTGGAGCGGATCCACGGCACCGACGACACGAAAGGCACCGGTGGCACGTGAAGATCGCCCGCATAGAAACCTTCCTCGTACCGCCGCGCTGGCTGTTCTGCCGCGTCGAGACCGACGACGGAGTGGTCGGCTGGGGGGAACCGGTCGTCGAGGGCCGCGCCGAGATCGTCCGCACCGCCGTGGACGTGCTGGCCGAATACCTCGTGGGCCGGGACCCGCTGCGCATCCAGGACCACTGGCAGGTGCTCACCAAGGGCGGCTTCTACCGGGGCGGCCCCGTCCTGTCGAGCGCCGTCGCCGGTCTGGACCAGGCCCTGTGGGACATCGCGGGCAAGACCTACGGCGCGCCGGTGCACGCCCTGCTCGGCGGCCCCGTACGCGACCGGGTACGGGTCTACGCCTGGGTCGGCGGCGACGAACCCGCCCAGCTCACCGAGCAGATCGAGGCCCAGGTCGAGGCGGGCTTCAGCGCGGTGAAGATGAACGCCGCCGGGGCCACCTCACCGGTGGCCACCGCGGCGGAGACCGCCGCCGTGATCGCCCGGGTGGCCACGGCCCGCGACGTCCTCGGCCCCGACCGGGACGTGGCCGTCGACTTCCACGGCCGCTTCACCGCCGCGAGCGCACGCCGGGTCCTGGCAGAACTGGCCCCGCTGCACCCCTTGTTCGCGGAGGAACCCGTCGTCCCCGAACAGAGCCATCTGCTGCCCGGACTGGTCACGGCGACCCCGGTGCCGATCGCCACCGGTGAACGCCTGTACTCCCGCGGCGAGTTCCTACCGGTCCTGACCGCCGGCATCGCGGTCGCCCAGCCGGACCTGTCCCACGCGGGCGGCATCTCCGAGGTACAGCGCATCGCCTCGCTCGCCGAGACCTACGGCGCACAGCTCGCCCCGCACTGCCCGCTCGGCCCGATCGCCCTGGCCGCCAGCCTCCAGATCGCCTTCGCCACACCGAACTTCCTGATCCAGGAACAGAGCCGCGGCATCCACTACAACAAGGAGGCCGACCTGCTGTCGTACCTCGTCGACCCGGAGCCGTTCCGCTTCGAGGCCGGACACGCGCGCCGCGGCACCGCACCCGGACTCGGCATCACCATCGACGAGGCCGCCGTGCGCGCCGCCGACCGCACGGGCCACGCCTGGCGCAACCCGGTGTGGCGGCACGCCGACGGATCCTTCGCGGAGTGGTGACCGTGCCGCCGGAGGCCGTCACCGGCGCGGCCTTCTGGCGCCCGGCCGCGGGACGGGTCGTCTGCGTCGGCGAGACCATGGCGGCCCTGGCCCCCGATCCACCCGGGCCGCTCGCGGACGCCGACCGGTTACGGCTGTCCGTCGCGGGAGCCGAGTCGAACGTGGCCATGTACCTCGCCGACCACGGCATCCCGGTCAGCTGGCTCTCGGCTCTCGGCGCCGATCCACTGGGGGACAAGGTGCGCGCGGCGGTCGCCGCCGCCGGGGTCGACGTCACACATGTGCGCACCGACCCGCACCGCCCCACCGGTCTCCTGGTCAAGGACCCCGGCCCCACCGGAACGCGCGTCCGCTACTACCGGACCGGCTCGGCGGCCTCGGCGCTGGGCCCCGACCTGCTCGACCACGAACCCGCGCGCTCGGCCGCCCTGCTGCACGTCACCGGCATCACCCCGGCCCTTTCCCCCTCGTGCCGCGACCTGGTGAGCCGGGCACTCGCCGGGCCGGCCGCCGCACGCCCCTACGCGGTGAGCTTCGACGTCAACCACCGTGCCGCCCTGTGGCCGGACGGCACCGCCCCCGCGGTGCTGCGCGCACTCGCCGACCGGGCGGACATCGTGTTCGTGGGCCTGGACGAGGCACAGGACATCTGGGGCGCCGGGCTGACCCCGGCGGATCTGCGGCGATTGCTGCCGGGGCCGCGGATCCTCGTCGTCAAGGACGGCGCCCGCGCCGCGACAGCCGTCACCGAGCACGGCACCCGCACGGTTCCCGCGCTGCGGACGAGGGTGGTGGAGCCCGTCGGTGCGGGAGACGCGTTCGCGGCCGGATTCCTGGCCGGTCTGCTGCGCGGCGACACACTGACGCGCGCCCTCAGACTGGGCCACATCACGGCGGTCTCCGCGCTCAACGTGACCGGGGACCACGGACCCTTGCCGCGTCCGGCGGACATCGAACGGCTCCTCGGCCGCACGGCACAGGACTGGGCGCGGACCCCGGCCACGGTCTTCACTCCGTGAAGCGATGACAATGGTGAGGTGCCGCTGCGCGAGCGCGGGTCGCGTGCCGACAGCGATGCGGCGGAACCTCGCCCGAGGCACCGAACGCCTCCCCGAGCCGGGCCACGGCCCGGTGCGAGGTCCTGCTTTAGGTCCTGTCGTCAAACTCCCGTCGTTCGCCCGGAGGGCGGGCCCTGCGGGGTCGTGGGGGTCCCCTGGTCGAGCGGAGCCGAGAGCTTGGGGGAGCGTGCTCTCGGTGTGCCGGGCGCGGGTCCTCGTACTGGACGTACTTGGGCCTGTGTCCGGTGCGGCGAGTGGGGGTGCCCCCTGCTCGAAGAGCTCGGGGGAGTGTGCATGGCGTCGCGGGGCTGGGGGTACCTCCCGGCCGGAGGCTGGGGGAGGGAGTTTGAGGACAGGGCCTAGGCTGGTCGTATGATCACGCTCGCTCAGCTGGCCGAGGATCCCCATCCGCATCTGGCCCGGCTCAGGGGCACCGCCCCGGTGGCATGGCTTCCGGCGCTGGGCGGCTGGATGGTCACCTCCAGGGCCCTGGCGCTCGCCGTGATGCGGGACGCGGAGACGTTCACCGTGGACGACCCCAGGTTCACGACCGCGCAGATCACCGGCCCCAGCATGCTCTCCCTCGACGGCCCCGAACACGCCCGGCACCGCGAGCCGTTCACCGACCCCTTCCGCCCGGCTGCGGTCCACGGCTCCTTCGCGGACGCCGTGCAGCAGGAGACGGACCGCCTGCTGGACGGCCTCGAAGGACGCCAGGAGGCCGAGCTGCGACGGGAGTTCGCCGGACCGCTGGCCGCCACGACCATGGCGCGGGCGCTGGGCCTGGACGGTGTGCCCGTCGCGCACGTCCTGCGCTGGTACGAGGCCATCGTGCACGCCGTGCACCAGCTGACCGAGGGACGTCCCGCCGGTGCCGAGGGCCCCGCCGCCTATGCGGCGCTGCGCGCAGCCGTCGCCGGCACGGTGGACGCCGGATCCCCCCGATCCCTGCTGGTCACCGCGGCCCGGAACCTCGAACTGCCGGACCTGGCCGCCAACGCGGCCGTCCTGCTGTTCGGCGGGATCGAGACGACCGAGGCGATGATCATCAATCTGCTGTTCCATCTCCTGCACGCACCACGGCAGTTGACGGAGCTGCGGGCGGAACCGGCGCTGCTGGACAACGCGGTCGAGGAGTCCCTGCGGCTCGAACCCGCCGCCGCCGTGGTGGACCGGTACGCCACCCGGGACGTGCGGCTGGCCGACGCGGAGATCCACAAGGGCGACCTGGTCACCGTGTCGCTCGCCGCCGCCAACCGCGACCCGGACGTGTTCCCCGACCCCGACCGCTTCGATCTTCGCCGCCCCAACTCCCGGCAGCAGCTCGCCTTCGCCCACGGACCGCACTACTGCCTGGGCGCCCACCTGGCCCGCCTGGAGACCCGCAGCGCGGTCCGCTCCTGCCTCGACCGCCTCGACGGGCTGCGTCCCGACCCCGACCGCCCGGCCGCCGTGCGCGGCCTGGTCTTCCGTAAGCCGCCCGCGTTGTGGGTGCGTTGGGGCCGCTGACTGCGAAGGGGGCCGGTACAGCCGCCGTCGCGGCACCGGCCGGGCGAGCCGCGCGCTGGCCGGGTGCGGGCCCGCCTCAGCCGGCCGGGACCTGCTCGGGTCCGAGCCTGCTCTCGGCCAGGCGTGCCGCGCGGGTCCGAGGGCCGAAGAGGGCCAGGGTGACGGCCCCGACCAGCCAGGTGGCGGCGATGAAGTAGAAGACGCTCCGGTAACCGTGGTTGGTGTAGAGCGCCGCGACGATCAGTGGTCCCGCGGCGTTCGACAGCCGGCCAAGACCGTAGGAGACGCTGGTGCCGAGCGAGCGGCCGCGGGTGTCGAAGACCTCGGGGGAGTAGGCGTAACCGAGGGCGGTGTAACCCCGTTCGAAGAGGTTCACCAGGAAGCCGAAGACGACGATGAGGACCGGGCTGAACGTGAGCCCGTACAGCAGTCCGCACAGCGCGATGACCGTGCCGAAGACCACGAGACACCACTTGCGCTCGAACCGGTCCGTCACCAGGGCCGCCAGATACGAGCCGAGCGGTGCGCCGACCGTGGTCAGGGCGACGTAGAAGACGGACTTCTCGACGCTGAAGCCCTCCTTCGCCAGCAGCGTCGGCGCCCAGCTCGAATAGCCGAAGAACCCGATCGTCTGGGTCACCCACACCACCGTGAGCAGCAGGGTGGGCAACAGATACTTCTTGCGCAGCAGCAGGCTCAGCGGGGCCCGGGTGACCGGCGCTTCGTCGACCGGGGGCGCCGGCTGAGGGAGCGGGCCCGTCTCCGCGCCCACCTGCTCCTCGATCTCGCGCAGCACCGCGTCCGCCTTCGCGTGGTCCCCCCTGCTCTCGTACCAGCGGGGCGACTCCTTGAGGTGCCGGGTGAACAGCACGAGCAGCAGGCCCAGCGAGCCCCAGAGGTAGACCAGCCGCCATGACCAGTCGTTGAGCGGAACGACCGCGCTGGCGATGAGGTTGGTGACCGGTGTGCCGCAGATGCCGATGACGATGGCGTACGCCTGGTACTTGCCGCGGACGGCGGCCGGATACATCTCGTTGATGTAGACGACGCCCGCGACGGTCATGGCCGACAGACCCGCCGAGGTCAGCACGCGGAAGACACCCAGCGACACGATGTCCCAGGAGAACACGGAGACGAAGGAGAAGACACCGAAGAACACCGTCGTGTGCACCAGCGCCCGTTTGCGGCCCCAGCGGTCGGCGACGGCCCCGCCGGCCAGGGACCCGATGAACATGCCGACGAAGGACAGCGAGGTGACGTAGGCGACATGGTCGACCGTCACCCCCCACAGGCTGATCAGTTTCGGTGCGGTGGTGGCGAAGCTGTTGATGTCCGCGAACTCGAAGAAGTAGGCGAACGAGACGGTGAGCAGCATGGTCTTGTGGAACCGGGAGATCGGAAGCCGGTTGATCCGGTTCAGTGCGTTGGCGTGTTGCACGGGAGCGGCCCTTGTCGAAGTCGGAGGGAAGTCAGAGGGAACGGAGACGGGCGGGTGTGTCAGAGGTCCTCGCCGGGCCAGTACAGGCTCATCGGGTTGGTGACCAGCAGCTTGGTGCGCTGCTCGGCGGTGACCGCCACATGGGGCAGGTGGTCGACCAGAAGCCCGTCGTCGGGCATGTGTCCGGTGAGGTTGGGGTGCGGCCAGTCCGTGCCCCACAGGACCCGGTCGGGGAACTCCCGCACCACACGGCGGGCGAAGGGGACCACGTCGGTGTAGGCGTGCCGCTCGCCGTCGAGGGCGGCGGGGCCCGTCACGCTGAGCCGTTCGGGACAGGACACCTTCACCCACACGTCGTTGTCCTCGACAAAGCGCAGGAACCGGGTGAACTCGGGCCCGTCGACCGGCCGGGTCACATCCGGCCGGCCCATGTGGTCCACCACCAGCGGGGTGGGCAGGGAGGCGAAGAAGCCCGCCAACTCGGGCAGGTCGACGCTCTCGAAGTAGAGGACGATGTGCCAGCCCAGCGGTGCGATCTTCCGCGCGATCGCGGCCAGGTCCGCGGCGGGCGAGGCATCGACCAACCGGCGGACGAAGTTGAAGCGGACCCCGCGCACCCCCGCCTCGTCGAGGGCCCGCAACTCGGCCTCGCCGACGTCGGGGCGTACCGTCGCGACACCGCGCGCCCGGCCGCCGGCGGCGCGGACGGCGTCGACCATGGCGGAGTTGTCGGCGCCGTGACAGGTGGCCTGCACGATCACGTTGCGCGCGACGCCCAGGTGGTCGCGCAGCGCGAACAGGTCCTCCTTGCCGCCGTCGCACGGGGTGTAGCGGCGCTCCGCCGCGAACGGGAACACGGCCTGGGGCCCGAAGACATGACAGTGGGTGTCGACGGTCCCCGGCGGCAGCCGGAACTCCGGTGCGGACGGGTTCCGGTACCAGTCCAGCCAGCCGGGGGTCTTGGGGTGCAGGGTGGTCATGGCGTCTCCTCGCCGGATCGGCGGCGGCCCGGACCGCTCGGCGAAGCGATCCGGGTGTACGGGGCGGGTGTACGGGGCCGCGCGGGGTCAGCGGCCCTGGCGCTTCAGCAGGGCGTCCAGGCGCGGGTACACGGCGCGGGCGTTGTGCTCCTGGATCGCCGCCAGGTCGGCCGCGGGCAGCCCGGCCGCCTCCACATAGCGGCGGGTGTCGTCGAAGTGGTGGCCGGTGCGCGGGTCGATGTCGCGGACGGCGCCGATCATCTCCGAGGCGAACAGGATGTTCCTGACAGGGACGACGTCGAGCAGGAGGTCGGAGCCGGGCCGGTGGTAGACACATGTGTCGAAGAAGACGTTGCGCAGGACGTGTTCCTCCAGCGGCGGCTTCCCCAGCGCCATCGCCAGCCCGCGGAAGCGGCCCCAGTGGTAGGGGACGGCCCCGCCGCCGTGCGGGATGATCAGCCGCAGGGTGGGGAAGTCCGCGAAGAGGTCGCCCTGCACCAGTTGCATGAACGCCGTGGTGTCGGCGTTGAGATAGTGCGCGCCGGTGGTGTGGAAGGCCGGGTTGACGCTCGTACTGACGTGGATCATCGCCGGGACGTCGTACTCCACCATCTTCTCGTAGACCGGGTACCACGAGCGGTCGGTGAGCGGGGGAGCGGTCCAGTGGCCGCCCGACGGGTCGGGGTTCAGATTCAGCGCGACGGCGCCGTACTCCTCGACGCAGCGGGTGAGTTCGGGAACACAGGTGGCCGGGTCGGCGCCGGGCGACTGCGGGAGCATCGCGGCGGGCACGAACCGGTCCGGGTACAGCCGGCTGACGCGATAGCAGAGTTCGTTGCAGAGAGCGGCCCAGGCGGCGGAGGTGCCGAAGTCCCCGATGTGATGGGCCATGAACGAGGCGCGCGGTGAGAAGACCGTCAGGTCGATGCCGCGCTCGTCCATCAGCCGCAGCTGGTTCGGCTCGATGCTCTCGCGCAGTTCGTCGTCGCTGACACGCAGGTCACTGCGGGCGGGGGCGGTCGCCGCAGCGGTGAGCGCGTCGATCTGCCGGGTGCGCCAGGCCGCCAGGGCCGGCGGGGCGGTCGTGTAGTGACCGTGAACGTCGATGATCATGCGGGGTCCTTCTCGCGGGTGCGGGACGCGGTCGGTCACCGATGGGTCCGTGCTGCCCAGCGGGGGCCGGCCACCGTCGACCGGGGCAGCCTTGCGCCATCCCGCGCACCGGGACGAGACGCCCCGGCACAGAACTAACCTCCCCTTAACATTCGCTCCCGCCGAACCCGCCGCCTGACCGGTCCGACATGGATCGCCGCAGGCAGCCGGTGTTTGCGGTGGTCTACATTCGGATGCCGGGCGGCACCCGCAGCAGGGCGCGGCCGGGCGGGAGACCGCCGCCGGGGGAACACCGGAGGACGTGGGCGTCGCCCGCGCGGACATCGTTGACGGGAGGGGCGAAGGGTGCAGATACTGCTGGCCGAGGACGACGACGGGGTGGCCGCGGCACTTGTGGAGGTCCTTTACGATCACGGCCATGTCACCCGGCGGGTCCGGCACGGCAAGGACGTGCTCACCTACCACCGCAGCTCCGATCTGCTGCTGCTCGACCTCGGCCTGCCCGATGTCGACGGACTGGACGTGCTGCGCGCCCTGCGGGCGGTCAGCGACCTGTCCGTGGTGGTGCTCACCGCCCGCGGCGACGAACGCTCCGTGGTACGCGGGCTGCGCCTCGGGGCGGACGACTACCTCGTCAAGCCGGTGCGTCTCGCCGAACTCCTCGCGCGGATCGAGGCCGTCACCCGGCGGACCGCGACGCGTACCGCACCCGCGGCACGCACCGTCCGCGCCGGTGACGTCGAGGTCGACCTCGACGCCCGCCGGGTCCGCGTGGGCGGCGCCGAGGTCGAGCTGACCACGAAGGAGTTCGACATCCTCGCCGTACTGGCCGGTCGGGCGGGCACGGCCGTGAGCCGGGAGCAACTCCTGGACGAGGTGTGGGGCGACGCCTTCCACGCCGTGTCCCGCTCGCTCGACGTCCACCTCACCCAACTGCGCGGCAAGCTCCGCCGCCCCCACCTGCTCACCACGATCCGCGGCTTCGGCTACCGCTTCGGGGACTGAGGAGCCGGCGTGCGCACCCGCGTCCAGGCCGCCCTGCTGATGTTCGTCGTGCTGGCGGTGGCCGCCTTCGCCGTACCGCTGCTGCTGTTCACCGCGTCCGACCGCACCCAGCAGCTGGTCCTCGCCCGCAGCGCCGACCTCGACCGCTTCGCGTCCCTGACGGACCAGGCCGCCGCGAGCGGCGACACCTCCGCCCTCACCGCCGAGGCCAGGCGCTACACACAGCTGTACGGGGAGGGGATCGTCGTCACCGACACGCGGCGCAGGCCCGTCGTGCAGACCGGCGGTGTACGGGCCGACGACCCGGCCGTGGCCCGGCTCCTGGACGCGGCGCTGCGCAACCAGACCTCGCACCCCGCGCACGCGCTGCGCCCCTGGTCGGACGGGCACCGGATGTTCGCAGAACCGGCCGGTTCCGGCACCCGGGTCTCGGGCGCCGTCGTGCTGCGGGCCTCGGTCGCGACCGCGGCGCACGACGTCACCTGGCGCTGGACGGCCGTCCTCGCCGGTACCGCGGTGGTCGCCGTCGCCTGCACGGTGCTGGCGCGGGCCGCGACCGCCTGGGTGGTCAGCCCGCTGCGCCGGCTCGACCGCGCCGTCGGCCGGCTCGCCGCGGGGCTCCCGCCCGAGCAGACCCGGGCCGGCGGCCCACCCGAACTGCGCCAGCTGGCCATGGGCTTCAACCGGATGGCGCGCACCGTCACGACGGCGCTGGAACAGCAGCGCAGACTCGTCGCCGACACCTCGCACCAGATGCGCAACCCCATGGCGGCGCTCAGGCTGCGCGTCGACGCCCTGCACCCGCACCTGCGGCCCTCCGCCGACCGTGGCTACAGCGGCGTGACCGCCGAACTCGACCGGCTGGAGACCCTCCTCGACGATCTGCTGGCCCTTGCCGCCGCGGAACACCGGGCCGGTGAGCTGATCGTGGCCGGCGGCCCGAACGTCCACTGCGACGCGGCGGCCGTCGCGGCCGCCCAGCAGGCGCTGTGGGAGCCCGTGGCACGCCGGGCCGGGATCCGGCTGACCGCCGCGACCGCCCCCGGACCGGCCGTCGCCGCCTGCACGGACGGCGAACTCGCCCAGATCACGGACATCCTCCTGGACAACGCGATCAAGTACGCGGGGCACGGCGCCGAGATCGTGCTGGGCTGCGCCGCCGAGGGATCGCACATGATCGTCTCGGTGACCGACGACGGTCCTGGCCTCGACGCGCGCGAACGCGCCCTGGCCACCACACGGTTCTGGCGCTCGGGCCGGCACGGCCGTACCGCGGGCACGGGCCTGGGCCTGGCCATCGCCGAACAACTGCTCGCCGGGCGGGGCGGCCGACTGGAACTGACGCCCGTGCGACCGCGGGGACTGCGGGTAAGAGCGCTCGTACCGCTGGCCCCGGCCGACGGCGGCGCCCGATGAGCCGCCGCACCGACGCCCGCCCGCAGACCGCCGCCGCACGATCCCTTCCGCGGAGCACCTCCCGCCGTACGGCCCTGCGCGTCGCGCTCGGCTCGACGGCCGCCGCCGCGCTGTCCGGCGCGCTCGCGGGCGACACCTCACGGCGGGAGCGGGGCCTCGACGGCCTCCTGCGGATCGCGACCGGTGAACCCACCGCGTTCTACGCCGCGTTCGGGCGGCTGCTCGCCGCCGAGACCGAGGCCGCCCACCCGGGTCTGACCTGCCGCGTCCGCACCACACCCGGCAGCGTCACCAACATCCGGCTGCTCCGGGAGGGCCGCGCCGACCTCGCCCTCGTCCTCACCGACACCGCGCGGGCCGCCCAGAGCGGCGGCCTCTTCCCGCACCCGGTGCCGCTGCGCGCCATCGGCCGGGTCTACGAGACCTATCTGCAGTTCGCCGTCCGCGCCGACTCGCCCGTGCGCACCGTCGCCCAGCTGACGGGCCACACCGTCTCGCTCGGCGCGGACGGATCGGGCGCCGCGGTGCTCGGCGAACGCATCCTGCACGCCGCGGGGCTCACGCCCGGCACCGACGTCCCCGTCCGGCACCTGCCGCTGGAGGCGGCGGCCGACGCCATGCGGGCCGGCACGGTGGAGGCCCTGCTGGTCGCGGGCGGCGTACCGCTGCCCACCCTGTCCGGCCTCGATGTCCGGCCCGGTCTGCGGTTCCTGCCCCTGGGCGACCTGCTGCCCCGGCTCGGCGGGCGGGACGGCCAAGCCGGTTCGGGCCTCGAGGAGGTGTCCCTGCCGCAGGGCGCGTACCGGACCGCGGGCGGTGTCGCCACCATCGGCGTGTCCAACCTGCTGATCTGCCGCCCGGACCTGGACCGGCGCGTCGCCGAGGAGCTCACCCGGCTGCTCGCACGGCGGGCGAGCGCGCTGGTGCCGGACAACGCCGTCGGCACCCAGTTCCTCGATGTCCGCAGCCTGATCGGCACCGGGAGCATCGCCCTGCACCCCGGAGCGGTCACCGCGTACCGGTCCCTGCACGGCTGACCGGATCGGTCCGCCGCCGGACCTGATGCTGTCTGTCCCCGGCCCCCGCGCACACCGCAGGCTGGGGGCATGACCCGAGCACTGATCGTCATCGACGTCCAGGAGTCCTTCCGCGCCCGCCCGCTGTGGGAGGCCGTCTCCGACCCGAAGATCGCCGACAAGGTGAACCGTCTGGTCCGGCTCTCCCGGGAACGGGGGGACCTGGTCGTATGGGTCCTGCACCACGAGCCCGGCAGCGGCGATGTCTTCGACCCGGCACTCGGCCAGGTCCGGCTCATGGCGGAACTCGAACGGGCCGACGGCGAGCCCCTGATCCACAAGACCTCGCACAACGCCTTCACCACCACCAACCTGCAGCAGCTCCTCACCGAGCACGGCATCCGGGAACTCACCGTCTGCGGCATCCGCACCGAGCAGTGCGTGGAGACCACCACCCGCGTGGCCGGTGATCTCGGCTACCGGGTCACCTTCGTCACCGACGCGACCGCGACCGACCCCCTCGCCCACCCCGATGCCCCCGCCGACCGGAGCGTCGCCGACCTGCTCGCCGACCCCCGGACGCTGCCCGCCGCAGAGGTCATCCGCCGCACCGAGTACGCCCTCGCCGGACGCTTCGCCACCATCGCCACGATCGACCGGCTGGAGGCGGCGGCAGCGCCTCAGGCATGATGACCTGATCGTGACCCACGTCGTCTTCTTCCTGGTGCCCGGAGTCCATGTGCTCGACCTGGCCGGTCCGGCGCAGGTCTTCTCCACGGCCGCCGAGTTCGGGCACCCGTACACGCTTGCCTACGTCGCCGAGCAGCCGCAGATCCCGACGGCCCAGGGGGTGCCCCTGGTCGCCGCGCTCGACTGGCCCGAGCTGGGGCCGGACGACCTGATCGTCGTGCCCGGCTGGCGGGCGCGGACCCTGGCCGAGAGCCCTGCCGTCGCCGATGCCTCCCTACGGGTCCTGCGCGACCACCATGCCGGGGGCGGGACGGTGGCCAGCGTCTGCGCCGGGGCCGAGGTCCTCGGCCGGGCCGGGCTGCTCGACGGCCGACGCTGCACCACCCACCACGACGTGCAGGACGAACTGGCCCTGCGCCACCCCAGGGCGACCGTCGTCCGCGACGTGCTGTTCACCGCCGACGACCGGGTGATCACCTCGGCGGGGATCGCCAGCGGCATCGATCTGGCCCTGCACCTGGTGGCGACCCGGCACGGCCCGGCCGCCGCGGCGCGCGTGGCCCGGGACATGGTGGTCTACGCCCGCCGCAACGGGCACGCACAGCAGTCCAGCGCGATGTTCCGGCACCGCTCCCATCTCGACGACACCGTGCACCGCGCCCAGGACATCATCGACGCCGACTTCGACCGGCCGCTCCCGCTGTCCGCCCTGGCCTCGGCCGTCGGCGTGAGCGAACGCACCCTCACCCGGCTCTTCGGGCGCGCCACCGGCCTCACCCCACTGCGCTACCAGCAGACCCTCCGCCTCGAACGCGCCCAGCACCTCATCAGCCAGGGCACGACGGTCGAGGCCGCGGCCCGCTCCGTCGGCTTCCAGGACGCCCGCATGCTCCGCCGTCTGCGCACCCGCACCCCCTGACGGGCACCCGGCCGGCCCCGGTCATCCGTGCCGCCGGGCCGAGCCGACCATGGCGGCCGGATCGACGATGCGGTCGAACTCCTCGGCACCGACATGGCCGGAGGCCAGTGCGGCCTCGCGCAGCGTGGTGCCCTCGGCAGCGGCCTGGTGCGCGATGGCCGACGCCTTGTCGTAGCCGATGACCGGGGAGAGGGCGGTGACCAGCATCAGCGACCGGTCGACGTAGCCGTCGATCCGGTCGCGGTCGAGCCGGGTGCCCTCGATGCAGTACTGGCGCAGCTTGCTGCACGCGTCGGCGAGGATGGTGGCCGCGTGCAGGAAGTTGTTGATGATCACCGGGCGCATGGCGTTGAGTTCGAAGTTGCCCTGGGAGCCGGCGAAGGCGATGGCGGTGTCCTCGGACAGCACCTGGATGCAGACCATGACCATCGCCTCGCACTGGGTCGGGTTGACCTTGCCCGGCATGATCGAGGAGCCCGGTTCGTTCGCCGGGAGGACCAGCTCACCCAGGCCGCAGCGGGGTCCGGAGGCCAGCCAGCGGATATCGTTGGCGATCTTCATCAGGGGTACGGCGAGGGCCCGCAGCCCGGCGGAGGCCCCGGTCATCGCGTCCAGGCCGCCCTGCGCGGCGAACTTGTTCTCGGCGGTGGTGAACGGGTAGCCGGTGGCGGCAGCGATCTCGGCGGCGACCTGCTCGGCGAATCCGGGTGGCGCGTTCAGCCCGGTGCCGACCGCGGTGCCGCCCGCGGCCAGTTCGCGCAGGCCGTCGGCCGAGCCGGTGACCCGGTCGACTGCCTGTCTCAGCTGATGGGCGTAGCCGGACCACTCCTGCCCGACGGTGAGCGGGACCGCGTCCTCCAGATGAGTGCGGCCGATCTTCACCACGTCGTGCCACTGTGCGGACTTCGCCTCGATGGCCTGCAGCAGCGCCTGCACACTGGGCAGCAGACGGTCACGGACCGCCTCGACCGCGGCGATGTGCATGGCGGTGGGGAAGGTGTCGTTGGACGACTGCCCCATGTTGACGTGATCGTTGGGATGGATGGGCGACTTGCTGCCCAACTCGCCGCCGACCAGCTGGATCGCCCGGTTGCTGATCACCTCGTTGGTGTTCATGTTGGACTGCGTACCGGACCCGGTCTGCCACACGTACAGCGGGAAGTGGTCGTCCAGCCTGCCCGCGATGACCTCGTCCGCGACCTTTTCGATCAGCTCGGCTTTCCAGGCCGGCAGCCGTCCGGCGCGCCCGTTGACGATCGCGGCGGCCTTCTTGACGTAGCCGTAGGCGTGGTAGACGGCCTTGGGCATCCGGTCGTCGCCGATGGAGAAGTGGATCAGGGACCGTTGGGTCTGCGCGCCCCAGTAACGGTCGGCGGGGACGTCGACGGCGCCCATGGAGTCGGTCTCCCGCCGGGTGCCGCTCGCCTCCAGCCCGATGGGGATGTCGAGGATCTTCGGGGCCTGGTCCGCCCCGATCCGGTCGACACCGGAGCGCTGCGCGGTCATGACCGCGCTCCGTCGCCGTAGACCGGCTCCCACATGGCCTCCCGGACGGCCTGGCCGGCGTCGGCGGGCTTGGCGGTCGCCCCGCCCTCGTCGATCGCGGCCTGCACCACGGCGGTCGCCGTGATCGCCGACGACTGCCGCAGGTTCTCCACGGGCGGCAGCAGGGAGGCGCCGGCGCCGGTCGGGTCGACCTGGTCCGCGACCGCCTGTGCGGCGGCGAGCAGCATGCCCGAGGTCACCTGGGACGCCCCGGAGACGATGGTGCCCAGGCCGAGACCCGGGTACAGCAGCGCGTTGTTGGCCTGCGCGATCTCGTAGGTCACGCCGTCGTACCGCACGGGCGGGACCGGGATGCCGGTCGCGACCAGCGCCTTCCCGCCGGACCAGGCGATCACATCGGCGGGCATGGCCTCGATGCGGGAGGTCGGGTTGGAGATCGGGAAGACGATCGGCCGCTCGGTGGCCGCCGTCATGGCCTCGATGACCTCCCGGGTGAACGCCCCGTGCACGGTGGAGGTGCCCAGCAGGAGGGTCGGCCGGGCCTGCCGGACGGTCTCCAGCAGGGAGACGACGCCGTCGTCCCTCGCCCAGCCCGCGATGTCCGCCGGGTCGCGCGCGTAGGGCTGCTGGAAGTCACGCAGGTCCGTCATGTCACGGGTGAGCAGGCCCTGTTTGTCGATGAGCCACACCTGCGCGGTGGCCTGCCCGGGATCCGCCCCGTCGCGGATCATCGCGTCGCGCAACTGGTCGGCGATGCCCACACCCGCGGTGCCGGCGCCGAAGACGACCAGCTTCTGGTCCCGCATCGGCACACCGCTGACCTTGACCGCCGACAGTGCGGCGGCGAGCGTGACGGCGCCCGTGCCCTGCATGTCGTCGTTGAAGATCCGGTGACGTCCGCCGTACTGCTCCAGAATCCGCCGGGCGTTGCTGGGGCCGAAGTCCTCGAAGTGCAGCAGCGCGCCCGGGAACAGGGACGACGCCGTTTCCAGGTACCGCTCGACGAACGCGTCGTACGCGGCGCCGCGCACCCTGGGGTGCCGGTTGCCCAGGTAGAGCGGATCCTTGAGCAGCGATGCACGGTCCGTTCCCACGTCCAGTGTCACGGGGACGACACGGTGTGGGTCGATGCCGGCCGCGGCGGTGTAGACCGCCAGTTTGCCCACCGAGATCTGGATCCCGCCCACGCCCCAGTCGCCGATGCCCAGGATCTCCTCGGCGTCGGTGCACACGATCAGGTCCACGTCGTCGGGGCCGAGCCGGAGCGTGGCGAACGCCTTCTCGATGTCATCGGGCCGGTCGATGGACAGGAAGAGACCGCGTGGGCGGCGGTACTCATGGGAGTACTTCTCGATCGCCTCGCCGACCGTGGGGTCGTACACGATCGGCAGCAACTCCACCAGGTGATCCGTGAGCACCTTGTAGTAAAGGGTTTCGTTGCGGTCGTGCAGCTGTTCCAGATATACGTTCTTGGCCAGGTCGCCGCCCTGGCCCTGCATCTGCCGGTACACACGCTGCGCCTGCTGCTCCAGGGTCAGCACCGCGGACGGCAACCGCCCGGTCAGGCCCAGTTCGTCCCGCTCCGGCTGTGTGAACGCCACACCCCGGTTACGGAGCGGATCCACAAGTGCGCCCGGAGTGACAGGAGTCCGCGCGGTCCTCTTGGTCATGAAGCTCTCCCCGCGTGCGTAAGTATGTGTACGCCACCCGGCGATTCCGGGCAGAAGCGTCCCCCGCCGCTACCTCTACCGTGCGCATACAGTTCCGCTCGCCGCGCGCTGAACTCCGGTCCGGGCGCCGGGCACCGCTGTGTCACCGAGGCGATACGTGTCCACCTCCGGGAACTCGATCCCCGCCCGGTGCGTCCCAGACGACTATGAAGGAACACGGCAAGGGATGTGTCGGCATACTGCTGGCGGCTGTGGGCGCCGCTCTCGCGGTGATCTCTTGGGCGCCGATGGCCCGGGTCAACATCGACGGCGGATTCGAAGACGCTCAGCGTGACCTGAGAGTCCTCTACCTCGACCTCCCTCTCATCGCGGTGGGCGGCGCTGTCGTACCCCTGGTGGCCTGGCTGCTGACCCTGCGCCGGCTCCGGCGGCCGTGGGTGGCGGCCGTCGTCGCGGCCGGTGTGCTGGCCCTGGGTGTGTGGGGGCTGACGAACTGGTGGGAGCCCTACCGCCACCCCGAGTCCTGGTAGCCGGCCGGAGCCGTCGTCGTTGACAAAGCGGAACGTGGATCCGTATCGTCGTTCCGGAACATGGATCCGCTTCGGCTGGGGTGCTCCGTCCCGCGTACTGCCCGCTGCTTGGGTGCGGCGGTGGGGACGGGCCAGTCAGACGTCAGGAGAGGTACAGGGATGATTTTGGTCACCGGAGGTCTCGGTTTCATCGGCTCCCACACCGTGCGGGCACTCCTGGACCTGGGCGAGGACTGCGTGCTGGTCCAGCGCCGGAAGGCCGAGGTGCCGGCCTACCTCGACACCGCACAAGTGACGGTGGAACAAGGGGACATCACCGATCTGTCGGCGCTGCACGACATCGGCACACGGCACAGGATCACCGGCATCGTGCACCTCGCGACGGGCTCCATGCCCTGGCCCCCCAGCTCCGATCAGCCCGTCGAAGCGGCACGGAAGGCGCTGGGCGGCCTGTTCAACGTTCTGCAGGCCGCCCGCGACTGGGGGGTGCGGCGCGTGGGCGTCGCGAGCACGATCGGCGTGTACGGCGGTGTCTCCGACGAGGGCCCGCTCGGCGAGGACATGCCCCTGCCGATGACCTCCTCGCATGTGATCCCCACCTTCAAGAAGATCGGTGAGCTCCTCAACGGCCATCTGGCCGACGCGACCGGCATCGATGTCGTCAACTACCGCATCTCCGGCGTCTGGGGACCGCGAGACCCGCACGGCGCGTTGTTCTTCGCCGCCCCCGAACTCGTCCACGCCGCAGCCCGCGGAACCGAGCCGGACCTCTCCACCCTCCCCGGGCCCGCGTACGCGGAGGACGCGCTCGACCTGTGTTACGTCAAGGACACAGGGCGGGCGATCGCGCTCCTCCAGCTCTCCGACCACCTCAACCACCGCACGTACAACGTCGGTTCCGGCCGCGCGACGACCAACGCCGAGATCATCGCCGCGATCAAGAAGGTCGTCCCCGACGCCCGGATCGAGCTGCCGACCGGCGGATCCGGCCGGCAGAGCCACCTCGACATCACCCGTGTCCAGCAGGACACCGGGTACCGGCCCGCCTACGACGTCGAACGCGCCGTCACCGAGTACATCGACTGGCTGCGCGCGGGCCACGAGAACTGAACACCTCGGAGGGGTCGGTCTCAGACGCGGTAGGGGTTTGCGCAGGCGCGCCGTGTGCTCAACCCACCGTGCGGATCAGCTTCTTGTTGACGAACTCCTCGATGCCGAGGCGGCCGAGTTCGCGGCCGAAGCCGGACCGCTTGACGCCGCCGAAGGGCAGTTCGGCACCCTCCGCGCCCACGCCGTTCACGAAGACCATGCCGGCCTCGATGCGGTCGGCGACGCGCGCGGCCTGCGCGGGGTCGGTGGTGAAGACGTACGAGCCGAGACCGTACGGGGTGTCGTTGGCGATACGCACGGCGTCGTCCTCGTCGGCGGCGGGGAAGACCATCGCGACCGGCCCGAAGAGTTCCTGGCGGGCGGCGGCGTGCCGGGTGGTGAGCCCGGTGAGGACGCCCGCCGGGAAGAAGGCGCCGTGCCGCTCGCCGACGCTGTGCAGCGTGGCACCCTCCGCGACGGCCGCGTCGACCTGCCGGGCCAGGGTCTCGGCGGCGCCGGCCGAGGCGAGCGGTGCGCCTGTGGCCGCGGCCGTCAGCCGGGCGGTGAACTTCTCCACGAACGCGTCGTACAGGCCCTCGACCACCACGAACCGCTTGGCGGCGTTGCACGCCTGACCGGTGTTGTCGAGACGCGCGGCCACGGCGGCCGCCACGACGGCGTCCAGGTCGTCGGTGGACAGCACGACGAACGGGTCGGAACCGCCGAGTTCGAGGACGACCTTCTTCAGATGCCGCCCGGCGATCTCCGCGACCGCGGCACCGGCCCGTTCGGAGCCGGTGAGGGACACGCCCCGGACCCTCGGGTCAGCGATGACGTCGGCGATCTGCTCGTTGGTGGCGTACACGTTGACGTACGCCCCCGGCGGGAAACCGGCCTCGGCGAACAGCCGCTCCAGCAGCGCGGCCGTGCCGGGGCACTGCGGGGCGTGCTTGAGGACGAGGGTGTTGCCCACGGCGAGGTTGGGTGCGGCGAAGCGGGCCACCTGGTAGGCGGGGAAGTTCCACGGCATGATGCCGAGCAGGACGCCCACCGGGCTGCGCCGGACGACGGCGGTGCCGGGTCCCGAGGTGACGGCGAGCGGCTCGTCGGCGAGGAACTCCTCGGCGTGGTCCGCGTAGTAGTGGTAGATCTCGGTGCAGAAACCTATCTCGTCCGCCGCCTCCGCGAGTGGCTTGCCCATCTCGCGCACGATGCTCGCGGCGAGTGCGTCGCGGTGCTGTTCGTGCAGGTCGCCGAGGCGGCGAAGGAGCGCGGCACGGTCGGCCACGGTGCCGGTACGGCCCCAGTCGGTGGCGGCGTGGGCGGCGTCGACGGCCGCCGCGACCTCGGCGTCGGTGGCGGTCGGACAGGTCTCGACGACCTCGCCGGTGGTCGGGTCGGTGACGGCGTACATGGGGCCTCCAGGAAGAGGGAATGCGAGGGAGCGCGGGAACCGCGGGGCGGCGGGCCGGTCAGGGTTCGAGGATCGTCCTGACCCCGGTGTTGGACCGCAGGTCGTCGAGGGCGGCCGCCGCCTCGCTCAGCGGGCGGGTCACGCCGATGAGTTCGTCGAGCGGCAGCCGTCCGGCGAGATGGAGGCGGGCCAGCTTCGGGATGTCGATCTCCCCCACGCTGGAGCCGTAGTTGCAGCCGAGGATGCGCTTGCCCTGGTCGGCGAGGTCGAAGAGGTTGAACGAGCCGGTGGCGTCGGTGGCGGCCATGCCGACCAGGACGGCCGCCCCGCCGGAGGCGAGCATGCCGGGCAGCGTCTCCACGACCTTGGGGCTGCCGATGGCCTCGAAGGCGTAGTCCACCCCGCCGAGTTCCCGCCGGCACCAGGCGGCGACGTCGTCGCGGGCCCCGTCGAGGGTGTGGGTGGCGCCGAAGCGTTCGGCGACGGCGAGGCGTTCGGGGGAGAGGTCCACGGCGACGATGGGATCGGCACCGACCAGCCGCAGGCCCATCACCACGGAGAGGCCGACTCCGCCGGTGCCGATGACGACCGCGGACTCGCCGGGCCGTACGCCGGCGGTGTTCACGACCGCGCCGACCCCGGTGGTGACGGAGCAGCCGAGCAACGCGCCGACGCCGAACGGCAGTTCCCGGGGAACCCGCACGGCCGCCGACTCGGGGACGACCAGGCGGTCCGTGAACGCGCCGAGGCCGAGATAGGGCCAGACCTCCTCGCCCTCGGCGTCGGTGAACGGGGTGGTGCCGTCCGGGAGCGTGTTGGCGACGGCCTTGGTGCCGGTGCACAGCCAGGCCTGGCCGGCCGCGCACCGGCGGCAGCGGCGGCACGGCGCGAACCAGGACAGCACGACATGGTCGCCGGGCCGTACGGACGTGACACCGGGGCCGGTGCCGGTGACCACACCCGCCGCCTCGTGCCCCAGGACGAGCGGACGGTCCGACGGCCAGTCACCGGAGACGATATGCAGATCGGAGTGGCAGACGCCCGCGGCGCGGACCTCGATCTCGACCTCGCCGGGTCCGGCGGGCCGCCGGGAGACCTGGCGGATGTGCAGGCCCCGCTCGGGGTCGAAGACGACGGCGGGGGAGAGTGCGGACGGCATCAGGACGCCTTCACCTCTTCGGTGTTCGGGCTCGTGACGGGATCGGCGAGCTTGGTGTGCGGCTTGGCGGCCAGGACATAGCCGAGGCCGAGGAGGAAGAGGACGGAGAAGACCAGAACCACGGCCCAGACCTGGATCCAACTGCCGCCGACCGGGGCGAGTTCGGTGCGCGGCCAGGCGATGTTGACCGCCTCGAACAGCAGCCACACCACCGCGAGGACATTGACGACGAGGCCGGTCCTGCCGAGCCTGACCTGTCCGGCGCCCGGGTTCCAGCGGCCGGTCAGCCGCGCGACGAGCGCCACGACGGCGACGGCGAGAAAGATGAAGTAGAACCCGCCGGAGCCGAACGCGATCAGGGTGGCCGCCGCGTTGCCGTTCAGGCCGAGCAGCAGACCGAGACCGGCGAGGACGGCGGTGGCGATGAGGGAGACGTACGGGATCTGCCGGTGGCCGACGGTCGCCAGCGTCGTCGCGAACGGCAGCTGGCGGTCCCGGGCGAACGCGTACACGGCACGCCCGATGTAGGTCTGGATGGAGATGGCGCACGCGAAGAACGCGATCAGTACGACGACGATGAACGGCTTCTCGCTCCAGCCGCCGAGCCCCCCGGTCACCGCCTCGAAGACGGGGTCCGTGACGGAGCCGGACACGGCGTCCTCGGGCCGCTTCAGCGCGAGCGTCACGGCGAGCCCGGTCAGCAGGACGGTGAACGCGACGAAGAGGTAGGCGCGCAGCAGGGCACGCGGCACGCTGCGCCGCGGCTGCTCGGTCTCCTCGGCGACCTGGGTGGTGGCGTCGAAGCCGAGGAAGGCCCAGCCGGCGACGGCGAGGCAGGTCAGAAAGCCGGCCGTCACGGAGCCGCCCGAGGCGCCCTGCGCGCCGAGCGTGTCGAACAGGATGCCGAAGCCGTTGTGGTGGGCGAAGGCCAGCAGGATCAGGCTGACCGCGATGGAGGCGACGCCCTCGGCGATGATGCCCGCGTTGAGGAAGTGCTTGACCGGGTTGACCCCGAGGAGGTTGATCGCCAGCGCCACGACGACGAAGACCACACCGAGCAGGACATGGGCGGCGGCCGACGGCGTGCCGTCCGCGAACAGCATGTACAGCCAGCTGGCCCCCAGGTAGGCGACCGTGGTGAGCGAGGCGATCGCGGAGGCGAGGTAGATCCAGCCGACCAGCCAGCCCAGCCGCGGCCCGGCCAGCCGGCGCACCCACTGGTAGACACCGCCGGTGATCGGGAACTGGGACGACAGCTCCGCGTACACCACGGCGACGAGCAGCTGGCCGAGGAAGGCCACGACGACCGCCCAGATCCAGGCCGGGCCGGCGAAGACGAAGCCCAGCTGGACGACGGCGTAGATGCCGACGACGGGCGAGATGGTCGCGAACCCGATCGCGAAGACGGCCCACGCCGACAGGGTTCGTCTCAGCTCCTGCTGATATCCGTACTCGGCGAGCTCGCCGGCATCGGTGCGAGTGTCGTCCACCTTGGTCTCCTGACAGTGATGCGCGTCGGTCCGCGTCCGGGAGAGTGGCGGGCCGTGGCACGGTCGTACGGCGGGTCGGGGCCGCGCTGTGGGGCCGACGGCGGCGGGGGGGGCTTGCCGTCTGTGTCGCGCCACCGCGAGCGGCGGTTTTCGGCCGATCCCGCTTATTGGGCGGACGACCAATTGCTTTATTGGTCACGTACTCAATAGCATTCACCGCATGACGTCAAGAGGTCCGGGCAAGCGCGTCCGCAAGGCACCTGCCGAGCGCCGCAACGAGATCGTCGCCACGGCGGCGCGGATCGGGCTCACCGAGGGCCTGGAGTGCGTCACCCTGCGGCGGGTCGCCGACGAGCTGGGCGTTCAGCCCGGACTCGTCGGCCACTACTTCCCGGCGGCCGACCACCTGGTGGCCGAAGCCTTCACCGGCGCCACCATGGCCGAGCTGGACACCCTGCTCCCCGAGGAGGCCGCCGGTCCCGGACACGACGGCCCGCTGCACACCTTCCGAGCCTTCTTCGGGCTCACCTCGAGCGCCGAGTTCGACAATGTGAGCAGGCTCTGGCTGAACGCGCGCCACCTGTCGCGCTACCGCCCCGTGCTGCGCGAGCACGTCGTGGCGCAGGAACTGCTGTGGTGCCGCCGCATCGAGCGGATCGTCCTCGCCGGGATCGAGGCCGGGGCCTTCACCTGCGCGGATCCCTGGGCGGCGGCCACGCGCATCCTCGTGGCCATCGACGGTACCAGCGCATACATCAACACCAGCGCCGAGCACCGCCGGGTACCGACGGCGGACATGGCGCGTACGGTCGCGGAGACCGAACTCGGACTGCCGCCCGGCACGCTCGCACCGTCCTGACGGCCGGACCCCGGACGCCGCGCGTTCGCCGAGGCGGCCGAGGGGGCTGAGGCGTCCCCCTGCCTGTGGTTTGCACTTTCTGCAAAGAACTTTGCCCGATTGCCGAGGTGGGCGCACCTTGGCGTCGGAGGTGGTCACGGTGACCCGAAGTCCCCAGGTCAGCAGCGGTGACGGTACGACGCGGGAGTCACCGGCGAACTGCCTGATGCGCCGGGGCTCGCGGCCCGTTGACGCCGACCACAACCGAGAGGCCAAGGAGAGGACCGAGCGTCATGGACGCCCAGCACTGGGACTCGATGTATCGCAGTCGCGACCAGGTATTCAGCGGCAACCCCAACCCCGTACTCGTCGCCGAGATCACCGACCTGCCACCGGGCCGGGCACTCGACGTCGGCTGCGGCGAAGGAGCCGACGCACTCTGGCTGGCCCGGCGAGGCTGGCAGGTCACCGCGGTCGACATCTCCGATATCGCCCTGCACCGCGCCGCCACCGCTGCCACCGGCGTCAACGGCCGCGTGGCGTGGGTACGGGCCGACCTCACCACCACGCCGCCCACGGCAGCTGCCTTCGACCTGGTGTCCGTCCACTACTTCCCACTCCGCCGCCGGCCGGGCCACACGGCGCTGCACGGCCTGCTGAACGCTGTCGCCCCCGGCGGCACGCTGCTCTTCGCCACCCACGCCCGCGCGGATCTCACTCCGCGCGAGGACTTCGACCCCGCCGACTACTACCAGCCCGACGACATCGCCCAACTCCTCGACGCCACCTGGAACGTACTGATCAACGAGACCCGCCCGCGTGCCGCCCCGGCCCACGCCGGCACACACCACACCCATGACACCGTCCTGCGAGCAGTGCGCCTGCCGTAGGCCCTGTCGGCAAATTCCCTCCCCCAGCCTCCGGCCGGGAGGTGCCCCCAGCCCCGCGGCGCCATGCACGCTCCCCCGAGCTCTTCGAGCAGGGGGGACCCCCACTCGCCGCACCGGGCACAGGCCCAAGTACGTCCAGTACGAGGACCTGCGCCCGGCGCACCGTGAGCACGCTCCCCCAAGCTCTCGGCTCCGCTCGACCAGGGGGACCCCCACGATGCCGCAGGGCCCGCCCTCCGGGCGAACGACGGGAATTCGACGACAGGACCTAGGCAGGCCGGACTCCGCACCGGCGGCATGGTCCGGCCGGTGCCGGCCGCGTCCGATGAACGTCGCTGTGCCGTAGCGGGAGCGGATCGGCCGACTGGTGCGGCGGGAGGGGCTGTCCGACACTGGCAGCGTCCCTGGACGACCCACTGGCTCCGCACACACCACTCGATGTGAGCGCCGCGGCATCGACGTATCGGTGGGAATCGGACGTCAACGGATCGGAGTGCTCTTCATGCTGATCGGCACCTCAGCCGTGGTCACCGGCGCCTCCAGCGGTATAGGCGCCGCGGTCGCCCAGGCGCTCGCTGCCGAGGGCGCCGGCGTGGCCCTCCTCGCGCGACGCCGCGACAGGCTGACCAGCCTCGCCGACACGATCAACGCGCGAGCGGGCGGCCGGGCGCGCCCCTACGAAGCCGACGTCGCCGACGCGGACGCGGTCCGTGCCGCGATCGACGCCGCTGCCGCCGACGGCGACGGCATCGACATCATGATCAACAACGCCGGAGGCGGCACCTGGGGCCCCGCCGTCACCGCCGACCTGGCCGGCTGGCACGACATGGTCGAGGTCAATCTCACCGGGGTGCTCAACGCCACCCACGCCGCCCTGCCGCACCTGACCCACGCCGCCGCACACCACGACCGCGGCGTCGCCGACCTCGTCACCATCAGTTCCATCGCCGGCCGCAAAGTGCCCAGCCCGCACAGCAACGTCTACTCGGCCACCAAACACGCCGTCGGCGCCTTCACCGAGGCCCTCCGCCAGGAACTCGCCGAACATCACGTACGCGCCGGGCTGGTGGAACCCGGCCTGGTGGTCACGGAGCTGACCACCAGCGGCCGTGACTACGTGCCCGACGCCACGAACCCCACCGGATACGGCCTGCTCCAGCCGGACGACATCGCCGCCGCCGTGGTGTTCATGGTGACCCGGCCGCGCCATGTCGCCCTCAACGAGATGCTCGTACGACCGACGGAACAGACCCGCTGAACCGACCGTCCCGGCCGGGGCCGCAGGCCCTGACATGAAGTTTCCTCTGTGGACTATGGACCGGAGCCGGCTTGTTCATTTACTGTCTAGACATGCCTGGACAGGTACACAAGCATCATCGCATCGCCCGCGTCCTCGCCGACGAGATCCGAGCAGGCGTCCACACCGACGGCAGCAGACTCCCGGGGGAGCACGCGCTCACCCAGCGGTTCGGCGTCAGCCGCACCACTCTGCGGCAGGCGCTTCAGGTCCTCGGTGACGAAGGGCTCATCGCCACCCACGCCGGGATCGGCTCCTTCGTCACCTTCGAGGGCACGCCGCTCGACAACCGCCTCGGCTGGACCCGGGCCCTGGCCGAGCAGGGCACCGTACTGACGACCGAGACCCTGCGCTTCGAGACGGTGACCGACCCCGAGCTGGCCGCCGAGCTGGGCCTCACGTCGAGTGCGTTCATCGCCCTCGACCGGGTCAGACGGCGCTCCGACGGACAGGGCGTATCGCTCGAACACAGCAGGGTCCCGGCCACCGGGGAACTGGCCGGGCTGCCCGAACGCGGTCTCGACGGCGGCTCGCTCAGCCGGGCGCTGATCGCCGCGGGCCGCATCAGCGACACCGGCGACGGCGTGGTGTCGGTGCGCGGGCTCGACGCGGCGGAGGCGGCCGTACTGCACCGCTCGCCCGGAGAGTCCTTCCTGCGGCTCGCCCAGGTGTACCGGGCCGCCGACGGCTCGGTCGTCGAGCAGGTCACCAGCCTGCTCGACCCCGTCAGATTCGAACTGCACGTACGCTCGGGCCGAGGAGGCCGACTGTGACCGACCGACTCGACCACGCCCTCGGCGCCTACTACGGACTCGCCCTCGGTGACGCCCTCGGCATGCCCACGCAGGTGATGTCCCGGGAGGACGTCGTCCGCGTCTACGGCACCCTCACCGGCTTCGAGCCCGCCCGCCCCGACAACCCGGTCAGCGCGGGCATGCCCGCCGGGTCCGTCACCGACGACACCGACCAGGCCGTCATCGTCGGGCGGCTGATCGACGAGGGCCGCGGCCGGATCGACCCCCTGCGGCTCGCCCATGAGCTGCTCGACTGGGAGAAGGAGATGAAGGCCAAGGGTTCCTTCGATCTCCTCGGCCCGTCCACCAAGGCCGCTCTGGACGCGGTGGCCCGTGGCGTCCCGACCCAGGAGGCGGGCAGGAACGGCACGACCAACGGCGCGGCCATGCGGGTCACCCCGGTCGGGATCGCCTTCCCCGTCGAACCGCTGGACACCTTCCTGGACCGGGTCGTGGAATCCTGCCAGGTCACGCACGACACCGGCATCGGGATCGCGGGCGCGGCCGCCGTCGCCGCCGCCGTCAGCACGGGTGTCGACGGCGGCTCGCTGGACGACGCCGTGGCGGCCGCGGTGACCGCGGCCCGGGCCGGCGCGCGGCGCGGCCACTGGATGGCCGGGGCCGACATCGCGTCCCGGATCGAGTGGGCGTGGCACCTGGTGCGGGATCTCCCGGAGGCCGAGGCCCTGGACCGGATCGTCGCGCTCGTCGGCACCAGCGTGGCCAGCCAGGAGTCGGTGCCCGCCGCGTTCGCCGTACTCGCCGTGGCCGACGGCGATCCCTGGCGCGCTGCCCTGCTCGCCGCCAACCTCGGCGGCGACAGTGACACCATCGGTGCGATCGCCGGTGCGGTCGCGGGGTCGGTCGCCGGGCTCTCGGGCCTGCCCGCTGAAGCGGTCGAGACGCTCCGTACCGTCAACTCCCTCGACCTGGAACCTCTGACCACCCGGCTGCTCGCACTCCGCTGAGCGGCCCGAACACCAGGAGCCGGGCGGAGCCCCGCATCCCCGCTGCTCCGCCCAGCACGCTTCCACGTCTCTCGTAACCCCCCTCACGTACCCCCCTCTCGCCACCCCCCGCACGTCACCCGCCCTTCCGCATCAGCAAGGAGGTTCCGTCATGGCCGTTTCGAAGACGAACGATCGCGTCGGTGCCATCGAGACCCGAGGGATCGAACCGGTCCCCGACAATGAGCGGCACGGCCACGCCGGCCAGATGTTCTGGACCTGGTTCGCCGCCAACATCAGCATCCTCGGGCTCCCGCTCGGTGCGACGCTCGTGGCCTTCCGCGGGCTGAACATCTGGCAGGCGGCACTCGTCGCCATCGTCGGCTCCTTCGGCTCGTTCGCGCTGGTGGGAGCCCTGAGCCTGGCGGGCAAGAAGGGCGGCGCACCGGCGCTCACCCTCTCCCGCGCGGTCTTCGGACAGCGCGGCAACGCGGGTCCGACCCTGATCACCTGGCTGAGCCGGGTCGGCTGGGAGACGATCACCACCACCACCGCGGCCTACGCGCTCCTGGCGCTGCTGGACACCGCGTTCGGGATCCGCCAGAACACCGTGCTCACCCTCGTCTGCCTGCTGGTGTTCATCAGCTGCACGCTGCTGATCAGCGGACTCGGCCATGCCACCATCATGTGGATCAACAAGTGGGCCACGATCGTCTTCGGCGTCCTCAACCTGGTCGTGATGGGTTTCCTCGTCGCCACCGTCGACTGGGACAAGGTCCTCGACATCCCGGCGGGGCCGACCAGCGGGGTCATCGCGGGCATCGGCTTCATCGCCGCGGGCACCGGTATCGGCTGGGCCAACGCCGGGGCTGACTACGCCCGCTATCTGCCCCGTGAGATTCCGGGCCGTCGGCTGATCGCGGCCTCCGCGTTCGGCGCGGGCATCCCGCTCGTGCTGCTGATCTCGCTCGGCTCGCTGCTCTCGGCGGGCGACCCCGCCCTCGCCACCTCCTCCGACCCGGTCGCCGCCATCAACGCGATGCTGCCCTCCTGGATGGCGATCCCCTATCTCGTCGCGGCCTTCGGCGGGCTGCTGATGTCGAACCACCTCTCCACCTACTCCGCCGGGCTGACGATGATCACCCTGGGGCTGCGGGTGCCGCGCGCCGCCGCCGTCGCCCTCGACGTGGTGCTGATGTTCGCCGGCGGTATCTACCTCATGCTGATCGCCGACGACTTCTACGGGCCCTTCTCGACCTTCCTGACCCTGCTGGCCGTCCCCATCTCGGCCTGGATCGGAGTGGTCGCGGTGGACTCGCTGCGTGGGCGTACGTACGACTCCGAGGCGCTGATGGACACCACCCGCAGCAGCCGGTACTGGTACTCGGGCGGCTTCCGGGTGCCCGCCGTCATCGGCTGGGCCGCCGCCATCGTGGCCGGCCTGCTGTTCACCAAGGCATCGACGAGCGAGACCGACATCTGGTTCGAGGGACCGCTCTCCGGCAGCTGGCTGGGCGTGAACGGCCTCGGCTGGGCGATCTCCATGGCCGTCGGCGGCGCGGTGTACGCGCTGTTCGGCCGTCCGAACGGCGCCGCCACGGGCAGCGCGGACGAGTCCGCTTCCCCCGCCTTCCAGGAGGCCGGACGATGAACGGCCGTCTCGTCCTCGCCGGGAACGTCATCGCCGACCTGGTGATCGAGATCCCCGCGCTGCCCGAACGCGGCGGCGACGTCATCGGCACCCGTACCGAAACGACCGCGGGCGGCGGTTTCAACACCCTGGTCGCGGCCCGGCGCCTCGGCACGGAAGCGGTCTTCGCCGGGCTGCACGGCACGGGGCCGTACGGCGATCTCGTACGCGAAGCGCTTGCCGCCGAACGCGTCGAAACGCTGCTGCCGGTCCGTACGGACGGCGACACCGGCTTCACCGTGGCGCTGATCGACGGCGGTGGTGAACGTACCTTCGTCACCAGCTTCGGGGTCGAGGCCACGCTGACGCGGTCCGACGTCGACACGGTCGCCGCACGGCTGCGCCCCGGCGATCTGGTGCAACTCTCCGGCTACGGGCTGGTGCTCCCGGGCAACGGCCCGCTGCTGTCCGGCTTCACGGCCGGGCTCCCGGCGGACATCACCGTCTGCTTCGACCCGGCGCCCCTGGTGGCCGACATCCCCGAGGCCGTGCTCGCGCCGGTCCTCGCCCGTGCGGACTGGCTCAGCGCCAACGCCCGTGAGGCCCGCCTGCTGTCCGGGCACGAGGATCCGCGGGCCGCGGCGGCGGCACTGCGGGAGCGGCTGGCCCCGGGCGCGGGTGTGCTCGTACGGGCCGACAAGGACGGCTGCTGGCTGGCGGCGCCCGGCCAGGCACCGACGCATGTGCCGGGGTTCCCGGTGGACGCGGTGGACAGCAACGGCGCGGGAGACGCCCATGTCGGCTCGTTCCTGGCCCTCCTCAGCCAGGGCCACGACCCACTGACGGCCGCCCGCGGCGCCAACGCGGCGGCTGCCTACGCGGTCACCCGCCACGGCCCCGCCACCGCACCGGACCGCACGGCCCTGACAAATTTCCTGACCCCGGACCCCCTGGCAAACAGCCTGTTCAAAACCAAACCCCACTGAACCGGCCCCGAGCACGTCCTGGTCGCCGGGCCTCGAAAGCGGGGCGGGTCGGGGCGTGTTGCTTTGCTCTCGCGGTGTGTCGTGCGTGGGCGCGATGCCGATCGGTCCTGCGTGGCGGGCGTAGGATCGGGAGCCGATATCGGGTTCGTCACTGCCGGGCGGGGCGGCGTGGAGGTGGGAACAGGTGCGGGAGTTCCAGCGGGGTGCGGTGCGGTTGCATATCCTGCACCACGCGGTCGAGGAGGAGATCCACGGCGCGTGGATGACCGAGGAACTGGGCCGGCACGGTTACGAGATCAGCCCGGGCACGCTGTATCCGACGTTGCACCGGCTGGAGGCCGACGGGCTGCTCACCTCCGAGCAGCGCGTGGTCGACGGGCGTGCGAGGCGGGTCTACCGGGCGACGGAGGCCGGGAAGCGGGCGCTGGACGCGGACCGGCGGGCGCTTCGGGAGCTGGCCCGCGAAGTCCTCGGCGACGACGCCCCGTAGGGTCCGCAGGCGACGGTCAGGCAGTTGATCGGTCGGTAAGCATGCGGCGGATGCCGTAGGCCGCGGCTCCGACGACCAGGACCGCGGCTCCCGGGATCACCGAGTCGAGGGGCAGGGCGAAGGCCAGGATCAGGCATCCGGCCAGACCGACGACGGGGACGATCCGGGCCGGGCGGCCCTCCTGCGGGGTGAGCGTCCAGGCGGAGGCATTGGCCACGGCGTAGTAGACCAGCACCCCGAAGGACGAGAACCCGATCGCCCCGCGCACGTCCGTCACCGCCGCAAGGACGGCCACGACGCCGCCGACCAGCAACTCGGCCCGGTGCGGCACCTTGAACCGGGGGTGCACGGCGGACAGGACGTGCGGCAGCTGCCGGTCGCGGGCCATGGCCAGGGTGGTGCGCGAGACGCCGAGGATGAGCGCGAGCAGCGAGCCGAGCGCCGCCACCGCCGCGCCCACCCGGACCACGGGCGCCAGCCAGTCGGCGCCGGCCGCCCGTACCGCCTCCGACAGCGGCGCGGCAGCACCGGCCAGACGGTCCGGGCCGAGCACCGTCAGGACGGAGACGGCCACCAGGGCGTACACGACGAGCGTGATGCCCAGCGCGAGCGGAATGGCGCGCGGGATCGTCCGTGCCGGATCCCGCACCTCCTCGCCCAGCGTGGCGATCCGCGCGTAGCCGGCGAAGGCGAAGAACAGCAGGCCGCCCGCCTGAAGCACCCCGCCGAAGGACGCGTCCGCGCCCGGGCTCAGACGGGCCGTGTCCGCGATGCCCGAGGTCAGGGCGGCGACCACGACCGCGGCGAGCACCGCAAGCACGATCGCGACGATCACTCGGGTCAGCCACGCCGACTTCTGCACCCCCGCGTAGTTCACCGCGGTCAGCGCCACCACCGCGGCCACCGCGATGGCGTGCGCCTGCCCGGGCCACACATACGCGCCGACGGTGAGCGCCATCGCCGCGCACGAGGCGGTCTTGCCGACGACGAAGGCCCAGCCGGCCAGATACCCCCAGAACGCGCCCAGCCGCTCGCGCCCGTAGACATAGGTGCCGCCCGAGGCCGGATACCGTGCGGCCAGCCGTGCCGAGGAGGTCGCGTTGCAGTACGCCACCACGGCCGCCGCGGCCAGCCCCAGCAGCAGACCCGAGCCCGCGGCGTGCGCGGCCGGGGCGAGCGCGGCGAAGATGCCGGCGCCGATCATCGACCCCAGACCGATCAGCACCGCGTCCGGCACGCCCAGCCGCCGCTCCAGCTCGTCCGGCACCACGGCCGCCGTCGAAGCCCTGCCCATGGCCCACTCCCTCACCGCGGTCAGTTTACGGTTCCCGATATCGGATGACGATATATGAGCCGGATGGGTGGGCCCCAGGACCCCTGCCTTCGGGCCGGGCGCCTGCCCGGGCACGTACTCCGGGCGGTCGGTACGGCGTCATCGAGGGCGCCGACCGCGGCCGAGCGGAGACGCCGCCCGGTCCGCGCCGCGCTTGCGCACCCGGCCTGCCCGCCGGTCGACGATAGTCCGACTTCGCCACAGGCGACTTCCGCCGCGGCAACCCGCGCTTCACCGGCGAGAACCTCCAGCGCACCCTGCGTATCGCCGACGAGGTCCAGGCCATCGCCGCCGAGGCGGGCGCGACCCCCGCCCAGGTCGCCCTCGCCCGGCTGCTCGCACAGGGCGACGACATCGCCCCCGTCCCCGGCGCCAAGCGCGTGGCCCGCGTGGCGGAGAACACCGGCTCCGACTCACCGAAGAAGTCCTGGCCAAGCTCTCCGGTCTGCCTCCGGCCGCCGGCGACACCCCCACCGAAGCCGGTATGCGCATGCTGGAACGGTGACCCTCAGCCGGCCGGCCGCCCCAATCCCGGGTGCGGTTCGACCGGTTCGTGGTGTTGACATGAGCAGAACTGATTCACGATCCTTCGAGGGCGGCTTTCCATCGATGCAAAGACCCGACCCGCACGCGGTGGAAGCGGTGGTTCCGACGGCTGGGGAGTCCAGCCGCCTCCTCCGACGCGGCCCGGCCGGACGCCGTCCGGTCTGCTGTCCCTCCGCCGACGCGACGTCGGGGCGGAGGCCGACCATGGAGCGTGACCATGAGGATTCTCCGAGGTCTGTACGGTGCCGTCACCTTCGCCCTGTCCGTGGTCCTGGCCGCCGCGGTCACCCTGACCTCCGGCGGGTCCGCCCAGGCGGGCCAGACGACTCTGCGGGCCGCGGACCCGAGTGTGATCCGTGTCGGGAGCACCTATATCTCCGTGCAGTCGACCGGCGGCGGCATCGCGGTCCGCCAGGCCGCGTCGACGGACGCGCTCGGTTCGGCGCCCGCCCGGCAGGTCTGGTCGGACACCCAGGGCCGTGGTGAGGTCTGGGCCCCGGAACTGGTGCGGGACGGCGGCCGCTACTACATCTACTTCACGGCCGGCGTCGGAGCGAACCACCGTATGTTCGTCATCAGTTCCGCCGCACCGGACAGCGGGTACACCGCCGAGACGCAGCTCGCCCTGCCGGGGGACAAGTGGGCCATCGACGGGACCATGTTCACCTTCTCCGGGCAGCGCTGGTTCGTCTGGTCGGGATGGGCCGGCGACACGAATGTCGAGCAGAACCTCTACATCGCCCGGATGAGCAGCCCGACCACGCCGACCGGTGCGCGGTACATCATCTCGCAGCCACGGGAGAGCTGGGAGCGGGTGGTCGGCAACCCGTACATCAACGAGGGGCCGGAAGCCATCAAGGACCCCAACGGCCAGCTGCACATCGTGTACTCCGCCAACGGCAGTTGGAGCGACCGGTACTGCCTGGCCGACCTGCGGCTGCGGTCCGGCGGCGACCCGACCTACGTGTGGGACTGGTACAAGTCGAACGGCTGCCTGTTCGGCTCCAACTCCTCGACGATGATGTCCGGTTGGGATCCCACCCTGTATGTCGATGGGCCGGGGCACCACAGTTTCGTCCTGCTCGACGGTGACATCGCCACCAGCCCGCCCGCCGGGCCCAGGTTCCCCCTGATGTTCCACGCGGTCGCGAAGGGAACGCCGTACTCCTGGTCGAACCGCTACTGGTACACGGGCAGCTTCTGCTGGTGGGGCGGGGTCACCTACAGCCGGGCCAATGTCCCCGGCCCGAACACCGACACCGGCTGGGGCCTGAAGTTCTTCGAGTGACGGCGGTGTCCACCGGCCCGTCCCAAGGCCCGCCCCCGCGGCCGTCGTCCATCGGCGAGGAGCGCCATGCGTGCACACGACCCGGTTCTCCTCGGCCGGACCGGTCTCACCGTCAGCAGGCTCGGCCTCGGGCTGGCCTCCATCGGGGGACTGTTCCGGCCCGTGCCGCAGGGACAGGCTCTGGAGACCGTCCGCCGCGCCCGCGAACTCGGCATACGGCTCTTCGACACCGCGCCCGTCTATGGATACGGGCTTTCCGAGACCCGCACCGGCACCGCCCTGCGCGACGAGCCGCGGGACGCCTATGTGCTGTGCACCAAGGTGGGGCGGCTCGTCGAACCGGGCGGTCCGGACACCCAGCCGATCTGGGCCGACCCGCCCCCGGGCCGCGGAGCGCGCCTGGACTACTCCTGTGCCGGAGTCATGCGATCGCTGGAGGGGAGCCTGGACCGGCTGGGTCTGAACAGCGTCGACGTGCTGCACATCCACGATCCCGAACAGGACTTCCCGCGCTCCGTCGGCGACGCCTACCGCGCGCTCGACGACCTGCGCCGCGCCGGTGTCGTCCGGGCCGTCTCCCTCGGTGTGAACCACGCCGACGTCGCGGTGCGCTTTCTCCGCGAGGCCCCCGCGCCCGGCCCGGACTGCGTGATGCTGGCGGGGCGGTGGTCCCTTCTCGACCAGTCGGGGCTCACGGAGCTGCTGCCGCTGTGCCAGGAGCGCGGCGTGGCGGTGCTGGCCGCCGGTGTCCTGCAGTCCGGACTGCTCGTCGCCCCCGGTCCCGGCGCGCCGCACGGATACGAGCGCGTCCCGCCCGCGCTGACGGCCCGGGTGAGGACCGTCCATGAGGTGTGCGCACGCCACGGTGTCCCCCCGCTGGCCGCCGCGCTGCAGTTCCCTTTCGGCCACCCCGCCGTGACCGCCGTCGTCGTCGGAGCCCGCTCACCGGCGGAGATCGAGGAGTCGGCCGCCCTGCTCGCGCGTCCCGTCCCCGGCCGCCTGTGGTCGGACCTGCGGGACGCCGACGTGATCCCGCCCTCCTGGCAGCCGCCCCCCGGCCCGTGACGGACCGGGCGCGAGGCGTGGTGCCGTTCTCCGCAGAGCCCGTTGTCAGTGCCGGGTGGAAGACTGCCCGGCATGACCGAACCGAACCCCGAAGGGGATCTCCTCCGATATCTGCAGGACGCGCGTGACACCCTGCTGTGGAAGCTCGATGGCCTCTCGGAGTACGACATCCGCCGCCCGTTGACCCCCACGGGGACCAACCTGTTGGGGCTGGTCAAACATGTCGCCGGGGTGGAACTGGGCTACTTCGGCGACACGTTCGGGCGGCCGTTCTTCGACGGGGAGCCGCCGCCCTGGTGGTACACGGAGGACGCGGAACCCAACTCCGACATGTGGGCCACGGCAGACGAGTCGCGCGAGGAGATCGTGGGGCTGTATCAGCAGGCTTGGGAGCACGCCGACGGCACGTTCGCAGCGCTGACGCTCGACGCGATCGGGCACGTCCCGTGGTGGCCGGAGGAGCGACGCGAGGTGACGCTGCACCACATCCTGGTGCGCGTGATCTCCGATACCCAGCGGCACGCCGGCCATGCCGACATCGTGCGAGAACTCATCGACGGGAACGTCGGGTTCCTGAAAGGCAACGACAGTCTGCCGCCAGGAGATCAGGCATGGTGGGAGGAGCACAGGCGCAGACTGGAGAGTGTGGCGCGGCAAGCCGAGAACGGCTGATCCCGCCCGGCCGCCGCCGACCCGACCGGCTCCGCTCGGGCCATGCGGTCGCCCTCCGCGTATGCGGGCGGAGGAGGGCGGGAGGCGCGACGCTCAGCGGCAGGAGGATGCCTCGGCGGTGGTCTTCAGGTCGCTCAGCCACTGTTCGAGTCCCCTGCCCAGGGCCTCGGTCGCGGTGGGCACGTCCGCCTCGACCTGGTCGCCGGTCCAGGTCTCCTCGGTGTGCACGCGGACACCGCCCTTGACCTGGGTGAAGGTCCAGACGTGCACCCCCTCGTCGATGCGCAGTCCCGCGCCGACCGCGGGACCGGTCCACCGGATACAGGAGTTCGGCTGGATCTGCCGGACGGTGGAGGTGATGTGGAGCGTGGTGGCGGGGGTCGTCGGAGTGGCGGGCGCCGGCGTCGTCCAGCGGAACTGTGCACCCGGCCGCAGGGGGCCGGGGCCGAGGCGTTCCATGGTGAGGACGGGAGCCTGCCAGGCCGGCCAGCGCTCCACATCCGTCTGCAGCTTCCAGACCGTGCGCAGCGGTGCGTGGATCACGATGTCGGACGCGTAGCGGATGACGGCGTCGGGGTCGACACCCTGCCCTCGGCATGCAGCGGCGGAACCGGCCTGGGCGGCCCGGGTCTGGGCGGGCGCGGCCTGCGCGGCCTGCGCGGTCGGTGCGGTGGCGCCGAGGGCGCCGACGGCGGCGAGTGCGACCGTGAGCGCGGCGGCGCGCATACCGGTCCGGGGGCGGGCCGCCGGTGAACCGGTGCCCGGGGACTGCTGGTGGGAGTCCTGCTCGGACGACGTGTACGGGGGAGTGCTGGACATGGCGTTCCTCTCAGGGGTTCGGGTGGACCTGCCCCGTCGGACAGGTGCGGGGCTCACGGGGTGAGGATGACCTTTCCGGCGACCGTGCCTGACTCGGCCAGCCGCAGGGCGTCGGCGACGCGGGTGAGCGGGAGTTCGGCCGCGATCTGCGGGGTGATGTCGCCGCGTCGCAGGGCGGCGAAGACCTCGGTGAGGTCGGCGCGCAGCCGGGCCCGGAAACGGCCCTTGGCCAGGGCGCGGCCGGCCCAGAGGTTGAAGAAGTAGGCGCGGCGGCGGTTGGGCAGCGTGTTCCACAGCCATACCCGGCCGAGCAGCTTGAGCACCGGCAGCTGCTTGGAGCCCGCGTCGTCGCGGGTGGCGGCGGTGCCGTAGGAGACGAGCGTGCCGCCGGGCGCGAGGAGCCGCCAGGAGTCGACGATGCCGCTGCCGCCGACGTGGTCGAAGACGGCGTCCACGCCGCCGGGGGCGAGGGCGCGGACGCGTGCGGCGACATCGCCGGCGCGGTAGTCGACGGGGGTGACGCCGAGTGCGCGCAGGGCGTCGTGATGGCGTACGGAGGCCGTGCCGATCACCCGTACGCCCGCGGCGTGGGCGAGCTGGACCAGGACCGAGCCGACACCGCCGTTGGCGCCGAGCACCAGGACGGTCTGTCCGGTGCGGACGCGGGCCTTGCGGTGCAGCATCTGCCAGGCGGTGATCCCGTTGACCACCAGGGTCTCCGCCTCGGCCGCGCCGATGCCGTCGGGCACCGGCACCGCGTCGGCCGCGTCGACGAGCACATGGCTGGCCCAGCCGCCCACCTTGACCAGCGCCGCCACCCGGGTGCCGGGCAGCCGCGGGTCCACGCCGTCGCCGGCCGCCGCCACGGTGCCGACCAGGTCGTAGCCGGGCACGAAGGGGAACGGGGGCTGGTCGTAGTACTTGCCCCGGCGCATCTGCTGCTCGGCGAAGGAGACCCCGGTCGCTTCCATCCGGATCAGCACCTGCCCCGGGCCGGGGACCGGGACCGCTCCGTGCCGGATCTGCAGCCCGTCCGGCTCCACCTTGCCCGGCAGGACGACCTCGACGGCTCCTTCGGTGTTCATGACGACCTCCACTGCGTTCGGCGCTCGGTAACATTCGTTCGCGTTGGTTAGAAGGTATAACTCGACGGGGCTGAGTGTCAATCGCGTTCGCGATAACCTCTAACTAACCGGCGTGGCGGACGACAAGGTCAATGCAATGGCTCGGTAGACGGGCAGGGGTGACCCCCCCCCGCTTTGTCCGCTCTGTCCGTTTGGTGAAGAAAGTAGAATGAAGGGGTCCTTGTCACGCCACCCGGCCTCCAGCCCACACATGGTGGAAAGGGGACGCAGCATGACGCCGGACGCTCATCCCATGCTCCCGCCCGTGCGGGTGCTCGTCTTCGGTGCCGCGCTGCGCGCCGAATCCACCAACGCCCGCCTCGCCGCCCTCACGGCCGGGCTGGTGGTCGAGGCCGGCGGCGTGGTCGACCTCGCCCAGATGCACGACTTCGACATGCCCCTGTACGACGGTGACATCGAGGCCGCTCAGGGGGTGCCACCCGGGGCGTTGACCCTGCGCGGCAGGATCGAACGCTGCGACGCGTTCGTCATCTCCTCTCCCGAGTACAACGCGTCCGTCCCGGGCGTGCTCAAGAACGCGATCGACTGGGTCTCCCGCGTCCAGCCGCAGCCGTTCAAGACCAAGCACGCGCTGCTCGTCTCGGCCTCGCCTTCGATGGTCGGCGGCAACCGGGGGCTGTGGGCGCTGCGGGTCCCGCTGGAACACCTCGGAACCCGTGTGTATCCGGACATGTTCAGCCTCCCCAGGGCCCATGAGGGCTTCACCGACGATGGCCGGCTGGCGCACTCCGGGGCACAGGAGCGCCTCGCCGAGACCGTGTCGGGTTTCATGCACCTGGTCAGAGCCGACAAGGAGTACGTCTGCCTGCAGCGCCGGTGGTACGAGTTCCCGGGCGACCGCACCGACGCACCGGTCACCCACCGCGCGGAAGACTGACAGCCTGACCGGCCGATCGGACCGAGGGCCTGGCCGGTCGGCCGATGTGCTGCCGCGGGGGTCGGCCTAGCGTTGTTCTCGCCAGGCCACCGCGCTGTGAGGGGAATGTCGATGGGTCAGCCAGCAACGACCGGTGCACATGCCGACGGAACGGACCTGGTCGGGGCGACCACGGAGTTCGAGCCCGACGTCATGGACCTGCTCGTGGAGACACTGCGTCGTGCGGTCAGGCGCGAGGTACCGGTGGTGGGGACGGACACCCTGCTGGGGGAACTGGTGATGGGAGACACGGAGGCGGGTGCGGCGATCGCCCCGGGGATGCGGAAGGCCGGTTCGCTCAGCGGCCTGATCTCCGGCTGGGCGGGCCGCGGTTGGGTGAGCGACGACGAGGTGGACGGTGCGCCGGTCACGGCCGGCAGCGATGAGAAGGCCCACCGTGCGGCCGACGAGAGGGAGGTCGAGGCCGCCTGGCGCGAGGCACGCTGGCGCTTCGGTCTCGTATCCCGCAAATCCGCCGCGGAGAGCGGCCCGGAACTGCCCGCGATGACCGGGGCGTTGCGCGCGTGCCTGCTGCTCGCGCTCGGGTCGGCCCGCGCCGACGGGACGATCTCGGTTCGCTGCCGGCATGTGGCCCGTGCCCTGTTGGACCTGCCGGACACCAGGGCGCGGGAAGCCCTGCTGCTGCAGAGGCTGGACACGGCCGCCGCGGCAACCGCGCTCGATCGCCTGGACGTGGCAGAGACCGAGGGACCGGAATCCCGCGGCGTCACCCTTCTCAGGCGGGCCGGAACGCTGGGCAGGAGCGGTAACCGCCTGACGCGCGCGCTGACTTCGTGGACCTCCCAGAGCACCCTGAACGGCTCACCCGTTCTGTTCACGGTGACCGTCGAGGCCATGCGGCAGGCCGTACGGTGCGGACGTGTCACGGTCGAGCCGGTGGACCTGCTGCTGGGGATACCGGCCCTGGACCGGGCCCTGTTCGTCGCGGGGCGCTCGCTTCCGACGAGTCTGGCGGACGTCAACTCCGCCGCGGACCTGATGCGCCGACACGGCGTGCGGCAGGTTTCCCTGGTCGCTTCGGCTGTGGCACCCGAACCCGCTGTCGTCTCCGGGAGCACCGAAGTGCTCCCGTCCGCCGCCGCCGACCGGATCATGGCGGTGGCGCGGCTGTCCGCCGCTCAGCACGGTTCGCCCACGGTCGGTACGGTCCACCTGCTGTCCGCGCTGCTCGACGAGTCGGTGACGGATACGGCCGCCGGGGCTGATGGCGTCGTACGGCTGCCGACCGCCGACCAGGTGGACGTGGCCGCGTTGCGGGCTGAGCTGAACCGCCGGCTCGGCGCATGACCCCCGGGGCCCGCCCTGCGGCGACCGCCGGCGCCGTTACCGTTACCCCCGGGAGGCCGGCGGCGGGGCAGGAGTGATGATGAGTCAGGTCCGCGAGGACACACAGCCGTTGTCCCGAGGGAAACGGTTGAGGCACACGCTGACAGCCGGGCCTGGGCGGATGCGCCGTGCGGCGGCCGAGAGTTGGACCGCGCTGCGTGCCGCCAAGCGCCGTACGGTCGTCGTCGAGGCACTGCTCTTCGCCCTGGCGGCGGCCTTCGGACTGCTGCCGCTGCTGCTGGCGCCCCCGGACCGGCTGGTGTGGGCGGTGGTGGAAGGGGTGTGGGCGGCGCTGCTCGTCCCCGTTCGGCGCGCCCGGCCGGTCGCCACGGTCCTCGGGGCCTCCATGCTGGTCGTGGGCGACAACGTCTGGACGCTGGCGGTGGCGCCGCTGATCGTGCTGTCCGCGACCCGTCGTATCGCTCCACCGCGGCGCGCCTGGCGGGTCGTCGGGGTGGCCTGCGCCCTCGTCGGTGCCCTGACCGTCGCCAGTGGCCTGGTCCGGCCCGAGGCCCTGCCGGGGGAACTGGCCGACAACGCGGTCTCCGCGGTGCTGCTCCTGCTGCTGCCGGCCCTGGCCGGGACCCTGCTGGGCCGGCGACGGCGGCTGGTCAACCTGCTCCGGGAACGCAACGCCTATCTGGAGCAGGCCCGCATGCTGACCGCCGTGGCGGCCCGGATGGAGGAACGGACCCGGATCGCGGGGGAGATGCACGATCTCCTGGGCCACCGGCTGAGCCTGATCTCGGTGCACTCGGGGGCGCTTGAACTCGCCGCCGCGCGGCAGGCACCCGCTCTCGTCGGACAGACGGAGTTGCTGCGTACCACCGCCGGTACGGCGATGGAGGAACTACGCGAAATCCTCGGCGTCCTGCGGCGCGAGGACCTGACCGAACCGACGGACAGGACCGGGGACGAACGGGGAACGCGTGACGACATCAGCGCTCTGGTGAAGGAATCCCAGCAGACCGGCAGCACCGTCGCGCTGGACTGGACCGTTCCCGACACGGTCGAGGCGGGGCTCCGTACCCGACAGGCGCTCCACCGGGTGGTCCGCGAAGGGCTGACGAACGTGCTGAAACACGCGTCCGGCGCGCCCACCCGGGTGGCGGTGAGCGGCACGGACCAGTGGATCGAGGTGTCCGTCACCAACGAGGCGCCGCCCGTGGCGGCCCCGTCCCGCGGAGGAAACCGCAGCGGTCTCGTCGGCTGCCAGGAGCGGATCTCGTTGCTCGGCGGCACGTTCGAGGCGGGCGCCGTGCCCAACGGCGGTTTCCGCATGGCGGCTTGGCTGCCCGCGCACGGCAACAGGGCCCCGGAATCCGCCGCGCACCCTCGGACCTCCGCCGTAACCCCGGTGGACACAGCGCGCTTTCAGCCCGGCGGCACCGAACAGAAGGGCACCCGTGCCCCGTTGCCGGACGAGATCCTGACCTGGCCGCGCGTCCTGGGCTCGGGCTGTCTGGCGCTGCTCGTGGTCCTGCCGACGGTCGCCTTCCTCGTCATACTGCTGGCGGCAGCGGCCCTAAGAGGTGATTTCATCTGGTGAGTCGGCGGTAGCGGATGAGGACACGAGCGATGCTGGTGAAGGCCAGGAAGTGCTCCGCCGTGCGCTCAGGCCGTCGAGGGGGTTGGTGGGGCGGCTACTGTGCCGGTGACCGTGCGTCGTATTCGTGCTGCGCCGACAGAACCTCGTCGCTGTGCTCGATCGTCCATTCATGCAGGCGCGTGAAAGGGCCGCGGAACGACTCGCCGAGAGGTGTGAGGGAGTACTCCACGCCGAGCGGAGAGGTCTCGAGCACCCGGCGCCGGATCATGCCATTGCGTTCGAGTCTCCGCAGCGTCTGGGTCAGTACCCGCTGTGTGACGCCCTCCAACTGTCGCTTGATCTCGTTGAACCGCGTCGGTTGCTCCAGGACCGCCATGACCATCATCGACCATTTGTCGGCGATCTGATCGAGGATGGGCCGGCTCGGGCACTCGGCACCGAACCGCGGAGTGCCGCGGGGCGGCAGGGGCGAGGGGCTGGTATCCATCAAGATCCTTGGTTGTCGAAAAGTGCGTTATTGACCGTTCAGGGCGCAGAGCCCAGGGTTGGTATGCAGTGCAAACCTACTAGCTCACCGCAAACCTGGGAACACTCATGAACCTGGACCAGTACACGACACTCCGCGCCGCCGTCGATGCCGGAGTCGCGCGGATCACCCTGGACAATCCCCCTGTCAACGTGCTCAGCGGAACCCTGATCCGCGAACTGCACGACGTCCTCGGGAAAATGCGGGACGACCGTTCGGTCCGCGTCATCGTGTTCTCCAGCGCCAACCCCGAGTTCTTCATCGCGCACGTCGACATCCACATCCTGGACGAGCTGGACGAGCTGCAGGAGATCGCGGACCGCAACCCGGACGCCAACCTCTTCCAGGGGGTCGGCGAGCTGCTGCGCCACCAGCCACAGGTGACGATCGTCGAACTGGCGGGCAAGGCGCGAGCTGGAGGCGCCGAGTTCATCGCGGCGGCCGACATGACCTTCGCCGCGCGGGAGACCGCGGGCATCGGCCAGACCGAGGTGCTGATGGGCATCGTGCCGGGCGGCGGAGGCACGCAGTACCTGCGCGAGCGGGTCGGGCGCAACCGGGCGCTGGAACTGCTGCTCACCGGTGACCTGGTGGATGCGGACACCGCGGCCGCCTACGGGTGGATCAACCGTGCGGTACCCGCGGCCGAGCTGGACGCGTTCGTCGACGGGGTGGCGGAGAAGATCGCCGCGCTCTCCCCGGAGCTCATCGCCGCCGCCAAGCAGCTGGTCCCTCCGGTGGACCTGGCCGACGGCCTGCGAGCGGAGAACGACGCATGGGCCGAGCTGGTGAGCGGGGACCTGCCGGCACGACTCATGACGGGGGCTCTGGAGCACGGTGCGCAGACCCCGGAGGGCGAGCGTGATCTGGAATCGGTCATGCGAAGCCTCGCTGCCGGCCTGTAGAGCGAGAGTCCTTGCGTCCCAGTGAGCCCGCGGCCGGCGAGGTGACCCACGACTCGGCGAACAACTCGCCGACGTACAAACGGCCGATAGGCCCAGCCGCCGGCCACAGCGCGGGACGAACGCGATCGAACCTGCCGGTGGTCCGCGGCACGTTGCGAGCCGTCTCGGCTGACCGTTCGCGAGGCGGCGTTCGCGCGGCCAAGGAATCAGACCACGACGCGGTACTGGATCCCGCCGTGGTGACGTTCACGGTCCCTGGCCGGTGCCATGGATCGCGCCACAACCAAGAGGAGAGATGAAGCAATGAGGGCAGCCTTCTACGACACGCCCGGTCCCGCGAAAAGCGTGCTGCGGGTGCTCGACCTCGAGCGCCCCGAGCCCGGCCCGGGCCAGGTCCGTGTCCGCGTCGCTCTCTCTGCGATCAACCCGGGCGACATGTTCATGCGGCTGAACTCCACGCCGCAGGACTTCCAGCGCGTCGGCGAGCACACCGGCCGCATCCCGCATCAGGACGGCACAGGCACGATCGACGCGGTCGGCGCGGGCGTCGACCCGAGCCGGGTCGGTGAACGCGTGTGGATCTGGATGGCCGGCGCCGGCCATCCGTGGGGGACCGCGGCGGAGTGGACCGTAGTGCCGTCCGAGCAGGCCGTTGTGCTGCCGGACGGGATCTCCGACGAGCTCGGCGCGTGCCTGGGCATACCGGCGATGACCGCGCACTGGTGCCTGCACGCCGACGGATCGCCCCGCGACCGCACAGTACTCGTCGCGGCTGGTGCGGGCGCCGTCGGGCACTACGCGATCGAGCTCGGCCGGGTTGCGGGCGCGCGGATCGTGACGACGGTCAGCGGACCGGAGAAGGCCAAGTTGGCCAGGGCCGCGGGTGCAGACCTCGTGGTGAACTACCGCGACGCCGACGCCGCGCAGCAGATCCTCGACGGAGCCGGGCCTGTCGACCGGATCATCGAGGTCTCGCTGAATGACAATGCTGAATTGGACTTGGCCGTCGCCGGCCCGGGAGCAACCATCGTGACCTACGCAGCACAGCCCGACGACCCGGCCCTGCCGGTCTTCCGGCTCATGTGGTCCAACCTGGTGCTGCGATTCGCGCTGTTCCTCACCGAACCGCGGGACGCGCTGCTGCGCGCCGCCGCCGAGATCACCGCAGCCCTGCGCGAGGGCGCCCTCACGCCGTTGCCAGTGCACTCCTTCAGCCTCGACGACGTCGCGGCCGCACACGAGGCCGTCGAGAACGGCATCCTCGGGAAGGCTGTGCTCGACCTGCGCTGATCAGTCCATTGCGGACAGCACGAGAGTGGCCGACCTCCACGACTGCCAGGCCACCAGCATCGCTCGTATCCTCATCTGCCACCGCCGACTCACCAATGAGATGACCTCTAAGATGAGTTGATGATCCGAGTCCTGATCGCCGACGACGAGGCGCTGATGCGCGCGGGAATCCGGCTGATCCTGGAGAACGCCGAGGACATCGCCGTGGTCGCCGAGGCGGGCGACGGCCGGGAGGCCGCCGCCGCATGCCGCGCCCAGGACATCGACGTCGCCCTGCTCGACATCCAGATGCCGGACACCGACGGAATCGCCGCCGCCGAGGACATCGCCCGTCTCTCGCCGCACACCCGGGTGGTGATGCTGACGGCGTTCGGCGAGGAGGCCGGCGTGACGCGCGCCCTGCGGGCCGGGGCGAGCGGATTCCTGCTCAAGGACACCGGTCCCGCCGAGCTGATACGCGCCGTGCAACTTGCCGCGCAGGGCGAACCCGTGCTGGCGCCCCGGATCACCCGGCGGCTGATGGAAGGGCAGGTGCGGTCCGGCCGCGAGACCGAGGCCGCTCTGCGCAGGATCGAAGAGCTGACGCCGGCCGAACGGGACGTCCTGCGGCTGCTGGGCACGGGGCTGTCCAACGCGGAGATCGCCGAACGGCTGTATCTGAGCACCGGCACGGTCAAGGCACACATCAGCCGGATCCTCACCCGCACCGGCTGCGCCAACCGCGTCCAGGCCGCCGTCCTCGCACATGACGCCGGGCTGCTCGCCGACCGGTGACGACGCGGGTCCGTCAAGTCCCGGACGGGACCTCGGTCTTCTCGTCCGCCCCGGCGTCGCCCTCGGCCGCGGCAAGGGCGCGGTTGCGGCGGACGGAGGACCAGAAGGAGGCGCCGATCAGGACGACGCCGACCAGACCGGTGATGACCTCGTTGATCTGGTACTGGATGGTGACCATGAGGATCACGGCGAGCGCGCCGATCGCGTAGTGGGCGCCGTGCTCCAGGTAGACGTAGTCGTCCAGGGTGCCCTGGCGGACCAGATAGACGGTGAGCGACCGGACGTACATCGCGCCGATGCCCAGGCCCAGCGCCATCAGCACGATGTCGTTGGTGATGGCGAACGCGCCGATCACGCCGTCGAAGGAGAAGGACGCGTCCAGGACCTCCA
>NZ_PENI01000044.1 GCF_003688995.1 Streptomyces shenzhenensis | reverse complement strand
TGCCGGAGACGAAGACGATGTTCTCCCGGGCCAGGCCGAGTTCGGGCATGAAGCCCTGCACGGCCGCCAGGATCGCGTAGTCGCCGCAGCCCGGGCACCAGCGCACCTCCTGGTCCGACTTGAAGTCCTTCATCGTCTGCCGGGCCCCGGCCTTCGGCACGAGCGAGAGCGCCTCGATCGTGCCCGTGCCGCTCGTGGACGTCTCAGGCATCGATGGCCTCCTTCAGCGCCGCGGCGAGCTGCTCCGCCTTGAACGGCATTCCGCTGACCTGGTTGTAGGAGCGGGCGTCGACCAGATACTTCGCCCGGATCAGCAGGGCGAGCTGACCCAGGTTCATCTCCGGGACCACCACCTTCTCGTAACGTCCCAGCACCTCCCCGAGATTCCCCGGGAACGGGTTCAGATGGCGCAGATGTGCCTGTGCCACCGGCACCCCCTGGACCCGCAGCCGACGCACCGCCGCCGTGATGGGCCCGAAGGTGGAACCCCAGCCCAGCACCAGCAGGCTCGCCCCGTCGGGATCGTCGACCTCGATGTCGGGCACCTCGATGCCGTCGATCTTCGCCTGGCGGGTGCGGACCATGAAGTCGTGGTTGGCCGGGTCGTAGGAGATGTTCCCCGTCCCGTCCTGCTTCTCGATGCCGCCGATGCGGTGCTCAAGACCCGGCGTGCCCGGGACGGCCCACGGGCGGGCCAGGGTCTGCGGGTCGCGCTTGTAGGGCCAGAACACCTCGGTGCCGTCGTCGAGCGTGTGGTTGGGGCCCTGCGCGAACCGCACGCGCAGATCCGGCAGCTCCTCCAGCGCGGGGATCCGCCACGGCTCGGAGCCGTTGGCCAGATAGCCGTCGGACAGCAGCAGCACCGGCGTGCGGTACGTCAGCGCGATCCGGGCCGCCTCCAGGGCCGCGTCGAAGCAGTCGCCCGGCGTGCGCGGCGCGACGATCGGCACCGGGGCCTCGCCGTTGCGGCCGAACATCGCCTGCAACAGGTCGGCCTGCTCGGTCTTGGTCGGCAGACCGGTCGACGGCCCGCCGCGCTGGATGTCGATCACCAGCAGCGGCAGCTCCAGCGAGACGGCCAGCCCGATGGTCTCCGACTTCAGGGCCACACCGGGGCCGCTCGTCGTCGTCACCGCCAGGGAGCCGCCGAAGGCCGCCCCGAGCGCGGCACCGATGCCGGCGATCTCGTCCTCGGCCTGGAAGGTCCGCACGCCGAAGTTCTTGTGCTTGGACAGCTCGTGCAGGATGTCCGAGGCCGGGGTGATCGGGTACGAGCCGAGGAACAGCGGCAGGTCCGCCTGGCGGGAGGCGCTGACCAGGCCGTAGGCCAGGGCCAGATTCCCGGAGATGTTGCGGTAGGTGCCCACCGGGAAGGCCTTCGTGGCCGGGGCGACCTCGTAGGAGACGGCGAAGTCCTCCGTGGTCTCGCCGAAGTTCCAGCCCGCGCGGAACGCCGTCAGGTTCGCCTCGGCGATCTCCGGCTTCTTCGCGAACTTGCTCCGCAGGAACCTCTCCGTGCCCTCGGTCGGCCGGTGGTACATCCACGACAGCAGGCCCAGCGCGAACATGTTCTTGCTGCGCTCGGCCTCCTTGCGGGTGAGGTCGAAGTCCTTGAGCGCCTCCACCGTCAGCGTGGTCAGCGGCACCGGGTGCAGCCCGTAGCCGGCCAGCGAGCCGTCCTCCAGCGGGCTGGTGGCGTAGCCGACCTTCTGCATCGCCCGTTTGGTGAACTCGTCCGTGTTGACGATGATCTCCGCGCCGCGCGGAAGGTCACCGATGTTCGCCTTCAGCGCCGCCGGGTTCATCGCCACGAGCACGTTCGGCGCGTCGCCGGGCGTGAGGATGTCGTGGTCGGCGAAGTGGAGCTGGAACGACGAGACACCCGGCAGGGTGCCGGCGGGGGCCCGGATCTCCGCCGGGAAGTTCGGCAGCGTCGACAGGTCGTTGCCGAACGACGCCGTCTCCGATGTGAACCGGTCCCCCGTGAGCTGCATGCCATCACCCGAATCGCCCGCGAACCGGATGACCACCCGATCGAGACGCCGGACGTCCTTCGTACCGTCCGGTCTGCGCTGCTCTCCTACGACAGTTCCGTCGGCCTGCTCCGCTGGGCTGCTGACCTGGCTGGTCACTGAACTGGACCTCCTCCGAGGCTGCTGTCCGGGCATGGTCGTCCCACGGACCTTCCCAGGATCAACCCTACGTCGCTTAGGGTCGCCTTCCCGGGGCCATTCGCATGACGGATGGCCTTGCGATCCGGCCCGTCGCCCTGACGTGTCACGATGTCTCGCCCCCCAGGCTCTGTCGAAGACGCTGCCCGCTCGTTCCCCGGTTCTCACTTCCCGTTCTCGCCCACGGCCATCCCGCATTCCGGGAGCCACGGCATCCCGGGAGGCACGACCGGCCGGCCCGCCGCCGGCACCCGGTCAGGCCTCACGAGGTGTCAGGCCCGCCCGGGTTCAGCCACGGGCCCTCACGAGTTCAGATAGGTGAGAACGGCCAGAACGCGCCGATGGTCCCCCTCGCTCTGCGACAGGCCCAGCTTCAGGAAGATGTTGCTGACGTGCTTCTCCACCGCTCCGTCGCTGACCACCAGCTGCTTGGCGATCGCGGAGTTCGTCCGCCCCTCGGCCATCAGCCCCAGGACCTCACGCTCCCGCGGTGTGAGCCCCGCGAGCACGTCCTGCTTGCGGCTGCGGCCGAGCAGCTGCGCGACGACCTCCGGGTCCAGGGCCGTACCGCCCCGCGCCACCCGCACCACCGCGTCCACGAACTCCCGCACCTCGGCGACGCGGTCCTTGAGCAGATATCCGACGCCACGGCTGGAACCGGCCAGCAGCTCGGTGGCGTACCGCTCCTCCACGTACTGCGACAGCACCAGCACCCCGAGGTCCGGGTGCGCCTTGCGTAGCTGTACCGCGGCCCGCACCCCCTCGTCCGTGTGCGTCGGCGGCATCCGTACGTCCGCGACCACCACGTCCGGCAGCGCGCCCTGCGCGTTCAGGTCCGCGATGGTCTTGATCAGCGCCTCGGCGTCCCCGACGCCGGCCACCACCTCGTGCCCGCGGTCGGTCAGCAACCGGGTCAGGCCCTCTCTGAGCAGCACCGAATCCTCGGCGATGACCACCCGCACCCTGTCCTCCATGATCTTTTGGCCCCCCAAGCCCGAACCTCCGACGGTGCCCGTCCGTACGGAGGTCCAGCATTCCAGCAATCCCGCCGCATGGCGCCCGGGCCACTGGAACAGGGGACCGCGGCAGGCCGGATCCGGTTGCCTGCCGGTGCTCCGCGGGGCCCGCGAGGGGTCTTCCGCCCGGCCTGCGGAGCGGCTGCACCCGGGCGGCGGTCGGCCGCGCGCGCCGCGACGGACCGTTCGCACCGCGTCCGGCCCGCGGGCTTGTCATGGAGAGAGCATCTGGGGGCCGACCGGTCCGCATGGGACGGGGCGGCCGAGATCCGCGGGGCCCGGGACGCTGGGGGTCAGTCCCGCCAGGGGAGTTCCGCCGTCACGCGGGTCGGGCCGCCCGGCGGGGAGTCCACCACCAGGATCCCGTCCACCGCGTCCAGCCGCTCCGTCAGCCCGGCCAGACCCGAGCCCCCGGACACATCGGCCCCGCCCACCCCGTCGTCCGTCACCTGCAGCATCAGCCGGTCCGCGGACCGCCAGACGTCGACGGACGCGGTCCGTGCGCCGCTGTGCTTGCTGATGTTCTGCAGCAGCTCCGAGACCGTGAAGTAGGCGATCCCCTCGATCGCCGGCGCGGGACGCCGCGGCAGGTCCACCTCGACCTGCACCGGCACGGTGCAGCGGGAGGCGACCGCGGAGAGGGCGGCGTCCAGGCCGCGGTCGGTCAGCACGGCGGGATGGATACCGCGGGCCAGGTCGCGCAGCTCCTGGAGCGCCGTCTTCACCTCACCGTGCGCCTCCTCCACCATCCGCGCCGCCGACCGCGGGTCCTCGGTCAGCTTCTCCTTCGCCAGTCCCAGGTCCATGGCCAGCGCCACCAGCCGGGCCTGCGCCCCGTCGTGCAGGTCCCGCTCGATCCGCCGCAGATCCGCCGCCGCCGTGTCGACCACCACACCCCGGTCCGACTCCAGCTCCACCACCCGCGCCGACAGCCGCGACGGCCCGAGCAGCCCGTGCACCAGCAGCCGGTCCACCATCGTCAGCGCCCGCACGATCCACGGCGTGGCCAGCGTGAACAGCAGCCCGATCAGCGCCGTGACGGTGATCTCGAAGGGGTTGTCGAGATAGACCCGGTGGTGGTCGTCGCCGTACAGCTGGATGCCGCCCTGGCCCGCGTACACCGGGAACACCCAGAACCACAGCGGATACGTCACCAGCGACCAGCCGACCGCCCAGCAGGTCACCGCGACCACGAAGGAGAACACCGCCCACGGGAAGTGCAGCAGCGTGTACAGCAGATGCCGCCACGACGTGCCGCTCTTCAGGACCGCGCCCGTCCAGGCCATGGCGCCCGGCTTGCGCATCCGCAACGGCTCCGGCTCGGCCACCTCCAGACCGAGCAGCCCCCGCGCCCGCATCCGCTCCAGCGCGCCCAGCCCGCGGCACCCCGCCAGCGCCGCCGCCAGGACCGGAATCCCGAGGAACGTCACCAGCAGCCCCGCCCCGAGCGACACCATCGTCACCGCGTACGAGAACATCAGGATGCCGATCGGCAGGCTCAGCAGCACATAGCCGAACTCGCGCCAGCTGCGCGCCTCGAACGGCGCGCGCAGCGCGGCCGGCAGCCGGTGCCGGCGCGCACCGTCGTACTCGTACCGGTGCCCGTACCCCTGTCCGTACTCCGTGGCCATCGGCGTCGTCCCGTTCTTCTCGTCAGCGGCCCTCTTGCCGTACCCCCACCCTGCCGCGCCGCAGGTCCACGGACCATGGAGGCCGTCGGCCTCTTGGACGGGGGGTTTTCCCCACCCCGGGGCAGGGGATCTCCGGCCAGGGGCAGGAGGTCTGGAACCAGGAGCCCTCGGGTCAGGAGGTCTCCGTCCGGTCCCGCCAGGGCAGCTCGGCGGTGACCGTCGTCGGCCCGCCGGCCGGGGAGTCGACCACGAACAGCCCGTCGACCGCGCCGAGCCGCTCCGAAAGCCCGCGCATCCCGCTCCCGGCGTCCAGCCGCGCCCCGCCCCGGCCGTCGTCCCGCACCTGGATGAGCAGCCGGTCCGCGGACCGCCAGACGTCGACGGACGCGGTCCGTGCGCCGCTGTGCTTGCTGATGTTCTGCAGCAGCTCCGAGACCGTGAAGTAGGCGATCCCCTCGATCGCCGCGGCCGGTCTCGACTCCAGGTCGGCCGTCACCTTCACCGGCACGGTGCAGCGGGAGGCCACCGAGGACAGCGCGGCGTCCAGGCCACGGTCGGTCAGGACCGCGGGATGGATGCCCCGGGCCAGATCGCGCAGCTCCTGGAGGGCGAGCTTCACCTCGCCGTGCGCCTCCTCGACCATCGCCGCCGCCGAGTCGGGGTCCTCCAGGAGCTTCTCCTTCGCCAGGCCGAGCCCCATCGCCAGATTGACCAGCCGGGCCTGCGCCCCGTCGTGCAGATCCCGCTCGATCCGCCGCAGGTCCGCCGCCGCGGTGTCCACCACGATCCCGCGGTCGGACTCCAGCTCGGCGATACGGCGCTCCAGCTCGTCGGAGGGCGACAGCAGACCGCGCACCATCACCCGGTCCACGTTCGACAGGCCCCGCGCGATGAACGGCAGCACAGGCCACAGCACGAACAGCGAGGTGAACGTGATGACGAAGGTGCAGATCCCCCAGGGCAGCCGGATGAAGTCGTACAGCAGGGTCCGCCAGCCCACCGGGTCCCTCAACGCCAGCCACATCCGCTGCAGCAGCCCGCCGCCCCTGCCGAGCGGCAGCGGGCTCGGCTCGTCCACCCGCACCCCGAGCAGCGCCCGGGCCCGCCCCCGCTCCAGCCTTCCCAGCACCCGCGCGCCGAGCAGCGTGGCGGCGAGCAGCGGGAAGCCGATCACGGTGACGGTCAGCGTGCCACTGGTGACCAGTGCCGCGGTCGCGTAGGTGAAGCCGAGCAGCGACACCGGCAGGTTCGCCAGGAGATGCGCGATCTCCTTCCAGGTGTGCGTGTCGAAGGCGAAGCGGGCCGGCGGCAGACGGTCGTCACCGTCGGCCGGGGCCGCCTCGGCGGAAGGGATGCGAGCGGTCATACGGGTCAGCGTGCCGTGCGCCGCGCTCCCGCGCCATGAGGTCCGCCGCCACGGGACCCGGGGGAAAACCCCACCTTCCCGTCCCGGCCGCGGACCAGGGCCGGACGGAGTCTGTGACGGGCTGCTTACCGGCCCTTTATCAGGGCCTAGACTCCCGTGCGTACAGAGCGTCGAATCGTGCAGAGCGTCGAATCGTGTGGCGACACGGGATTCACCAAGGCACTCGATTCACCAAGGCACTCAGGTCACCGGGTCAGGGAGCGAGGGACGGACGTTGCGGGAGACGTTGGGGGACTCGACCGCCGTCGTCGCGGCGGACTACTTCCAGTCCTATTCGGTCGTGGGACTGCTCGCGCTGGTGGGCGTGCTCTTCGTCGGGGTCGCCTTCGGCGCCGGCCGGCTGCTGCGCCCTGTCGTCCCCACACCGGAGAAACTGCTCACGTACGAGTGCGGCGTCGACCCCGTCGGCGAGGGCTGGGCCCACACCCAGGTCCGCTACTACGTGTACGCCTTCCTCTACGTGATCTTCGCCGTCGACTCGATCTTCCTGTTCCCCTGGGCGACCGTCTTCGCCGACCACGGCTACGGCGGGACCACGCTCGTCGAGATGTTCATCTTCCTCGGCTTCCTCGCCGTGGGCCTGCTCTACGCATACAAGAAGGGCGTCCTGGCATGGACGTGACCCCCACCACCCCCGAGCCCGTGCTGCTGCCCGAGCCGAAGCGGCTCGGCGCGCTCGCCCGCCTGGCCCCCGAACCGATGAAGATCGTCCTGAACTGGGGCCGCCGCTACTCGCTCTGGGTCTTCAACTTCGGCCTCGCCTGCTGCGCGATCGAGTTCATCGCCGCGTCGATGGCCCGCCACGACTTCATCCGCCTCGGCGTCATCCCCTTCGCGCCCGGCCCCCGCCAGGCCGACCTGATGGTGGTGTCGGGCACGGTGACGGACAAGATGGCCCCGGCCGTGAAGCGCCTGTACGAGCAGATGCCCGAGCCGAAGTACGTCATCTCCTTCGGCGCCTGCTCCAACTGCGGCGGCCCCTACTGGGACTCCTACTCCGTCACCAAGGGCGTCGACCAGATCATCCCGGTGGACGTCTACGTACCCGGCTGCCCGCCCCGCCCCGAGGCGCTGCTCCAGGGGATCCTCAAGCTCCAGGAGAAGATCGCCCGGGAGTCGCTGGGGGAGCGGTACGCGGCCGGGCGGCCGTCCACCGCCGCGCTCCGGAGCGGCCTGGTCCACCCGCCGGCCGTGGAGCCGGTCCGCTCGTCGGCCGCGGAGCCGGCGCGACCGCCCGCCGGGGAGGGGGGCTCGCGATGACCACCGTCGGCTGGCTCCCCGCCCCCGCGGAGGAACTCTTCGGCCCCGAGGCCACGGCCGAGGAGTCCTACGAGGTCCTCACCGTCGACGTGCCGCCGCAGTCCTGGATCCCCGCGCTCGAGACCGCGCGTACGACCCTGACCTGCACCTACTTCGACTGGCTGAGCGCGGTCGACGAACCGGGCACGGGCTTTCGGGTGTCCGCGCACGTCGTCGCCCTCGCCCCGGTGCGGCGCCTGCTGCTGCGCACGACCGTCCCCCACGAGGCGCCGGCGCTGGCCTCCGCCGTCGGTGTCTACGCCGGCGCCGCCTGGCACGAGCGCGAGACGCACGAAATGTTCGGCGTCCGCTTCGAAGGCCACCCCGCCCTGGACCACCTCCTGCTCCCGGAGACCTTCGAGGGCCATCCGCTCCGCAAGGACTTCGTCCTGGCGGCCCGCGTCGCCAAGGCCTGGCCCGGCGCGAAGGAACCGGGCGAGTCCGACCACGGCGGCCCCAAGCGGCGCCAGATGCTTCCCCCGGGCGTCCCCGACCCCAACGAATGGGGTCCACTGAAGGGCCAACTCCCCCCGGCCCCGACCCGCCCGGTCCGCCGCACCCGCACCACGGCGGAGCCCGCCGCCGCACCGACCGAGCCCACCGCCCGGCCACCCCGCCGGGCCCGTACGGCGGCGGAGGGTTCCGCCAGCCAGACGGCGGGCGCGGCGGCGGCCGAGGGAGCGTCCTCGGAGGCGCCCTCGGAGGCGTCCGCGCCTCGTGGGGCGGGCGGTGCCTCGGAAGCCGGGGCTGGCCGGCGAGCCGAGCGCTCCCTCCCGGCCACCCCCCGCCGGTCGCGCAGCGCGGGCGAGGGCTCCGCTTCCCAGCGGGCCGAGGGCGCTGAAGGGGCGGGGCAGGCGTCGGCGACGTCGGGGGCTGCCGAGTCGACCGGTTCCGCGGCAGCGGCGAAGCAGGCGGCGCCCGCGGGTCCGCGCCGGTCGCGCAACGCGTCGGAGGGGTCCGCCTCGCAACGCGCTGCCGCGCAGGCCGAGGCGACACAGGAACCCACGGCACCCGACACGGCCGCCCCGCCGTCCCCCCGGCCCACGGCGCCCCGCAGCTCGGACGCGCCCTGGCACCACGCCCGCCCCGCCTTTGACGAACCGGAACGACAGCGGCCCCCGCAGGCGGAGCCCACCGCCCCCGAACCCGTGGAGGCGAGCCCCGGGGCCGAGACGCGTCCGGCGCCGGAGTCCGGCCGGGCGGCCGACGCGCCGTCGGACACCAACACCGACGGCGACGACGGCAGGCCCACGGTCGACAACCCGACGGCCGAGGAAGCAGAGCCCGGAGAGCCCCGGCCCGAGAACCCGGCGTCCGAGCAGCCGGCGTCCAAGGAGCGGGTGTCCGAGGAGTCCGGTTCCGAGGAGCCGGTGTCCGAGAAGTCCCGTTCCGAGGCGCCCCGTTCCGAGGCAACGGCCTCCGAGGAGTCCGGGTCCGCGAAGCCGGGGCACGAGAAGCCGGCTCCTGGTGAACCGGCCCCCTCGGACGAGCCGCCCACGGCCGGTCGCACCGCCGCCGCCCCAGCCCCTGGCGCGCCCACTCCCGACCCCGCTCCCGACAGCGCTCAGGACAACGCGCCCGACACTCCCCTAGGAGGCCCGCAGTGAACGGCGTGCTGGACGTCGCCCTGCGACTCCTCGTCGTGTTCGTCGTCTTCCTCACCTTCCCCCTGATCGTCGGTCAGACCGAGCACAAGGTGATGGCGCACATGCAGGGCCGCCTCGGCCCGATGTACGCCGGCGGCTTCCACGGCTGGGCCCAACTCATCGCGGACGGCGTCAAGTTCGCGCAGAAGGAGGACGTCGTCCCGAACGGCGCCGACCGCCGCATCTTCCAGCTCGCCCCGGCCGTCGCCCTCCTCCCGTATCTGCTCGTACTGCTCGCCATCCCGATCGGCCCCGGCGAGGGCGCGGTCGGCCAGGTCCTCGACGCGGGCGTCTTCTTCGTCCTCGCGGTGATGGCCGTCGGCGTCCTCGGCTCGCTCATGGCGGGCTGGGCCAGCGCCAACAAGTTCTCCCTCCTCGGCGGCCTGCGCACCGCCGCCCAACTCCTCGCCTACGAACTCCCGATGCTGCTCGCCGCCGCCTCCGTGGCGATGGCGGCCGGCACGGTCTCCCTCCCCGGCATCCTCGACGCCTTCGAGTGGTGGTGGCTGCCCTGGCAGATCGTCGGCGCGATCGTCTTCTTCGTCGCCGGCCTCGCCGAACTGCAGCGCCCGCCCTTCGACATGCCGGTCGCCGACTCGGAGATCATCTTCGGCGCGTACACCGAGTACACCGGCCTGCGCTTCGCCCTGTTCCTGCTCGCCGAGTACGCCGGAATCATCGTCCTGTGCGGCCTGACCACCGTCCTCTTCCTGGGCGGCTGGCACGGCCCGTGGGGTGCCGACGGCCTCGGCTGGGTCTGGACCCTGCTGAAGACGGCGATCCTCGCCTTCGTGGTCATCTGGCTCCGCGTCACCTACCCGCGGCTGCGCGAGGACCAGCTCCAGAAGTTCTCCTGGACCCTCCTCGTCCCCCTTTCCCTCGCCCAGATCGCCCTCACCGGCATCGTCAAGGTGGTGATCCAGTAGCCATGGCCCCCATCCCTGGCAGCGGCCTCGCCAAGGGCCTGGCCGTCACCCTCCGCACGATGACGAAGAAGACCGTCACCGCGCAGTACCCCGACGTCCAGCCCGACCTCCCGCCGCGCACCCGCGGCGTCATCGGCCTGTTCGAGGAGAACTGCACGGTCTGCATGCTGTGCGCCCGCGAGTGCCCCGACTGGTGCATCTACATCGACTCCCACAAGGAGACGATCCCCGCCGCCGCCCCCGGCGGACGCGACCGCAGCCGCAACGTCCTCGACCGCTTCGCCATCGACTTCTCCCTCTGCATGTACTGCGGTATCTGCATCGAGGTCTGTCCCTTCGACGCGCTGTTCTGGTCCCCGGAGTTCGAGTACGCCGAGACCGACATCCGCGAACTCACCCACGAACGCGACAAGCTCCGCGAGTGGATGTGGACCGTCCCGGCCCCGCCCGCCCTCGACGCCGGCGCGGAGGAGCCCAAGGAGATCGCCGCCGCCCGCAAGACCGCCGAGAAGCTGGCCGCCGCCCAGGCCGAGCCCCAGGGGGGAGACACGTGAGCCTTGCCGCCCCGACCCACGGCTTCCTGTCCCCGACCGGCGTCGAGATCGCCTTCCTCCTCGTCGGCCTGGTCACCTTCGGCGCCGCGCTCGTCAGCGTCACCACCCGGCAACTGGTGCACGCCGCCCTGTGGCTCGTGGTCACCCTCGGCGGCCTCGCCGTCGAGTACCTCCTGCTCACCGCCGAGTTCATCGCCTGGGTGCAGGTCCTCATCTATGTCGGTTCCGTCGTCGTCCTCCTGCTGTTCGGTCTGATGCTCACCAAGGCCCCCATCGGCCGCTCCCCGGACGCGGACTCCGGCAACCGCTGGGCCGCCCTCACCGTGGCCGTCGCCGCCGCGGCCGCCCTGGTCTGGGTGGTCGTCGACGCGTTCCGCGCCACCTGGATCGACCTGGACGGTGCCGCCGCCGGATCGACGAAGGTCACCGGCGAAAGCCTCTTCCAGCACTGGGTCCTCCCCTTCGAGGCCCTGTCCGTCCTCCTCCTCGCCGCCCTGGTCGGCGCGATCGTCCTGTCCCGCAAGGCGAAGGCGGACGCGGCCGGCCCGGAGGTCCCCGGCGCCCGCGACGGCCAGGCCGCCGCCGAGCGAGCGGAAGGAGCCCGCTGATGCACCTCGTCTATCCCGTCGTGCTCTCCGCCCTCCTGTTCTGCACCGGCCTGTACGGCGTTCTCGCCCGCCGCAACGCGATCCTCGTCCTGATGTCGGTCGAGCTGATGCTCAACGCCGTCAACCTCAACCTGGTCGCCTTCGACGTCTGGCTCAGCAAGGCCGCCGCGGAGACCCTGCACTCCGGCCAGGCCCTGACCCTGTTCACCATCGCCATCGCCGCCGCCGAGATCGGCATCGGCCTGGCGATCGTCCTCGCCGTCCACCGCAACCGCGGCACCTCCGACATCGACCGGCTCCGCGACACCGCCGAGGGCCCCGAGAGCGACGGCCCCGACAGCGGCGCCCCCGCCGCGGAGAAGGCTGAGGCCACCACGTGACCACGACCACCCTCGCCGTTCTCGTCCCCCTCCTGCCGTTCCTGGGTGCCGCGGCCGGGCTGCTGCTCGGCCGCACGGCTCCGGGCTTCGTCCGCCCGCTCGCCGTCCTGCCGACCCTCGCCGCCCTGCTGCTGGCCGTACTGGTCGCCGTGCGCCAGGGCGGCGGCGACGCGATCGACTCCGCCACCGAGCTGACGCCCACCGGCTCGGTCCCGATCGAACTCGCCCTGCACATCGACGGCTTCGCCGCTCTCGTCGCCCTCCTGGTCGGGGCCGTAGCCACCTGCGTGCAGATCTACTCGACCGGCTATCTGCGCGACGACCCGCGCTACCCCTCCTACGCCGCTCTCGTCTCTCTCTTCACCTCCGCGATGTTCCTGGTCGTCTACTCCGGCGACCTGATCGTGCTGCTGGTCGGCTGGGAAGTCATGGGCATCTGCTCCTACTTCCTGGTCGGCCACTACTGGGAGACCCCGGAGGCCCGCGCCGCCTCTCTCAAGGCCTTCCTCGTCACCAAGCTCGGCGATGTGCCCTTCCTGATCGGCCTGTTCGCCCTCGCCACCGACGCCGGGTCCTTCCGCATCACCCGCGTCCTCGGCACCGTCGCGAGCGGCGGACTCGACCATCCGACGCTGATCGCCCTGCTGCTTCTCGCGGGCGTGGCGGGCAAGTCGGCGCAGTTCCCGCTGCACACCTGGCTCCCCGACGCGATGGCGGGCCCCACGCCCGTCTCCGCGCTGATCCACGCCGCGACGATGGTCGCCGCCGGTGTCTACTTCGTCGCCCGTCTCCTCCCCGTCTTCCAGGCCTCCACGGCCGCGATGGTCGTCCTCGCCTTCATGGCCGCCGTCACCATGGCCGGCTCGGCGCTCGCCGCGCTCGCCCAGGACGACATCAAACGTGTCCTCGCCTACTCCACGATCGGCCAGCTCGGCTACATGACCGGCGCGTTGGCGGTCGGCGACCGCGGTGCCGCCGTCTTCCACCTCCTGTCCCACGGCGCCTTCAAGGCGCTGCTGTTCCTCGCCGCCGGCGTGATCATCCACGCCGCCGGCACCAACTCGCTGGCCGCCATGTCCCGCATGAGCCGGCTGCGTGACCGCGTCCCCGACGCGTACTGGACGATGACCGTGGCGCTCCTCGCGCTCGCCGCGATCCCGCCGTTCAGCGGCTTCTTCTCCAAGGAGTCCGTCCTCGGCGCGGCCGAGCACGTCGCCACCGGCCACACCGAGCACGCCCCCGGCGGCGCGGGCTGGATCGTCCTCCTCGCCGGCCTGTTGACCGCCCTCCTCACCGCCGCGTACGCGACCCGCCTGTGGCTGCTCGCCTTCCGCGGCCGGGGAACCGAGGCCCCGGACCACGGCCGGCAGCCGCTCACCATGACCGTCGTGCTGTGGGTGCTCGCCGTGCCCTCGCTGGCCTTCGGCGGCCTCGCCTTCCGACTGCTGCCCGACTGGTTCGACGGCGGCAGCCTGGCCCCGACCCTCACCACCTCGGTGCTCGGCACAGGGCTCGCCCTGGTCGGCGGACTGGTCACCTACGGTGCCTGGCAGCGCACCACCGCACTGGCAGCCCGCACCCCGATGGGAGCGGTCGCCGCCCACCCCGAGGCCGACGCCGGACTGGTCGAGGCGGAGGCCATCGCCAGCCACCGGCCCGCCTACGGCGACGTGGCCTACGCCCCCGACCCGGCCGACCCCGGACGGCTGCTGCTCGGCCCGCTCCACCGGCCCGCCGCCAGCGGCTTCCACCTGGACGCCGTGTACGCGGCACTGTTCGTCCGCCCGGTCCAGGCGGGAGCGAGTCTCGTCCGGTTCCTCGACCGCGAGGTCGTCGACACCTACGTACGCGGCGCGGCGGCGCTGCCCCGCCTGCTCGGGGCCGCCGTACGGCGCGCCCAGACCGGCAACGTACAGACCTATGTGAGCGCGCTGCTCGCCGGCACCGTCGTCCTGGCGGTCGCCGTCCTCCTCGTCGCCACGGGAGCGTGAGCAGGCGTGATCGATATCAATGCGTCCGTGATGCAGGTCCTTCTGGCATTCGTCGTCGTCGGCCCGCTCCTCGGCGCCGTCGCCGCTCTGCTGCCCGCCCCGCCCGGGCTGAAGGGGAAGTCGCCCGAGCAGGCCGTGCTGCGCCACGGCGTGACCGTGACCGGCGCGATCCTCGCCGCCACGATCGTCCTCGCGCTCGGCTTCGACCACGACCATCCGTCGAAGATGCAGGCCACGACCGACATCAGCTGGATCCCCGCACTCGACGTGCGGATCCACCTCGGCATCGACGGCATCTCCCTCCCCCTTCTGGTCCTGACCGCGCTGCTGACCTTCCTCTGCGCGCTCTACTCCTACTTCAAGATGCCTGCGGGCCCGTCCCCGAAGGCCTTCGTCGCCCTGCTGCTCCTGCTGGAGTCCGGCACTCTCGCCACCTTCGCCGTCCTCGACCTGCTGCTGTTCTTCCTCGCCTTCGAGATGGTGCTCATCCCGATGTACTTCCTCATCGCCCGCTGGGGCGGCGAGGGGCGGACCCAGGCCGCCTGGAAGTTCATCCTGTTCACCCTGCTCGGGTCCGTCGTCATGCTGCTCGGCCTGCTCCTGATCGGAATCAAGGCGGGCACATTCGACATGATGGCACTCGCCACTGACAACGGCCGGTCGCTGACCACATCCGTGCAGGTCATCGCCGTTTTGGCGGTCGGACTCGGACTCGCGGTCAAGACGCCGATGTGGCCCCTGCACAGCTGGCTGCCGGACGCCCACACCGCCGCTCCGACCGTCGGCTCGGTCCTGCTGGCCGGCGTACTGCTGAAGATGGGTACGTACGGGTTCGTCCGGATTCTGCTGCCGATCGCGCCCGACGGCTTCCGCACCTTCGCGCCCTACCTCGCCGCCTTCGCCGTCGTCGGGATCATCTACGGATCCCTGGCCTGCCTGGCCCTCGCCCGACAGGGCGCGAAGGGCGACCTCAAGCGGCTCATCGCCTACTCCTCCGTCGGCCACATGGGCTTCGTCCTGCTCGGCATCGCCACGATGACCCCGACCGGCGTCAACGGCGCGCTGTTCGCCAACATCGCCCACGGCCTCATCACCGGCCTGCTCTTCTTCCTGGTCGGCGCGCTCAAGGACCGCACGGGCACCACCGACCTCGACTCCCTTTCCCTCCTGTCGCCCGGCCACCGCCCCTCGACGAGCGGTTCCGCCGCGCCGAATCAGCTCCAGACCGGGGCGGCGCTCTACGGCAAGGCGCCGCGCCTCGGCGGCCTGCTGGCCTTCGCCGCGGTCGCCTCCCTCGGCCTGCCCGGACTGGCCGGGTTCTGGGGCGAGATGCTGGCCCTGTTCGGCGCGTTCCGGCCCGCCGCCGGCCTCAGCCGCCCCGCGTTCCTGACGTTCATGGCGATCGCCGCGTTCGGCACGCTGCTGACGGCCGCGTACCTGCTCATCGTGGTCCGCCGCGTCTGCATGGGCCCCGTACCGCAACAGGCCCCGAAGCTCGCCGACGTCCACACGTACGAGTTCGCGGCCTGGACGCCGCTCGTCGCCCTCACCGTCGTGGCCGGGCTGTGGCCGAGGGCCCTCCTCGGCCTGACCGACCCGGCCGTGCAGCAGCTCCTCGCAGGAGGCACCCGATGAGCCACCCGGCCCAGCCCCTGGCCGAGTCGCTGGTCCAGTCCGTCGACTGGCTCGCGATCGCCCCGCCCACCGCCGCGGCGGTCGTCGGGCTCGGCGTCCTCGTCGCCGACCTGTTCGTGCCCGACGCGAAGAAGGCCGTACTCGGCTGGTGCGCCGTGGCCGGACTCGCCGTCTCGGCCCTCCTGCTGCTGCCGCTCCTGGACGGCGACCGCAGCACCTTCTGCCAGACCGGCGACCCGCGCCTGTGCAGCTACACGGCCGACCGGTTCACCCTCGTCATCCAGTTCCTCGTCCTCGGCGGTGCCCTGCTGGCCGCCCTGCTGTCGGTCACCGCCCTCAAGGACGGACGCCGGAGACTCCCCGAAGGGGAGTTCTGGTTCCTGCTGCTCTCCTCCGCCGCGGGCGCCGCCCTGTTGCCCGCCTCCCGCGACCTCGCCACCCTCGTCGTGGCCCTGGAGGTCGCCTCCCTGCCCGCCTTCGCCCTCGTCGGCATCCGGCACGGTGACCGCAGGTCCTCGGAAGCCGCCCTGAAGTTCTTCCTGTCCTCGGTCACCGCCACCGCGGTCAGCCTGCTGGGCATCAGCTTCGTGTACGCCTCCACGGGCACCCTCTACCTCACCCAGATCGCCGACCGCATCCAGCACGTCGACGGACAGCTCCACACGCTCGCCCAGACCGGCGTCGTCCTCACACTGGTCGGCTTCGCCTTCAAGACCGCCGCCGTGCCCTTCCATTTCTGGGTGCCCGACACCTACGTGGGAGCACCCCTGCCCGTCGCCGCCTACCTGTCGGTCGTCGGCAAGGCCGTCGGCTTCACCGGCCTGATCCTCGTCACCGTCGTCGCCTTCCCCTCGTACTCCGACGCCTGGGGCCCCGCGCTCGCCGCGCTGGCCGCCCTCACCATGACCGTCGGCAATGTCGGTGCCCTGCGCCAGCAGGCCACGCGCGCGTACAGCGCGGTACGGCTGCTCGCCTGGTCCTCCGTCGGCCAGGCCGGCTACCTCCTGGTCCCGATCGCCGCCGCCGGTTACTCCGCGGACGCCCGGAAATCGATCGGCTCCACGGTCGCCTACGCCCTCATGTACGCCGCCGTGAACCTCGGCGCCTTCGCCGTCGCCGCCCTGGTGGGCCGTACGAGGGCGCTCAACCGCGTCAGCGACTACCGGGGCCTGTACGCCTCGAACCCCGTGACCGCCCTGCTCCTGGCCTTCTTCCTGCTGTGCCTCGCCGGGCTGCCGCCGGGCGTCATCGGCCTCTTCGCGAAGGTCACCGTCTTCTCGGCCGCCGTCGACGCGGGCCTCGGCTGGCTGGCCGTCGTCATGGCCGTCAACGTGGTCATCGCGCTCTTCTACTACCTCCAGTGGACGGCGCTGCTGTTCCGTGCCCCCGAGGGAGAGCCCGCGCGGCACCGCGTCCCCGCCCCTCTCACGGCCGCCATCGCCCTCACCGGAACCCTCGGCATCGCCCTCTCCGGGGCGCCCCAACTGGTACTCCGCTTCGCCGGCACCGGCCTGTTCTGAACAGACCCGGCACCGGCCTGTTCTGAACGGCCCGCACGCGCGCGTGAACCACCCGCGCCACGCGCGCGTGCCCGCCGAAACGGGCATCGTCACCCGGACGGCCGACGCGCGCCGCCGCCCCCACTAGGGAACTCGCTGCCCTCGCCTGGCGTTGACCACTACGGGAGGGTCCACTGGACGTGACACCACGGCACCAGGGGCTTCGGAGATCAGCAAGCACACCAGCAAGCAAAGGGTTCCCCTGCTGCACCATTTGGAGGGCGTACCGTGCACCGCCGGCACAACGGGCTCAGGACCGCAGTACTCCTCGGGGGACTGTCCGCCCTCATCATCGTCATCGGCAGCTTCTTCGGCCGCACGGGCCTGATCGTGGCGGTGCTGATCGCCCTCGGCACGAACGCGTACGCGTACTGGAACAGCGACAAGCTGGCGCTACGCGCGATGCGTGCCCGCCCGGTGAGCGAGTTCGAAGCCCCGGCCCTCTACCGCATGGTCCGTGACCTGTCCACGCAGGCCCGCCAGCCCATGCCCCGCCTGTACATCTCGCCCACGGAGGCGCCGAACGCGTTCGCAACGGGCCGCAATCCGCGCAATGCCGCCGTGTGCTGCACCGAGGGCATCCTGCGCATCCTGGACGAGCGCGAGCTGCGCGGCGTCATCGGCCACGAACTCAGCCACGTCTACAACCGGGACATCCTCATCTCGTCGGTCGCCGGCGCCCTCGCCTCGGTGATCATGTTCCTGGTCAACTTCGCCTGGCTGATCCCGATCGGCCGCTCCGACGACGACGAGGGCCCCGGCCTGCTCGGCATGCTGTTGATCATGATCCTGGGCCCGCTCGCCGCCAGCCTCATCCAGCTGGCCATCAGCAGATCCAGGGAGTACGAGGCGGACGCCTCCGGAGCCCAGCTCACCGGCGACCCGCTCGCCCTCGCCAGCGCCCTGCGCAAGCTCGACGCCGGCACCAAGCAACTGCCCCTGCCCCCGGAGCCCAGGATCGAGACCGCGAGCCACATGATGATCGCGAACCCGTTCCGCCCGGGCCAGGGACTGTCCAGGATGTTCTCGACCCACCCGCCCATGGCCGACCGGATCGCCCGGCTGGAGAAGATGGCGGGCCGCAACCAGTGAAGACCGTCCTGAACATCAGGTGACCCGTCCCGAGCAGCGTTTCCCCGCCGTGCTCGTCCCCGTCAGGCACTCAAGGGGCCACATCCCGCCGGATTCCACGGCGTCTCCCGCCCCTACCGCCTGAGAGGGAACTGAGAGATTGCTGTGCCAGGCTGGCGCGCCCCACCACGCTGAGGAGCGCCTCGATGAGTCTGGTCAACGGTCTGCCCGCCCATGTCCTGCTGGTTCACATAGTCGTCGTGCTGGTACCTCTCACTGCACTGGCCCTGGTGGTGGCAGCGCTGTGGCCGCGCGCCGCTCGGCGGCTGGGCCCGCTGCTGCCGCTTCTGGCCCTGGTCGCCCTGGTCAGCGTGCCGCTCACCACACAGGCCGGCGAGTGGCTGGAACGGCATGTGACCGACGACGCCCTGGTTCGGCGGCACGCCGAGCTGGGTGACGGGCTGCTGCCCTGGGCCCTGGGTCTGTTCGTGCTGGCCGCGGTCGTGTGGTGGGCGGCAAGGAGCGCTCCGGCGGAACCCGGGCGTGACGGCGGGACGCGCTGGTCGGCCCTGCCCGTCCGGATCGTCGTGGGGGTCCTTTCGCTGGCCGTTGCGGTGGGCGCGGTCGTGGACGTCTACCGGATCGGCGACTCCGGGGCGAAGGCCGCCTGGCACGACGCTGTCTCGAAGACGACGACGCCTGCGGGGCTCCGCTGACAGGGGCGGCTTCGGGGCACGCAGGGGCGCGCACTCGAGCAGGGGTGTCTCGTCCGGACCGGGCCGTACCCGACGGGTCGTCACCACTACGGCTCCGAAGCCGTGATCGCAGCGACCACGCCGGGATCGTTTCGGTCGCTGTCTCCCTTGCCGGCGGTGAGCCGGCGCAGAGGGGTCAGCGTCCGCCGAAGGCCTCATCGGTCGGGACGACCTCGTGGCCCAGGGGCGTGAGGGAGAGCGGAATCAGCTTGAGGTTCGCCCAGCCGAAGGGAATTCCGATGATCGACAGGAAGAGCGGGATGCTCGTGATCAGGTGACCGAGGGCGAGCCACCAGCCCGCGAAGACGATCCAGATCACGTTGCCGATGCACGAGGGGGCCCCGGCGTTCTGCTTCGGCACCGTGGTGCGGCCGAAGGGCCAGAGCACGAAGCCGGCGATCCGGAGCGAGGCGATGCCGAAGGGGATGGTCACGATGAGGACGAAGCAGATCAGCGCGGCCACGGCGTAGGCGATCGCCATCCAGATCCCGCAGAGGATCAACCACAGGACGTTGAGGACGAGGTTGATCGGTTTCATGATCGCTGCCCCTTCAGGAGTGACACTCGAATGCGGTCTCACCAGCTAGTATCCGGCGCTCAAGTATGAAGTCGTAACCGCAGTGGCCTGGTGGGAGAGTTGTGAGCGTCGGGGAGCGATCCCGTTCGGCATCGCCCACTTCGGGCAGAACCCGGTGTCCCTGCTGTCGCCGGGCCGCGAGATCGTCCCCGGGCACCGGCCGATCGTGGCGCGCCGACCGCTGAGGGGAGCATGGTCAGGGGAGGGAAACCGCAGGTGGGGGCATCGAGGTACGCCGTCATGGTGTACGACGACGAGAGGGAAACGCAGGAGACCGTGGCCCTGTGCGCGGACGCGGAAGATCTCTGCGCGGATGAACCGGAGCTGGACCGCGGCACCTTCCAACTCCTCGGCTGCGCACCCGAAGGCGGCTTCGCGGCCACCCTCGCCGACGCACGGGCGACCGGCTCGGCACCGCTCGGACCGCTCGTCCTGGAAGTCCTCGACCGGCGGGGCGACGGGTTCGGCTGGTGCTGTCTGTACGACGTCCGCGTCCTCGACGACCGCCCCTGCGCGCGCGACCTGTCGCTGCGCGACGTCACCATCGAGGCGTCCGTGGACGAGGAGGACCGGATCGTCCCCCACCCCCGACCGCTGTCCGCCGGTTACCGGCTGCTGGGCCAGGACCGGCTGCACGATGCGCGCGAGGAGCCGCTCGGGACCTGCAAGGACGTGATCACCCCGTTCGACGGATCGGCCGAGCCCCGCGAGAGCCCGCCCGTGCGGCTGCTCGGCTGCTCCGCGACCGGCACCCTGCGCGCGGCGATCGAGGCCGGCAAGGAGGATCTCGGGCCGGCCGAGCTGGTACGTCTGGACGGATCCGGCCGCCCGATCCAGGTCGCCGCGGACGGCGACCTGGTCGCCTGGGCCCCGGCAGCCCGCGGCCACGGCCTGGTCGACCTCGTGCTGGCACCGCGGTCCCGGCGACCGCCCACCGTCGCTCCCCAGGTCTGGCGGTTGTGGGAGGACGGACGGCCGTCCGAGCCCAACGCATGGGCGGCGTGCGGTGCGGACGGCCGCGCCTACTGGCTGACCACCGCCCTCCACCAGCACGGTCGCGGACCCGACAGGCCGCCGGGCACGGCCTGCCACCTCGACGGCCGCTTCGTCACCGACGCCCCCGGCTTCTTCTGCGCGCTCGGCGAAGCCGTGAACGGCCCCGGCGGCTACTTCGGCTGGGGCCTGGATGCCACCGCCGACGCCCTGTGCGGCGGCTTCGGTGCGGCCTGGCCGTTCACCCTCGTCTGGCACGGCTCCGACATCGCCCGCACCTGCCTGGGGCCGACTCCGCTCCTGCGGGGCCCGGAGACTTTCGAGGGCCTCGTGCGGTTCCTCACCGGGAAAGGCATCGAGGTCCGGCTGGACTGACCGTCCGTCACCCACCGCCGCCGACCACGGTTTTCCACAGGTACGAGGTTGTCCACAGGCCCGCACGATTGTCAGAGGCGGCCTGCATCATGAAGCCATGACCGAGATCGAGCAGTTGTTGACACGGGTTGCCGCACAGGCCCGTACCTCCCGCCCGTGGGGCTGGCCTTCGCTGCCCGGCCCCGTCGACCCGGCCGCACCCACCCGGGCGGAGGCCGCCCTGGGCTTCCCCCTGCCACCGCTGCTCGCCTCGCTCTACAGCCGCATAGCGGACGGCGGCTTCGGCCCGGAGTACGGCCTGTTGCCCCTGCTCGACAGCCCGCCCTCCGGCGAACCGGCCGCCGTCGCCCAGTACCTCGCCAACCGTGACGAGGGCCGGCGGGACCCCGACTGGCCCTGGCCCGAGGGCGTCCTGCCGATATCCCACTGGGGGTGCGGGATGTACGCGTGCGTGGACTGCGGCACTCCGGAAGCCACCGTCCTGCTCTACGAGCCGAACGCCGACGAGGCCGACCACGCCTGGTACGTGGACGCGCCCAGCCTCACCGACTGGCTGCGCGCCTGGCTCGACGGCACCGGTTGGTACGAGGAGAACGAGGAGAACGAGGAGAACAACGACGGCATGGACCTGGAACCGTGGTCCGACTTCCGGAGCCGTACGGCACCCGCGCGGACCCCCTGAAGCCGACCCCGCCACCGGGCCTCGACGGCACTCGAGGCTCGACCCCCTTGCCCCTCCACTCTCAGCGCCCCGCCAACCACCGCCGTACGCCGGAAGCCGTCGCCCTGGCCGCGAGCACCCCCGCGCGCGCCGCGCCCACGGCCACCGCGGTCGCAGGCAGGGCAACCCGACGAGCCCGTCGGCACCACCTGGTGACCGGCGCGGCCGACCTGCCGCCAGGGCCCGAGGCGGATGCGGGGCGGCGAGCCGGGCGGACGATCACGGCGTTCCGGACCCGCTGTTGCTCGCTGCAACCGGCCGGGGCGTGCGGGGCGTCTTCTGGAGCGACAAGGCACGAACACGCGCAGGACGGACGGCACGGACCCCGGGCCGTACGGCCTGCGAAGCACAGCCGGCGCGGCGGACATCACAGCGTCCGGACAGTGCGAGCACAGCGCGGGAGGGCAGGTTCACAGCATGAGCATCATCGGTTGGATCATCCTGGGACTGTTGGCCGGCGCCATCGCCAAGATCCTGCTGCCCGGGCGTGACCCGGGCGGCTTCATCGGCACGACCCTCATCGGCATCGCGGGCGCGTTCATCGGCGGCTGGGTCTCGGCCCGCTGGCTGGACCACCCCATCACCAAGGACTTCTACGACGGGGCCACGTGGGCGGCCGCGATCGGCGGCTCGCTCGTCCTCCTGGTCCTCTACCGCATCCTGTTCGGCAACTCGCGCGACTGATCGGTCCCGGGCGCGACACCGACAGACGAGAAGGGTGGGCCGCCTCGGTGCCCACCCTTCCTCGGGGTCGCGTCGTTCCCGTGTCCGCGCGAAGCGCGGACCGGCGGGACTACCGGTAGTTCACGTACTGCAGGGCGAAGTCGAAGTCGTGCCCCTTCAGGAGGGCGATCACGGCCTGCAGGTCGTCCCGGCTCTTGGAGCTGACGCGCAGCTCGTCGCCCTGCACCTGGGCCTTCACGCCCTTCGGGCCCTCGTCACGGATGATCTTCGCGACCTTCTTCGCGTTCTCCTGGGAGATGCCCTCCTCGATCGACGCGAAGATCTTGTACTCCTTGCCGGAGAGCTGGGGTTCGTCCGCCTCCAGCGCCTTCAGCGAGATGCCGCGCTTGATCAGCTTGGACTGGAAGACGTCGAGGACAGCCTTGACCCGCTCCTCGGAGTTCGCCTGCATCAGGATCTTCTCGCCGGACCAGGCGATCGAGGCGCCCACGCCCTTGAAGTCGTAACGCTGCGAGATTTCCTTGGCGGCCTGGTTGAGGGCGTTGTCGACCTCCTGCCGCTCGACCTTCGAGACGATGTCGAAACTGGAGTCGGCCATGTCCTGTGGCTCCTTGTATCGGGGGGCGTATCGGGTGCGTGTCGGCGTGCGCGGAGGCAGCCGCCGAGCCCGGTGCGAGACCGGGCCGCATCCGCACCAGCCTAGCCATCGGACGGGGGCCGGATGCCGATCAATCGGGTGGCGAAGCACCCCTCGGCATCGGGTATTGTTTACGTCGTTGCCAGGGAGCACCGCCGAACAGCGGACTCCGCACGGCAGCGAAACCCGGCGGTGTGCCCGAGCGGCCAAAGGGAGCAGACTGTAAATCTGCCGGCTCAGCCTTCCCAGGTTCGAATCCTGGCGCCGCCACGGTTGAAAAGAGACCCCCTCTGATCAGGTTACGCCTGGTCAGAGGGGGTCTCTTGGTTACTCTTCCCGCTCGATTCGTTGTGGACGGGGCGTGGACGTGTCTCACCTCGTACCGCCCCCCAGGTGTCCCTCGGAAGTGAGCATGATCACTCCGGTTCGTTCCACTCCCGAAGGGCTGCGTCGATCCCGCTGTTCGCCCATTCCCGCGTCTGGTCGAGCGCCCTGGCCCACACCTCCCCATAGGGCCACGCTCGCGCGGGAGCGCCCCGCGGCGCGTGGCTGCGGGGCGCCTTGTGGGGTTCAGTCGATCCTCTCCCCGTTGTGCGTACCGCCCTTGCAGGTGTTGTCCGCCAGATCGGCCGTTCCGCCGCCCTGCTTGCACTCGGAAGGGGTGACGTAGGATGGAGCACCTTGTGCGGTGGCGGTGGCGGCGCCTGTGAGGCCGAGTCCGGCGAGGGCTGCCGTGGCGATGACGGCCGCGAGGATTCGTCGAATGCGCATGTGGTTCCCCTTTCACGGATTGCCTCGGTTGGGGCACTAGTCAGCTTGATCTTCACTCGTGTGGGTGGCACGTGATGGTGCGCCATTCGAGTGGCAGCGCTGTGTGTCCTGCCGTAAGCCGGGCGGAGAACGCGGCGGTCCGGCGGACGGCGATCGGGAGCCGGCTGAGGCCCTCCGGCGGCGCGAAGGCCGAGGGCAGGGCCACCGGAGGGGCCGGGGTCCCTGATGGTGGCGGCCGGCCACGTCGACGCATCGCCGTACGGCCACCGGTCACGGGGGCATCGTGACCGCGGTGGGTGAGACACCCCGACCCCCTCCTGGACCCGTCGCGGTACGGCCATGCCCTGCCGATCTCGGAGGTCGCCCGAGCGGATCAGGAGCGGTGGCGGCGGAGGGGGACCTACGTAGCCTTGATCGTGTAGGGAGACGGGCCTTCCGCTCCAGGGGGCTGCTGCGCACTTCTGCCAAAAGGAGACATGCCATGACCGCTTCCGCTGGGGGCTCCCGGCGTTCGGAGGCCGATGTCACCGGCTTCACGGCCTCGCAGCCGATGGCCCAGGCGTTGCAACAGATCCTGGCGGATCTCGTCGAACTGCATCTCCAGGGGAAGCAGGCCCATTGGAACGTGGTCGGCCACAACTTCCGTGACCTGCACCTGCAACTCGACCAGATCGTCGACGACGCCCGGGAGTCGGCCGACGTCATCGCCGAACGCATGCGCGCCCTCGACCACTGGCCGGACGGCCGCTCCGACACCGTGGCGGCGAGCACCACACTCCCCGCGTTCCCGGAGGGAGAGACGAGCGTGAGCGCCGTTGTCGATCTCATGACCGCGCGGCTGCGTGCCACCGTCGACACGGTGCGCAGCTACCACGACCAGGTCGACAACGAGGATCCCTCCACCGCCGATCTGCTGCACGCGATCATCGACTCCCTGGAGAAGCACGCCTGGATGGTCAGCGCGGAGAACCGAACCATCTGACACCGTTCGGCACGGCAGATCATGTGCGCGACAGTGTTTCCGCGGGCGATCGCGACGGGGTTTCCGGGGTCGATGAAGGACACTGGCTCCATGGCCTCCCGTCGTAGAACCTGTCCGGTGTGCCGTCGTGACATCGCCGTCGTCGCGGGACGCTTCGCGCGACACGACCCGCCCGGCGCGCGCGAGAGCAGCGAACTCGTCTCGTGCGTCGGCTCGCGACTGCAGGCGCAACTGGACGCGGCCCAGCCGGCGTTGGACGGGTACGCCGTACCGGACTTCCCCGGGCAGCTGCCCCTCTTCTGATGGATGGTGCCGACCGGTGCTGCGGGTCCGACCGGTCAACAGGTCCAACGGGCCGCGGCCGGCCTCAGTTCCCCGCCACCGACTTCACCGCGACCGACACCGGCGCCGACCCGCTGATCAGCTCCAGCGTCAGACCGGCCGTCGCCGGGCTCTCCACCAGCTCCGCGAGGACGGCGGCCACGTCCGCGCGCGGGACGGAGCCGCGCCCTGTGTGTGCCTCCAGACGTACGAGGCCGGTGCCGCGCTCGTTCGTCAGCATGCCGGGGCGCAGGATCGTCCAGTCCAGGGCGTCCAGACCGGTCACGTACGCGTCGGCCGCGCCCTTGGCGCGCTGGTAGGCGTCGAAGACGTCGTCCCCCTCGTGGGCCGGGTCCGCGCCCATGGAGGAGACGACGAGGAAACGGCGCACGCCCGCCTGCACGGCCGCGTCCGCGAACAGCACGGCAGCGCCCTTGTCCACCGTCTCCTTGCGGGCCGCGCCACTGCCCGGGCCGGCGCCCGCCGCGAACACGGCGGCGTCCGCGCCCCGCAAGCGCTCCGCGACCTCTCCGGCCGAGGCCGACTCCAGGTCGAGGACGATCGGTTCGGCACCGGCCTCCCGCAGATCGCCTTCCTGTTCGGCCTTCCGGATGATCCCCGCGACCTCGTCCCCGCGCGCGGCGAGGAGGCGTTCCAGCCGCAACGCGATCTGACCATGACCACCAGCAATGACAATGCGCATGTTTCCGACCGTACGCCCGAAGAGCCGCATCCGCCGTACGCGTTCGGCCCGTTCGCCGCGAGCGCCCCGCGTGAGAGCTCGCGTCGCGCGCTCCCCTTCCCCTCGCTTTCCCCTCACTCCACCCGCTTCCCCTGATGCGCTCCTCCTGGCCCGCCCAGTGCCCGCGCTCCTCAGGAGACGTCGCCCCGCCCCTGGCGCGGCAGCCCCAGTTCCGCGGCGACCGCCGAGTTGCAGTACTCCCGTACCGCGCTGGTGCGCGCAACCACGCGCCCCCTGTGCACCACGATCCGGCTGTACGCGAGGGAGAGCGCGCCGGCCAGATGGTGACCGCGTACCGCGAGCAGTTCGGCGGGGAAGCCGGCCTCCACGCGGACCTCGGGAAGGCCGAGGGCGGCGCGGGCCGAGCCACTCACGGCGTCGTACGCCTCCTCCGGGCAGCACCCGTGGCTTGAGGCCAACAGGTAGGCGGCCTCCAGCGGGTCGCCGCGGCCGACCGGGTTGGACACGTCCCGCAGGGCGCCGCTCCCGGCCGCCACCCGTACCCCGGCGGCGCGCAGCAGCTGCACCGGGGCTGTACCCCGCCGCTCCACGGCGCCGCAGCCGCCCTGCGGCAGGCACACCACGGTCACCCCGGCCGCCGCGAGCCGGTCCGCGACGCGGGCTGCCGCCTCGGCCGGCAGCCGGGACAGACCGCCGCACGGGCCGAGGGTCACGCCGGGGCGCAGCCCGCCCGCCATTGCCGCGAGCCGGGCGAGGCGGGCCGGGTCGGATGCGTCCGTGTGCAGGTCGGCGGGGCAGCCGTGCTCGGAGGCCAGTTCCAGGACCGTCTCGACGTAGCCCGTGGGATCGGGGTCGAGGTCGGGGCAGCCGCCCACCGCGGAGGCGCCCATCTTCAGCGCGTCGCGCAGCATCGCCAGCCCGTCGGCCCCGGCCGCCCCGGTCAGCAGCCGCGGCACGGCCACCGTGGTCAGCTCCGCGAGCCCGCGCAGCGAGCGCCCCGCCTGAAGGACGGCGTCCAGCGCGCCCAGCCCCTGGACGTCGCCCACGCGCACGTGCGCGCGCAGTGCCGTCGCCCCGTGCCCGAGGTACAGCAGGGCGGCCTCCGTCGCCCGGCGCTGGACGTCCTCCGCGTCGTACGAGACGGGTGCACCGCGGTCGGCGGAGAACGCGGTGTCGGCGTGGGCGTGCGGCTCCACCGGGGCCGGAAGGAGCAGATAGCCGTTGAGGTCGACGCGGGAGCCGGAACGGACCGGTCCCGGCGCCAGGCTGCCGGCCGTGCCGACCGCCTCGATGCGCCCGCCGTCCAGCCGCACGTCCACGGTACGGCCGTCGGTGAGCCGCGCCCCGCACAGTACGAGGGTCCCGTCGGACCGGCCCGAGGAGCCCGGGGGATTCGACGAGGGCGGGGGCGGGGGCGGCTGGCTGTCGGGCATCGGGGTCCAGGGGCTCGGGGCTGCGGCTCGGGCTGCGTGGGAGGACGGAGAGGACTCATGATCACGCAGAGTGAGTCGAGCCTAGGGTGGCGAGTCGCACGCGGCGGGGAGGAGCGCAATAGTCGTACCGGTGTGGTCCGTCCGGTCCGCCACGCGCGCGTGGAGGGCCTTTGGAAGGGGCTCAGGAGGCTGCCGGGACGGGGGCCGAAGGAGCCTCGGTGGGCGGTACGAAACGGATTTGGGTGAACGGCGGCCTAGCGTGTAATGTCTTCATCGCTCGCCCCAATAGCTCAGTCGGCAGAGCGTCTCCATGGTAAGGAGAAGGTCAACGGTTCGATTCCGTTTTGGGGCTCTGGTGTGAGAGGTTCCCGTCGCGAGGCGGGGTCCGATCTCATCAAAGCGGTGTAGCTCAGTCGGTAGAGCAAGCGGCTCATAATCGCTGTGTCACCGGTTCAAGTCCGGTCACCGCTACTGACAGTAGCCGATTGCGGGGTCGGTCCTTCGATCGGCTACTCTTTCTTGCGTTGAATCAGTCCATCCGTTCGTCATAGGAGCACTCACGTGGCTGCCACCGACGTCCGCCCGAAGATCACGCTGGCCTGCGTGGAGTGCAAGGAGCGGAACTACATCACCAAGAAGAACCGGCGTAACAACCCGGACCGTCTTGAGATGAAGAAGCACTGCCCGCGTTGCAACGCGCACACCGCGCACCGCGAAACGCGCTGACCTTCAGGCTCGTACCGTGAGGCCGCCCCCGCAGTTTGGGGGCGGCCTCACGTCGTTTCCACCGGCTGGAACCCAGCTACCTTGTGGACCATCACAGCTGACATCAGGAGGTGCCGGGCCATGCCGCTCGACCAGTCCTTCGTGGGTCGGAGCTACCCGCCCACCGAGCCCTACGAGGTGGGCCGGGAGAAGATCCGCGAGTTCGCCGAGGCGGTCGGGGACACCCATCCGGCGTATCGGGACCAGGAGGCCGCCAAGGCGCTCGGCCATCCCGATGTGATCGCGCCGCCGACGTTCGTCTTCTCGATCACCTTCCGGGCCGCGGGGCAGGTCGTCGAGGACCCGCAGCTCGGCCTCGACTACACCCGAGTGGTGCACGGCGACCAGAGGTTCGTGTACACGCGCCCGGTGCGCGCGGGCGACCGGCTTCAGGTCACCTCGACCATCGAGACCATCAAGTCCTTGGCCGGGAACGACATCCTGGACATCCGGGGCGAGGTCCACGACGAGGCGGGCGAGCACGTGGTGACGGCCTGGACCAAGCTGGTGGCGCGCGCGGCCGGGGAGGGCTGAGAGATGACGGCGAAGATCGCTTACGACGACGTGGAGGTCGGCACCGAGCTGCCGGCGCAGACGTTTCCGGTGACCCGCGCGACGCTCGTGCGCTACGCGGGCGCCTCCGGGGACTTCAACCCGATCCACTGGAACGAGAAGTTCGCCAAGGAGGTGGGACTGCCGGACGTCATCGCGCACGGCATGTTCACCATGGCCGAGGCGATCCGGGTGGTCATCGACTGGACCGGGGACCCGGGCGCGGTCGTCGAGTACGGCGTCCGCTTCACCAAGCCCGTCGTCGTCCCGAACGACGACGAGGGTGCCGTGATCGAGGTCGGCGGCAAGGTCGCGGCCAAGCTCGACGACAACACGGTGCGGGTGGACCTGACGGCCACGAGCGGCGGCCAGAAGGTGCTGGGCATGTCCCGGGCGCTCGTACGGCTGGCCTGAGCCCGCACGGCCGGCGGCCCGAGCGCCGGAGCGGAGGTGAGGGGTGCCCGGCAAGAGGGGGCGCCCCTTACGCGTCCCGTCGGCGCACGGCCCGTCCGTACGCGTGCTGTTCGTACGCGTGCTGTTCGTACGCGTGCTGTTCGTGCACGCCCGGCCCGCGCGCGTCCCGTCCCCGCGGTCGCCCGGCGGCATCGCTTGACGTAGGTAGTGATTGAGCACTAACTTACTCGCATGGTCAGGATGAGCGCAGACGAGCGGCGCGAAGGTGTCATTCGCGCGGCGATCGCGGAGTTCGCGCAGGGGGGCTACTACGGCACCTCGACCGAGGCGATCGCCAAACGGGTGGGGGTCTCACAGCCGTACCTCTTCCGGCTCTTCCCGGGCAAGAAGGCCATCTTCGCCGCCGCCTCGCTGCGCTGCATCGACGACGTGTGCCGGGTGCTGGAGGAGGCGGGCGAGGGGCTCGAGGGCGAAGAAGCGGTGCACGCCATGGCCCAGGCGTATGTCCGGATGATCCAGGAGCAGCCGGAGCGGCTCCGGATGCAGATGCAGACGTTCATCGCGGTCGCCGCCGCCGAGGCGGAGGGCGACCACGAGTTCGGCGAGGCCGTGCGGGCCGGCTGGATGCGGCTGTGGGAGACCGTGCATCTGCCGCTCGGGGCCGACGAGAACGAGACGACGAGCTTCCTGGCCTACGGGATGCTCATCAACACCCTTGCGGCCATGGGCTTTCCGCCGGACCACCGGGTCTGGCAGGGGATGTACCCGTCCGCCCGGGTCAGCGGGCCGGCGGACGGGCAGGGGAGCTGAGGCGGGCCTGTGGCGCCGCCTTTTCATGAGCTCGAAAGTTAGTAATCAATGACTAATCATCGATCACGCTCTGGGGGAGCGATGTCACAGCAGACCGCGCCGACCACGGCACGCCGCGGGGGAGCCACCTGGGCCCTCGTCATCACCAGCGTCGCCGGATTCATGGCGTCCCTGGACAACCTCGTCGTCACCACCGCCCTGCCCTCCATCCGCGAGGACCTCGGCGGGGCGCTGGACGACCTGGAATGGACCGTGAGCGCCTACACGCTCACCTTCGCCGTCCTGCTGATGTTCGGCGCCGCGCTCGGCGACCGCTTCGGCCGGCGCCGCCTCTTCCTCGCCGGGCTCACGGTCTTCACCGGCGCCTCGGCCGCCGCGGCCATGGCGCCCGGCATCGACTCGCTGATCGCGGCACGCGCGGTGCAGGGCGCCGGCGCGGCCGTAATGATGCCCCTGACGCTCACCCTGCTGACGGCGGCCGTGCCCGCCGCCAAGCGCGGGACGGTGTACGGCATCTGGGGCGCCGTCAACGGTCTCGCCGTGGCCTCCGGGCCGCTCATCGGCGGCAGCCTCACCGAGCACGTCTCCTGGCACTGGATCTTCTGGCTGAACGTGCCGGTCGGCCTGGCCCTGCTGCCGCTGGCCCGGCTCCGCCTCGCCGAGTCCCACGGCACCGGCGCCCCGCTCGACATCCCCGGCACCCTGCTCGCCAGCGGCGGCCTTTTCGGCATCGTCTACGGGCTGGTCCGCGGCCCCGCCGACGGCTGGACCGACGCCGTCGTGCTCGCCGGCCTGCTCGCGGGCGGCGCGCTGCTGGTCGCCTTCGTCGTCCACGGCTCCCGCGCCCGGAACGCCATGCTGCCGATGCGGCTCTTCCGCTCCCGCGCCTTCGCCGGGATCAACGCGGCCAGCCTGCTGATGTTCCTCGGGATGTTCGGGTCGATCTTCCTGCTCAGCCAGTACATGCAGGGCGTGCTCGGCTACTCGCCGACCGAGGCAGGCCTCAGGATGCTGCCGTGGACCGGTATGCCGATGCTCGTCGCGCCGGTCGCCGGGATGCTCTCCGACCGCATCGGCGGCCGTCCGGTCGTCGCGGCCGGCCTGTTCCTCCAGGCCGTCGGGCTCGGCTACCTGGCCTCCGTGGTCACCGCCGACGTCTCGTACGCCGCCCAGCTGCCCGGCCTGATCGTCAGCGGCATCGGCATGGCCCTGTACTTCGCGCCGGCCGCCAACCTGGTCATGTCCAGCGTCCGGTCGTCCGAGCAGGGCATCGCCTCCGGCGCCAACAACGCCCTGCGCGAGGTGGGCGGCGCGCTCGGCATCGCCATCATGTCGTCGATCTTCTCGGCGCGGGGCGGCTACGAGTCCGCGCAGTCCTTCGTCGACGGCCTGCGGCCCGCCCTGGTGACGGGCGCCGCGACGGTGGCCCTCGGCGGGCTCGCCGCCCTGCTGATCCCGGCCCGCCGCATCCCCGGCCGGATCGTGACGTCGGCCGAACCGGCGCCGGCGCTGGAGGCCAGCACCCGCTGAACGCCCGTCCGGTACACGCGCGTACGGTTCCGTCCCTCCCGGCGGGGCCGTACGCGCGCGTGGCCGTGGGCCGGCCGGCGATGTCGGTGCCGTCTCGTAGTCTTGGGCGCGTGCAGGAACTCCACGACGCCCCCCTCGCCCCGCTGACCACCTTCCGGCTGGGCGGACCCGCCACCCGGCTGGTCACCGCCACCACCGACGCCGAGGTCGTCGCCGCCGTCCGCGAGGCCGACGACAGCGGCACCCCCCTGCTGCTGATCGGCGGCGGGTCGAACCTGGTCATCGGCGACAAGGGCTTCGACGGCACCGCCCTGCGCATCGCCACCCGCGGGTTCGAACGTGACGGCACGCGCCTGGAGCTGGCGGCTGGCGAGGTGTGGACCGACGCCGTCGCCCGTACCGTCGAGGCCGGGCTCGCGGGCGTCGAGTGCCTCGCCGGGATCCCGGGCTCCGCGGGCGCGACCCCGATCCAGAACGTCGGGGCGTACGGCCAGGAGGTCTCCGCCACCATCACCGAGGTGATCGCCTACGACCGGACGGCCCGGGAGACGGTCACGCTCACCAATGCCGAGTGCGCGTTCTCGTACCGGCACAGCCGCTTCAAGGCCGACCCCGAGCGGTACGTCGTGCTGCGTGTCCGCTTCGCGCTGGAGGACGCGGACGGGCTGTCGGCGCCGGTCAGATACGCCGAGGCGGCCCGGGCGCTCGGTGTGCGGCCCGGCGACCGGGTACCGCTGGCCGCGGCGCGCGAGGCCGTTCTGAAGCTGCGTGCGGGTAAGGGCATGGTTCTCGACCCCGAGGATCACGACACCTGGTCCGCGGGGTCCTTCTTCACCAACCCGATCCTCACGGACGCGGAGTTCGCGGCGTTCCACGCGCGCGTGCGGGAACGGCTCGGCGACGGTGCCGAGCCGCCCGCGTATCCCGCGGGCGACGGCCGCACCAAGACCTCCGCGGCCTGGCTGATCGACAAGGCGGGCTTCACCAAGGGGTACGGCAGCGGGCCCGCGCGCATCTCCACCAAGCACACTCTTGCCCTCACCAACCGGGGCGGGGCCACCACGGAGGATCTGCTCGCGCTGGCCCGGGAGGTCGTCGGCGGAGTCCGCGCGGCCTTCGGGATCACCCTGGTCAATGAGCCGGTGACGGTGGGTGTGAGCCTGTAGCTCCGCTGGGTGGGCCGGTTGGGTCGTCGGTTCCGTGCGGCTGGGTTCTTGGCCGGTTGCGCAGTTCCCCGCGCCCCTTTCGGGGGGTGCGCGCCGGTATTCGTCTGCGGCGCCGTTGTGGCTGGTTGCGCAGTTCCCCGCGCCCCTTTCCGGGGGTGCGCGCTGGTGTTCGTCTGCGGCATCGTTGTGGCTGGTTGCGCAGTTCCCCGCGCCCCTTTGGGGCTTGGGTAAGAAGGTTTCAGGTCGTCGGGTGGGTGAGCCAGTCGTCGATGCCTGCCAGTAGCTTCGTCCGTACGTTCGGTGGTGCGGCCGAGGCTCTGACCGACTGGCGGGCCAGCTCCGCCAGTTCCGCGTCCGTGAAGGCGTGGTGCTCGCGGGCCAGCCGGTACTGGGCGGCCAGGCGTGAGCCGAACAGCAGCGGATCGTCGGCGCCCAGCGCCATCGGCACCCCCGCCTCGAAGAGCGTGCGCAGCGGGACGTCCTCCGGCTTCTCGTACACGCCCAGCGCCACGTTCGACGCCGGGCAGACCTCGCAGGTCACCTCCCGGTCCGCGAGCCGCTTCAGCAGGCGCGGGTCCTCCGCCGCGCGCACCCCGTGGCCGACCCGGGTCGCGTTCAGGTCGTCGAGGCAGTCGCGGACCGAGGACGGGCCGGTCAGCTCCCCGCCGTGCGGGGCCGACAGCAGTCCGCCCTCGCGCGCGATGTGGAAGGCGCGGTCGAAGTCCCGTGCCATGCCCCGGCGTTCGTCGTTCGACAGGCCGAAGCCGACCACGCCACGGTCCGCGAACCGCACCGCGAGCCGGGCCAGTGTGCGGGCGTCCAGCGGGTGCCTCATGCGGTTGGCCGCCACCAGCACCCGCATGCCAAGACCGGTGTCCCGCGACGCCGTGTGCACGGCGTCCAGGATGATCTCCAGGGCCGGGATGAGGCCGCCCAGGCGCGGTGCGTACGACGTCGGGTCGACCTGGATCTCCAGCCAGCCGGAGCCGTCCTTCAGGTCCTCCTCCGCGGCCTCCCGGACCAGGCGCTGGATGTCTTCCGGGTCCCGGAGGCAGGAGCGTGCCGCGTCGTACAGCCGCTGGAAGCGGAACCAGCCCCGCTCGTCCGTGGCCCGCAGCCGCGGCGGCTCGCCGCTGGTCAGTGCGTCGGTCAGTGCCTCGGGCAGGCGCACGCCGTGCTTGTCGGCCAGTTCCAGCAGGGTGCTGGGCCGCATCGAGCCGGTGAAGTGCAGGTGGAGATGGGCCTTGGGCAGGTCAGAGACATCACGTACACGCTCCATTCCAGGATCTTGCCGCACGCGGCCCGCGTCCCGGTAGCCGTTTCCCCGTTCGTGGTCTTGCTCGCACATAGAAGCGGGCCGCCCCCCGAAGGAGACGGCCCGCCGGCCCACGCACCGTGACCGGGTTCAGTCCCTGGCCTCCGCGAGCAGCTTCTGGATCCGGCTCACGCCCTCGACCAGGTCCTCGTCACCGAGGGCGTAGGACAGCCGCAGATAGCCCGGGGTGCCGAAGGCCTCGCCCGGGACGACCGCGACCTCGGCCTCCTCCAGGATCAGCGCGGCCAGCTCCACCGAGTTCTGCGGGCGCTTGCCCCGGATCTCCTTGCCGAGCAGCGCCTTCACCGACGGGTACGCGTAGAACGCGCCCTCCGGCTCCGGGCAGACCACGCCGTCGATCTCGCTCAGCATCCGTACGATCGTCCGGCGCCGCCGGTCGAAGGCCTCGCGCATCTCCGCCACGGCCTTCAGGTCGCCGGAGACCGCGGCGAGTGCCGCCACCTGCGCGACGTTCGACACGTTCGACGTGGCGTGCGACTGGAGGTTCGTGGCGGCCTTGACGACGTCCTTGGGGCCGATGACCCAGCCCACGCGCCAGCCGGTCATCGCGTACGTCTTCGCGACGCCGTTGACGACGATGCACTTGTCGCGCAGCTCCGGCAGGATCGCGGGCAGCGAGGTGAACGTCGCGTCGCCGTACACGAGGTGCTCGTAGATCTCGTCCGTCAGCACCCACAGGCCGTGCTCGACCGCCCAGCGGCCGATCGCCTCGGCCTCCTGCTCGGTGTAGACCGCGCCGGTCGGGTTGGAGGGGGAGACGAAGAGGACGACCTTCGTCTTCTCCGTGCGCGCAGCCTCCAGCTGCTCCACGCTCACCCGGTAGCCGGTCGTCTCGTCCGCGACGACCTCCACCGGGACACCGCCGGCGAGGCGGATCGACTCCGGGTACGTCGTCCAGTACGGCGCCGGGACGATGACCTCGTCGCCCGGGTCGAGGATCGCGGCGAAGGCCTCGTAGATGGCCTGCTTGCCGCCGTTGGTGACCAGGATCTGCGCCGGGTCGACCTCGTAGTTCGAGTCGCGCAGCGTCTTCGCGGCGATCGCGGCCTTCAGCTCGGGCAGGCCGCCCGCCGGGGTGTACCGGTGGTACTTCGGGTTCTTGCAGGCCTCGATCGCGGCCTCGACGATGTAGCCGGGCGTCGGGAAGTCGGGCTCGCCGGCGCCGAAGCCGATCACCGGACGCCCGGCGGCCTTGAGGGCCTTGGCCTTGGCGTCCACGGCGAGGGTGGCGGACTCGGAGATCGCGCCGACTCGGGCGGAGACCCGGCGCTCGGTGGGAGGGGTTGCAGCGCTCATGGAGCCATCGTTTCAGACTGGAAATGTCCCCGGCACGCGGGTTTCACAGACTGAACGGCAAGGGGCCGCGCCGTGAACAAGCGTGCGGATTCGGCCTCCGGCCAGGACGATCTTGCATTACGGCGCTCGGACGGGCACTTACTGTTCGACGCCGGGCCCGGGACCACGTACACTCTCACCTCGTTGGCCTTCGGCAGCCGCCGCCGAGCCGGTGTACACCGTGCACCCGGTCGGATGCGGTACGTTGGGGGACATCAAACATCAAAGGGTCGTAGCTCAATTGGTAGAGCACTGGTCTCCAAAACCAGCGGTTGGGGGTTCAAGTCCCTCCGGCCCTGCTACACACACCGCCAGGATGTGTGCGCATGTACGTACAGCATTGCACCGCCGTGCGGCTCAGAACCGGGCGCGGCACGGCCACGACCCGGGATCAGGTGAGGACGAATGACGGACGCCGTGGGCTCCATCGACACTCCTGATGCCCAGGACGAGGTACCGGAGTCCAAGAAGAAGGGCCGCAAGGGTGGCAAGCGCGCCAAGAAGGGCCCGCTGAAGCGCCTGGCGATCTTCTACCGCCAGATTGTCGCGGAACTCCGCAAGGTCGTCTGGCCGACGCGTAACCAGCTGACGTCGTACACCACCGTGGTGATCTTCTTCGTCGCCATCATGATCGCGTTGGTGACCGTGATTGACTATGGGCTCAACCACGCGGCCAAGTACGTCTTCGGCTGAGCCAAGAGCGAAGGGCGCCGTGGTACCGGCGCCCCTTTTCGCATGTTCCACCTCTATGTATCCAGGAAGAAGCAGCCATCGTGTCTGACCCGAACCTGAACGGCGCCATTGAGCCTCGCGGGAATGCCGCCGAGGCGGTTGACGACGAGCTCGACATCGTCGAGGGCGCGGACGAGCAGGACGAGTTCGAGGCTGCCGAGGCCGAGGCGGGGGAGCCGGCCGAGGAGGCCGCCCTGCAGGTCGTGGACGAGGACGAGGTTGCCGAGGGCGAGGCCGCCGAGGAGGAGCCCGCGGAGCCCGTCGACCCCGTCGTGGCGCTCCGGGAGGAACTGCGTTCGCTGCCCGGCGAGTGGTACGTCATCCACACCTACGCCGGCTACGAGAACCGCGTGAAGACCAACCTGGAGCAGCGCGCCGTCTCGCTGAACGTCGAGGACTACATCTTCCAGGCCGAGGTGCCGCAGGAAGAGGTCGTCCAGATCAAGAACGGCGACCGCAAGACGATCAAGCAGAACAAGCTGCCGGGTTACGTCCTGGTCCGCATGGACCTGACCAACGAGTCCTGGGGCGTCGTCCGCAACACGCCGGGCGTCACCGGCTTCGTCGGCAACGCCTACGACCCTTACCCGCTGACCCTGGACGAGATCGTCAAGATGCTCGCCCCGGAGGCCGAGGAGAAGGCCGCCCGCGAGGCCGCCGAGGCCGAGGGCAAGCCCGCCCCGCAGCGCAAGGTCGAGGTCCAGGTGCTGGACTTCGAGGTCGGCGACTCGGTCACCGTCACCGACGGCCCGTTCGCCACGCTGCAGGCCACCATCAACGAGATCAACCCGGACTCGAAGAAGGTCAAGGGCCTGGTGGAGATCTTCGGCCGCGAAACGCCGGTCGAGCTGTCCTTCGACCAGATCCAGAAGAACTGACGTCCTCTCGGACGGATTGCTTCCGAGCAGGTCAGGCGATCGCCTGACCTGCTCGGTTTTTGGCCGCACGGGGATACCCGTTATCGTTGTGCGGTATGCCTCCGTCCGGATGATCCGGATCGGATGGCGGAACACTCTCACTAAGGACCCGGAGAGAGCACATGCCTCCCAAGAAGAAGAAGGTCACGGGGCTGATCAAGCTCCAGATCCAGGCCGGCGCGGCCAACCCGGCTCCGCCGGTCGGCCCCGCGCTGGGTCAGCACGGCGTCAACATCATGGAGTTCTGCAAGGCCTACAACGCCGCGACCGAGTCGCAGCGTGGCTGGGTCATCCCGGTGGAGATCACGGTCTACGAGGACCGTTCCTTCACCTTCGTGACCAAGACTCCGCCGGCCGCGAAGATGATCCTCAAGGCCGCGGGCGTCGAGAAGGGCTCCGGCGAGCCGCACAAGACCAAGGTCGCCAAGATCACCGAGGCGCAGGTCCGCGAGATCGCCCAGACCAAGCTGCCCGACCTCAACGCCAACGACCTGGACGCCGCCGCGAAGATCATCGCCGGCACCGCCCGTTCCATGGGCGTCACGGTCGAGGGCTGAGTCCCCACCTCGCAGAACCCATGCGGCGGTGTGACGTCGCACGTGGCAGGGCCTGCTCGGCCCGTACCACGACTCCTTTCAGAACACCTCAGGAGCAGTTGTGAGCAAGCGCAGCAAGGCCCTCCGCGCTGCGGACGCCAAGGTCGACCGGGAGAAGCAGTACGCCCCGCTCGAGGCCGTCCGTCTCGCCAAGGAGACCTCCACGACCAAGTTCGACGGCACCGTCGAGGTCGCCTTCCGTCTGGGTGTCGACCCGCGCAAGGCCGACCAGATGGTCCGTGGCACCGTGAACCTTCCGCACGGCACCGGTAAGACCGCCCGGGTCCTGGTCTTCGCGACCGGTGACCGTGCCGAGGCCGCGCGTGCCGCGGGCGCCGACATCGTCGGCGCCGACGAGCTGATCGACGAGGTGTCGAAGGGCCGTCTGGACTTCGACGCCGTCGTCGCCACCCCTGACCTCATGGGCAAGGTCGGCCGGCTCGGCCGTGTCCTCGGCCCGCGTGGTCTGATGCCGAACCCGAAGACCGGCACCGTCACCCCCGACGTGACCAAGGCCGTGGGCGACATCAAGGGCGGCAAGATCGAGTTCCGCGTCGACAAGCACTCGAACCTGCACTTCATCATCGGCAAGACGTCGTTCGACGACAGCAAGCTGGTGGAGAACTACGGGGCCGCGCTGGAGGAGATCCTCCGTCTGAAGCCGTCCGCCGCCAAGGGCCGCTACATCAAGAAGGCCGCCATCACCACCACGATGGGCCCCGGCATCCCGGTCGACCCGAACCGCACCCGCAACCTCCTCGTCGAGGAGGACCCGGCCGCCGTCTGAGCCTGAGCTCACCCCGGCTGCCGCGTCAGGTACGCGTCGACAAGGGCGGGCCCCGCAACCTTCCGAGGTGCGGGGCCCGTCCTTTCTTTGTGCGACTTCCCGTACGGCTGTCAGTGCGCTGCGTTAGCGTGCGCACACCGGACTCGCACAGGGGTGGGACGACATGAAGAGCACGACCCTGCGCCGCATGACGCGCTCGGCGGCGGTGGCGGCCACGCTGGTGGCGGTGGCCGCCTGCGGCTCCCCGGGCTCGTCCGGCGGCTCCTCCGGAGGTTCTTCCGGCGGCTCCGCCGGGGGCGACGAGGCGGCGGGGAAGAGTGCGACGCGCGTCAGCTCCCTCGCGGCCCTGCGCTCCGCCGAGCGGTCCACGGACCGGGCCGAGTCGGCCGAGGTCCGCTCCACGACCACCATGGGCTCCGTGCTGTCCATGACGGCGGACGGCTCCCTCGGTTGGGGTGACGGCCTCACCGGCACGCTCACCATCGGCTACACCGGCGGCACGGTGGCCGACGCGATGCGCCGGCTCGGCGTCACCTCGATGCAGACCCGCTATCTGCCCGACGCCTACTACGCCAGGATGAGCGACGCCTTCGCCGAACAGGTGGGCGGCAAGCACTGGATCAGGTACGCCCACGCCGACCTGGCCGACCTCGGCGCCGACTCCGGCGCATATCTCAGGGACCAGATGCGGAGCTCCACGCCGAACCAGTCCGTGAAGCTCCTGCTGGCCTCGGGGGATGTGCGGAAGGTCGGCGAGGAGAAGGTGTCCGGCCAGCACACCACGCACTACTCCGGGACGGTGGAGGTCGCCGACCTGGCCACCCGCAACTCCCACCTCGACGCGAGCCGGCTGGCCGAGCTGAAGAAGCAGCTCGACCAGGCCGGCATCACCACCGAGACCGTCGACATCTGGGTCAACGACCAGGATCTGCTGGTCAAGAAGGTCGAGCAGGGTGACACGGCGAACGGAACGATGACCAGCACCGCGTACTACAGCGACTACGGCGTGCGGGTCTCGGTCCAGGAGCCCCCGGCCGCCGACACCCAGGACTTCAGGGCCCTCGTCGGCCGGCAGGGCGGAAGCAGTGCCTGAGTCCTCCTGAGCCCTGTCCGGTCAAGCGTTCGCCAAGCATTCACCAAGGGGCACCGACAAACCCGGAAGACTCCGCGGTTTCGCGCCGGATACGATCTAGCCGTTTACTGTGAATCGGGCATGTGTTCCATGTGTTCCACGTGTGACGTGGGGGGAAGATGAGGTCTGCTGTGTCCATGAGGTCGTCTGTGGGGGCCACCGGTCTTGCCGTCCTGCTCCTCGCCGGGGGTGCGGTCGGCTGCGGCGCGAAGGACGGCGAGGCGAAGTCGCCCGCGCTGGAGCCGGTGGCGGCCATCGCCAAGGCCGCGCAGAACGCGGACGACATCACGTCGTTCCGCTACCGGCTGACCGGCAGTGTCCCGGGCGAGGGCCGGATCAAGGGCGAGGCGGCGATGAGCATCGAGCCGCTGGCCATGAGCATGAAGATGGCGGTCGAGGACAAGGCCACCGACGGAGAGATGGAGATCCGGCTCGTCGACAAGGCGATGTATCTCGGCGGCAACGCCGAGATGGCCAAGGAGATGGACGGCAAGAGCTGGATCAAGTTCGACATGTCCGCCCTCGGCAAGGAGGGCGGGCTCGACATGGACCAGCTCGGCGCCGGCGAGGCCGGCAAGAACCCGGCCGCCGACTCCACCTTCCTCACCGGCTCCAAGGACGTGAAGGAGGTCGGCACCGAGACCGTCGACGGCGTGGAGACCACCCACTACAAGGGCACGGTCAGCCTCGACGACCTGCGGGCCACGCTCAAGGACGAGGACAAGGAGGTCCGCGAGCGGCGCGAGGCGAGCATCGAGCAGTACGAGGAGATGGGCATCGACGCGATGACCATGGACATGTGGATCGACGGGGAGAACCACACGAAGCAGTTCCGCATGCGCGGCGACGCCAAGAAGGGTCCGCTCGACATGACGATCACCTTCCTCGACTACAACGAGCCGGTGAAGGTCACCGCTCCGCCCGCCAAGGACACCGCCGACCTGGCCGAGATGATGCAGTCGGCCGAGCAGGGCTGAGCCTGGGCCCCTACGGACGGATTTGCTTGACAGCGATCCGTTCCTCTACTCTCCTACGGAAGCCAAAGACCGCTGGTCGTTGCCGCGCGTTCGTCCGAGCGCGCGGTGGCCGAAGGATCCGCTGAAAAGTGGGCGACCCGCGCAGGTGACAGAGGAAGAACTCCCGGAGTGCGCGCGCCAGCGCGTGTACGACCGGTCGAGTCCGCCCCGTGCACCTGTGCCGGGGCGTTTCGTTTCCCCAGTCCTCCTTCGGGTCCGCGCGGTCAGAATCACCCGGAAGGAGGCCGAGGCTCTATGGCGAGGCCCGACAAGGCTGCCGCAGTGGCCGAGTTGACGGAGCAGTTCCGCAACTCCAGCGCTGCCATGCTGACCGAGTACCGCGGTCTCACCGTGGCGCAGCTCAAGACGCTGCGCCGGTCGCTCGGTGAGAACGCCCAGTACGCCGTGGTGAAGAACACGCTGACCAAGATTGCGGCCAACGAGGCCGGGATCACGACGCTGGACGACCTGTTCAACGGTCCGACGGCTGTCGCCTTCGTCACCGGTGACCCGGTGGAGTCGGCGAAGGGTCTCCGTGACTTTGCCAAGGACAACCCGAATCTCGTCATCAAGGGCGGTGTCCTTGACGGCAAGGCGCTGTCTGCCGACGAGATCAAGAAGCTTGCGGACCTCGAGTCCCGCGAGGTTCTGCTCGCCAAGCTGGCGGGCGCTCTGAAGGGCAAGCAGACCCAGGCTGCTCAGGTCTTCCAGGCGCTCCCGTCGAAGCTCGTCCGCACCGTGGACGCGCTGCGCGCCAAGCAGGCCGAGCAGGGCGGTGCCGAGTAATTCGGCTCGCGACATGACCACCGCCGCCTGCGGCGGAGGTCGTAGCGGGCCGCACGTACGCCCGCCAGACATGTACATCCGGCACCAGCCGAATTAGTGGAAGGAAAGCCATCATGGCTCTCACCCAGGACGAACTGCTCGCCGAGTTCGAGTCGATGACCCTCATCCAGCTCTCCGAGTTCGTGAAGGCGTTCGAGGAGAAGTTCGACGTCACCGCTGCCGCTGCCGCGGTCGCCGTTGCCGCCCCGGGTGCCCCGGGCGCCGCGGCCGAGGCCCCCGAGGAGAAGGACGAGTTCGACGTCGTCCTCACCGGCGCCGGCGAGAAGAAGATCCAGGTCATCAAGGTCGTGCGCGAGCTGACCTCCCTGGGCCTGAAGGAGGCCAAGGACCTGGTCGACGGTGCGCCGAAGCCGGTTCTGGAGAAGGTCAACAAGGAGGCCGCGGACAAGGCCAAGGAGTCCCTCGAGGGCGCCGGTGCCTCCGTCGAGGTCAAGTAAGGCCTTCCGGGGTTCCGCGAACCCCGTCGCACGCCCCTTGCGGCCCTGAGCGGGCTGTAACGCGAGCACACCGAGGAGCGATCATCCATCCGGGTGGTCGCTCTTCGGCTTTCCCGGAGGTCCGACCGCGGTTGCCTTGCACCCGAGCGAGCGGGGGGTATGGTGATCTTCGTCGTGTCCCTGGAAGCCCGGGTTGGACTGGGGGGCCTTGACGAACCGCACGCAGCGCGCAATTCTCAGGACGCGTCGTCACAACGATCCGAGATCCGAGGCATGGATCGACGACGAAGAGGGCAGTATCAACGTGCGTTGAAGGCAGGCATGGCGCAGGCGTTGAGGACAACGAGGGTCTCCGAAAAGCGGGACTGGACATCAGTGTGCCGAGTGGCTACACTGACCCTTTGCGCTGCCTGTTAGCTGTCCCCTGCCCGTCACCAGGGGTCTGTCCTCACTCGAGCATCGATGACCGAACCTACCCTGACCTGGGGTTTCTGTCGTCCCGCACGGGAGAGGGGCCGGTACGCGCGTAGTGAGTCCGAGCCCTCGGAAGGACCCCCTCTTGGCCGCCTCGCGCAACGCCTCGATCGCGAATACGAATAACGGCGCCAGCACCGCCCCGCTGCGCATTTCCTTTGCAAAGATCAAGGAGCCTCTCGAGGTTCCGAACCTGCTCGCGCTGCAGACCGAGAGCTTTGACTGGCTGCTCGGCAACACCGCCTGGCAGACTCGGGTCGAGGAGGCTCTTGAGAACGGTCAGGACGTCCCCACCAAGTCCGGTCTGGAGGAGATCTTCGAGGAGATCTCCCCGATCGAGGACTTCTCCGGGTCGATGTCGCTGACCTTCCGGGACCACCGCTTCGAGCCGCCGAAGAACTCGATCGACGAGTGCAAGGAGCGCGACTTCACGTACGCCGCCCCGCTCTTCGTCACGGCCGAGTTCACCAACAACGAGACCGGCGAGATCAAGTCCCAGACCGTCTTCATGGGCGACTTCCCGCTCATGACGAACAAGGGCACTTTCGTCATCAACGGCACCGAGCGTGTCGTGGTGTCCCAGCTGGTCCGTTCCCCCGGTGTCTACTTCGACTCCAGCATCGACAAGACGTCCGACAAGGACATCTTCTCCGCCAAGATCATCCCGTCCCGGGGTGCCTGGCTGGAGATGGAGATCGACAAGCGCGACATGGTCGGTGTCCGCATCGACCGCAAGCGCAAGCAGTCCGTCACCGTCCTCCTGAAGGCGCTCGGCTGGACGACCGAGCAGATCCTGGAGGAGTTCGGCGAATACGAGTCGATGCGCGCCACCCTGGAGAAGGACCACACCCAGGGCCAGGACGACGCGCTGCTCGACATCTACCGCAAGCTGCGCCCGGGCGAGCCCCCTACGCGTGAGGCCGCGCAGACGCTGCTCGAGAACCTCTACTTCAACCCGAAGCGCTACGACCTGGCGAAGGTCGGCCGCTACAAGGTCAACAAGAAGCTCGGTGCGGACGAGCCGCTGGACGCCGGTGTGCTCACCACCGACGACGTCATCGCCACCATCAAGTACCTGGTGAAGCTGCACGCCGGTGAGACCGAGACGGTCGGCGAGTCCGGCCGCTCGATCATGGTCGAGACCGACGACATCGACCACTTCGGCAACCGTCGTATCCGCAGCGTCGGCGAGCTGATCCAGAACCAGGTCCGTACGGGTCTCGCCCGTATGGAGCGCGTCGTGCGCGAGCGCATGACCACCCAGGACGTCGAGGCGATCACGCCGCAGACCCTGATCAACATCCGGCCGGTCGTCGCCTCCATCAAGGAGTTCTTCGGCACCAGCCAGCTGTCCCAGTTCATGGACCAGAACAACCCGCTGTCGGGGCTGACGCACAAGCGGCGTCTGAACGCCCTCGGCCCGGGTGGTCTCTCCCGTGAGCGGGCCGGCTTCGAGGTCCGTGACGTGCACCCGTCGCACTACGGTCGCATGTGCCCGATCGAGACGCCGGAAGGCCCGAACATCGGTCTGATCGGCTCGCTCGCCTCGTACGGCCGGGTCAACGCGTTCGGCTTCATCGAGACGCCGTACCGCAAGGTCGTCGACGGCCAGGTCAGCGACGAGGTCGACTACCTGACCGCCGACGAGGAGGACCGCTTCGTCATCGCGCAGGCCAACGCGCCGCTGAACGACGAGTCCCGGTTCGCCGAGGCCCGCGTGCTGGTCCGCCGCCGCGGCGGCGAGGTCGACTACGTCGGCCCCGAGGACGTGGACTACATGGACGTCTCGCCGCGCCAGATGGTGTCGGTCGCGACCGCCATGATCCCCTTCCTGGAGCACGACGACGCCAACCGTGCCCTCATGGGCGCGAACATGATGCGGCAGGCCGTTCCGCTGATCAAGTCCGAGTCGCCGCTCGTCGGCACCGGCATGGAGTACCGGTCCGCCGTCGACGCCGGCGACGTGGTCAAGGCCGAGAAGGCCGGTGTGGTCCAGGAGGTCTCCGCCGACTACATCACGACGGCCAACGACGACGGCACGTACATCACGTATCGCCTGGCCAAGTTCGCCCGTTCCAACCAGGGCACCTCGGTCAACCAGAAGGTCATCGTCAACGAGGGCGACCGGATCGTCGAGGGGCAGGTCCTCGCCGACGGTCCGGCCACCCAGAACGGCGAGATGGCGCTCGGCAAGAACCTGCTCGTGGCGTTCATGCCGTGGGAGGGTCACAACTACGAGGACGCGATCATCCTGTCGCAGCGCCTCGTGCAGGACGACGTCCTCTCCTCGATCCACATCGAGGAGCACGAGGTCGACGCCCGTGACACCAAGCTCGGCCCCGAGGAGATCACCCGGGACATCCCGAACGTCTCCGAGGAGGTCCTGGCCGACCTCGACGAGCGCGGCATCATCCGCATCGGTGCCGAGGTCATCGCCGGTGACATCCTCGTCGGCAAGGTGACCCCGAAGGGTGAGACCGAGCTGACCCCCGAGGAGCGCCTGCTGCGCGCGATCTTCGGTGAGAAGGCCCGTGAGGTCCGTGACACCTCGCTGAAGGTGCCGCACGGCGAGACCGGCAAGGTCATCGGCGTACGCGTCTTCGACCGCGAGGAGGGCGACGAGCTGCCGCCGGGCGTGAACCAGTTGGTCCGCGTCTACGTCGCGCAGAAGCGCAAGATCACCGACGGTGACAAGCTCGCCGGCCGGCACGGCAACAAGGGCGTCATCTCCAAGATCCTGCCGATCGAGGACATGCCGTTCCTGGAGGACGGCACCCCGGTCGACATCATCCTGAACCCGCTCGGTGTGCCGTCCCGAATGAACCCGGGACAGGTGCTGGAGATCCACCTCGGCTGGCTCGCCAGCCAGGGCTGGGACGTCTCCGGCCTCGCCGACGAGTGGGCGGAGCGCCTGCAGAACATCGGCGCCGACCAGGTCGACCCGCGCACCAACGTCGCCACCCCGGTGTTCGACGGTGCCCGCGAGGACGAGCTGGCGGGTCTGCTGGAGCACACCATCCCGAACCGCGACGGTGACCGCATGGTCCTCCCGTCCGGCAAGGCGCGGCTGTTCGACGGCCGCTCCGGTGAGCCCTTCCCGGACCCGATCTCGGTCGGCTACATGTACATCCTGAAGCTGCACCACCTGGTCGACGACAAGCTGCACGCCCGCTCGACCGGTCCGTACTCCATGATCACCCAGCAGCCGCTGGGTGGTAAGGCCCAGTTCGGCGGCCAGCGCTTCGGCGAGATGGAGGTGTGGGCGCTGGAGGCGTACGGCGCCGCCTACGCCCTCCAGGAGCTGCTGACCATCAAGTCCGACGACGTCACCGGCCGCGTGAAGGTCTACGAGGCCATCGTCAAGGGCGAGAACATCCCCGAGCCCGGCATCCCCGAGTCCTTCAAGGTGCTCATCAAGGAGATGCAGTCGCTCTGCCTGAACGTGGAGGTGCTGTCCAGCGACGGTATGTCCATCGAGATGCGTGACACCGACGAGGACGTCTTCCGCGCTGCGGAGGAGCTCGGCATCGACCTGTCCCGGCGCGAGCCGAGCAGCGTCGAAGAGGTCTGACGGGAGTCCGGCGGGGACCGGACCCAGATGAGGGTCCAGTCCCCGCCGACCCCCAGGCCCCCGTTTCAGACCACAGACTTACGACCCTGAGAGGGATTGACGCATAGTGCTCGACGTCAACTTCTTCGACGAGCTCCGGATCGGCCTGGCCACCGCTGACGACATCCGTCAGTGGAGCCACGGCGAGGTGAAGAAGCCCGAGACCATCAACTACCGCACCCTCAAGCCCGAGAAGGACGGCCTCTTCTGCGAGAAGATCTTCGGCCCCACCCGGGACTGGGAGTGCTACTGCGGCAAGTACAAGCGCGTCCGTTTCAAGGGCATCATCTGCGAGCGCTGTGGCGTCGAGGTCACGCGTGCCAAGGTGCGCCGTGAGCGGATGGGCCACATCGAGCTGGCCGCGCCCGTCACGCACATCTGGTACTTCAAGGGCGTCCCGTCGCGCCTCGGCTACCTGCTCGACCTCGCCCCGAAGGACCTGGAGAAGGTCATCTACTTCGCGGCGTACATGATCACGTACGTCGACGAGGAGCGCCGCACCCGCGACCTGCCCTCCCTGGAGGCGCATGTCTCCGTGGAGCGGCAGCAGGTCGAGAACCGTCGCGACGCCGACCTCGAAGGCCGTGCCAAGAAGCTGGAGGCGGACCTCGCCGAGCTGGAGGCCGAGGGCGCCAAGGCCGACGTGCGCCGCAAGGTGCGCGAGGGTGCCGAGCGTGAGATGAAGCAGCTGCGCGACCGTGCGCAGCGCGAGATCGACCGCCTCGACGAGGTGTGGACCCGCTTCAAGAACCTCAAGGTCCAGGACCTGGAGGGCGACGAGCTGCTCTACCGCGAGCTGCGTGACCGCTTCGGCACGTACTTCGACGGCTCGATGGGCGCCGCGGCGCTGCAGAAGCGCCTGGAGTCCTTCGACCTCGACGAAGAGGCCGAGAAGCTCCGCGAGATCATCCGTACCGGCAAGGGCCAGAAGAAGACCCGTGCGCTCAAGCGGCTGAAGGTCGTCTCCGCGTTCCTGCAGACGTCCAACAGCCCCAAGGGCATGGTTCTCGACTGCGTGCCGGTCATCCCGCCGGACCTGCGTCCGATGGTGCAGCTGGACGGTGGCCGCTTCGCGACCTCCGACCTGAACGACCTGTACCGCCGTGTCATCAACCGCAACAACCGGCTGAAGCGGCTTCTCGACCTCGGTGCGCCCGAGATCATCGTGAACAACGAGAAGCGCATGCTCCAGGAGGCCGTCGACGCGCTCTTCGACAACGGCCGCCGCGGCCGCCCGGTCACGGGCCCCGGCAACCGTCCGCTGAAGTCGCTGTCCGACATGCTCAAGGGCAAGCAGGGCCGCTTCCGGCAGAACCTGCTCGGCAAGCGAGTCGACTACTCGGCGCGTTCCGTCATCGTCGTCGGCCCGCAGCTCAAGCTGCACCAGTGCGGTCTGCCGAAGGCCATGGCGCTGGAGCTGTTCAAGCCGTTCGTGATGAAGCGCCTGGTCGACCTGAACCACGCGCAGAACATCAAGAGCGCCAAGCGCATGGTGGAGCGCGGCCGCACCGTCGTGTACGACGTCCTCGAAGAGGTCATCGCCGAGCACCCGGTGCTGCTGAACCGTGCGCCCACCCTGCACCGCCTCGGCATCCAGGCCTTCGAGCCGCAGCTCGTCGAGGGCAAGGCCATCCAGATCCACCCGCTCGTGTGCACCGCGTTCAACGCGGACTTCGACGGTGACCAGATGGCCGTGCACCTGCCGCTGTCCGCGGAGGCGCAGGCCGAGGCCCGCATCCTGATGCTGTCCTCGAACAACATCCTCAAGCCGGCCGACGGCCGCCCGGTGACGATGCCGACCCAGGACATGGTCCTCGGTCTGTTCTTCCTCACCACCGACGGCGAGATGCGCGACGTCAAGGGCGAGGGCCGTTCCTTCGCCTCCGTGGCCGAGGCGATCATGGCGTTCGACGCCGGTGAGCTGTCGCTTCAGTCGAAGGTGGACATCCGCTTCCCGGTGGGCACCATCCCGCCGCGCGGCTGGACCCCGCCGGCCGTCGAGGAGGGCGAGCCGGAGTACCAGACCGGCGACAGCTTCCGGCTGAAGACCACGCTGGGCCGTGCGCTCTTCAACGAGCTGCTGCCCGAGGACTATCCGTTCGTCGACTACGAGGTCGGCAAGAAGCAGCTCTCCGAGATCGTCAACGACCTCGCCGAGCGCTACCCGAAGGTCATCGTGGCGGCGACGCTCGACAACCTGAAGGCGGCCGGCTTCTTCTGGGCGACCCGTTCCGGTGTCACCGTGGCCATCTCCGACGTCGTCGTTCCCGAGGCGAAGAAGGAGATCGTCCGCGGCTACGAGGCGCAGGACGAGAAGGTCCAGAAGCAGTACGAGCGCGGTCTGATCACCAAGGACGAGCGCACGCAGGAGCTCATCGCGATCTGGACCAAGGCGACCAACGAGGTCGCCGAGGCGATGAACGAGAACTTCCCGAAGACCAACCCGATCTTCATGATGGTGAACTCGGGTGCACGAGGCAACATGATGCAGATGCGTCAGATCGCCGGTATGCGTGGTCTGGTGTCGAACGCGAAGAACGAGACGATCCCGCGTCCGATCAAGGCGTCGTTCCGTGAGGGCCTGTCCGTGCTGGAGTACTTCATCTCCACGCACGGTGCCCGTAAGGGTCTCGCGGACACCGCTCTGCGTACCGCCGACTCGGGTTACCTGACCCGTCGTCTGGTGGACGTCTCGCAGGACGTCATCATCCGCGAGGAGGACTGCGGCACCGACCGTGGCCTCAAGCTGCAGATCGCCGAGCGCGGCGCCGACGGCATCCTGCGCAAGGCGGAGAACGTCGAGACGTCCGTGTACGCGCGCTGCCTCGCCGAGGACATCGTGGTCGACGGCAAGGTGCTGGCCCCGGCCGGCACCGACCTGGGCGACGTGCTCATGGACGAGCTGATCCTCCAGGGCATCGAGGAGGTCAAGACCCGCTCGGTCCTGACCTGCGAGTCCGCGGTCGGCACCTGCGCCATGTGCTACGGCCGCTCGCTGGCCACCGGCAAGCTGGTCGACATCGGTGAGGCGGTCGGCATCATCGCCGCCCAGTCCATCGGTGAGCCCGGCACCCAGCTGACGATGCGTACCTTCCACACCGGTGGTGTGGCCGGTGACGACATCACCCAGGGTCTGCCGCGTGTCGTCGAGCTCTTCGAGGCTCGTACCCCGAAGGGTGTCGCCCCGATCTCCGAGGCCTCCGGCCGCGTGCGGATCGAGGAGACCGAGAAGACCAAGAAGATCGTCATCACGCCGGACGACGGCAGCGACGAGACGTCCTACCCGATCTCGAAGCGCGCCCGACTCCTGGTCGGCGAGGGCGAGCACGTCGAGGTGGGCCAGAAGCTCACCGTGGGTGCCACCAACCCGCACGACGTGCTGCGCATCCTGGGTCAGCGTGCCGTCCAGGTCCACCTGGTCGGCGAGGTCCAGAAGGTGTACAACTCGCAGGGCGTGTCGATCCACGACAAGCACATCGAGATCATCATCCGGCAGATGCTGCGCCGTGTGACGATCATCGAGTCCGGCGACGCCGAGCTGCTGCCCGGTGAGCTGGTCGAGCGCTCGAAGTTCGAGCACGAGAACCGTCGTGTGGTCCAGGAGGGCGGTCACCCGGCCTCCGGCCGTCCGCAGCTCATGGGTATCACCAAGGCGTCGCTGGCGACGGAGTCGTGGCTGTCGGCCGCGTCCTTCCAGGAGACGACCAGGGTCCTCACGGACGCGGCGATCAACGCCAAGTCCGACTCCCTGATCGGCCTCAAGGAGAACGTCATCATCGGTAAGCTCATCCCGGCCGGTACGGGTCTGTCCCGCTACCGCAACATCCGGGTCGAGCCGACCGAGGAGGCCAAGGCCGCGATGTACTCGGCCGTCGGCTACGACGACATCGACTACTCGCCGTTCGGCACGGGCTCCGGCCAGGCCGTGCCGCTGGAGGACTACGACTACGGTCCGTACAACCAGTAAGCGAGCAGCTTGAACCGAAGGGCGGCCACTCCGGTACGGGGTGACCGCCCTTCGGCGTGTTCGGCTCCGTGTTCCAGGCGGGTCCTGAGGCCTCGCCGGCCGCTCCGGCGCGGGCGGTGACCTGGCGATGGGAAGATCACACAGGGTGCTCGGGCTCGCCATCACTCGCGGGGCGAGGCGGCCGCGTCCCATTTGTTTTGACCGCAGCGAATGCGCTAGGTACGCTCAGACCTTGTGCCTGGGGTGTGCCCTGGCTCTCGTGCGTGCCTTCAACCGCATGGCGAGCCGACATCGGCCACCGTAATCTGCGACTTTTCCGCCGTCAGGCGGGAGTCTGCGGGATTCGACACACCCGACCGCGTGGGTCGGAGGCGTTCCAGGTTAGCTGTACACATCGGCACACAGAAACCGGAGAAGTAGTGCCTACGATCCAGCAGCTGGTCCGTAAGGGCCGGCAGGACAAGGTCGAGAAGAACAAGACGCCCGCACTCGAGGGTTCGCCCCAGCGTCGTGGCGTCTGCACGCGTGTGTTCACGACCACCCCGAAGAAGCCGAACTCGGCCCTGCGTAAGGTCGCGCGTGTGCGTCTGACCAGCGGCATCGAGGTCACCGCTTACATTCCGGGTGAGGGACACAACCTGCAGGAGCACTCCATCGTGCTCGTGCGCGGCGGCCGTGTGAAGGACCTGCCGGGTGTTCGCTACAAGATCATCCGAGGCTCCCTGGACACCCAGGGCGTCAAGAACCGCAAGCAGGCCCGCAGCCGTTACGGCGCCAAGAAGGAGAAGTAAGAATGCCTCGTAAGGGCCCCGCCCCGAAGCGCCCGGTCATCATCGACCCGGTTTACGGCTCCCCTCTGGTGACCTCCCTGATCAACAAGGTGCTGCTGAACGGCAAGCGCTCCACCGCCGAGCGCATCGTCTACGGCGCCATGGAGGGTCTGCGCGAGAAGACGGGCAACGACCCGATCATCACGCTGAAGCGCGCCCTCGAGAACATCAAGCCGACCCTCGAGGTCAAGTCCCGCCGTGTCGGTGGTGCGACGTACCAGGTTCCGATCGAGGTCAAGCCCGGTCGCGCCAACACGCTCGCGCTGCGCTGGCTCGTCGGTTACTCCCGCGCCCGCCGCGAGAAGACGATGACCGAGCGGCTGCTGAACGAGCTCCTCGACGCCTCCAACGGCCTCGGTGCCGCGGTGAAGAAGCGCGAGGACACGCACAAGATGGCCGAGTCCAACAAGGCCTTCGCGCACTACCGCTGGTAGTCGCTACCCACATCGAGACCGAGAGAAGACTGAAGCCTTATGGCTACCACTTCACTTGACCTGGCCAAGGTCCGCAACATCGGGATCATGGCCCACATCGACGCGGGCAAGACGACCACCACCGAGCGGATCCTGTTCTACACCGGCGTTTCGTACAAGCTCGGTGAGGTCCATGACGGCGCTGCCACCATGGACTGGATGGAGCAGGAGCAGGAGCGTGGCATCACGATCACCTCTGCTGCCACCACCTGTCACTGGCCGCTGGAAGACGTCGACCACACCATCAACATCATCGACACCCCGGGCCACGTCGACTTCACGGTCGAGGTGGAGCGCTCCCTGCGCGTCCTCGACGGTGCCGTGACGGTGTTCGACGGCGTCGCCGGCGTTGAGCCGCAGTCCGAGACGGTGTGGCGTCAGGCGGACCGCTACGGCGTCCCGCGTATCTGCTTCGTCAACAAGCTCGACCGCACCGGTGCCGAGTTCCACCGCTGCGTCGACATGATCTCCGACCGTCTGGGCGCCCAGCCGCTGGTCATGCAGCTGCCGATCGGTGCCGAGGCGGACTTCAGGGGCGTCGTCGACCTGGTGAAGATGAAGGCCCTGGTGTGGTCCGCCGAGGCCTCCAAGGGCGAGATGTACGACATCGTCGACATCCCGGCCACCCACACCGAGGCCGCCGACGAGTGGCGCGGCAAGCTGCTCGAGGCCGTCGCCGAGAACGACGAAGAGCTGATGGAGCTGTACCTGGAGGGCGAGGAGCCCACCGAGGAGCAGCTGTACGCGGCGATCCGTCGTATCACCATCGCGTCCGGCAAGAGCAGCAGCACCACCGTCACCCCGGTGTTCTGCGGTACCGCGTTCAAGAACAAGGGCGTTCAGCCCCTGCTCGACGCGGTCGTGCGCTACCTCCCCTCGCCGCTCGACGTCGAGGCCATCGAGGGCCACGACGTCAAGGACCCCGAGGTCGTCGTCACGCGCAAGCCGTCCGAGGACGAGCCGCTGTCCGCGCTGGCGTTCAAGATCATGAGCGACCCGCACCTGGGCAAGCTCACCTTCGTCCGGGTGTACTCCGGCCGCCTGGTGTCCGGCACCGCCGTGCTCAACTCGGTCAAGGGCCGCAAGGAGCGCATCGGCAAGATCTACCGCATGCACGCCAACAAGCGTGAGGAGATCGAGGCGGTGGGCGCCGGCGACATCGTCGCCGTCATGGGCCTGAAGCAGACCACCACCGGTGAGACGCTGAGCGACGAGAAGGCCCCGGTGATCCTGGAGTCCATGGACTTCCCGGCGCCGGTCATCCAGGTCGCCATCGAGCCCAAGTCGAAGGGCGACCAGGAGAAGCTGGGCATCGCGATCCAGCGCCTGGCCGAGGAGGACCCGTCCTTCCAGGTCCACTCGGACGAGGAGACCGGCCAGACCATCATCGGCGGCATGGGCGAGCTGCACCTCGAGGTGCTGGTCGACCGTATGCGCCGTGAGTTCAAGGTCGAGGCCAACGTCGGCAAGCCGCAGGTCGCGTACCGCGAGACCATCCGCAAGACGGTCGACCGGGTCGACTACACGCACAAGAAGCAGACTGGCGGTACCGGCCAGTTCGCCAAGGTGCAGATCTCGATCGAGCCGCTCGAGGGTGGCGACACCTCGTACGAGTTCGTTAACAAGGTGACCGGTGGCCGCATCCCGAAGGAGTACATCCCTTCGGTCGACGCCGGTGCGCAGGAGGCCATGCAGTTCGGCATCCTGGCGGGCTACGAGATGACCGGTGTCCGGGTCATCCTGCTCGACGGTGCCTACCACGAGGTCGACTCCTCCGAACTCGCGTTCAAGATCGCCGGTTCGCAGGCCTTCAAGGAGGCCGCGCGCAAGGCCGGCCCCGTGCTCCTGGAGCCGATGATGGCCGTCGAGGTCACCACGCCCGAGGACTACATGGGTGAGGTCATCGGCGACATCAACTCCCGCCGTGGTCAGATCCAGGCCATGGAGGAGCGGGCCGGTGCCCGCGTCGTCAAGGGCCTTGTGCCCCTGTCGGAGATGTTCGGCTACGTCGGCGACCTCCGCAGCAAGACGTCGGGTCGCGCAAGCTACTCGATGCAGTTCGACTCCTACGCCGAGGTTCCGCGGAACGTCGCCGAGGAGATCATCGCGAAGGCCAAGGGCGAGTAACGCACCCCGTTCACACGCCGTAGGCTTGACTCCGGAGCCTCCAGGGGCATTCCCCCGCAAACGCGGACGGAACGCCCCCGGGTTCCGGGCCTTTACAGCAAAGATCACCTGGCGCCGATGAAGTAAGGCGTACAGAACCACTCCACAGGAGGACCCCAGTGGCGAAGGCGAAGTTCGAGCGGACTAAGCCGCACGTCAACATCGGCACCATCGGTCACATCGACCACGGTAAGACGACCCTCACGGCCGCCATTACCAAGGTGCTGCACGACAAGTACCCGGACCTGAACGAGGCCTCGGCCTTTGACCAGATCGACAAGGCTCCTGAGGAGCGCCAGCGCGGTATCACCATCTCCATCGCGCACGTCGAGTACCAGACGGAGGCGCGTCACTACGCCCACGTCGACTGCCCGGGTCACGCGGACTACATCAAGAACATGATCACCGGTGCCGCGCAGATGGACGGCGCCATCCTGGTGGTCGCCGCCACCGACGGCCCGATGCCGCAGACCAAGGAGCACGTGCTCCTGGCTCGCCAGGTCGGCGTTCCGTACATCGTCGTCGCCCTGAACAAGGCCGACATGGTGGACGACGAGGAGATCCTGGAGCTCGTCGAGCTCGAGGTCCGTGAGCTCCTCTCCGAGTACGAGTTCCCGGGCGACGACGTTCCGGTCGTCAAGGTCTCGGCGCTCAAGGCCCTCGAGGGCGACAAGGAGTGGGGCCAGTCGGTCCTGGACCTGATGGACGCCGTCGACAGCGCGATCCCGGAGCCGGAGCGCGACATCGACAAGCCGTTCCTGATGCCGATCGAGGACGTCTTCACCATCACCGGTCGCGGTACGGTCGTCACCGGCCGTATCGAGCGTGGTGTCCTCAAGGTCAACGAGACCGTCGACATCATCGGCATCAAGACCGAGAAGACCTCCACCACGGTCACCGGTATCGAGATGTTCCGCAAGCTGCTCGACGAGGGCCAGGCCGGTGAGAACGTCGGTCTGCTCCTCCGCGGCATCAAGCGCGAGGACGTCGAGCGCGGCCAGGTCATCATCAAGCCGGGCTCGGTCACCCCGCACACCGAGTTCGAGGCGCAGGCCTACATCCTCTCCAAGGACGAGGGTGGCCGCCACACGCCGTTCTTCAACAACTACCGTCCGCAGTTCTACTTCCGTACGACGGACGTGACCGGCGTCGTGACCCTCCCCGAGGGCACCGAGATGGTCATGCCGGGTGACAACACCGAGATGAAGGTGGAGCTCATCCAGCCCATCGCCATGGAAGAGGGCCTGAAGTTCGCCATCCGTGAGGGTGGCCGTACGGTGGGCGCCGGCCAGGTCACCAAGATCAACAAGTGATCTCGGGCTGACCCGGCAGGTCTCTGAGAGGCCCGTACGACTCCGGTCGTACGGGCCTTTCGGCGTTCGTCCGGGCGGGGGCGCACGACGGTCGGGGGAGCGGCGGGGCCGGAGGGCGTTCAGGGGGTCATTCCGGCCGCTGTTGCCGCGGGCCTCGTCTGTCCTCAGTCTTCACCGCGTCGTCGACCTTCTTCGCCAGGTCGTCGTCGAGCTTCCGGAACTCGCGCACCACCGTGTCGGACATGTCGGCGAGGGCGTCCAGTTGCCGGGTGATGTCCTCGCGGCCGTCCTCCCAGTTCGACTCGAAGTCGTCCAGCGCGTCGTTGACCTTGCCGTCGCCGATGTCGTCCTTGTAGGACTCGAAGAGCTTCTTGGTGTGGTTCAGGCGGGTCTTGATCGAGCGCAGACGCCGGCCGTAGTCCTCAAGTTCGGTCAGCGGGAGCGAGAGGTCGCTCTTGCCCTTGCCCATGCGTCCGTCCCCCGTTCTCGTAGTCTGGGCCGCACCGTACAACAGCATGCTGCCTGGACAAGTGACCGACGAAACGGGGGACATGACAGCGATGGCCCGCTACATGGAGACGCTCACCATCGAGCGCGGCGGCTTCCGCATCAAGGTGCCGGAGTCGTGGTGGGAGTTCGACGTACGCCCGGAGTCGCGTGACGACTCGATCCGGCGCATGGTGAACGAGCGGGTCGAGCAGCGCCCGGAACTGGCTCCGTACCGCGACACGTACACCGGCTTTCTGCGGAGGGCCGCGGCCGACGCCTGGAAGTCCGGCGCGCTGTACTGCGGTTGCATGGCCGAGAGCTTCGGCGGGGACACCCCGATCACCGGCTCGGTCACCGTCTCGCTGGTCGGCGGACGCACCAGTGAGGGGGCGCCGCTGGCCAACGATCCCGCCGCGATCGCCTCCCAACTCGCCGTCAAGGAAGCGAGGAAGCCGGGTGACTCCTGGCGGAAGGTGACGACCGTCGACATACCCGGGGTCGGTCCGGCCGCCCGTACCCATGGCATCGAGGACATCCCCGTCCCGGACGACAGCCTCAATCGCACCGTCCGGGCCGTGCTGATGCAGACCTACATCCCGGTTCCGGGCCAGGAGGGCAAGGTGGCCCTCGTCGCCGGCAGCAGCCAGGTACTCGACCTGGCCGACTCGTTCTTCGACATCTTCGACGCCATCACCTCAACGTTCCGCTTCACGAACTGAGCCAACGGCGAGCGACAGCGCCGGCGCGTTCCGGGGTGTGATGTCGGTCTCGGGGAGTTGGTTGTCCGGGGGTGTGGGTCTCAGATGGCGGACATCCGCGGTAGGGGGGCTGGCCTCGGCGTTTACACAGGGGTAACACTGAGGTGCCGGCCGCCCCCGGATGTCCACCCCCGGGGCGGCCCCAGTCCTGCGCGCGGCAACGGCGCCGAGCGCTCACCACCGGTACGTACCGGTGACAGCCGTGCCCGGAAGGGGACCACGTGACCACCCGATCCGAAGCGAGACTCTCGCCGACCCTGCTGCCCTCGCCGTCCTCACTGGACATCGTGCGGACCGAGATCGAGCATCGCAACCCGGCCCAACCCGAGTTCCACCAGGCCGTCCGCGAGGTGCTGGAGACGCTCGCGCCGGTGCTCGCGGCCCGTCCGGAGTACGCGGAGCCGGGACTCGTCGAGCGGCTGTGCGAGCCGGAGCGGCAGATCATCTTCCGGGTGCCGTGGCAGGACGATCACGGCCGGGTCCACGTCAACCGCGGTTTCCGTGTCGAGTTCAACAGCGCGCTCGGCCCGTACAAGGGGGGCCTGCGCTTCCACCCGTCGGTGAACCTCGGCATCGTGAAGTTCCTCGGTTTCGAGCAGATCTTCAAGAACGCGCTCACCGGGCTCGGCATCGGCGGCGGCAAGGGCGGCAGCGACTTCGACCCGCACGGCCGCAGCGACACGGAGGTCATGCGGTTCTGCCAGTCGTTCATGACGGAGCTGTATCGGCACATCGGTGAGCACACCGACGTGCCGGCGGGTGACATCGGCGTCGGCACCCGTGAGATCGGTTACCTGTTCGGCCAGTACCGGCGGATCACCAACCGCTGGGAGTCCGGCGTCCTCACCGGCAAGGGCCCGCACTGGGGCGGGTCCCTGATCCGGCCCGAGGCGACCGGGTACGGGAACGTGCTGTTCGCGGCGGAGATGCTGCGCGTGCGGGGCGAGGACCTGGAGGGCCGGACGGCGGTCGTCTCCGGCTCGGGAAACGTCGCCATCTACACCATAGAGAAGCTGCTCGCCCTCGGTGCGAACCCGCTGACCTGCTCGGACTCCAGCGGGTACGTGGTCGACGACAAGGGCATCGACCTGGATCTGCTCAAGCAGGTCAAGGAGGTCGAACGCGGCCGGATCAGTACCTACGCCGAGCGCAGGGGCGGGTCCGCGCGGTTCGTGTCCGGCGGGCGGGTCTGGGACGTCCCGGCCGATGTCGCGCTGCCGGCGGCGACGCAGAACGAGCTGGACGAGAACGACGCGGCCACCCTCGTCCGCAACGGTGTGAAGGCGGTGTCGGAGGGCGCGAACATGCCGACGACACCGCAGGCCGTGCACCTGTTCCAGCGCGCGGGGGTGGCCTTCGGCCCCGGCAAGGCGGCGAACGCGGGCGGGGTCGCGGTCAGCGCCCTGGAGATGGCACAGAACGCGTCACGCACCGCGTGGGGGGCCGCCCGTGTCGAGGAGGAACTGGCCCGCATCATGGCGGACATCCACACCACGTGTCATGAGACCGCCGAACGCTACGGCTTCCCCGGCGACTATGTGACCGGCGCGAACATCGCCGGCTTCGAGCGGGTCGCCGACGCGATGCTGGCACAGGGCGTCATCTGAGACGAACGGCACCCCGTGCGGCGGTTCCCGCGAGGCAGGGCGCGCCGTCCCCGGTGATCCGGATGATCCGGCGCACCGCCAAGTGGCGGATGCGCGAGGACGGTTCGGCCACGGCCGAGGTCCTCTTCACTCGGGACGGTGCCCACCTCGCGGAGCAGTGGACAGCGGAGCGCCGCGTCCGAGCGCGGGGGCGGGCTGACCGTGTGCGACGGCGAGTTGTGGGTGAACGGTCCGTGGGTCTCGGTTTGACCCATGCCACCCCCGGGGTACTCTCTTCCGCTCGATTGGCCAGCCCCCCGCCCACTGTGGCAGACTGTCCGAGTTGCTCGGTCGAGTGTTGATGCTGTGCGCCTCCCGCCGGGAGGACCGGAAGCTAGTCCCACAGTACTCGTCAACCCCATGTGGGTTGGACGTACGGGAATCTTCCGGGAAGTGTCGGCGCGGCACCGGCCAGGCGCCCGGTGGGCCTTCCGTCCCCGGTCTGCGGTTCCGGAAGGGCCGTGTGCATTCCCCGCCAGGGATGTTCGAACAAGGGACATCTGTGTCAGCGGGGGTGCGACACGCCCGACCGCGTGGGTCGGAGAGGGCGAAGGGAACACCGGGTTCCGGAGCGTAAGAAGAGACAGGACTACTGAGTAGCCATGGCGGGACAGAAGATCCGCATCCGGCTCAAGGCCTACGACCACGAGGTCATCGACTCCTCGGCGAAGAAGATCGTCGAGACGGTGACCCGTACTGGTGCGTCGGTCGCGGGCCCGGTGCCGCTGCCCACTGAGAAGAACGTGTACTGCGTCATCAAGTCGCCGCACAAGTACAAGGACTCGCGCGAGCACTTCGAGATGCGCACGCACAAGCGCCTGATCGACATCCTCGACCCGACCCCCAAGACCGTTGACTCTCTGATGCGACTCGACCTCCCGGCCGGTGTCGACATCGAGATCAAGCTCTGAGGCGCGGTGATCTGAGAGATGGCTAAGCAGATCAAGGGCATCCTGGGCGAGAAGCTCGGCATGACGCAGGTGTGGGACGAGAACAACCGCGTTGTTCCCGTCACCGTCGTCAAGGCCGGGCCCAATGTCGTCACCCAGGTCCGTACCAATGACGCCGACGGCTACGAGTCCGTCCAGATCGCCTTCGGCGAGATCGACCCGCGCAAGGTGAACAAGCCCCTGAAGGGTCACTTCGCCAAGGCCGACGTCACCCCGCGTCGTCACCTCGTCGAGATCCGCACGTCGGACGCCTCCGAGTACACGCTGGGCCAGGAGATCACCGCCGAGGTGTTCGAGGCCGGCCTCAAGGTCGACGTCACCGGCAAGAGCAAGGGCAAGGGCTTCGCCGGTGTCATGAAGCGCCACAACTTCCGTGGCCTCGGCGCCGGGCACGGTACCCAGCGCAAGCACCGCTCCCCCGGCTCCATCGGTGGCTGCGCCACCCCGGGTCGTGTGTTCAAGGGCCTCCGCATGGCGGGTCGCATGGGCAACGAGCGGGTCACCACCCAGAACCTGACCGTCCACGCCGTTGACGCGGAGAAGGGTCTGCTGCTCATCAAGGGCGCGGTTCCCGGTCCGAACGGCGGCCTCGTCCTGGTCCGCACCGCGGCCAAGGGGGCCTGAGGTAACCGATGAGCACTGTTGACATCCTTTCGCCGGCGGGCGAGAAGGCCGGTTCCGTCGAGCTCCCCGCGGAGATCTTCGACGCCAAGGTCAGCGTTCCGCTGATCCACCAGGTCGTCGTCGCGCAGCTGGCCGCTGCCCGCCAGGGCACCCACAAGACCAAGACCCGTGGCGAGGTCCGTGGTGGTGGCAAGAAGCCGTACCGCCAGAAGGGCACCGGCCGCGCCCGCCAGGGTTCGACCCGTGCGCCGCAGTTCGCCGGCGGTGGCGTCGTGCACGGCCCGCAGCCGCGTGACTACTCGCAGCGGACCCCGAAGAAGATGAAGGCCGCCGCCCTGCGCGGTGCCCTCACCGACCGGGCCCGGCACAGCCGCATCCACGTCGTCTCCGGCGTGGTCGAGGGCGAGGCCCCCAGCACGAAGGCCGCCAGGAGCCTGTTCGGCAAGATCAGCGAGCGCAAGAACCTGCTCCTGGTCGTCGACCGCGCCGACGAGGCCGCGTGGCTGTCCGCCCGCAACCTGCCCCAGGTGCACATCCTGGAGCCGGGCCAGCTGAACACGTACGACGTTCTCGTCTCGGACGACGTGGTCTTCACCCAGGCCGCGTTCGAGTCCTTCGTGTCCGGCGCGCCAGCTGCTGCGCGGAACAATGACACCGAAGGGAGCGAGGTCTGATGGCTGTCCGTCACCCCGCTATCGCCTCGAAGGCCGCCAAGGCCGCCAAGGCCGCGCGCGTCGCCAAGGCGAGGCGCCACGCCGCCGAGGGCAAGAACACCGTCGTCACCCCGGCGAGCAAGGCCTACACGGACCCCCGTGACGTCCTGCTCAAGCCGGTCGTGTCCGAGAAGAGCTACGCGCTCCTCGACGAGAACAAGTACACGTTCGTCGTCGACCCGCGTGCCAACAAGACCCAGATCAAGGAGGCCGTCCAGGCGGTCTTCTCGGTCAAGGTCACCGGGGTCAACACGATCAACCGCCAGGGCAAGCGCAAGCGGACCCGCACGGGCTTCGGCCAGCGCGCCGCCACCAAGCGCGCGATCGTGACCCTCGCCGAGGGCGACCGCATCGACATCTTCGGCGGTCCGACCGCGTAAGCGGTCGGAGCGTCCAGATAATCGGGAATCTTCCGAGGACTGAGAGACAATGGGAATCCGCAAGTACAAGCCGACTACGCCGGGCCGTCGTGGCGCCAGCGTCGCCGACTTCGTCGAGGTCACGCGGTCCACGCCGGAGAAGTCGCTGGTCCGCCCCCTGCACAGCAAGGGCGGCCGTAACAACGCCGGTCGTGTGACCGTTCGCCACCAGGGTGGCGGACACAAGCGCGCCTACCGTGTGATCGACTTCCGTCGGCACGACAAGGACGGCGTGCCGGCGAAGGTCGCGCACATCGAGTACGACCCCAACCGCACCGCGCGCATCGCGCTCCTGCACTACGTGGACGGCGAGAAGCGCTACATCCTCGCGCCGCGTGGCCTGAGCCAGGGCGACCGCGTCGAGAACGGCCCCGGGGCCGACATCAAGCCGGGCAACAACCTCGCCCTGCGCAACATCCCGGTCGGTACCACGCTGCACGCCATCGAGCTGCGTCCGGGCGGCGGCGCCAAGTTCGCCCGCTCGGCCGGTGCCTCCGTGCAGCTGCTCGCGAAGGAGGGCTCCATGGCCCACCTGCGCATGCCGTCCGGTGAGATCCGCCTGGTCGACGTCCGCTGCCGCGCCACTGTCGGCGAGGTCGGCAACGCCGAGCAGAGCAACATCAACTGGGGCAAGGCGGGCCGCAAGCGGTGGCTGGGTGTTCGCCCGACCGTCCGTGGTGTGGTCATGAACCCGGTGGACCACCCGCACGGTGGTGGTGAGGGCCGGACCTCCGGTGGCCGCCACCCTGTGTCCCCGTGGGGCAAGAAGGAAGGCCGTACTCGTTCGCCCAAGAAGGCGTCGAACAAGTACATCGTCCGCCGCCGCAAGACGAACAAGAAGCGCTAAGGACGGGTTGAGATGCCTCGTAGCTTGAAGAAGGGGCCCTTCGTCGACGACCACCTGATGAAGAAGGTGGACACCCAGAACGAAGCCGGCACCAAGAACGTCATCAAGACCTGGTCCCGTCGCTCGATGATCGTCCCGGCCATGCTCGGCCACACGATCGCGGTGCACAACGGCAAGATCCACATCCCGGTGTTCGTCACCGAGTCGATGGTCGGCCACAAGCTCGGCGAGTTCTCGCCGACCCGCACCTTCCGGGGCCACGTCAAGGACGACCGGAAGTCGAAGCGCCGCTAGGCGCGGATCGCACCAGACAAGCAAGTAACTCTGAAGGGACAACCATGGAAGCCAGGGCCCAGGCGCGGTACATCCGCGTCACGCCCATGAAGGCCCGCCGTGTGGTGGACCTCATCCGTGGCATGGACGCCACGGAGGCCCAGGCTGTTCTGCGATTCGCTCCGCAGGCAGCCTCGGTGCCGGTGGGCAAGGTGCTGGACAGCGCCATCGCCAACGCCGCGCACAACTACGACCACTCCGACGCCGACTCGCTGTTCGTCTCCGAGGCGTACGTCGACGAGGGCCCGACCCTGAAGCGGTTCCGCCCGCGGGCCCAGGGCCGTGCCTACCGGATCCGCAAGCGGACCAGCCACATCACCGTGGTCGTCAGCAGCAAGGAAGGAACCCGGTAATGGGCCAGAAGGTAAACCCGCATGGGTTCCGGCTCGGTGTCACCACCGACTTCAAGTCGCGCTGGTACGCCGACAAGCTGTACAAGGACTACGTCAAGGAAGACGTCGCCATCCGTCGGATGATGACGTCCGGCATGGAGCGCGCCGGCATCTCCAAGGTCGAGATCGAGCGCACCCGTGACCGCGTCCGCGTGGACATCCACACCGCGCGCCCGGGCATCGTCATCGGCCGCCGCGGCGCCGAGGCCGACCGCATCCGCGGTGACCTGGAGAAGCTGACCGGCAAGCAGGTCCAGCTGAACATCCTCGAGGTCAAGAACCCGGAGACGGACGCTCAGCTGGTGGCCCAGGCCGTCGCCGAGCAGCTGTCCTCCCGCGTCTCCTTCCGCCGCGCCATGCGCAAGAGCATGCAGTCGGCGATGAAGGCGGGCGCCAAGGGCATCAAGATCCAGTGCGGTGGCCGCCTCGGCGGCGCCGAGATGTCCCGCTCGGAGTTCTACCGCGAGGGCCGGGTGCCCCTGCACACGCTCCGCGCGAACGTGGACTACGGCTTCTTCGAGGCCAAGACGACCTTCGGCCGCATCGGTGTGAAGGTCTGGATCTACAAGGGCGACGTCAAGAACATCGCCGAGGTCCGCGCCGAGAACGCCGCCGCCCGTGCGGGCAACCGCCCGGCGCGTGGCGGTGCCGACCGCCCGGCCCGTGGTGGCCGCGGTGGCGAACGGCGCGGTCGTAAGCCGCAGCAGGCTGCCGGCGCCGAGGCCCCCAAGGCCGAGGCTCCCGCGTCCGCTCCGGCTGAGAGCACCGGAACGGAGGCCTGACCGACATGCTGATCCCCCGTAGGGTCAAGCACCGCAAGCAGCACCACCCGAAGCGCGACGGCGCTGCCAAGGGTGGCACGACGGTTGCGTTCGGCGAGTACGGCATCCAGGCGCTGACCCCGGCGTACGTCACGAACCGCCAGATCGAGGCGGCTCGTATCGCCATGACCCGTCACATCAAGCGTGGCGGCAAGGTCTGGATCAACATCTACCCGGACCGTCCGCTGACGAAGAAGCCGGCCGAGACCCGCATGGGTTCCGGTAAGGGTTCTCCGGAGTGGTGGATCGCCAACGTCAAGCCCGGACGCGTGATGTTCGAGCTGTCGTACCCCAATGAGAAGATCGCCCGTGAGGCGCTGACCCGTGCGGCCCACAAGCTGCCGATGAAGTGCCGGATCGTCAAGCGCGAGGCAGGTGAAGCGTGATGTCGGCCGGTACCAAGGCGTCCGAGCTGCGCGAGCTGGGCAACGAGGAGCTGCTGGACAAGCTCCGCGAGGCCAAGGAAGAGCTGTTCAACCTCCGCTTCCAGGCGGCGACCGGTCAGCTTGAGAACCATGGCCGTCTGAAGGCGGTCCGCAAGGACATCGCGCGGATCTACACCCTGATGCGCGAGCGTGAGCTGGGCATCGAAACGGTGGAGAGCGCCTGATGAGCGAGAGCAACGTGACTGAAACGACCGAGCGCAACGCCCGCAAGACCCGTGAGGGCCTGGTCGTCAGCGACAAGATGGACAAGACCGTCGTCGTCGCCGTCGAGGACCGTGTGAAGCACGCGCTGTACGGCAAGGTCATCCGCCGTACCAACAAGCTCAAGGCGCACGACGAGCAGAACGCTGCCGGCATCGGCGACCGTGTCCTCCTGATGGAGACCCGGAAGCTGTCCGCCACCAAGCACTGGCGCGTCGTCGAGATCCTCGAGAAGGCCAAGTAGTAATTCCTGCGGGGCAGTTGCCTCGCAGGACAGTTCCGCCAGGCTCGGCAGGGGTTGCGTGAAGGAACCCCTGCCGGGAACCGGCAGACAAACAGGAGATAGACGTGATCCAGCAGGAGTCGCGGCTGCGTGTCGCCGACAACACGGGCGCGAAGGAGATCCTTTGCATCCGTGTGCTCGGTGGCTCCGGTCGCCGCTACGCGGGCATCGGTGACGTCATCGTCGCCACCGTCAAGGACGCGATCCCCGGTGGCAACGTGAAGAAGGGTGACGTCGTCAAGGCGGTCATCGTTCGCACCGTCAAGGAGCGCCGCCGTCCGGACGGCTCGTACATCCGCTTCGACGAGAACGCCGCCGTCATTCTGAAGAACGACGGCGACCCTCGCGGCACCCGCATCTTCGGCCCGGTCGGCCGTGAGCTGCGCGAGAAGAAGTTCATGAAGATCATCTCGCTCGCGCCGGAGGTGCTGTAAGCATGAAGATCAAGAAGGGCGACCTGGTCCAGGTCATCACCGGCAAGGACAAGGGCAAGCAGGGCAAGGTCATTGCCGCTTACCCGCGCGAGGACCGCGTCCTGGTCGAGGGTGTCAACCGGGTCAAGAAGCACACCAAGGCCGGCCCGACCGCTCGCGGTTCCCAGGCCGGCGGCATCGTGACCACCGAGGCGCCGGTCCACATCTCCAACGTCCAGCTGGTCGTGGAGAAGGACGGCAAGAAGGTCGTCACGCGTGTCGGCTACCGCTTCGACGAAGAGGGCAACAAGATCCGCGTTGCCAAGCGGACGGGTGAGGACATCTGATGGCTACCACCACCACTCCGCGTCTGAAGACGAAGTACCGCGACGAGATCGCCTCGAAGCTGCGTGACGAGTTCAAGTACGAGAACGTCATGCAGATCCCGGGCCTCGTCAAGATCGTGGTCAACATGGGTGTGGGCGACGCCGCCCGCGACTCCAAGCTGATCGAGGGCGCCATCCGCGACCTCACCACGATCACCGGTCAGAAGCCGGCCGTCACCAAGGCCCGCAAGTCCATCGCGCAGTTCAAGCTGCGCGAGGGGCAGCCGATCGGTGCCCACGTCACGCTCCGTGGCGACCGCATGTGGGAGTTCCTGGACCGCACCCTGTCGCTCGCGCTGCCGCGCATCCGCGACTTCCGCGGTCTGTCCCCCAAGCAGTTCGACGGCCGTGGCAACTACACCTTCGGTCTCACCGAGCAGGTCATGTTCCACGAGATCGACCAGGACAAGATCGACCGCGTCCGGGGTATGGACATCACCGTGGTCACCACGGCGACCAACGACGCTGAGGGCCGCGCGCTCCTTCGTCACCTCGGCTTCCCGTTCAAGGAGGCGTGAGCGAGATGGCGAAGAAGGCTCTGATTGCCAAGGCTGCTCGCAAGCCCAAGTTCGGTGTGCGTGGCTACACCCGCTGCCAGCGCTGTGGCCGTCCGCACTCCGTGTACCGCAAGTTCGGCCTGTGCCGCGTGTGCCTTCGTGAGATGGCTCACCGTGGCGAGCTGCCGGGCGTGACCAAGAGCTCTTGGTAATCCCGCCCGTTCGGGATTCCCAGGGCTCTCGGTAAGCAGTGGGCGTGTCAGGTGCCCTTCGTTCCATGGCTTAGGCTTGGAGGGTTGGGCGCCTGACCACCGCCCGTGGGCACGGCCCACTAATGTTTGCTTACTACGCCGTAGGTCCACCGCGCCGCACCCGTCCCGTCTCGGATCGGGGAGAGGGACGGCGCACCAGGAAACCCCGGCGAGAGAGGCCGAAGGCCAATTCATGACCATGACTGATCCGATCGCAGACATGCTGACGCGTCTGCGGAACGCGAACTCGGCGTACCACGACTCCGTGGCGATGCCGCACTCGAAGATCAAGTCGCACATCGCGGAGATCCTCCAGCAGGAGGGCTTCATCACGGGCTGGCAGGTCGAGGACGCCGAGGTCGGCAAGTCCCTCGTCCTGGAGCTGAAGTTCGGCCCCAACCGTGAGCGCTCCATCGCGGGCATCAAGCGGATCTCCAAGCCCGGTCTCCGGGTGTACGCGAAGTCCACCTCCCTGCCGAAGGTGCTCGGCGGCCTCGGCGTGGCGATCATCTCCACGTCGTACGGGCTCCTCACCGACAAGCAGGCCGGCAAGAAGGGCGTGGGTGGGGAAGTCCTCGCCTACGTCTGGTAGCAGAAGGGAACGGAGGAAACAGCTATGTCGCGCATCGGCAAGCTCCCCATCGCGGTTCCCGCCGGCGTGGACGTCACCATCGACGGCCGTACGGTCTCGGTCAAGGGCCCCAAGGGCTCGCTGACCCACACCGTCGTGGCGCCGATCGAGATCGCCAAGGGCGACGACGGCACCCTGCAGGTGACCCGCCCCAACGACGAGCGTCAGAACAAGGCCCTGCACGGCCTGTCCCGCACGCTGGTGGCGAACATGATCACCGGCGTGACCCAGGGTTACGTGAAGAAGCTCGAGATCAGCGGTGTCGGCTACCGCGTGACCGCCAAGGGTTCGAACCTGGAGTTCGCTCTCGGTTACAGCCACCCGATCGTGGTCGAGGCCCCCGAGGGCATCTCCTTCAAGGTGGAGGCCCCGACCCGGTTCTCGGTCGAGGGCATCGACAAGCAGAAGGTCGGCGAGGTTGCGGCCAACATCCGCAAGCTGCGCAAGCCTGACCCGTACAAGGCCAAGGGCGTCAAGTACGAGGGCGAAGTCATCCGCCGCAAGGTCGGAAAGGCGGGTAAGTAAGCCATGGCATACGGGCAGAAGATCCTCAAGGGCGACGCCTACAAGCGCGCCGCGATCAAGCGCCGCCACATCCGGATCCGCAAGCGGATCGCCGGTACGGCGGAGCGTCCCCGTCTGGTCGTGACCCGCTCCAACCGTCACATCGTGGCGCAGGTGATCGACGACCTGAAGGGCCACACGCTGGCATCGGCGTCCACGCTGGACACGTCGATCCGCGGTGCCGAGGGCGACAAGTCCGCGCAGGCCAAGCAGGTCGGCGCCCTGGTCGCCGAGCGTGCCAAGGCCGCCGGTGTCGAGGCCGTCGTGTTCGACCGTGGTGGCAACCAGTACGCCGGGCGCATCGCCGCCCTGGCGGACGCCGCCCGCGAGGCCGGGCTCAGGTTCTGAGCCGCCGTAGCTAGCGGAATAGAGAGAGGTAATCCAATGGCTGGACCCCAGCGCCGCGGTGGCGGTGCCGGTGGCGGCGAGCGGCGGGACCGGAAGGGCCGTGACGGCGGCGCTGCTGCCGCCGAGAAGACCGCGTACGTTGAGCGCGTCGTCGCGATCAACCGCGTCGCCAAGGTTGTGAAGGGTGGTCGTCGCTTCAGCTTCACCGCGCTGGTCGTGGTGGGCGACGGTGACGGCACCGTGGGTGTCGGATACGGCAAGGCCAAGGAGGTGCCGGCCGCCATCGCCAAGGGTGTCGAGGAGGCCAAGAAGCACTTCTTCAAGGTCCCGCGGATCCAGGGCACCATCCCGCACCCCATTCAGGGTGAGAAGGCCGCCGGTGTCGTGCTCCTCAAGCCGGCCTCGCCGGGTACCGGTGTGATCGCCGGTGGTCCCGTGCGTGCCGTCCTGGAGTGCGCCGGCATCCACGACGTGCTGTCGAAGTCGCTCGGCTCCGACAACGCGATCAACATCGTGCACGCGACCGTGGCGGCCCTGAAGGGTCTGCAGCGTCCCGAGGAGATCGCGGCCCGCCGTGGTCTGCCGCTCGAGGACGTTGCGCCCGCGGCCCTGCTGCGTGCGCGTGCCGGGGCGGGTGCGTGATGGCTCAGCTGAAGATCACGCAGGTCAAGTCCTACATCGGCAGCAAGCAGAACCACCGTGACACCCTGCGGTCGCTTGGTCTCAAGGGGATCAACACCGTGGTCGTCAAGGAGGACCGCCCCGAGTTCCGCGGCATGGTGCACACCGTCCGCCACCTCGTGTCGGTCGAGGAGGTCGACTGATCATGGCGGAGAGCAACCCGCTGAAGATCCACAACCTCCGTCCCGCCCCGGGCGCCAAGACCGCCAAGACCCGTGTCGGTCGTGGTGAGGCGTCGAAGGGTAAGACGGCCGGTCGTGGTACCAAGGGCACCAAGGCCCGCTACCAGGTTCCGGAGCGCTTCGAGGGCGGCCAGATGCCGCTGCACATGCGCCTCCCGAAGCTGAAGGGCTTCAAGAACCCGTTCAAGACCGAGTACCAGGTCGTGAACCTCGACAAGCTGGCCGCGCTCTACCCCGAGGGTGGCGAGGTCACGGTCGAGGGTCTGGTGGCCAAGGGCGCCGTTCGCAAGAACAGCCTGGTCAAGGTGCTCGGCCAGGGCGAGGTCTCCGTGGCGCTGCAGGTGACGGTCGACGCCGTCTCCGGCTCCGCCAAGGAGAAGATCACCGCTGCCGGCGGCACCGTCACCGAGCTCGTCTGACCCACTCGGGTGACTCGATGACCTGAACGAACCCGACCGGGGATGCCCTACAAATGGGGTATCCCCGGTCGGTCGTTCCAAGGGAGCAGTGTCGCCGGTAAGGTTGCCTGCACTGCCCACTTTCCTTGGGTGCTTCACATGGGGCACTCTGATCGGCAGTTGACCGTTACGTATTTGTCTTTGTCGAACCTCAAGACCGTCACCCTTGACGCAGTTGCGCGGGGGTCGCAGGAGGCACCGTGCTCACCGCGTTCGCCCGGGCGTTCAGGACGCCCGACCTGCGCAAGAAGCTGCTCTTCACGCTGGGCATCATCGTGGTCTACCGGGTCGGTACCCACATCCCGATCCCCGGCGTCAACTACCAAGCCGTCCAGCAGTGCGTGAAAGAGGCATCCGGCAATCAGGGACTCTTCGGTCTCGTCAACATGTTCAGCGGCGGCGCGCTGCTGCAGATCACCGTCTTCGCCCTCGGCATCATGCCGTACATCACGGCGAGCATCATCCTGCAGCTGCTGACCGTGGTCATCCCGCGCCTGGAAGCCCTCAAGAAGGAGGGCCAGTCCGGCACGGCGAAGATCACGCAGTACACGCGTTATCTGACGGTGGCGCTGGCCATCCTGCAGGGCACCGGCCTGGTGGCCACCGCCCGCAGCGGCGCCCTCTTCTCCGGCTGCACCGTCGCGTCGAGCATCGTCCCCGACCAGGCGATCTTCGCCACCATCACGATGGTCATCTGCATGACCGCGGGTACGGCCGTCGTCATGTGGCTGGGCGAGCTCGTCACCGACCGCGGCATCGGCAACGGCATGTCGATCCTCATGTTCATCTCGATCGCCGCGACCTTCCCGTCCGCGCTGTGGGCGATCAAGAAGCAGGGCACCCTGGCCGACGGCTGGATCGAGTTCGGCACCGTCATCGCGGTCGGCCTGATCATGGTCGCGCTCGTGGTCTTCGTCGAGCAGGCCCAGCGCCGCATCCCCGTGCAGTACGCGAAGCGCATGATCGGCCGTCGCTCCTACGGGGGTACGTCCACCTACATTCCGCTGAAGGTCAACCAGGCGGGTGTGATCCCCGTCATCTTCGCGTCCTCGCTGCTCTACATCCCGGCTCTGATCGCCCAGTTCGCCGGCGGCAACTCCGGCTGGAAACAGTGGATCACCACGAACCTGACCAAGGGCGACCACCCGATCTACATCACCCTCTACTTCTTGCTGATCGTTTTCTTCGCGTTCTTCTACGTGGCGATCTCCTTCAACCCCGAGGAAGTCGCCGACAACATGAAGAAGTATGGTGGCTTCATCCCGGGCATCCGGGCTGGCCGACCGACCGCTGAGTACCTGTCGTACGTACTCAACCGGATCACCTGGCCGGGTTCGCTGTATTTGGGTCTGATCGCTCTCGTACCGACGATGGCGTTGGTTGGCTTCGGGGCAAGCCAGAACTTCCCGTTCGGTGGCACCAGCATCCTGATCATCGTGGGTGTGGGTCTCGAAACGGTGAAGCAGATCGAGAGCCAGCTTCAGCAGCGCAATTACGAAGGGTTCCTCCGCTGATGCGAATCGTCCTCGTCGGGCCGCCGGGTGCCGGTAAGGGAACGCAAGCTGTGCGACTTTCCGAAGAACTGCGCATCCCGCACATCTCCACGGGCGACCTGTTCCGGGCCAACATCAGCCAGCAGACTGAGCTGGGGAAACTCGCGAAGTCCTACATGGACGCCGGCAACCTCGTCCCCGACGAGGTCACCATCGCGATGGCCGAGGACCGTATGGGGCAGCCGGATGCCGAGAACGGCTTCCTGCTGGACGGCTTCCCGCGGAACGTCTCCCAGGCCGAGGCGCTGGACGAACTGCTGGAGAACGAGAACGTCACGCTGGACGCCGTGCTCGACCTCGAAGTCCCCGAGGACGAGGTGGTCAAGCGGATCGCCGGCCGGCGCACCTGCCGCAACAAGTCGGAGCACGTCTTCCATGTGACCTACAGCCCGCCGAAGAAGGAAGGCGTCTGCGACGTCTGCGGCGGCGAGCTGTACCAGCGTGACGACGACTCCGAGGGCACCGTCCGCAAGCGGCTCGAGGTCTACCACACGCAGACGGAGCCGATCATCGACTACTACAAGGCGCAGGGGCTGGTCGTGACGATCTCCGCCCTGGGCCCGGTGGACGAGATCACCCAGCGGGCGCTCGGAGCGCTCAAGCGGGACGAGGACGCCAAGTAGCCTCCTCGGGTCTTCCGGCCGCGGTGCCCTCTCCCGGACCTCGTCCGGGGGTACCCCAGGGCGCCGCGGCCGTAGTGTTGTGCAGTGACCGGTTGTCGTGAGTGACGGAGAGCGCAGGCCCCCCATGGTGCAGATCAAGACCCCCGAGCAGATCGCCAAGATGCGTGCGGCGGGGCTGGTCGTCGCCGCGATCCACGCGGCCACCCGGGAGGCCGCCGTGCCCGGCGCCAGCACCAAGGACCTGGACGAGGTGGCGCGCAAGGTGCTCGCCGAGCACAGCGCCACGCCGAACTTCCTCGGGTACGGCGGCTTCCCGGCCACCATCTGCACCTCGGTCAACGAGGTCGTCGTCCACGGCATCCCGTCGGACGAGGTGGTCCTCAAGGACGGCGACATCATCTCCATCGACTGCGGCGCGATCGTGGACGGCTGGCACGGCGACGCCGCTTACACGGCCTTCGTGGGCTCCGGCCACGCCCCGGAGCTGATCGAGCTGTCCCGGGTGACCGAGGAGTCGATGTGGGCCGGGATCGCGGCGATGCGGCAGGGCAACCGGCTCGTCGATGTCTCCCGGGCCGTCGAGACCTACATCCGCCGCCAGCCGAAGCCCGGCGGCGGCCGTTACGGGATCGTCGAGGACTACGGCGGCCACGGCATCGGCACCGAGATGCACATGGACCCGCACCTGCTGAACTACGTCGACCGCCGGCGCGGCAAGGGCCCCAAGCTGGTCCCCGGCTTCTGCCTGGCCATCGAGCCGATGGTGTCCCTGGGCACCCCGAAGACCGAGGTGCTCCAGGACAACTGGACGGTCATCACCACCGACGGCACCTGGTCCTCCCACTGGGAGCACTCCGTCGCCCTGACCGAGCAGGGGCCGCTGGTGCTGACCGCCCCCGACGGCGGCCGGGCCAAGCTGGCGGAGCACGGCATCACCGCCGCCCCCGACCCGCTGGCATAACGATCTCCGGCCCGGGGCAGACTTCCTGGATTCGTCTTTCCGGGGGCGCTGACGTAGACTGACTCGTCGGCTCTCGTGCACTCGCATGTCCGCATGTGCCCGCAAGGGACGCGAGGGAGTCGATCAAGGTAGTCGATTCGAAGGGCGAAGCGTGGCCAAGAAGCAAGGTGCCATCGAGATCGAGGGCACTGTCGTCGAGTCTCTTCCGAACGCCATGTTCAGGGTCGAGCTCCAGAACGGCCACCAGGTTCTGGCACACATCAGCGGCAAGATGCGTATGCACTACATCCGCATCCTCCCTGACGACCGGGTCGTGGTGGAGCTGTCTCCTTACGACCTGACGCGTGGCCGGATCGTCTACCGATACAAGTAGATCTTGCCCGCGCCCCGGTCCGCCGGGGCGATGGCACTGACCCGGAGAACCTCACATCCCATGAAGGTCAAGCCGAGCGTCAAGAAGATCTGCGACAAGTGCAGGGTGATCCGCCGTCACGGCCGGGTCATGGTCATCTGCGAGAACCCGCGCCACAAGCAGCGCCAGGGCTGACGCAGGACCGGACCTCTGCATCACGCAGGGCTTCGCGCGACGCAAGCTGAATCTGTTCATACGCAGGACCCGGCACCGTTCGGTTCCGACACCCCCGGCTCGGAGGCCGGGGACCCAGTTCGTACCTGGTACGGCGGCTGGGATCCGGTCCTGTGGAAGACCTCCGACAAGTAACTGGAGCCATTGAATGGCACGCGTTTCCGGTGTTGACATCCCGCGCGAAAAGCGCGTGGAGGTCGCCCTCACCTATGTGTTCGGCATCGGCCGGACCCTCTCCCAGGAGACGCTGGCTGCGACCGGCGTCGACCCGAACACCCGCGTTCGCGACCTCTCCGAGGAGCAGCTCGTCGCGATCCGCGAGTACGTCGACAACAACATCAAGACCGAGGGTGACCTCCGTCGCGAGATCCAGGCCGACATCCGCCGCAAGGTGGAGATCGGCTGCTACCAGGGTCTCCGTCACCGTCGCGGTCTGCCCGTCCGCGGCCAGCGCACCAGCACCAACGCTCGTACCCGCAAGGGCCCGCGTCGCGCCATCGCCGGCAAGAAGAAGCCGGGCAAGAAGTAGTCCGCAGCGGATACCTGTCCACGGTCTTCGCTGTAGGACCGACCACCTCCCGTAGGAGTTTGTAGATGCCCCCCAAGGGTCGTCAGGGCGCTGCCAAGAAGGTGCGCCGCAAGGAAAAGAAGAACGTCGCTCACGGCCACGCGCACATCAAGAGCACGTTCAACAACACGATCGTCTCGATCACGGACCCGTCCGGCAACGTGATCTCCTGGGCCTCCGCCGGTCACGTCGGCTTCAAGGGCTCCCGGAAGTCCACGCCGTTCGCCGCGCAGATGGCCGCCGAGTCGGCTGCCCGCCGCGCCCAGGAGCACGGCATGCGCAAGGTCGACGTGTTCGTGAAGGGCCCGGGTTCCGGTCGTGAGACCGCGATCCGCTCCCTGCAGGCCACGGGCCTCGAGGTCGGCTCCATCCAGGACGTCACCCCGACCCCGCACAACGGCTGCCGTCCGCCGAAGCGCCGCCGCGTCTGACGCGTCACGCTCCGCGAACAGTGGTTCGGGCGGTACGGCTCTGTACGGGTCGTACCGCCCGTACCCTTGCATCACCCGCACTTTCACGGGTGCGGTCCCCGTCGGACGTCAAATAGCGGGCGTCCACGAAAGAAGGATCTGATCCACCCATGCTGATCGCTCAGCGTCCCTCGTTGACCGAAGAGGTCGTCGACGAGTTCCGCTCCCGGTTCGTGATCGAGCCGCTGGAGCCGGGCTTCGGCTACACCCTCGGCAACTCGCTCCGCCGTACCCTTCTGTCGTCGATTCCCGGTGCTGCTGTCACGTCGATCCGTATCGACGGCGTGCTGCACGAGTTCACCACCGTGCCGGGTGTCAAGGACGATGTCACCGACCTGATCCTCAACATCAAGCAGCTGGTCGTCTCCTCGGAGCACGACGAGCCGGTGGTGATGTATCTGCGCAAGCAGGGTCCGGGTC
>NZ_PENI01000043.1 GCF_003688995.1 Streptomyces shenzhenensis | reverse complement strand
CGTCCGCCAGCCGAACGGCGGTCGCCAGACCGATACCGGCGCTGCCCCCGGTGACCACCGCCGTCTTGCCTTCCAGCTGTCCCATGTGGGTGTCTCCAAAACTTTCTCGTAGCCGATCCGTCCGACACCGATACTGCGGAAGATCGGGGATACCATCTCTGACACAAAGTCCAGAATTCTTTACGCATCGTCCACTGCGTGACTGGGCCCGACCGGGTCAGCCCGCGAGTTGCTTCTTCAGGGCCTCGACGTCGTGGACGTTGGACATCTGCACGAACTTTCCGTCACGGACCCGGTACAGGGCGAACTCGTCGATCTCGATCGGAGCGCCAGTGGGGGCCACCCCGAGCCATTCCTTGGTGGGGGTGCCGTGGTTGACGGAGTGGCAGGCCAGGGTTTCACCGTGGATCGCCACCTCCTTGATCTCCCAGTGCATGTCGGGAACCGCGTCGGTGATGCTCTTGAGCGCCGCGACTACGTCCGCGCGAGTGGCCGGCTGGCCGTGCGAGAGGATGGACTCGTTGACGAACTCGTCCATACGGTCGAACTCATGCGCGTTGAGCGCCTCGCAGTAGCGGTCGTAGAACTCGCGAATGTCGAAGTCGGACATGACTGCCTTTCCCACCCGGCGTCCGGGCTGTACTCGTGTGCTCGTGGTTCACCTGCGACATCGATCATGCGGGAGCAACTGGGTACGATCAATGATGCAGAGTCCAGACTTGTTTACGTATCGTCCAGGAGATGACCTCGGCGCTCGGATTCCTGTCAGAGGCGCACTCGTCTCCGTACCGGGGGCGGCCGGGGCCTCCGCGGCCGGAGTGACCGCGGAGGTACGCGCAGGCTACGGGCCGGGCCGCGGAACTGGGCGGGCCGGCCGTGGGTCGGAGCCGAAGAACACTTCGGGCCGCTCCGGGCTGCCGGCGACGGCGGGCCGCTCCGTGAACCGTTCACCCGACGGGGGCGGAGAAAGGGCGGAAGGCGTGGTGCCCCACCCTCCGTCCGAGCTCTCCTCGGTCCGCGTCAGGCTGGGCCGCCGGGCCTGTCGAGCCGCCGCGGCGGGTTCGGTCGCCGCCCACCGGGCGGTGTGGGGGGCGGGGTCCTCCTGTTGGAGGAGGACGACCGGGCGGCCGTCGTCGGGTCCGGCCGTCCAGGGGGTGCCGTCCGGCGTCAGCACGGTCAGGCGCAGCCACAGGACGTGTGCCGCGATCGCGAGCGTCAGCCAGTCCGAGGCACCGGACCCGGATCCGGTTCGCAAGGCGTGAACGGCTCCGGCGATGTCTTCCTCCGAGCCGCCGGAGGCGAGCGGCGGCGCCGTCCCCTCCGGCCCGGTCAGGTCGGCGAGGGCCGGCCACAGCCGGCGCTCTTCCGGTGGCCTGAGCAGATCGGCGGCGAGCGCGTCGGCCAGTCCGTTCCGCAGCTCCTCCGGCCCGGCGGGCCGGCTGTGCCCTGCCAGTCGGCCGCTCTCGCCCGGCGCGACGGCGGTCAGCGCGTGTGCCAGTTCGTCCCCCATGGCGAGGACGTACACCGGTTCCAGCCCCCGCTCGGCCAGCTGCGCTTCCTGCGAGAGAGGCGGCTGCTCGGCGGAGGAGGGCATCTCCTCCGCCGGGAGCCGGGCGGGCACGAGTGCTTCCAGGAGTGTGCTGGTGGTCGTCGGGGGCGCGGGGATGGCCTCCCCCGGCTCCCGGGACCCGCTCGCGGCGGCGGGCTGCGCTCGCACGGTGTCCGGCAGGGAGTTCATGCCCTCCTGACCGACCGTCTCCGTGGCCCTCTCCGTGGCCGTCTCCGTGGCCGTTTCGGTGGCCGGCGGTGCCGGGCGGAGGAGGAGGCCCACGGTGGCGTCGTCTTCCAGGCCGTGGGCCAACCTGCCGGTGCTCTTGTCCACCGGCAGCGCGCCGTAGAGACCGCCCGGCACCTGGATCCGTACGGTGCCGTGCGGCCCGTTGACCACGGCGGTGACGTCGAAGCGGTAGGCACGGTAGGGCCGCTTGCCTTCCGCGTTGCGCTCGTCGGTATCGCCCAGTGCCGCGCTTCGGCTCTCGCTGTCCTCCCAGTTCTTCACGTCGACCGGCAGACGTTCGAGCATTTTCTGATCATTGACCGGGCCGCCGGCGTCCGGACCGGCCGCGATCCGCCAGCCGCTGTCCCGATGGGTCTCGTGCGTGGGTTCCTCGTCGGCCTGGTGGTACCTGCGCTGCTTGAGCAGCACGCCTTCCGGGGGGCCCAGGATCTCGGCGCCGTCCAGCTCCAGGCCCACGATGGCCGACCGGTCGCCGAGCGGGACCCCGTACGCGTGCCTCAGCAGTTCCCTGATGCGGGGGCGCATCACAGTGCCCGTGGTGCGGTGGCGGTAATGCACCCCCGCGGTGGTGGTGAGGTCCAGGCCGGCTATCTCCGGCACCGTGCCCACCTGTGGGGAGGGCACGGTGCGGTGGCGTACCGCGGTCATCTTGGCCCAGCGCCCGATCGATGCGGCAGCGGGCACCGTCCACGGATGGAGGTTGTCGACCAACGCGTCCGGCAGCGCAGGGGCCGGCGGGTTCTGCGAGCTGTGCCACAGCCAGGTGACCTGGGTCTCGCGTGGCGCGGTGAGCCCGAGGGGCCACTGCTGCGGCCGGCCGGCCTCGACGGTGAGGTGGCGGGGGACGAGCAGCCGTACGTCGCCGTCGACGAGCTGGTCCGGTCCGTCCCCGGGGTCGTGCCAGGCGGAGACCGACGGGCTGCCCTTGGGCCCTTCCGCCTGGGAGAACAGGCGGGCCGCCGACAGCGCACCCTGTGCGGGGGTGGTGAGCACCTCCGGCAGTTCGGTGGTCGTACCCATCTCGACGCGGAAGGCGATGCCGTGTTCGAACTCCTCGGAGGGGTCCTGGGTGGTGGCCCGGTAGATGCCGACCTTCTTCTCGGCGTCCTCGTCCTTCGTGCCCTTGGACGCGGAGTACTCGACTTCGGCCTCGAACCCGCCGTGCCCCTTCTCATTTCCTGCACGGGCCCGGACAGCGACACCGACGTCGTGTTCCCAGCCGGAATCGCGGCTCTGGGACTCCTCCTCGACCGCCTCGCCGCGCAGCGTGAGCTTGATCTCGTCACGGGGACGCTGCCCATGGGGGCGGTCGAGCCTGGTCGCCGTGACGTTCACCCACAGATACCGGGTGGTGCCCCACGAGCCCGGCACGGGGAACCAGCGCAGCACACCCTCAGTGGTCAGAGCGTGCCACTCACTCTGCAACGCCTCGGAGGAGTAGGCCGCTTTCAGCGACCGCTGGAGCAGGTTGGGACGAGGCGCCGTGGCCCCCTCGCCCTCGGCACGGACAATCCCCCTGGCACGCAGCCGGTCGTTGATCGTCTTCAGGACATCGACCCGCAAGACTTCGGGGTGCGCGATCCCGGAGAGCAGACCGGTATCCAGATAGGTCCGGGTCTGCCGCGGCTCCGATCCGGCGGCCGTGCCGGTCATGGGAGGAAGGATGTCGGACATCCGTCGCTCGGGGACGAGCAGATCGAGGGCCTCGGTTGCCCGCAGATACCGGGTGGTCTCGGTGAGCTCGTCGCCGCGCCAGCGGACGTAGGTCAGTTCGAAGACCGGGTCGGTACGCAGCGTGTGCACGGAACCCCCGTAGGTGGCCCGGGTGATATCGATCCGGCCGTCGCTCTCGGACGCCCCCTTGCCCCAGTTCCAGGCGACCGAGGCTTGGCCGAGGACGGTCAGCCGGCCCCCGGGTCCGGCGGGGTGATCACCGTCCTGCGCGTCGGAGCCGAACCGCAGCTGGGGGCCGAGGGTGCCCGTCACGCCCGCGCTCCACTCGCCCTCCTGCTCCGATTCGTAAGCGGCGTTGCCCTTGAGGTACTGCTCGACCTCCGTTTCCGGGTCGGCCCCGAGGTCGTTGATGTTGTCCACGAGGAGCCGCAGGCGCAGCGCCTGCTTGTACTTGCCGTCCTTCGGTAGTTCCTTCTCGTATCCGCCCTGACCGACCTCCTCGCCGAAGTGAGAGGCGAGGACCATGGGATGGGCCAGGTCGCGGATCTCCTGGGGCCAGTCCGCGGGGTTGTCGAGCCAGGCGTCGATCAGGCTCTGCCGCTTGGCCCGGTTCCGTTCCCCGGCGTACAGCCGCTCGGCATACATACGGGCGCCGAGCTGGGCCAGCTCGGGCATGAGGTGGAAGACGGGGTAGATCCCCTGGGCCCCGCCGGCGAAGTCCAGCCGCCGACCGACCTCGGTCGGCGCCGTTCCCACGACCGTGTGACCGGCCGCCTGTGCCTGCTCCGGCGTGACCGGCGTGGCGGGGACGTGCTCATGTGGGACGACGACCCGGGCGACGAAGGGATTGCGCCCGCTCAGGAACCGGCGCTTGGTCAGCCAGCTCGGCTTGAACCGGCTCTTCTTCTCGGATGTGACCGTCCAGTTCACGGCCATCAGATAGCGGTGCTCGTCGATCCGCTTACCGGTCTCGGTCCGGCGGTAGCTGCCGACGGCGCCGCCGTACTTGCGGCTCTTCTCCTTGGAACTGCTGACGATCCCTCGCACAGAACCGAACTGCATGCGTATGGGCGGGGTGGTGAAGTGCAGCTTGCCGAGCGAGAGTTCGTACTCGGGGATGGCCAGACGGGCTCCGCCGCCGAAGGTGACACCCGCCCTCCAGCCCTTGCCGCGCTCACCGGCCGTGGCGGCCCCGGTCGCGGCCCGGGTGTTGACCTTCATGGAGAAGTCACCCTCCGGGCGGCTCTCCTCGGTGACCGGGTCGGCCAGCGGGCTGGGCTCCTCGATCCGGTTGCCCCACCTCGCCTTCGCGGAGACCTTGTAGCGGCGTTCGCCGACCTGGATGGTGCGGTGGATTCCAAGGAGCGCCTGCGCCAGGTCCCCTTCGAGGGCCGGGCGGCCGTAGAAGGCCGCCAGGTCCCGGTCGGCCTGGGCCCAGGCGCTCTTCTTCGCCTCTTCGGCACCGACGTCCAGGACGTGCAGCCGCTCGATGGCATCCCGCAGGTCCTGCTGGAGGGTCTCGACGCCCGGCAGAGCGATCGGCACGCCGAAACCGAGGCCACGGCGGGAGGCGAGCGCGAGCGGCTCCCGCGGGTGAGGGGTGAGCCGCCCCTGGACACGCTCCACCGCTATCCGGAACCGGAACCGCGGCCTGGTCTCCGGCAGCCTCGACACCCTCCTCGACGGGGGGAGGGCGAACACGCGGTGCCGTGGAGCATCCGCACCGCCGGCCGCCGGCCGCAGATCGGCGGTCCACCCCGAGCCGACGGTACGCCGTACGAAGTGCGCCGCTTCGCGCTGCGGGACACTGAGTTCGCCCTCGGTGGTCACCCCCACCGGGGCGATCCTGTGTGTGCTGGATTCCAAGGTCACTTCCAGGCGCAGCCCGGCCCGGTAGCGGGACTGCCTCGCGAAGTCGTTGAGCACCGTATGGCTCGTGTGCGAGGAGTCCAGCGAATGGCCGACGTCGCGGTTCACCCCGGCCTTGAAGGCGATCGCCGGGGCCAGGCCCGACAGTTGGACGGACAGCTTGTCCTCGGAGTGGGGGGAAGTTCCCGCGTCCGTGTCGACCGAGAAATCCCCGCCCGCGCCGACTCCTGCGGTGTTGTACCCGAAGCCGAATCCGGCGTCCGAACCCCCCTGACTGTCACGGGTGTTGCCCTCCCCCACACCGATGTCGTCGCGGGTACCGACCTTGCTGTCCCCGAGATACTGGAGGCTGTCGATCTCCCTGCGGATCCGGAGATGCCCCCGGAACTTCCCGAACAAGGACCCGGAGACCTCGATGCCGTTGGAGGAGTCCCCACCGGCCCACCACGGATAGCGACCGCGGGCCGTCGACTCGGTCAGGAACCCCTGGGCCCGGTCCATCTTGGCCTGCGCCAGGATCTTCTTGACGGCCGAGGCGGGCAGCCCAGCGGCGCGCATGTTCCGGTGCAGTCCGGCGATGACGGGCGTGAGGTCGATCGCCTGCAGCAGCTCACGGGCCTGGGAGGGGCGGGAAGCCCGTTGGTACCGAGGGCTTTCGGCCTCGGGGGCACGGTAGTCGGGTCGGTGCCCCTCCTCGCCGGTGTAGACGGTGGGAATATCGATATGGATCCGGTCCGGCACGGTGACCTGATGGAAGACGGTCGGGGTGGCGTCCGCACCGTCGACGAACACCTTCATCTGGAGACCGGCGCCGAAGCGGGTGAGGTCGTTGATGAAGGGCTTGCGGCCGGCCAGGACGGTACGCAGCCAGCCACTGTCCTTGGACTTGGAAGAGCCCACGTAGAGCTGGGGGGCGGGTACCGCGGCTGCGGACGCGGCAACGCTTGTCCCCAGGTTGATGAGAGTGAGCAGTGTCGACTCTATTCCTTGAGTGACCTCGTGTCCGCTCCGGCCGCCGGTGGCGGTGGAACCGAAGCCGACCGGGTACTCGTTGACCTCCCCCTTGGTCCGGGGCACGGGCGTCAGGTCCCGCATCACCGGGCGCAGCCACACCAGCCGGCCGTCCACGACCAGCGTGCGCCCGGCCGCGAGGATGTCGTCCCACTCCTTCGGCCTGGCGGCGAACAGCAGATCGCTGATCGCGGCCTTGATGCCCGAACGCAGCGCGATGTGCGGACCGGGGCCGGTCAGGTCCAGGCGTGAACTGATCTGCTCCGCCCAGAAATCCGCCTGCTCCCGCCGGAAGCCGATGGTCTCGGTGGACTGGGCGACGATGGCCTGGCCCATCGCGCCATGGGCGAGGTACCACGGAGAGGGATCACGCGTCCCGGTAACCGGTGTCGAAGGCGCGGCCCCGGTGGGTGCCGGATCGGGATCGCGATGGGCGTCCAGCGGGGACACCTCCCCTTCGGGAGAGGTCACCACAATCGCCGGAACCCCGTCGGTCCGCGGCGGCACGGCGTCGGGATCCGGGGACGGGGCGTCCGGCTCCGGCAGCGGCCGCGCGTACGCGGACAGGGTGCGCGGCGGCTCCTCCTCCCGGGGAACGGCGGGGACCACGTCCGTCCCGCCGTCGGCTCGCATGTCGAGGATCGTCACCGCGTCCGTGTCCTGCTCGTCCCTCGTGTCCCGGGCCGTTCGCGGGGGTGTGGTGGTCTCCTCCGCGGGAGGGGGCGTCAGGGCGCTCTCCGCGACCGGGGCGGAGACTTCGCTGGTCTCCGCGACCTGGGCCGGAGGTGTCCGGGTGACCGGGGTACCGGAGGAGGTACCGGCCCGCTGGGAATCCGGCGTGCTCGGCCGTGGTTCGGAGCCGAAGAACACGGCGGGGCGCGCCGAGTCGCCGGTAGCGGCGGCAGCCGGCCTCGCCGGACTGCCTCCGGTGCGTGCGCCGGGGTCTGCCGGCGCCGTCGAGGACGACGCCGTGGCAGCGGGACGCGTGGTGGTGTCAGGAGGCGTACTGCTGTCGGCGGACGTGGTGCCCCAGGTGTAACCCGAGGTACCCGCGAGCTGCGACACGTCGGGCCGTCGAGCCTGCCGGGCCTGCGCGGTGGGTTCGGTGGCCGCCCATCGCGCGGTGTAGGGGGCGGGGTTCTCCTGCTGGAGAAGGGCGACCGGCCGGCCGGTCTCCGGGCCGGTCGTCCAGGGGGTGCCGTCCGGCGTCAGCACGGTCAGACGCAGTCCCAGTACGGGCGCGGCCACGGCCAGAGTGAGCCAGTCCGTGGCGTCAGGGCCTGATCCGGTCCGCAGGGCACGGGCGGCCTCGTCCGCGGAACCGCCGAAAGCGGTCACGAGCGGGGCTCCGGACGGCCCTGCCTGTCCTGCCACCGCGGACCACAGCCGTTGTTCGTCCGGCGGCAGTCCCAGGTCGGCGGCGAGCGCGTCGGCGAGCGCGGTCCGCAGCTCCTCCGGGCCGGCGGGCCAGCTGTGCCCCGCCAGTCGGCCGCTCTCGGCCGGGGCGACGGCGGTCAGCGCGTGCGCCAGCACGTCCCCGCCGGGCAGGACGTACACCGGCGTCAGCCCGCGCTCGGCGAGCTCCTCCTCCTCCTCCTGGGAAAGGGGCGGCTGCCCGGTGATGGGAGCCTGCGCCTGGACGGCTGTGGGGCGCGTCGTCTCCTCGGTCTGCCCTGCCCACCGAGGCGCCGGTGCCATAAGAACGTCCGCCGACTCCGAGGAATCGCCCGGCCCGGTGGAAAGACCGGCCGACGCCGCACTGCCGCGGGTGACGGTCACCTGGGCGAAGGGGGAGTAATGGCGCAGCCGCATCGGCACATCCCACACCGTGGTCACCCACCCACCCTGGTGCTCCTCGTACCAGGCGTCCAACGCGGACACCTCCACAACGAGCGGCACATATCCGCGCCTGCCCGCGTTCCGCGCATTGATCGCATCGATATTGCGCCGCAGCTCTCCCGACTGGCTGTTGCCCCTCATCTCGTTGTCCGTGATGACCGTCGCCGTGCTCTGCTCACCCAGCACATGCTCAAGCGCGGCCGCCAGACCCTGAGCCGTGGAATCCTGCGCCCACGGACCAGGATGCGGAACGATCACATCCGTGTATGCCACATGCCGACCGAAGCCGGTGACCGAGCCTCGCACCAACGACAACTCGTGCGACCCCGTCACCCTCCGCACGCTCTGCCGCAACGGGGCTTGCATCACCGGATCGAAAGCACTGAGGTTTCCCCGCCTTTCATACAGACCAGCAAGAAGATTGACGTCTTCCCGGCTCGCCCCGCCGTCCACGGCAGCCACGACCGTGTTACGCATCCTGTCCAGCGCGTCATTGAGCGGCGTGTAGTCCTCCGTCGCACGCAACCGCCGACGCTGAACCGACGGCAGCCGCCGATACCATGACGCCCCCTCGACCTGGGACCAGGCCACCTCACCGGCCTCACCCTCATCGTCGAACGTGATCAGCGTAGGCCCCGGCGATCGCCGCCCGGACCGCGACCCGGAACCACTCGACGGAGGAGCAAACAGAATCGGCTCACCAGACGAGGACTCACCACGCCCACGGGCGTCGCTGCGGCGCTCGTAGGCAGCTTGAGCGGCTGCCCGCAACCGCACGTAGAAGGGATTGTTCTGACTGGTCTGCCACATGTGCAAATAGATCAGCATCTGGTTGAGCACGGTGTCGTACTCGACCAAGGCGCCGGATGCGTCTCCGGCCGCCTCCCCCCAGCCGACCAGGCGTTCCTTCTGTGCGGTGGTGATCTTCCCCGACCGCTCGAAGCTGTACGCGTACCGCTCCAGCGTGTACGGACGTGCGCCGTAAACCAACTTCTCCTGCAGCATTGTCTGCTGAAATTCGCTGAACTCCCGGTCCCCGGCCAAGGCCGTCTTGAGATCGTTGAGAGTCCGCCTGCGTTCCGCCGCCAGCGCACCGACCTCCGCGTCGGTCGCCCCAGATCGCACCAGCTCCATCACCGGGCTGCTGCCGAACGCCTGATGGGCCACGACATGAGTGAATTCGTGGGCGATGTGACCCAGCAGGAAGGAGGTACCGCCTCTGACTTGAGTGTCGACGTTGAAGGTGTACTCCGCGCTGTCTCCCGTGCTGTTGAGCTTGATGCCCGCCATGCCGCCCCGGGGGTACTGCATCACGGTCACCAGTGGTTCTACGGCCATCAGTTCCTCAATGACGGCGCGAGTCTCCGCGGGCAGCGTGCGGTCGTCGCGGAGCCTGCCCAGCTTGTGGACATAGTCGCTCATCATCGCGTGGAATCGGTCCGAAGGAACGGCCTGGGCTGCCTTCTGAGCCTCACCAGCCGGAATCCGACGGTCGAGGTCGGGGTTCTTCCCTTCCCTCAGGGCGTCGTCGATCTCGGTCAGCAGGTCCCGGAAGACGTTCTCGGGGTTGAGCTGCCGCATCGCCGCCTCGGCCTGCTGGGCGAGCCGCTGTGTGCCCTCGACGCGGGACCCTTCACCCTGCTTGTGGGCCACGTAGGCGCGGGAGCTCTCGGCGATGGCTTTGAGGGCGAGCAGACGGGCGCCCTGCCTGCTGCCGGGCAGGGCATGGAAGGCCCTGAGTTCCTCGTCGATGTCAGCGATCCTGGAGTTGCTGCGCAGCCCGGGTGCCGCCGTACTCTGCTTGAACTCCCTTTCCGTCATCATCGCGGACACCGGCAGCGGTCGGGGTCGGGGTGCTGTGGTGGGGGGAGCCAGCAGGGCCTCCACGTCCACAGGCAGTGGGCGGGTGATCGCGTCGGCCGGCTCCGGCGTCTCCGGCTGGCGGGCCGGTGGCCTAGGCAGCTCCGCTTCAGGCTCTGCCAGGGCGTGTCCCGTCAGTTCGCCCTCGGCTCGGTCCCACAGTTGGCGGAAGCCCGTGAGGATGTAGGGGTTGTCCCTGCTGCCGAGGTTCGAGGGCCGGCCAGGGCCGTAGAGCCTGCGCAGCAGCGGCAGCAGCGCCGGGTCGTGCTGCTCCACCCAGTCCGACCCGTTGTTGCGCGGGCGGCGCCGCGAGTTGGAGTCCTTGCCGGTGTTCGCACCGAGATAGGCATTGCTGAGCTGCGCGAAATACTCGTGTGCGTTGCTGGACGAGTGGTTGGGGACAGGCCCGTCCGGCCATTGAGCGGGCGGGTCCGCGGCAGCCTTCGCCTCGTACACGTCGCGGATCAACTGCCGGTCCTCGGCGCTCAGCACCGACTCGATCGCGTGCGCCCACTCATGACGGGCAACGGAGTACCCGTCGTCGTAGAAGTCGTCGCCGAGCACGTCGGTGCTCTCACCCAGCAGGTTCTCCTCACCGACGCCGACCAGACCACGGCGGCGGTGGAAGAGTCCCCGGTCGACGTCGAACGACCGGCCCCCTCCGGGATGGTGGCGGCCCCTGAGCCCGGCGAACTCCTCAAGCGACGTCAGCGACCGGTTCCGGGGCACCACGACGAGACGACGGCCCCCGGTCAGCAACGCCACCGCGACCTGCGGATCGGCGAGCATGCCCGCGACCAGGGCCTCCGCCTCCGCCCGGGCAGCCTCGGGCTGTTCCACACCCTCAGGAACAACGACCAGCAACCGCGCCGCCACCGCCGTGAACTCCTCCACGGACAAGCCGGCACGCAACTGCTCCACGAACGCCGGATCAGCAGCCAGAAGCTCCCGGTCCCGCCGCGGCAGCGACGCCAGCTCCCGTGCGCGCGCGTCCGCGTCCATCGCGACGAGCCCGGCCGCCGTCTCCACGAGAGACGGCGGGAGAGGAGTGGGTGACGGGGCAGGGGCGGGGGCGGGTTCCGCCGGCACCGTGCTGCCGGCCGTTCGTACTGACGGCGCAGTCGTGGCGGGCGGCGCGAACAGGAAGTCGGGCTGGGCGGGGGCGAGGGGCCGGCCGACCGACGGCAGTCCGCGGTCCAGCCTCGCCTCGTTGTAGAGGTTGAGGGAGAGGACCGCCAGGGTGTCGCTGTCACGCGCGATGGTCTGCGGAGTCTCGCTCGTCGACGCGTAAGGCCGGGTCTCCATCCTGACGACGGGTGGCTCGATGCGCGGCACACCCCGGTGGTCGGGATTGGTCTCCAGTGTGCGGAAGTGGGTACGCACCCCCAGTGCCTGATACTGGGTCACGATCCGTTCCGGCGTGGCCAGGAGCAGGTTGTCGAGGTACTGGCGGACCGTCGCGCGCGACGAGCCGCCCCTCGCGCGCGACGAGTCGCCTGACATCGTCAGCGGCAGGTCGAGGACACTCCCGTCCCTTACGACGATCTCATTGTCGAAGCGGCTCGCGAAATGGGCGGCGATGCTCGGCGCCCGATGCTCAAGGTACGCGCGGGGCCCCTCACCAAGGCTGCTCCGCAGGGCCGCGAGAGAATCGCGGGAGGCCACCGCAGTGAGGTCCTTCGGCCGCTGTGTCCAGTCGAGCGTTGCTCCTCGCACAGTGGCGGCGACCTGAGTGTATCCGAGCGCGAGCGCGCCTTCCAGTTCGTCGCCGTCCCACGGGTTCGCGGCATCGGCCCAGCGCGGGTATTGGCTGAGCCAGCGTGCGAAGTCCTGACGGGCCCAGGCACCGAATGCAAGGCCGGCGCCCGCATCCGCATGAGCGATCTGCACGGGTGGGGACTCGCGCCGCATACGGCCCCTGACGTGTTCGATGAACGCCACGAGTCGTGAGGTCGGAGCGGTCGCCGTGTGATGCACCAGCGTCGCGTATCCGGCCTCGTTGATCCTTACCGGCAGATCCTCCGCGAGGGGATCCACTACATATCCTGCCGATTCGGGGAAGATCTGCCCGATTCTCGCTCCCGGCCTCGCGTGCCGGAGCCGGGACATCACGTCGTTGACGGCCGCCTGCACCTCGGACCGTTCGGCCCGGCCGTCCGCCGGCCCTCGCACCAGACCACGAGCCGGCTTCGTGACGATCTCAGGGACCGGCACTCCCCCAGCCTTGTCCAACGTGATCGTCAGAAGCCCGGGCAGCTCCACGATGTCGCCGAACTCCTCGACCTCCGCGCCACGGGGCAGCTCCACCCGGTACCGGTGCAACTCGGCCTCCAACCCACTGGCCGGACCGAACCCCTCCGCCGCTCCCGGAGCGGCAGAGACCAGCGGCGCCACAACAGGCGGCTCGCCTCGCCGCGAAGAAGGCCCAGGCTGGGCGGAATAGCCCCCACGCACAGGCGTACGCCCGGAAGCACGCTGCTCCACCCTGTCGCGGACGGAAACACGCGCAGGAGGAGCAAGCTGATCCATCCTCTCGCGGACCGCCGCCTCCAGACGCGAAACAGCATCCCATCGCCTGCTCTCCGGCCCCTTGTCACTCTTCCATTCCGTCACGCTGACCAGCACATTCCGCAAATCCTCAGGCCCCGCATCGCGCGGCAACCGCGACACCGCCCGATCAATGGCACGCAGCGCGGAAGAACGGCGCGACCCGCCACTCGCCGAGATCTCCGGCCAGTCACGAATCGGATCCAGCCCCGCCCCACGAGCCGGCGGCGCGAAGAGGACGTCCGGCCCTTCAGACTCCGACCCCAGCCGGTCTTCCCCTTCCCCAGCAGAGTCCGGCACCGCGGACGAGGAGGATTCCGGAGACTCGTCCGAGGACCCGGGCAGGACGGTCTCCGCACCGGACGCGGCCACCGGACCCGAGGCGGAGCCGATCGCGGTCGACTCTGCCGAGGACGTGGGCGCCGTGGGGACGATGCTCCCCGCGGGCGGAACGGCCTCTGACGCCGCGGCGTCGGCACCCCTCCCGTCCGGCACCGGCAGAGCCGGCAGTTGCTCGGAGTCCGATTGCGGCCGCACGCCGGCCTCGGGCTCCGGCTGAGGCTCCGGCCGGGGCTGCGGCTGTGCTGCGGGCTGTGCGGCGACCTCGGGGCCCCTGACGAGGGAGCCCAGCAGGGCCGTCGCCGGCAGGTGCCCTGCGCGCAGGTGCTCTGCGGCGACGAGTTCCACGACCCTCTCGGGCCGCGGCACGACACCCAAGGGGTTCTCATCCGGTGCGACTTGCTGAATACGGTCCAGCACCGCGCGTTCGGCCCAGAGCACAGACTCCTCCCGGCGTTCCGGTGACACACCCGGATCCGCGAGCCGCGCCCGGGCGGCGTCGATGTCGAAACGCGCCGCGCCCGGGTGACGGTGACTGGGGGAAGGAGCGTCCGGCACAGGAGTGATGCCCGTGGTGGGCGCCGTGTCTGTGTCCCGTCGGAGGGCCGGAACCTCGCCGCCCTCCTGGTGTCCGCTCGTACGCCCGCCCCGCTCCGCGCCGGTGCCGGGGTCCGCCGTGCGCGGCGGCGTGCCGACCGGCTCGGACGAGGTGGAGTCCTCCGCCCTCGACGCGGCAATCGAGCCGGCCGTGCCCCTGTCCGGTGTCGTGGCGGGCACGGGAGACACAGGCATTTCGTGCGATGGAGCGGAGGGGGGCACCATGTGGTCCGTCTGCCCCGGGGTACGCACGGGGGTCCTGTCCTCGGCGTCCCTGACGGGGCCGTTCCCCGCCCTGGGTGCGCCGAGCCGGTCACCGTCCGGTGTTCTGGCCGAGTGGGTGACGGTGTCGCCTGTCGACGACGGCCGCGTGGGCTCGGCCTTCGAGTCAGCGGCCTTCCCAGAAGGCCGTGCCTTGTCGGGCGAGGACGGACGGACGTTGTCCCCGGCCGTCGTGCCGGAGCCGCGGTGCCCCGATGAGACGAGGGGTTCCGTGACGGGCCGGTCCGAGGCGGGCCGCTGTTCGGTGGCGGAGCCGTCGTCACGGCGGGCATCCGCGAGTTGGGCATCCGGCTTCCTGGCCTCAGCCGGTGACACGTCGCGCCCTTCGTCACGGCCGGCCGGACCCTGCCCCGATTCGTCGGGGCTGAGGTTCCTGGAACCGTTCCCGGAAGACTGCGAGGTGCGGGACGACGACGGACGGGCATCGTCTCCGCCGGACCGGGCGCCCCTCTGGCCGGCGGGCTGCTCGCCCGAAGAGTGTGTCGTGGTGTAGGTGACACTGTCACTGCCGTTGTTGGCGCGCAGGTTGCCCTCACCGGCACCCGACCGCTGACCGTCCGGAACGGACGGACTCGGCGACGTCGCACCAGACTTGGAGCCATCCCCCGCCCCACGCGACGGAGCACCGTCGGCCTCGGCGGGTGTGTGATGCGGGCTGTCCTGCGGGCCGCTCATCCGCTGCGTCGACCCGGGCTCCGACAACGCGGTCCTGGGCGACGCCACCTCCGACCCAGACGCCGTAGACGTAGCGGACTTGGACTCCGACAACGCAGTCTCAGGCGCTTCGTCCGACCGCGACGAGGTGGGGGCCGACGTGGACTCCGCCGTTCTCTGGTCCGACTTCGGGCTTGTCGTCTCCGAGGACTGGTCCTTGGCGGACGAGGACGAGCGGCCGTCCTCCGCACCAGGCCGAGTGTCGATCCGGGGGCCGGCACCCCTGCCACCTCCGAAGCGCTTACCCAGGGGCGGTGTCTCGACTTGCGTGGTACTGCTACTGCCGCGGTTGGTGCGCAGGCTACCGCCGCCGGCACCCGAACCCCTGTCACCGTCGGGCGACCTACCGGGAAGGTCAGCGATCCCAGCGGGCCGGTCATGACCAGGACGCGAACCCCCCGACGACTTCCCACCCGTTCCCGAAGCCTCGGCACGCGACTCGTCCGCAAGGTCCTTCAGCTCGACAATCCGGGGGCCATTACCAGGACGTGGACTCCTCAAGGGCTTCCCACTCGTTCCCGGAGCTCCTTCCGCCCCGTCTTTCGCCCTGCCCGGCGGCGGCGCAGTGCGACCATCCTGATCACCCTGCCCCCCACCCGACTCTCGGCGCGGGTTGACGACCGGATCCGAACCACCGGAACCATCAGGCCTGGAAGACTCCCCCCTCGGGCCAGGCTTGGAATCCGGTGTCCGATGCGGCGGCTCAACCCGCTGACCATCCCCCAACCGCCGACCCGGATTGGCCATGGGATCCGCCGAACCCGGCTTGGAATCCGACGCCCGAAGCGGCGGCTCAACCCGCTCACCATCCCCCAACCGCCGACCCGAATTAGCCATGGGATCCGCCGAACCCGGCTTGGAATCCGACGCCCGAAGCGGCGGCTCAACCCGCTCACCATCCCCCAACCGCCGACCCGAATTAGCCATGGGATCCGAACCGCCCGAACCACCCGACTGCGTACGCACAGGCGCACTGGTGTCCCCACTCGGCAGCTTGCTGCTCCCATCCGGACGCAGCGACGTCTGACCATGCGGGTCACTCTGACCCCCACCCAGCCGATGCCCCGACCCGGCAAAACCCGAACCGTCCGAACCACCGGTCGGCCGGCTCTGGGACGGGACAGGGGAGTTGGAGCCGCGACCACTGGGCGGCCCGCCGGCGGGCTGGGAGTCCGGGGTGACCCGGGAGTCCGGAGCGACCGGGGGGCCATCGGGGCGCTTCCCGGCGGGCGGGGTGAGGCCGGCCCCGTCCCCGGAGCCGACGGGATGCGTGGTGACCGGTGGCTGCGGGGCAGGGGTGCTGCCGCTGTCGCGTCCGGCCGGACCCGGCTGGGGGGCCGAGCCGGGAGTCTCAGTCGGCGAGTTCCCGCGGCCCGGTAGCGGAGTGGGGAGCGGTGCCGTGGAGGAGGCGTCGGACTTCGTCGCTTGGGCGGGCATGCCGAGGTCGCCCGAACGTCCGTTGCCGGGGCCGCTGTTGGTGGGGTGGCTGTCCTTGACGGAGACGCCGTCCCTGCCGCCGGACGGAGGAGGAGCCAACGATCCGTCTCCCCTGCCCAGGCCGTCAGGGGTGGGCAGGGAGAGGTCGCCGTCAGGCGTCCGGGACAGAGGCGCAACCGTCCCATCGCCGCCACCCGGCATGGGTTTGACGGTGGACGGGGTGACACCGGGAGGCACGGCCGCCGGCGAGGCGTCGCCACCAGGAGTGGGCTTGGGAACGAAGGAGCGCCCCCCACCGCCGTAATGCCAGCCCATCAAGCCACCGCCGTGCGCGCCGAAGCCCGCCCCGACGATGGCGCTGATGGCCACGGTCCAGGTCACGTCGAAGTCGGCACCCGCGATCTCGGCGCCCAGCGCGCCGAGACCGAGGTCGAGGGCCACCTCGGTCCCGGCACCGACAACGGCGCCCCCGACGGCACCGGCGATCGCGCCCCCCACAGTGCCGAGCCGGCTCCCGATCGCGGTCACGATGGGGATGAGCCTGGCCAGCAGCGAACCGACGAGCGACATCACCCGTGCGAGGATCGGCCCGAGGCCGATGAGGACGAGCCCGAAGATGACGCCCAGGATGTCCGCCCACATGGCGGCGTTGAGCTGCTCCGCGTACTCCTCGGCCGCCTTGTACAACTCGTCGGCGTAGCGGTTGATCGTCTGCCCGATCGTCCACGCCTTCTCGGCGGCGGCGTCGAAGGTCAGGGCAAGCCCTTCCTCCCACGCCCGGCGCGCCTGATCGCCCGCCGCCCCGGTCATGCCGATCCCGTCCACGTGGCCATTGACGGCGACCCGGCGCTCGTGAAGAACGTCACCGAGCTGGATCCAGGCGTTGCCCAGGGCGTACATCTCCTCGACCTTGATGTCGCCGAGTACAGAATCCGCGTCTTCCATGGTGAGGCCGCCCTCCCTGGGCGTGATGTGTTCGACGGTCGCCTGACTGGTGCCGCACCGGGCGGTCTTGACAGGTGGCTAGGTCCGGATCACGGGCTGTGCTCGCGTCGTGGGCGGATCTTCGGTGCGAAGTTCACCGGCCCGCCGATCACCGGCACCGGTGCCGGACGGCGCTACGGACTCCTCGGCCGGCACGTCCCGCTCGTCCATGGCGACCTGGACGAGGGTGGGCTCGTGGCCCCGGCGGACCAGCGTCCCGCGACCGGGCTGACGGCGGTACGCGCGCTGCTCGTTGATGAGGACCCCTTCGCGGTGGTCGCCGGACAGCAGCAGGCCACCGGAGCCGATCTCCTTGAGCCTGCTCAGCAGCGGGTCCGACAGCAGGGCTCGGGCGGCGCCACCGACCCGTCGGGCCAGTACGAGGTGGAAGCCCAACTCGTCCGCCTGCTGGATGAACTCGGCCAGCGGAGCCAGCGGGCCGCGTCCCATGCTGCCCGCCGCCAGGTCGTAGTCGTCCACGACGACGTACAGTTCGGGCCCCTCCCACCAGCCGCGCTCGGCGAGCTGAGTGGGAGTGATGTCGGCCGGAGGCATCCGGGAGCGCAGCGTCTCGGCAAGGGCCCCGACCTGCCCGGCGACCAGGTCGGAGTTGCCGCCGCGGGCACCGATGTACTCGTCGGCCACCACGCCCAGCAGGCTGTGCCGGTAGTCGACGATCATGAACCGTAGCTCGTGGGCGGTGTGGCGGGCGGCAAGACCGCGCATCCAGGCACGCAGGAACGCGGTCTTGCCGGATCCCGAGTCGCCGAAGACCACGAAGTGCGGGTCGTTCGAGGTCAGATCGAGTCCGACGGGAGCCAGGTCGGACTCGCGCAGCGCGACGGGTACCTCGCGTTCGCCGAGGGCGGCGCCGTGGCCCTCCCAGCGTTCGGCGGGCGTCGGCGCCGCGGCCGCGGACAACTCGCGGACGGTGATCCGGTCGGGCAGTACGCGCAGTGCCGGGGCCGCGGCCCGCGGCCAGCTCTCCGCGATCCTGGACACCAGCCGGCGCTCGGCGTCGGCGATCCCGTCCATGCCGTCCACGCCGTCCAGCCGGGGCAGCGCGATGTGGTGGGTGAGTCCGGGTGAGGCCAGCCCCCTGCCCGGAACGCTCTGGCCCAGGGCACGGGCGGCGGGGCGGCTGATCTCGGACTCGGAGGGGTCGTTGAGCCACAGTTCGAGACGGCCCGGGATGTTGTCGCGCAGGCCGACGCGGATCTCCGCCCACCGGTTGGCGGTCAGCCACAGGTGGACTCCGACACCGAGGCCGCGGACGGCGATGTCGGTGAGGGTGGTGACGGCGTTGTCGTCGGAGGTGTGCAGGGCGGCCCAGTTGTCGACGACCAGCACGATGTCCGCGGCCCGCACGCCCTCGGGCAGGTGGCCCTCGGCGCGGCGGGTGCGCAGTTCGGCCGCCGACTGGATGCGCAGGTCGCGGAACATCCGCTCGCGTGCGGTGACCAGGCTGCTGACCTCGGCCAGCACCCTGCGCACCCGCTCCTCGTCGCGGCGGCCCGCGATGCCGGCGACATGGGGTGCGTCGCTCAGTCCGTGCAGCGAGCCGCCACCCATGTCGATGGCGTAGAACTGCAGTTCTTCGGGGGTGTGGGTGAGCATGGCGCTGAGCATCGCGGTGCGCAGGAAGGTCGACTTGCCGCTCTGCGGGGCGCCCACCAGCGCGATATGCCCTTGGCGTCCCGTCAGATCCGCCGTGAGGGGGATCTGTTCCTGGCGCGAGGGCACGTCGATCACGCCGATCGGGAACACCAGCCGGCCCGTGTAGGGCCACAGGGAGCAGCGCAGGCCCAGCTCCGGGTCGACCTCCGGCTCGCCGAGCAGCGAGCTGAGGGCGAAGTGCGCGGGCAGCGGGGGCAGCCACACCTGGTGGCCCGGGATGTCCTTGTTCACGAGTCGCTCGACCGCGATCTGCAGCTCGGTCGCGCCCCCGTCCGGGGTCCACTCCCGGCGGGTCGCCTCGTTCTCCCCCTGGGGTGCGAGCGGGGCGAGGTCTCCGTGCACGGCGAAGGGAACCGGTTCGGCGGCCACGGCAGCGGCGTCGGAGTCCTGTTCGCGGTAGGGCGCCGACACGTGCGCGACGCGGAAGCGCTCGTAGATCGACTCGTCGACCTTCAGATAGGCGGAGCCCGGGATGGCGGGCAGCGCGTAGGCGTCGGGGGTGCCGAGGACGGCACGGGACTCGGCGGCGCTGAAGGTCCGCAGGCAGATCCGGTAGGACAGATGGGACTCCAGGCCGCGCAGCCTGCCTTCCTCAAGGCGCTGGGTGGCCAGCAGCAGGTGCATGCCGAGCGAGCGCCCGACCCGGCCGATCTGGACGAACAGTTCGATGAAGTCCGGCCGTTGGGAGAGAAGTTCGCCGAACTCGTCGACGATGACGAACAGGTAGGGCAGGGGGTCGAGCGGTCTGCCGTTGACGTCAGTGCCGCCGGCGGCCTGACGGAGCTGGTACTCGCGCACGGAGTCGACGTTCCCGGCCTCCCGCAGCATGCGCTGCCGGCGCTGCTGTTCGCCCTGCAGGGCCTTGCGCATCCGGTCCACCAGTGCGAGGTCGTCGGCGAGGTTGGTGATCAGGCCGGACACGTGCGGCAGTTCGGTGACGCCCGCGAAAGTGGCGCCGCCCTTGAAGTCGACGAGGACGAAGGCCAGGTGTTCCGGCGCGTGCACCATGGCCATACCGGTGACGAGGGTGCGCAGCAGCTCGCTCTTGCCGGATCCGGTGGCGCCGACGACCAGCCCGTGCGGGCCGATGCCGCCCTGCGCCGACTCCTTGAGGTCGAGGTGCAGCGGTTCGCCGGTGCCGGTCACCCCGATGGGGACGCTGAGAAGGTCCTTCGCGTCGGGGCTGCGCCGCCCGGCGGCCGGGTCGAAGGCCGCCATGTCCGCGAAGCCGAGCATCCCCGAGAGGGAGACGTCCTCGGCGAGGACCTGTTCGCGTTCGCCGGACAGCCTCAGCGGTGCCAGCGCACGCGCGGTGGCCGCCAGGACGGCGGGCGCCGGCTCGTCGGCGGCGCCCCTCTCGATCGCCGCGTACAGGCCCGGCATGCGTCCCTCCAGGACGAGTCCACCGCGTGCGTCCGTACGGGCGCGTACGTCGACCCGGCCCGGTTCGGAGCCCTCCTCCTCCACGAGGCACACCACGTGGACCCCCAGGTCGGGTCCCGCCTCGGTGAACAGGTCGGCCAGGAGTGCGGATCGGGCCCAGGAGGCCCCGGGTTCGTAGTCGTCCAGGAAGACGACCAGGTGGCGGCGCGGGCCGCTCTCACGCTGGGCGATGAGACGGCCGTTGCGTTCGGCGCGGGCCGCGACCGCTTCGTCGAGGGCGGCCCGCAGTTGATCGTGGATTCCGGCGAGGTCGTCGGCGAGCAGGGGGACGACCTCCTGCTCGCGGCTCTGTGCCCGCGGGTCGGGGTCCTGGGCGTGCGGCAGCCACTTCGCCCAGTCCCAGGCGGAGTTGCCGCCGGTGACGACCGCGACCCGCACGTCGTCGGGGGCGTGCAGCACCGACAGCTGCAGCAGCAGGGTCTGGGCCAGTTCACGGGTGCGCGGGCGCGGCCCCAGCAGACTGACCACGCCGGACGCCCGCAGGTCCAGCCAGGCGGCCTGGCCGTCCACCGTGCTGTGCGCCTTGACGAGTTCGGCGGCGGCGTGCTGGCACTGGATGTCGACCTCGATGGTCGGATCGCTCTGCTCCGGGACGCGCAGCGCGTCGGCCAGCGGCACCGTGCCGGTGCCGAGCCGCAGTTGGAGGAAGTCGGTGTCACCGGGGCGGCGTTCCCACACCCGGCGCCGCTGGGTGGCTATCGCCCACAGCCGCTCGGGGTGCGGATGCCGCCAGGCGTCGGCGGCCTGCTGGCCGACCCTGCTCAGCTGAGCCCGCTTGCGTACACCGGCCAGGTACTCCAGGTACCGCTCCCGCTGCCGGAACTGGTTGCGGCGCCGACTGCTCCGCAGCTGCATCCGCACGCCGATGGTGATGCCCACGGACACCACGACGAAGGCGAACCCCAGCAGGATCATCCATGCCTTGCCGTAGGCCACCATGTACGCGGCCATGCTCACGCTGGACAGCAGCGGCAGGAGCAGCATCAGCCATCCGGCCGCGCCCTGCGGCTGGGGCCGCTGGGGCGGTGAGGCCAGTTTCGTCATGCCCTCCGGCACCGGTGGGGGCGTCATCCGGACGGGGCGGTGGAACGGGATTCGACTCACGGTGACTGCCTAGCTGCCTGTCGGGGTGTGGGACACGGGGAGTGGGAGAAGGCGGTGCTCAGTAGGGGAAGGTCATGGTGACCGCTGTCCGGTTGGTGTCGGTGACCTCTTCGGGATCGCCGCTGCCCGTCGCGGTCAGGTTGGTGAGGAACTCGGTGAAGATCTTGGTGACGCCCTGCTCGGCCACGCTGAAGTTGCCCCAGGCCATGCCGACTCCGTCCGCCAGCGTGGGCAGGACCCCCAGGGACGGGTCCTCCTCGGTGCCGAACAGCTCGGTCATGACCCGCGCCCACTCGTTCTGCACCTTCTCGGCATCCGAGGCGGCCTGGCCCTGCCACGCCACGCGCAGCCCGTTCAGTGTGGTGTGAATGGTGCCGATGCGCTCGGCGACGGACTTGGAGAGTTCGACCAGTGCCTTGGACGTGACGTCCAGGCCGGCCGGGGACACATCGATGACGGAGATGTCGTAGTTGGCGGCTTCGCTGTCAGCCATGGCTCGCCTTCCTCGGGTCACGATCCGATGATCTGGGAGGTATGGGGTGATTCACTCAACAGGACCAGAAGGAAATCACACTGATAAGTCATCACATAAGCGGTTAACCTGGCACCGGTTCTTCGGGGCCCGCCCCACAGGCCGCCCGGCATGCCGCGTCGCCCGCACACCGGGCCGGTAAGTCGACGCGTGAGAGACGAAGGAGACACCGTGACCGGACCGATCGACTCGCAGTACGACGAAACACCGCTTCCCGAGCCGGAGATGGTGGACGAGGACGGCGACGGAGCCGCCGATCCGTCGGAGGACAACGGCAAAGACCTCAGCTACCTGGTACCGGATCCAGAGGTCGTCTGGGACGTGCCGCCCTCCTTCAACATCGACCCGAAGGACCTGTCGGGGGGCGGGAACGGACCGGAGCCGGAGAAGATCACCGAACCCTCCGGGGATCTGAGGGTCGACCTCGGCGCGCTGCGCACCGCGGAGAAGTCGATGCTCACCGAGGCACGCGGCGCGGTGGACAAGTACGAGGAGGTCCGCGCCCTGGTCGCAGCCGTCAAGGACACCGTCTTCGGACAGGGCGCCAAGGACAAGTACGAGAGAGGGGGAGACAACAGCAATTCGATGTCGTACGACCCGCAGCAGGGCAAGTCCGTTGACAACCCGTTCGCCGAGACCGGCGAGACGTTCGCCGCCGAGATGAACCCGGCCATGGAGCGCGCACTGCTCGAAGTCGGTGCCACGATCGAGAAACTGGGCGAGTACATCGCGCTGCTCAACCACTCCGGCCAGGTCTACGCGGAGGCCGACCGTAAATCCCGCTTTCCCGCTCCCCCGCCCAAGGCCTGAACCGGCGGGCCGCGCCGCCCCGTTCCGCAGGTGCGGAGCGGGGCGGTCGTGCGCCGTGCCGCGCCGGCACGCCGCATGCTGGACGGCGTGCGGCGTCCCGGGCGCACCGCGGCGCCCCTCAGCCATCCGACGGCCCGTCGGTGACGTTGCTGTAGTTCGTGCCCTCCGCGTTGTGGTAGTTCGAGTACGTGGTGTTCATCCGGCGGAGGATGTCCTCCATCAGTGCTTCCAGGTCTTGCTGGCAGGCCAGGAACCACGACTTGACGTCGTCGAACGTGGCGTAGGACGGACTGTTCCATGAGGGGCCGATGTCGTTCATCTTGGCGGCGATCGACGCCATGCCGGTCGTGATCTCCGTCGACTCCCGCCCCACAGCGCCGATCGCCTCCTTCAGCGCCGCGAGGTTCGCGAGCCAGTCCTGCGTGGTTGGTTCTGCCATCTGGGAGACACCTGTCTTTCACCCGGTCCGAAGTCCTCTGGCGTCCTGCCGCTCCGTCCTGCTCAGAGAACCTCTTCCGGGGGGAGGTCAACGGGCAGGAGAGTGGTGAGCAGTTCCTCGTCGGCCGACGCGAGATCGACGGCACTCAGACCGAGTTCGGCCACGCGCTGCGCGTGCCTCTCGGTCATCCGCTGGAAGACCTGCCGGGCGCTGCGTCCGTTGCCGAACTGTTCGCCGCGCGGCAGCATCTCGAAGTAGTCGTGCAGCGCGGCGGTGGTCTGCGGCGCGAAGGTGTACTGGTGGCTGTCGGCATGGTGCTCGACGATGCGCACCAGCTCGGACGAGGTGTAGTCGTCGAAGTGCAGGGTGCGGGTGAAGCGTGAGGCCAGGCCGGCGTTGGACTCCAGCAGCCGGTTCATCTCGTTCGGGTATCCGGCGACGATGACGACCACCTCGTCGCGGTGGTCCTCCATCAGTTTCACCAGCGTCGAGACGGCCTCCGAGCCGAAGTCGGTGAACTGGCCCTGGGGCACGAGGGAGTACGCCTCGTCGATGAAGAGCACCCCGCCCAGGGCGCGCCGGAAGACGGCGGTCGTCTTGGGCGCGGTGTGCCCGACGTACTCCCCGACCAGGTCTCCCCGGTCGGCCTCGACCAGGTGACCGCGGCTGAGCAGACCGAGCGCCGCGAGAAAGCCGCCGTAGAGGCGGGCCACGGTGGTCTTGCCGGTGCCGGGGTTCCCCGCGAAGATCAGGTGCCTGCTCAGCGGCGGCGGCGCGAGCCCGGCGTCCTGGCGGGCCTTGACCATCTGCATCAGCCTCGTGAGCGTGACCACATCGTGTTTGACACCTTCCAGGCCGACCAGCCGGTCGAGCTGCGCGCGGAGTTCCTCCAGCTTCGCCGCGGCCGCCTCGGGAGCCTCGGGGTCCTGCTCGCCCTCCCCCGCGGTGCCGCTGGTGGCCGCCGCCCTGCGGACTCCGGGCACCGGAGTACTCCCCTGCTCCGCCGCCGGGGGCGGCAAGGTCGGCAGCACCGGATCGGCCACATCCTCGACATGACAGTCCTGCGCGTATACCTCGGCCTCCTCGTCCCGCAGCAGGTCCGTCTCGGTGCCGTCCACGGCGCAGCGGCGCAGCACGATCCTGGAGCGGGCACCGGCGTAGACGGCGGGGAAACGGCTCTCGGTGAAGTGACAGTCGTCGTAGCGGCCTTCGCCGCCGTCCCCGACGTACAGCGCGTTCTTCGCCGCGGACGCCACGGTGAGGCCATGGACCGTGGGACGGGCCCCCGCGTACACGACGACACCGCTGCCCCGGGACTCGCGTACCGCTCCGCCCTCCACGAGGACGGTGCTGTCCTCCTCCAGGAGCAGACCTGTGGTGGCACCGGTGATCGTCACGTTCTCCAGCCGGGCGCCCGTGTCCCGGCCGACCCGGACACCGGTCTCACCGATGGAGGTGACGACGCAGTCCGCCAGCAGGGGTCGGTGGGTGGTGATCAGGCGTACGCCGTCGCGGTCGCCTTCTATCCGGCAGTCGCGCAGGGCCGCGTCGCCGCCCTCCACGCACAGCCCCGTCAGCTCGACGTCGGTCACCTCGCAGCGCTCCGCCAGGAGTTCGGCCCGTCCGGTGACACGTGCACCGTGCTCGGGAGTGCCACCGATCGCGCAGTCCCGTGCCTTCACCCGCGCCGAGCCGCCCAGATGCACGGCCGTGTAGGCGGTCCCCCGCACGGTGCATCCGGTCAGTGAGACCTCGGCCCCGCCCGTCGCGTACAGCCCGTTGGCACCGGTGCGGGCGAAGGTGGAGTCGCGCGCGGTGGCGTTCCCGGTCGCGCTGACAACCAGCGCCGTGTCCGCGCAGTCCACGGCCCGGACCGAGACCAGTTCCGCGACGGCCTCTCCCGTGACCAGCACCGCGGCACCGGTGGTGCGGTGCACGTGGCAGCGGTCCAGCACGATCGCGCTCGCGTCCTCCGCGAGTACACCGGAGCGTCCGGTACGGAAGATCTCACAGTCGCGCAGCCGTACGCCCTGGGCTCGGTCGGCGGAGCGGCCCGCGGCATCGGCCGAGGAGGAGGCCGCCACCGGCTTCTGGTCCTCGCCGGAGGGACCAACGTCCCACCGCCGGTGACGCTGCGGGCCCGGGGAGCGGCCCGCCGTGCCGCGTACCCAGACCCCCTGACCGCCCGCCTCGTACAGGCGGCACTCGCGCAGCGCCGCGGAAGCGTGTCCGTCCACGAGGACGGCGGCGGCGCCACTGCCGCGTATCTCGCAGCGGGTCAGAGCCGCGTGCGCGCCGGCGGTCACCACGATGCCGCGTCCGGCGACGCCGTCCACGAGCGCGTCGGACAGTTCGAGGGCCGCCTCGTCCTCGACGACCACGCCGTCCCCGGTGCAGCCGCCGACCGTCAGGGCCTCCAGCGTGGTACGGCTCGTGCCTGTCAGACGCACCGCCATGCCCTCGGCCTGCCGCACCGAACAGCCGCTCAGCAACGGAGCCGCCGCGGCGGCGACCTCGACGCGACCGCCGGTGATCTCGCAGTCCCGCAGCACCGGTTCACCGCCGCGCAGCAGCACCGCGGCCTCCCGGGGCGCGGGTGAGACGAGGGTGAATCCGCGCAGCTCGGCGCGGCCCGCGTGCACGGTGACGGCCGGGCCGCGCGGCGCGACCAGCCGTACGGTGCCCTTGGCGACCAGGACGATGTCCTTGTCCAGCACCAGGCCCTCGGTGTACGTCCCGGCCTGCACGGTGATCACCCCGCCGGGCCTGGCGTCCCTGACGGCCGCACCGATGGAACGGTGCGCGCCCCAACTGCCCAGTGCCACACGCTGGGCGACCGACTTCACCTCACGCATGGTCCACCGGTCCGCCCCTCGGTCACAGGTCACCGCCCAGGCCTGCCAGCCAGCCGAAGAGACCGAAGACACCGGCGGTCAGCGGCAGGGCGGCGACGACGAGAGCGGTGACGACGGCCCCGGGCCAGTTGGGCCGCTCCGGCTCGATGGGACGCAGGGCCGCGCCGAAGGCGAGGAACAGCCCGCAGGCCACCAGGACGGCACCCGCCGCGAACGCGGCCAGCGCTCCCGCGGTGCGCGAGTCGAAGAGGTACTCGGGCACCCGTACGGCCAGCGCGACCAGCCCCAGCACTCCGGCGGACAGCAGCGGGATCACGCTGGACAGCACGCGCACCGAGCCGGCCTGGAGCAGCAACCCGACGCTGACGCAGGCCACCAGGGAGAGGGCGTACACGTCCCGCGAGGTGGTCAGGGTGAGCAGAGCGGCCGTGAGGACGGTCGCGGTGACGATGCTGAGGAAGGTGAGCAGCCCATTGCCCCGGCGGACGACGGCGGCGACCTCCTCGCTGCCCAGGGCGGGGGTCCCGGTGTCCGGACCGTCGGGCACGAGCACCGCGATCTGACTGGTGATCCGGGGCAGCAGCCCTGTCAGCACGAACAGCACCAGGGCCACCGCCGCCGCCGAGCTGGTCGGACTCGCGTCCAACACGGCCAGCGGCGCCACCAACAACGCGGTCACCAGCGTCAGAATCTGGAGTACCACCGTGGCAGGAGCCGGGAAGGCGACCACTCCGGCGAGCGCTCCGATCACCGCAGTGCCCATCACCAGGAACGGAGTGGCCACCGGGCCATGGACCGGCGCACCCAGGCCGGCACAGGCCAGCAGCGGGCAGGCGGCCAGCGCGAGCAGCTGGCGCACCGGACGCGGCAGCGGCCAGTTCTTGCGCTCAGAGTACCAGGCGAGCAACGCCGAGCACAGCGCGGCCAGTACGAAGAACAGCACGGCCACGCCCGCGATCCGAAGCGCGCCGAGCCAGGCGGCCGAGATCACCATGACCACCAGACCGGCACCGAGAACGCTCTGGGCACGCCGGCGGGCGCTCCACAGGCCGCTGTCCTCGCGGGCGTTCGCGATCTGTTCGTCCAGGTCGGTGACGGTCAGCTCGCTCAGCTCCGCGGCGCGCTGGTCGCGCAGGTACAAGGTGGCACCGTCCACGATGCCTGCCCCCGACAGCGTGTCGCCGGGGGCCATCGGGGAACCTCCCGACGGCGCGAGTGTCCAGACCGGGGGCATGCCCTCGGACTCGGGCTGGCCGCATAGGGTGGCGAGTCGCGGGACGTATTCGGCGATCGGGGCCTGGGCGGGGAGTGCCAGGTCGACCTGCCTGCGTTCGCCGACCACGGTGACCCGGCAGCGTTCATCGGGCACGGACGTTTCCTTCGGTGTTCAGACAGCGGAGGCGCAAAGAGATGGGGTGAGAAATGCGGTGCGTCATTGCCGCCAGGTGGAAACGTTCGCCCACTCGGCGTCACTGTAGTTGTTCCAGTTGACGTTCATGGCCTGGGCAATGCGGCCGAGCACGCCGTCCTCTCCGAAAAGGCCGTTGGCCGCCAGGTCCCACTCGTTCTGCATGTCCTGGTAGTAGGTGGCGGCCTCGCTCTCCCGCCACGCGTCGACCAGCGGCGACAACTTGTTTTTCAGTAGCTGGAGTTCTGTGGTGATCTCTCCGGCTCTGGCGTTGATGGTGCTGCCCGCAGCCTCAAGCCCTTCGCCTACGTAGATCGGCGTGGCGTCGATGTTGGCCATGAATCGCTCCTCGAACGCGCCCGGTCCTACGGATGAACGCGCGGATGAATCGGCTGGATACGCGGATGGATCAGCGTGCGGATCAGTTGAAGTTCGTGCCGGCCGGGGGCTTCGGAACGTCTTCGCCCAGCTGGGTGAGGTTGTTCAGGTTCTGCTGCTCGGTGTCCTTGTAGTTCACGTAGTTGCCCTGAAGTCCCTTGGAGATTCCGTCCAGGGCGTCGTTGAGCATGCGGGCGTAAATGTCGTACTTCGCCATCAAGTTCTGGAACTCGGCGTGGGCTATACCCTGCCAGCTCTGCTCAAGGCTGGTCACATAGAGCTTCAGATCAGCCAGTTGTCCGGCGATCTCCGTCGCCGTGGTAGCCGTATTGGTGGAGGCATCAGCCAGGTACTCCGGTGTCACCCGGTACGTCACGCCACCGACGCTCACGGAAGGCTCGACAGCCATATGTGGAATCCGCCCTTCTCGACCGTTGTCCCGTAGTCAAACATCGCCGTGACGATGATCGGACCGGATGAGCAGCACCTGGGCATCTTCTGAACACAACAGGTGGGACGTGCCCAGTTCGCCGGGCCTCGCGGCCCCGGGATAACCTGGACCCAACCGCCCTGGCGGCGTTCAAGCGTCATGCTCTGACCAGCTCGAACTCCTGCGCAGCGAAGCCTTGGCCATGACGGTGAACTCGTCGACGACCACCTCGAACGCGTCGGCCTCGATCCCGTCGAGCGCGGCGTGCGCGACATCGGCCGGGGCCATCCCGGGCACGTGCGAGCCCTGTGTCGTCGCGGTGTCGGCCGCTCCCAGGTGTACCGAGGTGACAAGGGTCCGCTGCCCGGCCAGTTCCCGGCGCAGCTCATCGCTCATGCTCCAGACCGCGGCCTTGGAGGGCCCCTGGGCGCTGCCGCCGGGGAAGACGGACCAGGACGCCGAAGAGGCTATGTTCAAGATGGCGCCTCCGCCGTTCCTCGCCAGGACCGGGGCGAAGGCCCGGACCATGGACAGGGTGCCCCAGAAGTTCACGTCCATGGCGGCGCGGACATCGTCGATGTCTCCGAGCAGGGCCGCACCCCCGATGCCGGCATTGTTGACGAGCAGATTGACATCGTCAGCCTTTTTGGCGGCGTCTGCTACGGCGTCAGGATCGGTGATGTCGAGGGGCAGGACCTCCACACCGTAAATGTTGATGGATTCCGGCCGACGCGCGGTCGCATAGACCTTCGCGCCCCGAGAGACGAGCTGGGCCGCAAGGTGGCGGCCGATACCGCGATTGGCTCCGGTGATCAGTGCCGTGGCTTTACTGAGATTCACGGACGTACATTAAATTCTGACGTGCGTAAGGTCCAGAGCTCAACTGATTCTCGCCCTGGTGTGCTTCGACGCCCGGCGAGCCGCGTTGATGAGGTCCCGTTCTTCCCGAGTGAGGGTGGACGTCAACTTGGCATTATTCATCCACCCGTTGAGCAGGGCATGTGAACCTCCCAGCCGGAGGGAGTAGGACCACGCGCTTTCTCCACTCAGGTTTCCTTGCCATCCGGCGGCCCACTTCAGCAGGTGAGCGGTTTTCTGTGCATGGCTGTAGCGAATTGAACTCATCGGCCTAAATCGGTCAGTTACGTCAGGTCCAGATCTTCTCGGCGCAGGTCGTCGGAGCCCGTCGTTCGAAGGATCGTCCCGGAAGGGAGGCGCGTCGGCGGACACGGCCCCGTCCCGCCCGACGGGTGCCGCCCCGAAGGGACCTGGGCACCGTCGCCGCCGAACGCACCGGCGGACCACGTAAGGCGCTCGGCCGGAGACCCCGGCCGAGCGCCTGCGTACACTGCCCGCGGCCTGACCGGTACGACCGCGTGGTGCGGCGACCGCCTGGGGGCGCCGGCTCCCGCCGGGCCTTGGAGCGGTCACCCGGACCGTGTCAGCCGGCCGGGGTCATTCGATCAGCCGCCAGCGGGTGTCGCCCCGCGCATCGCACAAGCCGATCACCAGCCGCTGGTCCGGCTTCTTCCTCTCGTCGCCCTGGCCATTGACCATGAGGCACAGGTGGTTGCTGGCGTAATTGCGGATCCTGGCGCTGCCGTCCCCGGCCGGTTCCAACCACCACAGCTGGTTGTCACCCATGGTTCCGGTGCAGTGGGCCTCCAGGAGCCCGGTCCCCACGGGCTGTCCCCCGCGGGTCGGCAGGTCGAGGCACAGACCGTCCTTGAGGTTGGCGAACTGCACGAGATCAGTGCCGCCAGGGCCCGCGTCGGGACGAGGGGACGTCATCCTCCACAGCTGGTTGTCCTTGTCGGTGCCGTCGCAGTAGTACTGGTTGACGTCCTGCCCCTTCTTGCCCGCTCCGTTGAACGGGATATCGGCACACAGCCCGGTGAACACGTTCTTCAGCAGCAGCGTGCGAGAGACGGCTGTCAGCTTCCGCAGCTCGGCCTTGGCCACGTCCTCCGCCCGCACCTCAGTCTGCTTCTTCGTCGGAGAGGTCGGAGAGACCGACGGGATGACGACGGGCTCGGGCACCCGCCGCTCGACGGTCGTGCCGGGCTCCGTCACCGTCTCCTCCTTCGTCTCCTTCTTCGTCACCTTCGGTTCGGGGGACGGCGACGGTGGACTGGTGAGCCTCTTGTGCGCCGCGGCCTGCTGGGCCGCCAGCTCCACCTTCTGCGCCTCCTCGTCGGCCTGGTAACTGCGCCACGCGCCCACCCCCAGGGTGGCGCCCGCGGCGAGTGCCAGCACGGCCACCGCGCCGGCGACCCGGGTCCCCATGCGGGAGCGCTCCCCCGGCTGCTGGGCGCTGGTCGTCAGCGCGTCGACGAACCGCGCCCGTTGCCGCCGTTTCGTTTCGTCCTGGTCGATTTCACTCAATGCCGTTCCCAACTCGCACAGGTTTCAACAGTGGGTGTGCCGAAGCGTTCGTCCCGACCGCTCCGTTCCCGCCCCGGTCGCGGCTGCCGGATCCGACTCATCGCGGCACCGGACCGTACAGCTCTCGCTCCCGCAGCAGTTCCGCCGCCGTCTCCAGCGAGGCGGACAGCCGGCGCCGGTAGGTGCTGAAGGACAGCGCCGCCCGGTTGGCCGCGGCCTGCTGGCTGCGCGGCCCGCTCAGATAGGTGATCTCCAGGATGTCGGCCAACTGCCGCCGGCCGGGCTGCGCCCGCAACTGCGAAACGGTCTCCGTGAGTACCTGGCGCAGCTCGGCGGGGCCGGCGTCGGACGCCACGAGCCCGGTGCGCAGAAGCGCGCTGTGCGCCAACTGCTCCGGCTCCGAGACCTTCTGGTAGGCGTATTTGACGGCACCCACGAACTCCGGCCACGGCATGGCGGGTGTCACCGGCTCGGCGGCCGGAGCCGGGGCCGCTGCGGGCTCGTCGGCCAGCAGCCGGGTGCTCAGTGCCTCCGCCCAGCGGGCGAACGGCATGCTGCGCCAGTCCCGCACGAACGAGAAGACCGGTACACCGTCCGCGCCGGTGACCGTCTCCCCGGGCTGGTGGTCGTACAGGCCGAGCAGCCGCGACAGCTCCTCCTGCTCCCGTGCCGCGCAGGTCCAGCTCACCGCGAGACCTGGCGTGGTCGCCCACAGGGTGGTGAGCCCGAAGCACGCCGCCACCGCGCTGCCGGTGCTCCAACGCCCCAGCAGCAGTCGCCCGGTGCGTCGCAGCGGCGACGACCGGCCCGTCACGTGTTCGAGCGCGGCGTGCGCGACCGGATCGTCGGGCAGGTTCGTGACGCCCGGTTCCACACAGGGCGCCACGAGTGTACCGACGACGCCACCACGGTCGTCCTCAGCGACGATGAACGCCGAGGGCTGTCGATCCCACCACTGCCGGGCGAGACCGCCGGCCGCGACACCGTGCTCCTCCTCTATGGCGGCCAGCACCGGGTGCAGGTCCTTCGGGTGTGCGGACCGCAGCTGGAAACGGTCCGCGCCGTTCCAGTCCGCCGCCTCGCGGACGACGGAACTCGCCCTCCCGAGGTGGGCAAGGCCGGCACCGAACGCCCAACGGCCACCCGTACGTTGGGTCAGCCGTTCGGCCAGATGCGCGTGCAGTCGGCGGAAGAGGCGCTCGTACTTCTCCGGATCACGCCAGCGCAGATCGATCAGCAGCGCTTCTCGCACCAGCCCGTGCGGTATGAGACCGGCGGCGGTGCTGTCCACGAACGACAGTCCGTGCAACCAGGCGAACAGCATCTGGGCCTCGGCCACCGGCACATCCAGGGTGCGCCGCACCAGTTCCTCGGTGGTGACCCGGGCCAGCGCCAGTACCTGGAGCGCGTCGGTCCTGGCCGGTGACGGGGTCTCGCGCAGCAGCAGCCTCAGCAGCTCCCGTGCCAGCTCGGGCGAGTCGTACAACTCCCGCTCGCCGCTCGGCCCGGCTGTCCCCGCGGACGCTTCCCTGGCGTCGGCGAACAGCGCCAGAGCGAGTGGCAGTCCGTGCGAGGCCCGTACGATGTCGGCCGCCGAGGTCTCCGGCACATCCCGGTTGCGCAGGAGCAGGAGCGCCTCGGCTTCGTCCATGCCCGACAGCCGCACGCTGCACAGTGCGTGCCACCACTGCGGGTCGGTGCGCCACTCGGTCTCCGGGGGCCGGCGCGAGCCCACCACGACGAGCAGGTGTGTGGGCATACGGGGCAGGAACTGGTCGCGCAGCCACCACTCCAGCGGACCCAGCGACTCCGCGGAATCGATCAGCAGCAACTGCGCCTCTTCCGGCGGCCCCTGCGCCTCCAGCGCGGCCCGGAAGGCATCCGGTGTCGCATCCGTGAAGCGCATGTCGATCGTGCGTACGGCAGTGCCCTGCGTCCGCGCCTCGTCTGCGAACCGGAGCAGCAGGGTGCTCTTGCCGACACCCCCCATGCCGTGCAGCCACACCACGAAGCAGCCCCGGGCCTCGTTGCTCATCAGCTCCCGCAGCAGCCTCAGTTCGGCGACGCGCCCGGTGAAGGTCTCTCTCCGCAGCGCGGCCAACACGTTTCCATGTAAGTCGACAGACATGGGCTTAGGTACTTCCGTATCTTCCAACTCGTGAACTGCCGTCGATTCTCCTGCATCCGATCAGCAATTGGTTCACATGTCAACTACCAGGGGGCGCGCACCACGGCCGTTCAGCTTCTCGACCTCGATGGCCGCTGCAGTGGACATGCCCCGATCTCACCGGACGTGCCGCACTCCCGGTAGTGGTCCCGTATCACGTCCGCGCCATGACATTCCTGCCACACATGTATGACACGGTGTCACTGGCGCACCGACAGATACGCACGAATACTGGACTTTCGGGGCGCTGGTGGCCGGGAGCGGGAAGGCGGTGCGCTGATCATCGATGACACCGGGTTCCTCAAGGACGGGGACACGTCGGCGTGTGTGGCCAGGCAGTACACCGGCACGGCGGGCAAGGTCACCAACTGCCAGGCCGGGATGGCTCTGCACCTGGCCTCCGACGAGGCGTCAGCCGCCGTCGACTGGCGCCGGCTGGGCCTGGAAGAACGCGGCCTCGACTATGTGGTGGGCATCTCCACCACGTCTACCCCGAACCGGCGCAGGCAGTGAAGAAGCTGGTCATCGCGACCGGCAAGCAGGCCGCCCGGCCGGTGCAGTGGCGGGAAGGCTCCCGCCCGGGCAGCGGCCGCAGCGGCTTCAAGCGCATGTACTCACGCTTCGTGGCCCTGCGCCTCACGCCCGCCGGACGCGAGATCCGCAAGAACACCGACGGCCCCGAAGGCCGCACCCGGCAGGGCTTGCAGCTACTCCTCGCGGTCTGGACCGGCGCCTGCCCCGGCGCGGCGTCGTCACAGTCCGCCGGACCCCGCGCTCCTGTCGATCAGTTGCTGCACGCGGTGTGGTGCGTAGATGCCGTCGACCAGCAGCTGGGTCAGGCCCATGACGCCGGCGCGGGGGTCCAGGGCGCTGCGGGCGATCTGGAGGTTGCGGGTCGCGAGCGGTAGTGAGCGCCGGTAGACGACCTCGCGGATCCCGGCGAAGAGCTGCTCGTCGGTGTGGGCGAGCTGCCCGCCGATCGCGATGACGCGGGGGTTGAACATGTTGACCGCGTCGGCGATGGCGACGCCGAGAATGCGGGCTGCGCGCCGGGCGAGGCGTACGGCTGTGAGGTCGCCGGAGCGTATGAGGCGGACGGCGTCGTTGACGCTAGTGACGTCGTGTCCGGCCTCGCGGAGGTCCCGGACCAGGGCCCAGCCGCCCGCGTAGGCCTCGACGCAGCCGGTGTTACCGCATCTGCAGACGGGGGGGTCCTTGATGTCGTCGACGGTGACCTGGATGTGACCGACGTCGCCGGCCGCGCCGTCGGCGCCGCGGTGGATGCGTCCGCCGGCGATCATGCCGGTGCCGACGCCGGTGCCGATCTTGACCATGAGCAGGTGGTCGACGTCCGGGTAGCGTAGGCGCTGTTCGCCGAACGCCATCGCGTTGACATCCTTGTCGACGAGGACGGGGCAGTCGTAGCGGGGGCCCAGGCGGCCAGGGATGTTGTAGCGGTCCCAGCCGGTCATGATGGGCGGGCTGACGACGCGTCCGGTGGCGAAGTCGACGGGGCCCGGCACTCCGACGCCCACACCCAGGACGTCCCGCTCGGTGTGCCCGGTCTCCACCAGGAGCTCGGTGAACAGCCCCTCCACGACGGCGAGTACGGCCTCCGGTCCGGTGGTCACGTCGGAGGCGGCCTCGCGCTCGGCGCGCACCTCGCCCGCCAGGTCGCAGACCGCGGTGCGCAGGCCGGTCGCGCCGAGGTCGGCGACCAGCAGGACCCCCCGGCTGCGGTTGACGACGAACCGTCCGGCCGGGCGGCCGCGGGTGCGGGCGTCCTGGGGCGCCGGGACGAGCAGACCGGCGCCGAGCAGCCCGTCGAGGCGCTGGTTGACCGTGGTGCGCGACAGGCCGGTGTGCTGCACGACGTCGGTCTTCGTGAGGCCGTCGGTGACATCGCGGAACAGGCCCAGGATCTCGCCCGCACTGGTACCGGCCCGTCCGGCGGCTGTATTCGTCGTATCCACTCCCACACCCTAGCTATGACGGTGACTGTGCGGAAGTAGCGAAAGTTCTGACGGAAAAAGTTGAAAGGAAGCTTGCCAGCTCCCATAACGAGCCGTACCGTCTCCCGCATCCAGCGGGAAAGGGACACCCCCATGCACATACTTCACAAAGCCGTGAGGAACCGGACCAAAGTGGTCAGAGCATCCGGAAGGCACACCTCCGGCAGCCGCACCGCCGTCACCGGGATCGTCCTGGCCGTCACGGGGGCGCTGGCACTGAGCGCCTGCGGTTCCGGTGACTCGTCGGGCTCGGGGGCGGAAGGCAGCACCCAGTACGCCGCGGTGATCAAGGGGCTGGACAACCCCTTCTTCCAGAGCATGGAACAGGGCATCAACGCCCAGGCGAAGTCCGGCGACGTCTCGGTCAAGGTCCAGGCCGCCAACTCGATCACGGACACCACGGGCCAGGCGGACAAGCTCGCCGGTCTCTCCGGACAGTCGTACGGCTGCTTCATCGTGAACCCGATCTCCGCCACGAACCTGGTGCAGGGGCTGGCCAAGGTCGCCATGGCGAAGAAGACGATCGTCAACATCGACAACCCGATCGACGCGAAGGCCGCCGAGGCGGCGAACGCGACGCCCGCGACGTACATCGGCACGGACAACGTGGACGCCGGAAAGATGGCCGGCGCGCAGATGGTGAAGCTGCTGCCGCAGGGCGGTGACGTAGCCGTGATCGGCGGCATCGCCGGTGACGTCACCAGCGGCGCCCGCGTCGACGGCTTCAAGCAGGGCATCGGGTCGGACCTGAAGGTCGTACAGACCGTCGCGGCCGACTGGGACCGCCAGACCGCACTGACCGCCGCCACCGACGTGATGCGCGCACACCCGGGCCTCAAGGGCTTCTTCGTCGCCAACGACGACATGGGCCTCGGTGTCGCGCGGGCCATCGCCAACGCGGGCAAGACGGGCAAGGTCAAGGTCATCAGCGTCGACGGCGTCAAGGACGCGCTGGAGGCCGTCAGGTCCGGCACTCTCGACGCGACGGTGGCCCAGTACCCGTACGCCATCGGGCAGATGGGCGTGGAGGCCTGCCAGGCGGCGGCCAAGGGCAAGACCCTGCCCAAGAACGTCAAGGCGCCCGTGGAGCTCGTCACCAAGGCCGACGCGGACAAGGCGCTGGCCAGCACTCCGAAGCCCTTCGGCAGCTATGACGACCCGTTCACGTCGCTCGGCAAGTGACCCGGCAACCGTGCCGCCCAAAGAACGGAAGAACGGAAGAACGGAACCCATGACTGACGCAACACTCGCGGCTCCTGAGCGAGGGCCGGACCACCGGGCCTGGTCGGCGCGCCTGCGCGACGTCGGCTTCTGGGCCGACTGGGCCGCGCTGGTCGGACTCGTCGTGCTGGTGATCGTCTTTCAGAGCGCCAACTCGACGTTCCTGAGCGTCGGGAACATCCAGTCGATGCTCGTGGCGGCGGCGATTCTGATCATTCTGGCCGTCGGCCAGACGTTTGTGATCGCGACCGCCGGCATCGACCTGTCGATCGCGTCGGCGATGACGCTGGGGGCGGTCGCCTTCGGCCAGGCGTACCAGGCCGGCTGGGGGCTCGGCCCGGCGTGTCTGCTGGCGGTGGCGGCCTCGGCCGCCGTGGGCGTGGCCAACGGGCTCATCGTGGCGCGCGGGAAGATCACCGACTTCATCGTCACGCTCGGCGCGCTGTCGGCGGCGTCCGGACTCGCCCTCATCCTGGCCGACGGCAAGCCCGTGACCGTCGTCGACGCCTCGCTGCTGAAGCTGTCCACCGGCGGTCTCGGAGTGCTGGGCTGGACGTTCCTGATCGCCGCGGGTGTCGCCATCGCGGCGCATGTGGTGCTGTTCCACACCAGGTTCGGCACGCATGTGCTCGCCACCGGTGGCGCACCGGAGTCGGCGTCCGCGATGGGCATCAGCACGGCCCGCATCAAGATCGCGGTGTATGTGATCTCCGGTGTGCTGGCCGGGCTCGGCTCCATCCTCCTGGTGGCCCGGGTCGGCGCCGCGGAGCCCGCCGCCAACACCTCGTTCCTGCTCAACTCCGTGGCGGCGGTGGTGCTCGGCGGGGTCAGTCTCTTCGGCGGGCGGGCCACGATCATCGGCCCGGTGATCGGAGCGCTGCTGCTGACGGCACTGGTCAACGGGCTGACTCTGCTCGGCGTCTCGCAGTTCTACCAGCCGCTGTCCGTCGGCATCGTCGTGGTGCTTGCGGCCTTCCTCACGAGGTTCCAGCGATGACCCACCCCCTGCCCTCCGACGGGCCGGCCGCCGTGGCCGAACCCCTCATCGCCTGCGAGGACGTCTCGCTGTCCTTCGGCAGCGTACGAGCCCTCGCCGAGGTGTCCCTCACCCTGCGGCCCGGCGAGATCACCGCGCTCGTGGGCGACAACGGCGCCGGCAAGTCCACCCTGGTGCGCTGCATCTCCGGCGTCCACCGTCCCGACAGCGGGCGCATCCTCTTCGACGGCGCGCCTGTCGACTTCCACTCGCCCGAGGACGCCCGCGAGGCAGGCATCGAGACCGTGCACCAGAACCTCGCGCTGGTCGAGGACCTCGCGGTCTGGCAGAACCTGTTTCTGAACCGGGAGCTGGTGCGCCGCTTCGGCCCCCTCGCCCTGCTGGACCGGCGGGCCATGCAGAAGCGGGCCAAGGAGATGGTGTCCGCCCTCGCGGTCAACGTGCCCGCGGTCGACTCCCGCGTACGCCGACTGTCCGGCGGACAGCGTCAGGCCGTCGCCATCTGCCGTGCGGCGGGCTTCAGTTCGCGGCTCGTCATCATGGACGAGCCCACGGCCGCCCTCGGCGTCCAGGAGACCGCGAAGGTCGAGGACCTGATCCTCAAGCTGCGCGACGACGGCCACACCGTGCTGCTCATCAGCCACAACTTCGCCCAGGTCATGCGGCTCAGCGACCAGGTGTGGGTGATGCGCGCCGGCCGCTGCGTAGGCGGCCGGCGTACCGCCGAGACCACCGGCGACGAGATCGTCTCCCTCATCACGGGAGCCCGCATTGACTGAGGAGTTCCGTTCCATGACCGCCGCGAAGACCGTAGCGACCTCCGCCCCGAACCCGATCGGCGTGCACGCCCTCGTCTGGGTGGGCGACACCTCGCCGGCCTCGGTGAGCCACGCCGTCGAGCGCACCAGGGCCGCCGGGTTCGACCTGCTGGAGCTGTCGCTGCACGACTCCGTCAACCTCGACGTGAGCGCGGCCCGCAAGGAGATCGCCGACGCGGGCCTGAAGGTCGCGTGCTCGCGGGGTCTCGCCTTCGACGCCGACGTCTCCAGCGCCGACCCGGCCGTCGTCGAGCGCGGCGAGAAGCTGCTGCACGACTCGCTCGCCGTCACGCACGGCCTGGGCGGTACGCACTTCACCGGCGCCCTCTACAGCGCGCTCGGCAAGTACGGCGCCCCGCTGAGCAGCGCGGGCCGCGCCAACGTCGTCTCCGTCCTCAGGCGGCTCGCGCAGGAGGCCCGCGGGCTCGGCATGACGCTCGGCCTGGAAGTCTGCAACCGGTACGAGACGAACGTCGTCAACACCGCCCGCGACGCGCTCGCCCTCGCCGACGACATCGGCGAGGACAACATCCTGATCCACCTGGACACGTACCACATGAACATCGAGGAGGACGACCTGGTCCGGCCCGTGCGCGAGGCGGGCGACCGCCTCGGCTACGTCCACATCGGCGAGAACCACCGCGGCTACCTCGGCTCCGGCCATCTGGACTTCACGGCCTTCTTCCACGCGCTCGCCGACATCGGCTACCGCGGCCCGATCACCTTCGAGTCCTTCTCCTCGGCAGTGGTGGCACCGGGTCTGTCGGGCGATCTGGCCATCTGGCGCAACCTCTGGTCCGACGGCGAGGACCTCGCCCGTCACGCGCGCGGTTTCATCGCCCAGCACCTGGCAGTGAGCGGCGTCCGCGGATGACCGTCGACGACCTCCTGCGGCGGGCCGAGTCCCTGGCCAGCCCCGGCCGCCGGGCGATCCTCGGTATCACCGGCAGCCCCGGCGCGGGCAAGACGACCCTCGCCGAACACCTGGTGCGCGAGCTCAACGGGGGCGGACCGCCCTGGGTCGCTCATGTCCCGATGGACGGCTTCCACCTCGCCGACGTCGAACTGGACCGGCTGGGCCGCCGCGACCGCAAGGGCGCCCCGGACACCTTCGACGCGGCCGGGTACGCGGCGCTGCTGCGACGGCTGCGCGAGGAGACCGGCGAGGTGGTGTACGCGCCGGGTTTCGAGCGCGAGCTGGAACAGCCGATCGCCGGCGCCATCCCCGTGCCACCGACGGCCCGCCTGATCGTGACCGAGGGCAACTACCTTCTGCTGGAGACCGGTTCCTGGACGCGCGTCCGTCCGGAGCTGGACGAGGTGTGGTTCTGCGAGCCGGACGAGGAGGACAGGATCCGCCGACTCGTCGCACGTCACGAGGAGTTCGGCAAGCCGCACGACACGGCGGTCGCCTGGGTCCTGGGCACCGACCAGCGCAACGCGGATCTCGTCGCGGGCACCCGTGACCGGGCGGACCTGGTCATTCCCGGGGCGGAACTGCCCGGCCCCCGCGATCCGGCCGGGCGGCCGTAGGCAGCGCCGCCGGCAGTTTCTGCGGGCAGCGTCCGCCGGGCTCGCGCCTGGTCGACGGCGTGCTGGGGTCCGTCTTCAAACGGATCTTGCCCAGGGCAGGGATGACGCGAGTGTGACCGCCGCTTCGTAGGAAGTGGCGGTCTTCTCGTATCTCGTGGCGATGCCGCGAAAGCCCTTGAGCCGGTTGAAGCAGCGTTCGACGGCGTTGCGTCGGCAGCGTCGGCGCTAGGTCTCCCGGTCGAACTCCGGCGGTCGACCGCAGCGCTGTCCACGGTTGCGTCGGTGCCGCTGCTGGTCGGCCTTTTCGGGGATGATGTGCGCGATGCCGCGTCGGCGCCGGTAGGCGCGGGGGACGCTGATGCGTTCCGGAAGGGGGCGTGCGCAGACACTGTCGTGGCGTTGGCCTGGTGTCAGCAGGATCGCGAGGGGTCGCCCACGGCCGTCGCAGGCGAGATGGATTTTGCTGGTCGGGCCTCCTCGGGATCGGCCGAGGGCGTGCTCATCCGGTTCGCCCGGCCTGGTGATCCCCCTTTTCGGCCGATGGCGTGGATCTGCTGCAGGGCCCGGGTGAACACGCCGTCCAGGGCGTAGCGGCGGAAACGGGTGTACACCGTCTTCCACGGGCCGTAGCGTTCCGGCAGGTAGCGCCGAGAGATCCCGGTCCGGATCTTATCGACCGTCCCGTTGATGACCTGCCGGTCCGACACACGCGGTCGGCCCGTCGCCGCCCGCGGTATCAGCTTCTCGCCGGGGAGTCGACCTTGTCCCAGACCCATCTCCGCATGCTTCTTGGGCAGGCCGGGGTCGACGCCCCGGACGTCGACAGCCTCGCCCTGCACCTGACCGGCGCGCTCGAAGGCCCCATCCTGCTCTACCTGCCCATGCCCCCACGGGCCGACAACACCCGCCACATCGCACGCCTGGCCGACAGCTGGCAGATCCTCATCGAACGCCTCTGTCAGCCAACCCCTGATCGTCAAGCCGAAGCCGACCGGGAGGGGTGACGATGGACACCGCCGAGCGGACCTCAGCACGAATGGTTGATGCATCACCTTCTTTCCGGCACAGGAGCCGACTGCACGCCGCCCGACCGGCACAATCTCGCACCGCCTCTCGGGATTCACCCGCTCGACGGGCGGCTCGACGGAGTTCTGGGTCACGACGACTCCCAACCCTCCCGGGCCGGACGATGTACTCATACTCACACCCCACGAAGTACCGCCACTCCCCCGTTGACACCTCAACAGCCGGCCTGCGCAGAAGCCCACCATGTCTGATGGCTCTGTTCACGTCGCAGAGCAGCGTTTCAGCGGCAGTTCGGGAGGCAGTGCCCGCGCCGGATGTTCACGACTTCGGGTTCTGGCTCACATTCCGTGTAGCTGTTACGGAGAGTTAGATCTTCGGAGTCATGCGATGGCGGTTTGGATGGGCACGAAGTCGAGGTGAGGTGAGCTCCAGGGCGCGGTTATCGCGTCCGGCGCTCATGTGGTTGAGCCAGCGTTCGTACCAGTCGAGGAAGTCAGTGGCGGAGGAGACGTTGGGGCCCCAATAGCCGTCGCTGTTACCAATGAGGACGCGGCCGGTGAGGGGACCGGTCACCGCGATGACGCATACGTCGGTGCAGCCCATCTCGATGACGTGGAGGAAGAGGTCGCGTTCGCTTGCCCCGGGTGCTGTGCCCTCGAAGCCGCGGGGTGTCCCCGGTTCTCCGCGCGGATTCATGACCAGCAGGGAACACCGCTCCAGCGGTATAAGGCCGTAGAACGGTGCCGCGCCTGAGCCGCCGATGTGCGTGAGGAACTGCCGATAGGCGTCGGGCAGGACGATGTCGCGTTCGGCCTCGAACGCAGCGACTCGTGCCTCCGCCAGCTTCGGACCGAGGCAGAACTTGTGCTGCTCTTCCCCGAAGGAGTGGCTGCGCAGCGGTTGGAAAGGGATCGCGGCCAGCTTGCGACGCAAGCGGGGTATGCGGGGATCCATTGTGCTCTTCTTTCGTCCCCGTCACCCTATGGGTGGCTGTGGTCAGTTGGCCAGAAGAACCCTCTTCCGCCGGAGAGCGAAGCCGGCCCGGCCGAACATCTGGCGCTTGAGCATCTTGATCCGGTTGACGTGTCCTTCGATGACGCCGGAATTCCAGGGCAGGGTGAGGCCGGCGATGACGGCATCCCGGTCCCGTTCGACGCCCGCGGCGAGGGCGCGGAGACTGCGGAGGTCGTCTCGCCGGACGGCGTCGAGCCACTGTGGCAGCCGTTCGCCCTGGCGCTCGGTGAGCATCTGGGCGAAGGACCGGACGTGACCGGTGAGGGCGTCGAGTCCGGGGCAGTGGGCCAGGACGGCCTTGAACCGAAGGTGGTCGATCTCCGGGAGAGTCTCAGGTCGCCGGAGGGTCCATTTGGCGACGACCCGGGGTGACGGCGGTTGCGCTGTAATCGGGACTTGGAGAGGTCCGCTTCTCCCGGAAGTAGGCGCGACCCCCCGCTGGCAGCTGCCCTGATAGCCGAGCGGCACAATCTCCTCCCACACCTTCCATGCGTTGGTGCAGCCCTGTTCCAGCGGTAGTCCGGGTAGGGCTTGAACGCGTCGAGCTTGGACGGTCGGCCTTGCCATTGCCCGCGGAAGAGGTCCTCCAGGGTGGCTGCGTCGGCGAAGAGCTTGACGGTACGGGAGGTCATGCGGAGCTGCCGGCCGCTCGCCCTCCGGCTATGTCCGGCGGCCAGCAGTTCGTGAATGGTCGCGTGCTTGGCGCGGGTGCGGTCGGCGAATCGATGTCCGGTCGGCCACGGCGAGGCGGGGGGTCTTCGAACTTCTCCAGCTCGGGGGCAGGCTGGGCTGGACCTGGCGCCAGCGCCCTCAGGCACCCGCAGTGGTCCGCGACACAACGCTCGGCGGCTTCGCCCAGGTTGCGCCAGAGGCGCCACCTGTCCGCCACCTGCACCGCCTGGGGCGCCCCGGCAGTGGCGCCTTCGGCGAAGAAGGGTGCCCGATCGCGGCGTACCACCTCCACCGTGGGCCGCTTCACAAGCCAAGCGGCCAGACCGGAGGCTTCCCGGTCAGGCAACAGATCCACCGGCCTACGGCTTTCGCCATCGACCAGGACGGTCCCGTACGGCCTTTGCGGGTCGCGTACTCATCGACGCCAACCACGCGCGGGGCCGGAACTTCCGGGTCGGGCAAGGCTTTGATGAGCCTCAGCACCGTACTGCGGCTGATAGACACACCGAAGACTCTCGCCATGCGGGCCCCGGCTCGACCGGCGAGCGCGAGGCCGACCGCGGCCAGCGTCGACCGCAGGCGCTCGGTCCGCCGGTCGTATCAACGGGTCAGCACCGGCATCTGTTCGGCGAAAGTCCGGCGCCCACACAAGATGACCGGACAGAGGAACTGGCGGACTCGTCAACAGACAACGACCCGCCTGCCCCCACTGAGCACATCAACGGGAAATCGCAGGCAGGATCTGTGAATCCGTCGCGACCAGCTCCCGCGGCCAGGGCAATCGGACCTCACCACCATGCTCCGGGCCTCAATGCGTACCACCTCATCGGTCACGTCGACGGACAGCACAGTCACGTCCGAGATCGACGGGAACAGGTAAATCCTCCAGCCGAAGCACCACTTCGTCCACGGGCCGAGCTGTCAGCCATACCGCACTGGGGACGGATCACTTTCGGGCAGCTTCCTGAAGGCCCGCCCGCCCGATGAACGTCACTCAGCGTGGCGATCCACGGAAAGTGAGCCAGAACCCGAGAAATGACGGCGTTGAGGGTCAGCGAAGTCTCTTGGCCATCACCTGCTCCCTGGTTACGCCGTCGGGCAACAGGTCCCCAAGCTCTTCGGTCACGATGAACCCGTTGCGTCGGTAGAGGGCGATGGCTGACTCGTTGCCTGGGATCACCGCGAGCTTCAGTGTTGTGGAGCCTGATCGCAGGGCCCACGTCGTGACTGCTTCGATCAGCCGGTCTCCGACGCCGTCGCCTCGCGCCTCGGGACTGACCCACAGCGACCTGAGTTCGCTCGTCTCGCTATCTGCCGGGATACCCCTGACCATACCGACAGGCAGACGACCGCCCTGCCGCGCGACGACGTTGAAGGCGCCGGGGATGGCAAGATGAGCACGCCACTGCTCCTTGCCACCCCTGTGCCAGTCGGCAAGCCGGGCTTTGAACGCATACGGCGCATCAGTCAGGGCAGCAACACGGATCTCCTGCCACAACAGCCAGTCATCCGCCGTGATGTTCTGCAGACTCACCATGCAGTGGAGTTTGCCTCAAGTCCGGCAAATGGGCAGTCTCGCGCGCGCTACAACGCCGTGGTGTGACGAATCGGCGATGCGCGCCTTCGTCAGGCAGCGGCGATGCCCCAACGGCAAGCCCAGGGAACCAGCGGTACGAGAACGCGCACCCGCTCGTTTCCGCTCTGGGGCAGGGTGTATCTGATCTGCACCGGGTGCGATGCGATGGCCTCCCGAGCTACCGGCTTGTGCTTCTCCAGCAACCGCAACCGCACGGCGAGCAGACACGCTGAGATGCCATCGGCCTGCGCCAGGTGGCGGTGCACCTGGCGGCGGCCTCCGCGACGACGAAGGTGAGCATCGATCCGGCCCGGTATCTCCCGGCGGACTGGGCTGCGGACGGGGAACGCCGCGAGGTCGCCGGAGTGCCGGAGGAGATCGCCTTCGCGACGAAGCCGCAGCAGGCGCTGGCCATGGTCACCGACGCGTTCGCCGCCGACCTGCAAGCCCACTGGTTCGCGGGCGACGAGGCGTAGTGCGGGCGCGAACTACGCCGGGGCATACGGGCGCTGGGGCTCGGCTACACCATTGGCACCGCCACCACCTACCAGATCATCGACGGGATCGGACGCCGGTGAGAGGCCCGCAAAATGATCCACAAGGTGCGGCCCGGGCAATGGATGCGTCGGCAGACCGGACACGGCACCAAGGGCACCCGCGAGTACGACTGGGCCTGGCTCGATGTCCGCCCCGACGACGCTCCCGACGCGAACCGGAACGAGAAGGGCCCGGGACGAGTGTGCTGGTCGCGCGGCGGCACCGTGACACCGGCGAGGTGTCCTACTTCCGCTGCTGAGCCCCGGCGACGTCTCGCTCGACACGCTGGCGGAAGTGATCTGTCGCAGGTGGATCGAGGAAACCTTCCAGCTCACCTAGGGTTTCACGGGTTCTGCCGCTGTTTCTGGCGAGACGGCGCGATGCCTTCGGTGGCATCGCGCCGTCGCTGTTCTTCCGGGCCGCCGTTACCAGGTGACGGGCAGCTCGTGGAGGCCGTAGATCACCGCGTCGTACTTGAACTTCACGTCCTGGAGCGGGACGGCCGCACGGAGGGTGGGGATGCGGCGGAAGAGAGTCGGGTAGATCACCTGGAGTTCGAGGCGCGCGAGCGGCTGGCCCACGCAGTGGTGGGTGCCGCCGCCGAACGCCTGGTGCAGGTGGGCGTTGCGGGTGATGTCGAGCCGGTCCGGTTCTGCGAACACTTCGGGGTCCCGGTTGGCCAGTTCGCCGAGCAGGATGACGCCGTCACCGGCGGGGATGGTGTGCCCGGCGATCTCGATGTCCTCCAGCGCCGTGCGACGGCGCCCCAGGTGCACGATGGAGAGGTAGCGCAGCAGCTCCTCGACCGCGTTCACGACGACCTGGGGGTCCTCGGCGTCCCGGATCATCTCCAGCTGCTCGGGGTGCTGGAGTAGCGTCAGGGTGCCCAGGCTGATCATGTTGGCGGTGGTCTCGTGGCCGCCGAGCAAGAGCAGCACACCCATGGTGGCGGCCTCGCGGGCGGTGAGTTGCCCCGACTGCACCTGCGCGCCGAGCTTGGAGATCAGGTCGTCGCCCGGCTCGGCGATCTTCTGTGAGATGAGGTCGTTCAGATAGTCGGCGAGCGCCGTGTGCGCCGCGCCGCGCTCTTCTCCGGTCGCGGTGGCGGAGACCAGCACCTTGCTGTTCGTCTGGAAGAACTCGTGGTCCTCGTAGGGCACCCCGAGCATCTCGGAGATCACCAGGGACGGCAGCGGCAACGCCAGGGACTGGACGAGGTCGGTGGGGTTGGGGCCGGCCAGCATCCGGTCGATGAAGTCGTCCGCGATGCGCTGCACCGCCGGGCGCATCGCCTCGACCCGCTTGATGGTGAAGGTACCGCTGATCATGCGGCGCAGCCGGAGATGCTCCGGGTCGTCCATGCCGACGAAGCTGAGATCGGTGGCGCCCCCATGGCTGTGCTGGGGATCGATGGGACTGGGGAAGTTGGGCGCGGCGAAGTTGACGCTGAGGCGTGGGTCCGTCAGCAGTTTCTTCTGCTCCGCGTGACCGGTGACGGCCCACGGAGTCGAACCGCCCCAGGAACGCACCCTGGTCACCGGACCGTGATCAGCGAGGGCCTGCAACTCCGGGGACGGCGCGAAGGGGCACACTGCGGAACGGGGCGGCGGGAACGCGGGAATGGTGTCGCTTGTCTTGCTCTGTGCAGTCATCATTGGCCTCCGGGACGTGGGGGAAAGAGACGCTTGCGCGGGTCGGGGCGGCTGCGGCCTACGGCAGGCCGACCTGGGAGCTTCAGGGGGCGGGGGCGGGGGCGGACACGGACCGTGCCCGGCCGGGTCGGGTGGCTTGAGTGCCGTGTCCGGCCGGTATCAGGGGGTGACGGGCTGCCGGGGCCGCGTGTAATAGTCCACCAGGTCGGCGCGCTGTACACGGGCCTGCTTGGGCATGTTCCAGCCGAGGACGCACTCGGGTCCCAGCGGGCCTTCGAGGCGGACCACGAAGCGCCCGTCGACGGGGTCGCCCTCGACGACTTCTGCCTGGGCGACGGGCGAGGCGATGCCGTGGACTTGAAGCTTGACATCGAACTGGTCGGTCCAGAAGTACGGGACGGGCAGATAGGGCTTGCCGTTGCCGAGGATGTCCGCAGCGACGACGAGGCCCTGCTCGGACGCGTTGGTCCGGTTCTCCAGACGCACGGGGCGCCCCAGCCCTTGGTGGTGCCAGCGCGCCACGTCCCCCACCGCCCAGACGCCCGGAGCCGCCCGGCAGTGGGCGTCGCAGACAACGCCGTTGTCCAGGTTCAGGCCGCTGTTCCCCAGCCAGTCCGTGGCCGGAACACAACCGACCGCCGTGACCACGACGTCCGCTTCCAGCTCCGTGCCGTCGCTGAGCCGCAGACCGGTGACCGCACCGCCCTGAGTGTGCAGGGCGTCCAGCAGTACACCGCCGCGCAGCTCGACGCCGTTGCGCAGATGGAGGTCGGCGAGGTGACCGGCGACCAGGGGGCCGAGCTGCTCGGTCATCGGTGCCGCCTGCGGCCCGACCAGGGTCACGTCCAGGCCCATCTGCCGCGCGGTCGCCGCGGTCTCCGCCCCCAGCACGCCGTCACCGATGACGACGACCCGACGCGCGGAGAGCAGATCGGCCCTCAACGCTGCGGCGTCCTCCAGGTTTCTGACCACGTGGGTACCGCGTACCCCGCGCTGATCGGGCAGGGTCCGAGCGGTGACACCGGTCGCGATGACTACGGCGTCCGCGGTGAGGGTACGCCCGGACGCGGTGGTGACCTCGCGGCTGTCGGCGTCGAAGCCGACTGCGGGGTCGCCGAGGACGAACTCCGCGTCCAGCGCTGCCAGGGCCTGCGTGGAACGCAGCTGGGCGCGCTCCGGCTCCCAGGCCCCGCTCAGGACTTGCTTCGACAACGGTGGCCGGTCGTAGGGCAGTTCGCGCTCCGCGCCGAGCAGGGTCAGGGTTCCGGTGAAGCCCTTGCGGCGCAGTGCCTCGGCCGTCGTCAGACCCGCGGCCGAGGCTCCGACGACCAGAACGCTTCGTACGGCAGTCATGCGTTGTCGTCCAGGTGGATGCAGGCGGCGGGGCAGACGGCGGCGGCCTCACGGACCTGCTCGTGCTGGTCCTCCGCGGGGGCGGCGTCGAGCAGGATGACGATGCCGTCGTCGTCGCGCTGGTCGAAGACCTCAGGGGCGATCAGCACGCACTGTCCGGCGCCGCAGCACTTCTCTTCCTCGACGGTGATCTTCATGGTTCTCCTCGTGTTTCGGTGGGGGGGACAGAGGCCGGACCCGGCGGGTGGGCTGGATCAGGCACTCAGGCTCGGCAGGTTCCGGTGGCCGTTGACCAGACCGCCGGCGGTGCCGAGCGAGACAAGGGCGAGCAGGACGCTGATGGTCAGATCGCGGCCGGTTTCGCCGAGGACGCGGAAGTACGCGTCGGCGGTGCCGTTGAACAGGAACCAGAGCACGGGCTTCTTTGCCAGGGCTCGCTCGGCCTGGAGGGTGCGGGTGACGCGCCGGCCCGCCAGGAGGCTGACGGCCAGGCCGCCGTAGGGGGCGGCGGTCGCCTGCTCTCCGTCGAGGAACTCGCCGGAGACCGCACCGAACAGCAGCCCGAGGACGAGCAGAGTCCAGTGGGCGACGCGTGACAACGGTGCTTCATGTCGGGTCTCACTGTCGGTCCGTTCTCTTGCCTCCAGCTTCGTGCGGGCCGGACGGCGGGACGAGAGAGCGGCCACCCCAGCCGCGGGTGTAGCCCGCTACACCCTGGTCGGCGGCGACATCGCTGCCGCGGCCGGGCGGAGGCGTCTGCGGGGACGCCCCCGTTCATGGGCTGGGTACTTCATCGGCGCCTCCGGTGAGGTGAGTCGTGGGGGCGGTGAGCAGTCCCACCAGCGCGTCCTCAAGGGCCGTCGCGGTGCGCGGCCAGGAGGCGCCGGGCTCGGCCGTGCCGTCAGCGAGGGCCCGTTCGTGCTCCGCGCAGGTGTGGGTGATCAGGTGGCGGGCCATGTGTCCGCGCTCGCGGCGCACGTCCGCGGAGAGGGTGGACTCCAGGCATCTTCCCAGGCCGAGCAGGGTCTGCCAGAGGCTGTCGCGGGTGAGCGACTCGTCGGTGACCAGGGCTCGTATCAGGGGGTCGGTGAGCACCTGCACGGCGAACCGCGCGTGCCAGGACGGCACACCGAGGGTGTCCAGGTGCTCGGTCACGGGGCGGACCAGGCAGCGGACCCACTGCCGCACGTCGTCGCTGCCGCCGGCGTCCTCCACGTACCGCTGGCGGATGGCGTCGACGTGTGCGGCGTGCCTGGTCATGATGGCACGCACCAGCGCCGCCTTGCTGCCGAAGTGGTAGCTGACGACGGTGGTGTTGGCCTGCCCTGCGGCCTCGCCGATCTGCCGGTTGGAGACGCTCGAAAGACCGTGCTCGGCGTACAGGCGCTCGGCCGCCGCCATGATCGCCTCGCGGGTCCCGGCCCCGCGAGGGGATCTGCGCTCCGTCAGATCCGTGGTGTCGTTCACCATGTCACCGGCACTTCGCGCAACGGAGTGGTCAACATGCTCTCCTCACACCGCAGTTCACCGGCTCCGACGGCCGGCAGCACGTCGCGGTGCCGCGTCAGGAGCATCGCCTGATCACCGCTGGGAAAGGTCACCGGGGCCACGGGACGCTCCTTTCGGAGTTCCGCCCACTCCTTCGGGGCGAGAGCGCCCCGGTGGGAGTGAACGGGTACTGCTGGGGTTTCGCAGAGCTCGGCTGACTCATGCCGTCTCCTCCGATCAGTCGCGCGCCTACTTAATCCCGAGCACTCCCTTTAAATCAACCGACTGACTTAATTGCATGGGTAGATGGGCCGGAAACGCGTCTTCCTGCCTGACAGGTGGTCAACCGTGCTGGGTGGAGCTGCTGTTGAGGTAGGCCAGAACAGCGAGGACGCGCCGGTGGCTGTTGGCCGGACCACGGGGGCCAGCTTGAGGAAGACGTTGTCGATGCGCTTGCTCACGGAGCGTTCGGTGATGACCAGCGTGGTGGCGATCGTGCCGTTGTCGACGCCCTGCACCTGAGCTTGAGCACCTCGCGCTCGCGCGGGGTGAGCGTGTCGACCAGCGTGCCGCGGCGGAGAGTGAGCAGCTCGGTGACGGGCTCTGGGTCGAGGACCGTGCCGCTGGCCACGACGCGTTCCAGCGTGCCGAGAAACTCCTCGACCGGGCTGACGCGGTCCTCCAGCATGTAGCCGACCCTGCCCACGGCCGCGCCGTCGACCAGGAGTTCGGCGGCATACGGCCGGCGAGGTGGAGGCTTGCGGGGCTTGGCCTGCTGTGGTGTATGTCCCCGGTCGACCGGCCACAGTGGTGGTGCGGAATACGGCTGCTCCAGTCGCGGCGATGGGCGCCGTAGCGGGCACACGTGGGCCGTTCAAGGGCATGACTCGACAAAGCCGCAGGTCAGATCGGGTGAATCGGCGTGCTCAGGGATGGATGCTGAGGGTACGCCGACATCCGGTGCCAACGCGGCCCAGCCGGCCCTGTGTACGGAGTCGTGTCACACCCTCGACGTCGGCGAGCAGGACTTGCGCGGCTAACCCCACGCTCCCCCACGCTTCGGCACTGTCAGATCCGCTGCCCGCGCCACAAGGGCTGGGACTGCTGCACGCCCCGCCCCGCAGGCGCATCCGGCGCGTCTGCCCTCCGCACCCGAAGGACCCGACATGATCACCTTCCGCCGCATTCTCACCTGGACCGCTACGCCCGCCGGCGTGGGAGCGGCGCTCCTGGTCGGTAGGACCTACCCAGGCGGATGGGGCGTTGCCGCTCTCGTAGCGGTGGCCGGCGCCGTCATCAGCACGATCGCGGCCCTTCTCCCGCAGGAGTCCGAGCACCGGCGTGACGTGTGGCGGGCCTGGTTCCACCACCGGGAGCGGATGGCGCGTCTGCGGCTTGCTGCCGTCGAAGCCCGTTCCGGCAGCACGAGGCGTGCGGATGATCACGAACCGTCCGGTTGACCGCGGGCGGCGCGGGCATCGCGTACCGACTGCTGGAGTGCACCCATCAGGTCCACCAGTTGCACGCGCCGGGCCGGCTCGCGGGCGTGGAGCTTGGCGTCGACCAGGGCGGCGAGGGCGTCGACGTAGTGGTCGGTCAGGTCGGGGATCTCGGCGGGCGAGTCGACGCTGCGGACCACGTTGAGGGCCACGGCATCGTGCAGGGGGCGGAGCATGCCGAGCCGTTCCCGGTCTCCCCGGACGGCGAAGTCGAGGACTCAGCCGATCCGTGGTCGTCATGGCGCGCTGCGCGCATGCAGGTTCCTCTCTTCATGTGAACTCAGGTGAGCATGGCCGCAGCGTCGCTACCCCCGGGGCCACCACCGCCGCACGGCATCCACCGTGGAATCGGGGCCGGTGTTGAAACAGAGCACTGCCTTGGGGGCGTAGGTCCGGGCGACGTTGATGAGCTTCTCGAACAGCGGCGTCATCGACGGCTCCAGGCGCACTCCGCCGCCGAACACGATGATGTCGTAGTGCCTCTGGCTCACGACGGCACGGAACTGCTCCTCGGCGTGATCACTCCGGTCGAGCAGGCAGGTCTCGAAGTCGAGGCCCAACTCGGCCAGCTCGACGGCAGCGGCGTCCAGTCCCGCCTGGACCTGCGCCGAGTCGACGGTCGGGAATGCTGTGCTGGGCGCATCGGGGTCGCCGACGACTCGGGGGGCGAGACCCACGTTCAGCACGATGCTCATGAAATGTCCTCTCGGGGATCGTTTCGGGACGCGCGGGCCGTTCAGCCGGCGACGCTGCCGCCGCCGTCGACGGGGAGCACAACGCCCGTGACCATCGCGGCGCGATCGCTGAGCAGCCAGGCCGCCGCCTCGGCCACCTCTCGGGGCTCAACCATGCGCCCGAGCGGGACGGCGGCACCGACCGCCGCGATCGTTCCGGGCTGCGCGGCCTCCCACTGGTTCCACATGTCCGTGAGCGTTCCGCCCGGCGCGAGAGCGTTCACGCGGATGCCCTCGCGGGCCCACGTCACCGCGGCCGTCTCAGTCAGGCTGTTCAGGGCACGCTTGATCGCGCTGTAGGCCGGGAGGTCGGTGCTCTGCCGCAGACCGCCGAGGCTCGAGGTGTTCACGATCGCGCCGCCGCCGATCGCGCGCATCGCCTCGGGCTGCGCCTTCATCGCCGTCCACTGTCCGCGGAAGTTAACGGTGGCCTGTGCGTCGATGTCCTCCTCCGAGGTGACATCCAGCGGGCCGGGCTGCTGCGGAGCGCCGGCGTTGTTGAACGCCCCGTCGAGTCGCCCGTAGAGCTTCGCCGCGCGCGCTACGCCCGCCCAGGTGCTGTCCGCGTCGGCGAGGTCGAAGACGACCGCGTCGGCGATGCCGCCCGCGGCACGAATCCCGTCCACGACGCGCTGCAGGGCCGTCTCGTCACGCGCGGCGAGGACGACCTCGGCTCCCTCCTCCGCGAACAGGCTCGCAGCGGCCGCGCCGATCCCGCGGCTCGCGCCGGTGACCAGGATGACCTTGCCGTCGAGCAGCCCGCCCTTCGAAGCGGGAGCCGATTCGTCGATTGCTGTCTGGTCTGTCATGTCCGCCAGCCTCGTCGCGGCCCCGCGCGATAGGCAGGCACAGCCTGTACCCGGCTACGCAAGCCCCGGGAGAGCACACTGGATTCATGGACAAGCAGGAGCTTGGTGACTTCCTCCGCAGTCGGCGTGAGCGCCTGCGCCCTTCCGACGTCGGCCTCGCCTACGGTGCCCGACGCCGCACTCCGGGCCTTCGCCGCGAGGAGGTCGCCGTCCTTGCCCACATCTCCACCGAGTACTACACCCGCCTCGAACAGGGTCGGGCACCCCGGCCGTCCAGCGAGGTGCTCGCCGGTATCACCGACGCCCTGTTGCTCACCGATGCGGAGGCCACACACCTGCATGATCTGGCGGGTACAGCGCGGAAGAGCGCCGCGACGCACGACCGGACCGTGAGGGCAAGCATCGTCTCCTTGATCGACCGACTGCCCGGCGCGGTGGGTGTCGTCCTGTCCGCCGCGTTCGAGATCATCGCCTGGAACGACCTCGGGGTGGCACTTCTCGGCGACCTTGCCGGTGCGACTCCCGCAGATCGCAACCTCGCCCGGCGTGCCTTCCTGCCCGAGGTGGCTCGAAAGACCCGTTCCGACGTCGCCGACATGACCGAGTTCCGCCCCCACGTCGTCAGCCAGCTCCGCACCGCCGCGGCCCGTTACGCCGACGACCCCGTGATCCGCGACCTCGTCGCCGAACTCCGCGCGAACAGTGAGGACTTCGACCGGCTCTGGCAGCGCCACGACGTCCAGCCCAAGCCCATCATCACCAAGACGTTCCGGCACCCCGAGGTCGGCCCGATCACCGTGGACTGCGACACCCTCCTGCTCCCGGACCGGGATCAGCAGCTCGTCCTCTTCACAGCCAGACCTGGATCGAGCGACGCCGAGACACTCGAACTGCTACGGATCATCACCTCTGGATCGCTGGCCCCTGGCTGAGCCGGGAGGCGACAGGAGTCGCTCGGATACGCCGGATCGAGGCATCGAACTGGCCTTGCTGTAGGGGGTGAGGGCGTGGAGTGTGGCAAGGTCGTGCTCGGGGTGGAGGCCGGCGATCACGCCGGAGTGGTACGCCAAGCAGCGAGCCCACCGTCCCTTGGTTGGCAAGGTCCCGCAGGGTCCATTCCGAGCACCCGGAGCGGGTGCACCAGCCGGTCGAATTCCGCGAAGGCGAGATCGAAAGCTTCGAGCAACTGTTGTTCCACAGGCCCATGCGCCACGGTCGGTCCGGTCAGGATGTCCTCGACCTGAGCCGGTCGAGCTTGTCGCCCAGGCTTCCGGCGCCGATCGAGATGTGTCCGTGGCCGCCCTCGACATGAGCACGGACGGTCGGCACATGCCGGGCCAGCCACTGCCCGTGCGCGACCGGCACCATCCGATCGAGGGCACCGTGCCACAAATCAACGGGAACGGCGATGTCACCTGGGTCGAATCCCCACGGTGTCGTCAGCGCGTGAAGGTCCTCGAGCCATCCGTCCTCCCCAGCCGCAAGTCCGTGGTTCATGTGCGCGGCGTTGTCCGCGCCGTAGGCACCGGTGAGCGCGGCGGCATCCACCTCGGGGAGCAGACTCGCCATCCCTGCGGCGAGGTCGGCAGGGTCGCCGCGGCGGTGCCGGCAACCGTACGCCCAGGTGCCGGGGTCGACGCGCCATAGCCTGCGCGGGAGTACGTGACAACGCCGAACCCCCTGTCAGTGACCGAGCCGTGGGCGGAGTCCATGGGCACCGCCGAACCTGGCATGCCATGGTGGAAGAGAACGACCGGTCCATGGTCGGGACCGTGTACGGCGAACTCGAGAACACGGCCCTCCCCCAGGCGCAGCAACTCCAGCGCCCTGCCCTCAGAACCGCCGTCCTCGTACCGACTCGTGGAATCACAATGGCCCCTGCCTTCTCTGCCGCCCTCTTGCCCCGTCGCGGTCGCCTGGGGAGGAGGAAACATCGGACGGTCAGCGGCCGTATGCTTCCAGCAGCCGCAGCCACACCTCGCTGACGGTCGGGAACGCCGGGACCGCGTGCCACAGCCGGTCGAGTGGGACCTCGCCGACGACCGCGATCGTCGCGGCGTGCAGCAGTTCCGCGACATCGGGCCCGACGAGTGTGAAGCCGACGATCACCTTGCGGTCCTCGTCGACGACCATGCGGGCGTGCCCCTGGTATCCGTCGGCGTGAAGGGCCGATCCCGCGACGGCACCCAGGTCGTGGTCGACGACGCGGATGCGCAGCCCGGCCGCCTCGGCCGCGGCCGCGGTCAGTCCCACCGACGCGATCTCCGGTTCGGTGAAGACCACTTGAGGCACCGCACGCTCGTCAGCGGTGGCCACGTGGCGGCCCCACGGTCTGTCGTCGACCGCTTCGCCCTTGGCGCGCGCCACGATGACATCACCCACGGCACGGGCCTGGTACTTGCCCTGGTGGGTCAGCAGTACGCGCCGGTTGACGTCACCAGCCGCATACAGCCACCCGTCAGCCAGCGGCGCCCCGTCTTCTCCGAGCACCCGCAGCGTGTCGTCCACCGTGAGCCAGGCACCCTGCGTCAGACCGACGGCGCCGAGGCCGATGTCCCGGGTGTTCGGCGTGCGGCCGATCGCGACGAGGACCTCGTCGGCTTCGATGTGCTCGCCGGTGGTGAGCGTGATGTGCACCGTACCGTCACCGTCACGTTTCACGGCCCCAGCCTCCGCACCGACGAGCACCGAGACACCGGCTTCCCGCAACGACTCGGTGACGCGCTCTCCGACGAACGGCTCCGCGAGCGGTAGGACACCGTCGCGGGCCAGCATCGTCACAGAAGATCCCAGGGCGGCGAACGCCGTCGCCATCTCCGACGCCACGACGCCGCCGCCGATGACGGCGAGCCGGCCGGGAACCGCGCTCGCAGCGGCCGCTTCCCGGCTGCTCCACGGGTCTGCCTCGCGCAGACCAGGGATGTCCGGCAGCAGCGCCGCGCTGCCCGTCGCGATCACCACCGCGTGCTTCGCAGTCAGCAACGTCTCGGCACCAGCCTCATCGGTGACCTCGACGACCCGGTCGGAGCTGATCCGTCCCTGGCCCCGGTACAGCGTGATCCCAGCCGAGTTGAGCCAAGACACCTGCCCGTCGTCCTTCCAGTGCGAGGAAAAGGAGTCACGACGACGGAGCACAGCCGGGACGTCCAGGTCACCGGTCACCGCCTCACGCGCTCCCGGCACCTGTCGGGCCGCCCGGAGCGCGGCCGTGCTCCGCAGCAGTGCCTTGGTCGGCATGCAGGCCCAGTAGGAGCACTCGCCACCGACCAGTTCCCGCTCGACGATGGCGGCGGTCAGCCCGCCCTGCACCACCCGGTCGGCCACGTTCTCCCCGACCGGACCCGCGCCGATCACGATGACGTCGTACATGTGGCTGTCCGTGTCAGCTCTCCTTGGCGGCGCGACCCAGACGCAGGGCCGAGACCAGGAAGAAGATGCCGCCCGGGATGGCGTAGCCGATCGCGCTGGCGAGCGTCGGCTTGTCCGCCCCGGCCGACGCAATGAACGACCCACCGGCCAGGACCGAGATACCGCCGCTGAGGATCATCGGCCACTGGCCACCCAGCTTGCGACGGGGAACAGCCACGATCAGCTGGACCAGCCCGGACACGATCGCCCAGGCCCCCCACACGCGCAACACCGCCGGAATACCGGACGCAGAGGCGATGCCCACGCTGACGGCCGCGACCAGACTGACCGCCATGTTCACGTAGAGCAGCACCGGCGATCCCGTGGTGCGCGACGCGTTCGCGTCGACGACGGCCGCACCCACGTCGAACAGCGGATACAGCACGAGCAGCACAATCGCGACCGGACTGAGCTCCGCCGCCATCGTGAACATCACGAGGGCCCAGACGATGGCAAACGCGAACCGGACGAAGTACAGCCGCCGCAGGGCAGAGGCGGTCCCGGCGGTACCGGACGGAGCAGCAATGGCGCTCACGGTGATCCCTTTCGATCAGTCTTCTGGAAGAAAGAACGTTCTGTTCCGTAGGTTGGCAAGAGCATCGCAGCTTGTCAAGACCGAACGTTCTACCCGTTAGGATGGCCGCATGGTGCGCAGCGAATCCGAGAGCCGGCCGTCCGAAGCCCGGTCCCGGCTCCTCAGGACGGCCGGCCGGGTGTTCTACGCGGAAGGGATCCACGCCGTCGGCGTCGACCGCATCGTCGCGGAAGCGCAGGTGACACGGGCCACCTTCTATCGCCACTTCCCCAGCAAGGAGACCCTTGTCGTCGCCTACCTGAACGAGGCCGACCAAGCCATGCGCGGCCAGGCCGACGCGGCCGTCGCCGCCGGGCTTCCGGCCGCCGACACCATCCGGACCCTCAGTGCGTACATCGCCGAGGGCATCCGGTCCCCCGGCTTCCGAGGGTGCGCCTTCCTCAACGCCGTCGCCGAGTACCCCGAGCCCGATCACCCGGTGCACCTGGCCGTCCTCGCGCACCGCCAATGGTTCCTCGACACCGTCACCGGGCTCCTGGCCAAGATCCGGGAGAAACCCGCCGAACCCGCCGCCCGCCACTTCGTGATGATGCGCGACGGCGCGATGGCCGCCGGCTGTCTCTTCGACCCGGAACTGGTGTGCGAAACCTTCCTACTCGGAGTCGAAGGACTCCTCAAAGCCCACGCCGCACCCTCCTGAACACGGTCCCGGCCTCACGGGCGGTACGTCGCCGAGCGCGAGCACCGGACGTCTTCGGCGTGACGGCCGGCCGCAGTACGGGTGTTCAGAACACGACCCGGGCGCGACGGGCGGCTGCCAGGGCCTGCTCGGATCCGGACACCAGTTCCAACGGCACATCGGGGTCGCGTCCGGCCAGAGCGCGCAGATAGGTGACGGCGTCCGCGCGGACGACCGCCGTCGGCTCGCCAGGGCCGATCAGCCACCTGCCGCCCGCGGGCCCGGTGAGTTCCAGCGCGAAGGGCGCCTCGGACCAGGTCAGGGCCAGGTCGCGGACGGCCTGTTCGACGATGTGCCGGTCGTGGTCGCCCACCGCGAAGGACTGCCCGGTGGCCCGTGCCAGGTCGAGGCGGTGCATCCACAGGTCACGGTTGTAGATGGTGTCGAGGAGATGGCCGACAGACATCCGCGGCGCCGTGGACAGGCCGCTTTCGATCGTGGCGCGGCGCATCAACGCCGGCCGGCGCCCACGGGCCCGTACGGCGCGGGGCCACAGCAGTGCGAACTGCGCGACCAGCGCCGGTCCGGACGCGGCGGTGTGGTCGGCGACCTGCGCCGCCATATGGGCGTCGACGGGGCCTTTGCCCGAGTGGCGGCGCCTTCCCGTGATCTCCCGGCGCAGCATGGTGGGCAGGCTGATGATGTCCTCGCACTGGGCGACGAGGTGGGAGACCAGGGTTCGGACGTCCCATTCCACGCAGTCGGTGGGACGCTGCCAGTCCTCGTCGCCGAGCTGTTGGAGTACGTTGATGGCCGCCCGGCCCTCTGCCTCGCCGACCAGGGCCGACCGGTCACGGTCAGTCTGCGGCAGGCGTGCGGCGTCCACGTAGGTCTGAGTCATCGGACTCGCTCTCCTCGGGGGCGTAGAAGTGGAAGAACATGTCCACTGCCGTCGGTGTGAGCCGGGTGAAGCGGCCCTCCTGGACCGGTGCGGACGGCTCGTTGGCGAGCTGCTGACTGATGACGCCGGCCGTGAGAGAGGTGTACAGGGCCACTCCGTCCTCGTCGGCGCCCGCGGGCGAGAGCTGTCCGGCATGCACGGCCGCCCGCAAGGCGGCGCGCAGGAGTTCCAGCTGCCGCACCGCGGGTTCGAAGGCCCGGGGGGTCGGTTCGAATCCGGGTACGGGCCGCCAGTACAGCAGTTGCGCCAGTACCGGATGGGCCATCGCCCAGGCGACGGTGGCCTGCTGGCCTGCCAGGAGCGCGCCGCGCGGATCGCGGGACAGCTCGGCCCGGTAGGGCTCCAGGACGCCGACCGTCTCGCGCATTCCCCGCTCGAAGAGGGCATCGTAAATGGCCGTTTTGGACGGAAAGTACTGGTAGAGCGAAGGCGGCCGCATCCCCATACGCCGGGCGGTCTCGGCCATGCTCAGCCCGGCCACGCCTTCTTCGGCCATGACCTCGAGCGCGGTGTCCAGGATCTCCCGCACGGTTTCGTTGCGCCGGAGCTGCCTCCGATCCTCTCTCATGCTCTTAGGAAACCCTAATGGTCGTAGGAGAGTCAATGGTGCGTCGGAAACAGGGCCCGGGCATACGCGCCGGCGCAGCCGACAGGGGGCAGGAGGCGTATCAGGCGCACGGTGGCTGCCCGGAGGCTGTGCGTGTCGCCACCGTGCACCGCGCCGGCCCCGGCCGCTCCCACCTCCACACGTCGGCGAGCAGACCGGTGACCGTGTCCGCCGATCCGGTCGCCGACAGCAGGACTTCGGCGGCTTCGGCGCGTACCCCCCGGGGCCCGGACAGCACACGCAGGCACCCGTGCAGCACCCGGAACCGGCACGGGGCGAGCCCGGAGGCCAGGCAGGCAGTGCCCGCCCAGGCAACCCGTTCGGCTCCTCGCCGACGGCACGGTACACAGCAGCAGCTTCACTGCAGACGACACACGCGCTCAACGGCGGCAACTCCCGTACCCGGCGGTGACGGAATCCACCCCCGAGACCGCGTTCACGCAGGTGGGGACCCGATCGGCAGCATCTCGCAAGGTTGCCGCCGTTACCGGCCGCTTGTCTTCCTTTACTCACCTTTGCCCCTTTGGTGAGCCGTGAATTTGTGTTACTCATGAGGTGTGCGTGCCGGAGTCAGCGAGCCGGGGGAGCTGCATGGACCCCACACCCTCCTCGTCCTCCGCCTCGCCGTTCGACATGGTCAGCGGCGCCCTGGCGGATTACATCCCGAGAGCCGGAACACCGACGGCGGAAGACCCTGCCGCTCCACCGGGCGAGCACCACGCCCGTCGGCCTTCAGGTGCCGGCCAGGAGAGCGGAGGCCGGGAACAGATCCTCGGGGCGGTCAGCCTCGACCGGGATCTGAGGATCACCAGCTGCAATCTGGACGCTGCTCCTTTCGCGGGGGTGAGTGTCGCACCGGGGGCCGTTTTCGCCGATCTGCTGCCACCCGGGGACGTACCGACGGTGACACAGCGGTTGCAGCGGGTCCTTGAGACACAAGAGGCACACGTCGCCCGGGTCCAGCGTCTGCGGCGGGCCGACGGGACGGAGCTGGTGGTCTCGATGAGCATCCTGCCGGCCGCACCACCGCGGGAAGGTCTGACAGTTTCCCTGATCGCCATGGCCAAGCGACTGCACCTGTACGCTTCCGCGACCGCGATCGGAACGTCGTTGGACATCGGGGAGACCGCGTTGTCCCTGGCCCAGTCCCTGCTGGCATGGGGGGACGTGGCCGCCGTCGACCTCGATTACGCCGTATGGACGGGCGAGGCGGTCACCGAGCAGGCGCAGGAGCGGATCCGGCTGAGACGGGCGGCCCTGGTGCCGGACCGGGCCTGGCCCGAGGGGTACCTGACCCCCGGGGACAACCTTCCCCGCGAAGCGAGCCGTCTGCTGGCCGGTGCGGTCATGCGCGACGACATCCCGCAGGCCATCGTCATTCCCGACCGTGCGGCGGTCGAGCGGACACTGCTCAACGATCCGCAGCTGGTGCGCGCCCTGGTGCCCGGCAAACGGCCGGTGAGTGTCGCCTGCATACCGCTGGTCGTGGACGGACCGGAAGGCACGCCGGGGCCCATCGTGCTGGGCATGACGCAGGTCTGGCGGCGGCCGGAGCGCCCCTTCCTCGATGGCGAGCTGCTCGACCTGCAAGAACTCGTGGCCAAGACCGCCCGTCACGTGGACCTGGCCCGCCAGCATCAGCGTGAGCACGCCCAGGTCCTGGCACTGCAGCGCCGACTGCTGCCGCGGGCCGGCAGCGACACCATCGAGGTCGCCAGCGTCTACGAGCCCACCACCCCCGACAGTGCGGGCGTAGGCGGTGACTGGGTGAACAGCTTTCCGCTACCGGGTGACCGCACCGCCCTGGTGGTCGGTGACGTTGTCGGGCACGGTCTGGGGGCCGCGGCGGCCATGGGCCAGCTGAGCATGGAGGCCCGCGCGCTGCTGTCGGCGGGGCTGGGCCCCGGGGAGGTGCTGGAGCGTCTGGACGAGACAGTCACGCTCCTGGACGATACGGACACGGGTCTGGCGGCCGGATACAGCGCGCTGGGCTCGACGTGCTGCATCGCGGTCTACGATCCGGTCGACCACCGGGTGGTGATGTCCAATGCCGGCCATCTGCCCCCCGTCCTCGTCCATCCCGACGGGTCCGCCGAGACCGTCACGGCGCCACCACACCCGGGGCTGGGAGCCGAGTTCGCTGTGCGGGAGCCGTTCGACGAGCACGAGTTCGCCGCGCCGCCCGGCTCCCTTCTCGTCCTCTACACCGACGGCCTGGTGGAGGATCCGGCGGCCTCGATCGACGACGGCATCCGCCGGCTGACGGACGTGGTGCGCGAGGTGCATCCCTGGGACGATCTGCAGCAGGCCGCATGCCGCGTGGTCGCCGGTCTGGCCCCGCAGGGGCGCCTGCGCGACGACATAACCCTGCTCCTCGCCCGTATGGCCGGCCGCCGCAGCCGGGACACCGCCACCTGGCAGCTGCCCGCCCGCGACGACACCGCCGCTCGCGCCCGCGTCCTGGCCTCCCCCCTCCTGCGGCGATGGCACACCAGCGACCAGGCCCGGGACAGTGCGCTGCTGGTGCTCAGCGAACTGGTCACCAACGCCGTGCGGTTCGGCACCGGACCGGTCACGGTACGGCTGGTGAAGGCCGGGAGCCGTCTGTCGTGCGAGGTCGGCGACACCGGCAACGGCCGGCCGCGCCTGCGCCGCGGTGAGCCGCTCGACGACGGTGGGCGGGGTCTGCACGTCGTCCATAAGCTCACCACACGTTGGGGGGTGCGGTGGACCAACACCGGCAAAGCCGTCTGGGCGGAACTGGAGGCATAACTCCCGTGCCGCGATGAGAGGGGCGAGCTTCGGCTACAGCCACTCCCCCTCCACGGCCGTGGCGGTCAACCCAGGCGCAGCCGCGTACAGCACCGTGCGGCTGCCGGTCTTCTGGCCGGCATCGTGCGCGCGCCGCAGTATGTCGAGTACGGCGGCACCGCCGCGGTTACCTGTGGTGTAGCTGTCCCGGCTGTAGGCCAAGAGCCCCGTCGGCCATCCGTCGGGCATCGTCTGCTCCATGTACTCCAGCACCCGCGTTCCACCGGGATGTGCGAGCAGCAGATCGGGATGCCACGCCTGCCCGTCGTCCTGGTGGCGCGCCCGCAGCCACTTCCACATCGCGGCAACCGTCTCCTGCACTGCACGCGGCCCACGGCGGTCCATCACGAAATGTGTGCCGTCGGCCCGAGTCTCCAGCCGGTGCAGGTCCGCGGTGCCGGGCAGAGTGTGGTGCCAGGCCGCGTCCAGCCGCAGGACCGATTCCGTTCTGGGGCGGCCTGTGACCACCACGGCGACGGCGGTATCCGCGAACAGCAGCCGGACGATGAGCGATTCCAGCGTGTCGTCGGCGGGCTGGTAGGTGGTGCTCAGCGCCTCGGATATCACGACCAGCACCACCCGGTCGGGGTCCACGGCGACCAGATCGGCCGCCAGCGCCAGCGATCGGGTGCCGGCGATGCAGGCCCACTGGGTGGCCGGCAGCAGCAGCACGTCGCTACGCAGCGGAAGGCGGTTGAGCAGAGCCAGGTCCAGCCCCGGCAGGGCAGGGGTGGTGGAGTGACTGGTCACCAGGCAGTCGACATCGGCGGCATCAAGTCCGGCGGCCCCAAGGGCCCGACGGGCTGCCCTCTCTCCGTACGTCTGGACGGCCGCCCAGGCAGGCGCGGTTCGCTCCTGGATGGTCTGCGGCGCCGGTATCGCCTCCAGTTCGGCGATCACGCGGTCCACCTCCTGGCCGGTGAACCCGCTGCGGGCCAGTGCCTCACGGGCCGGGCCGGCGGCGGGAGTTCGCAGGCCGCTCCCGCTGCTGGGCGCCGCGGCTGTCTCCAGCGGCAGCATCCACCCGCGGGAGGCGATTCCCGTACTCGCGGCGATGCCGTCGATCCGCGGCAGCCACGGCGCCTGCGGATGCCGGCTTCGCACCTCCGCCAGGATCTGGCCGGTCTCTACGACATGTTCGCCATGCACCACGGCCGGAGGGCACAGGTAGGCGCCCACAGTACGCACCTTTCTCCGAAAACCCATGAATGACGTGAAGTGTCCGAAACCTGCCCGATTGGGTAGGTCAGGGCCAAGACGCCTTCATCGCACTCTACTTCGCGTTCGACCCCCCTCGCGCAGTATCACGAAAGAACGGTGCCATGGGAGTTGAGTCCGAAGGTGATGCGGCAGGAGGGCCCGCTGATCGGCCTCGGGGCGCGCGGCTGGGCCCGCTCCCGGGCCGTCAGGGCATCGGATACGCGTGAACGGGCAGTGCCGCCAACGGGATTGGACGGTGACGATGTCCGCGTCCTGCAACGGCCGGTCGACGAGCCGTCAGCGGTCGTGGGCAGACTCTCGCCGGGATACGAAAAGCCACTCCACAGTGGTCACGACGCTACCGTCACCCGCCGGGGGGATTTTCGGCGGGACCGCACCTGATGTGGGGGTAATCATGCGTATCCGCTCCGCCGCGGCCGCTGTTGTCGGCGCCCTGGCCCTGTCCGCTCTCGCCCTGCCGACCGTACAGGCCGCTCCGGCCGACGACGTACAAGGCGACACCCGGATATCCGACGTGATCGTCAACAACGGCAAGTCCATCGTGGTGGGCTCTTCGGGCAGGACATCCGTGACGGTCAAGTTCACGGCCTCCGACCCGAACGGCATCAGTGACGCCGGCGGGATCCTCTACCACGGCACGGACGTGAACCACAACGACTGGGGTGTCACACTCCCCAGTTGCGGCCAGCACCTCGTGACCAACTACACCTGCACCTTCACGCTGAAGAGCAACTCCGACCGGCCCTTCGACGTGACCAAGAACGCGCAGGCGGGCACCTGGAAAATGTGGGCCTACGCGCTCGGCGCCGACGGCGACTACAGGTTCACCGACCCCGCGAAGACCTTCAAGGTGCTGCGCGCCACCAGGCTGACCGCCGACGCAAGCCCGGAGCCGGTGAAGAAGGGCAGGACCATCACGGTCACCGGCACCCTGACCCGGGCGAACTGGGAAAGCCACAAGAACATCGGCTACGGCAGCCAGCCCGTCACCCTACAGTTCCGCAAGGCCGGAACCACCAAGTACGTGCACGTCAAGAACACGAGGTCCAGCAGCTCGGGCTCCCTCAAGACCACCGTCACCGCCTCCACCGACGGCTACTACCGCTTCGCCTACGCAGGCTCCTCGACCGCCGGCGCGACCAACGCGCCCGGCGACTACATCGACGTCCGCTAGACACCGCACCCACGGACACACAGCGCCGGACCACCCCCGGGGGTGGTCCGGCGCCCGGCAGCCCACCCCATGCACTTCTCGTTCTTCAATCTCGCGTTTCATCAAGGCACTTCGGCATGGGCGGCCATGCACCGTGCGCGGCCGACGATGGCGGCGATGGCGCTGAGGCAGAGACCGCGCGGACCGAACCACGCCGGACAGACCCGGACGTACGGACGCGGCGCGGCGGCGTCCAGGTAGCGGGCGCTCCGCAGGACCACGGCGTTCAGGACCAGGCCAAGGGCGGCGAGTCGGTCCTCCTGGCCTGCGCCGTCCGGCGGACCGCGCGCCGGGCCTCCTCCATGGGTGAACCGCTCATCGGCCACCTCCGACAACTCCCCCTCGGTCACCCCGGCGATAGGTGCCGCAGGTCAGGACCGCGACGCCTGCTGCGCGATCTTCAGCCCGATCCCGAGCGCGATCCGTACAGGAAGACCGGCCCCGCAGGCGTCAGCGACGGCCATGATCGCGGGCTCGGCGAGCGACAGCACTCGACGCAGGTCACGCTCGGTGACCGTGGGTACTCGGATACGGGGCAGTGTGATGGTGATCGTCATGGCGTACCTCTATCGGGACGGCACCCGAAGGCACGCGGCGGCGGACGAGCCCCGCGCTGCGCAGGCCTCTTGATGAGGCAGCCGTCAGACGGCCGTCTGCCCGCCGGTCGCCTCGGGTGCAACGGAATGGGAACAGGTGCAGGCGCTACTACTGCAGGGACTCATCCCGCTCACCTCCTCAGCGCTCGGCGGTCGACAGTTCCGGTAGAGCAGCGCGCTCAGACGGATCGGGCCCGGTTACAGAAGCCCTCTACGTAAGGTTACGCGCGCCCGGCCAGCCTCCGCGCTGTGCGAGATGAGCTTCCAGCTCCGCCGCCCTGTCCGCTGCGGCGGGGCCGTTCCTCCGATGCGTTGCCCGGCACGGTGGCGGAGGATGGACGCGAGCCGGACAGGCGGCCGCACAGCCGACCCGGCGAGGGAGGCACGGCATGGAGAAACCAGTCGTAGCGGGAGTCGACGGCTCACCGTCCAGCCTGGACGCGGTCGCGACGGCGGCACACGAAGCGGCAGTGCGCGGGACGGGCCTGCGGCTGATCCATGCCTTCGGGTGGCCGTCGATCCCTCCACCGCCTGGCGGGCCGCCGTGGAGCCCTGCCGCAGCAGGGGTGCGCGAGCAGGTGGACAGCACACTGGCCGAGGCCGAACAACGGGCACGCGAGGCCGCCCCACGCGTGGACATCGCACGCGAGGTCACCGTCGGCGAGCCACTGATGGTGCTGGAGATCGAGTCACGCACCGCCTCGCTCGTCGTGGTGGGCAGCCGCGGGCTGGGCGCGTTCGGCAGCCTGCTGCTCGGTTCCACCGCCGTACATCTGGCTGCTCACGCCCATTGCCCCGTACTGGTCGTAAGAGGCAGGCCGAACCCCACCGGTCCCGTGCTGCTCGCGGTGGACGGCTCCCCGGCAGGCGAACGCGCTGTCGAGTTCGCCTTCGCCGAAGCGTCGATGCGCGGTGCGGGCCTGCTGGCCCTCTACGTATGGAACACATGGAACGAACGGGCCGACGAAGGGCCGGCCGAGCCGGTGAACCTGGTAGCCGGCATCGAACGACTCCGCGAAGAGGAACAGCGGCTGCTGGACGAGACCCTGTCTCCGCACCTGACGCGCTATCCCCGGATCCCGGTGGAACGGCGTCTTGTGCGCTCCCGGATCCGCCCGGCCCTGATCGAGGCGAGCCGCGAAGCGCAGTTGGTCGTGACCGGAGCCCGTGGCCGGGGCGGATTCGCGGGACTGCTGCTCGGCTCGGTCAGCCAGGCCCTGCTGCATCACGCGCACTGCCCCGTCGCCGTGATCCGCGGCCAGGAGTGATCACCGCTTCGAGAGCAGGGACCACTGAGGTCGCGTGCACTCGCCGAGCCCCGGCAGCCGTGGGACGGCGGGCATCGGTGCTCCTCAGTCCAGCACGAAGGTGCCGCCCGCGGTCGTCGCCAGGCCGGGCCCGAGGGCGGCTGCCGGCGTCCAGGCCCCGGGCCTGCCGGTGCCGCGGGCCAGCAGTTCGGTGACGGCGACGGTGACGTCGGCCGTGAAGTCCATGCCGTCGCCGGCGCGGAGCCATCCCTCGTGCCGGGTGCCGTCCGCCCACTCGACGACGGCGTGCCCCCAGGAGTGCTCGCGCGGACCGGGTGCGGCCTTGACCCGTACCCGGCCGAGCCGGTCGACGGCGAGGCGTCGCAGCGCCGGAACGGACAGCAGGCGGCCCAGCAGCGGGAGCAGGGCACGTGTCAACGGAGCGGTCGGCGCGAGAGCCGAGGTGGCGGTGACGAACGGTGCCCCGCTCACCGCATGCGCCGCGATGAGTTCCCCGGACGCGACACCTGCCGACTTCGCCGACTCCCCGTCCGGGAAGGTGAGGTGCTGCGGGTCGGCGCCGAGGCGCGACATCACCAGCCGCCCGTTCTCGTACCGCCGCCCGCCGGCGGTGAGCACGTCCACGATGCTGGCCGCCAGGGCGGCACCGAGCACACCCGCCTCGACGGCCACCGAGGCCACGGAGTCGACCCGCACCCGGTGCGGCACGGGCCGCCCGTCGCACAGCCTCGCCACCACCGCCTCCGTCGCCAGCACACCGAATCCGGCGCCGGTGACCAGCGTGCTGCCCGCCCGCACCGCCTCGTCGTGCAGGGCGAGCAGCCCCTCCACGGCGACCACGTCGTTGGCCTGGTCGACGTAGTGGCCGCCGGGCATGCAGGCACGCGCGATCACCGGTGCCGTGGCGGCGAAGGCGCCCATCGTGTTCACCACCACCCGCGGGCGCTCCCGCACGATCTCGGCCGCGATCCGCTCGGCCGAGTCGGCGACGACGACCTTCGCGTCCCTGGGCAGACCGGCCTCGGCCCCGGCGGCGGCCATCCGCTCCCGGCTCCGCCCGACCGGCACGACCGTCAGCCCCCGCGCGGCCAGCCGCGCGGTCACCCCCCGGCCCACGCGGCCGGCCGCCCCGACTACCCATATCTCTCCATTCGTACTGCCCTCGCCTGTCGTCCCGCCGGTCCTACTGGTCTCGGTCATGCGAACGTCACCCTGCCTGTTCCGGGCCGCACCGGGGACGGACGCCCCCAGTGATGACACACTGTGTCGTGACTGCAGGCTAGCACTGACGACACAGCGGGACATCACCTGTTACAGTCACCCCATGGCAAGGTGGGACCCGGGCGCCGAGCAGCGCCTGAAACAGGCGGCTCTGGAGCTGTACCTGGAACACGGCTACGACAACGTGACAGTGACCCACATCGCCGAACGCGCCGGACTCACCCGGCGCTCCTACTTCCGCTACTTCCCCGACAAACGCGAAGTCCTCTTCGGCGGCTCCGAGCGCCTGCCCCCGGCACTGGCAGAAGCCATCCTGGCGGCAGACCCGGACACGGCCCCGCTCACCGCCGCGCTCGACGCACTGACGCGAGTCGGTGCCCAGCTCACCGAACACATGGACGGCGCGACACAGCGCCGGGCGGTGATCGACGCCAGCCCCGAGCTGCAGGAACGCGAACGGACCAAGACCGCCGCGATCACCGAGGCGATCCGCGACGCCCTGAAGCAACGCCAGGTGAACACCGATACGGCCGAACTGGTCGCACAGCTCGCCACGGTGGCCTCCACCAACGCCTTCCGGCGCTGGATCGAGGCCGAAGGGCGTGCGAGTTTCGACAGTTGCCTGAACGCGGTGACCAACGAACTACGAGCCACCCTCACCGAAACCTGAGCGGGGCGCCCGGCCGATCGCCTCAGGGTGAGACAGCCGACGGGAGGAGATACTGGCCCTGAAATGCAGGCACGGATGAGGGGTGCAGCCCGTGACCATCGACAATCGCATAGGACCGCCCAGTTTCGGAAGCGAACGTGACATGCTGCGGGCTTTCCTCGACTACCACCGCGCGACCCTTGCCATGAAGTGCGAAGGGCTTACCGACGAGGAGCTGCGGCAGGAGTCGATGCCGCCGTCCACGCTCTCGTTGCTCGGCCTGGTCCGGCACATGGCGGAGGTGGAGCGTGCTTGGTTCCGTCGGGTGTTCGAGGACAACGACGCGCCTATGGCCTGGTCCGACAAGATCGACTTCCAGGCCGCGTACGACGCGAGCGCGTCGACCAGGGACGAGGCCTTCGGGGTCTGGGAGGCCGAGGTGGAGAACTCGCGCCGCATCGAGCGGGAGGCCGAGTCCCTGGACCGGGCCGGGTATCAGCCGAGATGGGGCGAGGAAGTATCGCTGCGGATGGTCATGGTGCACGTGCTCCTGGAGTACGGCCGCCACAACGGGCATGCGGACTTTCTGCGCGAGGGTGTCGACGGGACCGTGGGCGCCTGAGGCCGCAGGCGTCACCGGTCGCTAAGCGCTGGACTGTTCCAGGGACTCGCCCACGCGCCTGGAAGTGCTGGGTTTCACCTCCGTGGCCAAGCAGCTTCGCTACGCCTGCTCTCACCTGCGGCACCTCTTCCCCTACCTGCCGAAGTAGCCCGGCTACAACAAGCACCTGCGCAAGGCGGCCGAGTTGCTGCGGCGAAACCCTGCTGGACCTGCTCGCCGCCGGACCGAGCCTGGCCGCCGCCCGGCCTGGACATACGTTGATCGGCGACAAGGACTACTTCGGCCGCGACTTCGAGCACCAGTTGGCCGAGCGGGACATCCGGCTGCTGCGGCTGGCCCGAAAGGGCGAGCCGGAACGGCCCGGTGCCTTGCTGTTCAAGCCGTTGCGGCAGGCGATCGAGTCAGTCAACGAGACCTTCAAGGAGCAGCTCAACCTCGAACAGCATCAAGGCCCTAACCAGGCTGCGTGATCGCCCGTGTCATGCAGCGCACTCTCGCGCTGGCCGCTGTGATCCGACACAACGACCACACCGGCCAGCCCATCCTTCGCTCGCTGACCGCCTATGACCACTCACCGCAGACCCCTTGGAATTGATCCTCTAGTCGAGACCTGGGGCGCCGGCTTCGGGCTGATGGTGGTGTGTGCCACCGACATCACCAGAGCGCCCCTCCTTCGGTTCAGGAACGCATCAGGCGTCCATGCAGGTCAGGTCAGGCACTCTGGGCAGCTGCCGATGCCGCCTTGCCTCCCTGCGTCCTGTACGCCTGCGACAACGGCAAGTTCGGCAGGGGTCGGCCCGGTGAGCGGGGCTGGTTCGTTTGGCTGACGCCGGCCGTCGGCCGTTATCGGCTGCGGCGCGGCCGCCCAGCAAGCGCGCGGCCAGGTCGCTCGCCCTCGCCAAAAGGACACGACAGGGGGCATTGCCCGAGTTCAGTCCCTCCCTGAAGAGCCTCCGGACAACGCGGACAGGAGAAGCCCTGTGAGGTCTTGGCGTCGTTGCTTTCCGAGTACGCGTTCCAGGGCGGCATCCACGTCGGCGTAGGCATCGCGCCCCGCCTGCAGGAGCTCCTGGCCCGTTGCCGTGACGTGGAGTTCTGCGGTGCGGCCTCGTCCGGGGTCGGTGCGGCGCTCGACGGCACCGCGCTCTTCCAGTTGCCGGACGGTGGCCTGGGCGCTCTGTGCGGTGATCCCCGCCCTGCGGCCCAGTTCGCTGTAGGACATGCCCGGCTCCCCCATCAGGTGACCGAGGGCCGAGAGATGGCGCAGCGTGTAACCGGTTGGTTTGAGTGCCCGTTCGACGTCATCGCGTGCTCGCCGCCCCAGGGCAGCGAGCAGGAAGGCGGTGCTGGTGGGCGGGGGCTGGGCGGTCACGACTCCTCGTTCCTCCTCGGAAAGTTTCAGTTTGACTTTAACTGGAGTTTCGGGCAGTCTCCAGTTCCAGCGAGCGCGGCGCAAGTCTGGGCCCCGAGTTTCAGGCCAGCTGAAACATGAGTGGAGTGGACCTTTCCGTGCTCCCTGCACCCCTTGGAGACCGTAACTGATGGTGGTTCCCGATGGGTCGATCATGCACATCACACTGTCGGGGCAACGCGCATCAGGACGGTCCCCGAGCGACAACACCCCAGGACGATCACCGCAGATGCCTGTGATCCGGATGAAGTGAGATGACGGAGATGAAGCTTCTCGTGGTCGGCGCCAACGGCGGCCTGGGCAGGCAGGTGGTCACCCACTCCCTGGAGCGCGGACACCAGGTGACCGCACTCGTACGACGGAGTGCGGGGCAGGCGGAGACACCGGGGCTGCGCATCGTGGAGGGCGCAGTAGGCGATGACCTGGCCGCCGTACGCCGCGCTGTCGACGGGCAGGACGCGATCATCAGCGCACTGGGCAATCCGCTCTGGCTCAAGGCACGTACAGGCTCAGCGGTGATGGCCCGGGCCACCGCAAATCTGATGGCCGCCATGCATCTGCATCAGGTACGGCGTATCGCCATGCCGCTGGCCTGGGGAAGCGGTGCCTCACGACAGCAGACCGCGTGGCCGCTCAAGGCGCTGACCCGGCTGCTCATCCGCCGCGACTACCAGGACTTCGACACCGCGGAGGCGATCCTTGCCGCCTCGGGGCTCGACTTCACCATCGCCTACTTCGGCTCGCTGACCGACCAGCCCGCCTCACCTGCCTGGTCGGCCCACCCCGGCATCAAAACCCCTTCGCCCCTGGCGATCAGCCGCGCCGACCTGGCCCAGTGCCTGCTGGACGCCGTCGAATCCCCCAGCCCCGCCGCCGACCGCCTCTCGGTCAGCGGCGCACGAAAAGGATGACGCTCCCATGAACCTCACGGGCAAGACCATTGTGCTGACGGGGGCGAGTTCGGGTCTGGGCGCCGAGGCAGCCCGTCTGCTCAGCGCCCAAGGTGCCACCCTGCACCTCGTGGGCCGCGACGAGAAACGTACAAGGGCCATCGGTGCGGAACTGGACGCGCCCACTTACACGGCCGACTTCACCAGCCTGTCCCAGACCCGCAGTCTGGCCGAGCAGTTGGCCCGCGCCGTGCCGAACATCGACGTACTGGCCCTCAACGCCGGAGGCGTCATGCCCCCGTGCCTCACCGACGACGGGATCGACGCCAGCTTCCAGGCCAACGCCCTGGCGCCGTGGCTGCTGATGACACAGCTGGCCGGGAACCTCAGTACCGGCCGCGTCCTTCTGACCAACTCCCGGTCCCACAACGGCGCCGTCCTTTCCCCGCACAACCTCGCCGCCGCCCTCGCGGGAGAGCCGCGTGTGTCGGGCCACCGCACCTACGCCCGGGCCAAGCTCGCCGCCGGAGTGCTGCTGCGCGAGTTCCACCGCCGTAACCCGGGCGTGGACGCCGGCGACTTCCACCCCGGCATCATGGCCACGGACTTCGGCCGGTACATGGGCCGCACCGGCAGCGTCCTGAAGACCGCCGCCCGCCCGTTCATCGGCAGCCCTCGCCAGGGCGCCGAACGGCTGGCCGAACTGGCCACCCGCCAACAGGCCCTTGCCGGTGCCTACTTCGTCCACACCCGCCGCGCCAAGGGTTCTGTCCAGCTCCACAGCCAGGAGCTCGGCACGGCCCTGTGGGAAGCCGCCAACCGCGCGACGGCTGCGTAGCAGCACACCGCAAGCAGCCGCCTGGCTCAATGCCTGTACCCGGAAGGCCCTGTCAAGCCGGTCCGGCGCCCGAGCCCGCGGCCGGCGCCGTGTCAGCCTTCGCGGGCAACCCCGCCCAAGGGCGCCCCGCTGCCCAGTGTGAAGACGTTCCGGGGCACGTTCCGCGACGGCCGGCGGCATGTGGTCTTCGGCGTTTGCCCCTCTTTCAGAGGGGGCGGATGCCCACATTGCGCAGACCTGAACAAAGGCTCTCCGGCCGGCCGTTGTCGTCGGCCGGAGAGCCTTTGCCTACGACGTCGGGCCCGCGCTGTCGCAACCTGGCCGGTGTTCAGCTGCCGCAGCGCGAGTGTGGCTCCGAAGAGGAACTCGGGCCGGACCGGACGCCCGGCGTGAAATGTCGGCGGCCTGCGCTCACAGGGCGCCCAGTGCCCGTACGCGATTGTCGAGCGCGCGACGGCTGACGGCTGCTGCGGGATCGAAGGTGTCGAAGGCATGGGGTACGGCGGGGTACTGGATGAGCTCGACCGGTACCCCAGCGCGGCTGAGCCGTTGTGCGTAGGCGATGTTCTCATCGCGGAAGAGGTCGAGCTGACCTGTTTCGATGTAAGCGGGCGGCAGCGCGGTCAGGTTGTCGGCGCGGGCCGGGGCGGCATAGGCAGGGGTATCGGGGCCGCCTGCCGCATCACCCAACAGGCAGCGCCAGCCGGTGAGGTTGTCCGCCGCGCTCCAGGTTGCCGTGTCGGCGAGGTCGGGCGGGGCGACGGTGGTCCGGTCGTCCAGCATGGGGTAGATCAGGATCTGGGCTGCCAGGTCGGGGCCCCGGCGGTCCCGGGAGAGAAGAGCCACGGCGGCTGCGAGGCCGCCACCGGCGCTGTCCCCCATGACCGCGATGCGAGCGGGGTCGATGCCGAGGTCGGCGGCGTTCGCCGCGGCCCAGCGCAGAGCGGCGTAGCAGTCCTCTACCGGGACAGGGTGCGGATGCTCGGGGGCGAGCCGATAGTCGACCGAGAGCAACGTGACGCCGGAGAGGTGTGTGTAGATGCGGCATTGTGTGTCATGGGTGTCAAGGCTGCCGAGGAACATCCCGCCACCGTGAAGGTAGACGGTCAGTGACGCCCCCTGGGCGTCCTGCCGCTGGTACAGGCGCAAGGGGATCGTGGCCCCGTCGCCGGCCGTGGCTGAGCAGGGTGTCACCGTGACGCCAGGAGGGGCCGTAAGTTCTCCGGCCTGAGCGGCTATTGCCGTGCCGAACACCTCCCGCCGGGTCTGCCAGTCACCGGGTGCCGGCGGAGGAGCAGCCTTCATCGCCGCAAAAACCGGGGACAGCGCGGCCGCGATTTCGGTGTCCATGGGTGTCGTCATCAGTTCCTCTTTCTGCCTGTCACTGCGTAAGGGCCGGGGCCGTCTCGGTCACGCCCGGCGCCGTCAGCCGGATGGCACCCTGTGCGCCTTGCGATGTCCCCCGGCCCGGCGGGCGAGCCCGTAGGAGATACCGGCACGTTCATCTCAAGGCCCGGCGTGCGGTGCAGCGCAGCCCACAGGGCTCCGCGTCGCGTCGGCACTGACTGGCGTGGCCCTCTCCACTGAGTTACAGTCTGCCTGAAACATTCTTTCAGTCAAGCTGTAACTTGATGGGAGGGGCCGCGTGGCCAGGGATATCCCCGTGCCGATCGGGGTGCGGGCACAGGAGGTGATGGTCGGACTGCTGGGCCGTCTGCCGGATCGAGTGCGGTCGGCGATGGCGGGACCGGAGGTCATCGTGGAGGGTGAAGCACTGGCCGTCGACGCCCGCTTGCTGATCCGCTCCCTCGCCGGCAAGGAGTCGGCTCTGGTGGTCGGGGACTCACCCGAGCTGTCCCGCGCAGCGCTCGAGCGCAATGCACCGATGCTCCGTGCCGGCCGGCGGCCGACGCAGGCGGTGACGGTGTCCGAGGTGAGCCTGAAGGGCGGACAGAACGCCCTGGGAGCAACCCTGTACGAACCCGCGTCCTGCCCCGGCACGTCGGGGGCGCTGGTGTTCTTCCACGGCGGAGGCTGGGTGATCGGCAGCCGCGCCGGATATGACCACGTGGGGCGCTTTCTCGCCGAACACTCAGGCCACCGAGTGCTGTCGGTGGACTACCGGCTCGCACCCGAGGACCCGTTCCCCGCTGGGGTGGACGACGCACTGGCAGCATTCGACGACACCGTCTCGCGGGCTGAGGAATTCCGCATCGACCCGAACAGGATCGTGGTCGGTGGGGACAGCGCGGGGGCCACGATCGCCGCGGCGGCCGCCCGTCGTGCCGCCGGGCGGAAGCACGGCCCCGTCCCGGCCGGGCAGTGGCTGCTGTATCCCGCCACGGACCTGGCCACTCGTCACCCGTCCCGGGACACATACGGCAAGGGATTCCTGCTGACCGACGACGACATCGTCTGGTTCCAGGACCACTACCTGCCCCCTGGAGTGGACCGCACGGATCCGCAGGTGTCCGTCATCTACGGCGAGATCGCCCCGGACACACCGCCGGCGCACCTCGTCACGGCGGGATTCGATCCGCTGCGTGATGAAGGTGAGTCCTACGCCGACAAACTTCGCTCCGCGGGTGTCCCGGTCACAGCCGTCCGCGAAGCGGACCTGCCGCACGGCTTCCTGCCATTCGTCCATCTCGGCCCCCGGTTCAACCAGGCCGTCACCGCAAGCGCTCACGCACTGCGCCGGATGCTGAGCTGACCCGTTTCCCCGCTACCTCCGGCCCTCTTTCACCGACCGCTCTTCCTGACCAGACAAGGACCTATGTCATGCACGTACAGATCGCGCTCTACGACGGTTTCGACCCCCTCGATGTCCTCGGACCCTTCGAGGTCTTCCACTCCGCAGGCGTGTTCTCCGGCGGAGGGGTGACCACCGAGTTCGTCAGCGCCGAAGGCGCACGGGACGTGCCCAGCGGATTCCCGTCGATCAAGCTCACCGCGACCTCCGCCGTGGACGTGAACAAGAAGAGCGTGATCGTCGTCCCTGGCGCCGCGGGAAGCCTCTCACTGGATCCCGCCGTCGTCGACGGCATCGGCTGGATTCTCAGTCAGGCGCGGTCCACGGAGTTGCCGGACCGGCTGGGCGAGGCGCTGGCCCGCCCGGACATGACCGTCGCCACCGTCTGCGGGGGTTCCATCCTCCTCGCCCACGCCGGCCTGGCGGACGGCCGTCCGCTGGTCACTCACGAACGGGGCCAGGACCTCGCCGGGACGAAGGCTGTCCCGGTAGAGGCCCGCATGGTCGACGACGGTAACCTGCTCAGCTGCGGCAACGTCACCTCCGGCCTCGACCTCGCGCTGTACCTGGTCGAACGCGAGGTCGGACCCCGCGTTGCCCACGCCGTCTCGGAACTCATCCGGCACGAACGGCGCGGCACGGTCTGGAGCACCACAGGCGCCCCGGTCTCCCTGGCGTGACGGGCGATTCCCCCATTTCCATGTACGTACCGTGCACGGGCTTCGGCCCAAGCGCACAGGTGACCGATACGCGCGGCCTGAACGCTGTTCAGGCCGCGCCGGGCAGCGCCGGGGACCTGGTACTCCGATGCGGCCATGCCGTCGACGGCCTCTTCGAGCGGGTGGCGCAGTGGTGAGCAACATGAGCGCGGCCACGACACCGCCCGCACGGCAGGAGGACCGAACCGGACTGCTCATCGGTGTGCTCGTGGTGGCAGCGTTCGTGATGTTCCTCAACGAGACAGTTTTCAGCGTCGCGTTGCCGACACTCACCCGAGACCTGCGGCTGACCACGGCAACCGTGCAGTGGGTGATCAGTGGGTATCTCGTGGCGATGGCGATCGTCCTGCCCGTCACCGGATACCTGCTTGACCGGTTCTCCGTGCGGCGTATCTTCATCGGTTCACTGACCGTCTTCAGCGTGGGAGCGCTGATCGGCGCGCTCGCCCCGGGATTCGGCCTGCTCCTGACCGCACGGATCGTGCAGGCGGGGGGAACCGCGACGATGGTGCCCCTCTTGATGACATCGGTGATGCGATACGTGCCCGCGCACCGCCGCGGCGCGACCATGGGCGCCACGTCGATCGTCGTCGCCGTCGCACCCGCTCTGGGCCCCGCGCTCGGTGGCGCGGTGATCGACAATCTCGGCTGGCGCTGGATCTTCTGGATCACGCTCCCGCTCGCGCTGGCCGCCCTCGCGGTGGGAATCGTCGTCGTGCGGGCGCCCTCCCCCCTGCGCGTCGTATCGCTGGATCTGCCCAGCCTCGTCCTGTCCGTGATCGGGTTCGGTGGGATCCTCTACGGCCTGTCCGCCCTGGGAGAACGACGCACAGCCATGCCGCTCGGCGTATGGGGGCCGATGACAGCCGGAGCCGGCGCGCTGCTGCTCTTCGTGGTGCGGCAACGGAGCCTGCAACGCGCCGATCGTGCCCTGCTCGACCTCCGCCCGCTGGCACTCCGTCGGTTCTCGGTGGCTCTGGTGCTTGCGGCGTTGATGTTCCTGACACTCATCGTGGCCGGTTCCGTGCTGCTCCCGCTCTACCTCCAGACAGTGCTGGGCCGCACCAGCTTCACCGCCGGGATGGCACTGCTGCCCGGCGGACTGATGCTCGGCGTCCTCGGCCGCCCCGCCGGAGCGCTCTACGACCGCGTCGGCGTTCGCTCCGTAGTGGTTCCCGGGGCGATCACGATCGCCACAGCCCTGGCCTTGTTCACAACCTTCGGCAACGGCACCGGTCTGGCCGCAGTCATCGGCGTCCACGTGCTGTTCATGACCGGGGTCGCCTTCCTCATGACGCCGCTGATCACCGAAGCGCTGTCAGCGCTGCCGGAGCACCTCCACAGCCATGGCAGCGCCATTCTCAACACCCTGCAACAAGTCGCAGCCGGATTCGGCACCGCCGCAGCTGTCACGATCGCCACCCTGGCCTCAGCCGGTGCTGCTCCGGACTCGACCGGACTGCGAGTCGCCTTCATCTGTACCGCCGGCGTCGGCCTGGTTCTGGCGGGGCTGGCGCCCCTCGCCCGAACACACAGGACGGAGAAGACAGAAACCTGAGTACGAGGGGTGCCGTTGACGAGCGGTGGACGTCGGCCCATTCGGGGTCGGCGAGCATGTCCTGGATCGTGAGGGTGTTCACGAAGACGAGCGCCGTTTGCAGGGCGATGATCCCCCGCTGCCGCTGGAACAGCCGCGCGGCCAGCAGCACGTGCCGTACGGGGGCGTCGAAGCGCCGCAGGTGACGTTACCCGGATGCGCCTTCATGTCGGCCAGCACCGACTCGACATCGTCCTCGTCCGCCGTGTCGTCGCCGTCCACGGCCGCGATGTCGCCCGGATCGGTGTCGTCGCCGGTCGGGTCGGTGAAGACCAGCACGTCCAGCCGCCGCGTGCAGTCCTTCGCCCGGATGATCGTGTTGACCTGGGCCGCGGTGGGCGGCTCGATCAGGTCCACGCGCATCTGCCGCAGCAGCTCGGCCCGCACCTGTTCCTCACGGCGCTCGTCGTGCCATATCACGTCCACCAGGTGCGAGACGAGCTTGACCAGGTCGGCAGGCCGGGCATCTGCGGGCGCCGCGGGTGCTGCCCGCCGAAGGTCCGTCGGGCGGAATACTCTGTCGGTATGAGCGAACGAGGAATGCAGGAACTGGCCCTGCTGCTGCTGACGGCGCTGGCGAATGCCCCTCGGCACGGGTATGCCATCGCCCAGGAGGTCAAGACCATCACCGACGGCCGAGTGGCGCCGCGTACCGGGGCGCTCTACGGGGCGCTGGACAGGCTGTTGGCGGAGGGTTTGATCCAGGTGGCGCGTGAGGAGGTGGTGGGCGGCCGGGCTCGTCGTGTCTTCGCTCTCGCTCCCGCCGGGCGGCAGAGGCTGGAGGCCGAGGCGGAGCGGCTGGCCGCGACCGCCCGGGAGGTCAGGCGGCGTCTGGCCGACGGTCCGGCGGCGCCGGCGTGAGCGATCCCCTCGTCCGTCTGTATCCGGCTGCATACCGGGCTGCTTACGGGCAGGAAATCATCGACGTGCACCGGGAGATGACGGCGGACATGCCGTGTCCGGCCCGGCTGCGTGCGGGCACCGACCTGGCCGCGCACGCCCTGCGGGTTCGGCTGGGGCTTGACTCGGCGTCGCCTGCGGGGCGTTTCTTCGCCCTGGCTGCCCCGTTCGCACTGGCGGCTGGTGCGGTGGCCGGCGGGCTGCATCTGACACGCTGGTACGCCGGGCTTGTTCTCTCGCCGGCCCCGCTATGGGTCCAACCCTCCGCCATGGATGGTTCGTGGAGCCTGTCCATACTGCTCTCGCTGCTGGTGTGCGTCGGCGCGGTCATCGCCTTGACCGGCCGGTGGGGGCCGGGTGTGGGGGTGGCCGGGTGCGGGCTGCTGGGAACGGCCGTGCAGTGGGCTGCCGGCGCACACGTGTCCGACGACGGGGCCATCGCTCCGGTCGTGGCGTTGCTGACCGTCGCCGTCGTCCTCGCCTGCCCTCCGGATCGACGCGGTGACAGGCGGCTGTCGGCGGCGGCCGGAGCCATGGCTGCCGCGGGGTGGTTTCCCGTCGTCGTCGTGAACACAGGGACCTATACAGGGGCCTTCGGTGTGACCACGGACTACGGCGCCTGGCCGATGCTGGTCCTCGCCTTCACGGGGGCCGTCCTCGCCCTCCGCGCGCGTTCCTCAGGTCTGCGTGAGATGGGTGCGATGGCCGTGGCCTCTCCGCCGCTGGTCGCCTACTCCTACGCGACTGCCTGGGGCGATCTCTGGCCCGTCCTCGGCACGGTTCTACTGCTGTCGGTCGTGGCCGCGCTCACGGCGTCCTTCCAGGCAGTGCGCCACCGACGCTGACCCCGCCTTCAGAAGCCGGCCGCCCGCCGACGGGCGGTCGGCTTTGCCGTGCCGCCCATGTGTCTTGCCTGACAGCTTCCACGCCGGCGGCACACCGCGCCCCGCGCACGTTGCAATAGTCCGTTGAGATGAATACTCTCGCCAGAGTTCTATCCGGGAGTGCTGTCTGGGCCAGCCGTGCGATCTCGGGTGCCCCCGGCGAAAGGGCGCCCGCAGCGCGACGTACACCCCGCCCGGTCCCTTCCGAGCAGAGAAGATCATCGAGTTGCCGTTCACCTTGTCCCACCCCGCAGCAGTGCTGCCGCTGATGCGTCGGCCCTTCGTTCCGGCGTCTCTGGTCGCGGGTGCCCTGGCACCTGACGCCCCGTACTTCCTGGCCGTCCTCGGTGTGTCCGAGACCGGTCCCCAGGACTGGTACGGGCCGCTCCTCAACGCTACGGAGACCCACTCGCTCGGTGTGGGCCTGGTGGTCAGTCTGCCCCTTGCCATCGGCCTGGTCGCCGCCTACCGGATGCTGCGCACGCCGATCACAGCACTGCTCCCATCCGGCCTTCGCCTTCCGGAACCCGAACGGACCACGGGACTGCCGGCCAAGGTCCGCCACACCATGTGGCTACTGGTCTCCGCCCTGATCGGTATCGCCTCCCACCTCGCGTGGGACTCCTTCACCCACGGCGACGGCTTCCTGGTCACCCACGTGCAGCCGCTGCGCGCCTCGCCCCTGGGAGGCTTGACGGTCGCCCGGCTGCTGCAGTACGCGAGCACCGCCTTCGGCCTGGCGGCCGTCGGCCGGCATCTCTGGCGGCGCCGCGACCGTCTGCGCACCCACGGCGGCGCCGACACCGTTGCCCGCCTGGGTCCCGTCATGCGGTGGAGCGTGGTGACTCTGCTGGTTGCGGCACCCGTGCTGGGCGGCGCCGTCAACACCCGTGATGACTTCAACGCCTACCGCTATGTCACCGAAGTGGATTACAGCCAACCGACTGCCGTCGACCTGGGCGACGGCACGAGCGAGACCACCTATCCCTCCACGATGGTCCAAGCCCCGTGGGGGACCCTCGCCGAAGGCGTGTTGAGCGGGGCCGCCAAGAGAGCGGGCGCTTCGTTCGCGGTCGCACTGCTGCTCTACTCCGCCACCTGGCAGATCGGCGCTTTCTCGCGCCGGCCAGCGACGGCGTCCGGCCCGCCCCCTCGCCGCAACCGACTCAGAACGGGAAGTGACGGCGCTCGGCAGACGGTTTCCGCGCCCTGACCGCCGAGGTGCCTGGTTCAGCCTCGGCGGCGGGCAGCGGGGTCGCGCTGCGCGACGTGCCGGGCGACCGCGTCGACGCCGGACCGGGCGTACCGCTCCAGGGAGCGGACGGAGGCGTGGCGGGAGCGTGCGAGCAGCGTCGGGGGGCGGTCCCGCCCTCGGGGTCGCTGGGGCAGGGCGCCGTGCCGGAGGCGGTGGAGTGTCCAGCCGTCAAGGTCCTCGATGTCGTCGGGTGAGGTGGGCGGGTTGGCCAGCAGCCGCGTGTTCTCCTCGGCCGTGCAACAGGAGAGCCGGGCCCGGCCGGTCTCAGGGCATATGTCGAGCGTCGGCGTTCCGGCAGGGGCCTTGCGAGCGGTGCGGAACATCGGGCCGCGGGTGCGGCGGGCGATGAGTCGGGGCAGGAGCTGGGCGGTGCCGGACTGCCAGTGGATCCGCTCGGTCGCCCCGCCCGTGGTGGTGATCCTGCCGCGTTTGTCCTGCGGGTACAGGTCTTCGACGTTCAGGCACATCACTTCTCCGGCCCGTACGGCGGACACATAGAGCATCTTCCAGAACGTCTTCTCCCGCAGCGAGACGTCCAGCCGCCACAGGGCAGCGATCTGGTTCTGCGCCAGCACCTTGGTGCGGTCCGGCGGCGCCGGGCGCCGCTCGATGCCGGTCGTCGGATCGCCATCGATCCAGCCCTGGCGCTGCCACCAGCCGATCGCCTTGCGGGCGATGGACAGCTCGCGGTTGACGGTGTCGGCATCCATCTCGTCCGCCCGTGCCGCCGCCGGCTCGGCCAGGACCTCGGGCAGCGCCGGGTCGTCGATTGCGGTGATGGAGAAGACGGTAGCTGCGCGCCCCGGCGGGCGGTTGCGGTCGGCGCCGGTTCGCCGGTGCGCATCCACCCCCACGTCGTGAGCGAGTTCCGGTGGATCCGCGCGGAGGACTTCACGATGCCCGCACCGGTGAGGTACCGCTCGACCTGCCGCGGTGTACGCGGCCGGAGGGGCGGGCAGGGGCACCACCCGGGCGCGCGGCAGCCGGAGCGTACCCCCGCCCCCGAGTGGCGATGATCACCCCAGGGGCTCCGCCGCAGTAGATCCGGCATTTACTGCGGCGACACCCTGGGCCTTAACGGGGAAGCCCGCGTGGGGTGTTCGCGGTGGAAGCGGACCCGTCCCGGGATGTCACAGGCGTGGGCGCGCAGCTGATAACCCGTCAACATTGCCGTGCCGACGCCCCGGTACTCCGACAGATGGTCGCCCACGGTGTCAGGCATCCGTAGGGCGGCCTCGTCGAACAGGGCCGTCACCGCGAGCCCCTGGAACCCTGCCTCCCACACGCCGAGTGCCGACTTAGGATGAGTCATGACCGTAACGCGTTTGTCTCCTGACGGCATCGACGAGGCCGCCCGTCTCATCGACCCCGCCTTCCTCCACACTCCCCAGTTCTCCGACCCCTCGCTCTCCCGCGCACTCGGCCGGGACACCGTGGTCAAGGTGGAGACACTCAACCCGCTCCGGTCCTTCAAGGGCCGCGGAGCGGACCTCTTTCTGCGGCAAGCGGCGGCCGCGCGGCATGTCGTCTGCGCCTCGGCCGGCAACTTCGGCCAGGCCATGGCGTATGTCGGGCGGACCCGCGGTATCCCGGTGACGGTGTTCGCCGCCCATGACGCCAACCCCAACAAGGTGGCGCGGATGCGGGAACTGGGCGCCGAAGTCGTGCTGTCGGGCGCCGACTTCGACGCCGCCAAGGACGCGGCCCGTGCGTACGCCGGCACCCGCCCGGAGTGCGTCTTCGTGGAGGACGGTGACGAGCCGCTCATCGCGGAGGGAGCCGGCACCATCGCCGTGGAACTGGCCCCGCTCGATCTCGACGCGATCGTCGTCCCGGTCGGCAACGGCGCACTCATCAGCGGCATCGGCTGCTGGACGAAGGCCCGCTCACCCCGTACCCGGATCATCGGGGTGTGCGCGGCGGGCGCCCCCGCCATGGCGACGAGCTGGCGCACCGGCGTGCCCGAGCCCACGGGACCGGTACACACCATGGCGGACGGCATCGCCGTACGGGTGCCGGTGCCCGCGGCGGTGGCCTGGATGCGCGAGGTCGTCGACGATGTCCTCCTCGTTGAGGAGGACGACATCCGGGAGGCGCTGCGGTTGGTACGGGACACCCTGGGCCTGATCCTGGAACCCTCGGGCGCCGTCGGCATCGCCGCCGCACTGCGCCACGACCTCGGTGCCGCTTCCCTCGCCACGATCCTCACCGGCGGCAACTTCTCCCCCGACCTGCTGCGAGAACTCGCCCCGGACCCGGCACGCACGGACCACACGGCTTCCCCAGCTGGGGCAGCCCACCAGCTCCCACCGAGCTCTACTTCTGCCGGGGCGCCCTAGGCGGTTTCGTTTGGATCAGCGGGCGGACCAGAGGAAGATGCCTGCCACGTGGAGTCCGGCCAGGTAGATGGTTGCGGTCTTCTCGTAGCGGGTGGCGATCCCGCGCCACTGTTTCAGGCGATT
>NZ_PENI01000042.1 GCF_003688995.1 Streptomyces shenzhenensis | reverse complement strand
CTTCCGCGCCGACCCCGAGGTCCAGCAGGCCCTCACGGCCGCCCGCCTCGACCAGCTCGCCCGGCCCACCGCCGCCGACGGCCTCCAGGCACTGCTCGCGGACCGCACCGCCTACGAGGACTTCGACATCGAGACCGCCGCCGCCCGCGGCATGGCCTTCGAACACCTCGACCAACTCGCCATGGACCACCTCCTCGGCGTCCGCTGACTCCTCCTCGCGGGCCGGCCGGTGCCCGCGGACCACCCCCCCCAGCCCCCGCACGACACCGTGGTCGTGCGGGCGGGCCGGCACCCCCTCGCACCCAAGGGCACCCACCGTGACAGCACATCCTCCGGCCGCCGCGCCCGGCGGGCGCGGACGCTCACGCCGAGTCGTCGCGCCGTTCGCCGCCGTCTCCGTCCTGATCTCCGCGGCGGCGTTGACCGGTTGCGGCCAGCAACGTGACGCCGGCGCGTACACCGTGATGAACTCCTCGACCGACGAGTCGTACCACCGCTGGGACGCCGAGGCGATGGCCCGCTGCGGCAAGCAGCTGGGCGTCACCATCGAGCAGCAGAGCGTTCCGGCGGCACAGGTGATGACGAAGGCACTGCGCATGGCCTCCTCCAAGTCCCTGCCGGACATCGTGCAGTTCGACGCCTCCGAGATGCCGACCTTCGCCGATGCCGGGGGTCTCACCGACCTCCGCACGCTCGGGCTGAGCACCCGGGACATCCCCGAAGGCATCGTCAACTTCGGCTCCTACCAGGGCACGTACTACGGCGCGGCCCGGTCCGTGAACACCCTCGCGCTCTTCTACAACAAGGACGTCCTCGACGAGGCCGGGCTGCCGGTCCCCACCACCTGGGCCGAGCTGCGCGAGACCGCGAAGAAACTCACCCAGGGCAAGCGCTACGGCGTGGCGCTCAGCGCGGGCGGCGCCGAGGACGGCGTCTTCCAGTTCACCCCGTTCATGTGGTCGAACGGCGGCGACGAGACCCGGCTGGACAGCCCGCAGGTCGTGGCCGCCCTCGACTACTGGAAGAGCCTGCTGAAGGACGGCTCGCTGTCGAAGTCCACGGTCAGCTGGACACAGGCGGACGTCAACGACCAGTTCATGGCGGGCAACGCGGCCATGATGATCAACGGGCCGTGGCAGGTCGAGACCCTCAACACCAAGAAGTCCCTGCACTGGGGCATCGCCAGGATCCCGGTGCCGAAGGCCGGTGACGCGTCGGTCGGCCCGCTCGGCGGCGCCGTGCTCACCGTGCCCAACACCGGGGACGAGCAGCGCGAGCGGACGGCCGCGCGGATCGTCGCCTGTCTGTCCGGCGAGCGGGAGCAGCTGACCTACGCGCTCAACAGCTGGATGGTCCCCGCCAACGAGAAGGCCGCCGCCGTCTGGCGCAAGCGGGTGCCCGAACTGGACGCCCTCGCCGACCAGGTGGCCGCGGCGCGGTCCCGTACGGCCAAACTCGGCGCAGGCTGGTCGAGCGTCTCGCTCGCCCTGCAGAGCGCCTTCCAGTCCGCCCTGACCGGCCAGTCCAGCCAGGCCGCCCTCACGCGGGCCCAGCAGCGGGCCACGAGCGGGAACTGAGGTACGCGCACATGACCACGTCCACCGTCACCGCTCCGGCCGCCGCCCGGCCGCCCCGCACGGCCACCGTGCCGGACCCGGCCCGGCAGCGGCGCCGCCGCCGGCTCACCCAGTGGGGTTTCGTCGCCCCCGCGGTCGTCTTCATGCTTCTGTTCTTCGGCTACCCGCTCGTCCGCAACGTCGTGATGAGCTTCCAGCACTACACGCCGAAGACGTTCTTCACCGGGGACGCCCCCTTCAACGGCACCGACAACTGGTCGCATGTGTTCCGGGACGCCCTGTTCGGCAAGGCGCTGTGGCACACGCTCGTCTTCACCGCGGGCTCGCTGCTCGGACAGTTCTGCATCGGCCTCGCGCTCGCCGTGTTCTTCAACCGCCGCTTCCCGCTGAACGGGGTGCTGCGCTCGCTGATCCTGCTCCCCTGGCTGGTGCCGATGGTGGTGTCCGGCATCGTGTGGCGGCGCATCCTCGACCAGGACACCGGCGTGCTCAACTCCTTCCTCGACACGCTGGGCCTCGGCGGCCACACCCCATGGCTGACCAGCCCGGACATGGCCCTGCTCGCGGTGATCCTGGTCAACGTCTGGATCGGCATCCCGTTCAACATGGTCATCCTCTACGGCGGTCTGCAGGAGATCCCGAAGGATTTGTACGAGGCGGCCGCCCTGGACGGCGCCTCGGCCTGGCGGACGTTCCGCTCCATCACCCTGCCGATGCTGCGGCCGGTGATCACCGTCGTCCTCGTGCTCGGCTTCATGTCGACCGTGAAGATCCTGGACCTGATCCTCGCGCTGACCGACGGCGGCCCCGCCGACGCCACCCAGACCCTGGGCACGCTCACCTACCAGAACTCCTTCGTCCAGCTGGACTTCGGGGCGGGCGCGGTCGTCGGCAACGTACTCATCCTGATCTCCGCCGTGTTCGCGGTGTTCTATCTGCGGGCCAACCGCACCGAGGGGAAGTGATCCACGATGGCCGCTGACACACCGGTCGCCACAAAGCCGCGGGGCCCGAGGCGGCGCCTGGGCTCCACCGTGGCGGGCGTGCTCATCCTGTGCGTGATGCTCTTCCCGCTGTACTGGATGCTGAACACCGCGCTCCAGCCCGAGTCGGGGCTGCTCCAGGTCGACCCGGTGCCGGGCAGCCTGGACCTGTCCGGCTTCTCCAAGGCCCTGAGCGATCAGGGCGGGCACCTGCTGACCTCGCTGGTGGTCTCGCTCGGCGCCGTCGCCATCTGTCTGGCCGTCGCGGCACCGGCCGCGTACGGGCTGGCCCGGTTCGGCCTGCGCGGCTCACGCACCATCGTGTTCGGCACGCTGATCACCCAGATGGTGCCGGGCATCGTGATCGCCAACGCGCTCTACAACTCGTACGTCGACCTGGGCCTGGTCAACTCCTACTTCGGCCTGATGCTCGCGGACGCCTCGCTCGGCATCCCGTTCTCGATCGTGCTGATGCGCTCGTTCATGGTGTCGATCCCGGGTGAGGTCATCGAGGCCGCCCAGGTCGACGGCGCGGGCCCGGTGCGCACGTTCGTCCGGGTCGTCCTGCCGATGAGCCGCAACTCCCTGATCACCTCGGGGCTGTTCGCGTTCCTGTTCTCGTGGAGCGACTTCATGTTCGCGCTGACCCTGAACACCACCGACGACGTCAAACCGGTCACGCTGGGCATCTACCAGTACATCGGCGCGCACGTCGGGGACTGGGGCTCGGTGATGGCCGCGTCCGTGCTGTCCGCGATCCCCGCGGCGGTCCTGCTCGTCCTCGCCCAGAAGTACATCGCCGCCGGCATCACCGGCGGTTCCGTCAAGTGACCACCGTCCGCATCGAGATGGGCTTCCCCGTATGACTGACTTCCCCGCCTTCCCGCCCGGCTTCGTGTTCGGCGCCGCGACCGCCTCGTACCAGATCGAGGGTGCGGCCCGGGAGGACGGCCGCGGCCCGTCGATCTGGGACACCTACAGCCACACCCCCGGTCTGGTGGCGGGCGGTGACACCGGTGATGTGGCCTGCGACCACTACCACCGCTATCCGCAGGACGTCGCCCTGCTGCGGGACCTGGGCGTCGACTCGTACCGCTTCTCGATCGCCTGGCCGCGCATCGTGCCCGACGGCAGCGGCCCGGTGAACCCCAAGGGGCTTGACTTCTACTCCCGGCTGGTCGACGAACTGCTGGCGGCGGGCATCGAACCGGCCGCCACCCTCTACCACTGGGACCTGCCGCAGGCGCTGGAGGACCGGGGCGGCTGGCGGGTGCGTGCCACGGCGGAGCGGTTCGCCGAGTACACGGCCGCCGTCGCCGCGCACCTGAGCGACCGCGTGCCGCGCTGGATCACCCTCAACGAGCCGTGGTGCAGCGCGTTCCTCGGCTACTCCATCGGCCGGCACGCCCCGGGTGCCCGCGAGGGCCGCGGCGCCCTGGCCGCCGCGCACCATCTGCTGGTCGGGCACGGCCTGGCCGTGCGGGAGCTGCGGGCGGCCGGGGTGCGCGAGGTGGGCATCACCCTCAACCTCGACCGCAATCTGCCGGCCACCGGCTCCGCCGCGGACCTGGCGGCCGTCGTCCGGGCCGACACCCAGCACAACCTCGTGTGGACCGAGCCGCTGCTCGCGGGCCGCTACCCGGACACGGAGGAGGACACCTGGGGCGAGCTGATCACCGGTCAGGACTTCCGGCGGGACGGGGACCTCGAACTGATCTCCCAGCCGCTGGACTTCCTCGGCGTCAACTACTACCGGCCCATCGTGGTCGCCGACGCCCCGCTCCGGGAGGCCGACCCGGCCCTGCGCACCGCCACCGACAACCGCTATGCCGAGACGCGGCTCCCGGGCGTCCGGCACACGGCGATGGACTGGCCGGTCGCCCCCGACACCTTCACGGACCTGCTGGTGTCCCTGAAAAGGCAGTACGGCCGGGCACTGCCGCCGGTCCACATCACCGAGAACGGATCCGCCGAGAACGACGCGGTGAGCGCCGACGGTGCCGTGCACGACGACGACCGGGTCGCCTATCTGCGCGACCACCTGGCCGCGCTGCGGGCGGCCATGGACGCCGGCGTCGACGTGCGCGGCTACTACGTGTGGTCCCTGCTCGACAACTTCGAGTGGGCCTTCGGCTACGACAGGCGCTTCGGCATCGTCCGGGTCGACTACGACACCCAGCGGCGCACCCCGAAGGACAGTTACCACTGGTACCGGAAGATGATCGCCGCCCAGCCGGGCCGGGGCTGACGGTGCGGGGCCGCCGGCCGACGCCGGCGGCCCAGTCCGGTTCTCGGCGATCCCGCTCAGTCGTCGTCGCGCTCGGCGTACGCCGCCGGGTCGGCGAGCACCTCCCGTACGATCACGCCGGCAGCGCCGCGGGCCGCGTCGCCCAACGGGGACGCCGCCCGCAGCCGGCCACGGTCCTGGCTCCACAGACCCGACACCACCCGGCGGGCGAGTTCCGCCTCCACGGCCGGCGCGAGCCACTCCATCAGCTCCCGGTAGACGCCGCCGAGCATCACCGCGTCCGGGTCGAACAGGTTCACCGCGCCCGACACCACGACACCGAGCTGCCGCCCGGCCCGCTCGATCGCGGACAGCACGGCCGGATCCGCCTGCCGGGCCCGCCGCCGGAGCTCGGCCACGCCCAGCAGACCCGCGTCGGTGCCGATGCCCGCGGCCTTCAGGAGGGCGCCCTGTCCGGCGTACTGTTCCAGGCAGCCCCGGGCCCCGCAGCGGCACAGCACACCGTCCGGGTCGACCACCATGTGGCCGATCTCGCCGGCGAAGCCGTGTGCGCCGCGCAGCAGTTCGCCGCCGAGCACCAGCGCGCCGCCGATGCCGATCTCCCCGGTCAGATAGAGAAAGCTGCGCACGCCTTCGGTACCGGCGCCGTACCACAGCTCGGCGAGCGCGGCGACGTTCGCCTCGTTGTCGGAGCTGACCGGCAGCGCGCGGTGGGCGGGCCGCAGCGCGAGCAGCGCCTGGGCGAACAGCCCCTCGATCGCGACCCGGGTCCAGCCGAGGTTGGGCGCCTGGCGCACGGTGCCCCCGGTCACCAGGCCCGGCACGGCGACATGCGCGCCGGCCGGGACCAGGCCCTGCTCGGCGGCCGACCCGAGGGCCCGCGCGGCCAGCTGGGCGGCGCGGGCCAGCACCTCGGACGGCTGGACCACGCGGTTGTCGACGTGTTCCACGAGCCGGACCCGGTCCGTGCCGGCCAGATCGACGACGCACACGGCGATGTAGTCGACGTTGATCTCCGCGCCCAGCCCCGCGGGGCCGGTCCTGGCCACCTTGAGCACGGTGCCGGGGCGCCCCACCTGGCCGCTGCTCGTCTTGCCCCACTCGGTGACGAAGCCGTACTCCAGCAGCTGTTCGACGAGCGAGGACACGGCGGCCCGGGTCAGGCCGACGCGCGTCGCGATCCCGGCACGCGTCGCCTCGCCCGCGTCGTGCACGGCCCGCAGCACCAGGCTGAGGTTGTGCCGTCTGACCGTCGCCTTGTCGGCCTTCGGTCCCAGGGGGGTCAGGTTGTTGTTCATCGTGCTGTCGAGCGTAGCGATGCCGCTGGTGAAGCCGCGTTTCCCCCGGTGGCGTACGCGCCGCGGCGCCCGGTCCTGCACCGCGCGGGCCGACCGCCCCGGGGCCCCCGGTGCGCCGCCGTTCCGGGCTACCGACCTAGCGTTTGTTTGGTTCACGGCGCTAGGGTGGCGGCATGCCGCTGCAGTTGGACATGACGGGCCGGGTCGTCCTGGTCACCGGGGGCACCAGGGGCGTCGGGGCCGGGATCGCGGCGGTGTTCCTGCGGGCGGGCGCCCGCGTCGAGATCTGTGGCCGCACCGCCCCCCGGGACGCCCCCGCGGCCGACGGCACGGCGGCCCGCTTCAGCCGGGTCGACGTCCGTGACCCGGACGAGGTGGCCCGCTGGGTGGCCGACACCGCCGCGCGGCACGGCAGGATCGACGTCGCCGTGAACAACGCGGGCGGCGCGCCCTTCGCCGACTTCGCCACCGCCTCGCCCCGCTTCCACCGCAAGGTCACCGACCTCAACTTCCTCGCCCCGGTCTTCGTGTGCCGCGAGGTCTTCCCGGTCATGGACGGCCAGGACGACGGCGGCACCGTCGTGAACATCACCTCCATCGGCGCCCGGCGGCCCAGCCCGGGGACGGCCGTCTACGGCGCGGCCAAGGCCGCCCTGGAGAGTCTCACCGCGAGCCTCGCCGTGGAGTGGGCGCCGCGGGTGCGGGTCAACGCGGTCAGCTGCGGGCTGGTGGCCACGCCCGGGGCGACGGACCACTACGGCGACGCCGAACAGACCGCCCGGGTGGCGGCCACCATCCCGCGCGGGGTCTTCGCCCGCCCCGCGGACATCGGCGCGGCCTGCCTGATGCTCGCCTCGCCGCTCGCCGCCCACATCACGGGCGCCGTCCTCAACGTCGACGGCGGCGGCGAGTGGCCGGCCTTCCTGCACCACACACCGAACGCCGAGGCGCTCCGCGCTCACACCCACGAACGGTGAACACGAACTCGGGGGGGGCGGGTACCCGGCGCCCGGTCCGCGCCCGCGGGGGCCCAGGCGCCCTGCGGCACACGCCGACCGCCGGGGCACTCCACGCCCGTACGCGCGAACGGTGAACACGAACTCGGGGGGCCGGTACCCGACGCCCGGTCCCGGCGCCGGTCCGGGCCCGCAGTGGCCCGCCCTTCCCCCGGCACACGCCGAAGCTCCACGCTCGTACGCGCGAACGGTGAACGCGGGCCCGGGGGCCGGTGCACGGTGTCCGGGGCGGGGCCCCGATCCCGGCATGGGCCGACCGACACGGGTCCACGCCCGCAGTGGCCCGGACGCTCTGTGGCACACGCCGAGCGCCGGGGTGCGGGCCCGGGCCCGGGGCCGCGGTGGTTCGGGGGTCCTGTGGCACGATTGATCACACACTTGCCGGCCGGAGCCCGAACCCGGCAGGAGGGACGACGACATGGCGGTACGGCGCCCGGTGCGCACGGCGGCCCGCAACGGTACGCGGGCGGGCAGCGGCGGTTCGGACCGCCGGGCGGAGCTGTTGCAGATCGCGGCCGGTCTGTTCGCAGGCCGCGGCTACGCCCAGACCACCGTCCGGGACATCGCCGACGAGGCGGGCATCCTGTCGGGCAGTCTCTACCACCACTTCAGTTCCAAGGAGCAGATGCTCCACGAGATCCTCCAGGACTTCCTCGGCCGGCTGCTGGAGCGCTTCACCGAGATCGAGCGGGACGCACAGGACCCCAGGCAGGTGCTGGACCAGCTCGTCCAGCACTCCTTCACGGTCATCCACGAGACACCGGAGGCCGTCGCGCTCTACCAGAACGAGTCGGGCGCGCTGAGCGGCCAGCCCGGCTTCGAGTACGTCGACCAACTGGGCAGGAAGATCGAGAAGATCTGGCTGCGCGCGCTGACCGCGGGCCAGAAGTCCGGGGTGTTCCGCGCCGACGTCGACGCGAGCCTGACCTACCGGTTCATCCGGGACACCGTGTGGTGCACCGTGCGCTGGTACCGGCCGCGCGGCAGATTCCGGCACGAGGCCGTCGCCGAGCAGTATCTCCGCGTCCTGTACGGCGGGCTCACCGCCCCGTGAGCCCGGGCCCGGCGGGGGCGGGCACCTCCCGGTGACGCAGCCCCTCCGGGTCGATCACCTCGCGGATGAGCCGCAGTTCCGTGTCGCTCGGCAGCCGGGTCTCGGTGGCACCGGCCGCGTCCAGGTCGAACCCCGTGTTCCGGCGGACCTCCGCGACCGTGACGCCGGGGTGCACCGAGCGGATGCGCAGCCGTCCGTCGGCGCCGTAGTCGAGCACCGCCAGGTCGCTGATCACCACGCCGAGATCGTGGAACCGGAGCCCGCGGCCGGCCCGTGCGCGGTCATTGCCCACCCCGCACACCACGTCGACCTTCTCCACGAAGACCTTGGGCGAGTGCCGGGCGATCCAGTAGTCGGTGCGGTGGTTGACCGTGTTGCCTGGCACGCCGCGCACACCGATGAGCTGCCGGGTGGGGTGTCGCCAGTCGCCGATGAGGGAGATGTTCTGGTTGCCGTACGCGTCGAGCTGGCCGGCGCCCATCATGCTGTGCCGCCGGCCGGCGGCGACGAAGTCGAAGACCCGCCGGAACGGCACCCAGCCCTCGACGACACCGCCGTGCGCGGCGGTCCGGCCGAGCGGCGGCGGATCGCTCATGAAGAACGCCTCGCCGTCGGTGAGGGCCAGGTCCGGATTGGTCGTCATGCGCGCGAGCCGCGCCCCGATGCCGGGCAGCACACCGACGGCGTGCGCCAGCACCTCCCCGGCGTCCCGCCAGGCGTCGGCGCACGCCGCGGCGCACACCTCGGCCCGGGTGATCCCGGTCATCGCTCCCCCGCCCCCTCGCCGTCCGGTCCGCCGCGTCCGGCGTGGAACTCGGCCACGGCCTTGTGGTAGTCCGGCTCGCCCCCGTCGAGGAACGTCCGCCGGAACAGCCGCCACGCGTCGGGGTCCCGGGCGGCCGCCGCGTAGTGCGCCTGGAACGGCTCGTCCCGCCCGTGATCCGGCTCGCAGGAGGTGAAGTGGGCGCCGCCCGGCGTCTCGATCACCGCGGTGACGAAGATCCGGCTGATCAGCAGGGACTGCGCGGGGCCCCCGGCCGGCAGGTCCGCCGGTGACACGATCCGCTCGGTGCTCACGTAGCAGCGGTCCGCGGCCATCGCGAAGAGGTCGTCGAAGTACGGGTCGGGGCCCAGGTACTGGGCGTTGCCCGCCGCATCGGCACGGTTGACGTGCACGAGGGCCACGTCGAGCGGCAGGGCCCTCATCGCGACGTACTCCTCGCCGGTGTACGGGGAGGCGATCGTCACCAGGCCGGGGTTCATGGTCAGCACGTCGGAGCCGAGTCCGGCCCGGGTGGGCAGGAACGACAGCCGTTGCGCGGCGGCCCGCAGTCCGGTGACGAGCATCCCCTCGTCGTACTCCGCGGTCTCGACGGCACCGCGCTCCCGCACCGCCCGGAAGTGCGGGTCGAGCGCGATGCTGTCGAGCGAGACGAAGCCGTAGACCAGCCTGCGCACCTTGCCCGCGGCGCACAGCAGGCCGACGTCGGGACCGCCGAACGAGACGACGGTCAGATCGCGTACGTCGCTGCGCAGCAGCGCGCGCACCAGTGCCATGGGCTTGCGCCGGGACCCCCAGCCGCCGATCCCGACGGTCATGCCCGACTCGATCGTCGCCGCGAAGTCGTCCAGGGGCATCGACTTGTCGCCCATGAGGTCTCCTCTCGCACGGGCTGCCGCACCGGATCCGGTGAGCCGAGACGCGCGCTACAACCTAGCGCTTGCTTGGCTCGGTCCACCAGACCCAAGTTCCCCTCCTCCAGGGAGCGTTCGACCGAAGCGGCCTCGGCACAGCCATTGACCAAACAAATGCTTGGTGGGGTACGGTGCCATCGTGGACCCGAACTGGAGCGCAGGCGAGCCGTCCGCACCGGGGTACGTGCCCGGGCACGGTCTGCTCGCGGGCAAGACCGTGGTGGTCACCGCCGCGGCGGGCGCGGGCATCGGATCCGCGCTGGTGCGCCGCTGCCTGGAGGAGGACGCGGGCGCGGTCGTGCTGGGTGACGTCCACGAGCGCCGGCTCGCCGAGGCGCTCGGCCGGCTGGGCGAGGAGTTCGGCACCGACCGGGTGGCCGCGGAGGTCTGCGACGTGACCGACGAGCGCCAGGTGAACGGCCTGCTGGCGGCGGCGGAGGCGTTCGGCGGGGTCGACGTGATGGTCAACAACGCGGGGCTCGGGGGCACCGGAAGCGTCCTCGACCTGAGCGACGAGGAGTGGTCGAGGGTCCTGGACATCACCCTCACCGGCACCTTCCGGTGCGTCCGCGCGGCGGGCAACCGGATGGTACGCGCGGGCCGGCGGGGCGTCATCGTCAACAACGCCTCGGTGGCCGGCTGGCGGGCCCAGGAGGGTCAGGCGCACTACGCGGCGGCCAAGGCCGGGGTGATGGCCCTCACCCGCTGCGCCGCGCTGGACCTGGCCGGGCACGGGATCCGGGTCAACGCGGTGGCCCCGAGCCTGGCCCTGCACCCGTTCCTGGCCAAGGTGACGACCGAGGAACTCCTCGACACGCTCAAGGGCCGGGAGGCGTTCGGCCGGGCCGCCGAACCGTGGGAGGTGGCCAACGTCATGGTCTTCCTGGCCAGCGACTACTCCTCGTACATGACCGGCGAGGTGGTGTCGGTCAGCAGCCGGCACCCCTGAACCCCTCAGAAGGAGGCACCCGTGGCCGAGGCCTATGTGGTCGACGCCGTCCGCACTCCCGTGGGACGGCGCGGCGGCGCCCTGTCCGCGCTGCACTCGGCGGACCTCGCTGCCCATGTCATCGGCGCGCTGCTGCGCCGCACGGGCGTCGACCCCGGTGCCGTCGACGATGTGATCCTGGGCTGCTGCGACACCATCGGCTCCCAGGCCGGCGACATCGCCCGCACGGCCTGGCTGGTGGCCGGGCTGCCCGAGCACGTCCCGGGGGTGACGGTCGACCGGCAGTGCGGTTCCGGCCAGCAGGCGGTGCACTTCGCGGCGCAGGCCGTGCTGTCGCGGACCGCCGACCTGATCGTGGCGGGCGGGGTGCAGAACATGTCCGCCATCCCGATATCGGCGGCCATGACAGTGGGCGGGCCGTACGGCTTCAGCACGCCGTTCGCCGAGTCGCCCGGCTGGCGCGCCCGCTACGGCGACCAGGAGGTCTCGCAGTTCCGGGCCGCCGAGATGATCGCCGAGAAGTGGCGGCTGAGCCGCGAGGACATGGAGCGCTACGCCTGGCGCAGTCACCGGCGGGCGCTGGCCGCGATCGACGCCGGCCGGTTCAAGGGCGAGATCGAACCGGTCGGCGACTTCGACACCGACGCGTGCCCGCGGCGCGACACCTCGCCGGAGCGGATGGCCGGGCTGCCCCCGCTGGTCGAGGGCGGCCGGATCACCGCGGCGCTCGCCTCCCCGGTCTGCGACGCCGCCTCGGTCCTGCTCATCGCCTCCGAACGGGCCCTGGAAGAGCACGGGTTGACCCCGCGGGCCCGGATCCATCACCTCTCGGTCCGCGGCGACGACCCGGTCTGGATGCTCACCGGACCCATCCCGGCGACCCGGCACGCCCTGCGCAGGGCCGGGATGTCCATCGACGACATCGACCTGTTCGAGGTGAACGAGGCCTTCGCCTCGGTCGTGCCGGCCTGGACCGCCGAGACCGGCGCCGACCCGGACAAGGTGAACGTCAACGGCGGCGGCATCGCCCTCGGCCATCCCATCGGCGCCACCGGGGCCCGGCTCATGACCACGCTGCTGGCCGAACTGGAGCGCACCGGCGGGCGCTACGGCCTGCAGACGATGTGCGAGGGCGGCGGCCAGGCCAACGTGACGATCCTCGAACGGCTGTGACGGCCGATGGGCCGCCCGGAAGCCGTCCAGGGGACGGCACGACAAGGAGGTCCGGCATGACCGCCGCCGTCCGTCCCGCCCTGCACACCGCGCTGTGCGACCTCGTCGGCGTCCGGTACCCGATCGTGCAGACCGGCATGGGGCACGTCTCCGGCCCGGAACTGACGGCCGCCACCGCGGCCGCGGGCGGGCTGGGCATCCTGGCCGCTGCGACACTCTCCCTGGCGGAGACCCGCGCCGCCATCCACGCCGTCCGCGAACACACCGACGCACCGTTCGGCGTCAACTACCGCGCCGACGCCCCCGACGTCCTCGAACGCGGCGAACTCCTGGTGCGCGAGGGCGTCAAGGTGGCCTCGTTCGCCCTCGCCCCCGACGAACGGGTCGTCCGCAGGCTCAAGGACGCGGGGCTGGTGGTCATCCCGTCCGTCGGCGCCCGCCGGCACGCCGAGAAGGTGCAGGCGTGGGGCGTGGACGCGGTGGTCGTCCAGGGCAGTGAAGGGGGCGGCCACACCGGGGCGGTGCCCACCTCGATCCTGCTCCCGCAGGTGGTGGACGCCGTCGGCATCCCGGTGATCGCGGCCGGCGGCTTCCGGGACGGCCGGGGCCTGGTCGCCGCGCTCGCCCAGGGCGCCGTCGGCATCGCGATGGGCACCCGCTTCCTGCTGACCAGCGACAGCACCGTACCGGACGCGGTGAAGGCCGAGTATCTGCGGCGCGGGGTCACCGACACCGTCGTCACCTCGGTGCTGGACGGCATCCCGCAGCGCGTGCTGCGCACCGAGCCGGTGGAACGGCTGCTCGGGCAGGGGGCGGTGCCCCGGCTCGTGCGGTCCGTGCGGCACGCCGCCGCGTTCCGCCGGGTCTCCGGGCTGACCTGGTCCGCCCTGGTGCGCGAGGGCCTGGCGATGCGGCGCCGCCATCACGGCCTCGGCTGGTCCCAGGTCCTGATGGCGGCGAACACACCCATGATGCTGCGCGCGAGCATGGTCGACGGGCGCACGGACCTCGGCACCCTCGCCTCGGGGCAGGTCGCGGGCGTCATCGAGGACCTGCCGAGCTGTGCGGAGCTGATCGAACGGATCGTCGCCGAGGCGGACGCCGTCCTCACCCGGCTCACCGCCGCCCCGGCGCGCCGGTGACCTGGCCCCACCGGGCCGACCGTCGTCACATCGGGAGAACGCATGGGCACGGACATGGTCAGGGCCGCCGTCGACGGCCGCGGCATCGCGGAGCTGGTCGTCGACCGGCCGCCGGTCAACGCCCTGCCGGCGGCGGGCTGGTACCGGCTGGCCCAAGAGCTGGACCGGCTGGGCGGCGACCCCGGAGTGCGGGTCGTGGTGCTGCGCGCCGAGGGCCGCGGCTTCAACGCCGGAGTCGACATCAGGCAGCTCCGGGACGACGCCGATGACAGCGCGCTGATCGGGGTGAACCGCGGCTGCTTCGCGGCGTTCGCGGCGGTCTACGACTGCGCCGTCCCGGTCGTCGCGGCGGTGCACGGCTTCTGTCTGGGCGGCGGCGTCGGCCTGGTCGGCAACGCGGACGTCGTGGTGGCCGCGGAGGACGCCTACTTCGGGCTGCCCGAGGTGGACCGGGGCGCGCTCGGTGCCGCCACCCACCTGTCACGCCTGGTGCCGGCGCACCGGGCCCGGGCCATGATGTACACGTGCGCCACCGCGACGGCCGCCGAACTGCACGCGTTCGGTTCGGTGCTGGACGTCGTACCGAACGCGAGGCTGCGGGAGCGGGCGCTGGAGGTCGCGGCCGAGATCGCCGCGAAGGACCCGCTGGTGATCCGCGCCGCCAAGGAGGCGTTCAACGGCATCGACCTGTGGGACGTCAAACGCAGCTACCGCTACGAGCAGGGCTTCACCTTCGAGCTGGGGCTCAGCGGCGCCGCCCGCCGGGTCCGTGACACCTTCGGCCGCGGCCCGGACGGGGAGGCGTGAGCATGGATCTGACCTGGAGTCCCGAGGAGGAGGAGTTCCGGGCTCAGGCCCGCGCCTGGCTCGCGGCGCACGTGCCGCGTGAGCCGCTGCCGTCCGGCGACACCCGTGCGGGGTTCGCGGCCCATCTGGCATGGGAACGCGAGCTGTTCGAGGGGCGCTGGGCGGTGGTGTCCTGGCCCGCGGAGTACGGCGGCCGGGACGCCTCGCTGTGGCAGTGGCTGATCTTCGAGGAGGAGTACTACCGGGCCGGGGCGCCCTCCCGGGTCACCCAGAACGGCATCTTCCTGCTCGCCCCGGCCGTGTTCGAGTTCGGCACGCCCGAGCAGCGGCGGCGGATCCTGCCGCGGATGGCCGCCGCCCGGGAGCTGTGGGCGCAGGGGTGGTCGGAGCCGGACGCCGGCAGCGATCTGGCCGCGCTGCGCAGCCGGGCGGCCCGGGACGCGGCGGCGGGCGGATGGCGGCTGACGGGCCAGAAGACATGGACCACACGCGGGGCGTTCTGCACCCATCTGTTCGGTCTCTTCCGCACCGGTCCGCGGGCCGAGCGGCATCGCGGGCTGACCTACTTCCTCGTCCCCCTGGACGCGCCCGGTGTCACCGTGCGGGGCTTCGAACGCCTCGACGGCGACGAGGGTTTCGCCGAGGTGTTCCTGGACGACGTCTTCGTACCCGACGCCGATGTGCTCGGCGGCGTCGGGCAGGGCTGGTCGGTCGCCATGGCCACCACCGGTTCCGAGCGCGGGCTGACGCTGCGCTCCCCCGGCCGCTATCTGCAGGCCGCCCGGCGACTGCTGGAGCTGGCCCGGAACCGGCCCGGCGGCCCGGGCGCACACCGGGACCGGGTGGCGGAGTCGTGGATGGCGGCGGAGGCGTACCGGCTGTTCACCCTGGAGCAGGTCACCTCGATCGTCGAGGGGCGGCAGGTGGGCGCGGAGTCGAGCCTGGCCAAGCTGTCCTGGTCGGAGCTGGACATCCGACTGCACGAGACGGCCATGGAGCTGCTCGGTCCCGAGGCCGAGGCGGACGGCCCGTGGAGCAGGGGCTTCCTGTTCTCGCTGGCCGGTCCGATCTACGCCGGGACCAACGAGATCCAGCGCAACATCGTCGCCGAGCGGCTGCTCGGCCTGCCCAGGAGGTGACGGGAGCCATTGCGCTTCGCCGTGGCGGAACGGGACGCGGTACTGGCCGAGGCGGTCGGCGAGGTGCTGGCCGGGCGGTGCGGGCCCGAGCTGATCAGGGCCGGCTGGCCCGGTGGCCGGGTGGCACAGGTGGACGCCCTGTGGCGGACCCTCGCACAGGTCGGCATGCCGGCCGCTCTGGTCCCCGAGGCGGCGGACGGCCTCGGCCTCGACGAGACCGCGCTGGCGCCACTGATGGAGACGCTCGGCCGGGCCGGGCCGCCGGTCCCCGCGGCCGAGACCGTGGCCGTCGGCGCCCCGCTGCTCGCCGCCGCGGGCGCGCCGCAGCTCGCGGCCGTGCTGGCCGGATCGTCCCTCGTCACCGTGGCGTGGCACGCGGGCGCCCCGGTGCCGTTCGCCGCCCGCGCCGCGCTGATCGTCGTCCGCGTCGGCGACGGGCTGCGGCTGTACGAGCGGGGCGAGGTGGACACCGAGCCGCTCGCCTCGGTGGACGGCTCGCGCGGCCTGGCCCGGGTGTCCGCGCCGGCCGGCGGCGGGCTGTTGCTGGCCGAGGGGCCCGAGGCGCGGGCCGCCGTCTGGCGACGCGGGGTGCTGGCGACCGCCGCGCTGCTGGTCGGGCTCGGTGCGCGGATGCTCGACCTCGCCGTGGCCCACGTCCGCGAGCGCCGTCAGTTCGGGGTGCCGGTGGGCTCGTTCCAAGCGGTCAAGCACGCCCTGGCGGACGTCGAGGTCGCGCTGCGCCTCGCCCGCCCCGCGGTGCTCGCGGCCGGCTGGGCGCAGGCGGCCGGGGACGCCGAGGCCCCCGTACGCACCTCGATGGCCAAGGTGCTCGCCTCGGACGCGGCACGGCTGGCGGCCCGTACGGCGCTCCAGTGCCACGGGGCCATCGGCTACACCACGGAGCACCCGCTCCATCTGTACGCGAAGCGTGCGTGGGCGCTGGCCGCCGACTGGGGCGGCCCGGCACACCACCGCGAACGCGTCGCCCGGTGGCTGGGGTTGACCGCGCCCGCCGGCCACGGGAACGCGACCGATCTCAGCGAAGGGACGCCCTGGTGACCGGAATCTGTCAGGACCGGGTGGTCGTCGTCACCGGAGCCGGCCGGGGCCTGGGCCGGGAGCATGCGCTGGCGCTGGCGGCCGAGGGCGCCCGGGTCGTGGTCAACGATCTCGGGGACGCGGCGCGGAGCGTGGCCGAGGAGATCGTGGCAGGCGGCGGAGCCGCCGTCGCCGACCTGGGTGACGTCAGCGACTGGGCCTACGCCGAGTCGCTGGTGGAGCGGGCCGTCGCCGTCTTCGGCACGCTGGACGCGCTGGTGAACAACGCGGGCGTCAACCGTGACCGGATGCTGGTGTCCATGTCCGAGGACGAGTGGGACGTGGTGCTGAAGGTGGACCTCAAGGGCCATGCGGCACCGCTCAGGCATGCGGTGGCCTACTGGCGCGAGCGGAGCAAACAGGGCCGGCCGGTCGCCGCCCGGATCGTCAACACCAGTTCCGGCGCGGGTCTGCTGGGCAGTGTCGGCCAGGGCAACTACGGCGCCGCGAAGGCGGGCATCGCCGCGCTCACCGTGATCGCCGCCGCCGAGACGGCCCGGTACGGCGTGACGGTCAACGCCATCGCACCGTCAGCCCGTACCCCGATGACCGAGGCGGTCGCCGCTTTCGCGGACCGGATGCGCGCGCCGGAGTCCGGCTTCGACGCCATGCACCCCGGCAATGTCTCCCCGCTCGTGGTGTGGCTGGCGTCGGCCGACTCGGGCGATGTGACCGGCCGTGTCTTCGAGGCCGAGGGCGGGACGATCGGGGTCGCCGACGGCTGGCGGTACGGTCCGCGGGCGGTCCGCGACCGCCGGTGGCGCCCCGCGGAGATCGGTCCCGCGGTGCGCGGGCTGCTCGCCGCCGCGCCCGCTCCGGCCCCGGTCCACGGCACCTGACCGCCGCCCGCCGCGGCCCGACGGATGACCCATCAGTGACATGAACCCCTGTTTCGGTACGAATGTGTCGTGGAGGCGAAGAGGAGGGCGCTCACATTACTTCCGGCGAACGGTTGGGGAAACGCTTGGTACTTGAGCCGCACAACACCTTGTTGCCCGCTATCTACGCGCGTATCTTCCCAACCGACGCACAAGCCTTCTGCCACCTCCCACGGTTCAGTCGAGTCGTCCCGACCCCTGCACGAAAGAGCCCACGTGTCTGCACACATACCGCTGAGCCTGCGCGGCAGAGGCGCCAAAGCCGGCCTCATCGCCCTTCCCCTCGGCATCGCCGGATCGCTGATCGCCCTTCCCCTCACCGCCCAGGCGGCGCCGTCGCCCGACGCCGTCATCTCCGAGGTCTACGGCGGCGGTGGCAACTCCGGGGCCTCTCTCACCCACGACTTCATCGAGCTGGGCAACGCCGGTGGCGCGCCCTTCGACCTGAGCGGCTGGTCCGTGCAGTACCTCAGCGGCTCGCCCACCGCCAGCAGCAAGTGGCAGGTCACGCCGCTGGAAGGGGCCATCCCCGCGGCCGGCACCTACCTGGTCCAGGAAGCCAAGGGCGCGACGGGCGACACCGCCCTGCCGACGCCGGACGCCACCGGCACCATCGCCATGTCGGCGACCAGCGGCACCGTCGCGCTGGTCCACTCGACCACCGCGCTGACCTGCCTGACCGCCGCGGACTGCGTGGCCGACGGCACCGTGAAGGACCTGGTCGGCTTCGGCACCGCCGTGGTCCGCGAGGGCAGCCCCGCCACCGGCGCGGGCAACACCACCTCCGTCTCGCGCGCCGCCTCGCTCGCCGACACGGACGACAACGCGGCCGACTTCACCGGCGGCACCCCGAGCCCCCGCAACGCCACCGGTGACGGCGGCAGCGGCACCCCGTCGCCGACGCCCACCCCGACGCCCACGGCCACCGACCCGGGCCCGCTGCGCATCCACGACATCCAGGGCACCACCCGGATCTCCCCGCAGAACGGCAAGACCGTCACCAACGTGCCCGGCGTGGTGACCGGTGTGCGCAGCACCGGCTCGAAGGGCTACTGGATCCAGGACCCCGAGCCGGACCAGAACCCCGCCACCAGCGAGGGCGTCTTCGTCTACACGGGCTCCGCCACCCCGCTCGTCAAGGTCGGCGACTCGGTGCTGGTGTCCGGCAAGGTGAGCGAGTACTACCCCGGCGGCCAGAGCAGCGGCACGCAGTCCGTCACCGAACTGACCGGCCCGACCGCGACCGTGCTCTCCTCCGGCAACCAGCTGCCGGCGCCGGAGGCCGTCGACGCCCAGACGCTGCCCGACGCCTACGCGCCGCAGGCCGACGGGGGCCGCATCGACTCCCTGGAGCTGAAGCCCGACACATACACGCTGGACTGGCTGGAGTCCCGCGAGGGCATGCTGGTGCAGATCGGCGACTCCCGGGTGGTGGGCGCCTCCAACTCGTACAACGAGACGTGGATCACCACCAAGCCCAAGGAGAACCCGACCCCGCGCGGCGGCACGATCTACAAGGGCTACGCGAGCCCCAACTCGGGCCGGCTCCTGATCAGCACGCTGACCGGCGACCAGCTCCACGCGAACGTCGGCGACACGCTGACCGGCACCACCGCGGGCCCCGTGGACTACTCCAACTACGGCGGCTACAACATCCAGGCGACGCGGGTCGGCACGGTCACGTCCGGCGGCCTGAAGCCGGACGTGGCGCAGAAGGCCAAGTCGAACGAGCTGTCCGTCGCCACCTACAACGTCGAGAACCTCGACCCGACGGACCCGCAGAGCAAGTTCGACCGGCTCGCCGAGGGCGTCGTCAAGAACCTGGCCTCCCCGGACATCGTGAGCCTGGAGGAGATCCAGGACAACAACGGTCCCAAGGACGACGGCACGGTCACCGCCGACAAGACGATGGCCCAGTTCATCGAGGCCATCAAGGCGGCCGGCGGCCCGGCGTACGACTGGCGCTCCGTGGACCCGGTCAACGACCAGGACGGCGGTGAGCCCGGCGGCAACATCCGTAACGTCTTCCTGTTCAACCCCGCGCGCGTCACCTTCGTCGACCGGCCGGGTGGCGACTCCACGACCGCCGTCGAGACGGTCGGCGACGGCAAGAAGGGCGTGCGGCTCTCGGCCTCGCCGGGCAGGATCAACCCCACCTCCAACGCCTGGAAGAGCAGCCGCAAGCCGCTCGTCGGCGAGTTCCGCTTCCGTGGTGAGCAGATCTTCGTGGTCGGCAACCACTTCAACTCCAAGGGCGGCGACCAGCCGGTGCACGGCGCCGTCCAGCCGCCGGTGCTCGGCTCCGAGACCCAGCGTGTCGCCCAGGCGACGGAGGTCAACACCTTTGTCCGCGGCCTGCTCGCCAAGGACAAGAAGGCGAAGATCGTCGTCCTCGGTGACCTGAACGACTACCAGTTCTCCAAGCCGCTGGCCACGCTGACCGCCGGCGGTGTCCTGGAGGACCTGATCAACACGCTGCCGGTGAACGAGCGTTACAGCTACGTGTACGACGGCAACTCGCAGACCCTGGACCACATCCTGGTCTCGCCCGCCATCAAGAAGCCGGACTACGAGGTCGTCCACATCAACGCCGAGTTCTCCGACCAGAGCAGCGACCACGACCCGCAGGTGGTCCGCATCAAGTAGCGGCACCTTCCTGACCGGGCGCCCCGACGACGTGTGGCGCGTGCCTCAACCGGCACGCGCCACACGCGCGTTCACCCACGCGGCACCCCACGCTCACCGCCCTCGGCCGGTACGTCGCCGGTCACGGGCGTGGGCCGCGGTCGGACGTGGGTGGCACCGTCTTGGTCCGCCCGGGGCCCGCGGCCACCTGCTCGGGGTCGAGTATCCCGTCGCCGTACAGGTCCTGGAGCCAGTTGGTCTGGTAGATGGTGTCCAGGTAGCGCTCGCCGAGGTCCGGGGCGATGGCCACCGCGGTGAGGCCGGACGTGCCGTGCTCGTCCAGCCAGTCCGTCGCCCCGCTGACCACCGTGCCGGTGGAGCCGCCGAACAGAAAACCGCGTCTGGCCAGCCGGTGGCACATGCGGATGGTGTCCGCCTCCTCGACCCAGATGACCTCGTCCACGAGGGACTCGTCCAGCAGCGGTGGACGCATGCTCATGCCAAGGCCGGGGATCATCCGGCGGCCGGGCTTGCCGCCGAAGGCCACCGAGCCCTCGCTGTCCACCGCGACGATCCGCACGGACCGGTGCCAGTGCCGGAAGTAGCGGGCGCAGCCCATCAGCGTTCCGGTGGTGCCGGCGCCGACGAACAACACGTCCAGCCGCGGGAACTGACGGGCGATCTCCGGCCCCGTGCGGTGGTAGTGCGCCCGCCAGTTGCCCGGGTTGGTGTACTGGCTGAGCCACACGTACCGGTCGTCGGAGGCGCACAGCGCCCGGACGTAGTCGATCCGGGCGCCGAGGAAACCGCCGTTGGCGTCGGTGTCGGCGATGACATGCACCTCGCTGCCCAGTGCCTCCATCAGAAGCCTGGTGGAGAGGTTGCAGCGGGAGTCCGTCACACACAGGAACCGGTAACCCTTGCTGGCGGCGATGATACTGAGCGCCACGCCGAGGTTTCCCGACGAGGACTCGACCAGGGTCGAGTCCGGCATCAGGACTCCGTCACGCTCGGCGGCCTCCACCATCTCCACCGCGGCCTTCAACTTGATCGAGCCCGCGAAGTTGAAGCCCTCACACTTCAGGTAGAGGGAACGCCCGAGTGTCGGCTGCAGATCGACGTAGAGCTGGCCTTCGTTGAAGGCGTGGGGAGCTGATATGACGGGCACGGTGGGCCTCCTGGTGCCAGGGCTGAGGGAAGGGGGCGTCAGCCGTACCGGCGCAGGTCGTGGAAGAAATCGTCGATGAGGCGGAGGTCACCCGCCCGGGCTGTTTCGTCGTAGACATACTTGCCGACGGCGAGGTCGAGGACGCCGAGCCCGAACGGCGAGAAGATCACCGTGCGGTCGGCCGGCGGGAGGACCCGCTTGCACAGGACGTCGTCGAGGGTGCCGTTCAGGAAGTCGCGGTCGCCCGTGAGCTGTTCGGCCAGATGCGCGGACGTGTCCGCCTTCAGGCAGTGCTCGATGTCGTCGACGAAGTTCGCCGCGCCGAGCAGGATCTCCGGGGCGAGGTCGCGCAGCGAGACATGCAGGACGATCGGGTGGTGCGCGAACAGTCCCTGGTCGCTGACGTGCGGGCGGCCGGCCACGGTGGCGAACACCACCAGGTCGCTGGAGCGGATCAGATCCTCGGCACTGTCGTGGACGGTGACCTCGCCGGCGGCGCCGGACTCCCGCAGATAGCCGCAGAACCCGGCGGTGCTGTCGGCGGACACGTCGTGCACGCCGATCGTCTCGAACGTCCAGCCGGTGCCCGCGAGGAAGGTGTGGGTGTAGCGGGCGATCAGCCCCGTGCCGAAGAACCCGATCCGGGTGGGCCGGGACCGGCCCCGGCTGAGCCGGTCGGCCGCCAGCGCGGCCGAGGCCGCGGTCCTGGTCGCGCTGATGACGGAGCTCTCCAGGCAGGCGAACGGGTAGCCGGTGTCGTGGTCGTTGAGGATGAGGACCGCGGAGGCCCGGGGCAGCCCCGATGCCACGTTCTCCGGGAAGCTGGAGATCCACTTCAGGCCGTCGACCTGCGCGGGCCCGCCGACCGAGGCCGGCAGCGCGATGATGCGCGCCGAGGGACGGTCCGGGAAGCGCAGGAAGTAGGACGGCGGATTGACCGTGTCTCCGGCGCCGTGCAGCCGGTAGGTGGCCTCGACCAGATCCACGATCTCCCGCTCGCGCCCGGCGAGGGCCTGCTGCACCTGCGCTCCGGAGATCACCGCGAAGCTCGGCACGGGTGCCGGCCGACCGGTGGCCCGCCCGGCGGCGGGGGACAGGACGTTCGTCATCGCGCGCTCGCCTCCGGGGTCGGGACGCAGTCGGCCAGTCGCCGGGGCTCGGCCATGGAGACCAGCACCTGCCGCTCGCCGGTGTACGGCTCCCTGCTGTGCGCGGTGCGGATGTTGTCGACCAGCAGTATGTCGCCGGCCTGCCAGGGCTCGCGTCGGGTGAGTCTCTCGTAGGTGGTGTTGAGCTGCGCGACGACGTCCTCGCCGATCGGGCTGCCGTCGCCGTAGCAGGTGTTGAACGGCAGTCCGTCCGCGCCGTATTCGTCCACCAGGTACTCGCGCACCTCGGGCGCCAGCGTCCACTCGTTGAGGAAGGCGATCTGGTTGAACCAGCAGCGCCGTCCGGTGACCGGGTGGCGGACCACGGCGCTGCGCAGCTGCCGGGTGCGCAGGGAGCCGTCGGGCTGCCAGGTGAAGTCGATGGCGTGGGCGCGGCAGTAGCGTTCGACGGCGGCGTGGTCCTCGGTGCCGAAGGACTCCGCGAGGGACGCCCCGATCTCGTCGTTGTAGCTGCGGGTGAGCAGCCAGCCCTCGCGCTCGAAGCGCTCGCTGAGCGCCTTGGGCAGCGCCTGGAGCACCTGTTCCGCGTCGGCCACCGCGGTCGCCCCGCCGTCGCCGGGCGGGATCAGGCACGCGAAGAGCATCAGGCCGGGGACCTCCAGCGTGTAGCTCAGCTCGTGATGCATGCACATCGGCTGGTTGGCGGGCCAGGTGGAGGAGGAATACAGCCCCGGGCTGTACGTCTCCCGGGGGGCGAAGGCCTCCCGTTCGGTCATGAGGCCGCCGGCCAGGGCCGCGAAGACGGCGCCGACCTGCTCCGGGGTGCGCGGACCCAGGCCGCGCACGAGCAGCGCTCCGTGCTCGGCGACCTGCGCGCGCAGCGCGTCGCGGTGCTCGGCCGCCCAGCTCGGCGCGTCACCGGGCGTGTCGATGTGCAGGAGCGGGGGACGGTCCGGCGCCTGCTCCACGTCGAGCGGTGGTGCCAGGGGAGAGGACGTCATCTCGGTTTCCTTTCGGTTGCCCCCCTGTGGGGACGGTGGGGGCTCAGGAGGAGGCCAGCGGTGCGGTGGCACCGAGGACGGCCCGTGCCGCCTCGGCCGGGCGGGTCCGCAGGAAGTGGTGGCCGCCGTCGGGGAGTTCGTGCAGCTCCACCCGTTCGGCCAGCGCCTGCCAGGCCCGGTGCCGGTCCGGCTCACCGGCCGTGTTCGGGTCGTCGGCGGCCATGACCACGGTGACCGGCGCGGCCAGCTTCACCCCGGGCGGGGCCTCCAGGGCGTCGGCGAGGTAGTGGTGCGCGCTCACGCAGTCGTGCCGGTAGGCGGCGCCGACGCGTTCGGCGTGCCGGGCGTTCAGCTCGGCGAGTTCGGGATAGCCGCTGTCCTCGGCCAGCCGTGCCGCGATCTCGGCGTCGCTGCGCTGTGTCAGTTCACCGGCGGCGGCACGCCGCTCGGCGGGGGTGCCGGGCAGCTGCGCCGCGAGGAACACCCGCACGACATCCACACCGCGGCCCTGGAGCACCCCGGCCGTCGCCAGGGCCGTCGCGGCGCCCGCGGAGTGGCCCCACAGCATGACCCGGGTCAGGCCGCGGGCGGTGATCTCGGCGGCCACCCGCTCGGCCACCCGGGCGAGCGGCGCGAACGGCTCGTCGTGGACGGCGGGGTCGTGGCCGGGCAGTTCCACGGCGTACACCGCGGTTCCGCTGCCGGCCAGCGCGCTCGCCAGCGGCTGGTAGTTGACCGCGTTGCCGCCCGCGTGGGGGAAGCAGACCAGGGCGCAGGCCGCGGTGCCGTCCGGCTCCGCCAGCGGCTGGAGCAGTTCGGCGGGCTGCCGGGCGGCGCCGTCGAGCAGTGCGGCGAGGTCCGCGAGCACCGGGTGCCGGGTGATGTCCTTGAGGGACACCGCGCGGTCCAGGGCGATGGTGAGCTTCACTGCCGTCAGGGAGGTGGCGCCGCGGTCGAAGAAGTGGTCACGGCGGCCGATCTGCGGCTCGGGGACGCCGAGCAGTTCCGCCCAGACGGCCGCCAGCTTCCGTTCGGCCGGGCTGAGCGGGGCGCGGTCGCGCTCCGCCGCGGTGTCGTCCTCGGCGGGCGGCGCCGTCCGTTCGGCCAGTGCGGTCAGGGCCTTCTTGTCGGTCTTGCCGTTGGCGGTCAGCGGCAGGGCGTCCTGCCAGTGGAAGGCCGACGGGACCATATAGCCGGGCAGAACGGCGGCCAGCGCCTCGCGCAGCTCGTCCGTGGGCAGCCGGCGGCCCGTGTGGAAGGCGATCAGATGCTTGCTCCGGCCGGCGCGTTCGGCGACGACGACCGCGGCGTCGCGCACCCCGGCCACCCGCAGCAGGGTGTTCTCGATCTCACCGATCTCGATGCGGAACCCGCGGATCTTGACCTGGCTGTCCCGGCGGCCGAGGAACTCCAGCTTTCCGCCGGGGTGCCAGCGGCCCCAGTCCCCCGCCAGGTAGAGCCGCTCGCCCGGCCGGTACGGGTCCTCGCGGTACGCCTCGGCGGTCCGCTCGGGATCGTTGACGTAGCCCCGCCCCACGCAGACGCCGGAGAACGCGATCAGGCCGGGGGCGCCCAGCGGCACCAGGGACAGCTGCTCGTCGACGACGTAGACCCGGACGTTGTTGATCGCGTGCCCGAGCAGCACCCGTTCGGGCACCTTGTCCATGACCTCGTGGTTGGTGTCGTCCGAGGTCTCGGTGAGCCCGTAGGCGTTGATCAGCTTGACGCGGGGCTGGGCGGCGAACCAGCGCTGGACCAGCTCCCGCTTCAGCGCCTCGCCGGTCACCGACACACAGCGCAGGTCCGGCAGTTCGCGGGGGTGCTGCTCCAGGCAGGAGACCACGACCTCCAGATAGGAGGGCACGACCTGCGCCACGCCGACCCGGCCCGCGACGAGCGTGTCGAGGAACCGCTCCACGTCCATGACGTCGTCCTGGCCGACCAGCAGTGTCCGGCCGCCGACCAGCAGCGCCGACACCAGCTGCCACAGCGAGATGTCGAAGCACTGCGGCGCGGTCTGGGCGACCACGCGTCCCTCGGTGATCCCCAGGTCGTCGATCTTGGCGTAGAGATGGTTGAGCATGCCCGCGTGCTCGCACATCGCGCCCTTCGGCTCACCGGTGGAGCCGGAGGTGAAGTAGATGTAGGCCAGTTGGCCGGGCGCGACCCGCACCCCGACGTCGCCGTCGTCGTGTCCCTCCCGGTACGCCCCCTCGATCAGCAGCTTCTCCACGTCCGGGAGGGTGGTCAGGGCCTCGTCCAGGGTGCCGGTGCCGCCGGACTCGGTCAGCACCAGCCGGCATCCGGCGCGCGACAACGTTGCCAGGATGCGTCCCGCGGGGAAGTGCGGTTCGATCGGCAGATAGACCCCGCCGGCCTTGAACACCGCCAGCACCGAGGCCAGCCAGTCGAGGGTGCGCTCGGTGACCACGGCGACGACGCCCTCGCGCGCCAGCCCGTGCGCCAGGAGTGCGCGCGCCAACTGGTTCGCGCGGGCGTTCAGTTCGCCGTAGGTCCAGGTCCGGTCGCCGCACACCGCGGCGACCCGGTCCGGATGGGCCCGCGCACGCTGCTCGAACAGCTCGTGCGCCCGCGCCTGCGGCAGTACCCGGCCGGGCCCGGCCAGTCCTTCGAGCTGCTCGTGCACCTCGTCGGCCGACACCAGGCTCTGCCGGGCGTGTTCGGCGTCCACGTCGGCCGCCATCAGGCGCAGCGCGGCCAGGTGGTAGCCGCCGACCCGGGCCACGTACCCGGCGTCGAGCACCTGGGTGCGGTACCGCAGCCGCAGCGCCAGCCGGCCGCCCCGCTCGGCCCAGCCGACCCCCAGCACTGCGTCGTCCACCAGTCCGCCCTCGGTCCCGTCCGGGTCGAACACCACCTCGTACGACGGCCCCGCCACCCGCAGCTCCCGCCACAGCTCGTCGACCGGGAACTCCCGGTGCGCGAGCAGGTCGGACTCGGCGCGTTGCGCGGCGGCCACCAGGGCGCGCCAGGTGGCGGGCTCGACGGTCAGCCGGCACGGCAGCGGTGCGCGCCGCGGCCCGGCGGCATAGCCCGTCACCACCTCGTGCTCGGCGGAGAGGGCGGCGAGCACCTTGGCGTGCGCGGCGAGCAGCACCGCGCTCAGCGGCACCTTCAGCGCCCGGGCCATGGCCCGCAGTTGCGCCGTCAGGTCGTCCGGCGCCGCCGTCTCGTACGCGGCCACTCCCGCCACGGGCTCGCCGACCCAGCGCGGCACCGCGGTGCAGCCGCCGGCGCTCAGCACACGGCTCCAGTACTCCCGGTCCGTTCCCATGTGCGCTCCCATCGAATGACCTTCCTCAACTCACCGACGCGATGGCGTCGTTGACCGACGACGTGGGCGTTGTCCGGGCCGCCGTCGGTGCGCCGGGGCCCGCGGACGGCTCGGGGGTGACCGGCAGTTCGGCGGCGGGGTTCCCGCCCCACTGCGCGTGGGCGGGGACCTCCTCGCCCTTCATGAGGAACGAGTCGGGCGCCAGCACCGCGCCGTCGCCCAGGGTCACGCCGTAGTGCACATGGGCGGAGACACCGAGCGTGCAGCCGGCGCCGAGCGCCGTGCGGCCGGACTTGAAGGTGCCGTCCTCCTGCGAGTGGCACTGGATCTTGGACCCGGAGTTCAGGGTGCAGCCGTCGCCGAGGGCGGCCAGCGTCCGCTCCGTGATGAAGCACCCGTCGTCGAAGACCGCGCGGCCCATGCGGACGCCGAGCATTCGCCATACGAGGGCCTTGAAGGGCGTTCCGTTGAAGATCTCGAGGTACTGGTCCGGCACCTTCCACACGCGTTCGTGCCACCAGAAGTACGGGTCGTAGATGGAGCACAGCCGCGGTTGCAGCGGGCGGAACCGGGTGATGATGCGTTCCGCCAGGACGTAGTGGAGCGTGGTGGCCGCGAGGGTGATGGCCAGATATCCGGCGATCACCACGTGTCCGACGACGCCGTACAGGTCGACGGAGACGAGACCGATGACCGTGAGCACGAAGGCGTGCAGCCAGCGGACACACATCATCAGGGCCATCGTGCCGAGGTTGTGGCGGTTCTTCGCCGCGAGCAGCCGCTGCTGGGTCTCGCCGGTCCGCAGATCGTCGAAGCGGGTGTCCCGCTCCACCGACCGGGGGATCTCGAAGCACGGCGAGCCGAGGAGTCCCACGCCCTCACGTATCTCGCCGTCGAGGGGCACCATCACCTTGGTGGCGAGCAGGCAGTTCTCTCCCGTTCTGCCGCCGGCGGGATAGGCGATGTTGTTGCCGAGGAAGTTGCGCGGGCCGATCGACGCCTTCACCACCCGGAAGGACGTGCTGGAGTACTCGGCGTTCAGCACGGACAGCCCGTCGGCCACCATCGTCCCGCTGCCGATGGACACGAGGAAGGGTGTCTCGTGCTGGAACTCGGAGCCGAAGTTCGACCCGGTCTGCTGCACCCGGTGCAGGTTGTATCCGAGTCCGCGGAGGTAGGGCACGACGTAGGAACTGTCGCCGAAGAGCCAGGCGAAGAACTTGACGTTGGTCATGCGGGCGATCGTCCGGTGCACCGCGTAGTGGAATCCGTAGAGCGGGTAGACCCGGCCGGGCTCGATGAGCCGGTTCAGCAGCCGCGGCACGACGAACAGCGCCACCAGGCCCACGGCGGTGAAGCCGAAGAACAGTATGACGGACAGCACCAGCGCGTCGGTGAGCAGCACCACCGAGGGGAGCCCGGCGGTGTTCGCCCGCAGCCGGTCGCCGATCGCAGGCACGGCGGAGCACAGCAGGTAGGTGCCGCCCAGGAACAGCGGCAGGGAGAAGAAGTACAGCTGGAACAGGGCGCCCAGGCCGAACCAGGCCCGGCGCAGTGCGCCGCATGGCGCCGGCGGGACCCGTAGGTAGTCGGTCTGCGTGGGCTGGGCCGGGGAGCCGTGCCAGCGTGCGCCGGCCGGGACCCGCTGACCGCGGTAGAGGGCGGAGGCGTGGCCGAGTTGGGCCCCGTCGCCCATCGCCGTGTCGATGTCCAGGACGGTCTTCTCGCCGACGAACACATTGCTGCCGAGGGTGACCGGGCCGGTCTGGATGCGTCCGGCGTGCGCCCGGTAGCACAGGAAGGAGGAGTCCTTGCGGATCACCGCCCCGTCGCCGATCGTCAGCAGGTCGGTGCAGACGGGAACCCCGTGCGAGAGGATCGTGACGCCCTTGCCGACGCGCGCGCCGAGGGCCCGCAGATAGAGCACGTACAGCGGATTGCCGATGAACAGGATCATCGGGTTGGCGTGCAGCAGCACCTTGACCAGCCAGAAGCGCAGATAGGCGAGGCCCCAGACGGGGAACTCCCGGGGCTTCCAGCGGCCGACGAGCAGCCACTTGGCGACGACCGGGAACAGGCACATGCCGGTGAACCCGATGGCTCCGAAGAGCAGCGCCCGCAGATAGGTGTCGACGAGGCCTGAACCGGTGGCGACCCACTCGTAGCCCCGCGCGGTGATGAGTCCGGCGACGAACGAGTAGCCCAGGAAGATGAGGAGTTGGGCGGTGCCGCACAGGATGTGCCGCACCCTGGGCGCCGGAGCCGGCGGGCCCGTGGGCGTCGACGGTGCCGGGGAGGCCGGCAGGGACGCGCCGGCCGGAGCGGGCGTGGCCTCGGTGAGCGCCGCCGCGAGGCTCCGGATCGTCGGGCTGCGGTAGACGTCCTTCATGGACGCCGACGGCAGGTCGTCGCGCTTTCTGACCCGTGCGCAGAACTGGGCCATGACCATGGAGTTGGCGCCGAGGTCGTCGAAGAAGTGACGGTCGACCGAGACGCTTTCCGTTTTCATCACATCGGTCAGGACTTCGGCGAGTCTGCGCTCGGTCTCTGTCCTCGTCGGGCCGGTACCGGTACCCCCGGCTACGGCTGCTGCGTCCGGCCCGGATATGTAGACGTCGGCGGACTGCTCCACCATCGACCTCCTGGAGGACGTTTGCCTGCGCACTTTCCTGATCACGAACCGCACTGCCAGTTTCGGTCGGCCGCCGTCGGGCTGCCACTCCGCCCGAGACCGACGACGGCTCGACAGCCCGCCGCCACCTTGTATTTCCCGGCGCCCCGGGCCGCCGAGAGCGAGGGCCCGGATCACCCGGATGGCGGCCCGTGCGGGCCGGGCCGGGACCGGCGAGCAGCGACCCGGCGCCTTTGCGGGTGGCAACGCAAACAGCGTCGGCCCGCCCCCGTCGGGGGCGGTCCTGCGCCCGCGGCGGTCAGCGGGCGGGGGTCGCACCACGTTGCTCTCCCACCACCGCGGCCCCGAGCCGTAGGCGGGGTCCGCAACCCTTTCGGGGGTCCCGGCCGCCGGCGCCGGGTGCGTCGGCGGCCGGGTTCACACGTCCCGCTCCACCGGCAGCCACAACTCGGCGTCGGCCTCGGTCCCGTCCGCCGACAGACGCGTGCGCAGGATCTCCGGTCCCGGACGGCTGCGGTAAGGGTTCGCCGGGAACCATTCCGTGAACACATCCCGCCACAGATACTGGATGGCCTCCGGCGCCGGGCCGGAGACCGTGAACACCGCCCAGGTGCCGCCCGGCACGAGGAGCGCGGTCGCGCCCTCGGGGGCGGGGGCCGCCGGGGACGTGATCACCCCTTGGTAGTAGTCGAGTTCGGTGCCCTCGGCGCGGCTCGGGTCGAGGCCGTCGCAGACCGCGACGATCCCCTGCGGCTCCTGGTCCGACAGCTTCTCCAGGCGCGCCAGGGTCCCCGGTGCGATCCCGCGGACGAAGTCGACGATCGCCCGGTTCGGTCCCGAATGCACCAGTGGCACCCGGGCCTTGAGGCCGACGACGGTGAAGTCCGGCCGGTCCACTACGCGATAACGCATGCTGCTGCTCCCTTCGACGGTGAGGCGGAAGGCCAACCGGGGCTGGGAGACCAGCGCGGCACCGGTGCGGCGGGCCTCGCCCGGGCCGACGCCGTGCATGGCCCGGAACGCCCGGGCGAACGCCTCGCCCGAGCCGTAGCCGTAGCGCACCGCGATCTCCAGGAGCGGCTCGCGCCCGGCGAGCACCTCGGCGCCCGCGACTGTCAGCCGCCTGCGCCGGACGTACTCCGACAGCGGCATGCCCGCGAGCGCGGAGAACATCCGGCGCAGGTGGTACTCCGACGTGGCCGCGATCCGGGCCAGCCGGGCCACGTCGACCTCCCCGCCGAGATGGTCCTCGATATGCCCCATGGCCTGATTGAGCCGCTCCAGCACACCCGTTCACCTTCCTTGCCCGTGCCCGCCACGCTAGGCGGCACGCGTCCGGCCCGACCCGACATCCTGTGCCCGATCGGGTCGGGTGGACGCGTGGGCCCCACCGGCGACAGGCCCCCGGGCGGGCCCGCTTGGAAGGTTCATGACTCTCGCAGGGCGGAATGACGCGTTCCGGACGGGGGCGCGGCGCCGCCCGGGACACCCGCGCCCCGTCCGGTCGGTCAGTCGCTCAGCCGAAGACCTTGACGGCCTGGTAGTAGGTCCAGGCCGTGCCGTCGCAGGCGGTCTTGGTCGCACCGCCGTAGCCGGCGCAGACGCGCTTGAGGTCCTCGTAGAAGGCGCTGTCGAGGCGGGACTTGTTGGTGTCGAACGCGCCGGCCGCCTTGTAGTTGCGGTAGCCGAAGTCGTGCCGGGCGCAGGACGTGGCGAAGGGGAAGCCGAAGGGGTTGTCCGGGGAGGACGAGCAGTAGTCCGTGGACCAGTCGAACCCGTACGCGGACCAGGTCGCCTGATTCGCACGGGCCGCGGCCCACTGGTTGTAGCTCGACGCGCTGGTCTGCGTCCAACTGGCGAGCACCTGGGGCTTGTCGGCGGGGGCCGCGGTGGCCGCGGTGGCGGTGGCGGCGACGGTGATCAGGGCGAGCGCCGATGCGGCGAGGCCGGTGGCGAGTCTGCGGTGCATTCCACTCCTCCCGGAAGCTGCCGCTCTTTTACGAGCGACAGGGTCATGACAACCATGATCCGAACCGACCGGCCGCCCTCCCACCCCTCACCCCCTAATGAGCCGTGAACTCTTGGCTACACAAAGAAGCCTGAGATCCCGACGACAGCGCTGCGGCGGCTGGATACGCTGGCCCGTCGCGATCGTCTGAAAGGTGCCCTGTGAGCCAGTACTTCGACCTGGGCGACGAGACGCTGTGGAACCCGTCGAACGGGGTCTCCCGCCTGTTCCAGCACCACGTAGCGGTATTCGAAACGGAGTTGGGACTCCCCTCGGGCATCGGGCCGATGGCGGACGACGCATGTCAGATCGTTCCCGACACCTTCGAGGTCTTCGTCGAGGCCCTGCTGGCACGGCACCGGAGAACGAGCCACGCCGTCGCGCTCGCACTCTCCGAAGGCTTCGTCGCCACTGTGCTCGTTCTCGCGGAGCGCGCCGCGATCGAGGTGGACTGGGCACGGCCGGGAACCGCCCCGGAAGGCGGTGCCTCGGGCGTGGGACTGCGCGAGATGACACGGGAGTTGGGACGGCGTATGCCTCGCTGATCGGGGCCGGGCAACCCGAACGGCGCGTATCGGCAGCCGTGTTGGGGCATCCGAACAGGCGAGCAGTTGTTCCCTGGAACAGGTGATCGTCGCTCAGATGGTCGCCGGGGAGTCCGGGACGGGACGAGACTTACGGTGTGCGAGCGACGGGCTGCAGACCGTAGTCGACGCACAGGTCCCACACGACAGCTACACCGCTAGGAGCAGCACGATCATGAACCTTCTCACCGACGTCCTCGCCGGCCTCATCCACTTCATCGGCTGGCTGATCTGACGTCCGAGGACGTCCGCAGAAGCGCACGCGGCGCCGTCTCCCCGTCCCCGGGAGGCGGCGCCGCCGCGTTCCCGGACCCCGCCAGGACAGCGCGGCTCTCCTCCCCCGACCGGCCCCCACCCGCCGGCCAGGCGACAGTGCCGTTCCGGCGTACCGTCCCGCCGCCTCGCGCGTGCCCGGCGACCCGGGCGGCCCCGCGTGCCACAGTCGGTGTCCATGCGCGCCGCCTACATCACCGGACTCGGCCCACCCGACGCCATCCGCCACGGCGAACTGCCGCCGCCCGAACCCGGCCCCCATGACGTCCTCGTCGACGTCGAGGCCAGCGCGGTCAACCCCGTCGACGCCCTCGTCCGCTCGGGGGCGTACGCCACTCCCCTGCCCTTCCCCTTCGTCATCGGCCGTGACCTCGTCGGCACCGTGGCCGCCGCCGGGCCCGCAGCCCACGGTTTCCGGGCCGGGGACCGGGTCTGGTGCAACAGCCTGGGGCACGCGGGCCGACAGGGCGCCGCCGCGGAGCAGGCGGTCGTGCCAGCCGACCGGCTCTACCACCTGCCGCCGGACACGGACCCGATCGAGGCCGTCGCGCTGGCACACGCGGCGGCCACGGCGCACCTCGCCCTGTTCACCCACGGGCGGCTGCGGTGCGGCGAGACCGTCGCCGTACTGGGCGCCGCCGGCAATGTGGGCAGCGCGCTCGTCACGATGGCGGCGCACGCGGGCGCCCGGGTCATCGCCGTCGCCTCGGGCCGCGACGCGGCCTACGTCCGCTCCCTGGGCGCCGACCTGGTCATCGACTACCACCGCCCGGACACGGGCGCACTGATCCGGGAGGCCGCGCCCGCCGGGGTCGACCTCCACATCGACACCTCCGGCCACAACGACCTGGAGACCGGCGTGGGGCTGCTCGCCGACTGCGGACGCATCGTCGTCATGTCCGGCCTGCGCTCCCGGCCCGTCCTGCCCGTGCGGGACCTCTACGTCAAGGACTGCTCACTGCACGGGTTCGCCATCTCCCACGCCGACACCGCACAGCTCGCCGGCGCCGCGCACCACGTCAACATGCTCCTCGGAGCGGGCCGGCTGCGACCGCGCGCCGTCGAGACGCTGCCGCTGGACGCGGCGGCCGAGGCCCACCGCCGCATCGAGAACGAGAGGGTGCGCGGCAAGCTCGTCCTGCGCATCCGTGACTGACCCGCCCGGAGCCGGTTCCAGGACCCGCCGGTACGCGCGGCATCGGGCAGGCCGTCCGCCGGCCGGACGGCGCCACGACACCTCACGCCGCGCGCTTGGGCAGCCGCCAGTCGGGGCGCGGGAAGTGGCAGGTGTAGCCGTTCGGGTAGCGCTGCAGGTAGTCCTGGTGCTCCGGCTCGGCCTCCCAGAACGGGCCGGCCTGCACCACCTCGGTCACCACCGGGCCGGGCCACAGCCCGGACGCCTCGACGTCGGCGATGGTGTCCTCGGCGATCCGCCGCTGCTCCTCGTCCAGGTAGAAGATCGCGGAGCGGTAGCTGGCACCCAGGTCGTTGCCCTGCCGGTCCTTCGTGGTCGGGTCATGGATCTGGAAGAAGTACTCCAGGACGGTGCGGTAGTCGGTCACCGCGGGATCGAAGGTGATCTCAATCGACTCGGCATGGTTTCCGTGGTGGCGGTACGTCGGACGGGACACCTCGCCGCCGCTGTAGCCCACGCGCGTATTCAGGACTCCCGGCTGCTTGCGGATCAGTTCCTGCATGCCCCAGAAGCAGCCACCGGCCAGCAGGGCCTTCTGCTCATTGTCACTCATCACACATCACCCTTCGTCAGCGTCCGGACCTCCGGCGCGCCGCTCCCCGCCCGCGCCTCACGCCACGCGCGGGTCCCGGCCGTCCGCCGTGATCGTCCCTGCGAACCACCGGTGCTTCGCAGGATATTCCCCCGGGGGCCGTGGCACCGGGGGGCCGGGCCGGGCACGGCCCGTGGGCACACCGGGCTGCTACACTCGCCCGGACCTTTGACCGTTTCGGAGGGGACCAGACATGGCAGGTGACGACGACATCTCCGGGTGATACCCGGAGCTGATCGGCCACCGGCCGGCGCCACGGAGCGCCGCCGTCGTGGCCCGGTCGTCGTCGCCTTCTTCCCCTGTCTGCCCGGGCAGCGCTCTGCCCTGCCCCGTCCTCCCCCGAGGTCCCCTCATGTCCGACGCCCGCGTCGTCTGCTCCCAGCTGTCCTTCTCCTGGCCCGACGACACCCCGGTCTTCCGCGACCTGTCCTTCACCGTGGAGTCCGGCCGCACCGGTCTGGTCGCGCCCAACGGTTCCGGCAAGAGCACCCTGCTCCGGCTGATCGCCGGTGAACTGCGGCCCGCTGCCGGGTCGTTGACCGTCTCCGGCACGCTCGGCCACCTCCCGCAGTCCCTCCCGCTGACCGCCGGCCTGACGGTCGCCGAGGTACTGGGCGTCGCCGCGGTGATCCGCGCCCTGGACGCCGTCGAGTCCGGGGACGTGAGCGAGGAACACTTCACCACCATCGGCGACGACTGGGACATCGAGGAACGCACCCGGGCCCAGCTGGACCGGCTCGGCCTCACCGGCCTGGCCCTGGACCGGAGCCTCGGCACCCTCAGCGGCGGCCAGGTCGTCTCGCTGGGGCTCGCGGCCCAGCTGCTCGGGCGTCCCGATGTGCTGCTGCTCGACGAGCCCACCAACAACCTGGACCGCGACGCTCGGCACCGGCTCTACGACGTGCTGGACGACTTCACCGGCTGTCTGCTCGTGGTCAGCCACGACCGCGCCCTGCTCGACCGCATGCAGCGCATCGCGGAACTCGACCGCGGTGAACTGCGACTGTACGGCGGTGACTTCACCGCGTACGAGGAGGCCGTACGGGCCGAGCGGGAGGTCGCCGAGAAGAATGTCCGCACCGCCGAACAGGAACTGAAGCGGGAGAAGCGCGAGTTGCAGCAGGCCCGCGAGCGCGCCGAACGGCGTGCGAGCAATGCCGCACGCAACCTCAAGAGCGCGGGCCTGCCCCGTATCTTCGCCGGAAACATGAAGCGCGGCGCGCAGGAGTCCGCGGGCCGGGCGGGCCAGCTGCACGCCGCCCGGGTCAGCGCGGCCAGGTCACGGCTGGACGAGGCGGGGCGGGCCGTGCGGGACGAGCAGCGCATCAGCCTGGACCTGCCCGACACCGACGTTCCGGCGGGCCGCACCGTCTTCCAGGGCGAACACCTCCAGGTCCGGCACGGCGGGCGGACCCTGTTCGCCGGCGACGGCGTCGACCTGACGATCCGCGGTCCCGAACGGATCGCGCTGACCGGGCCCAACGGCGCGGGCAAATCCACCCTGCTGCGCCTGATCAACGGCACCCTGGAAGCGGAGACCGGGCGGATCAGGCGGGCCGACGGCCGGGTCGCCCACCTTTCGCAGCGCCTTGACCTGCTGGACCTCGACCGGACGGTCGCCGAGAACTTCGCCGCGTACGCGCCGCACCGCACGGAGGCCGAGCGGATGAACCTGCTCGCCCGCTTCCTGTTCCGGGGTGCGCGGGTCCACCTGCCGACCGCGGTGCTCTCCGGCGGGGAGCGGCTGCGGGCCACCCTGGCCTGCGTGCTGTGCGCCGAACCGGCCCCGCAGCTGCTGCTCCTCGACGAGCCGACGAACAATCTGGACCTGGTCAGTACGGGCCAGTTGGAGAGCGCGCTCGCCTCCTACCGGGGCGCGTTCGTGGTCGTCAGCCACGACGAGCGGTTCCTCCGGGAGATCGGAGCGAGCCGCCGGCTCCTGCTGGACCGGGGTGCACTGCTGGAGACGACGGCGCCCGAGGTGTGATCCGCCGGCGTGCCGGCCGGGCCGCGCACTCCGGTTGACGGGTCCTCGGGCGGCCCCCGGAGACATCCCCGCTACTGGAAGTCACACCCGGGGTTGGGGGCGTCCTCGGAGAGCGGCGCCCCGTGGGGCAGGACGTACAGCACGTCCAGGACGACCGGGGTCCTGCCGAGGTTGCGGCCGATGTGGACGTGGTCCTCGCCGGGCGGTTCGGTGAGGTGGCTGCCGGCCCGGTGGACGCCGTCGGACGCGCAACTGGCGTCGAAATGGCTGAGCGTGCCCTGCCGCACGGAGGCGTACAGAGGTCCGTCGTGATAGTGCCAGCCGGTGCTCTGGCCCGGCGGCACGGTTATCCGCCGGAGTATGTAGTCCGTCCCGCCCTTCGTGGTCTGGGCGATGATCGTGCCCGTGACGCCCGGTCCGGGCGGGGTGGCGAAGGCGGTGCCGGAGCAGAGCGACAGACCGACGGCGGCGGTCACGGCCATGGCGAGCCGTGACAGGTTTCTGCGCATGTGGAACACCTTTCCCGGTGAGGTGACCGACGTTGCCCCGCACGGCCGTTCGGCACCTGCGCGGGCTGCGCACACCCTAGTCGGCGGGGGCTGTCGCCGGGTACGGTACGCCGCAAACCGCGGTGCCCGGCACATGCCTTCCGTACGCCGGCCGTCGCTCGATCGAGTGCGATGTACGTGTGTTTCCGCCCCGACTCCCTCACACCTCGCAATACCGGGTCGGTGGATCGGTACCATCGCAGCACCATCCATTGTCTTCAGGGAGTGAATGATTGTGCCCAGCCCATCGACCGATGCCTCGATCCGTTCCCGTTACCTCGAGCAGGCCGCGTCGGATCTGCAGGAGAACCGGCGTCGGCAGGAAGAACTCGCCGAGAGGATCAGCACGTTGAAGCAGGAGGAGGCTCTCCTGCTGGACATCCTGAATCTCGCGGAGCGTTTTGACGCCCCGTCGGCCGGCCCCGCACCCGAAGCGGCGCCGCTGCCGCAGCAGGCACAGGACGAACCCACCCTGGTTCCCGCCGCCGCCACCGCCGCTGCCACCGCGGCACCGGCAGCGCCGCAGCGCCGTGCGCGTGCCGCGCGTGCGGTGGTGGGCCCCAAGCCCGGGAAGAAGAAGGCCGGTCGTGTCTCCGCGCAGGCGAAGTCACGTCAGCCCCTGCTCGGCGATGTGTTCCTGGACCTGCTCGGCGCGCACGACGAGCCCCGTCTGGCCAAGGAGTTGCGCGACGAACTGATGCGGGAACACCCCGAGCGGACGCCGACCCCTCAGGTCGTACGCAACACACTGGAGGCACTGGTCGCCAAGGGCCGCATCCAGCGTCACAAGCAGCAGCGCTCGGTGCTGTACTCGCTCACCGAGCCGACGTCTTCGCAGCCGGCCGACACCGAGAGCAACACGGCGGAGGGCGACGCCTGACACACTCCGGCACCCCAGGACGCCGGAGGTGACGCGCAGACGAAACGAGACGCACCGACCGAAACTGCGTTCGCCGCTCTCACACCTGCACGGCCGCACGACACATGTCCGCGGCCGGAGGCGGCTGGGCGGAGCCTTGTGCGGCCCGGGAACGATGCGAACGATGAAGTCGGCGTCCGGCCCGAACCCCTCCGCGCGGATCGTCGGCAGCCAGTTCTGGACGTATGCGAACCGCGTGGCCACGTATCCAGCCAGGCCCTGAGCGTCGACGGGATCGAGAAGCCGTACATCGGCGCGCCGATGAGCGGCTGCCCGACAGCCCGCCCTGCCTGGCGCCCACGGAGAGGTGACCGCACCGGGCTCGGTGCGCAGGCCGTCCTCCATCCGGGTCCGAGCCGGCCTCGGCTCCGCCGGGGAGCGGTCGGCAGCGATCACTCTGGGACGGCGTCCGCAAGGGCGCCGACGCCCCGTGATCAAGGAGAAGTGGATGCCGATCGACACCCTGGAGCGTTTTCTGGCCGCCCTGAGCCCGCACGACCGGGACCAGGTCCGGCGGCAGCCGCACGACGAGCAGGAACGGCTCGCGGCCGCCTGGGAAGAGGAACTGCGCACGGACACCGACCTCGACACCCTGAGCGAACTCTCCCCGGCCGCGGCCGAGAGCGAGGCGGCCAAGCGGGTCGTGGAGGGGCGGTTCGAATAGACCGAGGGGTGCTCGACGGGCCGGTCCCTCCCGGCCGGGGCCGGCGGGGCGTGGCCGCTCAGGTGGGGGTCGTCCAGCGGGGCGCCGTGCGGGCCCAGGCGGTGTCCCAGGCGGCGAGGTTGCGCCGTCGCAGGGCGCGCTCGGCGATGCCGTACACCGCGGCTCCCGCGAGGGCGACCGCCAGGGCGGCGATGATCGCCCAGCCCATGCTGCGGCTGCGGATCTGGTCGACGGACATGGGCGGATCCATGACCTCGCCCTCCGCGCCGGTCCAGACGGGGACCATGCTGCCCGCCGGCAGTCCGGGGCGGACATCGACGCGTCCGGTGTGGGAACGGCCGAGCCGGTCGATGAAGCGGACCTCGACCCGGTAACGGGTCCCCTTCTCCTCGTCCGACCCCGGCTCGGGGTGCTTCGGGGAGTCGTGGAGGAGCACCGCGGTGGCCTGGTGCCGGGTCTCGGCCTGGAGGCGGGCCGTGTGCGTGTAGTGCCGGTAGGCGGTGTCACCGATCAAGAACATGGCGCCGGGCATCGCCGCGAGCACGGCCAGCAGTATGCCGAGGCCGATCCACGCCTGGGCCGCATCGGTGGTCCGCCGCAAGGGGTTGCGGCGGAAGCGCCAGAGCAGGAGGCGGGGCAGGTCGTCGGGGGGCGGCTGTGCCCGCGGAATGCCGCCGGGCATGGGGATCCTCCTTTCCTCGGCCGGGGGAACGGGGGGACCTGTCGGCCGGAGAGCACGAGGGGACGTGGGACGTGGGGCGTGGGGTGGGAACGGGGCCGAGAACGACGGAGCCCTCGGCGCCGAGGACCGTGGGGACGGGGTGTGCGGACCTGGCCCCGGGCGGGGCCAGAAGGACGGGGCTGTGCGTCGCGGACCGTGGGACGGGGGTGCGGAGCGGGTCTGGACCGGCCGTCATGTGGGGTCGGGTGACCGGTGCGGATGCCCGGCGGGCGGTGGGACGACCCCGGTGACGGCGGGATGGGTGTGCGCCGCCTTCAGGAGTCTGGCGGCGCCGCGGACCGCCGCGGTGTGCGGTGCCGGCACCGGGCGCAGCGGTGCGTGCAGCCGGTCGGTGAGGCGGTGGGTGATCTCCGGCCACAGGGCGCCCCCGCCGGCCAGCAGCGCCCCTCGGTCCAGGGCGTCGCGCGTCAGTGACGTGCGGTCCTGCCGGACCATCGCCGTGACCATCGCGACCACCGCCTCGCTGATCTCCGCGGGCGGCGCGGAGTCGAGGTCGCTGGTGCCCAGCGGGGTCCGGTGGGCGTCCACGACCGCGCCCTCGGACAGCAGCACCACCTCGGTGAGATGCGCGCCGACGTCCACCACGAGCAGCGGACGGGTCAGATCCGCTTCGGCGCCCAGCGCGACGGCGCGGGCGCTGGGCACGGTCAGCACGCTCCGGGGCCGCAGCACCTCCACCGCGGCCCGGGCCGCGGCGCGGTAGGCGATCCCGTCCAGTACGGGCGTCGTGACCACGACCAGCGGACGGACCAGGCGGGGCAGCCGATGGCCGAGCAGCCGGTCGAGCAGCCGGGCCGCGCCCGCGGTGTCGACGATGGCCCCGCGCCGGATCGGGTACACGGCGCCACTGCCGGGGAACGTCACCGTGGGGACGTCGACGATCGTCCTCCGGCCGGCGAGCCATGCCCGGGTGCGGGCGCTGCCCATGTCCAGGGCGACACCGCAGCACTGCCGGCAGGCCGGCCGGTACCGGTGCCGGGACACGGCGAGGGAACTGCGCGCGGGGTTCATCGTCCGGCTTCCCTCACCTGCTGGCAGCGCGCGCAGTAGCGGGCCTGCGGCACGATCATCAGCCGTTCCCTGGCGATCGGACGCAGGCACAGGTGGCAGTCGCCGTAGCGGCGCTCGTCCATCCGGCGCAGGGCCGCCTCGACGTCGGCGAGGACCATGCGGGCCGAGGTCGCGAGTTTCACCCGGACCTCGACCTGTGAGGCCGCCGGCAGCCCGCTCCCGGCGGCTTCGCCGGGCCCGGCGGCCGCCGCCATCTGCTGGAGCTGCTCCCGGCGGAACAGACGTTGCTCGGTCAGGTTCTCGCGGAGCGCGGCGAGGTCCTCGGGTGTGAGGCCTGTGTCGCGGTCCCTGATGGTCTGCTGGTTCGGGTTCACCACTTCACCCCTTGGGCAGGGCCGGAGGACGGGGCCGGAGGGACGGCTCAGGCGGTGCTGCGGCGGCAGGCGACGCAGTGGCTCGTGTAGGGGAGGATCTCCAGGCGCTCCGGGGGCACGGGCTGGGCGCAGCCGGAGCAGATGCCGTAGCTGCCGTCCTCGATGCGGGCGAAGGCGGCCTCGATCTCTGCGAGCACTCCCTTGATGGCGGTCCGCTGCGTGGACATGAGGTGGTCGTCCGCCGTCTGCCCGGTCTCGTCCAGGGCCTCCAGCTGGGTCAGCCGGGTGGCGCGCGCGTGTTCGAGGCGCCGGCGTGCCTCGTCCGGGCTCAGCCGGGCGGGACGCGGTTCGGTGCGCGAGGTGTCGAGGGGCGTGCGCGGGGTGTCGACAGACATGGTGAGGGCCCTTTCTCGGCCGGTGCGGATGGTGGGCGGCGGCGGACGGCCCCGGGCGGCGGGCGGTCCGACGGCCACACCGTCCGTGGCCGGAGCGGTTCGGTCATGCCTCAACCCTGATCGCCGCGGCGGCGGAAACCCATCGGGCGCAGGCCCCATTTCCCTGCGGTCGGAACATCCATCCGGGGGCGGCATGGGTACGTCGAGCCACCCGAAATGGGCGTCAGGTCCCATCGACCCGCGACCTGGCGACGGTCATGCTGGGGCGGGCGCGGGCCGGGACCCGGGGGGCCGCGGGCCGGTGCCGGGGTGCGATGGACGACAGTAGAGGCAGACCGCGTCACACGAGGAGGAGTACGCACCGGTGTCCCTGTTCTGGCGGATCTTCGCGCTCAACGCCGTGGTGCTGGGTACGGCCACGGGGCTGCTGCTGTGGGCTCCCGTCACCGTTTCCGTGCCGGTCGTGCTGACCGAGGCGATCATCCTGTTGGGCGGGCTCGCCGTGCTGCTGGCCGCCAACGCCGCCCTGCTGCGCTGGGGCCTGGCCCCGCTGGACCGGCTCACCGGGCTGATGACCACCGTCGACCTGCTGCGGCCCGGCCAGCGGCTGCCGGCCCGAGGCGGCGCCGAGGTCGCCGACCTGATCCGCACCTTCAACGCGATGCTGGACCGGCTGGAGCAGGAACGCGCCACGAGCAGTGCCCGGGTGCTGCTCGCGCAGGAGGCGGAGCGCCGCCGTATCGCCCAGGAACTGCACGACGAGGTCGGACAGAGCCTGACCGCCGTGCTGCTCGCCCTGAAGCGGGCCGCGGACGAGGCGGAGGAGCCGCTGCGCGGGGAGCTGTGCCAGGTGCAGGAGATCACCCGGGAGAGCCTGGACGAGGTGCGCCGCCTGGTGCGCCGGCTGCGTCCGGGCGTGCTGGACGACCTGGGCCTGGTGAGCGCGCTGACCTCGCTCACCCATGACTTCGCCACCCACACCGGTCTGCGGGTGCAGCGCCGCTTCGCGGCCGACCTGCCCGCCCTGGAGCCGGAGACCGAGCTGGTGCTCTACCGGGTCGCCCAGGAGAGCCTGACCAACGCGGCCCGCCACGCGGACGCCGAGCGGGTCGTGGTGGCGTTGCAGCACACCGACGACGCGGTGGTGCTCGCCGTCACCGACGACGGCCGCGGTATGAAGGCGGCGCGCGAGGGCGCGGGCATCCGTGGAATGCGGGAGCGGGCCCTGCTCATCGGGGCCGCCCTCGACATCTCCCCCGTCTCCGCGCCCCGTACCGGCACCCAGATCCGGCTCGCCGCGCCCGTCCCGAGAAAGCAGTCCTGAGCATGCCCGACCCGACCAAGATCCGCATTCTGCTCGCCGACGATCACGCGCTGGTCCGGCGCGGCGTGCGGCTCATCCTCGACCGGGAGCCCGACCTGGAGGTGGTCGCCGAGGCGGGTGACGGGGCGGAGGCCATCGAGATGGCCCGCAGTCACGAGGTCGACCTCGCGGTCCTGGACATCGCCATGCCCCGGCTGACCGGGCTGCAGGCCACCCGCGAACTCGCCGGGCTGATGCCGGGCCTGCGGATCCTGATGCTCACGATGCACGACAACGAGCAGTACTTCTTCCAGGCGTTGAAGGCCGGCGCCTGCGGCTATGTGCTGAAGTCGGTCGCGGACCGCGATCTGGTCGCCGCCTGCCGGGCCGCGATGCGCGACGAGCCCTTCCTCTACCCGGGCGCGGTCACCGCCCTGATCCGCAACTACCTGGACCGGGTGCGGCACGGCGAGGAGACCCCCGACCAGATCCTCACGCCCCGCGAGGAGGAGGTGCTCAAGCTGGTGGCCGAGGGGCGGTCCTCCAAGGAGATCGCCGAGCTCCTCTTCATCAGCGTCAAGACGGTCCAGCGGCACCGGGCCAACCTGTTGCAGAAGCTCGGCCTGCGCGACCGGCTCGACCTCACCCGCTACGCGATCCGGGCGGGGCTGGTCGAACCCTGATCCTCCCCCCGCTCCCGGGGTCCTGGCCGTGCGCCCCCACTGCCAGGACCCCGGGTCAGCCCGCCGCACCACACCGACAGCCACCACGAGACGAACCACCACGAGACGAAAGGGGACGGCGCATGTCCGTGCGTCCGCACGCCGTCCCCGGGCCGGCGGCCCGCCGGCCGACGGCCATCCCCCGGACCGCGGCCGGCGGCCCGGCGCGGCAGCTGGCCGTGCTGGCTGCCGTCCTGCTGGCCCTGCTGACGACGGCGTTCGCCCCTGCGGACGCCCGGCCCGGTCCGGGCGCCTCGGCGCCGGTCACCGCGTCGGCGATCGCGGACGGTCACGAGGACCGTGCCGTCCACCACGACGAGGGCGTCCGCCTGAGCGCGGCCGTCCACCGGTTCGACACCGGCCCGCGCGCCGACGAGAACCACTACGCCGTCGGCGCCGCGCGAGCCGGCACCCGAGACGAGCAGCGCGCCGAACGCCCCGGTCCGCCCGGCCATCAGGCGGCCACCGCGGCCACCGCCGCGGCCCTCCCGGTACCCGCCGCCACGCGGGCACCGTGGTACAGGGCCGTTCCCAGCCCCTCCGGTACCGACGCGACCCGGCAGCGCGGGCGGGCGCCTCCCCCGCCCTCCGGCTCCTGACCTTCCCGTCCTGACCGTCCGCCGCGACCGCGCCGGCCGCAGCCGCGGCGTGCCCGCCGGAGGCACCGTTGACCCGTTCCCGTCCTGTCCGCTCTCGTCCTGCCCGTTCCCGTCCCTCCCGTCCGCCCTCGCGTTCCCGCTCCTCGCGCGGCCGTGCGCTGCTCGCCCTCGCCGTGATCGCCCTGTCGCTGTACATCACCCTGACCGTGCCGGTCCATCTCGGACTCGATCTGCGCGGCGGCACCCAGATCGTGCTGGAGACCCGCTCGACCAAAACCGTCGACGCCGACCGCGCGGCCACCGACCGCACCCTGGAGGTGCTGCGGGGCCGCGTCGACGCGCTCGGCGTCGCCGAACCCACCCTCGTCCGCTCCGGCAGCAACCGGATCATCGTGGAACTGCCGGGCGTGCAGGACCCGAAGAAGGCCGCCGGCGTGCTCGGCCGGACGGCTCAGCTCACCGTCCATCCGGTGCTCGGCATCGCCGACGAGAAGGCCCGGCCACAGTCCGGCAAACCCGACAAGCCCGACACATCCAAGGAATCGGTCCTGCCCGACGAGTCGGGACAGCTGCTGCGGCTCGCGCCCGCCGCCCTGACCGGGCAGGACGTCAAGGGCGCCGCCGCGCGCTTCGACCAGGAATCCGGCGCGGGCTGGGGAGTCACCGTCGACTTCAGCCGCTCCGGCCGCGACCAGTGGACCGAGCTGACCGGCGAGGCCGCCTGCCGTCCCGTCGGCGATCCCACCCGCCGGGTGGCGATCGTCCTCGACGACAAGATCATCTCCGCGCCGCAGGTCGACCCGTCGGTCTCCTGCGGGACGGGCATCCCCGGCGGCTCGACCCGGATCACCGGGTCCTTCGACGACGCCGACTCCCGTGAACTGGCGCTGCTCATCAGCGGCGGCGCCCTGCCGGTGCCGGTCGAGACCGTCGAGCAGCACACCGTGGGCCCCAGCCTGGGTGCCCGCGCCATCACCGCGAGCGCCTGGGCCGCGGCCATCGGCACCGCGCTCACCTCACTGTTCATCATCTGCGTCTACCGGCTCATGGGCGTCCTGGCGGCCGTGGCACTGCTCTGCTACGGCCTGATCTCCTACGCCGCTCTGGCCGCCGTGGGCGCCACCCTGACGCTGCCGGGCCTCGCCGGTTTCGTCCTGGCGATCGGCATGGCCGTCGACGCCAATGTGCTGGTCTTCGAACGCGCCCGCGAGGAGAGCGCCGCCCGGCCCAGGTCCGGCCCGCGGTCGGCCCTCGTCGCCGGTTTCCGCAACGCCCTCAGCGCGATCGCCGACTCCAACATCACCACCCTGATCGCGGCGGCCCTGCTGTTCTTCCTCGCCTCCGGTCCGGTGCGCGGCTTCGGCGTCACCCTCGGCATCGGCGTGCTCGCGTCCATGATCAGTGCCCTGGTCATCGCGCGGGTGCTCGCCGAGTTCGCCGCCGCCCGGCCCTGGGTGCGGCGCCGTCCACGGCTGACCGGCATCGCCACCACCGGCGCGGTCCGCGACTGGCTCGTGAAGCGGGACCCGCGGCTGCTGCGCCACCCGCGGCGCTGGCTGGCGGTCTCCTGCGCCGCCCTCGTCCTGGCCGGGTCGGGCATCGTGTTCCGCGGGCTCGACTTCGGCATCGAGTTCACCGGCGGACGACTCATGGAGTACGCCACCACCACCCCGGTCGACCCCGAGCGGGCCCGCGCCGCGCTGGCCGACGCCGGCTTCCCGCAGGCCGTCGTGCAGACCTCCGGCGACAGCGGGCTCACGGTGCGCACCGGAGAGCTGACCGATGCCGAGGCGGCCGAGGTCACCGAGGCCGTCGGCGGTCTCGGCGGCACGGCGGAGCGGGTCCGCGACGAGCTGGTCGGCCCCAGCCTGGGCGACGAGCTGCGCCGCAACGCCCTGATCGCACTGGCCGTCGCCCTCGGTGCCCAACTGCTGTATCTCGCCGCCCGCTTCCGCTGGCTCCTCGGTACCGCGGCGATCGTCGCACTGGCCCACGACGTGCTCATCGTGGTGGGCGTCTTCGCCTGGCTCGGCAAGCCCATCGACGGTGTGTTCCTCGCCGCGCTGCTCACCGTCATCGGCTACTCGGTCAACGACTCGGTCGTCGTCTTCGACCGGCTCCGTGAGCTGCTGGGCCGTGACCGCAAGGCGACGCTGCCGGACGTCGCCGACCGGGCGATCCTGCAGACCCTGCCGCGCACGGTGAACACGGGGATGGGCGCCACGCTGATCCTCACCGCGCTTGCGGTGCTCGGCGGCGACTCGCTCACCGACTTCGCCCTGGCCCTCCTGATCGGGCTGGTGATCGGCACCTACTCCTCGGTGTTCACCGCCACGCCCCTGGCCGTCGAGATGCACGGGCACCGTGGCCCGGTCAAGGCGAGCCGCCGGGCGGCCCGCACGGCCGCGCCGCGCAGCCGCGGGGAGCGCGAGCCGGCGGGCTGACCGGGGCGGGCGCGGCCGTCAGTCGCCGGTGCGGCGCAGACGCCACACGTTGTCGTCGCGGAAACCCTCCGTGCCGTCCGGCGACTCGCTCGTGCGCCGCACCGTCTCCAGCGTCTCGACGGTCCAGCCCGCCTCGGGGAGCGCGAGCTCGTCGAGGACACCGCGCAGCGTGGGGAACGGGTGGTCGAAGGGCGGCTCGGTCTGCCAGGACGGCCAGCCCGCGTGCAGCACGACGAGGAGCGTGCCGCCGGCGGCGACCGCGTCGGCGGCACGGCGCAGCACCTCGCGCTGGTCCAGTTCCACCGGGGACTGCAGATACTGGGCGTTCACCAGGTCGAACCGGCCCTGCGGGAAGCTCGGGCCCAGTTCGTGGCGCTCCCAGACCGTGCGGCCGGCGACCCCGGCCGCGGCGGCGTGCGCGGCGGCGCGGTCCAGGTCCTGTCGTCAAACTCCCGTCGTCCGCCCGGAGGGCGGGCCCTGCGGCGTCAGGTGCGTGCTCTCGGTGCGCCGGGCGCAGGTCCTCGTACTGGACGTACTTGGGCCTGTGTCCGGTGCGGCGAGAGTGCGTGCATGGCGTCGCGGGGCAGGCGGGAGTTTGACGACAGGGCCTGGCGCCGTGGTCGATATGTCGGCGCCGGTGACCCGCCAGCCGCGCGCGGCCAGCCACACCGCGTCGGCGCCCTCGCCGCAGCCCAGGTCGAGGGCGGTACCGGGGCGCAGTCCGGCCACCTCGCGGACGAGCAGCGGATTGGGCCGGCCGCTCCAGACCCGGTCGTTCCGCCGGTACCTGGTCTCCCAGAACTCCTCGGGTCGCATGGTGGGCATCTCGGTCATGGGGCCTCCCTGGAGGTTCGGCGCAGCGCGGGCTGCGGTGGGTGGTCCCGGCGCCACCCGGGGAGAGCCTGCGCCGATACGCCGGATCCGGCAAAGTTCTTTGCGGATTCGGCAAAGCACGCCTCCGGCCCGCCCGTTGCTCCTCCGGGCCGACGCGACCTGGTGTGCCGTGCCGGGCGCCGGCGGGGTACGGCTGATGCCCGCCGACTGTCCCGGCAGGTGACCGCGCCACCTCAACGCCGGGGTGTGGCCGGCCGCTTCGGGCGGCGCGCACGCCTGGGACCACGTGGCGTCCTGCACGGCGACACGACCCGGGCCGAGCCGGACCCCTGAACTGTCGGCGTCCTTGTGCGCCCGGAAGTTCCGGTGGCCGGGGCCGCCCGGCGAGCGGGAGTGCGCTCGCCGGGCGGTCCGGGGGTCAGACGCAGCCTGCGGGGGTCGCCCGGGACGCGTCGTCGATCAGTGCCTCGTGGGCGGCCGCGAGTCGCCGCACATCCGGCTTGACGACCTTGCGGTCGTAGGTGATCAGCCCGTTCAGCTCGCCCTCGACGTCCGTGATCTGGGTGTACACGGCGCCGTTGCCGCCCCGGCAGGCCAGGGCGTGCACCTCGGCGAGCTTGGTGAGGTAGTCGTCGGTGTAGGTGGCCGGATCGACGTCGACGTACGACTGCTGCACCGACCAGGCGTGTCCGGGCACGGCGAGGCCGAGGCCGCCGTACTCGCCGCTGACCAGGGCCCGTTCGCCGTCCGGGTGCGGTGGCAGCGCGGGGCTCGGATAGCCGTGCTCGTCCATGATGTCGCCGGTGCCGCCGTCCGCGCCGAGGTTGAGGCCCGACATGCTGTTGACCAGCCGGGTCGGGTCCCATGCCGCGGCCTGGTCGGCGATGCGGGCCATGTCGTACTGGCCCCAGCCCTCGTTGAAGGTGACCCACATGACGATCGACGGGCTGCTGATGTGCTCGTCGATCATCTGCTTCATCTCGCGCTCGTACTGGGCGCGGGAGTCGGCGTCCGGGTTCACGCCCGCGGTCATCGCCGGCATGTCCTGCCACACCATCAGGCCCAGCTTGTCCGCCCAGTAGAACCAGCGGTCGGGCTCGACCTTGATGTGTTTGCGGACGGCGTTGAAGCCCATCTTCTTGTGCATCTTGAGGTCGTAGGCGAGCGCCGCGTCGCTCGGCGCCGTGTGCAGGCCGTCAGGCCAGAAACCCTGGTCCAGGGTGGCCATCATGAACACGGGTGCGCCGTTGAGGACGGTGCGCGGGGTGCCGTCGATCTTCTCGACCGCGATGGACCGCATGCCGAAGTAGCTGCCGACGCGGTCGGCGCCGACGCTCACCTTCAGGTCGTACAGATACGGGTCGTCCGGCGACCACAGCCGCGGGTTGCGGATCTTCAGGGTGAGCGGGGTGCCGCTGCGTCCGGTGACGGTGGCGACCGGCCGGTTGCCGGCGTACGCCGTCGCCGTGACCGGAAGTCCGGCGCGCACGCCCTTCGGCTCGACGGTCAGGGTGCCCGCGTCGACGTCCGGGGTGAGCTTGAGCGAGTCGACGTGGTCGGCGGCGACGGGTTCCAGCCATACGGTCTGCCAGATGCCCGAACTCGGGGTGTACCAGATGCCGCTGGGGTCGAGGCGCTGCTTGCCGAGCGGCGGGTTCTCGCCGTTCGCGGCGTCGGTCGGGTCGTAGACGCCGACGATCAGCTCCTGGGTGCGGCCGGGCTTGAGGGCGTCGGTGATGTCGGCGCTGAACTTGTCGTAGCCGCCCTCGTGTTCGGTGACCTTGGTGCCGTTGACGTACACCTCGGTACGCCAGTCGACCGCGCCGAAGTTCAGTTGCAGGCGCTTGCCGGAGCCGATCTTCCAGCCGGCCGGGACGGTGAAGGTGCGCCGGTACCACATCCGGTCCTCGTGCCGTTCGAGGCCCGAGAGCTGGGACTCGACCGGGTAGGGGACGAGGATCCGCTCGGCGAGCTTGCGGCCGACCGGGGGCTGCTCACCGGCCTCGGCGGCGGCGAACTGCCAGGTGCCGTTGAGGTTCTGCCAGTCGCCGCGGGTCAACTGGGGCCGCGGGTACTCTCGGTGGGCGTTGGCCGGGGTGACGTCCTCGGCCCAAGGAGTGCTCAGCTCGTAGGTGGAGCGGTTGCCGCCGCTGCTCCAGAACGGGCTGACAACGTTGCCGCCCGTGCTGGTCAGGCCGCCCGCTCCGTCGTAGCGCACATCGGCGGTGCCGCGCGCGGTGCCGGTCTTGTTGCCGACGACGGGCTCCTTCAGCGGGACCAGCAGTGCCTTGTGGTCGGCCGGGTCGAGCCGGGCCCGGCCGAGCGGCCAGGTGGCGCCGCCGATCACGGCGTCCAGGTGGTCGGTGAGTGTGGCCGGGGGCGCCGTCAGCGACTGGGCGAAGTCGAGGCGGAGGGTCCGGCCGTCCTTGAGGACCGTGGTGCCGATGGCGCCGTCGTAGGCATAGCCCTCGGGCAGCCGGAACGCGGACTGCGGGACGGCCGTCTTCGTACCGCCCGGCGGGGTCCAGCGGACGTGCAGGTTGGAGCCCCCGTAGTGCTCGAAGTACTCGACCTTGAAGTCGTAGGCCTGACCGGCCGTCAACTCCACAGGCTCGGCGGTCTGTTCGCGGTCCCAGTCGTCGACCCAGTGGTCGATGACGAGCCGGCCGCCGACCCAGAGCCGGAAGCCGTTGTCGCCGATGATCGAGAAGGTGGTGGGGCCGGTCTTCTCCGGCACGATCCGGCCGGTCCAGCGGACGCTGACGTCGTCCGACCGTCCGGTGGCCGAACTCAGCCGGGACTCCAGCGAGTCGAAGTCCAGTTGCGGGTCGAATCCGGTGGCCTTGAGTTCATGGAAGTCGAAGGCTCCGGGAGCGGACTGGGTGTAGTACTCGCCCTTGAGGCCATGGACCTCGACGGGGTCGTCCGCGGCCGTCGCGGCGGGCGCTGCGGCCAGTCCCGCGGCGCCCAGCACTGCCGCGAGGAGCAGGACAAGTCGATCTCTGAACGGTCTGATGCGCACGAATCCTCCTTGGCTGAGGAAGGGTGGCGGCTCGGTGCTTCAGTCTGTACAACGTTGGAAGCAGAGGCAGTTGGCATGAGAGCACGGCTCCCAGCCGCTGTCCAGATCCATGACAAAAGCTCCGCCCCGGAGCACCCGTCGATGCCGAGGAGATCCCTTGCGGGTCAGCCTGAAGGACGTGGCCGAACGCGCCGGCGTCTCGATCAAGACCGTGTCCAACGTCGTGAACAACTATCCGCACGTCACCCCGGCGATGCGGGCCAGGGTGCAGCAGGCCATCGACGAGCTGGGCTACCGGCCGAATCTCACCGCGCGCCATCTGCGCAAGGGCCGTACCGGCATCATCGCGCTGGCCGTCCCCGAACTCGGCAACCCGTACTTCGCCGAGCTGGCGGGCGCCGTGATCGATGCCGCCGCCGAGCACGAGTTCACGGTCCTGCTCGACCACACACGCGGCGAGCGCGAGCAGGAGCTGCTGGTCAGCCAGGGGTTCCGGGCCCGGGTGATCGACGGTCTGATCCTCAGTCCGCTGGAGCTCGAGGCCGAGGACCTGCGCGGCCGGGCCGACGACGTGCCGCTGGTCCTGCTCGGTGAGCGGGAGTACGGCCTGCCGTTCGACCACATCGCCATCGACAACGTGGCGGCGGCCCGCACCGCGGTGCGCCATCTCCTCGGCCGCGGTCGGACCCGGATCGCCTATCTGGGTGTCCGCACGGACTCCGCCAACCGCCCCGCCCATCTGCGCCTTGACGGCTGGCGGGCCGAGCTGGCGGCGGCCGGCGTGCCGGCCCCGGACGAGCTGATCGTGCCGGTCGGCGGCTGGGACCGGGACGACGGCGCGCGGGCCATGGCGCAGCTGCTCGACGCGGGCGTGCGGCCCGACGCGGTCTTCGCCTTCAACGACCTCATCGCGATCGGTGCCATGCGGGTGCTGCACGAGCGCGGGCTCAGGGTGCCGTGGGACGTCGCCGTGGTGGGCTTCGACGACATCGCCGAGGGCCGCTTCGGAGCCGTCTCGCTGACCACGATCTCGCCCGACAAGCTGGCGATCGCCCGGCTCGCGGTGGCCTCGCTGCTGCGCAGCCTGTCCGGCCGGCAGGACCCCGGAGGACGTGAACTCACCGCGGAATTCCGGCTGGTGGAGCGGGAGAGCACCCTGGGCCGACGCTGACCGTCGGCCCGGGCGGGCCGGGCGGATTTCGGACGGAAGGGTTTACAGCGCCATTCCAACGATGTAAAAACCTCCTCTGAACGACGTGCACGCCGTGTTGACCGCAAGTGCCCACCTCCCCGTGAGCGCTCTCAGCGCCGGGGCCGCGCCGTTTGGGGACTCCCATGAAGCCCACGTCACTCCGTGCCCGTGCCGCGGCACGGACCCTTCTCGCCACCGGACTCGTCACGGGCCTGGCCCTGATCACCGGATGCGCCAAGTCCGAGGACTCCGCCGCCACGACCGACAAGGCGTCCGCCGAGCAGGGCGACTCGGGCCAGGTGGTCGCCTCGCCCAGCGCCTCCGGGCCCACCTGCGCCATCGACGCGTACGGCGGTGACAAGACCGATCTCAAGTCCGCCACCGTCGGCTTCTCGCAGTCCGAGAAGGAGGCCAATCCGTTCCGGATCGCGGAGACCGCCTCGATCAAGGAGGAGGCGGCCAAGCGCGGCGTCAAACTCCTCACCGCCAACGCCCAGTCCCAGTTCTCCAAGCAGATCAGCGACGTCCAGGACCTCATCGCCAAGGGCGCCGACCTGCTGGTGATCGCACCGCTCAACTCGGACGGCTGGGAACCCGTGCTGCGCACGGCGGCGGCCAAGCACATCCCGATCGTCACCGTCGACCGCAAGATCAACGCCACCGCCTGCAAGGACTATGTGAGCTTCATCGGCTCCGACTTCGTGGCACAGGGCCGGCGGGCCGCTGACCGGATGATCGAGGCGACCGGCGGCACGGGCGAGATCGCCATCCTGCTCGGCGCGGCCGGCAACAATGTGACGACGGAACGCACCAAGGGCTTCGAGGACCGGCTCAAGGAGAAGGCGCCGGACCTGAAGGTGGTGTTCCGGCAGACCGGCGAGTTCGCCCGCGAGAAGGGCCAGTCGGTCACCGAGAACCTGATCCAGTCCAAGCCCGGGATCAAGGGCATCTACGCCGAGAACGACGAGATGGGGCTGGGCGCGGTCAACGCCCTCAAGGGCGCAGGCAAGAAGCCGGGTGACGTGAAGATCGTGACGATCGACGGCACGCGCAACGCCGTGCAGGGCATCGTGGACGGCTGGATCGACGGGGTCATCGAGTCCAACCCGCGCTTCGGGCCGCTCGCCTTCCAGACGCTCGACGCCTTCACCCGGGGCGACGCCGTCGCCCAGGACATCGTCATCGAGGACAGCGCGTACACGTCGGCCAACGCCGAGTCGGACCTCGGCAAGGCGTACTGAGGTGCTCTCGGTCACCGGGGTCTCCAAGATCTTCCCCGGCGTACGGGCGCTGTCCGACGTGGACTTCACCGCCCGCGCCGGGCAGGTGCACGCCCTCGTCGGCGAGAACGGCGCGGGCAAGTCGACCCTCATCAAGGTGCTCACGGGCGTCCATCCGCCGGACGCGGGCGAGGTCCGCCACGACGGCAGACCCGTCCGCTTCACCACCCCGCTGCAGGCCCAGCAGGCGGGCATCTCCACCATCTACCAAGAGGTCAACCTGGTCCCGCTGATGAGCGTGGCCCGCAATCTGTTCCTGGGCCGTGAACCCAGGGGCAGGTTGGGCCTGATCGACTTCCGGCGTATGCGCCGGGAGGCGGACGAGGCGCTGCGCGCCCTGGGCATCCGGGTCGACGTACGCCGTCCGCTGCGTGAACTCGGCGTCGGCGCCCAGCAGATGGTGGCCCTCGCCCGGGCCGTGGCCGTCGACGCGCGCGTGGTGGTGATGGACGAGCCCACGTCCTCCCTCGAACCACGCGAGGTCCACACCCTGTTCGAGGTGATCCGCCTGCTGCGCGACCGGGGCGTCGCCGTGGTCTATGTGAGCCACCGCATGGACGAGCTGTACGAGATCTGCGACGCGGTCACCGTGCTGCGCGACGGCCGGGTGGTGCACACCGGCCCGCTCGCCGGGCTCGACCGGCTGCGGCTGGTCTCGCTCATGCTGGGCCGGGACATCGGCGAGGTGCGCGGCGAGGGCCTGACCAAGTTCACCGGCTCCCATCACGCCGCGGCCGAACCCGTGCTGAACGCCGAGGGACTGACGGTCCGTCACCAGCTGCACGAGGTGTCGCTGTCCATCCGGCCCGGCGAGGTGGTCGGGCTGGGCGGGCTGCTCGGCTCGGGCCGCAGCGAGACGGCGCGGGCCGTCGCCGGGGCGCTGCCGACGGACGCCGGCCGGGTCTCGGTCGGCGGCGTGCCCGTGCGCGGCGGCTCACCGCCCGCCGCGATCCGCGCCGGGATCAGTCTGCTGCCGGAGGACCGCAAGGCCGAAGGGATCGTCCCGGGGCTTTCGGTGCGGGAGAACATCGCGCTCGCCGCGCTGCCGGCGCTCTCCCGGTTCGGTCTGGTCGACGACGCGCGCATCGACCGGATCGTGGACACCTTCGTCCGGCGGCTGCGCATCAAGACCGCGGGCCCGCACCAGAAGGTGGGCGAGCTGTCCGGCGGCAACCAGCAGAAGGTGCTGCTGGCCCGCTGGCTGGCCGTGCATCCGAAGGTGCTGCTGCTCGACGAGCCGACGCGCGGCATCGACGTCGGCGCCAAGGCGGAGGTGCAAGCGCTCATCGACGAACTCGCCGAGGACGGTCTCGCCGTGCTGCTGATCTCCTCCGACACCGAGGAGCTGATCGAGGGCAGCGACCGGGTCGTGGTGCTCAAGGACGGGCGCGTCGTCGACGAGTTGACCGGCGACGCCGTCACCGAGGACGCGCTGCTGCGGGCCGTCGCGGCCGTACCCGCCGGGGGCCGCGATGACTGAACTCGCCGTCGCACGCGGCGCGCTGGACCGCGGCCGGCTGCTGCGTCTGGCGCAGCAGTACGGCGTGTACGCGGGCGTGGCGGCGCTGCTGCTGTTCAACTTCGCGTTCACCCCGCACTTCGCCTCCGCCGAGAACTTCCGCACCCAGGCCGTCCAGGTCGCCCCGGTGCTGATCGTCGCGCTCGGCATGGCGCTGGCGATCGGCACCGAGGGCGTCGACCTGTCGGTGGGCTCGGTGATGGCGTTGGCCACCTCGCTGCTGTCGCTGTACCTCGGTTACGGCCCATGGGTCGCGGCGCTGGTGGCGGTGGTGGGCGGCGTCCTGGTGGGGCTCGCGAACGGCGCCCTGGTCGCGTTCGTGGGCGTGCAGCCCATCGTCGCCACGCTCGCCCTGATGGTGGCCGCGCGCGGGCTGGCGCTGGTGCTGCTCCCCCAGCTCAAGGATGTCCGCGACCCGGGCATGTCGGCTCTCGGTTCCGGCGATGTGCTGGGCGTGCCCTATCTCGTGCTCATCGCCGCCGCCCTGGCCCTGCTGGTCGCCTTCGTGGTGCGGCGCAGCACGTTCGGGCGGCAGCTGCTCGCCATCGGCGACAGCCGGCCGGCGGCCCGGCTGGCCGGACTGCCCGTCCGCCGGGTCCTCATCGTGGTGTACGTCTGCTCGGGCGCCCTCGCCGCGGTCGCGGGCGTCCTCGCCACGGCCCGGCTGACGGCCAGCGACCCCACGTCGCTTGGCACCCTGATGGAGCTGTCGGCGATCACCGCGGTGGTCGTCGGGGGCACGCCGCTGTCCGGGGGCCGGGTGCGCATCGGCGGCACGGTCGCCGGCGCCGTTTTGATCCAGTTGCTGACCACCACACTCGTCAAGCACGACCTGCCGCCGTCGTGGACGCAGATGGCCCAGGCCGTGGTGATCGTCGCCGCCGTCTACGCGGCCCGCGAACGGGGGAAGCGATGACCACCGGGACCACGGAGGCCGGTATGCCCGCCGACACCGTCCATCTGGACGCCGACGAGCAGGGCGGCCCGGGCCGGGCCGAGCGGCTCAGCGCGCTCGCCCAGCAGCATGGCGCGCTCGTCACCCTGCTGCTCGCCATGGTCGTGGCCTCGCTGAGCTTCGACACCTTCCTGACCGGCGACAACCTGGAGAACATGGCGCTGTCCTCGGCGTTCCTCGCCGTGGTCGCGCTGGGCATGACGTTCGTGATCGTCACCGGTGGGATCGATCTGTCCGTCGGCTCGCTCTTCGCCCTGGGCGGAGTGCTGGCCGCCTGGGGATCCCAGTACGGCACGGCCGTCGCGCTGCTGCTGCCGCTCGCGGTGTGCGGACTGATCGGACTGGTCAACGGGCTGCTGATCGCGCGGTCGGGGCTGGCGCCGTTCATCGTGACGCTGGCCGCCATGCTGGGCGCCCGCGGCATCCTCCTCGCGGTCACCGACGAGGGCTCGCGGACGTATCTCGTCGACAAGGACTCCTTCTTCGCGACGCTCGGGCAGGGCTCGCTGCTCGGGATCGGCGTGCCGGTGTGGATCACGGTGGCGCTCTTCGTGCTGGGCGCGGTCGTGCTGCGCCGCTCCAGGTTCGGGCAGTACGTGTACGCGGTGGGCGGCAACGAGGACGCGGCGGCCCTGATGGGGGCGCCGGTGGCCCGCACGAAGATCGCCGTCTACACCCTGTCCGGCCTGTACGCCGGGCTCGCGGGGGCGCTGAACGCGGCGTGGCTGGTGTCGGGCGTGACGATCCTCGGGTCGGGCATGGAGCTGGAGGCGATCTCCGCGGTCGTCATCGGCGGCACCCTGCTCACCGGCGGGTTCGGCTTCGTCAGCGGGTCACTGGTCGGTGTGCTGCTGCTGAAGGTGATCCAGAACGTCATCAACCAGATCGGCTCCCTCGACTCGGCTTATCAGCAGGTGGTCAGCGGTGCGTTCCTGGCCGTGGTCGTGGTGGCCCAGACCTGGCTGGGCCACCGCCGCCGAATGCTGTGACCCGACACGCCCCGAGGAGCCGGCGCCGCGGGGAACCCACCGAGCCCCGGCCGCGACCGTGGCGGCGGGCCGCACGGGTGGTACGGAAACGAGCGGCCCCGACCGCTGGCGCGGGACCCACTCGCCCCGACACAGCCGGACCCTGAGCGGTGCCGGCAGCCGGACCAAGGTGACCACGCCCGCGGCACGGTCATCAACCCGCCGCGGCCATGGTGCGCGACCCGGCTCGGCGTCTCGACGGAGCCGGGCCGGAGGCGGTGCCGGCGCGACACCATTCCCGGCGCCCCCTGCCGACCGGGGTGCCCAGGCACCGGCCGGGGCACCGATCCGCCATGACGCGACAGACCACCGGCGTGCCCCTGGCCGCCGGCGCGGGACCCGGCTCGGCGACTCGACGGAGCGGGGCCCGAAGCTGTGCCGGCGACACCGTTCCCGGCGACCCCTGCCGACCGGGGTATCCAGACACCGGGCGCGACCGTGGCAGGCGGGCCGCACCGGTCGTCCGGAAACGGGCGCCCCCGGCCACTGGTGCGGAACACACCGGCCGTGCGGCACGGGTCACACCGGCGGCCGCAAACAAGCGCCACCGACCACTGTCACAGAACCCGACTCACCCCCCGACACCGCCGGACCCCGGGCGATATCGGCGGCGACGTCCCGACGGCTGGTGACGACCGGGGTGCCCAGGGACCGGGCCCGGCGCCCGCCGTCGTGGCCGGGGCACCGATCCGCCGCGGCAGGCGTAGGCGGGCCGCACCGGTCGTCCAGAAGCGGGCGCGACAGACCGTCAATACGCCCCCGGCCATTGGTACGCAACCCGCCGCGACCGTGGCTGCACGGACCACACCGGCCGTCCGCGAACGAACGCCGCCGACCGCTGTCACAGAACCCGACTCATCCCCCGACACCGCCGGACCCCGGGCGATGTCGGCGGCGACGTCCCGACGGCTGGTGACGACCGGGGTGCCCAGGGGCCGGGCCCGGCGTCCACAGTGGTGGCATCCGCCGCAGCAGGCGTAGGCGGGCCGCACCGGTCGTCCGGAAGCGGGCGCGGGCTCGACAGACCTCCCGGTGCGGCCGGATGAGGGTGCCTGGATTCGATCAGGGCGGTGGTGTCACTCCTTCCACGCTGATTCGAGGATCGTGTCCACGAAGTCGCCGCGTTCGAAACCCGGCACGTAGCGGGCGAGGACGTCGGCCTTGACGTTGCCGAAGGTGGTCTCGGGCTTCGAGCGGATGCCCTCGGTGAAGGCCTCCAGGATCCGCCGCTTGAAGTCGGGGCGCGGGTGCAGGGCCACGATCGCGGCGCGGTCGGCGTCGGACACGTCGTCGTAGCCGATGCCGAGGACGTCGTACTCGACACCCGCCGTGACCAGGGCGATCTCCGGTTCCATGAACTCCGGAATGCCGGGCGTGGTGTGCAGGGCGATCGCGGTCCACACCCGGCGCACGCTGTCCGCGGGGACATCATGGGCCTGCAGGAACCGCTTGGCCTCGTCGGCGCTGTCGACCTCGAAGCGGCGCCCGCTGTCGTGGAACTCCTCGTTGAGCCCGAGGTCGTGGAACATCGCGCCGATGTACAGGAGTTCGGGGTCGAAGCCGAGGCCGCGGTTGCGTCCCTGGAGGGTGCCGAAGCAGTAGACGCGGTGCGAGTGGTGGTAGATCAGGTCACTGGTGGTGTCCCGGACGAGCCGGGTGGCCTCGCGGGCGAGCGCGGTGTCGGGGATCTTCACATCGAGGTCTGCGCCGGTCATGGTGTGCCTCCTTGCGCGGGGATGGGGCCGGACGGCCGCGCGGCTCTCTCCAGGATCACCACCGGCGCCCGACCGCTGCCATGGCGATCACGACACGTCTCCCACAGATCCCGCCATGGCCGGCCACCGCCCCGCCGTTCCCTCGACCGGGGGAAATCCCCGGCCGCCTACCGGCACGGCCCGCCGGCGGGCCACCCCCGGTCCGCCATACGAGGGGCCTGCCACGCCCGCCAAGACGCGCCGTCAACGCTCCGCAACCGCCGGGGTGTGTTGTTTCAGAACGACCCGCATGAAAAACGGCGAACTGGCAACGTTCCCTTCCATGCCCTGCCCACACTCCCCCGGAAGGTGATCCGATGACGACGGCGACCAGGACGACCCGCACCGCCGGGACGCCGCCCGTCACCGCCCCCTCCCCCGCCGCCCGGCTGCCACCCACCGCGTCCGCGCCCTCCCTGCCGTCCCTGACCGGGCTGCGCTGGGTGGCGGCGCTGCTGGTCTTCGGACTGCATGTGCGCAACTACCACTACTTCGGGGGCGCCGGCGACCGCTATGCGACCTGGGCGTTCGGGCCCGGCGCCAACGGCGTGTCGTTCTTCTTCGTGCTGTCCGGCTTTGTCCTGACCTGGTCCGCGCGGCCCAAGGACAGCGCGCTCGCCTTCTGGCGGCGGCGGATCGCCCGGATCTATCCGGTGCACCTGGTGACGGCCGCGATCGCGCTGCTCATGGCGTACACCCTGGCCCACCAGACGAAGCCCGAGCCGTCCCAGACGGTCGCCAACGTCCTGCTGGTCCACTCCTGGTGGCGGCCGTGGTGGCAGACGCTGAACCCGGTCAGCTGGTCGCTCGCCTGCGAGGCGTTCTTCTACGCGGCCTTCCCGCTGCTGGCCCTCCTGCTGCGCCGGCTCGGCGCCCGCGGCACGACGGCGCTGGCCGGGGCGTCGGTGCTGGCCGTGCTGGTGCTGGCCTGGGCGGAGACGCACCACTGGACGGCGGAGTCGATCAGCGCCAACCCCGCCGCCCGGCTGCCCGAGTTCGTCCTCGGCGCGGCGGCGGCCCGGCTGGTGTTCCTCGACCGGTGGCGCGGCCCCGGTCTGGAGGCCTCGCTCGCCCTCGCGGTCATCGGCTACTTCCTCGTACCGCAGGTCACCCCCGGCTATGCGGCCACCGCCTGCACCATCGCGGGCTTCGCGCTGCTCATCCCGGCGGCGGCCGTCGCGGACCTCCGGGGACTCCCCTCGCTGTGGCGGCGCCCTCGGCTGGTGCGGCTCGGGGAGCTGTCGTTCGCCTTCTACATGGTGCACCTGCTGGTACTGCGGGCCGGCACCAACGTGCTCGGGCTCTCCCCGCAGTTCGGTGTGGCGGCGGGCCTCGCCGTGACCGCCGGCGCGTTCGCGCTGTCCCTCGGCCTGTCCTGGGTCCTGTACGAGAAGGTGGAGCGTCCCGCCCAGCGGCTGCTGCTCGGCGGTCGCCGCGCCGCCGAGGCCCGGCAGGCCCAGCAGGCCGAGCAGGCGCTCCAGCCCGCCCGGACCGGTCCCGCACCCGGCTCGTCCCGCGCGGCCGATTGACCGTCCGGACGGCCCCGGTTCGGACCGCGCCGCCCGGGACGGCGTCCGTGCGCAGCAGCGGGACGACACCGGGTGCGGGACCGGTCCGCGGAGGCCCTTCTCGCGCGGCTCGACGCCGTCGGCCGGCTACCCGGCGCCGGTGAACTGCTCTTCCTTTCTTACGGCTTGCTCGGCGTCGCCCCGGACGAGCGGATGATCGCAGTCGCGCGCCGGCCTGTGGCCCGGGGCGGACTTCCGGATCGCGGAACCCTGCCGGCTGCCGTCGCCTGGGACGGCTGCCGGGCCGACAAACCCGAGGCGGCCCCCTGCGGTCCGGGCCGGCCGAGGGCGCCCGGGCCGCGGGCGCAGGCGGACGGCCGGATCGCCGAGCAGCGGCGGCGGGCGGGGGCCGACCGGCTCCTCCTGGCGCTGCCGATGTTCACGGCCGCGGGCCGGCGAGGTGCGCGGGACGCGGGTTGCAGGTGCTGACGTACGGGCGTTCCCTGGAAGTATCGAGTGGTGAAGCAAGAGCGCCTGGGCCTGCGACACGGGCCGACGGGCCGTGCCACATTGCGCGCCTCGTTGCGCGCCTCGGCGGATGCGGCGGCCTCGTCGCCGACGCCGGGCGTTCGACGCGGAGGTGGTACAGGTGAAAGCCGTCGTCTACGAGAAGCCCTTCAGTGTGGCTGTGAGGGATGTCGACGATCCGCAGATCCAGCATCCGAACGACGTGCTGGTACGGGTGACGTCGAGCGCGATCTGCGGATCGGACCTGCACATGTACGAGGGCCGCACGGCGGCCGAGGCCGGCATCGTCTTCGGGCACGAGAACCTCGGCATCGTCGAGGAGGTCGGCAGCGGGGTGACGTCGTTGTCCGCCGGGGACCGCGTCGTGATGCCGTTCAACGTCGCGTGCGGGTTCTGCAAGAACTGTCTTGCCGGCAAGACCGGGTTCTGTCTGACGGTCAACCCGGGGTTCGCCGGCGGGGCGTACGGCTATGTGGCGATGGGCCCGTACAAGGGCGGTCAGGCGGAGCTGTTGCGGGTGCCGTTCGCCGACTTCAACTGTCTGAAGCTGCCGCCGGGCGAGGAGTTCGAGACCGACTTCGTACTGCTCGCCGACATCTTCCCGACCGGATATCACGGTTGCGAGCTCGCCAAGGTGTCCCCCGGTGAGAGCGTGGCCGTGTTCGGTGCCGGGCCCGTCGGTCTGATGGCCGCCTACTCCGCGCTGCTGCGCGGCGCGTCCAAGGTGTTCTGTGTGGACCGGGTGCCCGAACGGCTCGCCAAGGCGGCGGAGATCGGGGCCGTTCCGATCGACTTCACCAAGGACGACCCGACCGAGCAGATCAAGGAGCAGACGCGGGGCGAGGGCACCGACAAGGGCGTGGACGCCGTCGGATACCAGGCGCAGGCGCACGACGCCAGCCACGAGGAACCCGCCGTCGTCCTGAACACGCTCGTCGAGACGGTACGGCCGACCGGCATGCTCGGCATACCGGGCCTGTACGTGCCGTCCGACCCGGGCGGCCCCGACGAGCACGCCAAGCACGGTCAACTGCTGGTCTCCATCGGCAAGATGTTCGAGAAGGGGCAGCAGATGGGCACGGGCCAGTGCAACGTCAAGCAGTACAACCGCCAGTTGCGCGACCTGATCATCTCGGGGCGGGCCAAGCCCAGCTTCGTGGTCTCCCACGAACTGCCGCTGGACCAGGCTCCGCAGGCGTACGAGAAGTTCGACCAACGGATCGAGGGGTACACCAAGGTCGTCCTGCATCCCGGTCACGCGCTCGCCGCCTAGGCACGCGAACCGGCGTGGTGGTGCCCGGCCCGAGTGGGCCGGGCACCACCACGCACAGCCTCTCGGTGACCGCGGGCGGCCTCGCGCCGCCTGCGCCCGCGCCGGGTCGGGCCCCAGGGCTTGAGTACCGAGATCACCGTCATGAAGACATAGGCGGCCAGCGACACGGCCGGTCCGGTCAGGACGGCACCGGCGTCGGGCAGGGGGCCGCCGCCGGCGACGGCGGCGACCGCCGCATGCACCCCGGGGCGCAGCGCGAAGGCCGTCGCGGCGGTGGTGGCCAGGGTCAGCCAGAACTTGATCCAGACCCAGCGATGCCGCGCCAGCCCCCACGGTGTGCCGAGGGACAGCACCAGACCGCTGCCGAGCGTGGCGAGCGCCACGGGAAGCAGCAGCCGGTCGGCGAACAGTCCCATGGACCGCACGGATGCCGCCACGGCCGCCGCCTGCCAGGTGGTGGCCGCGGTGATCCCCAGCGCGAGCAGCCCGAGCGTGAGCCCGAGCCAGCTCGCGGAGGCGGTGACATGGACGACGAGAAGGGACCGGCGGGCGGGGCGGCTCAGTTTCATGGCCCTCACCGTGCCGGTCCCGGCCCGCCGGGTCGTCTGCCGGCGGGAGTAACCCCGCGTACGTTCCCGGGCGTACGGCCCCGGTCCCCGGTACCGGGCGCGTCGGTGCACGCACCGGCGCCGGTGAGCGGCTGCGGTGTCCGGCGGTACCGGCTACCGGGCCCGGCCTGCCGGGGCGGGGAACAGGGGCTGCCCGGTCGACGGTGCGCGCGCCGCCGACCGGGCAGCGGCCTGTCCGTCCAGCCGTGCGGCCGGGTCGTCGCGGCGAGCCGGTCGGGCGGCTCGGGCGGCCATGGATTCCGGTGCTCCGCCCCTTGCGCTTTCGCGACGCGCGAATGCCACGGGGCGGGCCCGTCGGGTGACGGGTCCGCCCCGTGGGGATGCCGGTGGGCGGTGCGGATCAGTGGGCCTCGGCGCGCAGTTCCGACAGCGTGGCCGAGGTCAGGGGCCGCGGTGTGTGCTCGGGGTCGACGAGGACGACCGTGCAGTCGGCGGCGTGGGTGAGCGCGGTGGTGAGGCTGCCGTCGGCGAACTGGGCGAGGGGGCCGCGCGGCGAACGGCCGACCGCTATGGCGCGGGCGCCCACCTCGGCGGCGTGCCGGGCGAGGACGCGTCCCGCCGCGGCGTGGTCGCCGACGCTGCTGAGGATCTGGCCGGTCACGGGGATGTCGAGCGCGGCGAGGCGGTCCAGGTGGGCGGTGACGGCGGCGCGGGCCTGGTCGGCGGTCTCGGTGTCGACGGCCTGTTCCTCGACGACGGCGGTCTGCTGCACATGGACGATCTCCAGCGGGCTGCCCGTGTCCTGGGCGAACCGGGCCGCGGTGTCGACGGTCGCGGCGGCCCCGTCGTGGCCGCCGACGACGACGATGACCGGCCGGGTGCCGCCGCGCGGTGCCGCGCCGACGGGTGTGAGGACCGGGGTCAGTGGTTCGCCCTCGCCGGTGTCCGTCTCGGCGGCGCGCAGCAGGCGGTGCCCGCTGGCCAGCACCGGGATGGCGAGCAGGAAGGTGGCGGCGCCGAGGTAGAAGGGGACGCTGAGGTCGGTGGCGTCGGCGAGCTTGCCCGCGACGTAGGGGGCGAGGCCGCCGCCGATGAAGCGCAGGAAGCCGTAGGCGGAGGAGGCGACCGGCCGCTCCACCGGGGAGACCAGCATGACGGCCTGGGTGGTGAGGGTGTTGTTGATGCCGATGAACGCGCCGCTGAGGATGACCGCGACGATCACGACGGCCGGCGTCCCGACGCCCGCGGCGATCACGGCCAGCACGATGCCGAGGCCGAGCAGATTGGCGTAGAGCACCGGGGCGGTGCCGTAACGGGCCTGCAGACGCGGGGCGAAGAAGACGCTGAAGGCGGCCACCAGCAGGCCCCAGCCGGTGAAGACCAGCCCGAGCTGATGGGCGTCCAGCTCCATCGGGTACGGCGCGTACCCCAGCATGGTGAAGAAGCCCCAGTTGTACAGCAGCGCCATGATGCCCATCGTCAGCAGGCCGCGGTGGCGCAGCGCCTTGAGCGGGTCGAGCGGCGAGCTGCGGCGTTCCGGCCTGGGCAGGGCGGGCACGAAGGCCAGGGTGGCGACGAGGGCGATGGCCATCAGCACCGCGACGCCGAAGAACGGCCCCCGCCAGCTGATCTCGCCCAACTCCCCGCCCAGCAGCGGGCCGACGGCGATGCCGAGGCCGAGCGCGGTCTCGTACAGGATGATCGCGCCACCGAAGCCGCCGCTGGCCGAGGCGACGATCACCGCCAGCGAGGTGGCGATGAACAGGGCGTTGCCCAGGCCCCAGCCGGCCCGGAAGCCGACGATGCCGTCGATGGAGCCGGAGGTGCCGGCCAGCGCCGCGAAGACGACGATGACCGCGAGGCCTATGACGAGGGTGCGCTTGGCGCCGAACCGGCTGGAGAACCAGCCGACGATGAGCATGGCCACCGCGGTGACGATGAGATAGCTGCTGAACAGCAGGGAGACCTGGCTGGGCGAGGCGTGCAGGTCCTCGGCCAGGGCGGGCAGGATCGGGTCCACCAGACCGATGCCCATGAACGAGATCACGCAGGCGAACGCGACGGCCCAGACGGCCCTGGGCTGCTTGAAGGGACTGGCGGCCGTTCCATGGGATGCACTCATGTGCACTTCTCTTCCGGAGCGTTGACGGGGAGGGAGAAAAAAGCGGTGTGGCTGTGCGGGTCAGGAGGGGGCCGGGCGCTCGGGGCCGTCCTGGACGGCCCGGGCGAGGGCGGGCAGCGCGATGGTCACCGCGTCCTGTTCCGCCTCGGTCAGGTGCGCGACGAGGTCCTTGAGCGCCTCGGCGCGCTCGGCGCGTCGCTGCCGGAAGACGTCGAGGCCGGTGGGGGTGGCCGCCACCAGGACGCCCCGGCCGTCGCTGTGGTCGGCGGTGCGGCGCACCAGGCCCGCCCGCTCCAGCCGGGTGATCAGTTGGGTCATGTTCGGCTGGGATACGCCTTCGGCGCGGGCCAGTTCGGTCAGCCGCTGGGGTCCTTCGCGGCCGAGCCGGGCCAGTACCGAGGAGGCCGCCGTGCTCAGGCCGCCGGCGGTGGCGCTGCGGCGTACGTAGCGGACCAGCTGCTCGACGGCGATGATCAGGTCCTCCGGCGCGCGGTCGGCGGCCGCCGGATCCATAATCCGCTTATGCATCACTGCATTATGCATTTAGATGTAATGTGAAACAAGTTGCCGGGACGGAGCCGCGCGGGCCGCTCCGTCGTGCGTCGGCCCGTTCTTCGGGAGGCGGCCGTCCCGGGGCCCGTGACGGTCAGACCGTGCTGGAAGGGGCCGGAGACCGGGCGGTCACGTCAGTTCGACCAGGAGGTCGCCGCCCTCCACCTGCTGGATGCGGTTGATGGCCAGCCGGGACACCAGGCCCGCGCGCGGGGCGGTGATCGCGGCCTCCATCTTCATCGCCTCGATGGTGGCCACCGTCGCCCCGGCCGCCACCTCCTCACCCTCGGCGACCGCGAGGGTCACCACGCCGGCGAACGGCGCCGCCACCTGGCCGGGGTTGGAGCGGTCGGCCTTCTCCGTGACCGGCACGTCCGAGGCCGCCGCCCGGTCGCGCACCTGGATCGGCCTGAGCTGCCCGTTCAACGTGGCCATCACCGTGCGCATGCCCCGCTCGTCGGCGTTGCCGACGGCCTGCAACTCGATCAGCAGCCGCACCCCGGGCTCCAGGTCGACGGCGTACTCCGCCCCGGGGCGCAGCCCGTAGAAGAAGTCCTTGCTGTCCAGCACGCTGGTGTCGCCGAAGCTCTGCCGGTGGGTCTCGAAGTCCCGTGTCGGGCCGGCGAACAGCAGCCGGTTCAGCGTGGCACGCCGGGACTTCTCCAGACCCTCGCGGTCGTCGGCGGTCAGCTCCCGCACGGGCTTGGGCTCGGCCCGGCCCCGCAACGCCTTGGTGCGGAACGGCTCCGGCCAGCCACCGGGCGGGGTGCCCAGCTCGCCGCGCAGGAAGCCGATGACGGAATCGGGGATGTCGTACCGGTCCGGCGCGGTCTCGAAGTCCTCCGGGCGTACGTCGGCGCCGACCAGGTGCAGGGCGAGGTCCCCGACGACCTTGGAGGAGGGGGTGACCTTGACCAGGCGGCCCAGGATCCGGTCGGCGGCGGCGTACATGGCCTCGATGTCCTCGAAGCGGTCGCCGAGGCCGAGCGCGACGGCCTGGGTCCGCAGGTTGGACAGCTGCCCGCCGGGGATCTCGTGGTGGTAGACCCGCCCGGTCGGCGCGGCGAGGCCCGCCTCGAAGGGCGCGTAGATCCGGCGGACGCTCTCCCAGTACGGCTCCAGGTCCCCGACGGCCTGGAGGTCGAGGCCGGAGGGCCGCTCCGAGTGGTCGGTGGCGGCGACGATCGCCGACAGCGACGGCTGTGAAGTGGTGCCCGCCATCGACGCCACCGCGCCGTCCACCGCGTCCGCGCCCGCCTGGATCGCGGCCAGGTAGGTGGCGAGCTGGCCGCCCGCCGTGTCATGGGTGTGCAGATGGACCGGCAGGTCGAACTCGCGGCGCAGCGCCGTGACGAGCGTGGCCGCGGCCGGGGCGCGCAGCAGTCCCGCCATGTCCTTGACCGCCAGGACATGGGCGCCCGCGGCGACGATCTCCTCGGCGAGGCGCAGATAGTAGTCGAGGGTGTAGAGACGCTCGGACGGATCGCTGAGGTCGGCGGTGTAGCACAGGGCGACCTCGGCGACCGCGGTGCCGGTCTCGCGCACGGCGTCGATGGCCGGGCGCATCTGGCCGACGTCGTTGAGCGCGTCGAAGATCCGGAAGATGTCGACGCCGGTGGCCGCGGCCTCCTGCACGAAGGCATCGGTCACCTCGGTCGGGTACGGCGTGTAGCCGACGGTGTTGCGGCCGCGCAGCAGCATCTGCAGGCAGATGTTGGGCACGGCCTCGCGCAGGGCGGCCAGCCGCTCCCAGGGGTCCTCGGCGAGGAAGCGCAGGGCGACGTCGTAGGTGGCGCCGCCCCAGCACTCCAGGGACAGCAGCTCGGGCAGGGTGCGGGCGACGACGGGGGCGACCGCGAGAAGGTCCTTGGTGCGCACCCGGGTGGCGAGCAGCGACTGGTGGGCGTCGCGGAAGGTGGTGTCGGTCACGGCGAACACCGGCGACTCGCGCAACCCGCGGGCGAAGCCCTCGGGGCCGAGCGCGACGAGCCGCTGCCGGGAGCCGGCGGGCGGCTCACCCGCGGGCAGCGGGGGCAGCTTGGTGACCGGGTCGATGAGGTCGGGCCGCTCCCCGTGCGGCCTGTTCACGGTGACGTCGGCAAGGTAGGTGAGCAGCTTGGTGCCGCGGTCGGCCGAGGAGCGCGCGGTGAGCAGGTGGGGGCGTTCCTCGATGAACGACGTCGTCACCCGGCCGGCCTGGAAGTCCGGGTCGTCCAGGACGGCCTGCAGGAAGGGGATGTTGGTGGCCACGCCGCGGATCCGGAACTCGGCGACGGCGCGCCGGGCCCGGACGATCGCGGCCTTCAGGTCCCGGCCCCGGCAGGTGAGTTTGACCAGCATGGAGTCGAAGTGCGCGCTGATCTCGGTGCCGGCGTGGGTGGTGCCGCCGTCGAGGCGGATGCCCGAGCCGCCCGGCGAGCGGTACGCGCTGATCCGGCCGGTGTCCGGGCGGAAGCCGTTGGCCGGGTCCTCGGTGGTGATGCGGCACTGCAGCGCGGCACCGCGCAGGGTGACGGTCTCCTGCGAGAGCCCCAGGTCCGCGAGGGTCTCCCCGGCGGCGATCCGCAACTGGGCCTGGACCAGGTCGACATCGGTGACCTCTTCGGTCACCGTGTGCTCCACCTGGATGCGCGGGTTCATCTCGATGAAGACGTGGTTGCCGGCCCGGTCGAGCAGGAACTCGACGGTGCCGGCGTTGCGGTAGCCGATCTCGCGGGCGAAGCGCACGGCGTCGGCGCAGATCCGCTCGCGCAGCGCCGGGTCCAGGTTGGGCGCGGGCGCGAGTTCGATGACCTTCTGGTGGCGGCGCTGCACGGAGCAGTCCCGCTCGAAGAGGTGCATGACGTTGCCGTCGCCGTCGGCGAGGATCTGTACCTCGATGTGGCGGGGATCGACGACCGCCTTCTCCAAGAAGACGGTGGGGTCGCCGAACGCGGAGGCCGCCTCGCGGGACGCCGCCTCGATGGCCTCACGCAGCTGGGCGGGTTCCGCCACCCGGCGCATCCCACGGCCGCCGCCGCCCGCCACGGCCTTCACGAACACCGGGAAACCGATGTCGTCCGCGGCCCGGACCAGTGCGTCGACGTCCGTGGAGGGCGCCGAGGAGCCCAGCACGGGCACCCCGGCGGCGCGGGCCGCGGCCACGGCACGCGCCTTGTTCCCGGTCAGTTCGAGCGTGTGGGCGTCAGGTCCGACGAAGGTGAGACCCGCCTGTTCGCAGGCCCGGGCCAGCGCCGGGTTCTCGGACAGGAAGCCGTAGCCGGGGTACACCGCGTCGGCGCCCGCACGGCGTGCCGCGCCCACGATCTCCTCGACCGACAGATAGGCCCGCACCGGATGCCCGGGCAGGCCGATCTCGTAGGCCTCGTCGGCCTTGAGCCGGTGCAGTGAATTGCGGTCCTCGTGCGGGAACACGGCGACCGTGCGGGCGCCCAGCTCATAGCCGGCGCGGAATGCGCGAATCGCGATCTCACCACGGTTGGCGACCAGCACCTTGCGGAACATCATCGACCCCTTCGGCCTGCCGGCGACGAACACCATCGTGGCGGCGACTCCGCTGCCCTGCCACGCGGCCACGTTAGGGGCGAGCGGACGACCTCTGAAGGGGGTGAACATCACATTGACAGCCGCGACCGCCCGGGGTCCGTCCGGAGTCCTGTCGCGCTCCGGGGGCCGGGCCGGGCGTCAGGGGCCGCCGCCCGGTGCCGGAAGCGTGGGCTCCGCGCCGACCGTGAGCGGGGCCCGCGCGAGCCTGGGGTCGCGGTCGGGATCGCCTTCGAGGTCGCGTTCGAGGTCGTCGAGCGCGCGGCGGGCGGTCGCGATGCGCTGGGCGAGGCGCCGCCGCTCCTCGGGTCCTGCGGGCGCCGGACGCGACTCGTCCCGTTCCAGCTCGCGGGCCTCTTCGAGCGAGGTCAGGACCACTCCGATCAGCACGTTGACCAGGACGAAGGAGGCCAGCAGGACGTAGGAGGCGTAGTAGAGCAGGCTCCAGCGGGACACCTCGAGACCGGCCCGGACCGCGTCCCCGATGCCGTCCAGTGTCATCAGCAGGAACAGGGTGAGGACCGCCCGGCCGACGGATCCGTAGTGCTCGGGGTCGGAGGTGCCGAAGAAGACCCAGCCGACCATGGCGTACACGTACAGCAGCAGCGCGCCGACGAGGAGGAAGCTCAGCGTGCCGGGCAGGCTGCGGGCCACGGCGACCAGCACGATGCGCAGTTGCGGCAGGAACCGGGCGGTGCGCAGCACCCGGGCCAGCCGCAGCAGCCGCAGCACGGTGGTGTTCTCGCGGACGACGGGCAGGAAGGCGCAGAGCACGACGGCCAGGTCGAAGATGTTCCACGGGTCCTTCCAGAACTCCCGTGGCCGGTCGGCGTGGGCCGCGAGACGCAGCAGGATCTCGACGGTGAAGACGGCCAGGCAGATGTGTTCGGCGAACTTCAGCCAGTAGCGCCAGTCGGCGACGAGGCCGGTGTATGTCTCCACGCCCAGCAGTGCCGCGTTCGCCAGGATCACCGTGAAGACCGTGAGCGCGAACCAGCGGGCCTCCGTGACGGCCCGGCAACGTCGTGCCAGTTCGCGCCGGGCGGCTAACGGCGCCGGCTCGGTCCCTTGCTGGTGCTGGTCCGACTCGTCCGACATGGTGTTGCTTCCGCTCCTTCGCACGCCACACCCACCCGACCGCACCCGACGGCACGGCGGTCGAGTGATCACCTTCCAGGAGAGATTTCTACAGCAATGTAGAGACCGATGAAGAACCGGTGTGCGACGCGGGTCCGCGGACGGCGGCACGGACCACGACGGCACGGCCCCACCGGCCGAGAATGCCCCCTCGGAGTCCAAAAAGAGGCCCCCGGACGCCGCGGACCCGGTATGCGCCACCTGCCCCCACGGCCTGCGCCACCGGGGTACGTGGTCCGCACGCCTCGCCGGACCGGGACGGGCGCCTACCCCTCGCCGCCGCGGCCGCCGGCGCCGTCCTCAGCCAGACGACCACCCGCGCCCCGCGACGCCCCCGCCGAGGCCGGCGACAAACCGACGCACGTCACCACCGGACAACCCGGCAGGCGTTTCAACGCACAAAAGAGCCCGGCACGCCGTCGCCGCCAGCCACGCCCCGGCACCGGGGTACCTCGTCCGCACGCCTCGCCGGACCGGGACGGGCGCCTACCCCTCGCCGCCGCGGCCGCCTGCGCCGTCCCCAGTCAGACGACCGACCACCCACACCCCCGCCGAGGCCGGCGACAAGCCGACGCACGTCACCACCAGACAGCCCGGCGAGCGTTTCAACGCACAAAAGAGCCCGGCACGCCGTCGCCGCCAGCCACGCCCCGGTCCGCCGGGGTACCTCGTCCGCGCGCCTCGCCGGACCAGGACGGGCGCCTACCCCTCGCCGCCGCGACCGCAGGCGCCGTCCTCAGCCAGACAACCGACCACCCACACCCCCGCCGAGGCCGGCGACAGCCCGGCGAGCGTTTCAGCGCACAACGGTGCCCGCCACGACCTCGGCCAAAGAGCCCGGCCCGCCGTCGCCGCCCCGGGCTCTCCGTCCGGCGGCCGGTCACCCGCGCCGAGATCGGCGACGAGCCGGGCCCGTGTCACCGCCGGATGGCCCGGCGCACGAAGGTGTGCGGCGCGGGTCCGAGTCCGGCATGCGTTGCCGTCGGCCACGCGTCATGGCTCCGGGGTCCCCACGCCTTCCCGGGGCAGGGCGGGAATGTGTGGCGTGAGGGTGGGGTTGGAGGGGATGTTCTGTCATGCGCGCTACAAATGTGCGGATGCGGCTGGAGAGGAGAACCCCATGGCACGCAGTACCACGCGTCCCGTCGTCACGCTGAGGTCGACGGCCGCGACCGGAGTCACCTACGTGACCCGCAAGAACCGGCTGAACGACCCCGACCGGCTCGTTCTGCGCAAGTACGACCCCGTGGCGGGGCGGCACGTCGCGCCTTCCGCGAGGAGCGCTGACACCGGCGGCCGGTCAGGGGGCGTCGCCGCGCCAGTCGTAGCGACGGCCGTCCGGCGGGCGGGGCACGTACAGGGCCCGCCCGCCGGGGCCGTACCGGCCCATCTCGGTCACCAGCGCCACCTGCTCCCCCGGCACCCGCCCGGCCCGGCCGGTGACGTCCAGGAGCAGTCCGTCCAGGGGACCCCCGACCAGTTCCGCATAGGCGCGGCCGGGCCGGGGGCCGGCGTCGTCGTGATCGGCCCCGTACACCCGCCCCCGCATGAACTCCTGCTCATCCATGCCGTGCAGGGTCGCATCCGGCACTGACATCGAGATCGCCGCGCGGGTTCCGGTGGTCGCGGCCCCGGCATCACCGCGCCCCGCCTCCGACCTCATGATGCGCGGCCCCCGACATCATGACGCGCCGCCTCAGATACCGGACATATCAGCATGAAACGTGTGTTATTCATCCATGCACAAACCTTCGCGGCGTACCTTGCTCACCGCCTCGGTCGCGGCCGTCGGCTCGGGACTCCTGTCGGCCTGCACCGGAAACGGCTCGCACCCGCAGTCCCGGCCGGGCGCGACGGCCAAGGGCGACAGCCACGGCTTCGTCCCCCCGGGGCCCAAGGGGTATGTGAACCCCTCCGGCCCCGAGGTGCACGCCGCCGAACGCAGACGCGGCTCCGGGCCCGTACGCAAGTTCGAGTTCACCGCCGCCGAGACGACCGTGGACCTGGACGGGCGAAAGGTCCGCACCTGGACCTACGGTCACAACCTGCCAGGCCCGCTGGTCCGCGTCACCGCGGGCGACGTCCTCAGTCTCAACCTCGTCAACCGCCTGCCCGCCGAGACCACGCTCCACTCGCACGGTGTGCGCATGCGCTGCGACATGGACGGGGTGCCCAGCCTGACCCAGGAAGCCATCACATCGGGCCAGGACTTCACCTACCGCTACACCGTCAGCCACCCCGGCACCTACCTGTTGCACTCCCACTCCGGCATGCAGCCCGACCGCGGTCTGTACGCCCCGTTCATCGTCGACGACCCCAAGGAACCGCTGCACTACGACAAGGAGTGGCTGATCGTCCTCGACGACTGGGTCGACGGCGTCAGCGGCTCCACCCCGGACGGGATCCTCACCGAACTGCGGCACGGCAAGACCATGTCCATGGACGGCATGGGCATGGACAAGGGAATGGGCAAGGGCCCCGAAGCCGGCGGCCACGGCGCCTCCGCCCCGCCGCACCCGGCGCCCCCCGCGAAGCAGCAGGGCCCCTCCCGGATGCTGCACGGCACGCGCAGCCCCATTCTGCACAGCGTGGGCGGCAACGTCGCCTACCCGCACTACCTCGCCAACGGCCGGCTGCCCGGCAACCCGTCGGTGTTCCGGGCCAGGCCCGGCGAGCGGATCCGCGTGCGCATCATCAACGCGGGCTCGGACACCGCCTTCCGGGTCGCCCTCGGCGGGCACAAGATGACCGTCACCCACACCGACGGCTATCCCGTCGAGCACACCGAGACCGACGCGCTGATTCTCGGCATGGCGGAACGTTACGACGTGCTGATCACCGCGAAGGACGGCGTCTTCCCGTTCGTCGCGCTCGCCGAGGGCAAGGGATCCCGGGCCATGGCCCTGCTGCGCACCAGCGCCAAGGCGTCCGCGCCGCGGGCCACCGTGTCCCCGGAGGAACTCGACGGCGAACTGGTGCCGGCCCGGCGGATCAGCCCGCACGAGTCCGTCGCCCTGTCCGAGCGGAAGCCCGACCGCGAGATCCGGATCCGGCTCACCGGCGACATGAAGCAGTACAACTGGTCGTTCGACCACAAGCCGTACTCGCTCACCCAGCGCCATGCCGTCCGGCAGGGCGAGCGCGTCCGCCTCACGCTCATCAACGCCACCGACATGTGGCACCCGATGCATCTGCACGGTCACACGTTCGCGGTCGTCGGCCTCGACGGTGCGGGCGCCCGCAAGGACACCTCGATCGTCCTGCCGCACCGCAAGCTGGTCGTCGACTTCGACGCCGACAACCCCGGGCTGTGGATGCTGCACTGCCACAACCAGTACCACTCCGAGTCGGGCATGATGACCATCCTCGGCTACCACACATGACCCCTGGCCGGTGCGGGCCCGCCGTCCCCGGACAGCGGCCCGCACCGGCCGTGCGCGGCCCCCAACTCGCCCGCGCACACGGGTTCGCCGCCCCCTGCCGGCCGTCACGGGCCGTGGCGGCGCGCGAGTGGTGGATCTCCCGGGAGGGCCGTAGCGTCGGTACAGAGGCGGCGGTGTCCGGGGCGGCAGCCGGGACGCGGGACCGCGAGTGCGGCAAGGCCGACGGGAGCGAGCATGCGCAGACCAGTGCGGGGTACCGCGATCATGCTCTCGGTGGGCGTACTGCTCGCGGGAGCCCTCTCCACGGCCGCGGCGGCCCCGTCGGCGCCGGTGCGGGCCGGTCACCAGGCCCGGCAGAGTGCCACACCCGTCCTCGTGGACTGCTTCTGGAACTCCAGTGTGCGGCCCGGCGACTTCATCCTCGCCTGCGGTGACGGCAACAGCCGCCTCACCGAACTGCACTGGTCCGCATGGGGCCGGGACTCGGCCACGGCCCAGGGCGTCAACCTGGTGAACGACTGCAAGCCGTACTGCGCGGCGGGCAAGTTCCACGCCTACCCGGTCACCGTCCGGCTGGACCGCCCCGAGCGGTGGCAGCGGCACCCGGAACTGAACCACTACACGCGGATCAGCCTCACCTACTCCGAGAAGCGGCCGGACGGCTACGAGCGCGTGACGACGCTGCCCCTGTGGAGCTGACCGGGATCGGCGGATTCAGAAGTGACCGTGCTGAATCCCATGCGATCGTACGGTTGGACTTCAGGATCATGGCGGCGCAAGGTGGAGGGAACCCCGCACCCACGGGACAGCCCGTGCCCCGCCCCCCCCCGGAGAAGAGCCGATGAACCACGTCGCGAGCCCCGAGCGCTACCACGGCTCCATGCAGTACCGGCGCACCGGTCGTTCGGGACTGGACCTGCCCGTGCTGTCCCTGGGCTACTGGCACAACTTCGGCGACGACCGCCCGTTCGAGACCCAGCGCGAGATCGCGCTGCGCGCCTTCGACCTCGGGATCACCCACCACGACCTGGCGAACAACTACGGCCCTCCGTACGGCTCCGCCGAGATCAACTTCGGCCGGCTGCTGAAGCAGGACCTCGCGCCGTACCGGGACGAGCTGGTGATCTCCACCAAGGCCGGCTGGGACATGTGGCCCGGCCCCTACGGCCAGGGCGGTGGCTCACGGAAGTACGTGCTCGCCTCGCTGGACCAGTCGCTGCGCCGCATGGGCCTCGACCACGTGGACATCTTCTACTCCCACCGGCTCGACGCGACCACGCCGCTGGAGGAGACGATGGGCGCGCTGGACACCGCCGTGCGCCAGGGCAAGGCGCTGTACGTCGGCATCTCCTCCTACGATGCCGAGCGCACCCGCGAGGCGGCCGCCGTCCTGCGCGAGCTGGGCACCCCGCTCCTCATCCACCAGCCGTCGTACAGCATGCTCAACCGCTGGATCGAGACCGACGGCCTGCTCGACACCGCGCAGGAGGAGGGCTTCGGGGTCATCGGCTTCACCGCGCTCGCGCAGGGGCTGCTCACCGGGCGCTATCTGCACGGCGTCCCCCGGGACTCGCGGGCCGCGCAGGACAAGTCCCTCGACCCCGCCTGGCTGTCCGAGGACATGCTGCGCCGGCTGCGCGCCCTCGACGACATCGCCGCCCGCCGCGGGCAGACCCTGGCGCAGCTGGCCCTGGCCTGGGCCCTGCGCGACCGGCGGGTCACCTCGCTGGTGATCGGCGCCTCCCGGGTGGACCAGCTGGAGCAGAACGTGGCCGCGCTGGAGAACCCCGACTTCGACGCCGAGGAACTCGCCGAGATCGACAAGTACGCCACCGACGGCGGCGTCGACCTGTGGCGGGACGCCCGGCTCGGCCGCCTCGACTGATCGCCCCCGCCCCCTGGCTCCCGCCGCCCGCTCCCCCGATCCCGTCTGGCACTCAGTGACACTCGTCACTGACAAATTCGATCAAAAGGAACAAAATAGGGGCACCGCGACCGCGACTTCGAGGAGCCGCACCCGCCATGGCACACGGAGCCCACCACAGCCCCCTGCCTCCCCACCCGGACCTGAGCCTGGCCCGTGACTGCGAGCACTGCCTCGGCTGGGGAACCGTCGTCACCTTCGACGGCCGCCACGAGCTGTGCCCCACCTGCCAGCCGGAGACCGGCGACGGCGAGGCCACCACCGACACCGCCGCCCCCTGAGCACTCCCGGCGTCCTCGGCGATGCCTCCCGACGGCGTCGCCGAGGCGTCCATCCGTCCGGGCCGCCGGCCCGGACCGCAGCCGGAACACGACCGCGCCGCATCCCGACGTGACCGCGCCGTCACACGGGCACCGCGGCACTCAGTGCCCCGGCGCCCTCGCGCGCCTGCCGCCCCACCGCACCCCCATCATCACGATGCGGCACCGACAACCCCCTGACCCTCTCGGCACACTTGACTACCCGCGGTCACACGCGATTGGCTCCCGCCGGGAGAGCGGACCGGCCGGCGCGCCCGAGCGCCGGGCCCGCGCTCCCTTCCGCTCCTGCCAGGCCGCACAGCGAGGTGCCGCACCCTCATGAACACGACTTCCCCACGCTCCTCCCCCGGTAGACCGGCGCACACGACAGCGCTGACCGCCGCCGCGGCGGGCTGTCTGCTGGTGGCCGGCTGCTCCGGCTCCGACGGCACGCAGTCGTCGGCCGACACCGGCAGGGCGGGCGCCGCCCGGCTGAAGATAGCCCTGGTCAGCCACGGCGACCGGGGAGATGCCTTCTGGGACCTGGTACGCAAGGGAGCCGAGGCGGCCGCGGCCAAGGACGGCATCGAGCTGACGTACGCGAACAACCCCGACGCGGCCGGGCAGGCGGAGCTGGTCCGCGACGCGATCCGCGACCAGGTCGACGGCATCGCCGTGACGCTGGCCAAGCCCGAGGCGATGAAGGGCCCGGTCGACCAGGCGAAGGCGGCGGGCATCCCCGTGGTCGCGCTCAACTCCGGCATCGACGCCTGGCAGTCGGCGGGCGCCCTGGAGTACTTCGGCCAGGACGAGAGCGTGGCGGGCCGTGCCGTCGGCGACAAGCTCGACGATCTCAAGGCCAAGCACACCCTGTGCGTGATCCACGAGCGCGGCAACATCGCCGTGGAGGCGCGCTGCGCCGGTGTGAAGAAGACGTTCGGCGGCCGCACCACCATCGCCTATGTCGACGGCACCGACATGGACGCGCTCACCGAGGCCGTCGCGGCCCAGCTGCGGCAGAACCCCGACATCGACGAAGTGGTCACCAACGGGGCGCAGTTCGCGCTCGCCGCGGTCAAGTCGGTGAAGCAGGCCGGCAGCCGGGCCCAGGTGGCGACCTTCGACCTCAACAAGGACCTGGTCAAGGCCGTGCAGAGCGGTGACGTGCAGTTCGCCGTGGACCAGCAGCCCTACCTCCAGGGCTATCTCGCCGTGGACGCCCTGTGGTTGTACAGGACCAACGGCAACATCAGCGGCGGCGGGGTGTCGCCGGTGCTCACCGGCCCCGCGTTCGTGACCAAGACGAACGTGGCCGCCGTGGCGAAGTTCGCCGCCAACGGGACGCGCTGATCCGGCCGTTCATCCCGGCCGACACCAACGATTCGACCACTCGCGGCACATGCGGTCACATGTGCGGATAGCATCCTGCGCATCCCTGGTTCCGTACCGGACACGCAGTCACCCGCCGCGCTCGTCCCCCGCCCCACCCCCGCCCCCGAAGACCGCTACTAGGACGACGATGTCTCCACGGACAGGTGCCCGGCGCCGCCTAGGCTCCATACGTCTCTCCCTGATCCTGCTGGCCCTGGTGCCGAGCGTCACGCTCGCCGCCGTCTGGGGCGTGACCACGACCCAGATGTTCTCGGAGGGGCTACGGCTGCGGGCGCAGACCCAGTTGAGCCGGTCGACCGGGGCCATGGGCACCGAGGCCACCCTCGCGCTGCAGCAGGAACGCCGGCTGTCCGCCGCCTGGCTCGCCGCCCCGCGCGGCTCCCGGACGGCGCTCGACGCACAGCGCAGGACGACGGACGCGGCCGTCGCCAAGCTGGTCAGGCAGACCAAGGAGATCCGGCAGGCCCCGGCCCGCGTCAAGGACCGCATGTACTCGGTCGTCGCCTCGGTCGGCAGCCTGGAGTACTACCGGGGCCAGGTCGACGACCCCACCGACATCACCGCCGAACAGGTACTGGACCAGTACACCGCGATCATCGACGACCAGATCCACGCCTTCCAGGAGCTGTCCCAGGTCGACGACGGCGACCTCACCTCGCAGGCCGGGCCGCTCGTCGCACTGGAGCACGCGGCGGAGCAGGTCTCCCGGGAGGACGCGCTGCTCGCCCTGGCCTGGTCGACCGGGCATCTCACCGACGACCAGCGGACCGCGTTCACCCGGCTGGTCGAGACCCGCCGCTGGCTGGTCGAGGACCAGGTGGTGCCCGGGCTGCGCGGCAGCGCCAAGACACAGACCGAACAGATCCTCCAGGGCGCCGCATGGATGGCGCTGGAGCGCGTCGAGGACCGGATCCTCGCCGCCGGGGCCACGGCCGGCGAACCGGACGGCCGCACTGTCCTGCCCGACGTACAGTCCGAGTGGAGCACCGCGCTGACCGAGGTCGGCGCCAACTACTCCAGCCTGATCCAGCGTCAGACGTCCGCGCTGCTCGACCGCAGCGCCGGGCGGGCGGACGACCTGCTGATCACGGCCGGCTCGCTGAGCGTCGGCGGACTCGTCGCCCTGCTGCTGAGCGTCGGCATGTCCTGGCGCATCACCCGTTCGCTGTCCCGGCGGCTGCGCGGGCTCCGGGAGGCCACGCTCGGCCTGGCCGAGGAGCGGCTGCCCGACGTGGTCGCCCGGCTGGAGCGGGGCGAGCGGGTCGACGTGGAACTGGCGACCCCGCCGCTCGACTACGGACGCGACGAACTCGGCCAGGTGGCCCAGGCGTTCAACACCGCCCAGCGCACGGCCGTGCACACCGCGGTCGAACTCGCCGACACCCGGCGCGGGTTCCAGAAGGTCATCCTCGGCATCGCCCGGCAGAGCCAGAACCTGGTCAACCTCCAGCTCAGCAAGCTGGACGCGCTGGAGCGGCGGCACAGCGACCCGGACGTCCTCCAGGGCCTGTACGAACTCGACTCCACGGCGAGCCAGTTGCGCCGCTACGAGGAGAACCTCGTCATCATCAGCGGCGAGCAGCCCCGGCGCAGCTGGAGCGAGCCGGTCGCGCTCATCGACATCCTGCACAGTGCCGTCGGCGAGGTCGCCGAGTACCAGCGGGTCGAGGTGCGCACCGACGAGGAGGTGAGCCTCGCCCCGCCCGCGGTCGCGGACGTGATCCATCTGCTCGCCGAACTCATCGACAACGCGACCGTCTACTCCCCCGCGCCCAGCCCGGTCGGGGTGCGGGCCGCGACGGTCGCCAAGGGACTGGCCATCGAGGTCGAGGACCGCGGCCTCGGCATGTCCGAGGAGGACTACGCCTCGCTCAACGCCCAGCTGGCGGTGGCGCCCCAGTTCGACGTGGTGGGGCTCGGCGACGATCTGCGGCTCGGCATGTTCGTCGTCGCCCGGCTCGCCACCCGGCACGGGATCGCCGTCACCCTGCGCCCGTCGCCGTACGGCGGGACCACGGCCATCGTGCTGGTGCCGCACGAGATCGTCGTGCGCGAGACCCCCGACGCCACCGCGCCAGGGGGCCGGGATCCGCAGGAGGACGGCACGGAGCCCGGCGCGGGGCAGGCCCCGAGGAACGGGACGGAGAACGGCACGGGGAACGCCGTGGCGACGGCCGTCGCCGTGCGGGCCCGGCACGCCGGGCCGGCCAGGTCCGCCGCGGCCCACCGCCCCGAGGAGGCCCCGGACACGGACGGCCTCGCCCCGCTGCCGCGCCGGGTGCCGCAGACGAGCCTGGTCCTGGAGCTGCGCGAGGAGGCGCCGCAGCCCGAGGAGAACGGCCACCACGACGACTTCACCGCGGAACGCGCCGCCTCCTCCCTCGGCGGGTTCCAGCGCGGCACGCTGCGGGCCCGTGACGAGGACGCCGAGCCGCCCGCGGCCCCGTCCGAGAACGGGGACCCTGATGCCCGACTCCGCCCGTCGACCGCTCACGAAGGACGCTGACATGACCCGCCCCACCCCCGCCACGCACACCCAGCTCGACCAGCTGCTCACCGGTCTCGTCGACCGGGTCGCCGAGGTGAACCAGGCCGTGGTCCTCTCCGAGGACGGACTCGTCATCAGCAAGTCCACCGGGTTCCTGCGCGACGACGCCGAGCGCCTCGCGGCGACCGCGTCCGGCCTGATGAGCCTCAGCAAGGGCGTCAGCATGGACTTCCGCGGCGGCCCGGTGCGCCAGGCGCTCATCGAGATGGCCAACAGCTTTCTGATCCTGACCTCCGCGGGCCCGGGCGCCCATCTGGTCGTCCTCACCAGCCAGGGCGCGGACGTCGGCGTGGTGGCGTACCAGATGAACATGCTGGTGAAGAAGATCGGTGAGCATCTGAGCGCGGCACCGCGCGCGGGCGTCGTCATCGCGTCCGACCGCGGCGAGTGAGGTGAGCGGAGGCGACGCGGCGGGCCGGCTGGTACGACCGTTCACCCTGACCGGCGGGCGGACCCGGCCCAGCCGCGCCGACTTCACCCTCATCACGACGGTGACCGCGGTCGATCCGCAGCCCGCCTGGGCCGAGCGGCTCCAGCCCGAGCACACCCGCATCCTCAAGCGATGCGCGCGACCGGTCGCCGTCGCGGAACTCGCCGCCCTCCTCGACCTTCCGGTGAGCGTGGTCGTCATCCTGCTCTGCGACCTGCTGGAGGAGGGCCGGATCACCGCCCGCCCGCCGCACCCCGTCTCCCGCAGCACACCCGACCTGGAGCTGCTGCAGAAGGTGCGCGACGGCCTCGGCCGGCTCTAGGTCCGGTCGGGTCGGTCCCGGTCGGCTCCGGAGCCGTCAGCCGGCTCACCCGCTTCGACGAAAGGGCATCCCGCCTCATGGTCAGCAAGATCGGCCGCCCGGCCCCCGGCTCCCCCGCCGGGGCGGTCGCCGCCCCCGACACCGTCAAGATCCTCATCGCCGGGGGGTTCGGCGTCGGCAAGACCACCATGGTCGGATCCGTCAGCGAGATCGTCCCGCTGCGCACGGAGGAACCGCTCACAGCCGCCGGGCTGGGCGTCGACGACCTCGACGGCATCGAGGAGAAACGGGCCACCACCGTCGCCCTGGACTTCGGCCGGATCAGCATCGGGCAGGATCTGGTGCTGTACCTGTTCGGCACCCCCGGGCAGCAGCGGTTCTGGTTCATGTGGAACGACCTGGCGATCGGCGCCCTGGGGGCCGTGGTGCTGGTGGACGTGCGCCGGCCGCGGACCAGTTTCGCCGCCATCGACTTCTTCGAGCGGCGGCGCATCCCGTTCGTGGTCGGCGTCAACGGCTTCCACGGCCGGCATCCGTACCCGGCCGACGACATCCGGGACGCGCTCGCGCTGTCGGCGGACACTCCGGTGCTGCTGTGCGACGCGCGGGAGCGCGAGTCGTGCCGTGACGTGCTGATCGCGCTGATCGACCGGCTGATCGCCACGGCCCGCACCGGCGGCGAGCACCACGCGGCCGACCGGTCCGGCTGAGCCGCACACACGGCCCGCCCCGGCCACGTGCTCCGGTCAGCCCAGTCTGCGCAGGGCGGCGCGCAGGGCGAGGGCCGTCGTCAGCTCCATCAGTCCGAGCAGGACCAGCCACAGGCCGAGCAGCCGGGTCAGCACCACCGCCGACGCGGCGGGCAGGGCGAGTACCACGATGCCCGCGGCGACACCCAGGACGCCCGCGGCGAAGGCGACTCCCCGGTGCGGCAGCGCCTTGGTGGAGACGGCCGCGTACAGCGTCAGCATGCCGGTCACCAGCCAGGTCACCCCGACGATCAGCGAGAGCGCGGCGATGGTCTGCAACGGGTGGCGCAGACACAGCACACCGGCCAGGACGAACAGCAGGGCGACCAGCACCCCGGTGAGCCGTTCGCCGTGCGCCTGCCCGGCGAACGCGGTGACCAGCCGGAACACCCCGCTCAGCAGCAGGTACAGGCCGATGATGACGGCCAGTACATGCAGGGTCTCGTTCGGCCAGACCAGGATCAGGATGCCGGCCAGCAGCGTGACCAGCGCCGCGCCCAGGGTCCACAGCCAGGACGCGCCGAGGGCGGCGAGCACCTCCGCGATGTCCCGGTCCTGGCCCGGTGCGCCGGGGTGCGTGCCCGGTCCGGCTCGCGGTCCCGATCGAGGCGGTTCGGTCATGGCTCCTCCTCACCTGATCGTGCGGTGCGGGGACGGATCCCCGACGGCACGGCGCGTCATTCCGGCAGCCGGCGCATCTCCAGCACGCACAGGCCCAGCGACTGGCACCGGGCCAGCAGCCCGTAGAGGTGCGCCTCGTCCACGACCGGCCCGTACAGCAGGGTCTGGTCGGACACGACGACGTGGTCGAACTCGGGAAAGGCCCCGGCGAGCGTCTTCGACAGATGTCCGTCGACGCGGATCTCGTACCGCATGAGCTGTTCTCCCCGCGGGTGGCGTGTACGCAGGCGAACTGTGCCCTTTCCTCGCGATCGTCCGCCCCCGCGGCCCGCCCCGGCCTCACCCGGCGCAGGTGATACCGGCTCCGCGGTCCGTCACCGCCGGGGCACCCGCCGGCGGCGCCTCACAGCAGCCGGAGTTCCCGGGCCCGGCGCACCGCGTCCGCCCGCCGGCCGACCGAGAGCTTGCGGTAGAGGCCCTTGAGATGGGTCTTGACCGTGTTGACGGACACATACAGGTCCGCCGCGATCTCCTCGGTGGACATGAGCTGCGCGAGCCGGCACAGCACGTCGCGCTCGCGCGGGCTCAGCTCCTCGACGACCGGGGCGGGCCGCAGGCCGGTCGCGTCCCGGGTGCCGCCGCCCGCGACGAGCCAGTCGTGGGCCGGGGCGGTGGCGAGCAGGGGCCGCAGCCACGGGCCGGCCTCGCGGAACGGCCGGCGCAGCCGCTCGCGGCGCGCGTCGCACAGCGCCCGGGCGACCAGGCGGCGGGCGGCGGCGATGTCGCCGGTCCGGTCGGCGGCCTCGGCGCGCACGAGGGCCGCCCGCACGGTCAGCGCGGGACCGCCGGGACCCGGCGTCGGCAGCGTGTCGAGCAGGCCGAGAGCCGTACCGGTGTCGCCCGCCGCGAGCCGGGCTCGCGCGGCCGCCACGGCGCAGGCGGGCAGCCGCCGCGCGACGGGTTCCAGCGCCTTCGCCGCCGCCTCCGGGTCGCCGCCGGCCAGCCGGGCGGCGGAGGCGACCAGCGCGGCGTGGTCCGCGGCCCAGGGGGAGGCGACCACGGCCGTGCCGCGGTCCTCCACGGCGGCCACGGCCGCGCCCGGATCGCCCCGGGCCAGCAGCAGGTGTGCCCCGGCGAGGGCCCTGGCGGCCGCCGCGACCGGGTCCGCGGTGCCGTGGCCGTCGGCGGTGACCCGGTCGAGCAGGGCCTGGGCGGCGTCCAGTTCGTCGCGTTCGACGGCCACGGCGGCCAGGACGAGCCCGGCGACGGCGGAGCGGGCGGGTGCGGGCAGCCCGTACCGGTCGGCCTCCCGCAGCGCGGCGAGCGCCTTCCGCTCCGCCCCGGCGGTCCGGCCGGCCAGCCAGTCGATCAGCGCGAGGTGGCCGAGGGCGTCCTGGCGCGGCAGCGCGGTGGCGGCGCCGCCCGGGCGGGTGACCGCCTCGGCGAGCGCGGCGCGTGCCTCCGCGACGTGCCCGGCCCACAGCCGTGCCGAGCCGACGTGGGCCAGCAGCAGCGCGAGGAGTTCGGGGTGCCGGTCCAGGCGCTCGGCGGGCACGGACCGGCTCAGGTCCCGGGCGCGTCCGGCGGCCCGTTCGGCCCGGCCGGGTGAGCCCGTGAGGCGCGCGGCAAGCGCCTCCAGGAGGGCGCAGCCGAGCCGGTCGGGCACATGGTCCGCGGTGTCGTCGGCGAGGAGTTCCTCGGCGTGCCGCAGCCGGGGCAGCCCGTGGCCGAGGTCGCGGCCCGCCAACTCACGGGCCGCCAGGACGAGTTGCCGGGCGGGGCTGTCGGTGCCTGCGGTCATGCGGGCGAACGGCGTGCCCAGGTCGTCGGGGCCCTGGCCGGTGAACAGCCGGCCGATCGCGAGATCGTCGACGAGCGCGCGGGCGGCGAACTCCCAGTCCCCGGCGGCGCAGCCGTGGGCGAGCGTCTCCGTGAGCGATCCGGAGCGGCTCAGCCAGCGGGCGGCCCTGCGGTGCAGCTCGGTCTCCAGGCCGGGGTGCCGCTCGCGCAGATGGGCCCGCAGGATCTCCGCGAACAGCGGGTGCAGGCGGTACCACGTCTGCCCGAGGGGTTCGACGAACGCGTTCTCCCGCCGCAGCCGGGCCAGGATCCGCTCGGCGTCGGACCGCCCGGTCAGCGCGTCGGCCAGCCCGGGCCGGAACCGTTCCACGACGCTCACGCGCAGCAGCAGGTCCTGTGTCCCGGCGGGCTGCCGCCTCAGCACTTCGGCGAGCAGATAGTCGGCGACGACGCTGTGTCCGGCCTCGAACTCCTTCAGACAGCGTTCCGGGTCGGCGCTCTGCCGTGCGGCCAGGGCGCACAGGCGCAGTCCGGCGGCCCAGCCCCGGGTGCGGCGGACCAGGGTGTGCGCGGCGTCCGCGGAGAGCCGCAGGCCGTGGGCCGCCAGCAGGGCGGCCGCCTCCTCCGGGGTGAACGCCAGTTCCGCGCCGCGGATCTCGGTGATGCTGCCGGCCGCCCGGTGGCGGTGCAGCGGGAGCAGCGGTTCGCTGCGGGTGACGAGGATCAGCCGCAGGCCCGCCGAGGCGTGGTGCAGTACGAACTCCAGTTGTTCGGCGATGTCCGCGGTGGGCACCCGCTCGAACTCGTCGACGACGACGATCGCGGGCTCGGGGCGGCCGCTCAGGTCGGCCGCGAGCCGGGCCAGCAGGGCCCGGTCGACGCTGCTGGGGTGCGCCGGGGAGCCGATGCCGGGTGCCGGCCGCAGGCCCGCGACCCGCAGGGCCTGGAGCAGATAGGCCCAGAACAGTCCGGGGGCCCGGTCCGCCGGGTCGGCGGTGAGCCAGGCCACCGGCCGGTCCAGGCGCGCGGCCCAGTCGGCGACCAGGAGCGTCTTGCCCGCCCCGGCCGGCCCGTCGACCAGCGTCAGCGGGGTGCCGAGACCCTGGTCGAGACGGTCGGCGAGGCGTGCCCGGCGCAGGAAGGTGAGGGGCCGTGCGGGGGCGGCGAAGCGGGTGCCGAGGAACGGTTCGCCGCGGGGGTCGACGCGCGGTTCCGGTGCGGAGCGGTCCCGGTGCCGGTGCCGATGTGCCATGGCGCTCACCACCACCGTCCGTCAGGTCTTGGCCGACGGTCCTCCGGTCAGTGTGTCAGCCCCGCCGGACATGTGCGCGGCGACCCGCACCGGGTCGACCCCGACGTACCGATCGAGACCAAGGTGAAGGAGATCACCGCGGAGCAGCGGGTGCCGCCGGCCCTGGCAGGGCCTAGGTCCCGGTGACGTTCCAGGTGCGGGCCGCCCAGTTGCGCAAGTGCGGTGACTGCGCGGCGAGTTCCCGGTACGCGGCGGTGGCGCACTGGTGCAGTGCCTCGGCCAGCTGCGCGTCGACCGCGGCGCGCCGCCAGGCGAGTACGTAACGGCACCACAACGGCGTGCCGGCCAGCGGCTTGATCACGACGTGCGGGATCGGCCGGACGGTCGCCTGGACGACGGACACGCCGAGCCCGTCGGCGATCATGTTCTGCAACTGGGTCCGGTCGCCGAGGAATTCATGCACGGTACGGGGTGTGAATCCGGCCGCCGCGCAGGCGGTGTAGAAGACGCCGGGCCAGCCGGCCCCGTCGTCCGGGGTCAGGAACCAGGCGTCCCCTGCGAGGTCGGCGAGCGAGACCTGCGCCGCGTCCTTGAGCCGGTGCCGGGCCGGGAGGGCGACGAAGTTCGGCTCGGTGACGATCCCCTGGTGGGCGACGGCGGCCGAGTGCCTCAGCTCCATCCCCGGGTAGTCGGCGGCGATGGCCGCGTCCGCCGTGCCCTCCTCCAGGAGCTCGACGATGCGCGAGGAGGCGTACACGCTGCTCACCGCCGGTGACACCGCGGGCAGCCGGGCCCGCAGCCGGGACACCGTCCCGGACAGCATGGGCGAGTTGGTGGCCGCGAGGCGCAGGGTCCGGCCCGCCGGCGAGGCGTCGGCGGGGGCGCGGCGCCCGATCGCGTTGGCGCGGGCGAGGACGTCGCGCGCCTCGGCGACGACCTCGGCACCGTACGGTGTGGTCCGCACCCCCGCGCTGCCGCGCTCGAACAGCGGCTCGCCGAAGTGCCGTTCCAGCCGCTGGAGCTGGGTGCTCACGGCCGGCTGCGAATAGCCGAGGACGGACGCGGCCCGGCCCACGCTCCCGGCGTCGGCGAGCGCGCACAGCACGCGCAGATGCCGCAGCTCCAGCTCCATCCGTCCTCGTCCCGTCGGTCCACGGCCGCCGTCCCTCGCGTCGTCGCGCGCATCGGCCACTGCGTCGGATCATACCGAGCACAGACAAGGGCAAATCTCCCCAATCGCCGTCATCCGTCCCCCGGTCCGTCACCCCCAGGAAAGATCGAATCGAGTCGTGGTTACCATATGAGCGCCGCCTAGCTCGAAAGATAGATCTGTGACTGTCAACGAGGACTCGTTCACCAACTGGAAGAACCGCGAGGAGATCGCGGAGTCGATGATCCCGCTCATCGGGAAGCTGCACCGGGAGCGTGACGTCACCGTCCTGCTCCACAGCCGCTCCCTGGTGAACAAGTCGGTGGTCAGCATCCTCAAGACCCATCGGTTCGCCCGGCAGATCGCCGGCGAGGAACTGTCGGTCACCCAGACCATGCCGTTCCTGCAGGCGCTGATCGCGCTGGATCTCGGCCCGTCCCAGATCGACATCGGCATGCTCGCCGCGACGTACCGGAGCGACGACCGGGGCCTGTCCGTCGCGGCCTTCACCGCCGAGGCCGTCGCCGGCGCCACGGGCGCCAACAAGCTGGAGCGCCGCGAGGGCCGCGATGTCGTCCTCTACGGCTTCGGCCGCATCGGCCGGCTCGTCGCCCGCCTGCTCATCGAGAAGGCGGGGTCCGGCAACGGCCTGCGGCTGCGCGCCATCGTGGTCCGCGGGGACGCCCGCCGGGCCGCCGAGGACATCGTCAAGCGCGCCTCACTGCTGCGCCGCGACTCCATCCACGGCCAGTTCCAGGGCACGATCACGGTCGACGAGGCGAACGGCGCGATCATCGCCAACGGCAACGAGATCAAGGTGATCCACGCCGACGACCCCGCGTCCGTGGACTACACGGCGTACGGCATCAAGGACGCCATCCTCATCGACAACACCGGAAAGTGGCGCGACCGCGAGGGCCTGTCGCAGCATCTGCGCCCCGGCATCGACAAGGTCGTGCTGACCGCCCCGGGCAAGGGCGACGTCCCCAACATCGTGCACGGCGTCAACCACGACACCGTCAAGCCGGACGAGCGGATCCTGTCCTGCGCGTCCTGCACCACCAACGCGATCGTGCCGCCGCTGAAGGCCATGGACGACGAGTACGGGGTGCTGCGGGGGCATGTGGAGACCGTCCACTCGTTCACCAACGACCAGAATCTGCTGGACAATTACCACAAGTCCGAGCGCCGTGGCCGCTCGGCGCCGCTCAACATGGTCATCACCGAGACCGGCGCGGCCTCCGCGGTCACCAAGGCGCTGCCCGACCTCAGGGCGAGGATCACCGGCAGCTCGATCCGGGTGCCGGTGCCGGACGTCTCGATCGCGATCCTCAACCTGCAGCTCGCCCAGGAGACCACCCGCGAGCAGGTGCTCGACCACCTCCGGAACGTGTCCCTGACCTCGCCGCTCAAGCGCCAGATCGACTTCATCAGCGCGCCCGACGCGGTCTCGAGCGACTTCATCGGCTCGCGCCACGCCTCGATCATCGACGCCGGCGCCACCAAGGTGGAGGGCGACAACGCGATCCTCTACCTCTGGTACGACAACGAGTTCGGCTACTCCTGCCAGGTCGTCCGGGTCGTCCAGCATGTCTCCGGGGTCGAGTACCCCACCTACCCGGCCCCGGCGGTCTGACCCTCGCGGCGGCCGCGCGAGCCGCCCGTGACCGTCAGCCTCGTGATGCCGTCGGCCGACTCCGGCCGGCGGCATCACGCGTTCCGGCGGACGGACCGGCCGCGCCGCGGCGCCGCGGCCGGATCCGGTGCACGCGTCGGCACCGCGCCCTGCCGCAGCGGCGCGGTCGCGCCGAAGTTCCGTTGCGTACGGGGTAGTTGACGGCTCCACCCGCGCCTGCCATGGTCTAGACCTAGTACCGCCAGAAGACTCCGCACTCCTTCCGGGCCGGCCGGTGCCGCTCGTCAGGCTCTCGCCCGTCCGGCCGTGCCCCGCGCAAGAGCCGCTCACCGGCGCCGCCCGACGGTCCGCCGGTGCGTCCGCACTCCGCCTCCCCACCGTCAAGGAGTCATGTCCACCATGGCCACCCCCCACGCCGGCCGGCTGTCCGGCAGACGCGTCGCCTCGGTCCGCACCCTGATCGGTGCCGTACTCGCCGCCCTTCTCGCCACCCTGTTCGCCACGGCCCCGGCCCAGGCCGCCGACGGCCAGATCACCGGACTCGCGGGCAAGTGCGTCGACGTGGCCGGCGCCGACAGCGCCAACGGCACCGCCGTACAGCTCTACGACTGCAACGGCACCGACGCCCAGCGCTGGTCCAACCCGGGCGACGGCACCCTGCGTGCGCTCGGCAAGTGCCTCGACGTCGTCGACCGCAGCACCGCCGACGGCGCCTCGGTGCAGTTGTGGGACTGCTCGGGCGGCGCCAACCAGCAGTGGGTGGTCACCGCCGCCCATGACATCGTCAACCCGGCGGCCGACAAGTGCCTGGACGTCCGGGACAACAACAGCGCCAACGCGACCCGGCTGCAGATCTGGACCTGCTCGGGCGGCGCCAACCAGAAGTGGAACGCGCCGGCGAGCGGCGGGGGCGGCAACCCGTCCGGATTCGTGGTCAGCGAGGCGCAGTTCAACCAGATGTTCCCGGGCCGGAACGCGTTCTACACCTACAGCGGGCTGACCGCCGCGCTCGGCGCGTACCCCGGCTTCGCCACCACCGGCAGCGACAC
>NZ_PENI01000041.1 GCF_003688995.1 Streptomyces shenzhenensis | reverse complement strand
TCTCCCGGAGGAGGACACCTACTGGCCGTCGCTTCCCAGGCCCTGTTCGTGGGCCCAGTGCGTAAGACGGCGGTCGTTCCCGTTCACCGCTGCGGGGCAGTCCCGGATTCCCACCGGGTTCCCTCTTACGACACCCCGCCTGGCGGGCGGGGTGAACCAGCTGCTGCGGTCAGCCTACGGTGCGTCGCCGCGAATGAAAGAGGGTCGTCCATATCCGGAAGGTGACGCGGGGTACACCACAAGCGGAACGCTCACGCGGTGGTGCGGGCCCTTCAGCCCGTGTCGTACAGGCCCTCAGCCTTGGTCGTAGGTGTGGAACCCTCGGCCGGTCTTCCGGCCGAGGAGCCCGGCCTGCACCATCCGCTGGAGCAACGGTGGTGGTGCGTAGAGGGGTTCACGGAACTCGTCGTAGAGCGACTCGGCGATGAAGGCAACGGTGTCCAGGCCGATCAGGTCGGCGAGTCTGAGTGGACCCATGGGGTGGGCGCAGCCGAGTTCCATCCCCGTGTCGATGTCCCGTGCGGTGGCGAAGCCGGATTCCGCCATTCGGATGGCGGAGAGGAGGTAGGGGATGAGCAGGGCGTTGACGACGAAGCCCGACCGGTCCTGGGAGCGGATGACGGTCTTGCCGAGCGTGCGGGCCGCGAAGTCCTCCACCAGGGCTGTCGTGTCGGCCGAGGTGTGGAGCGAGGTCACCACCTCGACCAGCGGCAGCACCGGCACGGGGTTGAAGAAGTGCAGGCCGATCACCCGGTCGGCGCGGGCGGTCGCCATGCCGAGTCGCATGATGGGCAGGGAGGAGGTGTTCGTAGCGAGGACCGCCGCAGGATCCTCGACGATCTTGTCGAGGGCGGCGAAGATCTCGGTCTTGGCGTCCGGGTTCTCGATGACGGCCTCGACGACGAGCTGCCGGTCGGCGAGATCGTCCAGGTTGCCGGTGAAGACGAGCCGGGCGAAAGCAACGTCGGCAGCCTCGCGGCTCAGCTTGCCCCGTCGTACGGCGCGGTCCAGCGAGGCGGCCACGCGGTCTCGGGCGGCGCGGGCGGCGACCGCGTCCACCTCGCAGACCACGGTATCCAGCCCGGCCCTCGCGCATACCTCGGCGATCCCCGCTCCCATCTGCCCGCCGCCGACCACGCCGACGCGTTCGATGACCGCGCTCACGCCTGTACCTCCGGCCTGCGCACGAGATGGCGGGTGTAGGCGTCGGGGGTGAAGAACAGCGGCAACTCGCCTGTCATCGCCGTCCGTTCGAAGAGAGCGCGGATGTCTTTGACTGGCGCCCACGGGTACTGGGCGCCGAGCGCCATGATCTCGTCGTCGAGCAGCTCCATCACTGTCTCGCGCTGGATCACCCGGTGCCGCAGCCACTGCCAGATCTGCACACGGGCTATCTCGGCGGTCGCCGCGTCCTCCATCAGCCCGTCGAGCGCGACCGCGCCCTGGCCGTGCAGCCAGGCGGCGTAGTACCGCAGCGTGACGGAGATATTGGTGCGCACCCCTTCCTGGGTGGGCGGGCCGCTGATCCGGCGCACGGACAGCAGGTCGGCTGGGGTGACCTCGACATCGTCGCGAGTGCGGTCGAGCTGGTGCGGGCGTTCGCCGAGGACGTTGTCGAAGACATCGCGGCAGACGGGGACGAGTGCGGGATGGGCCACCCAGGACCCATCGAAACCGTCCTCCGCCTCCCGCTCCTTGTCCAGCCGGACCTTGGCGAAAGCTGCCTCGTTCGCGCCCGGGTCCTTGCCGGGGACCTGGGCGGCCATCCCGCCGATGGCGTGGGCACCACGCCGGTGACAGGTGCGCACGAGGAGTTCCGTGTACGCCCGCATGAACGGCGCGGTCATCGTCACCTTCGCGCGGTCCGGAAGGAGGAAGTCGGTGCGGTGGCCGAAGGTCTTGATCAGGCTGAACAGGTAGTCCCAGCGGCCGGCGTTCAACCCCGCGCTGTGCTCACGCAGTTCATAGAGGATCTCTTCCATCTCGAACGCGGCGGTGATCGTCTCGATGAGGACGGTGGCGCGGACGGTGCCGCGCGGGATGCCGAGCAGTTCCTGGGCGAGGAGGAAGACGTCGTTCCAGAGCCGGGCCTCGTACCGGTTCTCCAGCTTGGGGAGGTAGAAGTACGGGCCGTACCCGGCGTCGATCTGCCGTTGGGCGCAGTGGAAGAAGCAGAGGCCGAAGTCGACGAGCGCGGCGGGCACCGGGCAGCCGTCGTACGCCAGGTGCTCCTCATCCAGGTGCCAGCCACGTGGGCGAACCATGATGGTGGCGAGCCGGTCGCCGAGCCGGTACTCCTTGCCCTCCTGCGTCGTGAAGTCGATGCGCCGCTCGATGGCGTCGAGCAGGTTGAGCTGGCCGCCGACGACGTTGTCCCACAGGGGCGCGGTGGCGTCCTCGAAGTCCGCCATCCACACCTTGGCTCCGGAGTTGAGCGCGTTGACGGTCATACGGCGGTCGGGCGGGCCAGTGATCTCCACGCGCCGGTCGGTCAGGCCGGGCACGGGCGACGCCACCCGCCAGGCGGGGTCGTTGCGCACGGCGGAGGTGACCATGGGGAAGTCGAGCGGAGAGCCCGACGCCAGTCGCAGAGCCTGTCGGCGGCGTTCCTTCATCAGATCCCGTCGACGCGACGCGAATTCCGCGACGAGTCGGCCGACGAAGTCCAGAGCGGCCGGGGTGAGGATCTCGTCGTGCCGGTGCCCGGGTGCAGCGAGGACACGGACCTGCTGGGTGAGTGCAGTGATGGCCATCGGGCTCTCCTGAGGGGTGGGAGCGGAGAGGGCGGATTCGGTTCGTCCCTCTCCGCCGGCCGAGGCCGGCCGGACCGCCTGGCCCGGCTCGGCGGCCTAGTGGAACTGCTCTTCCTCCGTGGACCCGGCCAGGGCCGTGGTGGAGGAGGTGGGATTGACGGCGGTGGAGACCAGGTCGAAGTAGCCGGTGCCGACCTCGCGCTGGTGCCTGACGGCGGTGAAGCCGTGCGCCTGCGCCGCGAACTCCCGCTCCTGGAGGTCGACATAGGCGGTCATGCCGTGCTCGGCGTAGCCGCGTGCGAGGTCGAACATGCCGTGGTTGAGGGAGTGGAACCCGGCCAGGGTGATGAACTGGAAGCGGTAGCCCATCGCGCCGAGTTCCCGCTGGAACTTGGCGATCTGGTCGTCGTCCAGCGCAGCCTTCCAGTTGAAGGACGGCGAGCAGTTGTAGGCGAGCAGCTGGTCCGGGTACCGGGCGTGGACGGCCTCGGCGAACTCGCGGGCCTGCGCCAGGTCCGGTGTGCCGGTCTCCACCCAGATCAGGTCGGCGTACGGGGCGTAGGCCAGGCCGCGTGCGATGACCGGCGCCATGCCGTTCCGCACCCGGTAGAAGCCCTCCGCGGTGCGCTCACCGGTGACGAACTCGGCGTCGCGCTCGTCGATGTCGGTGGTGAGGAGGTTGGCGGCGAGGGCGTCGGTGCGGGCGATGACGACGGTCGGGACATCGTCGATGTCGGCGGCGAGACGGGCCGCGTTGAGTGTGCGGATGTGCTGCGAGGTCGGGACGAGGACCTTGCCGCCGAGGTGGCCGCACTTCTTCTCCGAGGCCAGCTGGTCCTCGTAGTGGATGCCCGCCGCACCGGCCGCGATCATCGCCTTGGTCAGCTCGAAGGCGTTCAGCGGTCCGCCGAACCCGGCCTCCGCGTCCGCGACGATCGGGGCGAGCCAGTCAGTGGTGTCACCGGCTTCCTCGGCGATGGCGATCTGGTCGGCGCGCAGCAGCGCGTTGTTGATCCGGCGGACCACCTGGGGAACAGAGTTCGCGGGGTAGAGGCTCTGGTCGGGGTAGGTGTGACCGGCCTGGTTGGCGTCGGCGGCGACCTGCCAGCCGGACAGGTAGATGGCCTGCAGGCCCGCCTTCACCTGCTGGACGGCCTGCCCGCCGGTCAGCGCGCCGAGCGCGTGGATGTAGTCCTGCTCGTGCAACTGGCGCCACAGCCGCTCGGCGCCGCGCCGGGCGAGGGTGTGCTCCTCGCGGACACTGCCGGACAGGCGGACCACGTCCTCAGCGGTGTACGTCCGTTCGATGCCCTGCCACCGGGGTTCGGTGGCCCAGCGGCGCGTCAGTTCCTCGGCTGCCTGTGTCCTCGCTTCTGACATGACTGTCACCGTTTCCTCAGTCTGTGCTGGCTGCCAATTCCGCTGTCCGGATGAACAGAGATGGCACTGCGTGTCGTATCGCTGGGGATGCCCGCCGTCACTGGGAGGTGGAGCTGGGCAATGTCGCCGGTGCAGATCTCTGCCGCCGCCAGATTTCCGACGTCAGGGCAGGAATCGTGCCCCGGTTCCGGGCTGTGCCTGCCGGGTCCGGCGGGCCGCACTACGAGTCTGGCACTGGCACTGAGTGCCATCAAGCGGGGATGTGTGCCAACCTTTGCGAATCTTCCCGTTGGTTTTTGCCAATCTTGCGAAGACTCGGAGGGAGGATTGTTCCTTTACGCTGACTGGATCGGGTCCCTGGTGTGGAGGAGCGGTTCGGTGAGCAAGACGTACGCGGGTGCGCGGCTACGGCGGCTGCGCGAGGAGCGCCGAATGAGTCAGGCGGACCTCGCCCGCGTGCTCGGCATCTCCCCGAGCTACCTCAACCAGATGGAGCACGACTCCCGCCCGCTCACCGTGCCCGTCCTGCTCCGGCTGACTGAGGCGTTCGGCGTGGACCCGGGGTTCTTCTCCGAGCGTGACACCACACGCCTGCTGGCCGATCTCCGTGAGGCACTCGCCGGGGAGATCGCCGAGTCCCGGGTGTCCGCAGCCGACCTCGGTGACCTGGCGGCCCGGCTGCCCGGCGTCGCCAAGATCCTTCTCGATCTCGGCCGCCGCAACCAGCAGCTGTCCGAGCGTCTGGCCGGGGCGGCGGACGGCCGGGGCCGTGATCGGGGAACCACCTCCTCGCCCCACGAGGAGATCCGCGACTTCTTCTACCGCCGCCAGAACTACCTCCACGACACCGACCTCTCAGCCGAACGCCTTGCCGGTGAGATCGGCGTCAGGCCGGGAGAGGTGATCGGGGTCCTCACCGCGAGACTCGCCAAGGCACACGGCGTTCACCTGGCCGCCGAGCCCGGCGCACGACTGCACCGTTACGACGACAGAAGCCGCACCCTTCACCTGTCCTCGCGGCTACGGCCCGGTCAGCGCGCATTCCGCATGGCGACCCAACTGGCCCTGCTCGAAGACGGCGAGGACCTCGACCGGCTGGTCACCGAGGACTTCCCACCTGGATCGCCCACCCACGCGCTCGCCCGTATCGGCGTCGCCAACTACTTCGCCGCCGCCCTGATCCTGCCCTACGCCGCCTTTCATGCGGCGGCCGAGGAAGCGCGCTACGACATCGAGCGTCTCACCGATCACTTCGGTCTCGGCTACGAGCCCATCTGTCATCGGTTGAGCACCCTTCAGCGGCCGAGGCTCCGCGGGGTGCCGTTCTCCTTCGTACGCGTCGACCGTGCCGGCAACCTGTCCAAACGCCAGTCCGCGAGCGGCTTCCACTTCTCACGGGCCGGCGGCACGTGCCCCCTGTGGAACGTCTACGAGGCGTTCGCCGCCCCCGGCCGCATCCACGTCCAGGTTGCCGAAATGCCTGACGGACAGCGGTATTTGTGGACCGCGCGAGCCGTCACTCGACACCGTGGCGGCTGGGGCGAACCCGGCAAGACCTACGCCATCGGCCTCGGCTGCGAGATCCGCCACGCTCACCGGCTCGTCTACTCCGACGGCCTCGACCTGGCCAATCCATCCGCCGCCACTCCCATCGGCATGGGCTGTCGCGTCTGTGAGCGCCTCGACTGCTCCCAGCGGGCCGCACCACCACTCGGCCGTTCGCTGCTCATCGACCAGAACAGCAGCACCTTCGTGCCCTACCCGGTCGAGAACGACCAGACCGCCGGCTGACCTCGGCGGCGGTCTCTTGGGCCGCCTACCGGACTGATCGAGAACCTGTCGCCTCGACTGTCCTCAACGCGGCTTCGACACGAACCGCGTCGGCGGTGGCCCGGACCTTGTGCACCCTGACGGCCCAGGCACCCTGAGAGGCGGCGATCGCCGAGACTGCCGCGGTGGCCGCGTCCCCCGCACGCGGCGGACAAGGCTCTCCCATGGCAGGGTCGGCCGGCAGCGTGCCCAGGAACCGCTTGCGTGAGGCCGCGACCAGGACAGGGTGCCCCAGATGGTGCCAGGCATCGAGCCCGGCCAGCAGAGCCCAGTCGCCCGCACGTGACTTGGCGAAGCCCAGGCCTGGATCGACGATCAACTGCGCGGGATCGATGCCGCCCGCGATCATGGTCTCCATCTGGCGTTCCATCTCACCCACGACCTCCCTCACCATGTCCCCGTAGGTGGCCAGGCCGTCCATGCCGGCCGACTGTCCGCGCCAGTGCATGACGACGTACGGGACACCCGTCCGCGCCGCGACCTTCACCATGCCGGGATCCGCGCGACCGCCACTGACGTCGTTGATGATCCGCGCTCCCGCACCCACGGCGGCCTCGGCCACGTCGGCGCGCATGGTGTCCACGCTGACGAGCACGCCTTCCTCCGCCAGGCCCCGGACCACGGGAAGCACCCGCCTCAACTCCTCCTCCCGGGTGATCCGCACGGCCCCCGGACGGGTCGACTCACCGCCGACGTCAACGATGTCGGCCCCGTGGCCGACCAGCGCAAGGCCGTGCGCCACGGCCCGGTCGGCATCGAGCCGGAGCCCTCCGTCGGAGAAGGAATCCGGAGTGACGTTGACGATGCCCATCACGCCGCAACGACCCCATTCGGGCACGCCTGGCAGTCGGTGTCGGTACGCGTTCATAGACACATTGTGGTCTCACAGGCGGGCCTCCCGACCGGACCGGACGGACCGGAGCACACCGTGCCCGGGCCGGGTATCAGCACGTGGACGACGTTTCGAAGGACGTCGACCGGACGCTAACGTGCGTTCATGGCCCTCGGCATCCCCTCCACCCGACCGGACCGCGCGGCGACCATCCGCGAACTCCTCGCCTCAGGGCACAGGTCCTACTCCTTCGAGTTCATGCCCCCGCGCAGCGCCGAAGCCGAGGCCGGGCTGTGGACGGCGATCCGGAGGCTGGAGGCGCTTTCGCCGACCTTCGTCTCCGTGACCTACGGCGCCGGCGGTTCGACGCGCGGCCGAACCGTCAACGTCACCGGTCGCATCGCCCAGGAGACCACCCTCACCCCCGTCGCCCACCTCACGGCGGTCGACCACAGTGTCGCCGAGCTGCGCAACATCCTCGGCCACTACGCCGACCAAGGCGTCCGCAACATCCTGGCGCTGCGCGGTGACCCGCCCGGCGACCCGCTCGGGCCCTGGATCAAGCACCCTGAGGGGATCGAGTACGCGGCCGACCTCGTCCGTCTGATCAAGGAGTCCGGTGACTTCTGCGTCGGCGTCGCGGCCTTTCCCGAGATGCATCCACGCTCGACCGACTGGGAGAGCGAGATCCGGCACTTCGTGGACAAGTGCAGGGCCGGGGCCGACTACGCGATCACCCAGATGTTCTTCGACGCCGAGACCTACCTGCGCTTGCGCGACCGGGTGGCGGACGCCGGGTGCGCCACGCCGATCATCCCGGAGATCATGCCGGTCACCACGATCCGCTCACTGCGCCGCATCCCCAGTCTCAGCACCGCCGCGTTCCCGCCGCGGCTCGCCGAGAGGATGCTCGCGGTCGAGGACAATCCGAAGGCGGTCAGAGCACTCGGCGTCGAGCACGCCACCGAGATGTGCCGCCGCCTGCTCGAAGAGGAAGCCCCCGGTCTCCACTTCATGACCATGAACTACTCCCGGGTCACGACGGAGATCTACCGCACTCTCGGTCTGCAGCCGTGCTGAGCGGCACAGGTCGAGGCCGGGTGGCCCGCCGTGTGCCGTCGGGCGGGCCGCAACTGGCCCATGCCCGGACGGGCCGATCGGCTCTGACGTGTGCTCGGGCACACACCTGATGGAACGCGTCCGAATACCTGGCCATGCATGTACCGTGCTGGATTCGTGCTGGACGCCGACGGATCGCGCGGGCGCCACGGGCACGCGTGCCGTGCGGCAGAGGCAGGTAGCCCAGGACGCCGAACCTCCAGCACACGTTCTTCACATGATCAATGCCCGTTGCGGAAACAAGTCTCTGCTTGCCCGATGTCGTCGACCTCCGATGCGATAACGGGGGGCGGTCGGTTTGAAGTTGTTCCGTACAGACACAACGAAAAGCGGCGTGACTGAGGTCATGCCGCGTCTTGCTGAGGTTGAGGCAGATGTGCAGGGCCTCGTCGAGGCGCACATGGAGACGCTGCTGGGGTTCCCCGGGGCCTGGCCCACGTCCACGCCACACCGTGCCCCGGGCCGTACCACTCACACACCACCCACGCCGCCGGCGAATCACCGCGCTGATCGCTCCCGCTGAACCGCGAGCCCCAGCTTCCCGTTCCACGCGCACCCGTCTACACACCCCGTCGGCAGGAGTCCCTTCGTGTCACCCGACTCACTCAGCACTCTCGACCCCGCTCAGTCCGTCACACTTCTTCCCCGTCACCTCGCGGGACCGGGCGTGAGTCCCGGTGCTGCGTGGCCCTTCCCCTTCGACGAGGGCTGGTCCTTGCACCAGGCCTTCGCCGCCAGCCCCTGTCTGCGGGCGTGGACCCGCCTCGTCCAGGAGGCGACCAGCCCCGCCAGAGGACATGGGCGATCGGCGCGAACCGCGCGGCGTTCGGACCGATCGCCTGGCAGATCACCTTCGACGCCACCACCCCCGTCGAACTGCTGCCGACGTCCACGCCGAACTCCTCGATCCCTACCTGGACGACCGGCACAGCGACCGGGACCGGCTCTTCGAGAACGCGATCGGGCCCTGCGCGACCTCGGTTTGGGGACGTCGACCTGCGCGTTCGGTTCCATCATCGTCCACTGCCATCCGGGATGGTCCCGGTGAGAATGCCTCATTTGCCGCCTGTTTGGCCCCCAGAACTTCCCTCCGGCATGCGCTTCTTCTGCTGGGCAGAGCAGGGAGGCCCCACTGGATGGTGATGGGTGTCGTGCATCCGGACAATCGCATCAGCCACTATGGACGGCGACTCCCGACGTGTACCGCTTGGAAAAGGCTCAGTAGCTGAACTGGCATGCGACGAGCCGGTGTTGTAGTTCTGGGCATACTCGTGGCCAGTCCCCGCTGTTCCCCATGGTTGCCCGCACGATCCGGCACGCGAGTGGCACGACCCGTTCGCTCCGAAGCGCCCTGGACAGAAGTTCAGCGTTGGAGGTCTGGGCCTCACCCGCGCTGCTCGGTGACGTCCGTCAGAGCAACCCGCGACGGCGGAGAGCGTGTCCTCGCGAGCGGCCACTACCCGGGGTGCCGCAGCGACAATGCGACCACCGCGATCAGGGTCACCAAGCACAGGGCACAAATGACCCAGACCATTGCGAACCGGTCGGGTTTGATCTCGACGCCTGGGTTCTGCTGCCTTGCGGCATCGTCCTTGAAAATGCGGCCGCGGACCGGGAAGAAAGCGACAGGTATGACGGCGAACGTAAGGCTGTACAGGAACAGGATCTCCGACGCCGGGTCCGGCCGAAGCAGGTTCACCCCCAGGAGAATGGCCATCAGCACGGGGACTAGGAAGTAGGCCTTCCACTGATCCCGCCTGCGCTGTTCTGCCAGAGCGTCCCGTACATCGTCCGGGACCTTCACCCCAACAAACAGCATCCGCATCGCGACGATGAACCACGCCGACGCAGCGACGGCAATCACCCACCAACCCGACTCTGGAATCGAAAAGAGCACCTTCGTCGTCCCCTCCCCATCGAGGAATGACCCAGCGGCTACGGTGCGAAGCTGCCGTCGCCGGGAAACGGCGGCACACGGGCCTCCCCCGAACCTTGTACTTCACCCACCGATGCAGAATTTTCGCTCTGACCGTGCCAGATAACACTGCCGGAACCAGGCAGTCTTCACTGCTTCTTGTTGCCGTTCGAGCCGTGAAGCTGACCACCCAACCACGGCATATCCCTGCTCTGGCATCAGGTGGCTGTTTGCGCACGTGGCACGGGCGCCGACCGGGCTGGAGCGGGGCGGAGACAAGAGCGCAGGCCCCGCCGGGGGGTCGAGCCGTCTTGATGAAGCAGGGAAAGCCCTACGCCGCTGGGGTGATCCGCTTCCCCGCGGACGGTGTAGCGCGCCCGGACCTTACGTCCCGAGCCATGCCCACGCGACGGCGCGGCGCGGTGTCCACGATCAAGGGGAAGGTTCAGTTCGCGCGCTTCCTCACCCAGCAGTTGCGGCGGCATCGCCGCGAGATGGGGTCCCGTTGGCGGTGTCTGAGCGCCGGCCGTCAGGCCCTGCTCACGCCCGCCCATCTGCGGGTCGGTCACACGTATGCCCAACTCGCAGCATGGTTCGCCGGGCACCACGACGGCCTACTGCTGTGTCACCGAGGCTGTCGAACTCCTGGCCGTCCACGCCCCCAGCCTGGCCGGCACGGTACGGACCCCGATCACGCGACACTTCGACACCAGGGCCTCTTGCTTCTCGCTGGATTCGACAACCGCGAGCTACCGAGAGGCCCTTCCTTCATGCACCCGCACCATTCGACTCACCCGAACCGGTGCCCCGTTCGAACCTGATCGACTCCACGAGCGGACAGCGAACAGCCAGTCAGCGTGTGACGCCGAGCGCCGTCTCCTCCGGCCGGTCCGCGTCCTCGGCGTCGCCGGAATCGAGGCGCAGGTGCTCGATGTGGTAGGCGGCCTGGTCCAGGAGTTCGGTGACCCCAGGTCACTGCACCGGCAGGGGGTGGGCCGGGGGTCGGGGCGCTCCCGATGGTTCGTCCGGACAGACGTGTCTGGTTTGCGGCTCTTTTGGGATTTGGTGATGATCGTTGTCTCGTGGCCCGCAGCGTCGTGGCGGTTTGGACGTGTCCGCGTGGAGTTGCGCTGGCGAGTGCAGTGCTGTTGCTGGACGAGTGAGAGCAGGAGTTGCCGGTGCCACCGTGGAGCGGGATTCCTCTTTCCTGGCTGGGCGTGGTTTTCCGCCCGGCTCCGGCGGTGTTCACCGCGCCTGTCGGTATGGCCGCCTTGGTTGCCGGACAGGCGCGGGCCGTGTTGGACGATGCGGGGCAGAAGGGGCGGCGTGCGCTGGGCGGTGTGGTCGTGGGTGTGCCGGCCGGACTTGCTGAAGCGGTGAGCGTGCTGCTGGACGTGGGTGAGGACCGCGGGCACCGACGGGTGTGGGCCCGTTCGGGCAGGGCGCACATCGAGGTGCGCGGACTGGATGGGCGCGGGGAGCGGCATGAGCGGCTGGCTCGCGAGGTGACCGGTGCGCTGCGTGGGGTTGAGGGTGTGGCGTGGGCGGAGGTGAACGCGGCACTGGGGCAGGTGGTCGTCGGTGCCGAAGAGGACTGTCTGGATGTGGACGCGCTGCTGGAGATGGTGGAGAGCGTGGAGGAGGCGCACGGCTGCGGTGGGGAGCCGTTCGCGGGTGATCGTCCGTATCCGCCGTTCGACACCGTCCCAGCCGTGCTGGCCGGGACGTCGCTGGTTGCGGATTCTGTGGGGCTGTTGGTGGCAGTGGTTCGCCGGGTGACGCCGCTTCCCGTGTTCTCTGCGTTGCTGCGGGTCCCCGTGGTCGTGGCCGAGACCCAGCCGCGGGTGCGCGGCATGCTGGAGGGCCGCCTGGGGCTGGGGCATGCCGAGATGGTGCTCGGGGTGTGCCACGCGGGTGCACATGCTGCGACGGCGGGTATCGCACCGCTGGTCCTGGACGGGGTGCAGCGCGTGTGGCAGCTGGCGGAGATCCGTGCCCGGCAGGCGGCGTGGTACCGGCTGGAGAGGCAACTGGTCGGGGTGGCGGGGGATGGGCTGCCGGGACGGGCCCCGGAGCGGCGGCCCCGGCCGGTGCCGCTGCCGGCCGGGCCGGTGGAGAAGTGCGGAGAACGAACCTCGCTGGCCTCCCTGCTGGGCGCGGCAGGCGTGGCGGCGTGGGCCCGCAGCCCGGAGGCCGCCGTGCAGGCGATCCTGGCCACGGTGCCGAAGGCCGCGGGTATGGGGCGGGAGGCGTTCTGCACGCAGTTGGGCCGAGACCTGGCCCGGGACGGTGTGGTCCCGATGAACGGGGCGGCCCTGCGGCTGCTGGACCGGGTTTCTGCCATGGTGATCGACTCGGAGGTCTTGTGTACGGCTCGCCCGAGGCTGCTGTCAGTGGCTGCCGCGGGCGGCCTCGATGAGGCCGCTGTGTGGGCCGCCGCGCAGACGTTGCTGGCAGACCTGCCGCTGCGTCGGCTGTGCGGCCCCGGCCCGTGGAACGACGTCGAGGGCTGGCGGCTGGAACGCTCGGCGGACGTGCTTCAGGCCCGGCCGGACACCGCCTCGGGGCTGCCGCTGGACCTGCGTGCCCCGGACGGCCGGTACGCGGGCCGGGTCCTGGTGGGCTGCGACCTCGACCCGCTGGCCGATGCCGTCGTGACCGCGGCCCGTTCCGCCGGCCGCCGTCTGCTCCTCACCGAACACGTCTCCGCTGCCGAACTGCTCCCGTGGGCCGACCTGACCGTGCCGTTTTCCACGCCGCTGGACGAGCAGGTACGGCGCCTGCAGCAGGACGGGCAGGTGGTTTTGCTGATCGGTACGGCCGACGACCGTGCGCTGGCCGCCGCTGACATCGGCGTTGCCGTACTGCCCTTCCCCGGAACTGCTCCTGGCGGGGCACCGGGGGCGTGGTGGTCTGCGGATCTGGTCTGCAGCGGTGGGACGGCGCAGGTCTGGCGGATCCTGTCCGCGGTCGGCGACGCCTGCCAGGTCAGCAGCAAATCGGCTCACCTGTCGATGGGCGGGTCCACCTTGGGAGCGCTGATCGCGGCTGTTGGTGCCCGCCACTCGGTGGGCGGGCTGACGACATCCCCGGTGTACGGTGCGGCCTTCCTCGCTCAGTTCGGCGGCATCAGGTCCGCCCGCCGCCTGGCGTGCCGCCCCTTGCCCCCGGCCCGTGTCCGCGGCGCCTGGCACGCCCTCGGGGCCCGCGAGACCCTCCGCGTCCTGACGAGCCTCGACAAGGCAACGGCCGGACCGCCCGCCGCTGACCCAGCCGCCGGGATCGCCCGTCTCCTTGCCGGTGCCGGACGTGCCGCGGCCGTTGCCGTCGGGCTGGCTCCGCTGACCCGGTGGACGGGGCAGATGCTGAGCGCGGTACGCGCAGAACTCCAGGACCCTCTCACACCTGTGCTGGCGCTGGGCGCGACCGCTTCCGCGGCTGTGGGGTCGAGCATCGATGCGGCGCTGGTGGGAGGTGTCATGGCCGGCAATGCCGTCGTGGGCGGCGCACAGCGGCTGCACGCCGAGCGTGCCCTGGCCGGTCTTGTGCTCACCCAGGACATCCGCGCTCGGCGGGTGGTGTGGACACCGTCCCCCGTCGGGGAAGGGCTGTCGGCCAAGCCGCTGTCGGACCGGGTGAGGTTCTTCGCCGGACTGGAGACGGCCGCGGTGCACAGCGTCGCCGCGCAGGAACTGGGGGTCGGGGACGTGATCGCGCTGGGTCCCTCGGACGTCGTCCCCGCGGACGCCCGGCTGCTGGTGAGCGACCGCCTGGAGATCGACGAGGCGGCCCTGACCGGCGAGCCCGTACCCGTGGCCAAGGATCCGGCGGCCACCCCCGGGGCGGAACTGGCCGAGCGGTCCTGCATGGTCTACGAAGGCTGCACGGTGCTGTCGGGCACCGGCTACGCGGTGGTCGTGGCCACCGGAGCGCAGTCCGAGGCCGGGCGCGCCGCCGACATGGCCGGCCACGCGGCCACCCCGCCCGGCATCGAAGGCCATCTGGCCGCCCTGACCAGGACGGTGCTGCCCGCCGTCGGTATCGGCGGCGCCGCGGTCACTGTCCTGGGGCTGATGCGGGGCGTGCCGGTCCGCGAGGCTCTGGCATCCGGTGTGGCCGTCGCGGTCGCCGCCGTTCCCGAGGGCCTGCCGCTCGTCGCCACCATGGCCCAGTCCGCCGCCGCCCGCCGTCTGGCCCGCCACGGCGTCCTGACTCGCTCTGCCCGCGTCCTGGAAGCCCTCGGCCGCGTCGACGTGGTCTGTTTCGACAAGACCGGCACCCTCACCGAGGGCCGCCTGACCGTCACCCGTCTGGCCACACCCGACCACGATGTCCTCGTCGACAGCCCCGCCGGGCAAAGCCTCCTGCGCACCGCCGCACGAGCTTGCCCCCAACTCACCGACGGAGGGCCTCTCGCACACGCCACCGACCAGGCCGTCGTCGACGCCGCCACCGCACAGTGCCCTCCGGACCACGCCTGGCAACCCGGCGCCGAGCTCCCCTTCGAAGCCAGCCGCGGGTACTCCGCGTCCCTGGGCACCGACGCGGGGCAGCCCTGCCTCGCCGTCAAGGGCGCCCCCGAGACCGTCGTCGCTCACTGCACCACCACCCTGGGCCCCATCCAGGACGGTCCCGCCGGTATCGTCCAACTCGACCCGACCCGGCAGCAGGCCGTGCACCGCCTCGTACGGCGCCTCGCAGGCGACGGTCTGAGGGTCCTGGCCGTCGCGCAGGGCACGCCTGCCACCGCGACGCATCCCGCCGATCAGCTGGCCGAACTGGTCGGTCGACTGACTCTGCTGGGCTTCCTGGCGATCGCCGACACTCCCCGGCCCGGGGCGGCCGATACCGTCAAACGCCTCACCGAGGCGGGTGTGCGGGTCGTCATGATCACTGGTGATCACCCCGCCACTGCTGCGGCCGTCGCCTGCGACCTGGGCATCCCACAAGCTGACAGTGTCTTGACCGGGGCCTGCCTCGATGCCCTGCCCGAACCGGAACGCATCCAGACGATCGACAGGACCTCGGTCTTCGCCCGGGTCTCCCCCGAGCACAAGGTCCGCATCGTCCAGGCCATGCAGCAGAGCGGGCACGTCGTCGCCATGACCGGCGACGGGATCAACGACGCCGCCGCCATCCGCCTGGCGGACGTCGGCATCGGTCTGGCCGCCCACGGTTCCACCTCCGCTCGCGCTGCGGCCGACCTCGTCCTCACCGACCCCAATCCCACCCGCATCCTCGACGCCGTCCACGAAGGCCACGCTCTGTGGCGCAGTGTCCGTGACGCGGTCGCCATCCTCATCGGCGGCAACGCCGGCGAAGTAGCCTTCACTGTGCTCGGCACCGCCCTGTCCGGCCGGGCCCCACTCGGCACCCGCCAACTGCTCCTGGTCAACCTCCTGACCGACATGCTGCCCGCCCTCGCCGTCGCACTCTCTCCCGCGCGCACCCCCCAGTCCGGCGGTGCCTCCCTCGCCTCCGGACCGACGCCCACGCTCCTGGGACCAGACCTCGCGCGCCTCCTTGCCATCCGTGGCGCCGCCACCACACTCGGCGCCTTCAGCGCCTGGCAGATCGGGCGCCGCACCGGCCTGCCACGCCGCGCCGGCACCATGGGCTTGGCCGCCCTGATCACCACCCAGCTCGGCCAGACCCTCATCACCGACTGGCACAGTCCCCTCGTGCTGGCCACCGCAGCGCTCTCCGCCGCCACCCTGATCACCGTCGTCCAGACCCCTGGCCTCAGCCACTTCTTCGGCTGCCACCCCCTCGGCCCCGTCGCATGGACCACGGTCACCGCCTGCGCCACCACCGCCACCCTCGCAGCGGCCGTCAGCCCTCGCTTCCTACCGGGCCTGAACCCCAAGCCCTCCGTAAACGACACCGCCACGGACGGCCGGCGGGCCCGGCCGAATCCCCTCCTGAACCCACAGACCGACGGCCCATGATCCAGGAGGCGGTCTTGCGGACTCGGAATGTCGAGCCCGGACCGGCTCGGGGGTACCTGCTCGAAGAGCGGCGAGGCGTGCGATCGCATCGATTGGGCAGCGCCCCCGTGCTGCGCAGCATGTCGTCTGCCCCGCCCGTCTGCCGCGCGGCGCGAATCGATGTGGACAGGCAGGTGTCGAGGAGCGATGACGCCGCCGGAACGGGAAGGTGCGATGTCGCACGATGTGAGGGCCCACCAATGGTCGCCGGCCTCCTTCTCTCACGATGGGCGGCTGATCGAGGCGGTCCCGCGGATCGCGGTCCGGATCTGAACATGTTGCATCGGCACTTCCCCGGTCCCGGCCCGGGGGAGATCACCGACCACCTGGTCACCGGTGCGATGCGGGGCACCGAGGCCGTCGGAGCGGGCGTCGGGTCTGCCGCGGCACGAAACCGGCCTCCACTGTCGGTCTCATGCTCGGCGTCCGGGTGCGAAGGGAATCGCGCCGACGGCTCTTGAGTCTCACCGTCTGCCGGATCCCCATGCTGACACCCTTCATGGCCGGCGCGGCCATCGGCACCTCACTGAACCCCTCCGACATCCAAAGGCTTGCCCAAGCATTCGTGCGGACCTGAGCGCCCGTCAAGTGCCCTGGGAAAACTCGCCCGCTGCGCGGGAATCTCCGGACGATGAGTCCTAAGACGGACTCGACGCCTTTGCGGGCGATCCGGACTCCAATGCGCTAGCAGCGTCACCATTTCCGCAGGTCCGGGCGGTTATACGCGTTGTCCGCGTGCAGGCGCTCGGGCTTGGAACGGCGACCGCGATCCGGATCGCTCGTCTGGTGACCCACCACCATGGGCTTCAGCCCTTCGCTGTCGTGGGTGTTGCCGGCTGAGACCCCGACGAGGAGGGGCAGTCCGTTCGCGTCCGACAGGACGTGCATCCTGGAACCCGGCTTGCCCCGGTCCACGGGGCTGGGACCTGTGTGTTCGCCTCTCTTTTCGCCCTGGCGTGCGCGGTGTCGAGGACGAGGCGGGTGACGTCGATGAGGCCGGCGTCGTCCAGGCGGTGCGGGACGGCCTCGTGCAGGCGGACCCAGACGCCGGCTCTGGACCAGATCAGGAAACGGCGGTGGGCGGTCGACTTCGAAATGCCGAAGCAGGGAGGCAGTGCCCGCCAGGCGCAGCCGCTGACCAGCACGTAGATGATCGCCGCGAACAACGTCTCATCAGGAGTGTCCTGCGTCCCGCCGCCCTGCGGCCGAACCCTCGACGGAGGGATCAGCGACTCCGCGATCTCCCACAGCCCGTCCGGAACAATCCAACTCCACGTTCCCCGCCCCATACACAGCCCAACGTCCGCCTCACCACGTAGGACAACGATCTAAAGGCCCAGGCACGGGCCTCCTCCCAGTACTCCGCCGCGGTCATGTCGTGCACGCGCACGTGTGTCCGAGGGGGCGGAAGTCCCGCCCGCAGACATGGCAGATCACGGTGCCCGCGTTCTCGTCGCGGATCAGGAGGCTGAAGTCGGGATGTCGGCCGAGTCGTTCGCTGTCACTTGTCCGAGGTGGGGGCATGGACGCTACCTGCCGCGTGGGAACAGCGTTCCGCCCGCCCTACGTGTCGGCGACGATTCCGAGCACGGACCGCAGTGTCTCTGAGAGTTGAGCGGCGGGCAGGCCCCCACCCTGTGCCAGTTCGGGTGAACCTCCGCCGCGACCGTTCAGGAGCCGCTTGACCAGAGCGGAGGCGTCCTGCCCTGCGGCCCGGCCCACGCTGTTGACGGCTGCCACGAGGACGGCACCACCACCGGACTCCGCGCCGATCACGACCACGCCCGGGTGTTCGGCGGGGAGGAGATCGCGTACGGCGATGGCGAAGGCCCTTGCTCCCTCCGCTCCGTCGTCGGTCGTCGCGGTGACGACGAGGACGCCGGCCGCGTCCTGGGCCTCGGCGGCCAGTGCCGCTGCCCGTGCGCGGGTGGCCTGCTGTCGCAGCCGCTGGTTCTCGCGGTCGGTCGCCTTGAGCCGGCCGACCATCGCGGCGATCCGGTCGGGGAGTTCGGCACGCGGGGCCTGAAGCTGCTCGGCGATGCGGGTCACCAGGTCGCGTTCGCGGGCAAGGTAGGCGAAGCCCTCGACGCCGACCACCGCCTCCAGGCGGCGCATGCCCGTGCCGACCGACGACTCGGAAGTGAGTGCGAGGACACCGATCTGGGCTGCGTGCTCGACGTGGGTGCCGCCGCACAGCTCTCGTGACCAGGCGCCGCCGATCTCGACGACGCGGACCTTCTCGCCGTAGGTCTCCTCGAAGAGAGCGAGTGCGCCCAGTTCTTTGGCCTCCGGAAGGGCCATCCAGCGCACGCCGACCGGTAGGTCGCGGCGCAGGGCCTGGTTGGCGGCTTCCTCGATCTCGCTGCGGGCGGTGGCAGAGAGGGCGCCGCGCCAGGGGAAATCCAGGCGGAGATGGCCGGGGCGGTTGTAGGAGCCGGACTGGAGGGCGTCCGGGCCGAGGATCTGACGCAGGGCCGCGTGCAGGACGTGGGTGCCGGAGTGGGCCTGGCGGGCGCCGAGCCGCCACTCGGGATCGACGACGGCGGTGACGGTGGCTCCGACGGCCAGTTCCCCGGAGGTGACGCGGACCTGGTGGGCCACGAGCCCCGGCAACGGCCGCTGGACGTCGAGAACCTCAGCCTCCGCCGACGTACCGGAGAGGCGGCCGGCGTCGCTGTCCTGGCCGCCGGACTCGGCGTAGAACGGGGTACGGTCCAGCACGGCCGTGACGATCTCGCCCTCCCGTGCCACCGGCACCGGGCCGGACGGTCCGAGCAGGGCCAGGACACGGGAGTCGGTGGTCAGGGTGTCCCAGGCCCGCCAGTCGGTGGGGCCGTACTCGTCGAACACCGGACGCAGGGCCGAAGTGTCCGACGTGCCGCCGGACTTGCGGGCGCGGGCGTCGGCGCGGGCCCGCTCGCGCTGCTCACGCATCAGCGCGGTGAAGCCCTCACGGTCGACCTCTACACCGTGTTCGGCGGCCATCTCCAGGGTGAGGTCGATGGGGAAGCCATGGGTGTCGTGCAACAGGAAGGCTTGTGCGCCGGGGAGTTGGCGGCCGCCGGCCGCCTTGACCTTGGCGACCGCCGTGTCCAGGACGGTCGTGCCCTGGCGCAGAGTGGAGCGGAAGGTGTCCTCCTCGCCGGCCGCCTGGTCGGTGCTACGGCCGTAGGACTCGGCCACCTCCGGATAGCTGGGCGCCATGCAGTCCCGGGCGATCACGAGCAGGTCGGGCAACACCGGGTCCTGATAGCCGAGTTGGCGCATGGAGCGGATGGAGCGGCGCAAAATGCGACGCAGGACGTAACCACGGCCCTCGTTGCCGGGGACGGTGCCGTCGGCCAGCAGCATCAGGGCGGTGCGGACGTGGTCGGCGACCACCCGCAGCCGGACGTCCGCCTCGGTGCCGGCACCGTAGCGGACACCGGCCAGCTCGGCCGCGCGCTCCAGGACGGGGCGGGTCTCGTCGATCTCATAGAGGTTGTCCACGCCCTGGAGCAGCGTCGCCATCCGCTCCAGGCCCATGCCGGTGTCGATGTTGCGGCGGGGTAGTTCACCTAGGATCGGGTAGCCGGACTTGCCGGGGCCCTCGCCGCGTTCGTACTGCATGAAGACGAGGTTCCAGAACTCCATGTAGCGGTCCTCGTCGACCGCGGGACCGCCCGCGCGGCCGAGGGCCGGGCCGCGGTCGTAGTACAGCTCCGAGCACGGGCCGCAAGGACCGGGCACGCCCATCGACCAGAAGTTGTCCTCGTCGCCGCGTGCCACGATCCGCTCGTCGGGCAGGCCGGAGATCCGCCGCCACAGGGTGCGCGCCTCGTCGTCAGTGTGGTGCACGGTCACCCAGATGCGGTCGGGGTCCAGGCCGTAGCCGCCGTCCGTGACCGGTGCGGTGGACAGCTCCCAGGCGAAGGCGATGGCCTCCTCCTTGAAGTAGTCGCCGAAGGAGAAGTTGCCGTTCATCTGGAAGAAGGAGCCGTGCCGGGTGGTGCGGCCGACCTCCTCGATGTCCAGGGTGCGCACGCACTTCTGCACGCTGGTCGCCCGCGGCCACGGGGCCTGCGCTTCACCTGTCAGGTAGGGCTTGAAGGGCACCATTCCGGCGTTGACGAACAGCAGCGTCGGGTCGGGGGTGGGCAGCGGGGCGCTGGGGACGAGGGTGTGTCCTCGTTCGGCGAAGAAGCCGAGGAAGCGGCGGCGGATCTCGGAAGTACGCAACGGGGGCTCACAGAGGTTGGGCGGCCAGGGCGCGGGCGGGGTGGTGGGGGCCGAGGAAGACGACCATGCCCTTGCCCTCGGGGGAGGGGTGGGTGGCCTGGATCCAGCCCTGGCGGCGGTAGAAGGACATGGCCCGGCTCGACTCCACGGAGGTCATCAGCCAGGAACGACCGTCGGGGACGTCCGCGGAGACGGCGGTCAGCAGGTCTGCGGCCAGGCCGGTGCCCTGGGTGGCGGGCCGTACGGCCAGTTCGTCGATCTCGCGGGCGCCGCACAGCCAGTCCACTGTGCGTTCGATGCCGAGGCCGGCGCTGGCCTGCGGGTAGCAGCGGTCGGTCGGGAACGGGGCGAGAGTTGTCCAGCCGATGGCGAAGCCGACCACCTGGGAGCCCTCGAAAGCGACGGCGGCGGTGAAACCCGGACGCCGGACGTTGTCCGACAGCCGGCCGACGAACTCCACCGCCTGCTCCTCGCCCTCGTGCCAGGGCGGGGCACAGAAGGCGTCGACATAGACGGAGCGCAGATCGGGGAAGTGAGCGCGTAGGTCCTGGCCCCGGAAGAGGCGAACGGAGGTCATCAGGCGGCCACCGCCACGGGGTGCAGTGCGGCGTACTGCAGGGGCGCCGACGGGTCGATCGATACGTCCAGTGGCGCCGCTTCGGCTCCGGCCTGTACGAGGAGGTCGCCGACGGCCGCGATCATCGCGCCGTTGTCCGTGCAGAACTTGAGCGGCGGCACGCGCAGTTCGATCCCCGCCGTCCGGCACCGCTCCTCCGCCAGTGACCGCACGCGCGAGTTGGCGGCCACCCCGCCCACCACGACGAGTGTTCCGACGCCGTGCTCGCGACAGGCCGCGACCGCCTTCCGGGTCAGTACGTCGGCGACCGCTTCCTGGAGCGAGGCCGCCCCGTCGGCCACGGGCAGTTCCAGGCCCGTGTGGCCCTCGGCCCAGCGGGCGGCGGCCGTCTTCACCCCCGAGAAGGAGAAGTCGTATGGAGCGTCCCGCGGGCCGGTCAGGGGGCGGGGGAAGGCGACGGCGCGCGGACTCCCGTCGCGCGCCGTCCGATCGATGGCCGGGCCGCCGGGATACGGCAGCCCGAAGACCCGCGCGACCTTGTCGAAGCATTCCCCGGCCGCGTCGTCGAGGGTGTCGCCGAGGTGGACGATCGGATCGCGGGCGAGGTCCCGGACGAGGAGGAGCGAGGTGTGCCCGCCGGAGACGATCAGCACCATGCACGGGTCCGGCAGCGGGCCGTGCTCCAGGGTGCCGGCGGCGACGTGGCCGGCGAGGTGGTGGACGCCGTAGAGCGGGACACCGAGGGCGTAGGCGATCCTCTTCGCCCCGGCCACTCCGACCTGGAGGGCGCCGGACAGCCCCGGACCGGTGGTCACCGCCACCGCGTCGATGTCGGCCAGCCGCAGGCCGGCTTCGTCCAGCGCCTGCCGCACCACCGGGCGCAGCGCGTGCAGGTGCGCCCGGGAGGCGATCTCCGGGACGACACCGCCGTAACGGGCGTGCTCCGCCATGCTCGACGCCACCACGTGACCCAGTAAGCGTCCGTCCCGGACCAGGCCGGCGCCGGTCTCGTCGCAGGACGACTCGATGCCCAGCACGATCGGAGAACCCATTGCACCCCTTCCTGCATTCACCACGTTATTGCGAGTAGTGTGCAATAAGGAACCCCAGGGTGTGAAGTCGGGCTCGGGGCCGCGAGGCACTGAGGGTCCTGCGCGGAGGTGCGTCGGCCGGCCTGAGTGACCGTGTAGCCGTACTCCGCCGCCTCGGTCGGCCGTCCCCTCTCTGCCGCTCCTGCCCCGTCATGCGCTGCAGCGGGCGCATCGGCCGTAGAGCAGCGGTGAAGTGGCGCGGCGCCGGAGTGCAGCCCGGCGAGTTCCGCGATCCGTTCCACGGCCTCCCGCAGTTGTTCGATCGGCAGATCACCCACTTGGCCGCTTCAGTTCCGCGGTGACTTCGGCACAGGAGAGATGGTCGCCGGAAGCCGAGTGCTTGCCTCCTGGGCCGTCAATCAAGATCGGCAGGGCTGCGCCGTCGTCTTCATGCTCACACCACATCCGTCATGGGCTCGTGGACATGTGGTGCTTACCTATTGCCCTCTCGCCCAAGTGCGCCGGAATGAGGATCGCTCGTGGAACTGGCCGAGTACTCGGACTACGCTGTGCGCCTCGTCAACACCGACCAGGCGGCCCGCGGCGCGGATTCGGACTGGCTCACCTCCGTCGAGTCGGTCCGCGCTCTCTTCGGAGAGTTCTCCAAAGCCGCCCGGCGGGTGACGCACGCCGACGTGACCCGGTTCCGGTCTGTGCGGACCCGGCTGCGCGCGGTCTTCACCGCCGCGGACGAAGGTGACCACACCCAGGCTGTGGACCTGCTGAGCTCGCTGCTCATGGAGTTCCCGGTCGGTCCGCAGATCTGCGGCCGCGACTACCTCGACAAGGAGGGCCGACCCCGGTGGCACATACATCTCGCCGAGCACCCGTCGAACGCCACCGCAGGCTATGCCGCCATGTCCGCGATGGGTCTGGCCTTCCATCTGACCAAGTTCGGGCCCGACCGGCTCGGCGTGTGCGAGGCCGTGCCGTGTCGCAACGTCTCAGTGGACTCATCAACTAACCGGTCCCGCCGCTACTGCTCCGAACGCTGCGCCACGCGCGTCAACGTGGCCGCATGCCGGTCCCGTAAACGCCGGCAGGCCAACGACACGGCCGAACCTGTCGACCCGCCACCGGCAACGGCCAGGAGCGAGACATCTCCAGCCTCCTCGACTCCAAGGCGCGCATGGGTAGAGCCGACCTGACAGGCCGGTCGGCCTGCCGGTGATGGAGAGCGCGGGCGACGTCGAGGCGGCCCTCCGTGACGCTACGCCGGGATCCCACTGTGCCGCCATCCGCGCGACGCCGTCGGCGAGAGCCCCGCCACGGACCGGCGGTCCCGCCTCGGGCAGAGCGGCGCCGGAGCGCCTGCCTTTCATCGGCAGTGCGCTTGACCTGCGGCTTTTCGTCGACGCTGACTGAAACCTGACGCGGGATTTACCGCGGCTGTCTTGTAGTTGCAACCTATTGGCAGAAACCTTGAAGGCGCGGCTGAAAACAGTCGTACGCCGAGCAGTAAGGCCCATCTCCGCATGATCACCGCTCCCGATTCCGCCCGCCCGGCTTCCCCGGTCGGTCGCGGTTTCTCGTGGCACCGTATACGCACCTCGATGTCCCGCAGGGAATGGGCCAGCGTCGGCGGGATGGCCGCCTTCATCCTGGCGCTGCACGTCATCGGCTGGTTCACCCTCGTCGCAATCGTCGCGCCCGAGCACTACAGCCTGGGCACCAAGACCTTCGGCATCGGCATCGGCGTCACCGCCTACACGTTGGGCATGCGGCATGCATTCGACGCCGACCACATCGCCGCCATCGACAACACGACCAGGAAGCTCATGAACGAGGGGCAGCGCCCGCTGTCCGTCGGCTTCTGGTTCTCCCTCGGCCACTCCACGATCGTCTTCGCGCTCGCCTTCCTGCTCTCCCTCGGCGTGAAGGAGCTGGCAGGTCCCGTGGAGAACGACGACTCCGAGCTGCACAGTGTCACCGGCTGGATCGGTACGACGGTTTCCGGAACGTTCCTCTACGTCATCGCGATCATCAACTTGCTGATCATGGTGGGTATCTGGAAGGTCTTCCGGCAGATGCGCTCCGGCCACTTCGACGAGGCCGCCCTGGAGGAGCAGCTCAACAGCCGCGGCTTCATGAACCGGCTGTTGGGCCGCCTGATGAAGTCGATCACCAAGCCGTGGCAGATGTACCCGCTGGGTGCTCTGTTCGGCCTCGGCTTCGACACCGCCACCGAGATCGCCTTGCTGGTCCTGGCCGGCTCGGGAGCGGCCTCGGGCCTGCCCTGGTACGCGATCCTCTGTCTGCCCATCCTCTTCGCGGCCGGCATGTCGCTGCTCGACACCATCGACGGCTCGTTCATGAACTTCGCCTACGGCTGGGCCTTCTCCAAGCCGGTCCGCAAGGTCTACTACAACCTCACCATCACCGGCTTGTCCGTCGCCGTCGCCCTCATCATCGGTACGGTCGAGCTGCTGGGTCTGATCGCCGAGAAGGCCGACCTGCACGGCCCGTTCTGGGACTGGGTCTCCGGTCTGGACCTGAACATCATCGGGTACGTCATCGTCGGCCTGTTCTTCGTCACTTGGGCGGTCGCCCTGGTGGTGTGGAAGGTCGGTCGGATCGAAGAGAAGTGGACGGCTGGGCTGGCCCAGGGGTCGACCCCCGCCGAACAGGGCGTCGAGTAGCACGGCCGCGGCGCCGTGCTCCGGCGGCGCCGCATCCCCACGCACGCCCCCGGATACCGGCGAGGGGCCCAGACGATATCCTCGCCGTCCCCGCGCCGGACGGCCCGTGTCCGGGAGGCGCCGATCAGCAGGATGGTGCGCACATCCGGTCAGTCACCGCAGTCGGCGCATCGGCCGTAGACGAGCAGTGATCCCGAGGAATCAGGCCGCAGCCCCGTCAGTTCCTCGATCTTTCCCACTGCCTCCGTGAGGTGTCGGCTCGCCAATCCCTCGACGTGTCCGCACCGGCGGCACACGGCGTGGTGATGCGGTTCGCCGGTGATGCCGTAGCGCGCGGGCCCGGGGCCGTGCACGACGTGTACCAGCCCGGCGGCCGTGAGGGTCTCCAGAGTGCGGTAGACCGTGGCGGGATGGACAGCGATGTCGGACCGCGCGAGTTCTTCCCAGGCTTCCGTGATGGACAGGTGACGCCCGGAAACAATGAGCAGTCTCAGCATCTGAAGCCGCCCCGGAGTGCACCGCAGCCCGTGACGCCTCAGCCGAACCCGCGGTTCGTCCGATGCCGCCGTACGGTCGTGTTCCGTCTGCAGGGCCACGCTCACGCTGCTGCCTCTCTCGGGCCGGGGCCCGCGCGCACGATCGGCCAGGGTGCGGCCCATTGCCGAATGCCACCAGACTGCCCACAAAGGATATTGCGAACCTCTTGCAACAGCAAAAGGCGTCTCATGAGCCTGCCGCGACCCGCCTTCGGTCCTAGGGCCAATGCCTGAGCGGCAGCTAGGGTGTATTGCTGCTAGCAGTGCAACTGCACATGAGTGGCAATAATGGCGGAGGATGTTGGACATGGCGGTTTACACGCTCCCGGAGCTTCCCTACGACTACTCGGCGCTCGCGCCCGTGATCAGCCCGGAGATCATCGAGCTGCACCACGACAAGCACCACGCGGCCTACGTGAAGGGTGCCAACGACACGCTGGAGCAGCTCGCGGAGGCGCGGGACCAGGAGACCTGGGGCTCGATCAACGGTCTGGAGAAGAACCTGGCCTTCCACCTGTCGGGCCACATCCTGCACTCGATCTACTGGCAGAACATGACTGGCCCCAAGGACGGTGGCGGCGAGCCCCTGGCCGCCGACGGCGTGGGCGACCTCGCCGACGCGATCACCGAGTCCTTCGGCTCCTTCGCCGGCTTCAGGGCCCAGCTGACCAAGGCCGCGGCCACCACCCAGGGTTCGGGCTGGGGCGTGCTCGCTTACGAGCCCGTCAGCGGTCGGCTGATCGTTGAGCAGGTCTACGACCACCAGGGCAACGTCGGCCAGGGCTCCACCCCGGTCCTGGTCTTCGACGCCTGGGAGCACGCCTTCTACCTGCAGTACAAGAACCAGAAGGTCGACTTCATCGACGCCATGTGGGCCGTCGTCAACTGGCAGGACGTGGCCAAGCGCTACGCCGCCGCCAAGGAGCGCGGCGACAGCCTGCTGCTGCGGCCGTGACGCCGTAACCCCGTCCGCACACAGACGTCCTGCTCGTGATCGTCTTCTCAACCTTCACTTGCAGGCGGTAGGACGAAGGGCTCCCACAAGCCGGATGCTTGCGGGAGCCCTTCTGCTGTCGGCGGTGTCCGCTCCTTGTGGCAGTGCGGATCGCGCCCCTGTGCGTGATCGCCCTCTTCACAAGAGGTGCTGCCGGTGACTGTGTGAACGGTTCGTGGTCTTTGACGTGGTTGCCTACGCGGCCTGCGTCTGCGTGTCCGCCTCCGGCCTGCGCGGCAGCAGGCCCACCGTGAGCACCGGTACGGCCGCGAGGAGGGCCCACGGCACCGCCGCCGGGAGTCCCGCGTCGAGCATGGACCCGGTGGCCGAGCTGCCGATGAGCACGATCACGCCGGAGACGGAGGAGAGCGCGCCGGTATAGAGACCGATGCGCCCCTCCTCAGCGAGGTCGGGTACCCAGGCGCGGGCGGCGGGCACGATCAGCATCTGGCCGAGGGTGAGCAGTACGACGAACCCGGCGGCAGGAAGGAGACCTGCCGGGCCGGTCCAGTCCGCCGGGCGCGCCACCGCGACGACCGCGAACCCGGCGGCGACCAGCCACAGCCCGGCGGCCATGGAGCGGCGCAGGTCGAGCCGGTCGCCCGTCCACCGGGTGACCGGGAGCTGCGCGAACACCACGAGCAGGGACGACAGGGCGAACAGCCAGGACAGCGGCGTCTGGGAGCCCGCCGCGCGTTCCACCTCGTCGGGCAGGGCGAGATAGAGCTGGTTGTAGGCGAGCAGATAGCTGCCGTAGGCACAGCACAGGGAGAGGAAGCGGCGGTTGCGCAGCAGTTCACGCACCCCGCCCCGGTCCCGTACCCGGACCCGGCCGGGAATGTGCCGGGGCATCAGCCATGCGTGCCCGGCGAGGACCAGTACGAACACTCCGGCTCCGGCGAGGCATGCGGTGCGGAAGTCCACGGCGAGGAGCAGACCGCCGAGCAACGGGCCGACGAAGGCGCCGGCCTGCCCGGCGGCGGAGAACAGGGCCAGCACCCGGGTGCGGGAGCCGTGGCCGTCCTCCTCCCACACCATCGCCTGCCGGGCCACCTCCGACTCCACGGCCGGGGAGAACAGCGCGGCGGCGAAGCCGATCAGCAGCACCGAACTGATCACGGCCCACGTCGCCTCGGCGAACCCCAGCCAGGCGAAGCCGCCGATCCGCAGCACACAGCCCACCAGGACGACGGGCCGTACCCCGTACCGGTCGACGAGCCAGCCTCCGATCACGAAGAGCCCCTGCTGGCTGAACGTCCGCAGCCCCAGGACGAAGCCGACCAGCCAGCCCGCCATGCCGATCGCCGTGCCGAGGTGCTCGGCGAGGAACGGGAGCACAGCGAAGAAGCCGATGTTGAAGGCGAGTTGGGTCAGGATCAGCAGGCGCAGCAGCGGGGAGAGCTGCCGCCAGGTGCGTTCGCGCGGGGACCGCGGGCCGGTGGCGCGGCGTTTCGACAAGAGCCGGGAGAACATGTCGCTCATCAGAGGATCGAATCCGTCAGCGAGAGTCGGTGGGGGCGGGGGCCAGGACGGCGTGCCGGGCGGTCTCGGCCGATGGCGCGGCCGGCCCGGAATCGGCGGGCCGTACGGTCACCGTCGGCTGTTTCGGCCTTCGCCGCGGCAGCCGGGCTCCGCCCGCCGCGGTGACGGCCAGCGCGCCGAGCAGGGTGAGGGCAGCGGCGGGGGCCAGGACGGCCCAGGGGGCGCGTTCGACGTAGGGCTGGTTCTCGGCGAGCAGCAGGCCCCACTCGGGGGACGGCGGCTGTGCGCCCAGGCCGAGGAAGCCGAGGGCGGCCAGGCCCAGGGCGATCCCGGGCAGCCGCAGCAGGGCGTGACGGACGACGGGCGGCAGCACGGCGGGGAGCAGTTCGTGCCGGAGCAGATACCAGGGGCCGGCGCCGAGCGCGCGGGTCGCGGTCAGGTGCAGGGTGGCGCGCTCCTGCCGGAGCAGGGCGGACGTGTGGGTGGCCAGCGGTGACCAGGCGACGACGGCCACGGCGAGCGCCGGAGTCCACGGCCCACTGCCCGCGATACCGGTGACCAGGAGCGCGGCCAGCACGGACGGTACGGCGTTGACGGTGTCGACCAGCGGTCCGGACAGCCGGGGCAGCAGGCCCAGCAGCACACCGGTCAGCAGGGCGGCGGCGCTCACCGCGAGGGCGGTACCGAGGGTGCTGAGCGCGCCGTGCGCGATCCGCGCCAGCACGTCCCGGCCGAGGGCGTCGGTGCCGAACGGGTGTGTCCAGGAGGGGGCCTGGAGGCGGTCGGTGGTGTTCAGCGCGAGCGGGCCGCGCGGCAGGCCGAGAGCGATGACGGTGGCGAGCAGCAGCCCGTACACGAGGGGTACGACGCGGGGTGCGGGTGGGGTCGGCCGGTGCAGGGAGTGCAGGGCGCCGTCGCGCAGCGCGGGCCCGGTCAGCCGGCGCACGCCGAACCGGGCCAGCAGGGCGGCCAGTGCCGCGAGTGCGACGAGGGCGAGTGTGCCGGTCTGCAGGACGGGCAGGTCCTGGGCGAGGGCGGCGCGCAGGGTGAGCCGCCCGAGACCGGGGATGTCGAAGAGCGTCTCGACGGCGACGGATCCGCCGGTCAGGCCGACCACGAACAGCGCCAGGTTGGGCAGCAGTCCGGGCGCACAGCGGCGCAGCGCCTGCCGTGCCACGGACGCGGGCGGAACCCCGCGTGCGGCGGCGGCCAGTGCCCACGGCTCGGTGAACGCGGACGGCAGCAGGTCGTCCAGCATCCGCCCGAGGATCGCCCCTGTGGGCAGACCGAGGGCGAGAGCGGGCAGGATCATCCACCTCGGGCCGTACCAGCCGAGCGCCGGCAGCCAGCCCAGCTGTACGCCGACGACGGACGCCAGCACGGAGGCGACGAGGAACTCGGGCAGCGCGGCCAGCACCGCCGAACCGGTGCCGCCGGGTCCGCGCCCGCCGAGCCGGCGCCGCGAGCCCAGCCACAGGGTGCGGGCACACGTGGCCCCCGCGGTGAGCACGGCGACCACGACGGCGCCGGCCATCAGCAGCAGGGACGCTCCGAGAGCCTGCGCGACGGCGGGCAGCACTTCGGTGTCCGACACCCAGGACCGGCCCGCGTCCCCGCGCAGCAGCCCGCCGAGCCACTTCCCGAGCAGGCGGAACGGGTCCTCGTCCAGGCCGAGTTCGACACGGATGGCGCGCAGGGTCGCGGGATCCGGGGTGCGTTCGGCGGAGCGGGCCTTGAGCACGGTCAGCGCGGGGTCGGTACGCGAAAGCCACGGCAGCAGGCCGATCGCGCAGACGAGAGCGGCCGTGAGCACCGCCCGCCATATCAGCGTGAGGCCGCCGCCCCGCGCAGCTCGGCGCAGGGCGGCGGCGAGCCCGGCCAGGGCGGTCAGCGCCGGGTCCCGGTGCCGACGAACTCCCGCTCGTACGGGTCGAGAACGGCACCCTTGACGGACGTACCGATACCCGTGACCACCTTCAGATGCACGAGCGGGATCACCGCGTCGGTGCCGAGGATCGCGGCCTCCGCCTTCATCGCCGCGTCCTGCCGCTTGCTCGGGTCGGACTCGGCCCCGGCGGCGGCGACCAGCTTGTCCACGTTCTTGTCGCACAGGAACGCCAGGTTGTAGGAGCCGGCGCAGGCGAAGTCGCTGGCGAGGACGGTCACCGGATCCCCGGTGTCGAGCATGACATTTCGGGCGACCACGGCCGCGTCGAACTTCTCGGTCAGCAGATCGCTTTCGAGCCGGGCGTAGGTGCGCACCTCCAGTTTCACCGTGAACCCGGCCTTCTCCAGCTGCTGCTGGAGTACCTGGGCGCTCTCGGGCAGCTCGGGCCGGTCGCTGTAGGTAGCGATGGTGATGCTCTTGCCCTTGGGGCTGGTGGCCTTCGCCCGGCCGGTGGGCGCGGTCCGTTTGCCGGCGGCCCAGCTCAGGGCGGGACCGTAGAGGCCCTTGGCGGGCTCGGCGTATCCCTCGAACACGCCCTTGGCGACGGCGGCGGTGTCGATCGCCTCACGTGCGGCGGCGCGCAGCCCGGCGTCCTTGAAGATACCGGCCTGGGTGTTGAGGAACAGGCTTGTGTTGCGGGCGGTGTTGATCTGGTGGACGGTGGCCTTCTTGAGGGAGGCGACCTGGGCGACCGGGATGGCCTCGGCGATGTCCACGTCGCCGGTGCGCAGGGCGTTGGCGCGGGCGGTGCCGTCGGAGATGAACTTGGCGTCGATGCCGGACGCCTGGGCACGGCCGCCCCAGTAGTCGTCGAAGCGGTCCAGCGTGGCCGCCGTATCACCAGTGATCTTGGTGAGCGCGAAGGGACCGGTGGCGGTGCCGACCGGGTTCACCTTGCCGTCCTTGCCGTACGCCTTAGGCGAGAACACCGCGAGGTTCGGGTTGGCCAGCCGCAGCGGCAGCACCGGGTCGGTCTCGGCGGCGGAGACCTTGACCTGGTCGTCGCCGACGGCCTGTGCCGTCAGTTTCACTCCGGAGATGGCGGCGGGCGCGGGGTCGGCCGCGGCGGCGTGGGTGAGTGCGGAGGCGACGGCCTTCGCGGTGACGTCGGTGCCGTCCTGGAACTTCGCGTCCCGCAGGGTGAACACCCAGCTCCTGCCGTCTTGTTCGCTGCTCCATGATTCCGCCAGCGCGGGCACGGCGGTGCCGTTGGCGTCGAGCCGGGTCAGTCCCTCGACGACCCCGAGCCGGGACAGATCGATGCCGTCCTGGCCGTAGGGGGAGTAGTTCTCCGCGGGGGCGAAGGCGAGCGCGACGCTCAGACGTCCGCCGTCACCGGAGCCTGAGCCCGAGGACGAGTCGTGGCCGGAGGAGGAGAAACAGCCGGCGAGCAGGGGCGTGAGCAGGAGACCGGCTATCAGGTGTGGGCGGGGAGATCTCATGGTCCTCGTCTTGTCTTTCGGGGGCTTTGCGATCGGCGTCGACCGGCATCACGTGAATGCAGTTTTCATTTAGAGAGGGGGATCTCGAAGTGCACGACGCCGCTGCCGCCGTCGGGCACCTCCTCCCGCTCGTCGCAGACGACTTTGCCGAGCGTCTGCCACAGCCCCATCGCGCCGGGCGAGTGCGGATACGTGTGCAGATACACGGCTCGGTAACCACCGTCCGCCCGGGCAAAGTCCAGCAGGCTGTCCACCAGTCGCCGGGCCAGCCCGCGTCGGCGGTGCTCCGGCCGGACGTACACCCGCCGCAGCTGGGCGGTCTCGCCCGACGGATACCGCTCGGCCAGCCACCGCGGGTTCGGTGGATGCGCCGGCCCGCGCGCGTCGAGCGCGGCCGTCGCGGCCACGGCCCCGTCGCGCTCGTCCACCGCGACCAGCAGGGTGTGCCGGGGCGGGACGACATAGAAGGACTCGGGATCGACGATGTCGGCGTGCCAGCGCGGCACGTACCCGGTGCCGAAGTCGCGGTAGACGGTGTCGAGCATCACTGCCCGGGCTTCGCCCAGGTCTGCGAGCATGGCTGTCTTAATACGGTACTCAAGCACCTGCGCATCATATGCAGTAGATTCTGTGGGTCCGATCCGGGGCGGGCCGGGGCCCGCGGGTACCGCGCTCGCTCGCGGGCAGCTCGCCGACCCAGACCTGATCACCCGGCTGATGGGGCCGGACCGTCTGCCGGAGATCATTCGGCACCGCCACCTCGCCAACCCCCAGCTGCGCTGCTACGCCGAGGGGGACGAGGTACCTCCCTCACTCTTCCTGTCCACCAGCGTCAACCGGCGCAGGCAGGCTGTCAGCCAGGCCGACGGGCAGCCCTCGGCCGGATCCTCGACGGCGGCGGAACCGTGGTCCTGGACCACGTCGACTCCTTCGACCCGACACTGGAAGTCACCTGCCGCGCCCTGGGCTGGTGGTCCGGCGAGTTCACCTCCGCCAACGCCTACCTGGCAGTCGGCGACACGGACGGCTTCACCCTGCACTGGGGCGACCACGACGTGATCGCCGTCCAGCTTTCCGGCGAGAAGCCCTGGGAGGTCCGGGGCCCCTCCCGGCCCGCTCCCATGTACCGGGGCGCCGAACGCAACCTCCCCCCGTCGGAGGAGGTGCTCTGGAAGGGCGCGGGCCCGGCAGTGGGATGCCGGGCGATCGCCATCCGCACCCGTGCGTGGTTGGTCAGGAAGGTCCAGCGTCGGCTCTGGTGGTCCATGATGATCGAAGCCCTTCCCACCGCAGTGCCTGTCAGTGTCCAGCTCGGCCCGGCGTCCGGTCAGGCTGAGGTCTTCGACTGCGGACCGGGGCCTTGTGTGCGCAGTTGCTCGTTGATGCGCTGGGCTTCTTCGAGTTGGTCTTCGAGGACGATGATGCGGCAGGCAGCTTCGATCGGGGTGCCCTGGTCGACGAGTTCGCGGGCGCGGGCGGCGATGCGCAGCTGATATCGGGAGTAGCGGCGGTGGCCGCCCTCGGAGCGCAGAGGTGTGATCAGACGATGTTCGCCGAGGGCGCGCAGGAAGGCGGGGGTGGTGCCGAGCATGTCGGCGGCCCGGCCCATGGTGTAGGCGGGGTAGTCGTCATCGTCGAGGTTGTCGGCGGGACGAGATGCGGCAGGGGGCATAGACCTCTTCTTCCGGGGACGCATCGGGGGGCCCGGGTGCCGTACCGGCACCCGGGCCCCGAGCTTGCAACACCATCTACCGGCGCATCGTGCCGGTCTTCTGTGTCCGCAGGTTCCGCCTGGGAGGACGGGGCTGCGGGGATCGTGAATACGTAACCGGGGACCACCTTCCAATCCGGGGTCTGCGTAGCCGGGCGGACTGCTTCCTCGCCCGGGCGATCCTGATGGCGTCTCGCTCCTTACCTTCGGTTACACGGTTTGTACTGCTGGATATCGCGGGTACTGCTCGCGGCCCCCTGCGGGGTCGCGTCCTGCTTGACCTGCTTGCACGGCAGTTCGTGTCTGCCGTGCCCTCTTTGACTTCCTGAGTGCGACCACAACAGTAACTCCGCGACGAGCCCATGTCTACTACCGCCATGACAGGTTTTCTCCAGGAGTGATGCGCAGACTCTTGTCTCAGATGAACCCGAAAGACTGCTGTCCCGGGTTGCTTCCTGGCCCGGCGGGCACATGCTGAGCCGGGAGGCGCAACCGATCCAGGGTGGGGTGATACGCGCATGACCGACATGGAGACGACACGCACGCAGGCCCTCAAGGCTCCTGCCGTGGTTGAGGGCGACAGCCCCGCCGGTGTCGCTCGTGCCCGTGACGTCGCCCGCGCCTTCGTCGAAGACCTGGATCCGCCCCCGGCCTCCGAGACGGCGGAAACTTTCGTTCTCGTGGTCTTTGAACTCACCACCAACGCCCTGCGTCACGGCGGCGGCCGCTACATCCTCCGACTCGGCGCCACCGCCGACGCGGTGCGCGTCGCCGTCACCGACCTCAACCTGTCACCCCCGCAGGGACGCGCCCCCGACCAGGGCGATGGCGCCGGTGGGTTCGGGTGGCCCATGGTCCGTCGCCTCGCCAGCGGGGTGACCATCGCTCCTGGCCCCGGGCGGGGATGGCCGCCTGCCACGGTGACAGCGCCGCCAAGGGGCAGCCGTGGCTGATTGGAGTTGATCTCTTAAAGAGCGGCAGGCTCCGGCCGACCGGCCGGAGCCTGCCGCGTGCGTTCCGACGTCGCGCTTGGAGCTGTATATCGGTCAGTCGGGGGCGGCATCTGTGGCTCCGGCGGAGTCCGTGAGGGCGTCGAGCCGGGCGGCGAGGCCGGGGTGGGTGGGGGTCAGGTGGGGGCGGGTGGCGCCCAGGGGGCGGATGAGGGCGGCGGGGTCGTCGTCGGCGAGGGCCGCGTTCAGCTGCCTGAGCGGGGAACGCGCGGCGGCTGGAAGGTCGGTGAGGGCGGTGATCTGGCCGGCGATGCGGCGCAGGTCGGCGGCGTTGCGGCGGGCCCAGGTGGCGGCGCTGCGTTCGGCGGCGCGGTGTTCGCGGGTGGCCTGGACGCGTTGTTCGCCGGTGGTTCCGGCGGGTCCGGGCCGGCCGCGCAGGTAGCGGCGTTCGGCGGCCTGGCGGCTGGCGACGCCGAGGGGTTGGGCGAGGTCGGCCCAGCTGGCGCCTGCGTGGCGGGCGGTTTCGATCAGGCCGGTTTCCCAGCCGGCGAGCTGCTCGCGCACCTGTCGCAGCAGCAGCAGGGAGGCCAGGGCCTGCTCAGAGCCGACGCCGGGGGCATCGGGGGAGCCGGGGGCCTCGTGCCGAGCGGCGCGCAGGGCGTCATCTATGGCGTGCAGGGCCGCCGTGGCGGCGAGAAACGATGCCGGGCTCTGCGCGCCGGTGCTGGAAGAGGCCGGCTGGTCGGCTGCTGTCACGGGCACCTCCCTCAGACTGTCATCCTTCAGACGACGCTCTTGTTTGTCATCCATTGGATGACATGTTACAACGGTGTCAGTGCAGCGCATTGGCAGCAACTGCCCGAACCTGCTGGAGGTGTTTTCGATGTTGATGCGCACCGACCCCTTCCGTGAGCTCGACCGGCTGGCTCAGCAGCTGATGGGCCCGGGCACCTGGTCGCGGCCGTCCGCGATGGCGATGGACGCCTACCGCGAGGGGCACGAGTACGTAGTGGCCTTCGACCTCCCCGGTGTCAGCGCGGACGCGATCGACATCGACGTCGAACGCAACATGCTGACCGTCAAGGCCGAACGCCGGCCCATGGCCAAGAGCGACGACGTGCAGATGGAACTCTCCGAGCGGCCGCTGGGCGTCTTCTCCCGCCAGATCGTGCTCGCGGACACGCTGGACACTGAGCAGATCAAGGCCGACTACGACGCTGGGGTGCTCACCCTGCGCATCCCGATCGCCGAGCGGGCCAAGCCCCGCAAGATCTCCATCGACTCGGGATCCGACCGCAAGGAGATCTCCGGCTGAGCCGGACGATCCGGGCCGAACGCCGGCGGAGGACGGGCACCTGATCTCCCCCTCACCCCGTCCTCCGTCTCCACGGGACAGGCTCGAAGAAGGGCGGCGATGAACGTGACCCTGCGACGGGAAGCGTTCCTGGAACATGTGAGGGAACGCGGCGAGTACGACAGCCTGCCAGAAGCAGAACGCGCGGCCCGCGTGGTGCTCGCCCTGCTCGGCGCACACCTGGTCGGCGAGGTCCGCGCCGAGCTGGCCGCGCGCCTGCCGGAAGACTTCGCCCTGATCCTCCTCAACCCGCTGCAGAGCCGAGAGCCCCTGCCACCGGAGCGGTTCCTGCGCGCGACCGTCGCCTGGATCGAAGGGGCCACCGAGCAGACCGCCGCCTGGGACGTCAGCGCCATCCTCAGCACGGTCGCCGACGCGGCCGGCGACAACCTGCTGGGCCAGATCCTGCTCCAGCTCCCCGCCGGCTACGACCTCCTCTTCGGCCGCCCCCAGCCCGCCTGACCACCCACACCCCGGTGCCCACAGGCACCACGACCTTCGGCGGCAGAAAGGGCAACGACCACGGTGATGACCGACCGGCGTGCACCACTCCAGCACACGCCCGTGATGACGTACGAGCAGCTGCTGGAGAAGGTCCGCTACGAAGGCGCCTACCCCACCCGAGAAAGAGCGGAGAAAGCCGTCCGCCTGGTCCTCGCAGGACTCGGACGCCAGCTGGCGGGCGACGAACGCGTCGAACTCGCCGCCCGCCTCCCCTTCGAAGCCGCAACGATCCTCACCGCGCAGATCCCCGACACCCAGCCCCTGACCGGCTGGGCCTTCGTCAAGGACCTCGCTGCCCGCACCGGAGATACCCTGGGCACCACCCGCTGGGACACCGGATCCGTCCTCTGCGCCGTCGCAGCCCTGGCCGGCCCCGACCTCCTCACCCGCATCCTGCACCAGCTCCCCTCCGGCTACGCCCTGTTGTTCGGCCGTGCCGAACTCACCCAAGCCGCATAGACGGCCGACATGCTGCTGAACATGCCGAAGTCGGTGGGCCTGTAGGGGCCCTGAGCCTTTACGCTGGGAGGAGCCGTCCCGGTGGCATCCCCGTGCCACCGGGACGGCTTGTGTGTCCGGGCGACGATAGGGGTCACTCCCTCATCTACGGCCTTTACATCGGTACATCCGTTGACACTGAGATTAATCATGGCCCGTCCCGGCACGACACGACGGAAGGTGGACACACTCGACGCCGCGATAAGCGGAGGATCCCCGGTTTGGCCAACCGGCGATCCCGCGCTATGTTGCCCCGCTCTGGCGTGCCGGTGATCAGCATGCTTGGCCCCGGGACCGGCCGCGAGCGGCGTGGCGGTTCACGGTGCCTACAGCCAGTCGCACGACCTGGATCAGTAGCCAGGGGATGCGACTGCTCACCGCCATCGACTGGGCCAGGAGGCTGTCCGGCCCCTCCTCCTGGCATCGCTGCTGGCAACGCTTCCCTGGACTACCTGTCGGCGGCTTCGTGTCCTTGTTCCTTGGGCGGCGCCGACCGATGGTATTGGGGGTGGTTGAGGTCGAGCTGTTTCGCTGCATGCAGAGGCATGGGTTAGCGGGAACGGTCGGACCAGCGATGGTCTGGTGACACAAGCGCGCGGTGGCCCGTAGAGGCATCGTCCGGTCGACCCCGTTGGCGATGCCGACCGGGTAGATCTCGGTCGCCGTGACGGCCCGCCATGGGGTTTTGAGCTCGTTCGTCTCCCGTCCTCTCTCCTCGCCGTCCTTGCCTGGGCCGGCGTCCCAGCGAGTGATGGTTTTGCCCAGTTCCTGCCCTTGGCCCTGTAGTTGCCGCGGGCGATGACGTCTTCATGCTGATCGTCGACCTGATGAGCGGCTGCGGCCTGCGAAACGGAGAGGTTGCTGCGGTGAACCTCAACAACATCGTGGCCGACGATGTGTATCGGATTACCGAGCAGGTCGTCCTGTCGACCTGTCAGTACGGGCCGCCTCAGCACAGGAGGGTGGGGGACTACCGCGATGTGCCCCTACCCGCTTGGACCAGGGAGACGATCGAGTGGTATGCCGAGAAGCACGGCATGGTCGATGGCTACTTGCTGCGCCAGTCGGCCGATTTCCGCAGGCTGTATCCGCATTGGGGGACCCATGGAGATGCCGTTCCTTGGAGTTGTCTTCGTCCTGTGGGCGTCGGTGGCGTGTGGCTAGGCCGTGGGCGTGGGTCCATCGGGTGGGGAGCAGGCCGTGAAGTTGTCCCGCGCCTGGTACAGGTTTTGGGTCATCCCCGCGGGTGTGGGGAGCAGCTGAGGACCGGCCGAACGGGAGCGCCCGAGCTGGGGTCATCCCTGTCCTGTGACAGCGAACCTTGAGTTTGTGCCATCGGAGGTTGAGCGAGCCTTCTACTGGCTGGAGCGAGGCATCCGGACGACCGCGGTCCCTCCGTCCACATCAACCGTTGTCCTGTTCGGCGGAGCCCCGTCATCCTCGTTGTCCGGTAGGACCAAGGCCGACTGCCGCTCCTTCAGCTCGTTCTGCTTGCCCGGCGAAAGGCTCGCGTGTAGCTGCTCGAACCGGTCGCTGATATCTGGCCCTGACGTCCGCTGTTCCGCCATGGCAGCACTCCGGCCCGTCCCGCGCGCAACAGCAACTGGTCAACGAAGGCCAGCAGGGTCAGCACGATGACGAGCCCGGGAAGGGTCATGAAGAAGACGAATTCCATGCCCTGAGTATCCGGGCCGCAGTCTCCCGGCGCTCAGTCTTCGATGACACGCACTCAAGGTTCGTTGTCATAGGATAATTGTCCTGTGCCACCGATTCCTAATGCCGTTCATCAAGCCGCAGGGCGCGCGCGAAGTGACGGGCCGGGGGTTGTCAGAGGTGTCCGGTACGGTCCGTTCATCAGACTGAGGAGGGCTCATGGCGACCAAGTGGAGCTTGACGATCGACTGCGCGTACCCGGCCAAGCTGGCCGCGTTCTGGGCGCTGGCATTGGGCTATGCGGAGAAGCCCGCGCCCGCAGGGTTCGGGAACTGGGAGGAGTGGTTCTCGTACCATGGCGTTCCGGAGGACGAGTGGGACGACGGGGCGTATCTCTCGGATCCGGACGGCGTAGGCCCCACCTTGTCCTTCTTGAAAGTGCCGGAGCCAAAGTTGGTGAAGAACCGGTTGCACCTCGACGTGCAAGTCGGTGGTGGCCGTGAAACACCGTGGGAGGTCCGCTGGCCGCGTGTGGTCGAGGCGGTCGAGCGGTTGACCGCGGCGGGTGCGACTGTGGTCCGCGAGGACGAGTTGCAGGGCAAGCCGGATCACGTGGTGATGGCAGACCCTGAAGGTAACGAGTTCTGCTTGGTCTGACGGAACCCGCCAGACGACTGGCCGACGCGCAACGTGTCGCGTCCTTTCCTACGCGGCAGCCCTTGCCGGCGGAGCCGGCTCGTAGCACCGGCCGTCACGCAGGAGGGCCCATAGGACGTTGACTCGGCGTCGAGCGAGAGCCAGGACGGCCTGGATGTGGCGCTTGCCCTCGGCGCGTTTGCGGTCGTAGAAATGACGGGATTCTTCGCAGTGGCGGATGCTGAACAGCGCGGAGGCGTAGAAGACGCGTTGGAGGCGGCGGTTGTATCGATGCGGACGCCGGAGGTTTCCGCTGATCTTGCCGGAGTCACGTGGGACGGGCGCCTCGCCGCCGAAGCCGGCGAGGCGGTCCGGGGTGCCGAAGACGCTCATGTCGCCGTCGGCGGCAGCCAGGAACTCGGCGCCGAGGATGATGCCCAGGCCCGGCATGCTGGTGATCACGTCTAAGGCGTGGTGGTCGCGAAATCGGGCCTCGATGAGCTTGTCAAGGTCGGCGACCTGCTGATTGAGGGCCATCACTTCCTTCGCCAGCGTGTGCACCAGCTGAGCGGTCAGCTTCTCCCCGGGGAGGCTGGTGTGCTGGTGCTCAGCGGCCTGGACGGCCGTTTCGGCGAGCTGGTCGGTGCTGCGGACCTTGCGGTTGCGCAGCCAGGTCTCCAGCCGCTTGGTGCCGAGCCGGCGGATGGTGGCCGGCGTCTGGTAGCCGGTCAGGAGGGTGAGCGGGCCGGTGTTGGTGAGGTCCAGCGCGCTCCAGACCGGGGAAGATGCCGGGGAGTTGGGCGTGGAGGCGGTTGACGGTGCGGGTGCGGTCGGCGACCAAGTCCATGCGGCGGCCAGTGAGGATCTTGAGGTCGGTAACGGTGTCGTCGCCGCTGCGTAAAGGGTGCAGATCGCGGCGGACGCGGGCCTGGTCGGCGATGATCGCGGTGTCCTTGGCGTCGGTCTTGCCCTCGCCGCGGTAGCTCTCGGAGGCGCGGTGGATGGCCCGGCCGGAGATGTAGCGCACCGTCTGGTCGTGGTTGAGCAGGATCGCGATGGCCAGGGCGGCTCCGCCGTCGGCCAGGTCGATGCCCCAGGTCACTTCGTCGCCCATGGCGAGGATGTCGGCGAGGAGTTCGAGCAGTTCCGTCTCGTCGTTGGCGACGCGTCGGGACAGCAGCCGGCGGCCGCTCTCGTCGATCGCGACGCAGTGGTGGTGGGTTTTGCCTGCGTCGATGCCGGCCCAGATTGTGGCCACGTTGTGCCTCCGTACGGTGTGCTGCAGGTGCCTCCCGACGGACGACCTCGCTGTCGATTCCCTACGGAGCGATCATTCGCAATTCCTAATTGGCAGCCGAGTCGTCGTGGGGCGCCGGGCGGCCAATCGATGGAAGCCACAAGCGGCAGAAGTTTGAAAGCCACACCCGACGCCCCTGGGTGGGAGAACCATACGAAGGGCTCGCCCAGTCCTGGTGAACAACGTAGGGAAGGTTGAGCACGTCCTATGAAACGCGTCAGGCAGTGGAAGGCTGACTCGTTATGGCTGTCAGTCGTCCGGCGACAGGTCAGGTCCGGGGGACGGGCTTGGTCAGCTGCATCGGAACGAAGATCGCCATCGTGTACCCGGCGATTGCGAAGACGGTGAGCCCGATGCGCAACCTCACACCTCCGCCGAGCGCGCTGGTTCCCCACACCAGGCCCAGCCCGACGAGCAGGCAAAGGATCCACCAACCCATCAGCACCCTCCAGGCCCGGAGCTTCTCGCGGTACTCGCGCTCCTTGGCCGCTCGCGCCTCGGGGGTGTCGCTGAGGATCCGGTCGTGCCACGCGAAGTAGGCCATGCGCTGATCATGGTCCAGGGCATCCCAGTCGGCTGGCCTCAGTGGGATCCGTATCCCGTGTTGGTTCAGGTGGGCTCGTTGTTGGTCGCCGCTCAGCTCGTGCCAGCCGGGCGGGGGCTGTCAGGCCATCAGCTCCCTGCTGGTCTCGATCGTCATGGCTGACACGATACTGGCGGGATCTCGAAGACGAGCGTGCTGGCGTCGCGCAGACGTCGAGCCCGCCGCCCTTCCAGCAAACCAGGGAGTCCGTCCTTCGGCGCCGTCCGGCCCCGCCGCGCCTCTGACCAGGCGTGATCAAACTCCGATGACACAAACTTGCGTCAGTCAAGGTTCGATAGCACGCGCTCAATGTTCGGTGGCACAGGACAACAATCCCCGCGGGCGCGGGGAGCAGCCGAGGTGCGCCGCCGTCCGCGACGCCACCGAGGGATCATCCCCACGGGTGCGGGGAGCAGCCGGCCACGAGGCGACCGGGATCGGGGTAGCTGGGATCATCCCCGCGGGTGCGGGGAGCAGTCGTACCGCCAGTCGGTGACGCTGCCGTCGGCGGGACCATCCCCGCGGGTGCGGGGAGCAGGCTCGTTGGCCTGCGGGTTTATGGCGTTGGCAGTGTGGTTCTGTCAACGTTTACGGAGTCCGACAAACGTAGCAAAGCAAACCTCACGCCTTCTCCCCGTCCGGCGCTTGAGCCGGAGGCCCCATTCGCGGAATCCTGGTCATCGTCGATTTTGTAGGTTTCCGCGCGCGGTTGCGCCGTGAACCGGTATGAATTTTCTCTATGAGTCGTGGGGGGATTGCCCGCTCTGGCCTGTTGCGTCGGCTTGGGGGGCCGGCCCGGTCGGTGTGGGCGAAGCATGATCGTGACAGTGACGGGTGGCTGCCTTTGTGGCGGCATATGGAGGATTCGGCTGCGGTCGCGGGCCTGTTGTGGGATGAGTGGCTGCCGGTGGGCGTGCGCGGTCTCATCGGCGGTGTGCTGCCCGGGGGCGAAGCGGATGCCCGGTCTCTGGCCGTGTGGCTGGCCGGCGTCCATGACATCGGCAAGGCGACGCCCGTGTTCGCCTGCCAGGTGCCGGCGCTCGCCGGTGTGATGCGTGACCGGGGTCTGGCGATGCGTTCGGCCGAGGCGTTGGGGCCGGACAGGCGGCTCGCGCCGCACGGTCTGGCCGGACAGGTGCTGCTGGGCGAGTGGTTGGAGGAACGGCACGGCTGGGCGGCGTCGCGGACCGGGCAGTTCGCGGTCGCGGTCGGTGGGCATCACGGTGTGCCGCCCGAGCACGGGCAGATCAAAGCCCTTTACGAACATGGAGAGTTGCTGAGGCCTCCCGGTGCGGCCGGCCGTGCCTGGCGTGAGGTGCAGACCGAGTTGCTGGATGCCTGTGCCGTCCACTTCGGGGTGGCGGAGCGGCTGGGCGGCTGGGGTGCGGTGCGGCTGCCGCAGCCGGTGCAGGTGCTGCTGACCGCGCTGGTGATCGTCTCGGACTGGATCGCGAGCAACCCGGAGTTGTTCCCGTACTTCCCCGACGGGGCCGGGTGTGAGGGTGAGGAGCGCCTCGCGCGGGCCTGGCCCGGTCTGGACCTGCCGCCCCCGTGGCAGGCCGAGGATGCGGGCCTGGGCGCGCAGGAGTTGCTGGCCTCGCGGTTCGGGTTGGCGGCGGGGGTGAAGGCACGGCCTGTGCAGGGGGCCGCGGTGGACCTGGCCCGTGAGATGGAGCCGCCCGGTCTGATGATCGTGGAGGCGCCGATGGGGGAGGGGAAGACGGAGGCCGCGCTGGCGGTGGCCGAGGTGTTCGCGGCGCGTTCGGGTGCGGGAGGGGTGTTCTTCGCGCTGCCGACGATGGCGACGGGCAATGCCATGTTCGTCCGGCTTCTGTCCTGGCTGGACCGGCTGCCCGGGGTCGCCGGCAGCCGGCGGACGGTGCACCTGGCGCATTCCAAGGCGGCGCTCAACGAGAAGTTCGCGGGTCTGATGACGCGGGCGGGACAGGTCACGGCCGTCGGCGTGGACGAGGACGCGGTCGCGTCGCGCGGGCAGTCGGACCGGGCGCGGCGGGCGGGCGCCGAGCTTGTCGCGCATGCCTGGCTGCGGGGCCGTAAGAAGGCCATGCTGGCGTCGTTCGTGGCGGGCACGATCGACCAACTGCTGTTCGCGGGACTGAAGAGCCGGCACCTGGCGCTGCGTCACCTCGCCGTTGCGGGCAAGGTGGTGGTCATCGACGAGGCGCACGCCTATGACACCTACATGAGCGTCTACCTCGACCGGGTGCTGTCCTGGCTGGGTGCCTACCGCGTTCCCGTGGTCGTGCTGTCCGCGACACTGCCCGCCGACCGCCGCCACCGGCTTCTGCACGCCTACGCCGGCTCCGAGCCCGAGGCGGGCGAGGGGGCGGACGCGCCGGAGACGGTGTATCCGCTGGTCACCGGTGTGGTGCCCGGCGGTGCGCCGGTGGAGCGGCATCCCGGTGCTTCGGGCCGGGCCACGGATGTGGTCCTGGAGCGGCTGGACGACGACCTCGGACGGCTCGCCGGCCGGCTGGATGCGGAGTCGGCCGATGGCGGCTGCGTGCTGGTGGTGCGCAACACCGTCGCGCGGGTGCTGGAGACCGCGCGGGTGCTGCGGGCTCGGTTCGGCGACGACGCGGTGACCGTGGCGCACTCCCGGTTCGTCGACCTGGACCGGGCGGCGAAGGACCGCGAACTGCTGGAGCGGTTCGGACCGCCGGACAGGGCGAACAGGCCGCAAGAAAGGCACTTCGTGGTGGCCAGCCAGGTCGCCGAGCAGTCCCTGGACGTGGACTTCGACCTGCTCGTCAGCGACCTGTGCCCGGTGGACCTGCTTCTGCAGCGCATGGGCCGCCTGCACCGCCACCGGCGCGGTGAGAACCAGAGCGAACGCCCGGAGCGGCTGCGTACGGCCCGGTGTCTGCTCACCGGCGCCGACTGGGGCGGTTCTGCGGCAGACGTGCCGGTGCCGGTGCGTGGGTCGGTCGCCGTGTATGGGCGGCACCTGCTGCTGCGGTCGGCCGCAGCGCTCCTGCCGCACCTTGCGGGCGGTGGGAGGCCGGTGCGGCTGCCCGGCGACATCAGCGTCCTGGTGCAGCGGGCCTACGGGACTGCCCCGCTCGGACCCGCTTCCTGGGCCGAGCGGATGGACGACGCCCGCGCGCAGTTCGACGCCCACCGGGCCGATCAGGCGGACCGGGCGTCGGTGTTCCGTCTCGGTGACGTCGGCAAGCCCGGCAGACCGCTGTTCGGCTGGGTGGCGGCCGGGGTCGGGGACGCCGACGACAGCCGGGCGGGGAAGGCACAGGTCCGTGACAGCCGGGAGAGCCTGGAGGTCGTCGTCGTACAGCGCCGCGGCGACGGCACCCTGGCCACTCTTCCGTGGCTGCCGCCGGATGGCAGAGGCCGCAGGCGGGCGGGTCTGGAGCTGCCGCAGGACCATGCGCCGGCGTCTTTCGCGGCCCGTACCGCTGCGAGCTGCGGTCTGCGGCTGCCCGCGCAGTTCTCCTCGCCGCCGGTGATGGACCGGGCTATTGCGGAACTGGAGCAGCTGTACCTGCCGGCGTGGCAGGGCAAGGACTGTCCCTGGCTCGCGGGCCAGCTGATTCTGGCGCTGGACGAGCATTGTCAGACCCGCCTGGCAGGCTTCTCACTGCACTACAGCCCATCGGATGGCCTGGAGGTGACCCGTGACGAGCGTGGCTGAAACCACCGCCGAACCCCCTGCCGTGTCCTCGTCGTTCGACCTGACCGCGAGGCCCTGGATAGGCGTCCTCGACGTCAATGGCCGACAGCACGAGGTGTCGCTGCGTCAGGTTTTTGCCCAGGCAGGCAGTCTGAGGCGTGTTGTCGGGGATCTGCCGACGCAGGAGTTCGCTCTGCTGCGGCTGCTGCTGGCCATCGCGCACGACGCCCTCGACGGCCCCCAGGACATCGACGAGTGGGCGGAGTTACGGGACGACCTGGACTGCTTCGCACCGGTGCAGGCCTACCTGGACGCCCACCGGGAACGATTCGACCTGCTCCATCCCGAGGCGCCGTTCTTCCAGACGGCCGGGCTGCACACGGCGAAGAACGAGATCTTCCCGCTGAACCGGATCGTGGCCGACGTGCCCAACGGTGAGCCGTTCTTCACGGCCCGTCGGCCGGACGGGCTGCGGCTGACGTTCGCCGAGGCCGCCCGCTGGGTCGTCCATGCCCACGCCTACGACACCTCAGGCATCAAATCCGGGGCGGTCGGGGACGACCGGGTCAAGGGCGGCAAGGTGTATCCGTTGGGTACCGGATGGGTCGGCGGTCTGGGCGGTGTGTTCGCCGAGGGCGACACGTTGCGTGACACGCTGCTGCTGAACCTGGTCGGCGCCGACACCGATGGACTGGACATCGATGCGGGCGACCGGCCGGCCTGGCGCCGGGAGCCGCCCGGTCCCGGCGGCGCGGAACGTGCGCCGACCGGGCCTCGCGATCTGTACACCTGGCAGTCCCGCCGCCTGCGCCTGCATCACGACCACGACGGCGTCCATGGCGTCGTCATCGGATACGGAGATCCGCTGGCCTCACGGAACAAGTTCCGCCGGGAGCCGATGACGTCGTGGCGGCGCAGCAGGACGCAGGAGAAGAAGCTCGGTGAGGCACCGGTCTACCTGCCTCGCGAGCACGATCCGGCGCGCGCAGCCTGGCGGGGCATCGCTTCGCTCGTCGCTGACCGCACGGACCAGGGCCAGACGTCGCAGCCGGCGGCGAACTTGCGCCCGGGGGTTCTGGAATGGATCGCGCGCCTGGTCACCGACGGCCATCTCGAACGCGGTCACCTCGTCCGGACCCGGGTGGTCGGTGCCGCCTACGGTACGCAGCAGTCCGTGATCGATGACATCGTCGACGACCACCTGCTGATCCCGGTCGTGCTGCTGCACCGCCAGGACCGCATCTACGGTCGCCAGGCCGTGAACGCCGCCGACGATGCCGACCTGGCCGTGCGCGCGCTGGGCGATCTGGCCGCCGATCTGGCTGCCGCGGCCGGCAGCACCCCGGACGGACCGAGGGACGGCGCCCGCCGAATTGGGTTCGACCAGCTGGAGCAGCCCTACCGCGTATGGCTGGCCGAACTTGCCAGCGCCGATGATCCGTTCGAGCTGCGCAGCCAATGGCAAGGGGAAGTACGACGTCTGCTCGGCCGGCTCGGGGACCGCCTCATCGAGGCAGCCGGAGACGCCGCCTGGCAGGGCAGGACCGTCACCGGCAAGAACGGCACCGTCTGGCTGAACGCCGGGCTTGCCGACACCTGGTTCCGCGCCCGCCTGGCCAAGGCACTGCCCGGACCCGCCGGCGGCGGTGCAGATACCGACGCCGGCGGCGGAACACCAGGCACCGGCATGGCGGCCTCGCCGAGGCCGACCAGCAACCCCGACGACAGGACTGACCCGGAGACGGACCGATGACCACCACTCCCACGACCGCCCCCACCAGCATCCGTGGCCGAGTCGCCCGTCTCGCCCACGAGTTGATCGTGCCGCGGCAGGACGGCTGTCTCCGCGACAGCGCCGTGGACGTAGCCGCTCTCGCCCGGCTGCGCCGAGGCGCCGGCCGGGACGCCGCTGCCCTGCCCGACCTGTGGGGTCTCATCGACACCAGTCCTCTGCACTCCACCGCGGACGGCCGGCGCCAGTTGAGCGAGCGGGAACTTGTCCGCGCCGAGAACGCCCTGCATACTGCACTGACTCTGTGGGCGCTGCACCAGCAGTCCCGCGGATCACGCATGCACCGCCTGCACAGCTACCAGCGGCCTGGCGGGCTTGGCGCCGCGATCCGTCGGCTGATGCCCGTCGGAGAGATCGACGACGCGGTCCGCAAGCGACTGGTGCGGGCCGGTACCGCACCCGACCTGACGGCACTCGCTCAACGGCTGCGGGACATCGTTACCCTGCTGCGCGGCGCGGACATCCCCCTCGACTACGGGCTGCTCGCCGGGCAGCTCTACGCCTGGCAGTGGCCCGACGGTCCCGCCGCCGTACGCCGGGAGTGGGGCCGTTCCTTCCACGCCCGCCTCAAGTCCGACTCCGATTCCGACTCCCGCGACGCCGGGAGCAACCCGCCGGCCGCCAAGGACGACAAGGACGCCTCGTGAACCGCTTCTTCCTGGACGTGCACGCCCTGCAGACCGTCCCGCCCAGCAACCTCAACCGGGACGACACCGGAGCGCCGAAGACGGCCGTCTACGGCGGGGTGCCCCGCGCCCGGGTATCCAGCCAGGCGTGGAAGCGGGCGATCCGCACCTACTTCCGTGACGAGCACCTCCTCGACCCGAGCGAGCTCGGCGTGCGGACGAAGAAGGTCGTCGAACTCCTCGCCGCGCGCATCATCGTTCTCGATCCCGCGCTCGGCGACGCGGACGCGCTGCGTCTGGCCGACGAGACCATCAAGGCGACGGGGCTGAAGACCGAGGTGCCCAAGCGCAAGGCCGGCCAGGCCAAGGACGGCGGGCCCGCTCCCGCACCGGAGACCAAGTACCTGGTCTTCCTCTCCGCCCGCCAGCTCGACGGTCTGGCACGCCTCGCCCATGAAGGCGCCGCCGACATCACCGGCTTCTTCAAAGGCAAGAAGAACAAGGACCGGGCCCGCGAGATCGCGGACAGCCGGCACTCCGTGGACATCGCGCTGTTCGGCCGGATGGTCGCCGACATCCCCGACATCAACGTCGACGCCGCCGTCCAGGTCGCCCACGCCCTCAGCGTCCACCGCGTCGAGACCGAGTCCGACTACTACACCGCCGTCGATGACGAGAACACCGAGGAGGAGACCGGCGCCGGCATGATCGGCACCGTCGACTTCAACTCCGCCACCCTCTACCGCTACGCCGCCCTCGGTATCCACCAGCTCGCCGCCAACCTCGGCCAGGGCCTGCGCGAGGACGAACCGCGCACCGAACCCGTACGCCGCGCGGTCGAAGCGTTCGTGCACAGCTTCGTCGCCTCCCTGCCCACCGGGAAGATCAACACCTTCGGGCACCACACCCTCCCCGACGCCGTCCTCGTCACCCTCCGCTCCAGCCGCCCGGTCAGCTACGTGTCCGCCTTCGAGGATCCCGTCCGCGCGGACGAGGGAGGCCACCTCCGCGCCGCATGCGACCGGCTCACGGCGTACGTCCCCGACATCGAACGCGCCTACAGCGCCGAAGCCGACCCGACCTGGATCCTGCGGGTCGGCCCGAACACCAGAGAGCTCAGCACCCTGGGGAGGGAGAGCGACAATCTGCCCGCGCTGGTCGCCGCCGTGGGCCAGGCTGTGGCGGAGCGGCTGGAGAAGCCGGAATGAGCCGCACCAGCGTCCTGACCCTCCTGCTCGCGGGCCCCCTGCAGTCCTGGGGGGCCTCCTCCCGTTTCACGAGGCGGACCACCGAGTCCGCCCCGACCAAGAGTGCGGTCATCGGCTTGCTCGCAGCCGCGGCCGGCATCGACCGTGACGACGACACCCGCCTCGCCCCTCTGGCTGCCCTGCGGTTCGGCGTCCGGATCGACCAGCCCGGCATCCGCATCCGCGACTTCCACAAGGCGATGCACCCGGTCACCGGGAAGACCATGCCGCTGTCGGAGCGTTTCTACCTCGCCGACGCCGTGTTCGTCGCCGCCGTCGAAGGCGACCACACCCTGCTGACCGGACTGCACCAGGCCCTGCGCACACCGGTCTACCCGCCGTTCCTCGGCCGCCGCTCCTGCCCGCCGTCCCGGCCCGTCGACCTCGGCCTCCACGAGGACGCCCGCATCGAGGACATCCTGGAGCACGTGCCCTGGCAAGCGGCCGCCTGGTACCGGCGACACCACCGAGCGACGCTTCCGAACCGGCTGACCGTCCTTCGTGAGAAGCACACCGGCGAGGACGCCGCCGGCGACACTCTGCCCGATCAACCGGTCAGTTTCTCCCCAACGCGTCGCCGCCACACGCTGCGCACCGTCGTCACCACGTTCGTCCCCGGACCGACCGCCTCAACCACGCAACCCCAACAGGCGGTGCACCACGACCCGTTCGACGCGCTGCCCGCACTCCCGGAGGACGAGAACGCCTGATGTTCCTCACCCGTTTCCGCCTCAACACCGCCCGGCCCGGCACGCGCCGCCTGCTGTCCTCCCCTCAGACCCTGCACGCAGCTGTCATGTCGTCCTTCCCGCACATCCTCCCCACCGACACCCCCGCCCCCGGCGCCCCGCGAGTGCTGTGGCGGCTGGACCAGGAGGCCCGCGCCGAGATACTCCTCTACGTCGTCAGCCCCGACCGGCCCGACCTCACCCACCTCGTCGAACAGGCCGGCTGGCCCGCCGTCGCCACCCCGGACGCGCCCGGCTGGCAGACCCGCCCCTACCAGTCCTTCCTCGACCGCCTCGCCTCCGGCGGCCGGTGGGCATTCCGGCTCACCGCCAACCCGGTCCACACCATCCGCCGCAAGGACGGCGAACCCCGCAAGATCACCGCCCACCTCACCCCCGTCCACCAGATGGCCTGGCTCCTCGACGAAAAACGGCAGAACCGTGCAGGGTTCCGCATCCTCGAAAAGCCCGACGACCGACGAACCCTGCCCAGCGGCACCACCCACAAAGGCCACCCCCACCACGGCGACCGCTATGAACTCACCGTGGCTGACACCCGCGCCCTCGCCTTCGGAAAACCCGGCCAGGACAACTCCACCAGCAGGAACAAGGTCACCCTCGTCACCGTCACCTTCGACGGACGCCTCGAAGTCACCGACCCCGACACCCTGCGCCGCACCCTCACCCAGGGCATCGGCCGAGCCCGCGCCTACGGCTGCGGCCTCCTCACCCTCGCCCCCCTCCCGCGGCAGCCGACACCGTGAGTACCGTCTCCCAGCGCGCGGCCCTGACTCCGCGCCACCTCACCCGCACTGCCGAACGCCTCTCCTTCATCTACCTCGAACGCTGCACAATCCACCGCGACGCCAACGCGATCACCGCCACCGACGCCGAGGGCACCACCCACATCCCCTCCGCCACCATCGGCACCCTCCTCCTCGGACCCGGCACCCGCATCACCCACCAGGCCATGATCGTCCTCGGCGAAATCGGCGCCGCCGTCGCCTGGGTCGGCGAACACGCCGTGCGCTACTACGCCTCCGGCCGCGCCCTCACCCGCTCCTCCGCCCTCATGGAAGCCCAGGCCCACCAATGGGCCAACCCCCGCGCCCGCCTCGCCGTCGCCCGAGCCATGTACCGGCTGCGCTTCCCCGACGAAGACCCCGACGGCCTCACCCGCCGCGAACTCCTCGGCCGCGAAGGCAAACGCGTCAAAGACTGCTACCACGCGCAGGCCGCCCGCACCGGCATCCCCTGGAAAGGCCGCCGCTACACACCCGGCGACCACACCAGCGGCGACAACGTCAACCAGGCCATCACCGCCGCCGCCCAGTGCATGTACGGCATCGCACACGCCGTCGTCACCTCACTCGGCTGCAGCCCAGCCCTGGGCTTCGTCCACTCCGGCCACGAACTCTCCTTCGTCCTCGACATCGCCGACCTCTACAAAACCGACATCGGCGTCCCCGTCGCCTTCGACACTGCAGCCCACAGCGACGAAGACATCAGCTCCCGCACCCGCCGCGCCCTGCGCGACCGCATCAACGAAACCTCCCTCCTCAACCGGTGCGTCGACGACATCAAACGCCTCCTGATGCCGGACACAGAGCAACCGGCCGCCGCCACCGACGACCGGGACGTGGTCACCTTCCAGAGCGACGGCGGCGACCACCTGACCTCCGGCATCAACCACGACGGACCCGACCACACCCACGCGGACGGACTCTGGTGACCGTCATCGTCCTCACCAACTGCCCCGTCGGCCTGCGCGGCTTCCTCACCCGCTGGATGCTCGAAATCTCCGTCGGCGTCTTCATCGGCAACCCCTCCGCCCGCCTTCGCGACATCCTCTGGGACGAGGTCCGCCACTACGCGGGACAAGGCCGCGCCCTCCTCGCCCACACCACCAACAACGAGCAAGGCTTGACCTTCCGTACCCACGACCACACCTGGCACCCAACCGACCACGAAGGCGCCACCCTCATCCACCGCCCCACCTCCAGCCCACCCAGGTCTCCTGCGGTTGCCAGCACCGCCCCGCCGGACAACCCTCAGCAGCCGCCGACCGGCTGGAGCAAGGCATCCAAACGCCGACGCTTCGGCAAAGGCTGACCCACATGTCCAACATGGGCGGTTCGCTCGGTTCAGCGAAAGTAGCCAGAAACCCGCACCAGGCGCTGTAAAGCTGCAGGTCAACCAGACTGCTCCCCGCACCCGCGGGGATGGACCCACCATCCTGAGGATCCTGACCGACCCGCGTTTCTGCTCCCCGCACCCGCGGGGATGGACCCTTCCGCGCGCTGATGGCCGCGATCCGGTCTTGCTGCTCCCCGCACCCGCGGGGATGGACCCGTCCAGCGGCACGGAGGGACCTGGCCTCACGGCTGCTCCCCGCACCCGCGGGGATGGACCCAAGTCCGCCGGCAACTTCTCCGGCCGCCCCACCTGCTCCCCGCACCCGCGGGGATGGACCCGCGATCAAGGGCGGGTTCGTCGCAGCGTGGAACTGCTCCCCGCACCCGCGGGGATGGACCCACTCAGGCCCCGCCCAGCAAGGTCAGCATCACCTGCTCCCCGCACCCGCGGGGATGGACCCGAGCGCCGCATCGTTCAGTACCTTGAGGAAGTCTGCTCCCCGCACCCGCGGGGATGGACCCGCGGCCTGAAACCGGGCCAGGAGATTCGCACGCTGCTCCCCGCACCCGCGGGGATGGACCCTACGGGATCAGCGTCGAACAGTACGACCGCATCTGCTCCCCGCACCCGCGGGGATGGACCCAGCTCTGCCCACACGGGGGGAGGCAGGTTCGGCTGCTCCCCGCACCCGCGGGGATGGACCCCCGAAGGCGGCCGGCACCCCGGTCACCTACAGCTGCTCCCCGCACCCGCGGGGATGGACCCTCCCGCACCTCGTCGGCGAGCTCACCGGCCGCCTGCTCCCCGCACCCGCGGGGATGGACCCCTACGCGCAGTGTGGGCCAGAGCCCGCACGGACTGCTCCCCGCACCCGCGGGGATGGCCCCGCCCGCCTCCGCGACACCGTCTTCGGCAACCCCTGCTCCCCGCACCCGCGGGGATGGTCCCGCGATGCGGACCCGGATCGCCAAGCGCCTGGGCTGCTCCCCGCACCCGCGGGGATGGACCCCAGCCACGGCGAGCGCGGCGCAGGTGAGCACGACTGCTCCCCGCGGGGATGGCCCCACACCGAGCACGCCGACGACATCCAGCGGCAACTGCTCCCCGCACCCGCGGGGATGGACCCCAGCACATCCGCTTCGGGGCGCCGCCCTGCAGTTGCTCCCCGCACCCGCGGGAATGGTCCCCCGGACACCACCAGCGCAAGACCGTCCGCGTCCTGCCCTCCGCACCCGCGGGGATGGACCCTGACCTGGCGTGTTCCCGTTGTTCCGCTGTTCCTGCTCCCCGCACTCGCGGGGATGGACCCACGTTGGGCGACCGTCGTCGGCGTGGGCGTGGATGATGGGGCGGGTGTGGCGGATGTCGTCGTAGATGTTCTGGGCCGTGTCGGAGACCTGGCGGATCTCCTCTGGGGTGCACCAGGACATGGGGTAGTGGGCCCAGGTCCATTCCTTGTCGATGGCCTCCCTCAGACCCGGTGTGATCTCGGTCGTGACGTCATTGGAGTTCAGTGCCTGGGCTGCCCTTTCTGCCTAGTAGGGCTCCTCCCGGTCGATGCGGGCCAGGACGAGAGTGTGCTCGTCGGTGGCTTCGAATCCATGGGTGGTGAGGAGGGCCTGGGCTGTGTGCTGGTGGGGGCCGGTGAGGTGGGCGGTCACGGCACTGGGGTGGGTGGGTGGCGGTCGAAGTGGATGCGCGCGTTGAGGCTGGGGAGGTCAAGCGGGATTACTCGTTTCTGCCTGTGACCGGGTGGTGGGCAGCGGGCACAGGCGGCTCGGTGTCGGTGTTGGGGTGGCGTCAGCGTCGGGGAGGCGTCGATGGTCCCCGGGATGGTTTGGGCGGGAGTGTTGCGGCGGTCTGTGTGATCCGTTGTGTGCTGCGGCGGGCGGTGCGGTGGGTGCCGGTGCCGGTGCCGTGAGCGAGTTCTTCCGCGAGGCGGGTGAGTAGGTCGGCGGGGGTGTGGTTGGAGGCGTTGATGGCCCAGTCGGGTTGGTTGATGTTGGCGCCTGCCGAGATGGTCCAGGCAATGAGGGTGCTGTCGGGGTCCCGGGCGGCGAAGGCGTCGAGGCTGAGGCGGACGTTGCCGTGGAGTGGTTTCCAGTGCAGCCAGCGTCCTGGTGGGGTGGGCTGCCATGCGGCGTCGAGGAGGGGGCGGGTGGCCTGGGCGATGGTCTTGTCGGTGATGAAGTCGGCCGGGCCCCAGTCCTCTTCGGCGAGGACGGTGAGCAGGCGCTTGAGGATGGGAGCCGGGGTGTCGGCGGTCAGTGTGAGGTGCCAGGTCCGGTCGGAGACGGGTGTGTCGTAGGCGGCGATGGTCCAGGTGTCCTCGCGCGGGTCGGCGTTGTTGAGGAACTGGATGCGCAGCGTCTGCGATGCGTGGATGACGTGGGTGGTGTCGTGGGGCCAGGTGCGTTTGTCCCAGCCTTGTTCGGTGGCGAACTCGTCGAGGATGGCTCGGTGGTCGCCGGGGTCCGCGTTGTAGGCGGGAACGGTTTCGACACGTGTGTCGGGTTCAGGGTCGGCGTTCGGGTGTTCGCTGTCGGTCATGTGTTTGGGTCCTGGGATTGGGGCGTGGTCGGTGGCGGGTGAAGGCTGGGAAGGTCAGCGGTTGGTGCGTGGCTTGGGCGGCACGGTTTGTGTGCGGGGAGGGCCGGCTCGTGGTGGTGGCGTGGCTCGGGTCTGTGGGGGCCGGGGTGCGGGTGGGGGTGAGGTGGCGTGGTTCCAGCGGGTGCGTACGGCGGTCAGGTCGGCGAGGGCGCGGCGGCTGCCGGTGATGAGTTGGTGGGGGGTGATAGCGGGATCGTCGGCGTATGCCTGGATGCGCTTGGCCGCGTGGTGTGCCGTGGTGAGGAGGGAGCGCTGGAGGACGCTTTCGCCCCACTTCTGCGGGAAGGCGGCCACTTCCGTGAGAAGGCGGAGTACGTCCGCAGGATCGGTGTCCGTGGTGAGCAGACCGTGCTGCTGGGCTTCCCACAGGAGTGTGACCGGGTCGATGGCGGCGCTGCGCCGGATCAGTGTGTTCAGGCACTGCCACAGGCCGGCGTGGAGGGGATGGGTGAAGTCGTGTGCGGTCAGCCACCGCATGTCTTCGGCTTCCTGTGGCTGGGCGGTGGCGGTCGCGATGACCAGCCGCTCCTCTGCGAGGGCTTCGTCCGCATCGCCGTGGGGCACGGTGGCCGGGGGCGGGGTGCGGGGCAGGGAGGTGTGGTGGCGGGGGAATCGGTCGGCGAGTTCGTCCAGCAGGTCGGCGAGCGCGTCGGCCTGGGCGAGGGTGGCCGATACGGGGTCGGGGAAGGTGCTGTCGGTGGCTGTCTGCGCGAGGCGTTGGGCGCGGGCACGCACGGTGCGGCGGGCATGGTCGGCCTCGACGATCCGCGCGTAGGCGGCAACGTTCTTTGTCCATGGGCATGCCTGGATGAGGGTGTGCAGGTAGGAGGCGGTCAGGCCGCGGGTCTGCCGGCGGGCGTGGTCCAGGATGCGGGTTTGCCAGGCCACGTCTTCGCTGTGCTGGTGGGGTGTCGGCGCCGGGATGGTGCGGATGGCGTCGAACACGGCGGCGTGGGCGACGCTGTCGAAATGGGCGGGTTGGGTGTTCGGGATGTCGTGGAGGCGGTGGGGTTCGAGGAGGAGTGCGCCGAGGAGGGCCTGCTCGGCGTAGTGGACCGGGGGCGGTGCTGCGGGGTCGGGCAGGTCCTCTTCGAAGGTGCTGGGGGGTGGGGGCCTCATGCGGCGAGGGTGAAGTCGTCGGGATCGAAGGGCACGTTGAGGTGCGGGGCCAGGAGGTGGGCGGCGAGCTGGGGCGGGACGGCGTTGCCGATCTGGGAGAACTGCTGTCCCTTGTTGCCGGCCCAGGGGTAGTCGGCCGGGAAGGTCTGCAGTAGGCCGGCTTCGCGGGCGGTGATCCGGATCGGGTCCGGCGTCCCTGCGGCGTTACCTTCCGGCGGTGTGGTGACGGGTTCGGCGATCCACGTGCACTCGTTGGCGCGGTGCCCGAAGAACAGCGTTCCGGCCGGTTCCTCGATCGACCGGACCGTGGCGTTGGTCTGGTTGTTGCTGCGCAGGGACCACTTCCAATGGGTGACCTTGCTGGCGGACGTGGGGCCACGGGTGTCGTGCCGGGTGGTCCGTCCCGCGCCTCGTGTCTGCGGTTCGAGTACTACGTCCCTTCCGGCGTGGCGGGGTTGCCAGGTGTCGCGGTCGCGGGCGTTGGCGAGGGTCTGGCGGGAGCCGGAGGGGAAGGGTTCGGGTCCGCCGCCCGGCCCGCCGCCGGCGCACACGGTGGGTACGGGCCGGTCGGTGGCGCCCCAGCCGAGGGCTTCGGCCATGGACACCCACCGGGCGCGGCCGGGCCCGAACAGGGAGTCCGGCTCGGCCACTTGAGCGTGGGTGGGCGTGGGCGGCTGTGCCGTGCGGATGCGGGAGGCGAGTAGGATCGCACGGCGGCGGGTCTGGGGTACCCCGTAGTCGGCGGCGTTGAGGATGCCCGTCCAGGTGGAGAAGCCCCAGCGGCGCAGGATGGCCGCGTACTGCTTCCACAGGGGCAGGACATCGGGGACTTCCTCCATGGCGACCCATTCCGGCTCGCCCACTGTGTTCAGGGCGTGGAGGTAGCGCATGGGCTCGGCGGCCAGCAGACTGCGCGTGTCCTGGCAGGCGGCATGGAGTTGTTCGCGGGTGTCCCGGCCGACGGCGAGGTCGGCGACGGCCTCGTGCACGAGGGGCTGGTCGACCAGGCCGAGGCGTTTGCCGGCCACGCTCCACGCCTGGCACGGCGGGGAAGCGATCAGGCCGCGGGTCCGGCCGACCCACGGCCACACCGGATACAGCGCCACGTCGGTCCGCAGCGTCAGCATCCCCGCCCGCGTGCGAGTGGCGCAGGCCCGCAGGTCCCATTCCAGGCCGACGTCCCGCACCCCGAGGACGGAGAGCGCATGGCTCCACCCGCCCGGGCCCGCGAAGAGATCAAGGATCAAGAGGCCAGTCCGAAATCGCCCTGCGTCAGCTCGGCGTCCGCCTCACCGCGGCAGGCCCAGGGGGAGCAGCCGTCCTCCACATCCTGCTCCAGTTCTTCCACGTCTGGCACGGGCGCCTCAGCGGTGGAGAGTTCTTCCTGGTGGGCGGCCCATTCGGCTGCGGTGACGTGGTCGATGGGCGCCTGGTCGAGCGGCATGCGCGAGCGGTGCAGGAACGCCTGCCCGAGCAGCTTGTTACCGGCTGCGTTCGCGCGGGCGTTGCCTCTGCGGATCGCGGCGTCGAATGCGACGACGTCCTGCCACTCCTCCGGGCTGGTGTCCCGGATGCGACGCCACTGTGCGTTTCCGTGGAACGGGCACCCGAGGCAGCTGGATTTCGGGGTGTCGGCGAGGCCGATGGAGGTCAGGTAGCGGATGCAGTCGCTGCGGGACCATCCCATGTCGATCAGGGGATGGCGGTTGTGCATGTAGCGGACGTCGGCGTCCTTGGCGCGGTGGAATTCGTCTGTGGAGATGCCCACCCACTGTTCGACGAAGACGTCCTTCGGGATGCGCAGCGGGTAGGGGTATCCGAGGAGTTCCCGGACCTGCCGCTTGATCGGTTTGATCTTGTATTCCCCGGTGCACTGGCGCCGGGTCATCCCCTGCTTGCCGTCCTGGTTGAGGATGTACAGGGGCATGGAGGCGAAGCGGTGCTCCGGGTCGAGAGCGTCTCGCCGGATGTTGCCGGAGGAGACGCGCAGGATCGGTATTCCGGCTGGAGCGGCTATCTCCTTCTCCAGCCGGTCGAGGTGCTGGTAGACGGTGCGTGGTTCCCACCCGGTGTCGGCAAAGATGGCGTAGTCGGCCTTGGGGAGAACGCCGTTGGCGGAGAGGGCGAGCATGGCACTGGACTGAATGCCGGCACCGAGCGAAATGCAGATGAGTGCGGGAGAGGAGGGAATCGGTACTTCCTTGCGTGAACGAGGCGGCGTCAGGCGGGCGCTGAGGAGCGAGCGGGCGGTGCTGTCAGCGGTGTGCTCGGGCGGCGTTGGCCGCAACGGGGGCGGAAACGGGGCGTGTCGCGGACAGGCTGATGTGCGGAGGGGCATCGATGACCGCGCTGAGAGTGGAGATTCCGAGGGCGGTCAGGCGTGCGCGGTCGCGAGGCGGTCCGCCGGGGAAGAGCGGGGGTGCGGACGCGGGCTGGCGGGTCACCAGGTGCTGCGCCTCCAGGTGGCGCAGCACCTCGACGGCCACCGTCGTGGTGTGGCTGTGGACGCGGTGCCCGTGCTGCTCGGTGACGGTGATGTGGCCGCGGGCGACTTCGAGCAGGGCGTTGTGCTGGGCTGCGTCAATGCCGGTGACAGTGCTGGTGTTGCGGGCTCTGTTGTGCAGCCTGGCGGCTATGTGGGTGGTGGAGGAGACGATGGTCAGGGGGGCGAGGGCGGTGAGTTCACGGGCCAGCTGTACGTACTGTCCGAAGCCGCGGTGGGGATCGGGGCGTGCGTGGTCCGCATCCTGTGGGGGCAGGGTGTGCTGGGCGGCGGTGAGATAGCGCGTGGCCCCGCTGGTGAGGTAGACGGTCTGCTTCAGCCGCACGACAGCGCTGGACACTGGTTCGCTGGCAGGCAGACGCTGCTGCCGGACGCCCTTGATGCAGGCGAGGGCCTCGCGTTCCAGACGGTGGGCGGAGGCCACGTAGGCATCGGGGGCGGCGTGGGCTTGACCGGAGAACAGGAGGTCGATCCTGTCGTTCTGCTGGGTGTAGAGGTCAGCGAGCGCCAGCAGCCGCTCCACGGGCGTCAGTGGCACGGGCGCGTCCACGTTGAACAGGGGTGTGTGTTCAGGGTCAGGTGGTGTCGTCATGCGGCAGGTCGTGGAGGCGGCCGGGGTCAGCGGTGGCGGCTGGCCTGCTGACTGGGGGGGGCGGCACGGGCATGGTGTGTTCGCTCGGCTGGTGGGGTTCGGTCAGGGCGCGGAGAGCGTCGTGGAAGTGCACGCTCAGCTGGGACTGGACATGGATTGCGCCCAGTTGCTGCTGGAGCGTGCTCTGCGTGTTTGCCTTGAGTAGGGCAAGGGCGGGGGCCAACGTCAGGGTGTAGTGGGCCGCCGCGCGGCCGAGATGCGCGGTTGCTCGGCTGAGCGGCTCGACCGCAGCCTGGGCTGCGGCATCGGCGTGGTCGTAGACCAGGCCGAAGTGGGCTTCGCCCGTGGCGCGGGTGGTGAGGTGGCACAGGAGGTCGATGTGCCGCATCACGGTGAACACGCGGTTAGAGGCGGTGGTGATCGGGTGGTCGAGCAGGTCGGTGAGGACGGCGTCGAGCCCCTCGGTGACCGTCATGTCGTCGAGATCGGCTGGCTCGTAGGCGTGCAGAACGGGCTCCTGGGTGGGCGGAAGGAGTCGGTAGGTCAAGGACGCTTGCCTGGACGGGATGAACGGCAAACAGGTCAGTGCCGGCGTTCGGTTCCTGGGGCGGTAGCAGAGGCGGATGCGGGCGACCGTGGCACCGGGGTGGTGTCCGGGCAGCGGGTACGGCGCTGTGCCGGCCCTGTGGCCGGGTCGCTCGGGACGGGGATCGCGTCGGGTGTGGGGATGCCCAGTTCGACGCGGACGGTGATCCCCAGGGCATGGGCGTGGGCTTCGGCCCGGACGACCGCGTACAGCAGATCGGCTGTGTTCAGTGGCGTGGCCGGCTGGTACGAAGTGCCGTGGCCGGAAGGGGTGAGACCGTGTTGCTCCAGGAGGGAGCGGGCTTCTGCTGTGATGGCGGTCGCGGTGAGGGTGGTGTCGGTGAGGGTGAAGCGAACGTCGGGTTCGGGCTCGGTGGCGTGGGGGCTGCACTGGGTCGTCGAGGACAGGTCGACCAGGTCGTGTGTGTGGGCCAGGAGCCCGTACATCGCGGTTCCGGCTTGCTCGTTGGCTTCCTCGGCCGTGGTGGGTGGCAGCAGGTAGATCGTCCGGCCGTTCACCTTGTGGGTGGTGAACCCGGCGTCGGTCAGTAGGCGGTTGGCGTCGGGGACGGGGCGGTTGAGAACGACGAACGTGTGGGCGTCCTCGGTGGCGCCGATGAACACGTCCGGCACGTCCACGAAGGACATGGGATCTCCGAGCGGGGGATGAGCTGCGAGGCGGACTGGGTCTTCGCCGGGTTCGGCGGGGCGGTCAACGTGTTGTGTGCGTGGACGGCTTGCCCGCCGGGGCCGGTGATGTTGTGGCGGCCGGCGCGAGCGGGGTGGTAGTGGGTGCCTTCTTCGGGCCGTCTGCCAGGGCGTGGGCGATGAGCTGCTGGTCCTCGTTGCGAGCCGCGGCCGATGCCAGGCGGCGGGAAAGTTGCTGTGCGACGGATCGGTATGTGGTGGCCGCGCGCTGCATCTCGTCACCGGCCTGTTGGAGTCGGTTCCGGCTGGCTGCGGGGGTGGGGTCGGCGTCCTCGTACAGCAGGATCTCGGTGCGGTCCTGGATGGCCAGGTTGCACAATGTGGCGGCGAGTGAGATCTGGGAGCAGGCACCGGCGAGGTGTGCCAGGTTCTCCGCGCCACCTTTCATCGCGGCGTACTGGCTGACCGACAGGTCGTGGAACTGCCGTGTGCACTGCATCGCCAGCTCCTGCACCCACAGGCTGATGGGTGCGATCTCCCGGACCGGTTTGGCGATCTCGCCTTCCCATACCCGTTGCACCTGCGCGCAGAGGTCCTTCAGCGCGGGCGCCACCTCGCCGAGGAGACGGGTGTGCTCGGTCAAGTCGACGGTCTGCAGGACAACTCCCAGGGGGTAGGCGGTGGTTTGGGGTGTGAAGCCGAGGCGGGCTTGCACAGGGTCAGGGGGCTTCCCACAGGAGCCGGGAGATGCGGTCGCTGCCGTGGTCGGCTCGGCGGCGGGAGGCGGTGAGCCATCCGGTCCGGGGCGGGTGGCTGGCGATGACGCGCCATCCGGCGCCGCGCAGGGACGCGCCGCTCTCGCCGTCCTGCGTGTAGGCGATCAGCCGCAGGTAACCGAGGGCTTTCGCCGCCCGCCACGCCGCCTCGTAGAGCGGCGAGTTGGTTTTGTGTGCGGCGTCGGTGGTGGTGCGGGTGACTTCGAGGGTGGTGCCGTCATCGAGGTGGTGGGGGGACAGGTCGGCCGACGATCGCCACGGCACGCAGGGTGCCGGTCTCATCGGCGGCTCCGACGGCGAAGATCTGTCCGGCCGGGGGCGCGTGGTGGCGGTGCCAGGTGGGGACGAACTCGCTGGCCAGGTGGGAGCGGACCGCCACCGGGTGCAGCCGGGATCCGGTCATGGGGCCAGGCCGTTGTCGGAATGGGCCAGGGCGTGCTTGGTGACGGCGCGTTGGGTGATGGCCTTCGAAGCGCGGGCGGAGGCGGCGGCCAGTTCGCCGGCGCCGGGCTCGGCGTACCAGGGGCGCAGGTCGAGCATGGCGGCGCGCATGCCGGTGGCGAAGACCAGGGCGGTGCCCTTGGGCAGGGCGCGGATGGCGTCGGGGGGCAAGATCCGTTCTGGACAGCACCTGCTGTCCCGGCGGGTGGCCAACGACGAGTCCGAACGGCTGGCCGTGATGGGCCAGGCTCTCGGCCTCGCCGACCAGGTGACCTGGGCCGTGGACACCCTCGCCGGGCGGGCCGCCCGCCCGGAGCCCGCGGCCACCCCGTGGGCCGAGGCCGAGCCACTGCGGATCAGCCCGCAGCTGCGTCGCACCGGCAGCTACGAGCGGCGCGGCAAGGCGCGCAAGGTGCAGGACCGCTCCGAACAGCGGCGGCGGCTGGCCGAGATCGCCGCGCGTCAGGCCGAGTAGATCACGGCGGCCCACGCCCGGCTGGCCACGGACGGCACCACCCGGTTGTCCGCGCTCGGCGAGCTCGACCTGGCGGCCTTCGGCCTGTTCCTGCGGCTGCTCGGCGAGGCCCTGGCCACCCGGCGGCCCGGCATGACGACGACCGTGGCCACCAGCAGCGACGGCACGATGGAGATCCGCCTCACCACTGTGACGGACGGTACGACGCAGGCACACGAACGAATAGGCTTCATGTATTGGCTCGGCTTCTACGTCGTCACGCCTCGTCGCCGGAGCGTCGCGCTTGGTTCCGTGCCTGTGGACACATTGCAACATTGCATCGTGCAATGATTGTAGGGGGTGAGAATGTCATGCCAGACCGCGAGACTGCCGAACGGAGGGGTGCAAATAACGCGATGACGCCGCAAGAGTCCCGACTCAACCCCTCCGGCACACCGTCCTCTCGCACGGAACTCGACCGGGAGGCCGAAGAGGTCACCCTGGCGGTCATGGCGGCATCCAGAGTGCTCGTCGCGATCTCGGCCCGCGCGCTTGCGTCCACCGACGACTCCCTCACATTGCCCCAGTTGCGGGCCCTGGTGGTGCTCGACACGTGCGGGCCCGTCAAGCTCGCCGCCATGGCCGCGACGCTGGGCGTCAACCCCTCGACGGCCTTGCGCATGGTCGAACGCCTGGAATCCGTCGGCCTCATCGACCGCAAGACCAACCCAGACAACCGGCGCGAAGTCATCCTCCGCCTCACGCCCACCGGACGGGACCTCGTCGAGCGCGTCCTTGCGGACCGGCGCACCGAGATCCGCGCCCTCGTGCAGCAACTGCCCGCCGAAACCCGCGCCGCGCTCGTTCCCGCACTAAAGGCGCTCGCCGAGGCGGCGGACGAGATGGCCATGGACCCCTTCGACGAGGTGCGTCGTATCGCCGGCCTCATCGACGACCCGCTCAACCCGGCCCCTCCGGACGCCCCACAAGGAGGACGTCGTCGACCAAGAGACAGGACGACCTGACTCTGGCCTGCTTGGCGCGCAGCACCTGAAGGCCGCCTGCCGGCTGGCTCCCCATTCCCTTCTGCCTCACTCTCCCCGTCCGGCGATCGTGGGCCACGGTTGCCAGTGCGCACAGATGCCCACAATTTCTTGCATTCTGCAATATTCGGCGGGAGCATGGAAGTGCGGGCGGGCTGGCCTTGATGCCTGGCCCTGGCACAGCGAGAGGAGAGGGATGAACTGCTACGACTGCCCTGACATCATCGCAACGCCGGCAGTGGCCGTGTGCGTCCGCTGCGGGGCGGCAGTCTGTCGCGAACACGCGTACCAGAGCCGCATTCTGGTCCAGGACGTCAACGGAAGCGGCCGTGCGACACACGGCGAACCCTTGCGGCACATCACCTGCCTGGCCTGCCACAAGGCAGAGGCGAGTTGAACCGGCAGGAGCCATGCCCGGGCTCCGCCCCCGAACCAGTGAAGTCCCGCGCCATCTCAGCGACCGGCTTGCCGGTCTCCTTCACGATTCGCACCCGTCCCGCCCGGAGCTCAGGGTCAGAACTGCGCCTCTTGGCTACCACGACCACGCTACAAGAAGAAACGCACGACCGGTGGTGGCCGCTGCGGACATGACAGGCACGTTTGTCCGACGGGGACTGTGCAGACATCCTCGTCCACCATGACCTGTCCTCTGCGCTCGCCGCCCATGCGGCGCGATCCGGCGATGACTGAGCAGGGGCAGCGTGCCGACGGCTGATCCGCCGGACCGCTGAGGTGGCACGGCTTGCTGCTCCGGAATGCGAGCCCCGGCGACTCGTGCGGTGGCTGATCACATGGCCAGTGCCCGGGGGCGCTACGGTCAGCGGTTCGTGCGGCCGCCGTGGCGAGAGTACGGGAGGGATCTGGTCAGTTTCGGCAGTGCCGAGACGCAGGCCATGGCCATCGCCGTGATGAAGAGGGCCGGACCGCGAAGGGTGATGGCCACGACGAGCAGTATTGCGGCAAGCGACAGGAACGCCGCGTTGACCCAAAGGGCCTCGCGGCAGTGCCGGAGGAGGATGCGCAGGGGGCCTTGCCGAAGGAACTGGGCATCCGCGTCAGGTAGGGGTCGTCCTCGGTGAGTTGCTGCTCGATGTCGGCGAGGACCCGCTGGTCGTGCTGGGAGAGGCTCCTGGGACCCTCACGAGGGCGTTCCCGTACCAGAGGCGCGGCCAGGCCAAGGTGACGCAACCTGCGCCGCGCCAAGGGGGCACTACTTCGTGGCGGTGCTGGGGCTGGCCGACCTTGCCATGGCCATGGCAGCAAGCCCCAAGGTGAGGGCGACGCCACCGATCCAGCAGTTGTTCCAGATGATCCCTGCAGAGGCGCTGTGGCTGGCGGTGACCACCCACGGCGAGATGATCAACCAGACGCCCATGGCGGCGACCGTCCAGCTCGGCCGGAGCAACTTCTCGCCCGCCATTGTCAGCCCCAGGCCGATCACGGCCATGGTGATGCCGACGATCAAGTTGTTCACGGTGACGTCGGGCTGTGCATGGAAGTGCACGACCCAGGGTGAGATGGCCGTGTATAGCCCGGCCAGCAGGATCAGCCCGTCCACGGCGACGACCTGACGGCCGCCCGCCACGCGTGCATACCGTTCCCGCATCTCGGCCACGTCGGCGTGGCCGGCGATGTTGGGCCGACCGTGAAAGAGGTCAGACATTCGACTCGCTTCCTCTCGGTGCCCTGAAACGCCCTGAATAGGCTCAAGCGGTCACGTGCCGGCACTGACCGCCGCGTCACGATGACCAAGGGGACCGGGCGCGCGCCAGCAGGGCGACTCCGGCCTTCGGGGTGATCTCTGGGGGCGCCCACTCCACGGGCCCCTTCCTCGTGCGGCTCCGGCCATCTTCCGGACCCGCTTCTCCAAGCGTACTCTTGCATTAGGCAATGATGTGAGAGTCGTATTGGGTGACTTTCCTGGCAACCACTTCGTGCACGAGCCAATCGAGCAGTTCGGGGAGCCACTGGACCGTCAGAAGGAAATTCCGGGATTCGCGAAGAGGTTCCGTGATGACGACAGCATTTGTTCTGTCGGGGGGCGGTAGCCTGGGCGCCGCACAGGTAGGGATGCTGCGTGCTCTTACCGCGCACGGCATACATCCCGATCTTGTCGTCGGCGCCTCGGTGGGTTCCCTGAACGCGGCTTTCTACGCAGCCCGGCCGGATACGCAGGGTGTCGACGCACTCGCACGGTTGTGGCTGCAGGTCGGGGCACACGATGTGTATCCTCTGGAGCCCTCAGAAGTGCTGCCGAGACTGCTCTCCAGCTTCCCGAGCCGCCCTCTTCGTGCCGTTCTGCGGGCACTGGGAGGACTGAACTACATTTTCCCCATCAACCCGCTCCTGGTCGGCCAGGCGGCAGCCGGCCGGGCCGATCACGTTTTCAGCAACCGTCATTTCGAGGGTTTCCTTCACCGCGTCCTGCCACTGAAGCGCATTGAGGACGCTACGGTTCCCCTCAAGATCCTGGCCACGGATGCATGCGACGGGCGAGGGTTCCTTCTCACCCACGGACCGGTGGTACCGGCCCTCATGGCCAGCACCGCCGTTCCGGGGTTCTACCCGCCGGTGGAAATCCAGGGACGCTACCTCATCGATGGCGCCGTAGCCAACGGAACCACACTCGACCGTGCGATCGCGCTCGGTGCAGACGAGGTGTATGTCCTGGCCCGTGGGTTCCCGTGCCACCTGGCCGCGCCACCGTCCACCGTACTCGCGATGGCTATTCACGCGTACAACCTGCTGGAAGAGCAACGCATGGCAGCCTCGATCGCGCAGGCCCGCGCCCGCGTGCGGCTCCATGTTCTGCCGCCGGTACGCCCGCTGGAACTGCTGCCCATCGATTTCCGGCAGACTGCGCAGCTCATCAAGGCGGCCACGGACTCAACCCATCAATGGCTCGACCACGACCGCACGGCGCGCCGAATGTAGCCTCTGAGGCCGAGGTGTCCTGATTTTTTCGGATAGTGAGGGTTTTACCCTGCAGGTGCTGCACGGAGTTGGTACTCGACAAGGGCTGAGCATGCCCAGGTGCGGAGTGCCTGCGCTGCCCGTTGTGGAAGATCTCTAGGACCCCCTTGCCCAATTGCTTATGTGGCAAGGTCGAGGGCAGCGAGGTGTGATGTCCGGATGGGGGCGAGTGGTTGCCCAGTCCACCAGGCATCGATGGGGATGAGGTTGATGGCGCTGGCTGTGAGGATGTGTGCGAGGGCGGTCTTCCGCAGTCCTGCGTAGCGGGTGCGGCGAGCCCCAGTGGCGGTGACGGCCTGCGTTCAGCACGAGGTCCTCACCAAGGGCGGCGGCCGCAGTGGCGATGTCAGGGAAGGCACCGGTGAGGTGTGCGCCCTGGCGGGACTGGAGCATGACGAGTCCGGGACGGGCGAAGAGGACGGCCCGGAAGCCGTCCGCCTTCTGCTCCGCGATCCATTCCTGCGGCAGAGCCTCATCCGGCGGCATCTGCCGCCGTGCATCGGCAAGCATCGGTGCGATCGGAGGAGTCAGGACCACACCGTCACATCTATGCGATGCCAGCCGCCCGCGCGCTGAGCAGACCCAGATGGGCCCAGGCCAGGGCTGCGCTGGCGGGCATGTCCGACTGCGGATGGGCAGAGGAACAACGGTGCCGCCCTGGCGAAGGGCATCGTTTTCGAGGGTGAGCTGCCGGACGGCCTCCTCATACAGGGCGAGAGTCCGGCGCAGGTCGGCTTCTCTTTCCACAGCCGACTGAGGTTCTCCTCCTGATCGCCAGGGTCGGAGGACATGCGATACAGGGCGCGGTCGGGGTTGTAGACGCAGGTGACGAAGGTCCCCGGTACACGTACGGGTCGTGGCGGGCCACGATGCGGCGTAGGCGGGCTTCGTCGGTGACGACCTGGCCGTCGAAGACGGTGTGGCGGGCAAACTTGGCGAGGCGGACTCAACGCCAGCCGGTCCGGCCAGCGTCGGGAACTGCCCTGGCCGCTCGACTAGCAACGCCACTACCGCGTGCTCGTGGACCTGGTCGACGCCGACGGTACCCTGCTCGACATCCAGCCCGGCGTGCTGTTCGAGGGCGACGACTTGGGCGAGTGACTGGCACGGCAGAAGCAGCCAGGCACCTGGGCGCAGCTGTCCACCGAGCAGCAGGTACGGCTGTCCCGACAGGGCGTGCAGCCCACTGAGGCGCCGTCTCCCACTCCAGCGGCCGAGCGCGCGACGAAAAAAGCCCGAGCAAGGCGGAACACGCGTTCCAGCGGGGACTTGTGGCTCTCGCGCAGTGGGTGGAACGGGAAGGCGCCCACCGGCCGGTACCCTGCGGCCACAGTGAGCAGATCGCGGTCTACGGCGAGACCGAGCCGGTGGTCGTGAAGCTGGGTGTCTGGGTCTCGAACACCAAATCCAAGCGAGCCAAACTCAATCAGGACCAGTGGGCAGCGCTTGCTGAGCTAAGTATGGAGTGGGCGTAGCCGTACGGACGAGTAGCGGGGCCGGGCAGCAGCACGGCTCTCGGTCCATCGGCCTGGCATGAGCAGGCAATGCGCTTCGAGAACGGCACGGGTGTAATGAAGGGCCTATGTGCCCGAGCCGAGGCGGCTGAAGGCCCAGCGGAGTACTTCTTGATCGACGCGGGCCCGGCCGATGCGTTCCATGGCCGTCGGGGTACGGGCGGGCAGGCGGGCCCAGTTGCGGAAGCCCTTTTGCTGGCAACACAGTTGCTGTAACCATGTCCGTGTGGACGTACGGGTGGAAGTTACGGGAGAGCGTTCTGCCGACGAGCTACGTTCGTTGCGGGAGTGGCTCGTAGCCGAGGAATCACTGCGGGGACGGGTACGACTGGTGGCCCGTCCGCCGTCGGAGGGTACGTTGGGCACCGGTCTGGATGCCCTGGTGATCGCCCTCGGCAACGTAGGCGCCTTCACGGGGTTTGCCACGGTCGCGGTGACGTGGTTGAAACGACGAGCGGGTCGGATGGAAGTGAAGATCACCAGGCCGGACGGTTCAACGCTGGTGGTCAGTTCGGACCTGGTCCTGCCCCAGACGGCGCAGGAGCTGCGGGAGACGGCTGACCGTTTGACGAGGGACCTAGCTTCTCGCCCCGATGAGGTGGATGGCTGATGACGCCGTCCGATCTCCCGCACAGGCCCACGGCGCTGAGTTCGGAGGGGTCCCGGGCCCTGATCGTGGGCTCGGGTCGTCATCTGCCAGGTTCGGCGCTTCCCGACGTGCAGGCCGTCGAGGAGACGGTGCGCGAGCTGAGCCGAATCCTGGTGGAACGGTGCGGTCTGCGGGCGGAGCACCTACGGTCCCTCATCGACCCCGAGGATCCGCGCGTCGTAGGTACCACGTTAAGGGATGTCGCTGCGGAGGCGGCCGACGTGCTGCTCCTGTACTACGTGGGCCACGGTCTCGTCAGCCCCGGTAACGAGCTATACCTGGCCACGCATGCGACCGACGATCCGGTGACCGGGCTGACGTTCAACGCCCTGCCGTACCAGGCGGTGCGCGAGACCCTGAGCGACTGCCGGGCCCGCTCGGTCGTGGTGGTACTCGACTGCTGCTTCGCCGGGCGCGCCAAGGGCGCAATCGGCACTGCGGCCGCCCATGCCTTCGAACTTGCCTCTCTCGGCGGGACGTATGTACTGACCTCGGCGTCTGCCGATGAGCAGGCGCTGGCCCCGGTCGGCGCGCAATATACGGCCTTCACCGGCGCGTTGCTGTCGTTTCTGCGTGAGGGCGTCCCCGCCGGGCTGCCGGATCTGACAGTCGAGGACGCGTACCGGCATCTACGGCGCGCTCTGCCGGCGCAAGGGCTGCCGGAACCGCACCGGCACCTCAGCGACCGCGGGGGCGAGCTGGTGCTGGCGGACAATCCCGCAGCCGGCCCGGCTCGGGTGCCGCTGGCGCCGGGGACGAAGCAGGAGGGGCCCGAACCGCCGTGCCCGTATCTGGGCCTGCGCTCGTTCGGTGTCGACGACGCCGCGTACTACTTCGGTCGCGAGCAACTGGTCGGCGAAGTGCTGCAGAAGATGTCGGAGTGGTCCGACAAGGGGGGACCAGTCGCGGTCGTCGGGCCGTCCGGCTCAGGTAAGTCCTCCCTGCTGCACGCTGGGCTCCTGCCGGCGATCCGGCGCGGAGAGCTCCGGGTGCGCGGATCGGGGACCTGGCCGTATCTGTCGCTAACGCCCGGGGACCGTCCGCTGAGCACATTGGGCAGACGGTTCGCCCAGAGCGCCGGGACGTCTGACGAGGTGCTCGCCGCAGAGCTGCGTGAATTCCCAGGGCAGCTGTCGGCTTTGGTCAGGCAGGCACTCGTCCGGGAAGACGGAGATGAGGGACGGCTTCTGGTTCTGGTCGACCAGTTTGAGGAGTTGTTCACCCAGTGCACTGACGAAACCGAAAGACGCGCCTTTGTCGAGGCGCTGTGCTCGGTCAGCAGACCGGATGGGCCCTGGCCCGCGGCGGCGTTAGTCGTGATCGCAGTCCGGGCCGACTTCTACAGCCGCTGCTTGGCCTATCCGGAACTGGTCCCGACCTTCCGTGAGAATCAGGTGCCGGTTGCGCCGATGACCCCTGAACAACTGCGGCATGCCATCGAGCGGCCCGCAACTGTGGTCGGCTATCGCGTGGAGGATGGCCTGAGCGGTCTCGTGCTGCGTGACCTGCGAGTCGGCGCGGAGCAACAGGAGTCCACCGAGTTCGGCTTCCTCCCTCTGCTCTCGTACGCCCTGGAGCAAACCTGGGCACACAGCGAGGGTCGCGATCTGCTCATCCAGCGATACGAAGACAGCGGCGGAGTGTGGAACGCAGTCACCAAGCAGGCCGACCTCGTCTACGAAAGGCTCGATCCTGGTGCCCGCGAGGCAGCACGACATCTGATCCTGCGCATGGTGCACGTCAGTGAGGATTTCGAGGACACCCGGCGCCGAGTCGAGCTGGCCGAGCTCACTGAGGGACGCTCTGAGGCCGAGGCAGCGCATATCTCGACAGCTCTTGACGCTCTGGCAGACGCCCGACTGATTACGCTCGATGACCACACCGCCCAGATCACTCACGAGGCCCTGTTGCGCTGGTGGCCTCGCCTGCGGGGGTGGATCGACGAGGACCGAGACGCGTTGCGGATCCACCGTCAGCTTGCCGACGCGGCTCGCGAGTGGCAGAGCACCCATGACCGTGGGGTCCTTTACAGCGGTGCACGCCTGGCCACGGCCCGTGAGTGGTTCGCCGACGCCGGCCACCGCACCGTGCTCACCCCTACCGAACAGCGCTTCCTGAAGCGGAGTGTGCGCAGTCACCGACTGCGGCGGTCCTCGGCCGTGATCAGCGTCGGTGTACTGGTGGCCGCGCTGCTCAGCGGCCTGATCGCTGTGCGGCAGAGCAGATTGGCGGCCGACCGGGCGGACACCATCGCGTCCCGGCAACTCGCTCTGCTCGCCGACTCACTGCGCGACGGCGAACCTGCGACGGCACTCGGGCTGAGCCTGGCCGCCTACGACATCTCTCCCACCACCGAGGCCGGCGCCAGCGTGCTGCACTCGTACGTGACAACGGCCCCCGTCCTTCTGACCGGTCCCACCGACCGGGTGTTCAACGTCGCCTACAGCAGTGACGGCCACACCCTCGCTGCCTCCGCCAAGGACCTGACGGTACGGCTGTGGGACGTCTCCCACCCCAACCGGCCGGTCGCCCGCGGTGTCCTCAAGACCGACGGGCTCGCGGCTATCGCTTACCAGCCCCACGGACACATCCTCGCCGTGCAGACGGAGCGGTCCCTGACCCTGTGGGACGTGACTAATCCCGCCAAGCCCGTCTCCAGAGCGCGCCGATCAAGCCCCGCGGCGCTCCCCCCGGACATCGCCTTCAACCCGAACGGCTCGGTACTCGCCGTGACCGACGCGCACGGAGTCGTCCACTTGTGGAACACGGACTCAGCCAGCCGCCTGACACCGCTCCCGCATGTCACGGTCGGTGCCCCGGACGTGCATGCCGTCGCCTTCGCGCCCAACGGCAAGACCCTGGCCATCGGCACAGCAGCGACCGGTGCCGGCCCGGGCACCAGCAGAGTCATGCTGTGGAGCATCGACGACCACGGCCGGGCTGCCAAGAACCCCGCTATCACCCTGAAGACCGACTCCGTCTGGAGTCTGGCCTTCAACCCACAGGGCACACTGCTCGCCGCAGGCGGATCACTGGGCGCCATGACGGTATGGGACACCACCAACATCAACCACCCCATTGCCGAAGACGTGGATCAGTCCTCGGGCGGAGGCCACAGCGACATTTTGTCGATCTCCTTCAAGCCGGACGGCAGAGCATTCCTTGCCGCCGACGCGACCGGGACGGTCCAGCAGTGGGAGGCCAGGAGGAACGCCGGCCCCCCGGACACCCGGAGTATCGATGTCTTCAGTAGCTACCCCACAACACACCCTGTCTACGCGGTCGCCTACAGTCCGGATGGTTCCGCCTTCGCGAGCGGAGGCGAGAAGGGTTCACTGAGTGTGTGGAGTTCCGCGAGCCCCGTACTGCATGGATCCCTCGCAGCCGACGGCACGGATGTGCCAGGCAGCGGGTTCAGTGACGACGGCCGGTTGCTCGCTGTCTCAGCAGACAGCGAGCAACCGGAGCCGGCACGTGTATGGGACGTCACGGACCCGCATCACCCCACGATCGCCTACACCTTCCCTCAGCAATGGAACAACGCCAACTTCATCGGCGACGGAAGAAGTGTGATCACCCAAAGTGACACCAAGATTGCCCTGTGGGACATGCGGAACCCCCAACACCCCAAGCACATGTCGGAACTCACGGCGACCGGTACTGCAGCAGTCTCCAACGACGGACGGATGCTAGCGGTGAGCGCCGATGGTCAGCCGACCGTATCCGTCTTCGACATCAGCGATCCAAGTCGGCCCCGGCCTGACGGAAAGATCCCAGTGCACAGCAAAGGCCCATATTCCGAGGTCCACTCGCACCTGCTGAACGACACGACACTGATGGTCTGGGACAACTTCGGGGCCAGCTTGTGGAAGGTCGGCGGCACCGCCGAGCCGCAGCGCTTGTACATCTTCGACCAGCCGCATTACATTGCCGGCCTCGCACACAACAACAAGACACATCTGCTGGTGATGTGGGACTTTGAGGGCCCTCTGACCATGTGGAACCTCAAAGATCCCTGGCACATAAAGAAAATCGGCTCCGGCGGGATCTCGGCCAAGGTGCAGACCGCGGGCTTCATCGATGAGAACACCCTCGCCGTGGCAACCAAAAATGACTCCAGTATCACCTTGTGGGACATCGGCGACACCGGCACGGACCCAGAGCGCGTCGGAGTGGTCACCGGAGACGGTGAGATGTCGAGCTTCTCACTCAGCCCTGACCATCGCACACTGGCCGACCGGACAATCCTTGCTTGGCAGGAACACCTATGGGACGTCGGAGATCCCACGCATCCCTGGGACAAAGGCACGCTACCCGATCCCTATGCACACGCAGGTGAGTTCAGCCCCGATGGCCGCACGCTCGCCATGACGACAGACCTATTGCCCGGTGGTGGATCCGGCATCAAGCTCACCGACTACAACGCCGAGGACGCCTACCGCTATCTGTGTTCCCTCAGCCCGCAGCCGATCAGCCGGACCCGATGGGAACAGGCGGTGGGCCGGATCCACTCCTACCACGAGCCGTGCGGCGGATGACGCAGATGTGGCATGGCTCCCAGCATTCCAGCGCTGATCCGTTCCTCGGTAGCCTGGCGGCAGCAAGCGCCGCCTCCGGCGTGGTCGACAGATCAGCCCGCAGGGCGCGAGGCCAGTCGCGTCGCGGGTAAGACCACCGAACGAGAACGCGACGCCCGGCGCGCACACGGTCCGCTACACCCCCAGCCAGTGGGCGCAGATCACACCCTGGCCATCAGTACTGGCTTCGGCCTTCCGCAGTGGTGATGCCGGGGTCAACCGGGCGGCAGTGACGTCGATCGTCGCGGACGCGCTGCAACGCGAGGCCCTCTAGAGAGGGACTGGTCGCGACCTACGTATGGAGGGAAGGGGAAACGCGGTTCCCCCGGCGGCAGCGGACCGGTCACCCTGCACATGATCCTGGCCGCCGAGGGCTCGGACGCGGCACTGGCCTCGGCGGTCACCGCGTTGCGCCATCACGACGCAGGAGCGGCCTACGCGGCGCTCCGCAGCCGGGGTCCCTGGTTCGGGCCGTCCTTCTTCACCAAGTTCCCGCTCAGTGCAGGCGCAGACTGCCGTGCCGTCTCCAGCGCGGCGGTCTCGCCAGTGATCAAGCATGAAGCAAGTCGTAAGCAGCGCGTGACGGTGAGTCGGCCTGCGGACGTTCGCGAGGCAGCGAACAGCGAGGCAGGCGGGAACCTGTCCGCGTACGCGGCGAAGGCGCTCATGGCACAGGCCGTGCGTGACTCCGCCGCATGGCTGTCCCAGTGGAAGGAGTCCCGCCTGGACACGCTCGCCGAGCTCGACGAGCTGCAGCTCGACACTCTGGACGAGCTGAACGGCGGGACCGCAGCGTGAGCGAGACCCTTCCGCCGCCGCGGCGCGGCCAGGCGTGGGAGATCCCGGGCCGGCGCAGCGGGCACACACTCCTCGTGATCGAAGCCGACCCCGCCCTGTCGGTGTTCCCCCGCACCGCTGTTGCACTGGCCTGCGCGGCGCGGACCGCAACCCGGGAGGCGGCCTGCCCAGGCTGTGCACGGTGTCTGCTCGTGTCCACGGCGAGTACCGGCGGCACCTGGCCGACCTGGCGGTGGCCGGTCGGAGGATCGTGATCGACCTGGCGGTGCGGCGGTTCCGGTGCCGGAATGCGGGATGCGGAATGCGGACGCCGTACGTTCGTCGAGCAAGTGGACGGGCTCACCGAGCGGTTCGCGCGGCGCACCTCGTCCTTGCGCCGGACGTTGGAAAGGATCACGCTGGCCCTGGCGGGGCACCCGGCGGCCCGGCACTTGTCGATTCCCGCCAGCGCGACCCGCGCTCGGCGCCTGGCCGGGTCCAGCTCCTCGATGTTGACCGCAAGGATCTCCTCCGCGGGCGATCAGCCGGTCGACCGCCATCTTCGAACGGGCCGGGGGCTCCGAGTCCGGCGGTGTCAGCCGCTTCACCCAGGCTGGCTTCGCCGGGCCGTTGTAGCCGCGCTCGGCACACCAGCCCAGCCATGACAACACGGAGGCCCGGAGGGCGTTCCACGTATTGACCGCCGACGTCCCACCGCAGCAGTTCCAGGGCCTCCCCGATCTCGTCGTCCGCCCTCACGAAGCCGCTCGGCCTCGGCGTCGATGCCGCGTTGGCGGCCGGCCCGTCTGAGCGCGGAGCTGAGTGTGAGTCAGCCGAGCCGCCCGCGTGGGGGTCGGAGCGAGCTTGAGGACCTTGTAGGCCTCAGCGCGGCAAAGGCTGTTCTTCCAGGGTTCGAACGCTGCCAGGGCAGCCGGGTAGTACTCCCGCAGCAAGGACGGCAGCTGGTTGGCGATCTGCTGCCGGTTCCATGTCGCCAGGTTGCGATCTTCAGCCGGGCCTCGGCCCAGGTCGCGAACGTGTGCCGATGAATGTACTCGGCCTTGATCAGCGAGTTGAGCTTTCGGCCGCGGCGTTGTCCAGGACCAATCCCACTTGCCCCATGGACTGCACCACGCCCAACCGGCCGCATAGGCCGTTGTCGTTTCTACGCCTGGCTGGTGTATTTGCTGCCGCGGACGCTCTCCTGCGTGTCGACCCCCACATCGCCCCTCGGGCTTCCTCCCCGAGCGGATGCTGGCTCTCAGCGTCCTCTCAGCGGGCAACGCACAGGCTGGAGGAGTCACCGGGGACACCGATCCCTCCTCCTAGCGAAGAGGCGGAGCCCATGCCCGTCGTTCCGGCTCGGAGCCGCACCGTCCCCGACAGTGCGGGTACTCACGGCCGGCTGAACCACTTCTTCGAGGACGCCTGCGACCGTACCCCCTCGGCCCGCGCCCTCGAATGCGGATCACGACGGCTGAGCTATGCCGAACTCGACGCGCGGGCCAATCAGGTCGCCCGCCACCTGCGCGGTGCCGGGATCGGCCGGCACAGCCGGGTGGCTCTGATGCTGCCCCGGTCCGTGGAGATGTACGTGTGCCTGCTGGGCGTCTGCAAGAGTGGCGCGGCGTTCGTGCCGGTCGATCCGGCGGCGCCGCCCGAGCGGGTGTCCTTCATTCTCGGTGACTCGGGCGCCACCGTGGTGTTGACCACGTCCGCGCTCGCCCGGGGTGCCGCTTGGGCGGAGCCGGACGGAACGTGCCTGGTGATCCGGGTGGACGCGTACGCCGAAGAGTTCGCCCGTCTGCCGGCCGCACGGATCCCGGAACGCTCGGCGGGCGCGGACGACCCGCTCGCGTACGTGATGTACACCTCGGGCTCCAGCGGTCGGCCCAAGGGCGTGGAGATCGCCGGGTCCAGCATCTGCAACTTCCTGCGTGTCGTGTCGCCGGTCTACGGCATCCGGCCGCAGGACCGGGTGTACCAGGGCATGACCATCTCGTTCGACTTCTCCATCGAGGAGATCTGGCCCACCTGGGCGGCCGGGGCCACCTTGGTCGCCGGACCGGGCGGCCCGGCCCGGCTCGGTGCCGATCTCGCCGACTTCCTTCAGGAACACGACGTCACCGCCTTGTACTGCGTTCCGACACTGCTGGCGACGATCCCGCGCGACCTGCCACGGATCCGTCGCCTGATCGTGGGCGGCGAGGCCTGTCCCGCCTCGCTCGTCGAGCGGTGGAGCAGGCCGGGGCGACGCATGCTCAACACGTACGGGCCGACCGAGGCGACCGTGACCGCCACCTGGCAGGAACTCCGGCCGGGCCGCCCGGTGACCATCGGCCGCCCGCTGCCGACGTACTCGGCAGTCCTCCTGGACGAGCGGCTGCGGCCCGTGCCGCAGGGCGCCGTCGGGGAGATCTGCCTGGGCGGTCCCGGCCTGGCGCGCGGCTATGCGGGCCGTCCGGATCTGACGGCCGACCGCTTCATCGAGCACCCGCCGGCGCCCGACCCAGGCCGCCTGTACCGCACCGGCGATCTCGGCCGGATGACCGGCGACGGGGAGATCGAATACCTCGGCCGGGCCGACGCCGAGGTGAAGATCCGCGGCTACCGGGTGTCCCTGGACGAGATCGACAACGTACTGCTCGAAGACCCCGGGGTCATCCAGGCGGCCACATCCCTCGTAGCCCCGCGCGACGGGTATGACGGCGACCGTGTGCTCGCCGCCTACGTGGTGCCCGCCAGCGACGGCACGGTCCTCGGTGACGACCTTGCCGCGCGGTTGCACGAGAGGCTGCGCCGCGCGCTGCCCGCCTACATGGTGCCCTCGACGCTGGACTTCCTGGACCGGCTGCCCGTCATGCCGAGCGGCAAGGTGGACCGCGGGGCCCTGCCCGCGCCGAGCGGCCGCAGACTCATCAGTACCCGCGAGGTGGTACCGGTCAGCGATGCGCGGGAGGCTGAGGTGCGGGACGCCTGGGCACAGGCGCTGGGTATGGCCCCGCAGGAGCTTTCGGCAGAAGCCGACTTCTTCACCGATCTCGGCGGCCACTCCCTGCTCGCCGCCCGCGCCGTGTCGCTGGTGCGCGAACGGGCCGGCGCAGCCGGATCCACCCTGCGCGACCTGTACGAGAACCCGACCGTGCGCGCGTTCGCGGCACGGCTGCGCTCCGCGCAGAGTGCCTCTCCTGCGCCGCCACGGCCCGGGCCCGAACCGCTGCGGCACAGCCGTGCGGGCATCGCGCGCGCCGGACTGGCCCAAGCGGCGGCGTTCTACGTGCTGCTCTTCCTGCTCACGGGGCCGGTGGCCGGCACCTACGCGCTGCTGCACGGCCAGGCGTCAGGCATGGGTGTCGTCGGGCCCGGCGTCGCCGTGCTGGTGGGTTACTTCGCCGTACGCTGGCTCGTCCCCCTCCTCCTCGCGCGACCGCTGACGGCCGCCATCCGGCCCGGCCGGTATCCGCTGTGGGGAGCGACGTATCTGCGGCTGTGGGTGCTGGACATTGTGCTGCTCGGCCTCAGCCCGGTGCGGGTGCTCAGCGGATCGCCGCTGATGGGCCCCTACCTGCGGCTCCTCGGCGCCCGCGTGGGCCCCGGCACCACTATCGTCAGCAGCGTGGTCGGTCTGCCCGCGCTGCTGCGCATCGACCGTGACGCCACCATCGGCTACGGCGCTACGCTCCGCCCGTGGCAGGTAGCCGACGGATGGGTGACGGTCGCCCCGATCACCGTAGGCGAGCGGGCCCATGTCGGTGCCAACGCGGTACTCGAACCGGGCGCCTGCCTGGGTGCCGGGTCCGCGCTCGGCGAGCAGTCCGTGGTGGGACCGGACGAGGCCGTCCCGGCTGGAGCACGCCGCGCCGGCTCGCCGGCCCGCCCGGTCGCCTCGCTCGACCCGCACGTGGAGACGATGCTGCGCGCCCGGACCGCGACCGACCACTGGCGGCCGCGGCACCTGGCCGCCGTAGTGCTCGGCCTGACCGCGCTGGAAGCCGCGGTGCTCATCATGGTCCTGCCGAGCGCCGCCCTGTTCTGGTTGGCCGCTTCGTACGGCGGTACGGCCGCCGTCCTGGCCGCGCTCGTGCTGTCCGGCCCGCTCTTCGTGGCTACGGTGTGCCTGGTCGTCGCCGTCGGCAAGCGAGCCGTTCTGCCCAGGACACCCGTCGGCATCCACCCGGCGCGCTCGGGACTCGGCGTGCGCAAGTGGATCGCCGACAAGCTGCTCGAACACAGCCTGTTCTTTACCAACTCCCTTTACGCCACGCTCTACACGGCGCCCTGGCTGCGGCTGCTCGGCGCCCGCGTGGGCCGGTACGCCGAAGTCTCCACGGCGGCGCACATCGACCCCGACCTGCTCACCCTCGGAGAGGGAAGCTTCGTCGCCGACATGGCCGGCGTCGGCATCGCCACCTTCGCGGCCGACCGCATGGCGTTGCGGCCCACCGAGATCGGCTCGCGCGCCTTCGTGGGCAACGCGGCGCTCCTCCCTGCCGGAACCCGGCTCGGGCCGGGTTCCCTCATCGGGGTCGGCACGCTGCCGCCACCGGACCGGGTGCCGCCTGGCAGCACCTGGCTCGGCTCGCCCGCGCTGCGCCTGCCGGTGCGGCAGGACAGCGGTGCCTACCCCGAGGAACAGACATTCCGGCCCTCCCGCAGGGCCGTGCTGGGCCGGCTGGCCATCGAGTTCTTCCGGGTCACGATGCCCGCCTCGGTGATCGCCGCCACCGCCTTCCTGTACCTGCTGGCCCTGGCTGGCATCGCCCGCCAGACCGGACCGCCGGCGCCGCTGCTGATCTCCCCGCTCCTGGCCGCAGGTTCGGTGCTGACCGTCATCGGGTTCTGCGTGCTGGCCAAGTGGGCGGTCGCGGGCAGGTACCGTCCGCGCGTCGAGCCGCTGTGGAGCTTGTTCGTGCGCCGTACCGAATTCGCCACCGGTCTCTTCGAGGCCGCAGCGGTGCCGGCGGGCGTGGGCGTCCTGGTGGGGACGCCGTTCCTGCCGCCGGTGTTGCGCTGGTTCGGCGCCCGCATCGGACGGCGCACCTGGATCGGCACCACGTACCTCACCGAGTTCGATCTCGTGGAGGTGGGCGACGACGCCGCGGTCGGCATGCACGTATCGCTGCAGAGCCATCTGTTCGAGGACCGTGTCATGAAGATGTCCACGGTGACCGTCGGCCCCGGCGCGAGCATCGGTGCGCGGACGGTCGTGCTGTACGACACGCAGGTCGGCGCCGGTGTCCGGCTCGGGGCGCTGTCGCTGGTCATGAAGGGCGAACGGCTGACACCTGGGACCAGTTGGCACGGTCTGCCCGCCGAGGGGCTCGCCGCACCGGCCGACGCCCGCGCCAGCCGCGCACCGACGAAGAGGCAGGAGAGGTAGCGGTGGCACACCCCGAGAGCGGCGCCGGACACCGCCCCTCACCCTCGTCTACTGTGGGCCGGCCTCGCTGCCCGGCTGCCCCGAGGCGGTAGCCGCGCTGCTGGCCCGCGCCCGTGGGATCTTGATGTCCGCTTCACCGGCCCCCACGAGGCACTGGCCCTGACCGCCGGAATCCCTCGCCCACGCGGTGGTGTACGCCCAGCCCAGTGGCGGCAGGCTGGCCTCCGCATACCGGAGGCGGCAACCGCAGCGCGGGGCGATCCGCACCTTCGTCCGGTGCGACGGGCGCAACCTTGGGCTCCTGCCTCGGCGGCTGTCTGACCGGGGCCACACCGGGTTTCGGCCTGCTGCCCTCGGACAGCAACCGGTACATCTCCTCCCCAGGAGCCCCCAGGGCACGGGCGACACACTGGTCCAGGTCGCCTGGCGGGGCCGCCCCCGCACCCTCTTCTTCCAGGACGGCCCCTACCTCATCCTCGACAAGCACGCTGACGCTACGGTCCTCGCCACCCACCCGCCCGGCACACCTGCGACCCTCACGACCCGCTTCGGCGCAGGCCGGGTCGTGGTTGTCGGCCCCACCCGGCGGCCCCAGACGACTGGTGCACGGGCCACGGTCTTGCCCGTGCACCACACCCTCGACCTGGCCAGGAACCTGGTGGAGGCGCTGCGGAGGCAGCCGTGAGTCTGCCGCCCGCACGGTGGCCGGTGCGCGCCCAACCGCAGGCAGCGCCGACGTCCCCGGACGCCGGAGAACACCATCGGGCGTACGCCATCGCACAGCCCAAGATCCACGAACGTGCCTCACCGCGCACACCACGCTGCGCCGCCTCGTCGCCGACCGGCTCGGCGTCGCACCGCGCCAGGTGACGTACACCCGCGAGCCGTGCCCGGTGTGGGGCGCCCGCACGGTTGGCCCGCGGTGACGAGCGGCCGCGCGTACTTCTCCTTCGCCTACAGCGGCGACCTGTGTCTGACCGCGCTCGCCGACAGGCCGGTCGGCGTCGACATGGAGCGCGTCCCGTCGCCGTCGGTCGTGACCGGGCTGGCCCCGGAGCTGCACCCGCAGGAGCAGGCCGAGCTTACGGCGCTGCCGGAGCGGAACGGGCGCCGGCCTTCGCCCGGACCTGGGTGCGCAAGGAGGCGTACCTCAAGGGCCTGGGCACGGGTCTGGCCCGGGGCATGGCCGCCGGCTACGTGGGCACGGGCCCCAGGCCGGCCCGGACGCTGCCTGGCTGGGGGATCGAGGATGTCGCCGTGGGGTCCGTACCGCGGCGGTCGCGCTCCGCCGCTACTGACGCCGCCTGCGGGCGGTCCGTGCCCCACAGGTCACGGATCGCCCGCAGACACCGTCAGCCGAAGGGCTGCTCGGCGACCCGTGCCATGCGCACCTGGCGCTGCCGCTCGTCGAGTTCCGGCACCCCCCGGCGCTCCGGACGCCCGCCCTCCCGCGGGCCGTCGGCCTTCCGTTGTTCATCGCGCCCTAGGCGCTCCCGGGGATCCCGCAGCCGCGCCTGGCGCTCGTCGTCCCTGAAGTCCCTCATCGTCGCTCGCCTCGCTCCGCTCACCCGCCCCCGCCTGACCTGTCACGTTCAGCCTGCGCCCTGGGCACTGAGAAGGGCCTGAGAGCCCGCCCCCTTCTCAGCAAGCCTCAAGAAACAGCTGTGACGGTCCGGAGCTAGGGTGGATATGGAGAGACAGTCATGCGGATGCTGATCATCGAGGACGAGCACGCACTCGCCGAGGCGATCGCCGACGGACTCGCTGCGGAGGGCTTCGTTGCTCATGTCGCCCCCGACGGCGCGGACGGACTGTGGCGGGCGACCCACGAACGCTACGACGTCATCATGCTGGACATCATGCTGCCCTCACTGTCCGGGTATGAGGTCCTGAAGCGACTGCGGGCGGCCCGGGTGTGGACACCGGTGCTGATGCTCACGGCGAAGGACGGCGAGTACGACGAGGCGGACGCCCTCGACCTGGGCGCCGACGACTACCTGAGTAAACCGTTCTCCTACGTAGTGCTCGTCGCCCATCTCCGGGCCTTGCTGCGCCGCGGAGCGCCCGCCCGGCCCGCGGTGCTCACCGCCGACGATCTCACCCTCGACCCCGCGCGCCGCCGCTGCCGCCGCGGCCACCACGACATCGACCTGACAGCACGGGAGTTCACCCTCCTGGAATACCTGCTCCGGCACCCCGACGAAGTGATCAGCAAGACCGACATCCTCTCCCACGTCTGGGACGAGTACTTCGACGGCGACACCAACATCGTCGAGGTGTACGTGGGCTACCTCCGACGCAAGATCGACACTCCGTTCGACCGCCGGACCATCGAGACCGTCCGCGGGGCCGGCTACCGGCTGCGCGGCGACACGAGGTGACTTGTGACCGCCGGCCTCCGCTCCTGGTGGGCACGCCGGTCGCTGCGCCTGCGGCTGACCGCCGCCGCAACCGCGGTCATCGCGGCCGGGCTGACCGGAGCGACCGTACTGCTCGTCGTCTGGCTGCACGCCAGTCTGATCAGCGGCCTCGACCAGACCGCCCTGCAACGCGCCCAGGTCGTCGCCTCGGACACGGGCAGCGACCACATCCCCCCGAACGTGCCTTCCATCGGCCACGGAGAAGGAGCCGTCCAGGTCGTCGACGGCAAGGGCGTCGTGCTGGCCAGCTCGTCCAACCTGCGAGGCCACCCCCGTGCGTTCGGCTTTCCCGCGAGCCGTTCGGACACCCCCCGCGCGCACACCGTCAACGACATCCCCATCGGGCAAGGCGGCACCTGGCGTGCCGTCGGCATCCCCGCGGGTACCCCTCGCACCCCGGTGACCGTGTACGTCGCCGTACCCACCGAGAGCGTCGACCACGGTCTCGCGCAGCTCACCGCGGCCCTGGCCACCGGCGTACCGGCGGTCGTCGCCCTGCTCACCGGCGTGGTCTGGCTGCTCACCGGGCGCGCGCTGCGCCCGGTGGACGCCCTCCGCGCCCAGACCGCCGAGATCACCGCGTCTGACCTGAACCGACGCGTCAACGTACCGCCCGCCGACGACGCGCTCGGTCGGCTGGCCACAACCTTCAACGACCTGCTCGCCCGACTGGACACCGCAGCCCGACGGCAACGGCGGTTCGTCGCGGACGCCGCCCACGAACTGCGCAACCCCCTCAGCACGCTCCACACCCGCCTGGAAGTCGCCGCCCACCACCCCGGCGCGGTCGACGGGCACAGCCTCGCCACCGGTCTCCTCCAGGAAAGCGAACGGCTCACCAGACTCGTCGACGACCTGCTCCAACTGGCCCGGCTGGACGCCCGGCCCCGGCTGCGGACCCGCCCCGTCGACCTGGACGAGGTCGTCTACACCGAGGTACGTGAGGCGCGTCGGCGCACCCCGCTCATCATCGACCAGCACTCCGTCGGCGCGGCACGCGTACAGGGCGACGCGGACGCCCTCGCCCGGGTGGTACGAAATCTGCTGGACAACGCCCTGCGGCACGCCGAGACGCGGATCGACGTCACCCTGCACACCCAGCACGGCACCGCACAACTGGTCGTGGCGGACGACGGCCCAGGCATCCCCGAAGCAGACCGCGAGCGGGTCTTCGGACGCTTCACACGACTCGACGACGCCCGCGCCCGAGACACCGGCGGAACCGGCCTGGGCCTCGCCATCGTCCGCGACATCGTCACCGCACACCACGGCACCGCCCACATCGAGGACAACAGGCCTGGTGCCCGACTGGTCGTATTGCTGCCCGTCGAGCACCAGCCGGCGGAGGACCAGCCGACGGGGCCGGGCACCATGAGCAGGCCGGACACCACGAGGATGTACTACCGATCGCCCAGTCCGACGAGGCCCGACACGGCACTCCACTCCCGAAGTGACAAGTAGTCTCTGCAGTGGATCGGAGGCGTGTTTGTCAGGACTTTCGGTCTGCTCCGGTCCCTTGGCCGTGATGCTTGGTCACCCCGGTCGGGGAATTGAATCGCAGTGTCCTTAAAGATGAGTCGCCGCCTCGGCGATCTACGCCGTCACCGATGCCCATTACGTTCAACGGCCCGGCATCCTGGGGAGCCTCGAAGCGTTCCCAGGTCCCCCGGATCGCTCCGGCCGCCCGCAGAGGGGACAGTGCGATGGATGCTGACATCCGGACCAGGGCCGCAGTCGAGGAACACTGGCGGGCGTCGGAACGTGGAGATACCGAAGCCGAGCACGCCATCTACGCTGCGGACGCGATCCTGGACTACTCCCAGTCAGGTGAACGATTCCGGGGCCGCGCGACGATTTCGGCGCAACGCGGCGGGCACCCTGCCAGTCGGCACTTCACCGTCCACCGGATCGTCGGCGGCGGGGATCTGTGGGTGAGCGAGTGCGTCATCACATACGACGGGGTGCCCACCTACTCAGTGAGCATTATGCAATTTGCCCACGGGCATGTGGCGCACGAGACGCAGTACTTCGCGGACGCCTTCGGTGCCCCTGAATGGCGGACAGCACTCGCTGAGCCGATGCCGGGCAGGGAAAACGGCAGGGCCTGACCCAGGGGCGGCTTCGATCGTTCATGAGGCTGTGACAGCTTGCCGACGCGAGCTCCGGGCTCTTGGGGATAAGTCTTTCTGCCGTGTAGGTGTGGCGCGGCCCGAGTGTCGACTCGGGGTCGCACAGCCGCCTGGAGCTCCTGGCCAACGAGCGGCCGCGGAGGTCTCTGCGTGGGTGGTCTTGAGGTACTGCCCGCGCTTTGACAGCGCGGCGTCGCCGCGCTTCTAGGCTGCGGCGTTGCGGTAGAACTCGGCTGCCGTGACGGTGGCGGGGACATCGAGTTCGGCGGCGACCTCGATGATCGCGCTGCCGCCGACCGCGAGGTCGGCCTGGCCGTCGGTGGTGAAGTATGGCGCGATGAACGTCTCGTAGTGGGCTCGGACTTCGTCCTCGGTATGTCCGCCGAGAAACGTCCGCATGTGCCGCACGGTGGTGTCGGGGTCGTTGTGGATCACCTGCAGGGCGCGCCGGTGGGCTCGAACGACGGCCTGGACCGCAGGGTCGTCCGGGTCGATGCAGGTGGGGTCGACGGCCACGCCCACGGTGGGGATCTGGAAGTGGTCACCAACCCAGGCCGGCACCTGCCAGCCCTGCTCAGCGGCGACCGCCTCGGGCGCCATGGTGCTGCCGACGTAGGCGGCATCGATCGTGCCCTCGCGCAGCCGGCGCAGGTCCATGCCGTAGTCGCCGGGCGAGCGGACGACGGTGTCGACGTCGCGGTCGGGATCGAGGCCGGCCTTGCGCAGCACGATCCGGGCGAAGCACCCGGGTGGGGTGCGGGGGGCGTGTACCGCCAGTCGTCGGCCGGCCAGGTCGGTCAGGGAGGTCAGGCCGGGGCGGGCGAGGAACCAGAACAGCGGGTGGTGGGTGTTGACGTTGAGGGCGACCCACGGGATGCCGCCGGTCAGGCGGGAGAGCAGTGCCCGGCCGAGCCCGATGGTGGCGCAGCGGCGCAGCCGTTCGATGTCCCAGGTGCAGCCGTCGCGCAGTGCGACGTGGACGCCCTCGTCGGCGTAGTAGTCCTGCTGGTCGGCGATGTAGGCGGCCAGTTCCTCGTGCAGGCCCCGCCCGACGTAGGCAAGATCGATCCTGTACATGCAGCTGTTCCTTGATCCTTTCATCGCCGCGCCGTCCTGCACGAGCGTGGGACGGCGCGGCGTGGGGTGCTGAGGTGACGGTGCGGCGGATGCCGGTCGGGCTGTCAGTCCATCGACATTCCGCCGTTGACCGCGGCTGTGGTGCCGGTCATGAAGGAGTTGTCCTCGCTGGCGTAGAAAGCGACTGCTTGGGCGATGTCGGCCGGGCGTGCCAGGCGGCCCACGGGGGTGAGGGCCACTTGCCGCTGCTTGGTCTTCTCGTCGAGCGCGGATCCCATGCGGGTGTCCTCCACCGGGCCGGCTGCGACGATGTTGACCGTGATGCCCTGCGGGCCCAGTTCCTGGGCGAGGTAGCGGGCGAACTGCTCCAGGGCGGCCTTGGCCGCGCCCAGCGCGATCATGCCCGCCCGGGGTCGGCGGCTGAGGCCGGTGCTGATGTAGACGATGCGTCCCCAGCCCCGTTCACTCATGGCGGGCAGGACGGCCTTGGTGACCGCGAACGCCGCATGCATCTCGGCGTCGATCTTGCCGCCCAGCTCCTCCCACGTCATGCCCTGGAACGACTTGACCGCATACGGGATCAGTGCGTTGTGCACGAGCACGTCGATGTCGCCCCACGCCGCCTGGATCTGTTCGATCATGCTCGCGACGGCTGCTGCCTCGCGCACGTCGGCCTGCACGGCCATGGCCTGCCCGCCTGCGGCCTCGATGCCGGCCACGACCTCGTCGGCCGCCTTGGTGTTGCGCAGGTAGTTGACCACCACGCGCATCCCTCGCGCGGCAAGGAGACCCGCGGTGGCTGCACCGATTCCGCTGCTGGCCCCTGTCACCAATGCCACCCGGCCCTCTGCCCCAGTCACGAGCCCACCTCCTGCTCATCATCGCGGGCCGTCGGAACGACCGCCCGGAGTCCTGCGCCGTCGGTGCCGCGGTCTGCTGAGCGGACCGTTCCCGCAGAGCACGGTGTCGATGGTCGCCCGCAGCAGATCTGCCGCAGGTCCAGTCCAGTTCGTGAGGCAACTGCGAGTCAAGTAGCCGCTCCAACGCGTGGCGAGTGGTCTCACCGAGCAGCTCAGGCGACGGCGAAGCAGTCCCTGACGGTGTCCGTCCTAGGCTACGTGCCTGGTCGGCTTAGTGACACGGCAATCCAGGCGGTCACCCGCGCTTGGTAGGCGGCCGGCGCACAACCCCACTCCAAGATCACCATAGCTACGAAAGGTCAGCGGTGTGCGTTGCCGGGGGCGAGCAGGCTGGTCAGCTCCGAGATCGCCTCGGGGGACGGCTTGAAGCAGCGGCGGACGTGCTCCGGCTTCTTGTGCCGAGACTTCGCCATCAGCAGCAGGGAGGCGCCCTGCTCACCGAGGTGGGCGAGAGCGGAATGGCGGTACTCGCGCAGGTCCCAGCCGGTGCCCGGCGTGTTGCGAGGACTGTTAGGTAGAACCCAAGCACTGACCGCGGAAGGCCGGGGCCGCAGCCGCTGGTGCCAGAGGTGAGACTGGACCAGCGGAGGGCGGGTGTGCTCCTTACCAGGCGCTGCGATCTACGAGGGGCACACCCTGCGCGGACCCGCCGTGCCGGGTCTGAGAGGTGCCAGAGACCCACGGCGGTACCCAGGGTTCATGCTCGTGGCGCCTCGGCAGGCCGTCGAATCAGGTGGGACAGTCGGGTTATGGGCTCGCCGGAGACCCTCAGCCGAGCCGTGGTTCACGGGGTGAGCAGCGCTGCACCACGGTCACCGCCGTGTCGTGCGGGGCGCGGCGTTCAGACAGCGTCCACGTCGTGTCTGATCTCGGCGGTCAGGACGCCGTGCAGCTCGGCGATTTCTCCTACGAGCTGGTGTACTTCCCCACGTCCTTCCAGGCGCAGCAGCACCTGGGCGACGGCGGGCGCAGGCATCTCGTATTCGGCCGGGGGCTGGAGTGTCTCGGTTTCTTCCCACGGGGCACGGCCGATGCGGGTGTCAAGGACGCTGAAGCCTCGGCCGGTACACAGCTCCAGGATGCGTGGCAGAAGGCTTCTGCCGACCTGGTACGACAATTGCAGTTCGACCTGCTGGGCCGACAGGCCTGGACCGAGCCGGCGCGTCAGCGGCGGGTAGCCCCGGACGACGAGGAAGTGCACCCCTGTTGCCGCGGTGGCCAGCAGTGCCAGGCCCCCGCCGCAGGCCATGCCGATGGCGCACGTCAGCCAGACGGTGGCGGCCGTGGTCAGTCCCTTGACGACATCGCGACGCACGAAGATCAGGCCACCGCCGATGAATCCGATCCCGGAGACGATCTGCGCCGCCACCCGGGACGGGTCCAGGGCGACATTGTGTCCGAGCACCGGCATGAACCCGTGCTGGGAGACCTCCATGAACAGCGTGCTGCCGACCCCGACGAGGGTATGGGTACGCAGGCCGCCGCTCTTCTGCCGCGCTGCCCGCTCCAGCCCGATCAGCGAGGACAGCAGCAGCGACAGTCCCAGCTCGGCGAACTGCCTGGCGCCCTGCCCGTGGCCGAACCCCCAAAGAGCTGAGGCGATCACCTGCACACTGGCCTCCCTGCGCGGACCGTGGCTCCGATGCCCGGCTAGCTGACCGCCAGGACTGTCCGGCCCACTGTCCACTCTCCCCTCAAACGCTGACCTTCATGGGTAAGCGGCCCCGCCCTCCCCTGGCCGTGGGGAGAGCGGAGCCGCAGCCACTGGTGTCAGGATGAGGTCGCTCCAGCGGCGGGCGGGTGCACCCCTCATGTGATCGCGCGGTCGGTGAGGGGCACACCCGGCACGGGCCAGCCGTGCCAGGGCATGAGAGGCGCCAGCAAGGCCCAGCACGGTACCCACGCTCATACTGGCGGCCGGCACATCGGGCCGTCGAATCGGACGGAGCATTCGGGCGACGGCCAGGCGTTCGGCACACACATGTGCTTCTGTCGCACGGGGGCGTCAGCAGAGGCCCAAGTCGCCACATCGGCCCGGAAGGAACCAACGGGCAGGCCCGTAGCATTCGCCTGTTCCGCCCAACATCGCATCTCTGGAGGCGGATTGGCGGGCCCGCCGCCCGCTCCGAGAGCGAGCCCACCCAATCGCCCCTGGGGCACAGCAAAACGCCCCCTGCACAGTACCGCCGACCGGCTGCACAGAGGGCGTAAGCACCCCAGTGGCATAGGGGGCGGCCCGGACTGCCCAGAACCTAACCGAACCGTTCCTGGGCTTTTTCTGCGCGCGGGGCTCCCGGCCCGCATGTTGATCTCGTGGGCGGGGCCTCTCGGGCGGAGCGTATGTGTGCGAGGGACCCCACCCCGCCGTGGCCTGCGGAGCAGCCCAGGAGGCCAAGCCGCTGCAGGCCACGCAGACCGCTCGGCCTCGCGGCCACCCTTCAGGAAGCGGCCGTACGGGTGAGGGACGGCAGCACGACCCGGGACTGAGGTACCTGCCATCTGAACCGGCGGCGTGCCCGCCCACCTGGCATCCGCTGTGATACGCCCCTGTGCACAGCCGTCCGCTGGAACCGTGCCAGGGCATGTCAGGCATACCGTGGTGCGGGCGAGAGCAGCGCAGACAGACGCAACCACACCTAGAGCCAGTGTGCGCGCCCCGCTTCCCACCCGCACGTCGACCTCGCGGGCAGGGCCCCTACACGCCGTCTCATGAGGGGCCCCGCCTGGCGTGGCACGTGTCCCGCCGGGCCCAATGGCAGGGCGCACCACGGCGTGACCTGCTGGGAACCCCGAGGACCACGCCGGTGCCCATGCTGACCGCTCGCCGCGACGGCCGTCCACGGCGGAGGCAGCCCATCGGGTGACCGGCCGGATGCACCCGGACGTATTAGTGACCCCGGACGCAACGAAGCGCCCCCTGTACCACCCGTGCGCGGGGGTAGCAGGGGGCGTGGTCGGTCTCCTACTCTTCCGTGGCCGGTTCCTCGGTCGCGCCCTCTTCAGACGCGGGTGTGGCGGGTTCCTCGGTTCCGGTCTCTTCTGCTGCGGCGGTGGGTTCCTCGGTCCCGGTTTCCTCGCCCGTGGTGGCCGCGGGCTCTTCAGGACTGCTCTCCGCCGCCTCGGCGGCCGGCTCCCCGCCTTCAGCGGGGACGGCCTCAGCCGTGGCTGGTGCCTCTTCGGTGGTGGTCTCCGCCTCTGTCGCTTCAGCCGCAGTGGGCTCCTGCTCGGCGTCGCTCATGTCCTCACCGCCTTCCCGTATTGACAGGTAGGAAGAGGCCCAGGTGTCGCCCGGCCGGGCGACCGTCATCATGCGGAAATCACTATCATGATGTCACTGACATCGCGCCCTGGCCTCTCGCGCCATGACCCTCGTGACTCCCGCCCGGTCATCACTTGCGGTCCTGGGCATGCAGGGGAGATCGTGTCAGCGGACGAAGAACGCGACCACGGTGACGACCAGGACGCCCAAGCTGACCAGGGCCCCGAGCTGGGTGAGCGGCCAGCGTCCCTGCTTCAGCGCCTCGACTTCAGTGCGCAGGGCCCTGGCCTCCTCGTCGCGCTTCCTCAACTCGGCCTCGGTGCCCTCGGAGCTGCTTAACCGCCTTCATCGGTGTCCGCCCGGAGCTGCTTCAGATCCTCGTCGGTGCGAGGCGTCCGCTCCACGAGGACGGCCAGCTGCCCCTGATCTCCGTCAGCCCCGTGCGGATCTCCCTTCTTAGCTCGGCCAACTCGCTCATCGCCAAACTACTGACGTTGAAAGCGTGATGTCGTCAGGGTGGGGCGAGCACGAGTCCGGTTCCGGTGAGACAGCCGTCGAGGACGTCGTGGCGGTACTGGAGTTGGCGTAATCCCCGCCGGACGGCGTTGATCA
>NZ_PENI01000040.1 GCF_003688995.1 Streptomyces shenzhenensis | reverse complement strand
CGCAAACACTTCGACATCCACGACCAGTACGAACGCGTCTTCGCCTACGTCGACCACCACCCCGAACTGGCCCCCTGGCGCCCCTACCTGCACCGCAAGATGGGCGAACACTGCCTCGACATCCTCGGCAAACCGGACCGGCTGCCCCCCGCCGACAAAGCCGAGTTCTTCCGGCGCACGGCCATGCTGTTCCGCCGGCACGCACCGCAGGGGGCGTCCGTCCCGGCGAAACTGCGGGTGCTGGAGAGCAGTTACGCGGCCTACCTGATCAAGCGGCGGGCCGTGCAGGCGAAGCGGAGGCTCAGGCGGAAGGCGCGGCAGGTACGGCAGGCGGCCATGCGCGGGATCCGGCGCAGGTGGTCGGCGCTGGCCTCGGACCCGGCTCTGGATCCGGGGCTCGCCGTGTACTCGGCGTTCTCGCACCGCGGGGTGCTCGGTGACCCGGCCGCCGTGTATTACAAGGCGCGGGAGATCGCCCCGCACATCCGCGGGGTGTGGGTGGTGCGCAACAAGGCGCGGGCGAAGCAGTTACCTGCGGACGTCGAGTATGTGGTGCTCCATTCCCCCGAGTACCGCAGGCTCGTCGCTCGGGCCACGTTCTTCGTGAACAACGTCAACTGGCCCGGCGCCCTGGTCAAACGCCCCGGCAGTGTGCACATCCACACCCACCTGGGCACCCCGTTGAAGTACATGGGCGCGGATCTGCTGACCAAGCCCGGCGCCCGGCAGGGCTTCAGCGTGCCGAGGATGCTGCGCCGGGCGGACCGCTGGGACCACAGCCTGGTCGCCAACCGCCACTCCGAGCTGGTGTGGGAGCGCGCCTACCCCTGCCACTTCACCTCGGCACGCACCGGCAGCCCGCGCAACGACGTGCTCGTCGACGCGGACCCGGACCTGGGTCTCGCGGTCCGCGCACGGCTGGGCATTCCCGCCGACGACACGGTCGTGCTGTACGCGCCGACCCGCCGCGACTACCGCCGGGGCGGGCATGTCGACCGCTTCGATCTCGCCCGGTTCGCCGAGGACCTGGGCGAGGGGCACACCCTTGTCGTCCGCCTCCACCCTTCGCTCGCCGCCGGTCCCACGCGCGGGCTGGGCCTGACCGAGCTGCACCGGCGCGGGATCGTGGTCGACGCCACCGACGAACCGCGCGTCGAGGACGTGCTCCTCGCCTCCGACGTACTGGTCACCGACTACTCGGCCCTGATGTTCGACTACGCCAACCTCGACCGGCCGATCGTCGTGCACGCCGACGACTGGGCGGCCTACACCGCCAGCCGGGGCGCCTATCTCGACATCACCGCCGAGGCACCCGGCCATGTCTCGCGTTCCTACGAGGAACTGGCGTCGCTGTTCGCGTCGGGGAGCTGGCGGGACGAGGAGTCGGCGCGTCTGCGGGCCCGATTCCGGTCCCGGTTCTGCGAGTTCGACGACGGGCGGGCCGCCGAACGCGTCGTACGGACGCTGCTGCTCGGTGAGCCGGGGTGGGCGCCGGAGTCCCTGGAGAGCCAGGCGCCCCACCGGGCCGCCCTCACCTCCGGCACATGAGGTGCGTGGCATTCGGCGCGACCCGATATGGGAATCATCCGTAAGGTATTGAGTGACTTACCGAATAAATTCCCATCGTCTGATGGTGAGTTCTCTGACGCCCTGCTCCGTGGACCGCTCAACGCATCCGTAGGCATTAAGGATGAATTCTCCGGCGGTCCACGATGCATGGTTTCTTCATCGGCACCTCTCTCGTTTATAACCCGCAGGCCATGGTGCGAGGCGTTCATGCTGCCCTCGTTCGGCTCCGGCCATCACGGTCCATGGCCGCCGCTGAGACACACGGAAGGGAAAGCGGGTGAAGCACAGGAGGAAAGTCGTTCCCGGCTCCGCTGCCGGGCGAGGTCCGGCTGCAGCGGGCGTTCCCCGCGAACCTGTGCGGCAAGGCCGTCGGCCGGCGGAGTCCGGCGCTCGACGGCGCCTGGCCCCTCCCCCTGGTCCCGGGGCCGAGGTCGGCTTACCCCTTCTTCGAACAGGAAGACAACGAGAGTGCGACAAACCCTGAGCAAGGGCATGGTCATGGCCGCCGCCGCGACGAGCGTCCTGGTGGGCGGATCCGATGCGTACGCCGCCCCCCAAGTGCAAGGAATCACGCTGGACCTGCCCGATGTGCTGTCGGGCAACACCGTCAACGTGGCGGTCGACGCGCCGGTCGACGTGTGCGGCAACACCGTCAACGTGATCGCCCCGGCGAACCCGGCGCCCGGCGTCTCCTGCGCCGACACCACGGACGGCACACCGACAACTCCCCTGGCCGGCCCCGCCCCTGACGGCGCCACCTCATCCACCGGCCGGCCCCACGACGGCCGACCGGCCACCACGCCTGACCGCGCCGAACCGGGAAACAGCACGGGTTCACCCGCCGTACTGTCGGGCAACACCGTCAACGTAGAGCTCGACGCGCCGGTCGACGTGTGCGGCAACACCGTCAACGCGGTCGCCCCGGCGGTCGCAGGCACCCCCTGCGCCGACACCGCGGACGGCACACCGACGACCCCCTTCGCCGGTCCCATCCCCGACGGCGCCACCTCGTCCACCAGCCGGCCCCACGACGGCCGACCGGCCACCACGCCTGACCGCGCCGAACCGGGAAACAGCACCGGTTCACCCGCCGTACTGTCGGGCAACACCGTCAACGTAACGCTCGACGCGCCGGTCGACGTCTGCGGCAACACCGTCAACGCGGCCACCCCGCCGGTCGCAGGCACCCCCTGCGCCGACACCCCCGACGGCAACGGCCTCACCACCACCCGGCCCCACGGCGGCCGACCGGCCACGACGCCTGACCGCGCCGAACCGGGAAACAGCACGGATGCACCCTCGGTGCTGTCGAACAACACCGTCAACGTGACGCTCGACCTGCCCATCGACGTGTGCGGCAACACCGTCAACGCGGCCACCTCAGCTCCCGGCACCCCCTGCGCCGACACCCCCAACGGCGACGGCCCCACCACCAGCCGGCCTCACGACGGCGGACCGGCCACCACGCCGGTTCGCGCCGAACCGGGAAACAGCACGGATGCGCCCCCGGTGCTGTCCAACAACACCGTCAACGTAGCGGTCAACCTGCCGGTCGACGTCTGCGGCAACACCGTCAACGCGGCCACCCCGGCCCCCGGCACCCCCTGCGCCGACACCCCCGACGGCGACCGCCCCACCACCACCCGGCCCCACGACGGCGGACCGGCCACCACGCCGGTTCGCGGGTCGGCCACCCCGCCGGTCGCACCACCGGCCGCACCGCCCTCGGATCGCGGCCCGGCCGGTCCTGCGGTCACGCCGCCCTGGGCCAGCGGCCCGCTCATGCCGCCGTCCGTCTCCGTCCCCGGGGTGCCGCTGTACCCGCCCCTGCACCCGGCCGGTCCCACGACGGCGCAGCCGCCTTCGGGAATCGTCACGCCCGCCGTCCCGGTCGTGCAGCTGCCGCCCGTGGTGTCCCTCTCGGTGCCCCCGACCTTCACCACGGTGACGACGCCGCTCCTGCCCTCGGACGGTGGCCCGGCCGGCCCCACGGACTCGTCTCCCGGTGCTCCCACGACATCCCAGCCGTCGGACCCCGGCCCTGCGGCACCGTCGACCCCGTCGGCACCGTCGACCCCGTCGGCTCCGTCGTCCTCCGTGCCCTCGGTGCCCAGCCAGCCGGCGTCTCCCGCGGCGCCGGATTCCTCGACGCCTGCCGTCCCGACCGCTCCGACCGCGCCCAGGCCCTCGGACCGCGGCCCGGTCACGACCCCGCTGTCACCGGTGCGTACCCCGGCCAGTCCCACCGTCTCGACGGTCACGGTCATCCCGGCGGAGTCCGTGCCACGGAGCGGCGCCCCGGCCGCCCCGGCGACGCCCGTGCCGCCCGCGCAGGCCGCGACCGTTCCCAGGAGCGCCACCACCACCTCCCCGACGGAGCCACTGTCGCCGGAGGACGAACCGGTCGCCCCGACGGCCGCGGCCCCCGCCAAAACGGGCGGGATGGCCAGCACCGGCACTGATGTGATGCTCACGGCCACCGGCGCCGCCGCCGCGCTGCTGGTGGGCGGGGCCATCGTGTACCGCCGCAGGAACTCCCGCCGATAGCGGGGAAAGAGCGCCCCGGCCGGAAGACACCGGTCCTCTCCTCACGGCCATCCAACGACGTGTGGCCCGACGGTGGGGCCGGCCCGCGCCCCACGTCCGGGGGGCGCGGCTGCCGACCGGGCGTGGCCGGCTTGCCCTGCTGCCCTTCAGCGGGTGTCAGCAGGGCAAGCCGGCCGGTGTGCACGACGGGCGTCCGCGGACGCACATCGGTCACCTGACGCCCTGGGGACTCCGGGGCGTGTCACTGGCCGATGGAGCCCTGCTGGACCGGGGAACGGCGCAGTGCCCTGCCCGCGGCACCTCCTTGCGGCCCGATCGGTTCGGGGCCGCTGGAGAACTCGTCGCCCGTCTCGCTGTACGGAAGAGCCGTTCTCTCGGCCATGGCCAGGGCGATCTCCGCGATGCGCTCACTGGCCTTGCCGTCGCCGAAGGGGCACGGCCGGCCGGCCAGCGCACTCACCAGGTCCGGATTGAGCAGGATACGAGTGATCTCCTCGGAGATCTCGTGCTTGTGGCGCACGCGCACGGCGAAGCCGGTGGCGATCGTCTCGGGCCGCTCCGTGTTCTTCCTGACCACGATCAGGGGCTTCTTGATGATCGTGCACTCCTCCTGGATCCCGCCCGAGTCGGAGATCAGCAGGCGCGCGTTGCTGGCCAGCGACAGGAACGCCGAATGATCGAGCGGGGGGATGCAGCGGAGCCGGGACAGCGGTCCGCCCAGGCCGAAGGAGTGGGCGCTGCTGACCGTCCTCGGATGCATCGGGAAAACCACGGGAATCGGCGCCTCGGCAAGCGCGTCGATGATCTCGGAGAGCCGCTCGGGGGAGTCCGTGTTCTCCGGACGGTGCATCGTCGCGATGATGAACTCGTTCTCCCTGAGCCCATATCGGTCGAGTAATTCACGAGTCTCCAGCGGTCCCGGCATGGATTCACGGGTGGCCTCCACGATGGTGTTGCCCGTCACCCTGATCCTGTGCAGCGGGATTCCTTCGGAGACAAGGTTCGCGGCATTCCATGACGTGGGGGCGCAGTGCACGTCGGCCAGCACGGAAACCAGACGTCGGTTGATCTCCTCCGGCATGGTCCGGTCGTGGGACCGAAGGCCCGCTTCCACGTGCAGGACCGGGATTCCGCAGTAGTTCGCGGCTTGCGCACCTGCGGATGTCGCATTGGTGTCGCCCTGCACCACGACCACCTTCGGGGGCACCCGCCTGAAATGCTCGGCGAGTTGCTGGGTGGCCCGCGCGATCTGAATACTGCGGTGGGCCGCGCTGACCCCGGTGAGACGCACATGCGGCTCCGGGAGTTTGAACGCGTGGAAGAAGCTGTCGGAGAGTTCCCTGTCGTAGTGCTGCCCGGTGTAGAAGATCGAGGCACGTGGTCCGAGACCGCGGATCACTCCGGCCAGTTTGATGATCTCCGGACGTGTTCCCAGCACCACCGCGATGTCGTTCGTCTCGTTCATGGCTCATTGGCTCCAATGCAGACCGGGATGGTTGGCGCGCCCCATGTGGAGCGAGGTCCTTCTAGGCACGGAAGATGCTGTTGAGTTCGTCGATCTCCTGATACAGAAGGCCGCATGTCACGCATTCTTTGACATGCAGTGCCATCTCTTCGGATGCGCACTCACTGAGCCGTCCGCGGGAATACGCGGCAAGCCGTCGCACATAGCCGGAGCACGGACTGTGGTATCTCTGCTGGCCCAGATGGACCGTGAGATACGCCTGTCGCAGGCCTTCCTTCGCCCTATAGGCCAGGGCCGCGACGCTGTTCGGGCTGATGCCCATGCTGCTGGCGATGGCCGCGGGCTGCTGGGACTGCACGATGGTGCACCAAAGGACGGTTCTCCACCGGTCCGAGAGGGACGCGAGCGCCTCGATCGCCAGCGTGTGCTCGTAGTTCCTGAGGGCTTCGTATCCCGCCGAGGCCGCGCATTCCACCTCGTAGAGGCTGACGTCCGGCACATACACCTGCCGGCCCGCGCCCCTGCCCCATTCGGCCACCACGTTGCGCAGGACCTTCAGCAGATAGCTCCTGAAGGAGCTCGAAGGGCCCCCGCCGGACCGCAGCGCCTGCAGCACACGGGAGAACGCCTCGGCCACGACATCCTGTGCGGTGTGGGCGTCATCGGCGTGCATCGCGGCCAGCCGGGTGGCGGCTGCGCGATGCCGGGTGAAGAGTTCGGCGAAGGCCTCGGTATCGCCGTCTCGCACTAATTGAGCCAGCTCTTGGTCGTCTAACTCGGTTGTCGCAGGATCAGCGCCGTGACGGTCCGAAAGGCCGACCGCCGGCGTACGATGTCTGGTTGAATTTGACAAGGACGGCTCCTGGACGAGGATTCGCCGAGGGCGTTCACAGGCGCGCGATGAATCCCATCGATGTTCTTGAGAGTCGCCGAGACTCGATACGCAGAGCGGGTCCTCAGCTCAGTTACACGGACGGCTTGGTGACATGCCGGTCCTTTCGTCCGGGCCCGTGGGTGCCTAACGGGGTCTGTGGGACCGGCTCAGGTCATCCGTTGCTCGGATCGTATCCGTGGGGTGCCGCGAAACATGGTCGGGACCGATACGCCGCCCGTTGATGAAGGAGCCATTGACTGCGAACTCTCAGGATGGCCCTCAGCATTGTGCTGAGGACGGACGGCCATGGCCACCGTGCAAGCCGGGAAGAAAGGAGGCGCCGATCCATGACATCACGGCTTTGTCTCCCCTGATCGCTACGGAGGATTGCCACCCCTTTATATGGCCTTCGCTTCTTCCTGGAGTGAATCCACGCCGTACGTCCAGCGGAAGATGCTACCTTCTGGTCCAGGAAGATCGGATCATCCCACCCTTGCCGTCCTGTCGAAACCGGGAGATCGCGCCGCGCTGCCCGGTGTCCATCCCCGGCGCCAAGGCGGAGTGACGCCGTATCACTCGATCAGCGGCGGATTGCTCATTCCGGCCCGCACGCCGTCCTTGAAGACAGGATGCGGGGCCCGTCATCGGTGCGCCGTCGTTCTCACGCCGTCATGCGGCGGTCCCGAGTTCCTCGATATGAAAGGCATCCGCTCAAGGAGGATCACCGGTCATCGCGTGCGCCGAAGGCCACGGTCCGGGTTTTCTCCGACTCAGACGTTGCCGCCGAACGAACACGGACCGCCCATGTGCAAGGGGAATCCTTGGCCCGCGAATCCGACGTATCCCGTCAGCCGCAGACGATCCATCAGAACGTTCCGTCCGTTCCGCCGACGGGCGCCGCAGGGACGGGCGTGACATCAGGCCACCGCCGACGGCCGCCTCTCGGCTCCGACGCACCTGCACCTGGCCGAACGGTGTCTCACCGAGGAACTGGGGCCGGCATGTGGTTCACACTGACCAGGCGTTCTCGCGGATTCCTCCTCTGCGCGGTACTGGTTCTCGGCCTGTCCTCACTGCCGCCCTCGGCCGCATGGGCGGATGGCGAAGGAGGCCCGGCGAATGTCCCGGGGGCCGACTCGCGACTCCAGTTGCAGCACCTGTACGAGGAGGCGTCACGTGCCGTCCAACGGCACGAGGCGTACCGCCGCAGCACCGAGGCCCAGACGACGGCCCTGCGGCTTCTCCAGGCGGATCTCGCGCGTCAGCAAAGCGACCTCCGTGAACTCAGGGCCGATGCGGGCGAATTGGCCCGGATTCAGTACCGCGGTGGTCTGCTGCCCGACACGCTGTGGGCCCTGACGGCGTCCCCCCGCCGTGATCTGCTGCGAAATCTGAGCCTCGTGCGCAGCGCCCATCACAATCTGGCGGCCTCCTTGCAGCGCGTGCGGCGGAACACGGTGGAACTCGCCGAGTCGAAGCGGAAGGCGTCGGCCGGCCTCCGTTTCGTCCGGCAGCTCCAGCAGCAGCAGGTGGCGGCCAAGCGGGACATCCAGGCGAAGCTGCGCCGGGCCCGTGCGTTGCAGGAGGCCGAGGCGCTGCGCGCGGCCGCCGCCACCCCCTGCCGGGACGGGTCCACGCCGACCCCCCGCGAGCTGTCCGCTCCGCCCCTCCTCGGCCACGCGGGGAGCCAGTGGACCCTGCCGGTGCACGGCTATGTGCTCTCGGCGGGCTTCGGCGCGGACGGCTCGCACTGGGCGCATCGGCACACGGGACAGGATTTCGCCGTCCCGATGGGCACTCCGGTCCATGCCGTGGGCGCCGGAGTGGTCGTCGCGACCGGCTGTGACGGCGCCTTCGGCAACAACATCGTCATCCGGCACGACAACGGGTACTACACGCAGTACGCGCATCTGTCGGTTTTCCGGGTGAGTACGGGACAATACGTCAGACCTGGTGATCCGATTGCGCTTTCCGGTAACTCCGGTAACTCCTCGGGGCCGCATCTTCATTTCGAGGTGCGCGTCACCCCGGAATTCGGATCTGCAGTGAATCCGGTCATCTGGATGCATGAACACGGCGTCACCTTCTGACACCCGTCCGATGATCAAGAATTATCATCTGAAAATTCATCAATTTCAGTTGGAAGTCGCTGCCACCAGCGCCGGGTGCGACACGGAAGGACTACTATGACCCACGCACGGCCTGCCTACTCCGTGTACGTCAGGGGAGTGACTCTTTCTCTTGATCTTCGTGTCCTTCTCCTACTGAACGAACGCAATGAGTGGGAGCTTCCTGGAGGGCGCCTCGAACGTGGTGAAACACCAGAACAGTGCGTGGTCCGCGAGATCGCGGAGGAATCGGGATGGCAGACCATGGCCGGCCCTCTGCTGGACGTGTGGTCACACGAACCGGAGCCCGGCCGCAGCGTCCTCACCGTCACCTACGGATGCCTCGTGCTGACCCCCGATGCCGCCCCCGTGCTCAGCGACGAGCACCGGCAGCTCGGCTTGTTCAGCCCCAATGAGCTGCACAGGGTGCGCATGCACGAGGGATACCGGGCCTCCGTCACCGCCTGGCTGAAGGCGGCCCCGACGGTGAGTGTGCGAGGAGACCAGGGGATGTTCCTGGACGGACGCTGGTACCCGACAGCCGTCGGTACCACGGGGACATGCCGAAGGCTCGCGCACGCCACGTGCTGCCCCTGCGAGTGACCCTTCCCTGATCCGACCGTCGACCAGTGGTGCTTCTTCTTCTACCGAGACAAGGAGTGACCAAAGATCATGAGGACTGTCATTATGGTCATCTTGCTCTTCTGGGTGCTCTTCCTGAACGCGTTCTGTGCGTGCTTCTGCCTGGTGTATTTCGCCACGACCAGGCGGAGAAAGGCCACTGAGGCGGACGAGCAGGTCATGCCGCAGCCACGGCCCTCGCCCGAGGCGCCCCGTCCTCCCGCGCGCCCCGGTGCCGTGCTGGTCCCCCGTCAACGCGGCACGTCCCGCAGCGAGACATGACCGCGGCACCCGTGCGGTGCTCGGGGTCGGGCTCCGGGCGGTCGGGGAGGGGCGGTGGGCCCTGGTCCCTTGAGCCCGGGAGCCCAAAACGCCCGGTGGAGAACCGGCAGTGGCCGGGGTGTTACAGCGCCGGCGTGCCCGTGCCGAGACGACGGCGGTAGAAGACAGCGCCGGCCCCGACCATGGCAGCGGCGGCGACTCCCGCTCCGACCGCCGGGTCGATCATCGGGACCGGCAGGATGTTCGTGTTGGCGGAAGAGACGTTGTTGTCGGTGTCCGGGTCGGCCTCGACACCGTCGACGGTCGCCGTGTTGGTCATCCGGAATCCGCTCGGGCCGGCCGTGCCGGTGACGGAGATGACGGCACTGGACCCCACCGCCAGAGCACCGCCCTGACAGGAGATGGTGCCGTTGCTCTGGCCGCAGTTGGCGGCGGACGTGGTGACGTTCGGGTTGAGCAGCCCGGTCGGGATCTGGTCGGTGACGACCCACCCGGTGGAGGCGTCGGGACCGTAGTTGGTGACGACGATCTGGTAGGTGATCGGGTCTCCCGCGTTCCCCAGTGCCGGACCGGCCTTGGCGATGGACAGATCAGCCCCCGCCCCGGCCGCCGCCGCCTGCGGGGCGGCCACCAGCCCGAGCGCGCCCCCTGCGGCACCACCCGCCATGAGCATGATGGCGAGCATCCGCCTTGAGTACTTCTTCATATGCCTTACTCACCTATCGGGTCGAAGACCCCTTCCACCGTCGGAAGGGGTATACGTATCAGATCGTCGGGCTTCTTCGGCATGACGGCCGACTGTCCAGACAGGTGACGCCGCCTGCCGAGGTGTGCTGCGCGGCGACGGCCCGACGGTCATCAGTCATGGCCGGCACGGTGCTGTTTCCACACCTCCGTGCCGACCGGAGACACACGGTCGTCGTGCATTCATGCGTCTAGGAGATGGACGCCACGGCCCGGGCTCGGCAATCGGAGATCAGCTGATGTGATATGGCTGGATCATCAATTCACCGCATAATTCGTTCCCCGCGGACGATCCTTGCCCAACTGTTGCTGCACGGATGTGTGAGCCAGGACGTCACCGCTCCCCGATTCTTCTCCGGTGAGAAACATGTCCTCGACTTTCGCCCGCCCGCGCCCGGCTCATGTCCTCGACGCGGTAACCGAAGCTCCCGGCCGTATTCTGCATGTCGTGGAATCGCACGCCCGGAGCGCATTTTCCGCGCTGGGCGAGTATCTCGCCGCCACCCGTCATCTGGAGCACTGGGTACTCGTCACAGAACCGTGCGATCCTTCTGGAATTCCCCCCGGTATGCGTGGGGCCAGGATCGTTTCCCTGCCCGGCGGCCACCGAGCCCGGCTGCGCGCCATCGCCGACACCTACGCCGAGGTCAGACCCGATCGGGTCCACGCGCACTCGTTCGGCGCGGGGATGTATGTCCGTCTCTCGCCCAGCATCCCGACGGATTCCATCGTCTACAGTCCGCACTGTTATGCCTTCGAGCGCCGGGACCTCCGTGCCGCGGCCCGGCTCCTCGCCATCGCCTGCGAATACGTGCTCGCGCCACGTGCCGACGTGGTGGCCGTGTGCACACCCCGGGAGGGGCAGCTGGCGGCGCGTCTGCACCGCTCGGGGAAGATCGTCCAGGTGCCCCGTGTGCCGCGCGGCAGTGCGTTCGGCCGCATGGACGTGCCGCCTCCCGTGACCGTGGGAGCGACGGCGGTCACCATGGGACCGCTGTGCCCGCAACGGGATCCCGCCTTCTTCGTGCGCGCGGCGGCCGCGGCGGACCCGGGCCTCACCTGGATCTGGATCGGCGACGGCGAGCCGCGCTACCGCCGCCTTCTGGAGAAGGCGGGGATCTGCGTCACGGGACGGCTGCCGCGCAGAAACGCCTTCCGCCTGCTGCGGACGGCTGATGTGTATGTGCACACCGCGGCCTGGGAGGGAAGCCATGACACCTTGCTCCAGGCGGCAGTGGCCGGCCTGCCCGTCGTCGCCCGCTCGATCCCGGCGCTCAGGGCGCTCCGGCTTCCCGGGCTGGCCCCCACTCCCGAGATCCTGGCCGACACGGTGCTGCGCCTGCTCGACTCCCCGGTCGATCGCCGTATTCATTCCGAGGCCGTCAGACGCGCCTTTCGAGGCAACACCCGTGCCACCCAGGTCGCCCGGCTGCTCGCGCTCTACGGATCCGGCAGGTGACACGGCGCACCGTTCACGCCGTCACACGACACCAACCACCCGGGTCGTGCCCCCTGTCGTGATGCAGGGAATCAGCGTGGAGATCCACGCGTCCCGCATGCGATTCGCCGATGACCGGCCTCAGGTGTCCGACGTTCCGCCACACCCGACGCGCCGCGTGCGGCCACCGGCCAGGACACCCGTAGGCACGACCTCGGACACAGACCGCAAGACCGACGACATGAGTCCAGGTATCGCCACGAGCTGACGCACCATCACATTCCGTCTCGCGCCGAACCGCTTCACCACCGGCGGGACACGCCCCTGTTCTCTCGTCGCGCGCGACAGGGGTGTGCCCCTCACCCGGAAGGGAGACGGGTGAGGGGCACCTGGTCGCAAACCCGTGTGCACGCCGAGCACGACGGCGTACCACAAAGTCTGCCGAAATTGACGAGCCGACCCTTTTGGGGTTGCCTCGTCAAGGACGGCCATATTCTTCAAATATGACCTCAGGACCTGCTCGCACGCAAGCAGTTCCTGGCCGGCACAAAAGAGACCTGGGGGCTGGTTCTCTGCGCAATCGGCCGAGCAGACATTAGCAGATTCTGATCAACGAACTGCCGTTCTGATGGGGCGTCCACTTCCTTCCCACAACCGGGACCGGAGGCAGACCCGAGAGAGGTTACCCCCCTCGGGGAGCGGATCCGGTACAACCGCGGCCCCATACGGTCACCTTGCTCGATACACCACCCGTGCGAGGGAATCTTCCGGCCCGAGGCCACCGATCCACGGCTCCGCACGGTACACATACACACATCCGCGCCTGGACCAGGAATCATCCGATGCACGGGTCCATGCCGCCTGTCCGCCCGGGGCCACGATCGAGGATGCTGTGACCGCTTTTCCTCCGCAGGGGGATTTCCATGATTCGACGACCGGCGCCTTCCTCAGGGGGATGCTGCGTGCCGTCAATTCAGTACGAGCGAGGCATCATGCACCCCCCGTGCGGCTGCATGAAGGGCTGACCCGTTACGCGCGATCGAGGATGCGGGAAATTCACCCGGGCCGCGAACCGGGCCGTGGTGACAGGGGATTCCGGCTGAGGACGAGCGAAGTTCTCTACTGGGGCAGCAGCAGCCGGCGACGCTCGGGGGCCGCCGACGCCCGCGAGGCCGTCGATCAGTGGTACACCGAGGCACCGGAATACGATTTCGACAACCCGGGCTTCAACCCGCGGACCGGCCACTTCACTCAGCTGGTGTGGCGGAGAAGTGCCCTGATGGGTGCAGCACGGGCGGTCGGCGGAGCGCCGGGAAAGTACGAGACATATATCGCGGTCGAATTCGAGCACTGCGGGAACGTCGAAGGGGAGTTCATGCACAATGTCTTCCCCCCGGTGCGCAGGGCACCCCGGATTTTCCTCCGGTAGCAGGACGCGCCACCGGGTCGCGGTCCTTTGCGGGACCGAGCGTGTACCGCACCAAAGCGCCCCTGCCGATGGCGACCGGGAACACCGGAACAACGGGAACACCACAGGTGACAAGGGTGCTGGCGGCCGGGTCGAGCACCCGGTGCGCACACGTTCCGCGGGAACACGGGCCGGGATTCCGCCAAGTGGGTGGGTCAAATCCACCGCCACGGCGTCATCCCTCGACCTCCCGGACCTCCTTTCGTGCGTGAGAGGCGCCCGGGCAGTGGGCGTCGCTACGTCAGAAAGGCCCGACTGTGCACCCGAATCCGACATCGCGTCGCTCCGGACCACGGGTGAGCGTGCTTTCCTTCGGAAAGCGGCCATCGGTGCAGGCCATCGGTCTCGGAGCGGCAAGACCGTCACAGTCTTCCTACCTCCGGCTCGTGCTGGCCGCCGCCCTGTTCTTCACCTCCGGCGCCCTTTTCGCCTTCAACGGATGGTTCCGCTCGGTCGAGGCCGCGATGGGCGAGTACGTCCTCGGGCTGGTCACCACCGGGACCACCGCTCTGAACTGGGACCAGGCGGTGACCTTCTTCGGTCTCGGTACACAGCACGCGATGGGCCTGAGGATCACGGCAGGCTGCAGCTCGGCAATGCTGATCATCCCGCTCCTCCTGGTCGGCGCCGGATTCATGCTCAGCCGTCGCTCCACCGTCACGCGCATTCTCGCCGGAACGGCCATCGGCGCCGCCCTGCTCGTCGTGACGAACCAGCTGCGGTTCGGTCTGATCGCCTGGTTCTCCCAGGAGTGGGGCTACGAAGGATTCGGCTGGGCGCACACCGTGGTCGGCTCCCTCCTCAGTCTGGTGGGTGTGGCCCTCTCGGTGACCGTCCTGCTGCTGGTGGCGATGCGGCACCGAGAACCGCAGGCCCAGCTGAACGGAGTGCCTCGGTGAACCAGTTCCAGGAGAGCGGCTTCATCGGTCTGGCGATGGCCCTCGCACTCATCATCAACGGTGTCTTCACCCTCTATGTGATCCTGCTGGTCATCGCCTTCCTGCGGGCCAAGCCGCAACAGCCGGGCCGGGCCGACGACTTCACCTGGCACTACTTCATCCCGTGCCGGGACGAGGAGAGCGTCATCGGCGATACCCTGAACTACCTGCGCGAGCACTACCCCACCGTGCACCTGTGGGTCATCGACGACGACTCCGACGACGCGACCGCGGCCATCGTCCGCGACCATGCGGGGCGTTCGTCGTTCGTGCACCTCGTGCAGCGGCGCCGCCCCGAGGCCCGTATGGGCAAGAGCCATGCGCTGAACGCGGCCTACCGTGCACTGGACGACTGGCTGCCGGCCGGCACCGACCGGTCCTCGGTGGTCGTGGCCGTCTTCGACGCGGACGCGCGCCCGTCGGTCAATGTGCTCGACGTGTGTGCGGGACCGAGCCTGTTCGGCGATCCGCAGATGGGCGCCGTGCAGATCGAGGTCCGTATGGTCAACCGGAACGTGCGCAATCCGCTGCCGGACGGGACCCGGCTGCAGAACTGGTTCGGGCGCACGCTGGTCCGGATGCAGGACATCGAGTTCCGGGCGGCCATCTCCGCCATCCAGACCTCCCGGCGGACCACCAAGAGTGTGTGCATGGGCGGCAACGGCCAGTTCAGCCGGATGAGCGCGCTGGACGAGCTCGCGGGCGCCGAGCGGGTGCCCTGGCGCGGTTCGCTCCTCGAGGACTTCGAGCTCGGCCTGCACATCATGCTGGCCGGCTACCGCACCGGCTACGCCACCGAGGCCTGGGTGGACCAGGAGGCCCTGTACAACCTGCCGCGCTTCGTGACGCAGCGGACCCGTTGGTGCCAGGGGACCATGCAGTGCATGCGCTACCTGTCCAAGACGTGGCGCTCGCCGTACCTCTCCAACGCCGGTGTCATCGAGATCTCGTACTACCTGGTCCAGCCCTGGCTGTGGCTCGTGGGAACGGTCATCTACCCGCTGCCGATCCTGATCTTCCTGAACAACCTGGTGCTGTACCCCGAGAAGACCATGCGCTTCCTGGGGGCGGGCGGCGCCGTCCTGTTCACGCTGTACCTGGTCTTCGGCATCGCGCAGTTCGCGGTCTGGGGCTACCTGTACCACCGGCGCTGCGAGCCCTCACAGGGACTGCTCAGGTGCATCGGCTGGGGCGTCGCGTACGCCTCGATGATCTATCTCTTCTACGTCATCGCCTGGCGCGCGTTCGGGCGGCTGGTCAGCGGGCGCGCCGGCTGGGCCAAGACCCGCCGCAATGCCGAGGTCATCGTCGTCGGGCCGATCGCCAAAGAGGCCTGACGCGCCGTCAACTCCCACGACACCAAGGCACACACCATCATGGACATGCGCACATTCCCCGCCCTGCTCGGTGCGGCCGGGCTCCTGCTGCTGACGGGCTGCGGACCGGACCGCAGTTCGGGCGCGCCGGCGGTGCCGACGAGCCTGCAGTCCGTGGGCACCTGCCACACCTTCCGTACCCAGTACGAGATGGTCCAGCCCAGTGACGTCGCACCGCCGGTTCCCTGCGACCGGCCGCACCGCAGCGAGACCTACGCGTTGGTCACCATCGACGGTCCGCTGGCCACCTCACCGACACGTCCCGAGCCCGAGCAGTTCGACGCGTATGCGAGCCGCTGCGATGCGGAAACGCTCAGACAGTACCTGGGCGCGGGCCCGCGGGACGCTGTCTCCTTCTCGGCCTGGAGCAGGATCCCGACCCGGGAGGAGTGGGCCGGAGGCGTGCGGACCATGCGTTGCGAGGCGGTGCCGCCGGTGCAGAACGCCGCGGCCGGGCCGCTCATCGCCTTCTCGGCCCGTGACGTCCTGATGAAGAGCGAGTCCGCGGCGGTGCGCAACTGCGAGTTCGGCACCGAGGTCGTCACCTGCGACCAGCCGCACGACCGCGAGGAGGTCAACGCCTGGCTCGACCTCGATGAGGGGCCCTACCCGGACGACGTCAAGGCGGCGGCCGCCGACGTGTGCCGGCCGTTCGTGGAGGAGTTCCTCGGGCACACCCTCAAGCACTCTCCGGATCTGACGATCAAGGCCAGGACGCCGAGCAAGGGCGACTGGGAGAAAGACACCAGGACGGTGAAATGCGGTGTCGGCCCGGCTGCGGCCGGCGCGACCGTCACCGGCACGCTCAGCGCCAGCGCGAAGGGACAGGCATGACCGCATACGAAGCACGCGCGGCTCTGGGCAGGGCGGCCATGCGCCTGCGGCTGATCGGTGAACCCGACCGCCGGTCGGTGCGGACGGCGGCCGCCTTCGCGGGAGCCGGGTGGACCATCGTGATGCTGCTGCGCCTGATGCTGGGCGGGGTGGTCGGGATGGGCGACAACGGGGACGCCGTCCAGCTGCTCTGCCCGCTCGGGGTGGTGAGCAACCACCCGTGGGACGGGCAGCCGTCGGCCCATCTCTACCCGACGTGGGTCGCGCACGACTGGTACGGCGAGACCTGTGGGGCCCAGGGCTCGGGCGAGCAGTACTACTCCTCGCAGCAGTTGGTGCTGGCGCTGGCCAAGGTGCTGACCCCGGTGCTCGGTCTGCCCGGCGCGCTCGACCTGAGGGCGGCCGGGGCACTGCTCGCGTTCGCCTTCGGTGCCCTCATCGCCCTGCTGGTCGTGCTGCTGCCCGGGCCGCTGTGGCTGCGGCTCACGGTGACCGCCGGCTTCGGGCTGATCATGTGCGACTCGGCCTTCGCGGGCTTCTTCATCTCGCCCTTCAGCGAGCCGGGTGCGCTGATCGGTCTGCTGCTGCTCTGCCCGGCCCTGCTCCTGCTGTGGCGGCGCCCGGACTCGGCCCTCGGCGGAATCGTGCTGACGACGGTCGCCGTGCTCTTCACCATCACGGCCAAGCCCCAGCTGATCTCGCTCGTGCCGGTGGCCATGCTGGCCCTGCTCTGGCTGCCCAGCGCGCGGCGCAAGGACAACAAGGAGCCGGCCCCGGCGGCGAACGGCAAGTCCCAGCAGCGGCTGGGCCGGTGGCTGGCGGCACGCTGGCCCGCTCTGATCGCCTGCGTCGTGCTGTGCGGTGTCACCGCCGGGTTCGCCGCGACCCAGCCGAAGCGGCTCAACGAACTGGTCTGGTACGACGCTGTGTTCGTCGAGATGCTGCCGCACAGCCCGGATCCGGTGGCGGACCTGAAGGCCCTGGGTGCCGATACCCGGTTGATCTCGTCCATGAACAGCCGGATGAACGATCTCAACTCCGCCGCCAGGACGCCCTACTGGGACGACTACCGGCAGAACGTCACCCCGGCCAAGATCGTGGTGCACTTCCTGACGAACCCCGGCCGGCTGGTCGGCATGGGGGCGCGTGGCATCCAGGCGGTGACCCGCCCGGGCCTGGAGTACCTCGGTTCGTATCCGGCCGACTCCGGTCATGAACCGTATGCCAAGGAGCACCGGATCGCGGTGGTTTCGACGGTGTTCGACGGGTTCCGGGCGGTGCCCGCCCTGGTGCCGCTGCTGTGGCTCGGCACGATCGTCCTCGGGGCCATGCTCGCCAGCCGGACCTGGGCCCGCCACTCGGCCCGTGCGGTGGGCAGGCTGACGGTGTGCGTGGTGCTCGCTCTCCTCCTCCAGTTCTGGAGTGTGGTGCTGACCGAAGGGGCATCCGACCTCATCAAGCACATGATTTTCACGGATTTCCTGACGGCCCTGTGCATTCCGCTGGCCGTGCTCTGCTTCTGGCTGCTGTACCGGAGGGAGCACGCGATGGCGCCCGAGCAGCCACAGGCCGGGTGACGACGCGACTGCCGGGTGGACATCGGCCACAGCCGATGTCCACCCGGCTTTTTGCGTTCAGGGGCGTCTGTTGCGGTGCTTCAACGACGAGGACCGCAGCAGCAGGGCACCGACGACGAGCAGCGCGACGGCCAGCACGACGAAGATCTCCGTCTGTCCCAGGCCGGCCGCGGCGAGTACCCCACCTCCCCCGACTGCGCCTCCGACGCCCTTGCCCATGCCGGGACCTCCGTACATGGCCGTCTTCTCCCTTCCTGATGTGACCTGGTCGACGGGCGCCACCAGCGGGTGCACGATCCTTGCCGACGTGGCGCCCTCTACAAAAGAGAGGCTCCGTCTGCACGGACATGACGCGTGAAAGACGGCGCCCGGCGCGGAAGTCGGCCACCGGGGCGTGCCGGCCGGGGACGACGTCGTGCCCCGGTCCGCAGGTCACAGCAGGGCCATGGCATAAGGTGTCGCCGGGACCGGTTGCGACGCCGCGCAGCCGGCCCCACCAGGCGTGCGTTCCTCCGCCCCGGCCCCCGTTGCCGTGCACCCCAAATCCCGTGTGCGCAAGGGCAGTCCGACCGAGTGAGGTTTTTCCCTCGATATCGGGACCATCGAGTCATATTCACCCGTTCCTGCCCTCTAGGCAGAACAGCGAGGAAATTCGCGCGGTGAGTGGATCGCCGGAAACACCGTACGAGCGGAGGGATTTCGTCATGTCCGACACCGGTTCGTCTTCTGGTGAGGGTGCAGCGTCGCAGGCCGCAAAGGAGCGTGTTCGCCGAATCCGGCGAATCATCCTGATCGGAACGGCGGTTGCCTGCGCCGCGGGGGCCATTTCCACGTCATTCTCGCCACCCAAGACGGTTTCGGCGCCTGTGGCCGGGGCGCAGCAGCCCGACAGCGCCGCCCCCGCCCCGTCGGACCCGCCCACCGGCGCCCCGGGGCCCGCGCCCGAGAAGCCCGCCGCCGATGACGACGACGAGGAAAGCGCACCTGCGCGCGCGGGCGCCGTCCCGGTCACCGATCCGGCGGACGCCGCGCACGCGGGCCTGCCCGCTCTGGCGCTCGAGGCCTATCAGCGTGCCGCCGACGAGCAGGCGATCCGGACCCCTGGCTGTCATCTGCCGTGGACGCTGCTCGCCGCGATCGGCCAGGTCGAGTCGCACCACGCGAGGAACGGGGCCCTCACCAGCGAAGGCTTCACGACGTCCCGGATTCTGGGGCCCGTGCTGAACGGCGGGCTTTTCGCCGCGCTGCCGGATTCCGACCGGGGGACATACGACGGCGACACCACCTGGGACCGGGCGGTGGGCCCCATGCAGTTCATCCCCTCCACGTGGAAGCGCTGGGGAACCACCACTCGCCCCACTCTCGACGCCGATCCGAACAACATCTTCGACGCCACGACGACGGCTGCCGCCTATCTGTGTGCCGACAATCGCGATCTCAACGATCCGCAGCAATTGAACCGGGCCATCCTCAGCTACAACCCCTCCGAGATCTATGTGCGTGACGTGCTGGCGTGGAACGCCGCCTACGCCTCCGGGCATTCGGTAGCGGCCCTGCCGCCCATGACCGTGCCCGCCTTCGACAGCGGCGAATCCGGCCCCGTCGGCATGCCTGTCACCGGCCAGCCCTCACCGCCGGCGCCGGCCGGCCAGGTGGTCGCTGCCTCTCTTCCCCGGGACACGGGCCCGAGCGGGAGTGCTTCCCGGCCGGCCGGAGGCTGGAAGGGCACCCAGCCTCCGCGCTCGACACCGGCGTCGGCCTCGGCGTCGGCTCCGGCGTCGAGTTCGGCCTCGGCTCCGGCGCCGAGCGCGGGAGGCGGCGCGAGTGCCAGTGCGGGCGCGAGTGCGGGTGCGGGTGCGGCGCAGCCGCCGACCGCCGTGGGGCAGACGGCCCCTCCCCAGCAACTCCCGCCGTCCCAGAGCGGCGTTCCCACCCAGTCGGCGCCTCCGTCCGGCACTCCGGCCACCAGCCCCCAGCCGGGCGGTACGAGGCCCCCGGCGTCCGAGCCGAGCCCCGGCGCACCGCACAAGCCGGCTCCCCAGTCGCCCACCCTCCTCACGCGTGCCACGACACAGATCGGCGGACTGCTGCACAACCTCGGCGAACGGGTCCTCGGGTAGCACTTCACGCACGGCGGCAGGGGGCCGTGCGGGCGGTTCAGGGCGGCCGTCACTGCTCCTGCGGTGAACAGGACCACGCCGCAGCCGGGTCGCACCGACCGTGTGCTGGAGGCCCCGTCGTCCGCCCTGTGCGCGGCTCCGGCCTCGACTGCGGCCCGGCCTTCTGCCTGCCGCCCCCGCTGCGGGGATGCGGCGAGCGCCGGGCACCGGCCAACCGCAGGCGCGCACGGCGGAGTTCGGGCCGGGCGCGCCGCGGGCCCGCCCGCCCTGCCGGGCTGCCCGGTTTTCCGGGCGTCCGGCCGCCGCGGCGGCACCTTCACCGCCGTAATCGCCGGAAAGCACCCGTACGGCAGATATCGCAGTGGCCCTCTTCCGCGTTGACCGACCATGAACCCCCTGCCGGACACCTCTACCCCGATCTACGACGCCCTCTGCATGCAGTGGCGCGCGGATTTCCGTTCCGTCCCCGGTGAGCGAGGGCCGGAGGACGTCTGGTCCGCGCCCGCCTTCCAGAGCTTCACGCCCGTCGACCCCATGTCGCGGCCCCTGGAGCAGAGCCATCACGCAGCGGTGCCCCGGCAGTTGTCCGGCTGGGGCACACGCGGCGGCATGCCGGTGGCCGTCTCCCCGCCTCCGTTCCCGTACAACGGTCAGTTGTACGCCGGCCCGCCGGTCGTCCCGACGCGGTAGCCGAAGGCCCACCGCCCCGCATCGCGGCGGTCGGACGAAGCGCCGTCGCCTCGTCCGAACCGGGTGACGTCATGCTCGACGCCCAGCCGCATCTGTATAGGGGCGCCGGGGTATGCCGTCGCGAGGGCGCGGGCGGAACACCGCTGCCTCCGCCGCGGCCCCGCCACCGGCCCGGGCCCGAACGGACCTTTGGCACGTGCCGAGTTGGGAGGAGCAGTGAAGTTCCACGAGCGGGCTGTTCGTGAGCTGATCGAGGCTTTGGTACCCCCGTCCAACGAGAACCTCATGACGGCGACCAGGCTGGTCGAATTCATGAGCACCCACAATGTTTTCGGCGCTCTCGGGGTCACCGACGTATGGCTCGCCTCGGACGGCCCCGGCATCCATCGGCTGGAGCTCAACATCCGCGGGTGGGGTGTCTACCAGTCGACGTCCCTGTCCCCGAAGTCCGCTCCGTGGCTCAAGGCGGAACAGCTGGGCGGCAAGCTGGATCTGCGGGCGGCGGCCGAGGGCATCTACTGGATCGTCGCGCGGGTCGTGGAGTCCGTGGGCCTGGACGCCGAGGAGTACCTGCACGACGCGATCGCGACGTACCGCGTGGAGGTCGGGCACGACGGAGGCGGGACGACCGTCCTGTTGGGCGGGCCCAGGGCGAAGGAGGCCATCGTCATCGCGATGGGCGCGCTGAGCGTGGCCGCCGCCGAACTCGGGCTGGACTGCGTACCTCTCGAGGCGCGGCGGCAGTTGGAGGAGGACGGCACGTACGGCATCGGCCCGGTCAGCGTCTCGATCAGGCACTGTGTCAACGTCGGCCCGTCGCCGATGCTGAAGCGGCGGCCCGTGGTGGCCGCGGTCGACCGGCTCCTCGGCTGACCCGTGCCGCCTCACCCGTCTCGATGAGGCGGACGGGTCCCATGAGCCGGACGGGTCCGGTGCGGCGGGCCCGTCCGCCTCTGCGTACACCTGCGCGAGGCACTCACACGATGGTGCGGGCGGGTTGGACGCCGCGCGGGGGACCGCGTACAACTGCGGGAACAGGGTCTCCCGGACGGCTCTCGGCTCCCGCATCCCCGGGTGGACGGGAGACCCTGTCACAGGGTGTCGCGAGGGCCGCGCTCCGGGTCTCCCGGGGTCCGGCGGGCTCCGCCCCCGGGTCGTGCCGGTCCCTCCGCGGCCCATGACCGGGCGGATTCGGGCCCGGCGACGGCGAGTTCGTAGGCCACTTCCCAGCGCACGTCGGGGACGACGATGTCGGACGTCTCCACCGCGCGGTCGTCACCGGTGTAGTACGTCCGCTCGATGACGAGGATCAGGTCGCCGAGGCCGATGCCGAGCAGGTCGGCCTGTTCCCGGGTGGCGCGGGCGGGGCGCGGCACCTCGACCGTGGTGACGATGTCGATGCCCTTCGAGCGGAGCCGCCCGGCGACCGCCCCGCTCGTGTCGGGCCGCCGCTGCGCGGGCACCGTGGGAGCCCCGGCCGCCGCCGCGGGTTCCCAGCTGATGCAGTACTGGGAGGTCAGGGCGTCCGCGAGGAATTCGTAACTGGTGCGTACGCACGGCTGGCCGGGCTCGATGCCGAGCCGCCGGGCGATGTGGTCCGGGGCGGGCGCGCGTACCTGGGTCCGGGCCCGCCACGCGCCGATGTGGTCCGGCTCGGCCGTGCCGCCGGCGAAGGGGCCGCCGCCGGGGGACTTCCAGGGCCGGGAGCGGGTCATACGGTGTCGCTCGCGGGGCCTGGCCACGTAGGTGCCGGAACCGGCGCGTCCTTCCAGGAAGCCCTCGATGATCAGACGCTCCTGTGCCTTCTGCATGACGTTGGGATTGACCCCGTATTCCTCGGCCATCCGGGCGCGGGAGGGGAGTTTCGCGCCGACGGGCCACTCGCCGCGGGCGAGGCGACGGCGCAGGTCGTCGGCGACCACCTGGTGCCGCGGTGGGTCATCGTGCCCCATGTGAAGACTCCGTCCTCGGTTGGCGACCTGTAAAAGTGCCGAGTTTGGACCCCTGCCGACGAGCTAATGCATTAGAACTGCGGTAAGTCACTGGGCATATGCGGAGGGGATAGGTGGACGCGTGGTGCGCGGAGCCCGTGGCTGCCTTCGCACGCGGCGTGTGCCGCGGCCGGGCCGAGCCGGACGCCTCTGTGGGGCGTCCGGGGGCGCGTCGGCGTCCCGGCTCCGGATGCCCGCGGCGCCGCGCCTGCGGGCCCGCTCCGTACCGCCCCCCGCACGGTTCGCTCAACTTGCCAGCCCCCCTGGAGTCCACGGAATGACACGCGCCGCCTCGACCACCTCTGTGCCGCAGCGAGAGCTGGTCGGCACCGTCCCCGACCGGGCGCACGTCGCGCTCTACACAAGCAGCCCGGATTCCCGGGTCGCAACTCAAGTCCTCGTGGGGCTGCGGGAGTTCGCCACCCGGCAGGGGTGGACCGTCGTGCACAAGGTGTACGACCTGGCACCGCTCGACGCGCCTCTGTGGCACCGCACCGGCTGGCAGGCCGTCCGGCAGCTGCTGGCCTCCGGCGCGGCCACGGGGCTCGTCGTCCCCGACGAGCGTGAGGTCGCCCGGCACGCCGGGGACCGGGACGTGCTGCGCAGCTGGCTGCTGGGCCTTCCCGCCTTCGCCGCGTGCGCCTGCCCGGGACGTGCGGAGCAGGCGCTCCGGCCCGCCCGGGCGCCGCGGGACTCCGCCGTCCGCACCGCGCTCCCCAGGCCGGCCGGCCGGCGCTGGCAGCGTTCCTACGCGCTGCACCCGCTCAGCGTGCGCCCGGTCCGGGAAGCGGCCCGTGCGCATCTGACCTTATGGAGCTGGCCCGGTGACATCGTTGCCGCGGTCGATGTCCTCGCACGGCTCGCGTATAACGCCGTGGTCCACGCACGGCCCGCCGGGGAGGCGGACGCGCGCATGCGGGTGCGGCTGACGCTGGGCGAACACGACACGCTGCTGCTGGAGGTGGGGGATCCGCGTCCCGACTTCCACAACAGCGCGGCCGCCATAGCCGGGGTGCTGGGCAACGGGCTGCGGGAGGCACGGCTGCTGGGTGCCGAGGTGAGCTGGCTGCCCGCCGCCGACGGCCACGGCAAGTTCGTCCGCGCCCGGCTGTCGGCGCCCCGCCCACACCCGTGAGACGCCCGGCCCACGACGGGGAGAGGACGGCGTCCCCGCCAGGGGATAAAGCCGGGGGCGTCGTCCAGACCGGCGGCGTACCGGCGACAGCCGCAAGGACGACGCGGCCGGCGCCGTACCACTCCAGGAGCGCAACGCCCTCCGGGCGAGGCGAGGGCGCGGTCATGCCTGCCCGCACGGGCCGCACCTTCAGCAGCACCCGCACGCAGGGCGGCGGTCCGCGGACCGCTGAAGGGCGCCCCGCCAGGTCGACGACGCACCGAGGACGGCCACGACGACGGTACGGCCGATGCAGTACGCCCCGCAGCCGCTCCAGGCGGGGCGAAGGCGCCGTCGTACCTGCCCGCGCCTCCCACAACCCCCAGCCACCCCCGCACGCTGGGCCGACGGGCCGGGGGCCGCTAGCTGACGCCCCGCCAGGTCGACGGCGTACCGGCGACAGCCGTAAAAACAGCACGGCCGTGCCGTACCACTCCTGGAGCGCACGCCGACGCCATCGACGGTGAACGGGCCTTGCAGCGCCGTCCGGGCGAGGCGAGGGCGCGGTCATGCCTGCCCGCACGGGCCGCACCTTCAGCAGCACCCGCACGCAGGGCGGCGGTCCGCGGACCGCTGGAGGGCGCCCCGCCAGGTCGACGGCGTACCGGCGACAGCCGCAAGGACGACACGTCCGTGCCGTACCGCTTCAGGAGCGCGCGTCGGCCGGGTGGGGCCGGCCGGTCACACCAGGCCGGTGACCGTGATCGTGACTCGGGCGGGTGGCCGGTTCTCGGCCTCGGCCGGTACCGTCCGGCGCACCGCGGCACGGATCTCGCGCGTCACGTCGACCGCGCGGTGGCCGCGCCGCAGGACGACGCTGACCTCGATCGCCAGGGTGCCCGGCGCGCTGCCCTGTCCGACCCGTACGGCGGACTTCGCCCGGCTCTCCTCGGGGTTCACCCGGCGCCCTGTCGCCCGCGCCGCCACGGAGGAGCGCAGCAGTCCGGCCAGGCCGGGCCGCAGGAACGCCACACCGGGCACGCCCGCGACCGCCTGCGCGATCCGCTCGGTCAGCTCCACGGGCTCACCGTCCGCCGTCACCTCGGTCCTCCCTCCGCCAGGTCGTCCTCGGGCACGACGTCGGTGACGGTGACGTCCACCGAGCCGACCTCCATACCCAGCAGCCCGTCCGCCGCCGCGAACACCTCTTCCCTGACCTGCTCCGCGATCCGCTGAAGGTTGACCGTGGCGGCCACCACGATCTCGACGCGCACCGCCACCGGGCCGCGTGCCCGGCGTGCCGGGGCCGCCGCACCGGAGCCGGCCGGGGCGATACGGCAGCTGCCGGTCCGCACACCGGGCAGGGAGTCGGCCGCCGCGCGGAACACCTTGGCCGCCGCCGCTTCCACGATCCAGTCGTCCTCCGCCGAGGCACCCAGCGGGAGTGTCCTGCCGGGGCGCAGTTCGAGGCGTACGACGTCCATCACCCGATCGACGAGCGCTCCGGTGTCCTCCTGGGGCGGTTCCTCGGCCCGGGCCCGGCGCACGACGTCCTGGAGCCGGTCGAGGTCGTGCAGTGCGGCGGAGCAGTGGGGGCAGGTACGCGTGTGCGGGTCGGCGAGTCCGTCCTCCCACTGGCGCCACACGTCCCCCAGCTTGCGGCCGCAGGGCAGCAGTTCCTCGCCGGGTACGTCCGCGCTGTCCGTCGCGTCGGTCGAGCCGGAGTTCGGGTCCGCGTTCATTGCCATGCGACCATCGCCTCCGTCAGTTGGCGTCGCGCGCGGAAGACGCGTCCACGGACCGCCTCCTGGCTGATTCCGACCATGTCAGCCACGGCCTCGTACGATAGTCCGTTCAGCTCCCTGAGTACCCAGCACACCCGTTGCTCGGGCGAGAGGACGGCCATCGCGCTCGACAGGGCCTCGACAGCGGCGTGCGCCTCCGCCACCCGCGCCGGGGACGCCTGGTGCTCGGGGGCCGCGGGTTCGGGCACCGCGTCCAGGGCGGCCACCGGCCGCCGTGCGCGCAGCACGTTCAGGCACCGGTTGGTGACGATCCGGTACATCCAGCTGCTGAACGCGGACTCGCCGCGGAACTCCGGCAGCTTGCGCCAGGCGCTGACGAAGGCGTCCTGTACGGCGTCCTCCGCCTCGGTCCTGTTGCCGAGCAGCCGGGTGGCCAGTTGCAGCAGCGCGGGCCCATGGCGGCGCACCAGTATCTCGAAGGCCTCCTCGTCGCCTTCTCCTGCCCGCGCCGCCAGCAAGGCGTCCTCGTGCCGTTCGCCGTCGTCTGCGGCGTCCGTCGGGCTGTCCGGGTGCCCCGGCACTCGTGGTCTCCTCTCGTCCGGCCCGTCCCCGTCCGACTCCTCCCCTTCGCCCCGTACGACACGGCCGCCGCCGTGCGCGTTACGCGGCAGCGGGCAGATAGTCCGCACGACGGGTAATCCCGGGCCTCGCGTAATGAAACGTCAGCAGACGTGTCGAAATAGGTGACCGCGCACAGGGACATCAATCCAGGAGGCACACCGATGACGGCACAGGAGTCGAACCCGACGGGGGCGGTCGACGGCGGTCCGGGCACCGTTCCGGGCCTGACCGCGGTGCTCGGGGGAGCCGGCGAGACCGCGCGGGCCACGGCGGGGCGGGCCGTGGACGAGCGAGGCAGGACGACCATCGCCGACGTCGTGGTGGTCAAGATCGCGGGCATGGCGGCGCGTGAGGTTCCCGGCGTGTACGACATGGGCGCCGGCGGTCTGTCCCGCACGATCGGCGCGGTCCGTGACCGGGTACCGGGCGGGCGGCCGAACGTGGGGCGCGGGGTGAAGGTCGAGGTCGGTGAGCGGCAGGCCGCCGTCGACCTGGACCTGGTCGTCGAGTACGGGGTGCCCATTCCCGAGGTCGCGCGCGAGGTACGGGCGAACGTGATCGCCGCCGTGGAGCGGATCACGGGCCTCGAGGTGGTCGAGGTGCAGGTGGCCGTCGACGACGTCCACCTGCCCGACGACGACGCGGGCGCCGTGGCGGACGCACGTGTGGAGTGACGGGCCGGTGTGCGGATCAGGGCGCGCCGCCGGCGAAGGACCGGCCCGTGCGCGCCGCCGAGGAGACGGACGGAGGCGGACAGAGCGATGAGCAGAGCCGACACAGGGCTGCTGGTGGGCGTGGCCCTGGGCTACGCGGGCTGGTTCGGTGGGTTCAGGGCGTTCTTGCTGGTGGCCGGGGTGGGCGCGGTCGGCTGGATCGCGGGCCGGTTCCTCGACACCGGAACCGTCCGGCCGGATTTCTTCGGGTCCCATGACGGTCGGCGCGAGGACCAAGGCGGCCCCGGAAGGCCCCGATGAGGACGGCCGGAGCCGGCCCGGACACCGCCGGGGCAGGGACGGACGGCACCGGGGCGGACACCGCCGGGGCCCGGACGGGCACCGCGGCGAAGGCGGGTCCGCGCAGGGTCGAGGCCGGTGAACGCGGCCGGACCACCGTCAGCGACCGGGCGGTACGCCGCATCGCCGAGCACGCCGCGCGCGAGGCGCTTCCGCCGGGAGACGTCGGGGCGGTCAGCGCGAAGGTGGGCAGGCGCGGCGGCCGGACCGGTGTGTCGGTCGCTCTCACGCTCCCCTACCGGGCCGGGGTCGCACAGTCCGGTCACCGGGTGCGCCGGCATGTGGCGCGGCGCACGGCCGCGCTCACCGGACTCCCGGTCAGCCGGCCGCGGGTCCGGGTGCGCGGTCTGACCCCGTATGCCGGATCCCTGCCGGGCGGGCCGGTGGCCGCGGCCGCGCCCGGCCCGGCCGGCGGTCCGGCGCGGCGGCCGTGGTCGGAGCGGCGGGTGCCCGCGGCGCTGGTGGCGTTCCTGGGCCTGTCGGTCTGTGCGACGTTGCTGTACGACGTCGTGTGTGTGCGGATCGCGGGGCGGACGGCGGCACCCTGGCGGTCGCGGGCGCTCGGCTGGCTGTCCAGCCACGGCCCCGGCGGCTTCCCGGTGGCGCTGAGCGCCGCCGTGACATTGCTCGGCGCCGGGATGGTGCTGCTCGCACTCACGCCCGGCCGGCGCCGTTCGTTCGCGATGAGCACGGCCGACGGGAGGGTACGGGCGACGCTCGACCGGTCGGCCGCGGAGGCACTGGTGCATGAGGCCGTGTCAGGCGTGTCCGGGATCTCCCAGGTGCGGGTCCGGGTCGGACGCCGGCGAGCGCGGATCCGGGCCGCCGTCGAGTTCGGTGACCGGGAGATCGCGCACCGGCAGGTGGTGACGGCGACCGACCAGGCCCTCGGCGCATGCGGATTGGGGCGCACGCCCCGCCCGCGGGTGCGGGTACGGACCGCGCCGGGATGGCGCGACCCGGGACAGCGGGAACGGGTGGGCCCGGGGAGTCCGGCGCGTCCGGGGAGCGGGGTGTCGTGAACCGGCTGCGCAGCGGCGTCAACAGGGCCGTACTGGTCTGTGCCGGCCTCCCCCTGACGGCGGCGGGCATCGCGCTCGGGTTCCCCGAGGTCGTCGGCCGCGACCAGGTGCCCTCCTGGTGGCCGCTGGCCGCCTCCGGCACGGTCTGGGTGGATCGCGCTGCTCTCGCCCACTGGCGCGACCACGACTGGTGGGCACCGGCGGTGCTGGCCGGGCTCGCCGCCGCGCTGCTGCTGTGTCTGGGCTGGTGCCTCCACCAGGCCCGCAGCGGCCGGGTGAGCACCCTGCCGCTGGACCGTGCCGGGCTCACTCTCGACGGCGCCGCCCTCGCCCAGGCCGTGGCACGGCAGACCCGGACCGTGCCCGGGGTGACGCAGGCCCGTGTGCGCCTCGCCGGCCGGTCCCGTCGGCTCCGGGTCCGCCTGCATCTCGTCCTGGCTCCGGACGCCTCGCCCGCGGCCGTACTCGCGCACATCGGCACGCACACACTGCCCGAGGCACGGAAGGCGATCGCCCCTCGGCACCTCGACGCCGAGGTCCGCCTCCGGGTCCGCCGGCGTCCGCGCCGGCGCGTCAGCTGACGCGGCACCCCCCGTCGTCCGCCCCATCACATCTGATCGTCCCACCCGGTAATAACACGGGATCATGTCCCTCGAAAGCTGGATGTCTTGATGCTCATGACGCTCGTTAGGTGACCGTGACTTGGAATGAAACGGTCTCCGCGCGTCAGAAACGGGTCCTCCTCGCACCGGTCGATCCGAACTCCTCTGGACACGGCGGGCCGTGGCTGGATCCGGCCGAAGGGCAGGCGCAGCTCCGGCGCTGCACGGTCCTGCTGGAGAATCTGCTCGACAGGATCCTCGGGGCGGAACGCGACTACATGAATGCGGACGCCCATGGATGAGTACCGGGGCAGGTTCGACCCCTACGGCAGCCAGTTCCCCCAGGGCGTCGGGTACGACGCCCCGTCGGATCCGTACTGCGAGCAGTGCAACACGTTTCAGACGCATTACTGCCAGCACACCCCCGAGGCGCGCATGACAGGAGGTGGCTGGGATCTCGACGCGGAATTGGCTCACATGCTGAACATGGAATCCACCATGGGTCCCAGCTACTCGCCCCCGTCCGGGAACGACCCGTACCGGGCTCCGACCGTCCAGCCGACCGCCGGGCCGAGGAACCGCAGCCACGCCGGCGGGCCCAGGATCAGGCCGACCGCCATCCTGCTCACCACGATCATCGTGTGCACCCTGGCGATGCTGGGCTGGTCCATCTCCTATTCGTACGAGCAACTGCGCGCCGTCGCCGCCTTGTTCATGCCGCAGAGTCTGGCGCGCTGGTGGCCGTGGATGCTGTACGGGCCCTGGCTCGCGGCGGGCCTGTCCATCATGCGCGCCTCGCTGCAGCGCCGGACCGCCCGTTGGTCCTGGACCGTCATCGTGACCGCCTCCGTCGGGTCGGTCGCGCTCTGCGTCGGGAACTCCTCGAAGTCCCTGCTCATGATGGCCGTCGCCGGAATTCCGCCGCTCACCGCGCTGGCCTGCTTCCAGGAGCTCGTCGGACAGTTCTCGTACCGGTACCGCCCGCAGCACGCCATGCGCAACACGAAACGGGGCCCCGTGCGTCATTGACGAACCTGGTGTGCGCAGGCGCCAGCCGCAATCAAGGGGAACAGCGGAACAACGGGAACACGCCAGGTCAGCCCCTGTGAGGCCGGGACACCTCGCGCCCGCGCACGCGGCGACGAAGGGGAACGGCCCACTCGGCTCGTCGGACCTTCCGCCGCGTGCGCCGCACCCGCCGGGTGATGCTGTACACACAGAAAGACACATCTCATAGTCATGTTCAGATTCACACGTAGTGAACGGGCGCACCGGCGGGCCACGGAGGCGGTCCGGCGTCTGCCCTACTGGGACTCGGCACGCGGCCCGATGCCGGACGGCACACTCAGGCAGGCCGCCGGCGCCCGGCTGATCGCCGCGCCCAATCAGCAGGTTCTGATCCCCGTGGCCCTGCGGTACGGCCGTGCCGATCCGCTGGCGGTGCACATCGACTTCCCGTCGCTGGTGTCCCCCGACGGCAAGGACATGACCTGGTCGTTCGCCCGCGAACTGCTGGCCCAGGGCCTGTACGAGCCCGCCGGCATCGGCGATGTGTACATCTGGCCCTGCGGCCCCGCCTACACGATCATGGAGTTCCGGGGCCACGAGGGCAGGGCCGTGGCCAAGTTCGACACACCTGTCCTGCGTCGTTTCCTGCTGCGCTCGTACGCGCTGGTCGAGCGGGGCGGCGAGGAGGTCGAACCGGCCCTCGACGAGCGGCTGGCCGCCCTGCTGGGCAGGGCCTGACGGCGACCGCGGACCGACGACGCGGGGCACCCCGCCCGGTCAGGTTCCCGCCCCGGGCCCGTCGTTCCCTTCCGCGGCGCCGGGGCCAAGGCGCGGGACGGCCCGGTTGTGCGCGAGCTGACCTCGCGCGTTCCCGTTGTTCCACTGTTCCCTCTGCCGACGGCAGGTGCCCGTCCTCATATTGCTGCACGGACGGCGACACACACCGGTCAGAGAAAAGCCGTCATGCCAATAGCCCGGAGCCATGGGCAACTCCGGGCTACCGGCGGCGGAGCGATGCTCACGGAGCAAAGCACCACTCCCGTTTTCCCGACTCAGCCCTCTCCAGTCACTGGGCCAGGAAACTCGGTCCGCCGACCGACGCAAAGGAAAAGCACCCGTACCGGTGCTCAGTCCAGCAATCAAGTCAGCTGTTCACTGCACGTCGATTATTATTCCGTGGCGCCCGCATCTCTTTTTTCGGGCAGCACGGAATCGCCTCTCCGAATGCAACGAGCAGCACCCGGATTTGACTCGCCGAGAGTATCACGCATTTCCCTCACCACACGGACAGCCCCGCGGTATTCACCTTCCTTCCGGCCGTTTTCCTCGAACACGTTCTTCAGTGGATCCGAGGAGCGTTCGACACATTCTTTTCCTATGGTCCGACCGGGCCGTACCGCACTGTTTCCGGTACGTCAGCCGTGCCCGGCCCGGCGTCACGCGCAGGTGCCCCTCCCCCGCCGCCGAAGACCAGTGTCCGCGCGCCCCAGAACCGCAGGACGGTCGCCAGCGCCATGCCGATCCCGGCGCCGGAGACGGTGTCGGCACGCTGTGAGGTCAGGCCCAGGCCGTAGTGGCTGACGGCGAGACAGAGCAGCTGGACGAGGGCGCCGGCCAGGTGCACCGCGAGGAAGACGCCGTACGAGCGCAGGCCCCTGGTCCGCGTGTGCCGGTAGGTGCCGAGCATGTTGCCGAGGTAGGCGACCGTGCAGCCCGCCGCGAAGGACAGCACCTTCGCGGTCAGCGGGCCGAGGCCGGCTGGACCCCGCAGCCAGAGGAAGAGGCCCAGGTCGACGGCGTACGCGAGAAGGCCGGCGCCGGCGAAACCCAGCAGCTCGCGCCGGCTCACCAATGGGCCACCGCCAGACCGTACAACGCCAGCCACACCACCCCGATCAGGGCCAGGGCCCGGTCGCGCAGGACCACGTCCTCGGGCTCACCGGCGGTGCCGCGATCGGCGAAGACGGCATATCTGAGCACCGCGAGGATGAAGGCGACCATCGACAGGTGCCGCCACGGCAGCACACCCGCGTGCACCGCGCCGTCCTCCAGGGTCCACATGCAGTAGCCGAGGACGGCGACCGAGGCGGCCAGCTGCCACACGAAGCGCAGATAGCTCGCCGTGTACGAGGTCAGCAGCGCCCGCGTGGCACCCGTTTTCCCGGCCATCTGGAGCGCCTCGGAGTACCGCTTCGCCGCCACCATGAACAGCGCCCCGAAACCCGTGGTGATCAGGAACCAGCGCGACAGCGGAATACCGAGCGCGATCCCGCCGATCATCGCGCGCATCAGGAAGCCCGTCGTGACGATCACCAGATCGACGACCAGCACATGCTTGAGGCTGACGGAGTACGCCCATTGCATGCCGAGATACGCCGCCAGCAGCGCCGCGACGGCCGGCGAGATCAGCCAGGCCGCGGCCAGCGGCGCCACCACCGCCAGCACGCTCCCCACCGCATACGCCACCGGTACCGGCACGTCCCCGGCCGCGACCGGACGACGGCACTTGGTGGGATGCGCGCGGTCGGCCTCGACGTCGCGCGCGTCGTTGACCAGGTAGACCGCCGCGGCACACGCGGTGAACAGCACGAAGACAAGGGCGAGTCGACCCAGGGCATGGGGCGCGAGGAGCTGGCCTGCCGCCACCGGGGCGGCGACCACCAGGACGTTCTTGACCCACTGTTTGGGCCGCGCGGTTCTGAGGATCCCGCGTAAGAGGTTGCCTCCGACCGGGCGTTCGGGGCGTTCCTGTCGCGGACTGTGCGTGCGACGCTCGAGCTGTGCCGTCTCAGCCACCGGTCTGCCCCCTCATCCAGCGCGTTCCGATGCGCGCCGTGAGCGCGCCCAGTGCCGCGCCCGCGGCGACGTCGGACGGGTAGTGGACCCCCACGACCAGCCGGGACAGGCACATCGCGGCCGCGAACGGCGCCACCGCGTGCGCCCCCAGTGCCCCGAAGGCCACGGCGGCAGCCGCCGCGGACGCCGCATGCGAACTCGGAAAGGAGTGCTGCCCCGCCGTACGCACCAGAGGCTCCGCATGCGCGGGGCGCGCACGGCGCACCACCCGCTTCACCCCCATGCTCGCCAGATGCGCGCCCGCGACCAGCGCCGTCCCGCGCACCCACGAGGCGCGCCGCGCCCTGTCGACAGCGGCCCCCGTCAGCCCCACCGCGAGCCACAGCGCGCCGTGCTCACCGGCCAGCGACAGACCGCGAGCGGCGGACGCGAGGCATGGATCGGCACCGCGGGCACGGAACGTGGCAAGGATCCGGTGATCCATGTCGTCGAAGTGATCCATGTGGACTCACTTTTCACGTCGGGGCAGTCAGAACCCCGGCAATACTCGATCCAATTCGACCAATCACCCATTTTGCGCAGGAACCGCCGACGCGTTTCACAAAGGCGGCAGGCATAACATCCGGTCGGATGATCCGATATTCCCAGGGCCCGAATGACGAATCTTCCACCGAATGCGTGGCGTGACTAGCTCTGGGATGATCTGAAGGCTCTATAAAGGGGTGACAATCCCTCACTCGACCATGGGAGTCCTTGCGCCGATGTCCTGAGTCAGACCTGCCCTCCTCCAGGCTCGGGCGGCGTCTCGGCGGCGTATGTGACACCTGTTCGCCAGCCCTGCTCGATGTGCGATGTCGCATCACCGCCGCTCACACGCCGACCGTGGATCCGACCTCCGGAACTCGCTCGCGATGATCCCTCATCCAGGAGCCGCCTTGTATTCTTCGGCCGGACACTACGCAACGTCCGCCGGCCAGCCGGGCCGGCAGAATGCCGATCCTCCGACAGAAAACCTCAGTGACCAGGAGTTGACCCAGTTAGTCCGAGGCGGCGACACCGAAGCCTTCGCCGAGCTCTTCAACCGCCACCGTGGAGCCGCCTACCGGCTGGCCTCCATGCACACCAATGACGCGTACACCGCACAGGATTTCGTCGCCGAGGCATTCTTCCGTGTGCTGCAGGCCCTCAGATCGGGCGGCGGCCCGTCCACCTCGTTCCGGAGCTATCTGCTGCGCGTCCTGCGCAATCTGGTGACCGAGTCCGGACGGAACTCGGGGCGGCAGGTGCCGGTGCCGGACGTGAGCGCCTACGAGGTGGAGTACGCGGCGTCCGCCGGGAACGAGGCCCTCAGAAAGTACGAGCACGTACTGGTGCGGGAGGCGCTGTCCTCTCTGTCGGACCGGTGGCGAACCATCCTGTGGTGCACCATCGTCCAGTCCCAGCAGCCCGCCTCGATCGCCGACACCATGGGCATCAGCCCGAACAGTGTCGCCGCCCTGGCCTACCGGGCCAAAGAGGGGTTACGGCAGGCCTACCTCTCGGTTCACCTGGACCACCAGAGTTATCCCAGCCGGTGCTCCTACTACGTGGGCCGGCTCGCCGCGTACTCCCGCGGCCGGCTCGGCGAATGCGGATCGGAAGAGGTCATGGTGCACCTCGACGGCTGCGACACATGTGCCGGTCTCTACCGGGAGATCGACGAACTGAACGACCTCTTACCAGTCTGAGCGGATCCGCCCGACGGGCACCTCTCGTTCAAGGGAGCCCTTCACCACCGCCCGAGCCGTACGCAGGGCGCCCTCAGACTGCAAGGAATTCGATGAACTTGATCCGCCTGGCGATCCGGCAAGCCATCAGGTCACAATGCCGTCACCGGGTGGGAGCCGTGCTGGCCGCGGGCAGCCGCGTCGTCGTCGCGAGTTCCAACAAGTACCGGAACTCGCCCCTCATCGATCACCGCAACAGCACGTTCCACGCGGAGGACGCCGCGCTCCGGCGCGCCCGCGGGGCCCCGGTGAGCATAGTGTTCGTGGCCCGGGTCAACGCCGCCTGCGTGCCCATGCTGGCGCGGCCCTGCGCCCGCTGCGTCGACAAGCTCTCGCAGGCGGGGGTGCTCAGGGCCTACTACACCGCAGGCCCGAACACGGTGGAGGTGCTGGAGATCCCCCCGATACGTTCCCGGGCGAATTCGGCATGACCACACCTGCCGAAGGCTCCGCCCTTCCGACACCAGGGCGCTTCACCGCCCGCCGTTTCACCCGGGAACGGTTCCCGCGCCGGGACCGTGGTCCGACGCCCGCCGGCGCCGGCCGTGGCGCTGTGACACCGTGGCGCTGTGACGAGGTGACCCCTTCGACGGACTGACGGGAGTGCCGGTCGAGGACGAGCGCCGACGCTCACGGTTGCGCGGCACATGATGGGTCGCCAGGCCGCGCGGAGAACGCCCCCGGCAGCCACCCGCGCGCCGGTGAGCCCGTGAGATACCGGCCCCGGCCGGGCGCCGGACGGGGCAGGAAATCGCCGGCACCGACGTCGGGGAAGAAGCCGACGGCGGTCATTGGCCTGGCTGGCGCGCTGTATTGCGGCCCGCCGCCGTGGAGCTGCGCGCGAGTGAATCCGGATCAGGACGCCCCGGCCGAGGCCGTCTCCGGGCCCGTTTTGGGTGCGCGTCCTCTCCGGGAGAACCGAGCGCGCCGAACGGCGGAAGCTCTCCGTCGAGAGGCCGGCCGGAACGGACACAGCCCGAACGGACGGTGACGTCGTGCGCGGACCGACCGGCGGCCGCCCGACAGCGGGTCAGGAACGGCCCGCCGGACACGCGGTGTCACCAGGACAGTTCCAGGCCCAGTTCCCGCATCGCGGGGGACGGCGGGCCGCCCTCGGAGCGCTCCGTCTTGCGTCCCTTGTGGCCCGGGGCCAGGGTGCGGGGATCGATGGCCTCGGCCGGGGCCCCACTGGCGTAGAGGCCTTCGGGAACGCTGTCGCGGTCGTGCGGCAGCAGCCAGAAGACGCGGCGCCGAAAGGTCCCGGAGCAGTGTGACGCCTTTGCCCCGGGCCCGAGTTGGGCATAGCCCACCATCCGGCCGTCACGGCGGTAGGCCGGCCTGCCGCGACGGGTGGAGAGCCGGTCCAGGCTCTGCCGCACATAGTCGAGGCAGCCGACGTCCTCGAGCCAGACGAGTTCCGTCTCGTGGCTGATCTCGTCTTCGCTGATCAGGGAACTCATACCATCGCCTCGTCGGAAAGCAGTCCGATGCCCGGGTAGTACTTGCGCGAGTTGGACAGGATCATCTCCTTGGGTGAGGCCAGACCGGCCAGCTCGCGCGCCCGTTGGGCGAAGACCCGGGAGGAGATGGCCGTGGCTCCTTCGTGTTCGCACCACGTTCTGTAGGCCGCGTAGAGACCGGCCTGCTCGACCCGTTGGTCGGGGCCGCGGGCACAGCACTCGTCGAAGAACCGGCCGGTGTGGTCCTCGGTCTCGGCGTACGCGTTGGTGGCGATGCGCACCCGTTCGGGACCGGTGATGTCCCTGTCACCGCCGAGATAGCGGCGGGCGCCGTCGATGAGCCAGCCGAGAATACCCGGGCCCTCCTCGGTGACGAGAACGTCGGCGAGGTTGTCGATCTTGCGGTGGTCGGGGACGACTCGTTCGAAGGGAATCAGCCGCATCCGGCGCCAGAACGCGAACCCGCCCGTGCCGACCTCGGGCCGGTGGTTGCCCAACAGCCAGAGCTTGTGCGTGGGTTCGAAACTGAAGAAATCCTGCCGCATCCGACGCGCCTTGATTCGGTCACCACCGGTCAGAAGCTTGACCCGGGCCTCGTCGAACTTGTCACCCGGCTTCACCTCCGAACACACGATCACCCGCCGACCATGCAACTCGGCCAGATCCGTCGGATGCCCCTCATAAGGCCGCGCCATCAAAAACCCAGGAGGAGCCGCATCCGCATAATCCCCCAACAGCTTCATCAGCACGTCCAGCAGAACCGACTTGCCGTTCTTGCCCGAACCGAACAGGAAGGGCATCACCTGGCCGCCGACATCGCCGGTGACCGAATACCCGAGCAGCAATTGGAGGAAGCGGATCATCTCCCGGCCCTCGGCGTCGTCGCCGAAGGTGTCGGCCAGGAAGCGCTGCCAGCGTGGGGTGGACACATGCCGGGGGCTGACCGCCGTGGAGCGGGAGTGGAAGTCCTTGGTCGGATCGGGCCTCTTCATTCTGCCGGTGCGCAGATCGACGATGCCGTCGGGCGTGCACAGGGCATACGGATCCGCGTCCAGCAGAGCCGCGTTCAACACCATGCCGGGCGCGGACCTGGCCTGCACGAGCATGGCGTTGATACCGGCGGTGGACAGCGCCCGGCGGCGGTGCTTCCGCAGGGCCTGGGTACTGTGCAGGCCCTGCGGATCGCTGACGGCGATGCTCTCGGCGAGGTCGCCCGCGGCCCACAGCGCGGTGTCGTCCTCGTCGACCTGCCAACGGGTGCCGCCCCAGCGGTACCAGCCCAGGCCGGGCACGTACTGGTAGTCGCCGGCGTACAGCTTGACGAACAGTTTGGCCATGCCGCGATCGCTGAGCGTGTCGGGCAGCAGGCCGCGCTCGCTCGCCCGGCCGGCGAGGGACGCCTGGTCGGCAGCCGACCGGGAATCCAGGGATGCCGGCCGGTGGGCGAGCAGTTGGGCGGCAACGGTCTGGGGGTCGAAGTCGAACAGGACGTTTTCGTTGCCGGGAACCGTCATGAACGGCTCCCTGGGTGCGGGGCGCACCGCGCTCCGGCGGCGAGCAGCCGACGGGAGCGGACCGCGTCGGGGGTGTCTATACGGGAGGCGTCCACGCGGAGGGTGTGTTCGAGTCCGTGCGCGAGCCGGGACGGCAGGAGAGCGGATTTGCGGGCGTTTTCCGGGAGGGTGTGCGCGCCGGAACGGCCGCCGGCGGGGGCGAACAGGTGACCGGGCCGGCCTCGCCGGGCGCGCCGTGTGACGATCAGCGGTGACCGCCGATGAGTAGTCAGGGCGTACGAGGGCTCCTGCCGCGAGTTGCGATCGGGAAAAGGCAGCTCAGCAGGCATGTAGTCCCTCTATCAGTGACTGAAGCGACTCAACGACTGACGCAGATTAGCGAAGCCATGGTGAGGCGGCGCGGACCCGGGTACGAACGGAGCGGCCTCACTGATCATACGATTCACGGCGAAGAAGCCCAGCCACCGGACACAGCGGAATCGCCCTTCGGCCATTCGGGGCCCGCCCCCGGAACACGGAAAAGAAACCGCAGCTCACCTGGGATGCTCCGGGCATGACACCGCCTCAGGTGGGCACGGCCGCGCGCAGGGGAAGCACATGTGTACGTGAATGTGTTCCTCTACCGAATTTCCAGTCGCCTCGGTCGCTGCGGAGTACCCGACTCCCCTGGTGACCTGCGCTTTCAGTCCGTCCGAGCCGGCGGCCGAGCCCCGCCGGACGGCCGACGTACTCCGCTCACCACGCACTCGTCGGCAGCGACCGAAGGCCGGAAAACGGTGCATCATTGCGTCATATGGATGGTGAAGATCACCCTCCGGTGGCGATGAGCGGACAGCTGTTCGGGCATCCGGGACAGAGTAACCGCATGACATGTCCGCGGACCGAGAACTCGTGGATCTTCACCCTCGCGAATGCCGAGTTTCCCTTTTCTCGGAATTCTTCCGGTGCCAGGAACACCAGTTCGCCAGAATTGAATGACCCGCACCTGACAGTTGACCCGGCATCACGGAAGCGCATGCCCGCACGCTTAACAGCCGCGTATATTGAGTGCCCTTCTCCGTCCTGCTCGTGGGAGCTCCAGATGTCAGGCATTCACCTGCTGTGTGCGTCGTTGCCGGACGACCCCTGTACGACCGTCCGCGGCTTAGGCAGCAAGGTGGCGGCCGGCGATCGGCTGGGCTTCGAGCCGGGCCCCCGGACGGGAGGCGGCAGATAATGCTCCCCACCGCGACCGGTCGGATCGAGCGGCTCACACTGCCCGAAACCGACCAGACAGTCTGCGGGCGTATCGCCCTCGTCTTTCCGCGCACCCCGGTCGCAGCGGCCGAGAATCCCCCGGCCCAGGACCTCGTACGGGTGGGCGAGGTCCGGCGGATCTGCGGCGCGCAGCTGCGGAACTGGGGGCTGGAGCGGTTCGACGACTCCGTACGGCTGCTCCTGAGCGAGCTGGTCACCAACGCGATCCAGCACGGATCCGGCAGCCAGGTCGGCGTGCGCCTCTCGCACACCCCGGTGGAGGTGCGGATCGAAGTGCGCAGCGGCCCGGTGAACACGTTGACGGCCCGCGATCCCGGTCTGCTCGACGAGGACGGACGCGGCCTGCTGCTCGTCGACGCGCTGGCCGACGCGTGGGGCGTCGACGACGCCGGCTGGGTCTGGTGCGTCATCGCGACCGCGGCGCACGGGGCATGACGAGCCAGGACACCTGAGCCCTTCGGGTGCACAGGGCGTCACCTGTTCAGATCAGCCGTACGTCACGTCAGAGGCAGCACACATGTCTTACATGCATGTCCCCTCCGAAGACGGAAGGCAAGTAAGACACATGAACAGGCGTCTTTCACGTCGGCTACTTGCAATCGCGCTCACGGTAGGCGGTGTGACTGGAGGCTCGCTCGGGCTCCTCGCGCCGCAGGCCGCCGCGGCGCCGGCCTCCGACGGTTTCGAGTGCGACGGCCAGATCTTCCAGTCGGCCGGTTCCACCACCTCTGTCAAGCTGTACACGGGTACGGTCGGGCCGGGCACCGTGGACTTCTCCCCCCTCGGGCCGACCGGTCCGGGCTACAACGCCATCGGGGTGGACCCCGACACGCAGTACATCTTCGCGATGCGCCGCGACAACAACCACCTCCTGCAGATCAACAAGACCGGTACGGTGAAGGATCTCGGCGCGATCGCCGGCCTGCCGTCCAGCACGGACTACTACATCGGCGGTTTCGACAAGGCGGGCGACTTCTTCGTCGCCGGCAACGAGACCCCGCTGTACAAGATCGACATCAAGCAGCGCACGGTCATCTCCAAGACGACGCTGAGCGCTCCGCTGGGCGGCGGCGTGGGCGACATCACGTATGCGTCGGGCTACTTCTGGAGCGCGACGATCGACGGCTTCATCCAGCGCATCGATCCCGCGTCGGGGAAGGTCACCAACTTCTCCGGCATGGTCCCGGCCACCAAGCAGGGATACGGCGGCGCCTTCACCTACGGCAACAACGACCTGGGCTTCTTCGACAACGGCGGCACCCTGAACCGCATCGCCGTGAAGAACCCGGCCGCCGCGGCGCCCACGTTCACCCTCGTCTCCTCGCAGGAGGCGGCCGCGGCCAGCGCCGTCGACGGCGCCGCGTGCTTCGTTGCGCGGGCGGACCTCCAGGTGATCAAGGTCGCGCCGCTCGAGGTCGACGAGGGCGCTCCGGTCAGCTACCAGATCGTGGTGACGAACAACGGCCCGGCCGATTCCTCGGGCTGGACGGTCAACGACACCCTGCCGACCCTGCTCCAGAACCCCACCACCTCCACCCCGGGCTGCACCATCACCGGCTCGCAGATGTCCTGCACCGGCGGGGCCCTGCCCGTGGGGGAGAGCGCCACCATCACCGTCACCGGCATGGCGCCCATCCCCGGCGGTGTCGTGCTGGACAACACCGTCACCGTCCGCGGCAACGACCCCGACCCCAAGCCCGAGAACAACGAATCCAAGACGACCACCGAGGTGGTACCCGTCCCGCTCATCGACCCGGCCGTGGGTGCGGCCGCCGTCGCGGGCGCGAGCGCACTCGGCACCGTCGTCCTCCGCCGTCGGCGCAACACCGGCGAGGAAGCGCGGTAAAACGGCCTGCCGGCCGTGCGCAGGTAACCTTTTCCGGGGGCGGAAGGAACCCGTGTCCGAGGCGGTCGGAGCGAAGCAATGGCGCTTTGTCTCCGGCCGCCAGAGGCATGGGCGGAACACCGCCCCCACTCAATCCCACTATTGACATTCTGTCGATAGTGATGACATATTCATGACCTGTTTGTCGGTTGAAAAAAAGTTAAAGAGTTCACTCGTAACTGCCGTGTCGGTAGCGCGTTGATCTGTCCATGAGGGCTTTCCAGGCAACGCTCCCCAGAGGGCCGAGCCGCACTCCCCAATCAGCGAACCGCAGTTCCGCGCGTTCGTTGGCGTATCGGCGCTGCGCGGTTCGGCGATCTCGGGCACCCGAGCACATCGGGAGGTCCGGAGGGGAGGCGACCGCGGTGGGCCGAGCCGGACACGCGGAACGCGCCGACGCGACACGGGAGATGATCCTGGCGACGGCCGAGCGGCTGTTCGCCGAGCGCAGGGTCCCCGCGTTCGCCCACCGCCAGGGCGGCGAGCCGCTCACGCACGGCGCCGCCGACCACCGCTTCGGTTCCAGGGCCGACCTCGTGCGGGCGATCGTCCGCACCCACGGCGAGAGCATCGAGCGGATCCGCGTGCGCCTGCTGGCCGAGACCGGCGACTCCGGGGACGTACGGGACTGGGTGGCCTGCCTCGTGCAACCGGTCACCGAACACCTGACAGCCCTGGGCAGCCCCAGCTGGTACGCCCGGTTCTGCGCGCAGGTGATGATCGATCCCGCGCTGCGCGACATCGCGGACCGGGAGGCGCACCACTCCCCCGCGCTGCACCGCGTCCTCGAAGGGCTGCGCCGATGCCGCATGGATCTGCCGGCCCAGGTGCACGCCGAGCGCGTCGGCATGGCTCTCCAGCTGATCGTGCACATGTGCGCGGAGCGTGAGAGCGCCCTGGCCGACAACACGCCCTCGTCCCGCCCGAGTTGGCACGACACCAGCGCCGGCCTGATCGATGCGATCGTCGGCCTGTGGCTGGCCCCTGTCTCGAACCGCTTCTGACGGGGCATCCGCCGAAGCTCTGGAGGCTCCCATGAACAGACCGACCCACCGGTATCTTTCCGGCTCCGGTCGGACAGCCCCCATCGATCACCGAATGCGCACCGGGAGGAACCGCATGAGAGAGACCACGAAGGATGCGAGCTGGAAGGGCCTCAAGGAAAAACTCGAAACCGGTGTCGGCCACTACCTGGCCGCCGTGGCGGAGCGGCTTCTCGCCGACGGACTGCCGATCACGTCTCTCTATGCCTATGCCGCCGACGACGAGCGGTTGATCGATGACAACGATATCGAGGGGAGCATTCACTTCCAGAAGGCCTTCCAGACCAGTCTCAACGGGCCGGCGGAGTCCTTCCTGCACTGGGTGGGCACGTCGGGCTGGTGTTATCGGACCATCCACCATGAAACGGGCGCCGGTTCCCCTTCCGAGTACGCCCGCTGGCTCGACGCGGGCCTGCTGCCCTCTCCCGACCGGGTGGCCGCGTTCGTCTCCGCCGTTCGCGTCGATCCCGACACGGCCGGAAGCAGTGAACGCCCTTGTTATCGCACCTCCGGCGATCATCTGCACGAGCTCGCGGCCGGTTTCACCAGGTTTGCGCCCGGAGCGCAGCACACCCCGCTCGCCCAGACGAACCATGAGTACCGCTTCGTGGAGGCGCAGGGCGCCGCCTACCGCGACCGCGTCCTCAAAGCGCTGGCCTCCGGAGACGACCGGGTCCTCTTCCTGCCCATCCGGCACAGTGAACTGCGCGCCCTGAAGGACTTGTTGGAGTACACCGAAATCACCGCACCCCTTTCCGGACCCCACGACGTCGCCCACAGCCTCGCGCAGGATCTGACGCTGAGGACGCCGGGAGACCACCGCAGCGTGCAACGGCACTGCCGCGCACGCCTCCTCGCCGTCGAACAGGAGGACCAACGCGACCAGCACCTGTAGCGGCAGCCGGTGCCGGCCCCTCCTGCCCCGTGACCTCCTGCTGCGGTGTCAGGGCTGCAGCAGGAGGTCACGGCTCCGCTCTCCGTCTAGAAGTCCCAGATCAGGTCCGGTTTCAGGAGCAGAAGCCGCAGGTTCTCCGTGCCCACGCGCACACGGTGGGAGGCGATCCGGTCCTTCTGGCTGTTGTTCCGCAGGATCGCGTCGGCCTGGAGCAGGGCGTCGGGCAGGGAACGGTCGACGTAGCAGTTCACCCGGGAGTCCCCGCTGGCCTTGAGCAGCATGTTGAGGTTCTTGGTGGTGATGCCCAGGGCCGGGCCGCGCTGGGGAAGCCAGTAGGCGGCGGGCCCCTTGCCCTCCCAGCCGCTGCCGTCCCGCTTGCGGACCAGGCCCTGGTCCTGTTCCACCTGCCCGGAAACCGCGGGGCGTACGACGCCCTTCTCGTCCCGGATGTGCAGCCGCCCCCGCGAGAAGGCCCTGCGCAGGACCTCGCCGACGGCGGTGGCCACTCCGTCCTGGGCGGTGCTCTGCGCGTCCATGCAGGCGGCCTGCCGGGCGAGCGAGGCGGCGAGCGGCGCGGCCACGACATCGACCAGGTCGGACATGCTCGTGCCGGTGACCGCCGCGACCAGACCGAGGCCCGACAGCATGGCGGCCGCGGCGGTGATGACGCCGTCCATCGTGTCGCCCGGCTCCGGCAGGACCGCGTCCACATGGGGGCTGAGCCGTTCGTGGGCCTGTTTCTCCAGCTCCGCGAGGTAGCTGTCGGCGTCCGGCAGGGCGTGGAGATGGGCGATGATCCGGTCGCCGAGGGTGCGAAGGGGAACGGTGAGGCTCTGTCCGCCGCCGGATTTGTACCAGCGCCAGTCGACTTCGCCGCCGTCCCGCGAGAGGTAGATGACCACCGAGCGCCGGTACAGGGATTCCTGCATGGTGGGGGGCAGCATCTGGGCGGCGATGACGGGAATGGAACGGATCCGGTTGGCCGGCCTGGCCGTCAGATCGCGGTTGCGCCGGCCCTTGATCTCCGTCGCGTTCCCTGCCGCGCGGATCACGAGTTCGAGCTTCTTCTCCATGTCGCGCATCTGCGCGGCGGACGACGCCCGGGTGAGGGGGATGTCGTCGAGGAGGGTCGGGATGTCCCCCTCGAAATCGAGTGCGCACTCGATGTCCGTGGCGGTGCTGCTCATGCCCTTGGTCGGCACCGGGGGCCAGGCGTGGGGCCGGGAGGTGAGAAGGAGACTGCGCGCGGTGTTGGCGGCCGAGGTCTTGCCCGAGTTGGGTGAGGCGTCGAGCACGAAGGCCGCGGAGACCGGGCGCAGCGAGTAGGCGAGGGAACGGGCCCCGACCGCCAGGGTCATCAGGGAGGCCCAGCCGTGGGTGGCGATGTCGTCGACCGCCCGGCGGCACTCCTCGTCCGTGGCGGTGCGTTCGAGGGGGGCGGCGGCCTGCCGCAGGGGTTCCGGGGCGCCGATGACACGGACGGAGCCGGTGCTGGGGTAGCTGCGGCCATCCGCGTACACATAGGTCAGGCCGGCCACCGGCAGGCGGTGCCAGCCGGTGTGGGCCACCACGGGGGTACGGGGCAGGCGCTTGCCCTGGTCGGTGATGATGTTGATGAGGACTTCGCGGATGGCGCGCGAAGCGGCGCCGCTGTCGTCGCTGAAGTCGTTCCAGCCGTCGGCGGTGCGCAGGTCCGAGAGGCTCTTGGTGAGGGTGTCCGCTCCGATGGTGATGGTGTAGTAGCGACCGGCGGACTTGCCGTCCTCGCCGATCAGCACCAGGCGTTCGGAGACGTAGGGCGCCCAGTCCAGGACGACGTCCCAGCCGGCCTCCTTGCCGCGGCTGGCCTTCCAGACCGTGCCGTGGTCCTCATGGGCCTCGTAGTACCAGCCGGCGGATCCGATGACCGGGCGGCCCGGGGGTCCGTCGCCGGGGTCCCCCTCCCCGTCCGGGACCGGGGCGAGGTGGTCCCGGCCGCCGTGCGCGAGTTGCTCCGCTTCCCTGCCCCGCGCGTAGCCGGCGTACGGTGCCGCGGACACGTCGCCTGCGAGGGTCTCGACCGTCACCGGTCCTCCTCCCGGACGACGATCCGGGGGAGCTGCCGGGCCTGGTCGTGGACGATGTCGGCCAGGAGGTCCTTGAGGGCGAGGCTCTCCCAGATGTCGATGGCCGTGAACTGCTCCCAGCCTTTTCCGTCCGGGAGGTCCCGGTCGCAGAGCAGGGCCAGCTGCTGGTTCACCCGGACCACGAAGTGCTGCCGGTGGCAGGTGCCGTCGGCGTCCAGTGCCGCGAGCCTGGCGAGTACTTCCGGGCACCAGGTGAGAACTTGCACCGTCCGATCTCCGGATCGGTTCCAGACCCCGCTCTCCTGACGCTCCGTCGGAACTGCATACCACCAGCCATGACATCCGGGAACGGCCGTCATGGCGGGCCCAGTTCCTCCGTCTTGATGCGGAGATGCCGTGAAAGTGACGTTGAGGAGACTTGGCAGTCCGCTCCCCCGAATTGCCGCAGACATGGGTATTCTCTTTCCCCTAGCAGTGGTTCGTCACCTTTGCGTCCCATGACCGAACATGGGCCCGGTGAGCGAACTATCTGTGGACACCGGCTCGGATGCTTCTTTGGCTGAGGTGCGGCCGGGCCGGTGTCTTCCTACCTAGGCAATTGCCGTTGTGTCAGCGCTTTCTTCCTCGAATCTGGCGCGCATGATCTCCCACACCAGGGCCTGCAGCTCCTGTGCCGCCCTGATGACCGCCTGCGGATCCTCGGCGATGCATCGCGCGGAACGTTCGGTCAGCAGGCCGACGGACATCGCGGCCGCCATGCGCCGGCCGTTCTCCTGGGAGATCCCTCTGCGGACTCCATGTCCCGGCACTCCGGCGGTCGTCGCCACCGAAGCGACCGTGGGCCGCGTGACCGTACCTGACATCCGGGCGATTTCCCCGGATGTGAGACCCGGGCGTCGGTCAGGGCCCCGGTGCGTTGGGCTCCCCAAGGGATCCCCCTCAAGTCGGCGTGGAAAATTGAGCAGCCATCAACCTACCTCGCAGAGGGGTGGCCACGGTCCGGACCCACGGGGTTTCGCGCCAAGTTCACCGTATCGGGTAATACACCCTCCCGAGTGATTTACTTGTCAACACAACGCCGATCTCTTTCCGTCAAGATCAGACAAGCGTACTGGCGATATTTGGCCACGGCGCCCGACGTGAACCTTGATTCTTTTGGCCTGGCCGTACGGTCGCTCTGAGCGTTCCCCGAACCGGCCGGAGTATGTGGCCGTGAGCGACCTTCAGTGCTCCCGCCGGAGATATAGGTGACGGCCGCCTCGCGCTGCCATACTGAACGGAACTCAGTCTTCCGCTGCCATCGGCGACTCCGCGCCTACGTATCGCATGTGATATGTCACCACGGGAATGAAAAGGCGCTGCAAAGGCCTTTTTCAGATCATCCAGCCAGCAGCCGGGATCCGGAGCGTCCTGCGGTCACCAGCGACGCAGCCGCGAAACCGCGAGTCTGCGGGCATATTCACCCACAGCTCGCGGGAATCCGTCGAAGTAGGAGTGGAGGGATTCGAACCCTCACGCCACAGGACACCGGGACTTGAATCCGGCGCGTCTTCCAGTTCCGCCACACTCCCCAGGACGCGCCCAGAATACCCTTTCTCCGGAGGCCCTGTGACACGCGGCCGAGCCGTCACCGTATTCACCCGGCCACAGGGTGACCCGGCGGCCGGGTAACGCGCCGCGGGAACCAATTGCCGGCCGTCATGGGGAGCTGAGGAAGTTTCACCTTACGGGGTCCCCTGCCGCGCCATGGCAGGGGATCCCGCGGTTCTCCCCGCACAACGCCGATGGCCTTCGCGGGAAACCACACTTGCGCCGAACGGGTGGTGTGAACCCCTGGCATTCGGGCCGGTACGGCAGTGAACCGGATAGACGTCAACCTACGTTGCCGCCCCGCGTCATAACCCCTCTCGTGGCCTCTCTTTCACTACAGGCTGCCGGGGCCGTGCCACGGCCCGGGTGCTCCGCATGCCTTCTTGAGCGAGTACAGACACGCAGCCTGCCAGGAAGCGTCCAACCAGATCTGGAGACAATCCGTGCGCAAGATCATGACGGCTGCCGTCCTTGGGGCCTCCTCCGCCTCGCTGGTCCTGACCAGTGCGCTGGGTGCTGCCGCAGCGCCCGCCGCTCCCGGAGACTCGGGCAACGGCACCTCGGCCCTGTCCGGCAACCTGCTCCAGCTGCCGCTGAACATTCCGGTCACGGTGTGCGGGAACACCATCAGCATCCTCGGGCTTGAGCCCCTTTCGTCCGGTGCCAACAACGGGTGCAAGCACGCGGCCCAGCCGCAGGACACCGCCCCGGTCGGCGGTGTCGCGGGCGGTGCGGTCGACGGTGTCGCGGGCGGTGCGATCGGCGATGTCGCCGGCGGTGTCGTCGGCGGTGTCGCCGGTGACGCGGCCGACGGTGTCGCCGACGGCCTGGCCGGCGGTGTCGTCGGCGACCTGGCCCCGGACGACCTGCTCTTCTGATAACGGCCGCGCAGCAGCGCGTCCGGACGTCCTGCCGCCTCGCGCGGCATGCGTCGCACACATGCCTCACCGCGCATTCCCGCCGTCGCCGCCGGAGCACGGGTTCCCGTGCAGGGCGACGTACGGGCTCATGTGCGCGGTGAGGCAATGAAGTTCCGCCGGGGCGGGGGTGTCAGCCCTCGCCCCGGCCGTGTGGGGTGCAGCACGCCCGACCCCGGCACGTGCCCCGTGCGTGCCACCGCAGTCCGACAGGGCCCCGGGGTGGTGTCGGCCGTCCCCTCCGTACCAGTCGGACGAATGAGGACGCTCGGATGACCACCACTGACCGGGCTGCGCCCTCCCCCTCCCGCCACCGGCGCCAGGGCGAACCGCGCCGCGGCAGGCGAGCGGCACGGCGGCGTACCCGCAACCGGCTGCGGTCGGCACTGTTCATCATGCTGACCCTGATGGTGCTCGGCGCGGTCGGCGTGGGCTGGATCCAGCTGAGGCTGAACGGGAACATCCGTACCTTCGACGGGAACGGCCTGTCCGAGGACCGTCCCGACGCCCGCTCCTCCAAGGGCGAGAACGTGCTGGTCATCGGCTCCGACGCACGCAACGACGGCAACAGTGCGCTGGGCGGCGGCCACAAGGACGACACGGGCCGTTCCGACACCGTGCTGCTGCTGCACATCCCCGCCGATCGCAGGCACGCGGTCGCGGTGTCGATCCCGCGGGACACCCTGGTCACCATTCCCCCGTGCAGGCTGCCCGACGGCAGCTGGACACAGGCCCGGACGAACGCCATGTTCAACGCCGCCTTCTCGGTCGGGCAGACGGAGAAGGGCAACCCGGCCTGCACCCAGAACACCGTGGAGCAGCTGACCGGGCTGCATGTCGACCACACCCTGGTCGTCGACTTCAAGGGTTTCGCGGCGGTGACGGACGTGGTCGGCGGGGTGCGGGTGTGTGTGCCGAACGACGTCTACGCGAAGGACCTCGACCCCAACCGCGGCACCCAGGGCGAGCTGTTGTTCCGGAAGGGCGAACAGACGGTATCCGGGCAACGGGCCCTGGACTACGTCCGTATCCGGCACGGCATCGGCGACGGCTCCGACATGGGACGGATCAAGCGTCAGCAGGCGTTCGTCGCCGGTCTGGTCAAGAAGGTCAAGAGCGACGGGCTCACCCCGGCCAAGCTGCTGCCGCTGGCCGACGCCGTCACCAAGTCGATGACCGTCGACCGGGGCCTCGGCACCGCGCACAAGCTCATCTCGTTCGCCATGTCCCTCAAGGACATCGACCTGCACGACACCAAGTTCGTCACGGTTCCCTGGCGCTACCAGGGGGCACGCATCGCGATCGTCCAGCCGGACGCCGACCGGCTGTGGGCCGCGCTCAAGAACGACCGCCCCATCGACGACCTGGGCACCGACGGCGGAAAGGACGCGGCACCGGGGTCGGCTTCCGCCTCACCGGGCGCCGCCGACGCCGTCTCCGGAGCGGGCATCAGCGTCGCCGTCTACAACGGCACCGCCACGTCCGGCCTGGCCGCGGCCGCCGCCGCGGAACTCACCGAGAGCGGCTTCACCGTCGCCGGCACCGCGAACGCCCGCGGCCAGGACCACACCACCACCGTGGTCCAGTACGGCACGGGGCTCGAGTCCCAGGCCCGGACGGTCGCCGGGCTCTTCCCCGGGGCCCGGCTCCAGTCGATCGGCGCGCTGGGCATCAATGTGATCCTGGGCCGGTCCTATACAGCACATACCCCGGCCCCCGAGCCCACCCCGGTGACCGGCAACGTCCGGTCCGCCGACGACGACCCGTGTTCCAACCTGTCGTACGGCTGACGGCCGCGCCGCCCCCTCCCCCGGCCGGCGCCGCTCACACTCCCCCCACCAGGGCGGCCAGGCCGCGGTCGACGGCCACGTCGATGTTCTCCTTGCCGAGGGCCACGGCGGCGAACGTGCGCTTCAGGAAGCGGCGCAGGGCGTCCGTGTCGAACTGGATCAGCGCCAGGCCCTCCGGCGCGTGGAACTCCAGGACCGTATGGACCCGGCCGCACGGCCAGATGTGCACGTCGCCCTGGCCGGCCGGTGCGTCCAGTCCTGCCTGCAGCAGCTCACGCGAGAAGGTCCAGGTGACGTCGGTGCCGCTGAGCGAGACGTCGGGCGGGAAACCGATGTGGACGGCGAACGGGTCTCCCGAGGTGTACTGCAGCGTGGCCGACACGGGGAGCTCCTGGCTCTCCGAGGTGATCAGTCGGGCGCGGACGGGCTGCTCGACAGTGATGTCCATGGGTCCTTCTCCACGTTGAGGCCGACGCCGACGGATGCCGACGTGCCCTTAAGACCCGCGAAGACGTCTCGTATTACGCGGAATCCGCACAGATCAAACGTGACCTGCATCACTTATGCACCAGTCGTATGCACTTTTCCAAGATCATTACGCCACATGAGCGATCTATCATCATATATTCGCCGCCCTGGCCTCTTCCTGTGTGAGCAACCACCGGCGCACATCCCGGAAAGGGAGACCAGTGAACATTGCCGTCATGGGACAGGGCCCTATCGGTCTGCCGCTGGCCATGGCAGCCGTCGAGGCGGGCCATCACGTGATCGGTTTCGAGCCCGACGCGCGGTGCCTGGAGCAGTTGCGCGGCGGCGTCTCCCCCGTCGAGGGCATCCCCGACCAGACGCTGGAGGCGGCCCTGAAGTCCGGCCGGTACCGGGTGACCTGCGAGGAGGAACTGCTGGCCGGCTTCGACGTCGCCGTCATCGCCATGCCCACACCGCAGAACGCGCGGGTGGCGGACCTCGGGGCCGTGCGGGAGGCGGCGGAGGCCCTCGCGCGGCATGTGCGCAAGGGCGCCACGGTCGTCCTCGAGTCCACCGCCGCGCATCCCGGCACCACCCGCAACATCGTGCGCCCGATCCTGGAGGCGCTCTCGTGGATGCGGGCCGGGACCAGTTTCCATCTCGGGTTCAGCCCGGCACGCGTCGAACCGGGCAACGAGCAGTGGTCGCTCACGCACACTCCGAAGATCGTCTCCGGGCTCACCGAGAAATGCCGTGACCAGGTGGAGGCGTTCTACACCGGCATCACGCAGAACGTGGTGCCGGCGAACAGCCTCGAAGAGGCCGAGCTGGCCAAGGTGTTCGAGGACGCCTTCCGGTATGTCAACATCGCGCTCGTCAACGAGCTGTGCCGGGTGGCGCACACGTTGGACGTGACGGCCGGGCACGCCCTCGCCCTGTCCGGCTCGGACCCGGTCGGCTTCGCGACGTTCACGCCGGGGCCCGGGGCCGACGGCCACGGCCTGCCGGTCGACCCGGTGCATCTGAGCCAGCACGGCAGGGCGCCGCAGGAGAAGGCGTTCCGGCTGGTCGAACTGGCCCAGGAGATCAACGAGGCGCAGCCGGCCTATGTCGTCGGCCGCCTCCAGGAAGGCCTCGACACGCGGCACGGCAAGGACCTCGAGGGTGCCCGGGTGCTGGCGCTCGGGCTCGCCTGCAGGACCGTCACCGGCTCGCGCCGGTCACCCGCCGCCGAGGTGGTCGTCGAGCTGGAGCGCAGGGGCGCGCTCGTCGACGTCGTGGACCCCCTCATCACGGAGGGGCCGCACCCGCTGTGCGCCCCGCTGCCGTACTCGTCCTACGACGCCGTGGTGCTGCTCACCGTGCACGACGGGTTCGACCTGGCGCGTGTCACCGCGGAGAGCGGGTACGTGCTGGACACGCGGGGCGTCATGCCGGACGCCCCGCACATCGAACGGCTGTGAGACCGGGGCCGTAGCCGCTACGGCTGCTTCGTCTCCCGCTGGGCGGCCTTGAGGCCGGCGAGGAGTTCGGCCTGCTCGGCCAGGACGCCGGACAGAATGGTCCGAGCCACGCGCAGCAGTTCCGCGACGTGCGGGCTGGTCAGCGAGTAGTACACGTTCGAGCCCTCCTTGCGGGTCTTGACCAGGTTCGCCCGGCGCAGCACCGCGAGCTGCTGGGACAGGTGCGCGGGCTCGATACCCACCTCGGGCAGCATCTCGGCGACCGCGTGCTCGCGCTCGCTCAGGAGCTCCAGGACGCGGATCCGCGCCGGATGGCCGAGCGTCTTGAAGAACTCGGCTTTCAGCTGGTACAGCGGCGTACTCACCGGGCCGTTCCCTTCCCTTCCCGGCGGCACGGCCGCACCGGCCGGACGTCGGTCCATGGCTTCCACCCACTCATCGACAGCATGGGCCCATCCTCGCCTGCCACAGCGGCAGCACCGAATCCGCGCCGGCGGGGCCGCCGCGGCCCGGGCGGCTCACAGGGGCAGGGTGACCCAGATGCTCTTTCCTCCTCTGTCGGCGTCCGCCTGCACGTCCGCGGTGCCGTCCAGGCCGATGGTGAGTTCCATGACGGTGGCCAGTCCCCCGGTGCCGGCGCCGGACAGCGCCGCGTACAGCGGCGGCCGGTAGGGATGGCGGTCGTGGACGGCGACGGCCAGGCGGCCGGGGCCGGTCGCGTAGATCACCGTGACCTGCGGGGAAAGAGCGGCGGCGTGCCGGACGCTGTTGGTGACGAGCTCGCTCAGGATCAGCAGGGCCGGGCCTATGGTGGGGTGGCGCAGGCTGATGCCCCATTCCGTCCACGCCTGTTCGGCCGTCTCGCGTGCGAGGCGGACGGCGTTCGGTTCGGCGGGCAGGGTGAGCACATGCCGGTGGAGCAGGTCGTGCGGCTGCATGCGTGTCATTTCTCCGGGCGGATGGGTCAAAAGCCGCTCACCGTCGTCGGACGGATGAGCGGGAGCGTGTCGTGCGGGCCGCAGGTCCGGCCGGCCGGGGGCGCGCCGGTGGTGGGCGGCCCGGCCCACGGCCCGGCCGGCGATCACTTCGGCGGGGCCGGACCGGGTGCCGGTCCCTGCGCCGCCGCTCCCCCGGATCCCGTCCGCGTGGTACGTGACGGTGCCCGGGACGGGGGTACGGACGGCCAGGCACTCCCCCACGCACCGGGCGGGCCGGACGACGGCCTGCTCGCGACGCGCGTGCGCCAGGCATCTCGGCCCTGTGCACCGTGTGCGCGACGTGCTCACCGGGCGGATCGCGTCGGGGGTGGTGGCGTGGTCCTGGCCCTCGTGGCGCGGCAGTTCCGGCAGGAAGCGGTGGGCGGCGGCGAAGAACAAGGGCCCGTCGATCCGGCACGCCACGATGTGCTCGGCCACGGCGCCCAGCCCGGACGAGACGCCGAAGCCCAGCGCGAGCGACTGCGCAGGCGGAACGGACACGGCGCCTCGACTTCCCGACACAGAGGACCGCGCCCACGGCTACCTGCGGGCGCAGTCGGCCCAGCATCCAACGAATTGCTAAATTCAGCAATTCACAGGGATGAACGGTCCGGGGCCCGCGTCCGCAGGGGCGGCTACAGGTCGAACTCCACGTGTTCGACGTCGGTGAGGCGGACCTCCTCCAAGCTGCCGGCGCGGCGGCCGCTGTCCTGGAAGTAGATCTCCCTGAGTCCTTCGGCGGCGATCTGCCGCAGCTGCTGGTCTCCGGCGCCGGCCTGGTGGGCGTCGAAGAGGCGGGCGGCGTAGCGGGGCGGCAGCGCGACGGTCAGATGCCGGAGGCGGGCGTCGTCGGTGGTGCCGACCGGGGCGGTGTAGCCGATGCGGGCACGGGTGTCGATCACGATCCCGTCGGTCGTCGCGGCCCTCGCGCGGGCCCTGGCGCGGATCTGCGGCTGCCACCGCTTGCGCACCTCGCGCTCCAGGCGGGCGGCGAGGTCCGGGCGGGGCTTCTTGATCTGGTCCTTCACATACCGTTCGACGGTGCGCTGGGAGATCCGCAGCAGCTGGGCGACCTGCCTGGTGCCCTTGAGCTGCTTGACCAGGTACCGCATCTGCGCGCCCGCGCTCCTGGGTGCCGGGCGGGTGAACGCCTTCTGCACCGCCGCTTCCAGGCCGTCGCCGAACATGGTCATGCCTGCCTACTCCCCGTTGTCGACGTCGGTGACGGTGCCGTCCTTGATGTACCGGGCGAGGTTGAGCTCCGGGGCGCCGAACCGCTCGCGGACCTCCTCGCCCCACAGCACGCTCTGGGTGCCCTCGTGCTTGACCAGGCCCGGGTTGACACCGAGTTTGAAGCCGCCGGGCAGCGGCTTGCCGTCCCGGTAGGGAAGGAAGTCCAGCGGCGACGTCCCGTCGGCCGCGTACACGACGCAGTCGGAGAGGACCGCGACCGGGTACTGCCCGGTGAACGCCGCGTGCTTGACGATCTTGCGGTGCAGGTTGACGCGCGTACGGGAGATGACCGCGGCGCGGATGTCCGGCCGCCAGGTGGGCCGGGCGAGGGCCCGCCACGGCCGGCCGGGCCGCCAGCCCTCGCCGCGGGGCCGCTCGCGCAGCTTGCCCAGGCCGCCCTTGACCGTCGCCTTGACCGCCGAGACGACGACCGCCAGTTCCGGGTCGCGTTCCTTGTAGCCGTCCATGGCCGCCAGGAAGCCGGCCGGCGGCAGGTCGGCGGTGACGCCGAGGTCGGCCATCGTGGCGAGGTAGGCGTCGCGCAGCCGGTTGTACCAGCCGTCCAGGTAACGGCCGTTGTCGTGGCGCACCCATGCCTCGACCGGGCGCACCTCGTAGCCCAGCTCCTGGGCGTAGGCGACGGTGGGCGTCGCGTACCAGGCCGGGCCTTCGGGGCGGTCGCCCTTCGGCGTGAACGGGCTGGGCAGCATCTCGCCGTCCAGGTCCGCCCACGTGTCCTTGGCGATCTTCACGCGGGACAGGTCGACATGGGACAGGTCGACCAGCCACGATCCGGGCAGTTTCGCATCGAACACCGGCGCCTTGACGTGGGTGGGCGCGCCGAGGCCGACGACCAGGCCGTTGGCGCCGGCGGCGAAGGCCATGTTGACGTCGATGCCGACCAGGTGCCGCCGGGTGCATTCGGCGTCGGTCATCGGCCGTGCCCAGTCGTACGCCTCCTCGAACAGTTTCTCCGCCGGTCCGCGGACGTGGAAGCGCGGCAGGTCCGCCAGGAGCGGGTGTCCGTCGGGGGCCTCGCACGGCGCGCAGTCGACCGGGTCCGTGCCCAGGCTGCCGGGGTTGTGCTCGGAGTGCCGGCGGCCGTCGGCGTCGGGCTCGGAGGCGCGGGTCGGCGGGTGCAGCGCGGTCATCAGTTCCAGGCCGGTGACGGCGGTGGAGCCGCGCGGTGTCATCACCCGGGACGCGTACACGCCCAGCAGCCGGGCGAGTTCCGCGGGCGGAAGCTGGGCGGCCGTGCCCCAGTGCCGGGCGTCGAGCGCGTGCCAGGACGGGATGCACAGCTGCACGCAGGCCCGCTCGGAGCCGCGGGCGGGGCGGTAGATCCGCGCCCACGGCCCGAGCCCGCGCTTGGTCAGTTTCCAGTCGGCGCGGGCCAGTTGCCTGACGGCCTTGTGGTCCTCCGGCAGCCGCCCGGCGATCCGTTCCTCGTCCGTGAGGGCGCCGGGCAGGCCGTAGCGCTCCAGCGCGGCCTCGGTGAGCACGAGCAGCGGATCGGCGTCCTTGCCCGGCCCGGACAGCCTCGGCTGCCCGAGTCTGGCCTCCGTCAGTGTCCAGTCGACCAGGGCCGGCAGGGACTTCGCGGGTACGTCCAGGATCAGACCGCCGGGGCAGTACGCCAGCACCTGGCCGCCTGCGTCGGCGTCGATCACGGCGAGCGGGCCGTTCTCGAAGCGCGGGTCCGCGGCCGCGGTGGCGGCCGGCCCGGGGGCGGCCTTCTTCGCCGCCGGCCGCTGTGGCGTCGCCGGCGGCCTGGTGCCGCGCGCCGGCCGCGAGGCGGTGGCCGGGGCGGCGGGCCGGGCCTGGGAGTCCGGTCCGGCCGCCGGGGGCGCGGCACCGGCGGCCGGGTCCGCGGACACGGTCAGCGGTTCCCGCTCCTGTTCCCGTTCTGGAACCGGAACGGGAACAGCCGTGTCCTCAGCGGGCGCCGTGGTCGTGGCGTCCGGCGGGTAGAGGTCCACGAGCTTGTCCAGCAGGCGCGCGTACGCCTCCCGCTCCGGGCCGCGCGGCTCGGTCGGCTTCTTGACGGACTCCCAGCCGGACACCGTGGCCCGGCGCACCTTCAGCGCGGACGCCACTTCGTCCAGCGTCAGACCGTGCGCCTGGCGCAGCCGTCTGCGCTCGGCCGGGGGCGGCAGCGGGGACCGGGACGCGATCAGCGCGTCGACCCGGTCGAACAGCTCGGACATGGTCACCTCCTGCCCCTCGATCATCCCACGGAACGTACGCCTCGCGTACCGATGCCGTACGGATCGCGTACGACCGCTACGGCGGTATCGGCGCCGCTTGCGTGAAGGTCCGCGTCCGATCGGTGGAAAGCGGCCCCTCGCTCGCCTCCCCGCACCCCGGGTAAGGGGAGGGAAAGGATCATGACTGTTACCGCACGCATCGACAGCAGCCGCCCGGTGGCGACTCTGATCAACACCTTCACCGTCTCGCCCGACCGCCAGGGCGAACTCCTCGCGCTGCTGGCCCACGCCACCGAGGAGACGATGAAGCATCAGCCCGGCTTCGTCTGCGCCAACTTCCACGCCTCCCAGGACGGCGAGCGTGTCATCAACTACGCCCAGTGGGAGTCCGAGGAGCACTACCGCACGATGCTCGCCAACCCCGAGGCCCGCGTCCACATGGACCAGGCGGCGAAGATCGCCACCGATGTGCAGCCGCGGCTGTTCCAGGTGCACTCGACGCACGGCAGGACGCATCCATGACCTGCCCGCCGATAGGTGAGGGCGACCGGAGAGCCGGCATCCCGGCTTTCGGCCGCCCGAGCCGCGGCGCCTCGCGGGCCCGGGGCTCCGCTCGACGCGGGGATTCCTTGTCGGCGGCCGGCCGCGAAGGCACGTACGGCGGTCACAGCGGGAGCGTTATGCCGAGCTGCTGCATGGCGCTGGAGGGCGGGCCGCCTTCGGAGCGTTCCGTCTTGTACCCCTTGCTCCGTGGCGCCAGGGTGTGGGGGTCGACCGCTTCGGCGGGGGCGCTCTTCGCGTAGAGGCCGTCGGGGACGCTGTCGCGGTCGTGCGGCAGCAGCCAGAAGACCCGGCGGCGGAAGGTTCCGGACTGGCGGGACGGCTTCGCGGTCGCGCCGAGCCGGGCGTAGCCGACCATGCGGCCGTCGCGGTGGTAGGGCGGCCTGCCCCTGCGGGTGGGCAGCCGGTCCAGGCTCTGACGGACGTAGTCGAGGCTGTCGATGTCCTCGAGCCAGACGAGTTCCGTCTCGTGGCTGATCTCGTCCTCGGCGATCAGGGAGCTCATGCCTCGGCGTCCCTTTCCTGGTCGGTGAGCAGTCCGATACCCGGGTAATGCTTGCGCTGGTTGGACAGGATCATCTCCTTGGGCGAAGCCAGTCCCACGAGTTCCCGGGTGCGGGCGGCGAACGCCCTTGAGGACATGACCGGCGCGCCCTCATTCTGACACCACGTCCTGTAGGCCGCGTAGAGGGCCGTCTGCTCGGCCCGGAGATCGGGGCCCAGCACGCAGCACTCGTCGTAGAACCGGCCGGTGTGGTCCTCGGTCTCGGCGTACGCGTTGGTGGCGATACGGACGCGTTCGGGACCGGTGAGGTCGCGGTCGCTGGCGAGGTAGCGGCGGGCGCCGTCGATGAGCCAGCCGAGAATACCCGGGCCCTCCTCGGTGACAAGGATGTCGGCGAGGTTGTCGATCTTGCGGTGGTCGGGGACGACACGTTCGAAGGGGATCAGCCGCATACGGCGCCAGAAAGCGAACCCGCCCGTGCCGACCTCGGGCCGGTGGTTGCCCAACAGCCAGAGCTTGTGCGTGGGTTCGAAACTGAAGAAATCCTGCCGCATCCGACGCGCCTTGATCCGGTCACCACCGGTCAGAAGCTTCACCCGGGCCTCATCGAACTTGTCCCCCGGCTTCACCTCCGAACACACGATCACCCGCCGACCATGCAACTCCGCCAGATCCGTCGGATGCCCCTCATAAGGCCGCGCCATCAAAAAACCAGGAGGAGCCGCATCCGCATAATCCCCCAACAACTTCATCAGGACATCCAGCAGAACCGACTTGCCGTTCTTCCCCGAACCGAACAGGAAGGGGAGGATCTGGCCGCCGACGTCACCGGTGACGGAGTACCCGAGCAGCAGTTGCAGGTAGTCGATCATCTCCCGGCCCTCGGCGTCGTCGCCGAAGGTGTCGGTCAGGAACCTCTCCCAGCGCGGGGTGGGCCCGTGCCGCGGTCCGACGGTGGTGGAACGGGAGTGGAAGTCCTTGTTCGGGTCGGGGTTCTTCACCAGTCCCGTGCGCAGATCGACGATGCCGTCGGGCGTGCACAGGGCATACGGATCGGCGTCCAGCAGAGCCGCGTTCAACACCATGCCGGGGGCCGACTTGGCCTGGGCGAGCATGGCGTTGATACCGGTGGTCGACAGTGCCCGGCGGCGGTGCTGTTGCAGCGCCGTGGTCGTGAAGACGCCGCGGGGATCATGGCCGGTGATGCTCTCCGCAAGGTCGCCGGCCGCCCACAGCACGGTGTCGTCCTCGTCGATCTGCCAGCGGGTGGTGTCCCACCGGTACCAGCCGATACCGGGAACGTGCCGGTAGTCATTGGCGTACAGCTTGACGAACAGCTTGGCGTTGCCGCGGTCGGACAGGGTGTCCGGCAGCAGCCCGGTCGCGGTCGCCTCCCCGGCGGCCGCACGGCCGTCGTCGGCCTGGGCGGGGCGCGGCACCGAGGTGGCTCCCTGAGCCCTGATCTGAGCGGCGACGGCCTCGGGGTCGAACTCGAAGAGCGTCTCCGGCCTGGGGGACGTCACAGGCGCCTCCCAGAGCCGTACAGAGGCCGCTTCAGACCCGCCGTCAGACCGCTCTGGACGATCTGGTCGATCCGCCGCTCCTGACCGGGGCGGGCCGCGAGCGCGGTGTCCCTGAGCGCCTGTACGGCCTCCTCGCGGGGCAGGCGGCCGGCCGCGACGAGCCCGCCGAGCGTGTAGGCGGCGCGGTTGAGGGCGTCGGAGAACCCGGCGCCCTCGGCGACCTGCCCGCAGGCCTCCACCGGCGCGAGCACCGTGTCGAGCGTGTGCCGCGCCCGCTCACGTCCGCCGCCCGCGGCGAGCACGGCCTGGCGGGCGCGGGGCGGGACCGGCCTGGGCGCGGGGATGTCCGGTGCGGGCAGATGTCCGGTGCGCTCCAGTTCCTGGGCGAGCCAGAGCGGGAGCGCCGCCGGTTCGCGGGCCTCGCCGACGGGCGTGTACGTCCCGTGCTGCGTGGTGGTGCCGGGAGCGATGATGTAGCTGCCGTGCGCGCGGACGTCCACCTGCCAGGCCAGGGCCCGGCCGGGGCTGGAGCCGACGGAGGACTGCCAACGGCGGCCGTCCGCCCGGTACCAGACGTGCAGGCCGCCCGAGGGGGTGCGGACGCGCAGCGTTGTCTCGTCGTCTGCGGGGCTGGGACGGCCCCGCAGGGCGGCCAGGACGGCGAGGGTGTGGAAGCCGCTGGCAAGGCCCGTGAGGTCGATGTGGTCGGCGATGGGGATGCCGGGCAGGATCCGGTCCCGAGTGGGCGGCTCGGCGGAGTGCGCGTCGATGTCGATGACGATCAGGTCGGCCAGGCCGCAGGCCACGCCGATGCCGAACTCCGGGTTGGCTCCCCACCACTGCTGGATGCGGTCCTGGTCGAGGGTGGCCGCGTGGAAGCCGTGGCACCAGCGGCCTGCCTGGAGGCAGGGGCAGCCCGCCGGCGGATGGGGATGCGCCCGGCAGTCGGGGCAGTTCGCAGCCGGGGTCTTGCGGCCCTTGGCCAGGGGATGGACGGGCCAGCCTCGGCGGGCACACCAGCGGGCGGTGGCCAGCGACAGCTCAGCGACCGGAGGACCGGGGGCGGCCCGTGCTGAGTCGCTGGAAAGAAACCGCAGATCAGCTGGCATCTGCACCCCCTATCAGCGACCGAAGCGACTCAACGACGGACACAGACTAGCGAATGGGGCCCGCGGGGGCGTGGAACACGTCCCCCGACAGGCAGATCCAGCAGCCGGCAGCGACTGAAGGAAAAGGGCAGCTACTGAAGGCCCTTCAGTAGCTACTCAACAGCCAGAAGAAAACCGCAGGTCAGACTGGGTGCTCTACCCGAAACAGCGACTGAAGCGACTGAAGGCTTCTATATATCACGCACACGCACACACACTAACTTCCTCATATATACGGGCCTTGAGTCGCTTCAGTCGCTGTCTCCGCAACGACACCGCGCTGACCTGCGCTTTTATCCTGCCCCAGGGCAGCGACCGAACAGTCGCTGAGTAGCTGCGCTTCAGTCGCTGTGCCTCCGGAGCCCCCTGAGAGCCAGCGACCCAAGCGACTGAAGCGACCGGCCCCCGGACAAGCCCCACCCAATTGGATGCACCCACACGGGCTCCCACTCCCCCACCTGGCCCGCCGTCAGGCCTGCCTCCGTCCCCCTGGCCGGCCCGGAGAAGCGCGTCCCCGAGCCGGCCGAGGAAACCGGCGCAGCCTCCTCACGACCGACGGCAGGCAGCCTGATCGAGGAGCCAGCTCTCTGCCGTCTGCAGGACCTCGTCCCGGTGCCGGGCCACCGGGCGTGGATCCTTGACGATCTCCACGTCCGGAGGGATCGGCGCGTCATAGGCGCGGCCCGTGCGATCCGCGTGCTTGGCTCCCGTGAGGACCAGCACGGCTCCGTCGGCCAGCCGGTGCCCCTCGTTCGCCGTGGGAAGCCCGCTGGTCCGCTCGCCGAAGAACCGGGTGCCGGGACGCCCTCGGAAGGCCACCACGACCGCCTCCCCCGCACTGGCTGTCCGCTTCCCGGTCAGGACCGCGCCCGGCGGGCCGCTTCTGGCGAGCGGTCGGCCCTCCCCCCAACCGGCCGACACGCCGTCCAGGTAGGGGCTGCTGTGCCTGATCGACCAGACGGTTCTGCCACCGTCGGCATCCACGAACGCGCCGACCTCGCCGTCGCCCAGGATCGGACCCACGACGGCAAGCATTGGCCACATGTTGCCCGCGGTGCCCGAGCGCAGATCCACCACCCAGCCGCAGGCTCCGGCCTCGTCGGCCTTCGCCACGGCACTTCGGCCCTGCCGCCCGTACTGGTCGTACGCCTCTTGCGACCCCTGCACGCCGGGCAGGGAAACGTAGCCCACGCCACTTTTCAGCGAACGGCCTTCCAGACAGTCGAACTCGCCCGCCGAGGCCCCCAGACGGTCCTTTGCCTCATCCGGCTCCCAGAAGACGCTGTGTCCGTCGCCCAGCAAGTGCAGAGCCAGTTCGATCGCCCCGTACGTGTCCGCCGCGTTCCGCGCGCCGCGTGCACGCACGTACGCCTTGCTTCGCACGTCCGCCCAGTCGACCTCGTGACGGAGGAGAGAGTGCTTTTCCATGATGTCCAGCGACCTCGACAAGTAGGCCCGCGCGCTGGGCGACATCTCGGCAACGGCGGGCTCGGGCGAACGGCTCGTGCACCCAGCCACGGCAACCGCCACCCCGACCAGTCCGGCACAGGCCGCCCTGCGCAGGTGCCGCAGCATCCATGTTCTCCTCCCGAACAGGCTCTCGATCCACGGACCTTAGTCGGCCGGTGGTCGTCTCCCGTGACCGGTGACCGAAGGATGCCGGCCCCCGGATCGGTTGTCCGGCCCTGCTCCCGGGCCGGCCGCCCGTCAGGCGTTCTGCCGGTGAAATGCCGTCGCTGCGGCAACAAGCTCCCGCAGCGCCACCATGTGCTTGCCCTGGCGCTCTCCGGCTGCCACATAGTCCCGCAGCAGCTTCAGATCCTGCCGTGCGACCTTTGCGCCATGGTGGAACGCGTTGAACCCGTTCCAGTCCAGGGGCAGGGATTCCTTCTCGAAGGCCACCAGCATCCGCGTCAGATTCTTCCCGCTGACCGCTTCCGTACGGCTGTCCCCATGGACGGAGACGACCTCCCGGACCGCGTCGACCGCAAGCCTCCAGGTTTCTTCGTGGTCGGTCAGCCGTGCCGCGGGCGGCCATCCCATCAAGTGGCACGCCTGGAAGACCGGGAAGAGGCCGGCCACCTGGGCCGGGAAGTGGTCGTGGTCGACGATGTCACAACGCGACACGCCGCAGCCGTCGTACAGCGCCTTGAAGCGAGCCGCTACGCCCGGGAACCTGTCCTCGACCATGAAACCGCCTGCGGACAGGGTGCGGTAAGCCATGTCGGCCCGGGCCAGGACGTGAGGATCGGTGGGCGGGTGGACGGGCAGGTCGGCGGAGGCCACCTGGTGGGCCAGCAGGCCCAGCCATCCGCTGATGACGCGCTCCTCGCCGATGTCGAGGGCGTCCAGGCAGTGCAGGCGCAGGTCGAGGCCGATGCCGCCGACGATGACGACGGCATCGGTGTCACGGATGGCGTCACCGAGGCCGTTCAGCAGAGCCGTGCCCTCCGCGGAGCGTGAGGACGCGCCGTCGAGAGTGACGATGACGTAGTCGTAGGCCCGATCGCCGGCGTCGCCGACATCCGAGAGGACCCGGTAGCCGGAGAAACGCTTCAGGCTTGCGTCGTCGTAGGAGTACAGCACCTGCGGGCGGGCCAGACTCTCCGCGCGCTGCGGGCGTACCAGGAACGTCACCTCAGTGCCGGCCAGTTGCAGGTGGTAGCCGGATGTGAGGCCCATGGCTCCGGCTCCGACGATCAGAACGCCGGGCGTCGACGATGCGTTCTGTGGCATGAGCGATCTCCTCCTACGGAAAGTGCCTGCGGGCGGCTGCCGTTGACGAGCCGATACGCGCCGCCCGCCAGAGTATATGACCGATTCGGTCAGGCAATTATCGATTTGGTCAGTCACTGTCTGGGCTGTTCAGGGACGGGTAGGGTGGCCGCATGGGAATCCGACCCTCCAAAGAGGAGATCGACGCAGCGGTCCTCGACGTCGCCGCAGGACTGCTGGCCCGCCGCGGCGTGAAGGGCACCTCGATCCAGGCCGTCGCCGACGCCACGGGCTACTCCAAGGCCGGGATCCTCAACCGCTTCACGAGCAAGGACACACTGATCGGCAAGTCGGTCGAGCAGTGCCGGAGTCAGACCCACGCCGTCCTGCGCTCCGTGAGCGACCTGCCCTGCGGGCCGGCACGCGACGCGGCTTCCCTCGTCGCGTTGACCGATCTCGCGCTGCGCCGGCCGGGCTACATCAGCCTCGTCTCCGCCTTCGCGACCCCCCTGGAGGAGCCGCACCTGCAGCGTGAAGTCGAACTTCTCGGCAGCGACATCTGCCGCATGTTCTGCCTGCCCGGGCCCGGACAAGGGAGCCTCGAACGCCGGTGCCGGGTGATCGGAGCGCTCGGCGCCCTCTGCACGCTCGCCGTAGCCGGACCGGATGACGCCGCTGCGCCCGCCTCCCCGGAGACCCGGCCGCACATCCTCGCGACGGCATGGAGCGCTCTCGGACACGGGATGGCTCTGAGCGACGCCCGGTAAGTCAGTCGACTGTGACCGACCCCGGGGCGTCCGAGCCAGGACTTCGGGGCCGTGTCAGGCCTGGACGGTGGGGCGCACGTTGATCTCACCGATCTCGACGTCGCCGGGCTGCTCGATGGCGAAGGCCACCGCGCGGGCCACCGCGGCCGGAGAGATGCCCACCGCGTCCATGTTCTTCCGCGTCTGCGCGCGGAGGCGCGGGTCCGCCATGGAGTCGGCGAGATCGGTACGGACGTATCCCGGCGAGACGGCTGTCGTGCGCACCACCCCGTCGGTGGACTCCCTGCGCAGCCCCTCGTGGACGGTGCGTACCGCGTTCTTGGTCGCGGCGTAGACAGCCATCGAGGGCGACACGGACGCCAGGCCGGCCACGGAGACGATGGTGACCAGATGGCCCGACCCCTGCGCGCGGAAGACGGGCAGCGCGGCGGCGACGCCGTTGAGCATGCCGCGGAGGTTGACATCGATCATGGCCGACCAGCCTTCGGTGTCGAGGTCGGCCAGCGGGCTGATCGGGGCGATGCCGGCGTTGTTCACCAGTACATCGATACGGCCGTACCGGTCGACGGTGGCGGAGACCAGCCGCCGTAGATCCGCGGCCTCGGTGACGTCGACGACGCACGTGGCGGCGCGGCCCCCCGCCTCCCGGATGTCCTGGGCTATGGCGTCGATGCGGTCGCCGCGGCGCGCCGCGAGGACGACCGCGGCGCCCCGCCGGGCGAGCAGCCGGGCCGTGGCTTCGCCGATGCCGCCACTCGCTCCGGTGATAGCGACGATCTTGCCGTGAAGAGAGAGCACTGCCGCCTCCAAGTAAAGTGGACACGTGTCCGCTACGCGGTTCAGCTTACCGGACACGTGTCCACTTGGTCGAGGCGGAACATCAGGAGAGGCCCATGAGTGCATCGGCACGCCGTTCGGATGCGGTGCAGAACCGGACCCGCATCGTGGAGGCCGCCCGCGCAGCCCTCGCCGAGTCCCACCACATCCACCTCAACGAGATCGCCAAGCGCGCCGGCGTGGGACAGGGAACGCTCTACCGGAACTTCCCCAACCGTGAAGCGCTCCTCGCCGAGGTCTACCGGCGCGACGTCGAAGAACTCGTAACCACCGCCTCCGCCCTCCTGGCGGAACACGAGCCCGTGGAAGCCCTGCGGCACTGGCTCGACCGAGTGATCGACTACGCCGAGGTCAAGCGCGGCGTCCTGGCGGCGCTCGAGCCGGCGGCGTGGCAGGACCTTGTCGCCCACAGCCACAACCCCATCGAAGGCGCCCTCGGCCACCTGCTGAACGCCGGGAAAGCGGCCGGTTCCCTCCGCGCGGACGTGGATGCCCACGGGGTCCTCCTGCTCATCGCCTACCTCAGCCGGCTGGACCGGGACGAGTGGGAATCAACGGCACGGCCTCTGATGAACGTCATCCTCGAAGGCCTTCGCCGACAGGACGCGGACCGGTGAGGGCAGAGAAGGGGGCAAGCGCCGGCGCCGCCCTGCCGTAGGCCCGAGCCGGACCCGCCGGGTGATTACGTCGTAATCACCCGGCGTCGGCAGACCATGAAGGCGGGGCTCCCCCGGGCGCGCTTCCCTGCACGGAGGACCGTGGCCGGCGAGCCCGAGAACCGGACCGTCCGTCAGAAGCAAGCCGTGTCTGGCCGCAGTTGGGACGGCAGGCAGACGCGACACGCCCACGGCGTAACGGCCGAGGTGATTACGTCGTAATCACTCCCCCGCTACCTTGGCTGAGCGGCTGGTTGGCCACGAACTAGTGATAACTAACGTGTTGGCGGCCCTAAGGATCACCGGCGTTAGTATGGTGTCCGATATGAGCTCACCAGCAACCAGCGACCGCGAAAAGGTCGTCAGCAAGCTGCCCGGATGGCTCCGTCAGAGTCTGAAGATCAGGGCCGCCCAGCACGGCGTCGAGATCCAGGCCGCGGTCGAACAGGGCATCAGGGACTGGTGCAATCTGGCCTCTGCCACCACGGCCGTTGACACCTCCGGCGCCGACTCCTTCTCCACCTTCCTGCCCCCGGGACAGTGGGAGGACTTCCGGCAGATCGCCACCGACCGACGGGTCTCCCTGATCCAGGGACTCGCCCAGTCCGTACAGCTGTGGCTCGACACCAACCCCGCGCCCCACGTCGCCCGCCCCGAGATCACGCGCCGTATCGTCGTGTGCAATCAGAAGGGCGGGGTCGGCAAGACGGCCATCACCGCCGGCCTCGGCGAAGCGCTCGCCGAGGATCCCGATGCACTGCGTCCCGTACGAGTCGCCAAGGCACTGACCCAGGCACTGCGGCAGAGCGAGACGCATGCCGACGAACCGGCGCAGGACGAGAACCCGCTCGACATCGAGAACCTGCCGGGCCCCGGCCAGCGTGTGCTCCTCGTCGACTTCGACCCGCAGTGCCACCTCACCAACCAACTGGGCGCCACTCCCCTGCCGATGGATGGTGACAGCCTCACCAATCACATGGCCGGCGACCCCAAGGGCGACCTCCGTGACCTCATCGTCTCGGTCGACGAGGAGGGGTTCAACGGCAGGCTTCATCTCCTCCCGGCCTGCCACGACGCCTTTCTTCTCGACGTACGCCTCTCGGCGGTGCGTGCGCGTGAGGCCGGACTCGAGCGGGCCCTCGCGCCCCTCGAAGCTGATTACGACGTAATCATCGTCGACTGCCCGCCCAGCCTCGGCCTCAGCATGGACGCGGCGGCCTACTACGGTCGCCGGCGCGAGAGCGAACGGCCCGGCAACTCGGGCGCACTGATCGTCGTCCAGGCCGAGGACAGCTCCGCGGACGCCTACGACCTGCTCACCACGCAGTTCGACGACCTGCGCGGCGACCTCCAGGTCGACATCGACTATCTCGGCATTGTCGTCAACCTCTATGACTCCCGCCGCGGTTACATCGCGACCTCGTCCCTCCAGGGATGGGTGGACATAAAGGATCCCCGGGTCGTCGGGCTCATCGGAGACCTCAAGGAACAGAAGGAGGCCGTCCGAGTGAAGCAGCCCCTGCTGTCGTACGCCCCCAAGTCGCAGCAGGCGATCGGTATGCGCGCTCTTGCCAGGGAGGTGCTGTGAGCAAGGCCGACCAGCTGGGCGCCGGCCGTTTCGGCGGGGGAGTGCGCACCGTCAGCGCCCGCCGCCAGGCCGTGGCCGCGGCCACCGGTGTCCCCACCGCGGGCATCGCCCCGCCGACGGAACTGCCCCCGCATCGCATCAGCCTCAACCCTGACAACCCGCGTTCGACGCTCGGAGATCTCACCGATCTCGCGGGCAGCCTGAAGACCCACGGCCAGAAGCAGGCCATCACGGTCATGAACCGTGATGCCTACGTCAAGGCCAACCCCGACCGGGAAGCCGATATCGAGCCGGAGACCGCGTACGTCGTCATCGACGGCAGCAGCCGCCTCGCCGCCGCCCGCGAGGCCGGACTTGCCGCGGTCAAGGTGATGGTCAGCGATGAGCAGGGCGCCACCTCCGAGGAACTCCTCGAATCAGCCCTCGTCGCCAATATCCACCGCCAGGACCTCGAAGAGCTGGACGAGGCCCGTGCCCTGCAACGCCTGCTGGCCATCCATGGCAGCCAGCGCGCGCTGGCCAAGCGGCTGCACCGCTCCCAGGGATGGGTGTCGCAGCGGCTGGCCCTGCTCAATCTCACGCCCGAGTTGCAGGCGCGCATCCGTGAGGAGCCCATCGAGCTGCTGCGCGCGGTCGGGAACCGGCCGCACGAGGAGCAGATCGCGGCTCTGGAGGAACTCAAGGCCGAACGCGCCCGCAAGGAAGTGGAGAAGGCGGCCTTCAAGGTCCAAGCCTTCAGCTCGCCGGCCGGGCCCCCTGCTCCCGCCGGGCCCGAACCGCAGCACCGGCCGGGTGATTACGACGTAATCACCGAGGGCGAGCCCCCGGCAGCGTCGGCCGGAGATGCGCCGCGGCCCAAGCAGGAAGCGGCTTCCCGAACAGACACGATTCCCGAGCCGCGCGGTGACGCCCAGTCCGCCGCCCGGCGCCCCGCGGGCACGCCGCCCAAGCTCCCTTACGACGACGGCACCTTCATCGCCATGCACCTCATCAAGAGGATGGGGGACACCGAGTTCGACAAGATGCTGCACATCCTCAACGAACACCAGCGCAAAAGGGGCGCCGAGCCCGACGACACCGTCAGAAAGTGAAGGCCCGGGGGAGCCCGGCCGCTGCGCCGTCCAGCGACCGAAGCGACTGAAGCGACTGTCGTTCGGACAGACTCAGCCGGGGTGGACCCCGCACCCCAGCCGCCGCTGGAGGGGGAGCGGGGGAGTACCTCCTCCACCGTGGACCTCCCCCCCTCCGGGTCAGCTGTTCCGCCGGGCGATGCCCCTGAGGAACCCGACGGTCTCCCTCGCCGGGGTGAGGTGCCGTACCGGCGGTTACGCCGACAGGACACCCCGCGACAAGGACACGTCCCGCTGCGAGGCACGAAACGGCCACGGTCACCGAGTCACGGACCCAGCCCTCGGGCAGGACCCGGGTTCACGCAGCCGGCGACGGCCCGGCCGGCGGCCCCCGCCACGACCGGCCCCGTAGGCGACACCACGGTGCCCCGCACCAGCGTGTCCATGCCGGGCCTCCGCGAGCTCGCGGCATACGACACCAGACCGTCGTATCCATGGAAACCACCCAGCGGCGCGGAAAACGGCCGCGATGAGATTCCCGGACCGACGAGCGGATTCCCCGTTTCGCCGTTCATCGAGAGCTTGGCAAACGGTCGGCGCCCCGGCTCCACTGGTTCTGCGCGCCCCAAGAGCCCTGTTTTTACCTCTGAGGCAACTCTGCGTACAACATCCCTGGCCGAGCGTGAGGCTTCCGTAACTCCGCTTTATTCCGGATGACTTGGTTCGGTAATCGCCGCTGGCTGAAGTGGTGCTCACACACAGCGGCGAGGCGTCCCGACCTCGGCGCCCGGCATGGAGGATGTCATGCCCGAGATGTATTTCGATGTGCGCTGGCCCGACGGTGCGACCCAGCGCTGCTATTCCCCCTCCACGGTGATCGAGGACTACTTCACGGCCGGTGCGCAGTACGACCTGGCCGACTTCCTGGAGCGCAGCAGGACCGCGCTCGGAATCGCCGGGGAGAGAGTGCGGGAGAAATTCGGTTTCTTCTGCACCGGCGCCTCCGGCCAGCTGGAGCAGATCGAGGAGACGGCGCGCGTCCGCGCCTTCCCGGCCGGCAGCAAGGTCACGGTCGAGGCGCTCCTCGACGCCGACGGGACGACACGGTGACCCCGGCGGTACCCCGGCTCGGCGGCGCCCACCACGCGGTGGCCGTGATCGGCGGCGGCCAGGCGGGCCTCTCGGTCAGCCACGGCCTGCGCGCACGCGGTGTCGACCATGTGGTGATCGAGGCCCACCGGGTAGGGCACGAGTGGCGGGAGCGCCGCTGGGACTCCTTCTGCCTCGTGACCCCCAACTGGCAGTGCAGGCTGCCCGGTCACCCCTACCGCGGTAATGACCCCGACGGCTTCATGGTCCGCGACGAGGTCGTCCGGTACCTGGAGGAGTACGTCGCCGCCTTCCGCCCGCCGCTGGTGGAGGGGGTGTCCGTGACCCGGCTGCGACGCTCGGCGAGCGGTGTCTTCGAACTCACCACCACGGCAGGGGAGTTCACCGCCGACCAGGTGGTCGTGGCGACCGGCCCGTATCACACCCCGAAGCTGCCCCGGATGGCCGAGCGCCTGCCCGCCGCCGTCGAGCAGGTGCACTCCTCCGACTACCGCAACCCGGACCGGCTCCCGGACGGCGCCGTCCTCGTGGTGGGCACCGGCCAGTCCGGCTGCCAGATAGCCGAGGACCTCCACCTGGCCGGCCGGCAGGTGCACCTCGCGGTCGGCAGCGCGCCCCGGGTCGCGCGCTTCTACCGCGGCCGGGACTGCGTGGCCTGGCTCGACGACATGGGCCACTACCGGAAGAGCATCGACGACTTCGACGACGCCGACGCGGTGCGCCTGCGGGTCAACCACTACGTCACCGGGCGTGACGGCGGCCGCGACATCGACCTGCGCGCCTTCGCCCGGGACGGGATGCGGCTGTACGGGCGCCTGACGGGGATCGAAGGCCCGGCGCTGGAGTTCGCCGACGACCTCGCCACCAACCTCGACCACGCCGACGCCGTGGCCGAGGGCATCAAGGACGCGATCGACGCGCACATCGAGGCCCACGGCATCGAGGCACCCGAGGAGGCCCGCTACCGGCCCGTGTGGCAGCCCGGCGAGCAGCCGCGCACCCTCGACCTGGCCGCCGCCGGCATCACATCCGTCGTCTGGGCGACCGGCTTCACCCGCGACCACCGGTGGATCGAGATCCCCGCCTTCGACGGACGCGGCTACCCGATGCACTGGCGAGGCGTCAGCAGCGTCCCCGGCCTGTACTTCCTGGGCCTGCCCTGGCAGTTCACCTGGGGCTCGGGCCGGCTGGAGGCCGTGGGCCGGGACGCCGAGTTCCTCGCCGGCCACATCGACGCCTCGCGCCGCCTGGCCGACGTGTGCGGCACCCTGACCGGCGCGCCCAGCGAACTCGCCTCCGCCCTCCCGATCGGCTGAAGAACATGGTCTTCGACGCACACCGCCACCTGGGTGTCCTGCCCGCCCACCCGTTCTACGGCGGCCCGCCGGTCCACCCCGACACCACCGCGCGCGCCACCATCAGGCAACTGGTCGCCGACCTGGACGCGGAGGGCACCGAACGCGCCCTGGTCATCCCCAACTACGGCGTACCGGACCCGGACATCGCCTTCGGCTTCAACGAGCTGGTGATCGAGGCGGCACAGACGGACGACCGGATCCGTGCCGGACTGTGGGTGTCCGCGCGCCCCGAGGACAAGGAACGCACCGCCCGCGCCCTGTCCCTGGCCGGCGAAGGGGGCGTCAGAGCACTGAAGTTGAGCTTCCTGCTCGGCGGACGGCCCACGGACCCGGCCTGCCGCCCGCTCCTCGACGAGATCTTCGCCACCGCGGCCCGGCACCGGCTGGTAGTGCACATCCACACCTCGCCCGGCGCCGCCTCCGACATCGACGAGGTCGGCCACCTCGTCGACTGGTACGCCGACCAGGTCCGCGTCCACCTCGTGCACTTCGGCGGCGGGATGAGCGGCCACATCAAGCTCGCCGGCGCCCGGTTCTTCGACTGGATCACCGCCGGCAAACACGTCTACACCGACCTCTCCTGGGCCATCGGCTTCCTGCCGTACTGGCTGGCCCAGGAGATCGAGCACCGCGGCATCGGCCACGACCGCGTGCTCTTCGCCAGTGACCAGCCGTGGGGCGACTTCGCCGGCGAGCTGGCCCGGATGACCGCCGCAACCGGCGGCGGCGACCTGGCCGGCCTCGTCTTCCGCGACACCTTCGCCGCCCTCTACGACTGACCGCCCCCCAACCACCCCCTCGCGCAAGGAGACACCCCATGTCCGGAACCGCTCAGCTCAGCGACGTCGAGCAGAAGTCCCTCAACGAGATTCCGCACCCCTCCCTGCCCGAGGGCTCCAGCATCTACGGCTCCACCAAGGTCTTCCCCGACTACCAGGCCGAGAACGGCGAGAGCTACTTCACCCTCGTCCACGGCATCGCCCACGAGTCCTCGGTGTCCTTCGTCGCCGTCCTGCAGGCCACCCGCGCGCTGCGCAAGGGCTTCGAGACCGCCATCTACTTCTACGGCCCCGGCTCCCTCAACTGCCTGGCCACCCGGGGCTTCCCGACCACCGGCAACTCCGCCTTCCCCGGCGAGCACAACATCAACAACCAGCTCAAGACGTTCATCGCCGAGGGCGGCAAGGTCTACTGCTGCCGGTTCGGCCTCTCCCTGCACGGCGCACGCGAGGAGGACCTCATCGAGGGCGTCATCCCCACCCACCCCCTCGACGTCCAGGACGCGCTGATCCACTACGCGCGCAAGGGCGCCGTCATCAACTCCACCTACCAGCTGTAAGGGGGCAGCCGTGAGCGTTGGCACCGGTACGACCAGTACGGCGGTGGATGTGCGGATCATGACGCGTGCCGAACTCGCCCTGCACGGCGTGGCGTCGGACGCACCCGTGCGCCGGCCGGACGGAGCGGGCCCGAGCGACGACGGCCATGTCCTCGTCGACGGTGCCAACGCCGCCCTGCCCACCAACCCCGCGAGCACCTACCGGGTGCGCGACGGCCGGGTATGGCTCGGCGAGGAGGACACCGGCCTCACCCTCACCGCCGTACACCGCCCGCGGTTCTACGACCTCACCACGGCCGACGGCATCCCCTACGAGCACATCGCCCGGCTGCACGGCGCGGACGTGCTGGCCACCACCGTCGTCCAGACCTGCATCCGCTACGCCGAGTCCGACCGCTGCCGCTTCTGCACCATCGAGGAGTCCCTGCGCTCCGGTGCCACGGTCGCCGCCAAGACACCGGCCCAGCTCGCCGAGGTCGCCGAGGCGGCGGTGCGGCTCGACGGCATCAAGCAGATGGTCATGACCACCGGCACGACCACCGGCGCGGACCGGGGCGCCCGCAACCTCGTCCGCTCGGTGCGCGCGGTGCTGCGGGCCGTACCGGACCTGCCGATCCAGGTGCAGTGCGAACCACCCCGCGACCTCGCCTGGATCCGCGCCCTGCACGACGCCGGAGCCACGGCGATCGGCATCCACGCCGAGTCCCTCGACGAGGAGGTGCGCCGCCGCTGGATGCCCGGCAAGTCGACGGTCCCGCTGGCCGAGTACCGGGCGGCCTGGGACGAGGCCGTGCGCGTCTTCGGAGCGAACCGCGTCTCCACGTACCTGCTCGTCGGCCTCGGCGAGGACCCCGACGAACTCATCGCAGGAGCGGGCGAGTTGATCGGCCGCGGGGTGTATCCGTTCGTCGTCCCCTTCCGGCCCATGCGCGGCACACTCGCCGCCCGCGACGGCGTCCCGGCGCCGGACGCGGAACTGCTGCGGTACGTCACCGAGGCGGTCGCCGCCAAGCTGCGCGCGGCCGGGATGCGCGGCGCCGACCAGCAGGCTGGCTGCGCCGCCTGCGGAGCGTGCAGCGTCCTGCCGGCAGCGGGCGGGTGAGCGGCATGCTGCTCGACGGATCCCCGGCACCGGCGGCGACGGAAGGGCCCTACGACATCCTGGCCCTGCTGGGCGACCGGAGCACCCTCGCACGCGAACCCTCGTTCCACGTCGAAGAGGCCTGCGGGCACGGCGAACTGGCCGCGTACCGGCGGCTGCGCCGGGAGGTGTTCGTGTACGAGCAGGGACTCTTCCGCGGCCAGGACCTGGACGACCGGGACGCCGACCCGCGCACCCTGGTCCTCGTCGCCAAGGACGCCACGGGCACGGTCGTCGGCGGGGTACGGCTCGGGCCGGCCACCGAAGGACCGGACCTCGGATGGTGGACGGGCGGCCGGCTCGTCGTCGCACGGCGCGCCCGCGGCCTCAGCGGCATCGGCGCCGCCCTGGTACGCGCGGCCTGCGCACGGGCGGAGACCGAGGGCGTGCTGCGCTTCGACGCGACCGTGCAGGGGCGCAACGAGCCCCTGTTCCGGCGGCTCGGCTGGCGGTCCGTGCGTCCGGCCACGGTCGCGAACACGCCGCACGTCCTGATGCGCTGGCCCATCCGGCGGATCGCGGCGCAGGCCGCCGCGACCAAGTCCGCCCTCGGCCCGCTGCTCGGCGGGCTCCTCGAACCGGCGGCCCGCGGCGCCGCCCGGGACCCGGTCGGCGGGGCCCCGGACAGAGCATCGCGGGCCGTCCTCGGCGGCGCCGGATTCATCGGCGACGACGGCGCACCCCTGCCCGGCACCGACATGATCGCCGCATGCGACGCGATCGTCCCGGCCATGGTCGAACGCGACCCCGACTGGGCAGGCTGGTGCTCCGTCCTCGTCAACGTCAACGACCTCGCCGCGATGGGTGCTTCACCCCTCGGCCTGCTCGACGCCCTCGGCGCACGGGACGCCGCACACGCGGCCCGCGTACTCGCCGGGCTGGGCCGGGCCGCACGGGCCTACGGCGTCCCCGTGCTCGGCGGGCACACCCAACTCGGCGTCCCCGCCGCCCTGTCCGTCACCGCGCTGGGCCGCACCCCGCATCCGGTACCCGGCGGCGGAGGACGGCCGGGGCACGCCGTCCGGCTCACCGCCGACCTCGGCGGCGGCTGGCGACCCGGATACCCGGGCCGCCAGTGGGACACCACCAGCCACCGCCGCACCGACGAACTGCGCGCCATGACCGGCGCGGTGCAGGCAGCCCGCCCGGCGGCCGCCAAGGACGTCTCCATGGCCGGGATCGCCGGGACCCTCGGCATGCTCGCCGAGGCGAGCGGCTGCCGCGCGGTCCTCGACATGGCCGCCGTGCCCCGCCCGCGGACCGCCGACATGGGCGACTGGCTGACCTGCTTCCCGGGCTTCGCCATGCTCACCGCCGACCGGCCCGGGACCGCACCGCTGCCCGCGGGCCCCGCGACGGGCGCCGAGTGCGGCGAACTGACCACCGGGGAAGGCGTCGGGCTGCGCTGGCCCGACGGCGAGATCACCGAAGCGGTCGCCTCGACAGTGACCGGGATGGGAGCCGCATGACCACCCTGCGCATGGCGGCCGCGGCCGCCGAGTTCGGCCGCGACCTCGAAGAAGACTTCGCGACCGTCGAACACCTCATCAAGGACGCCCGGAACCAGGGCGTACGGCTGCTCGCCCTGCCGGAGGCATGCCTCGGCGGATACCTGCTGAGCCTCGACGACGACACCGCCCTCGACACGGGCCCGCCCGCGCTCGCCCTCGACGGCCCCGAGATCCGCCGACTCGCCTCCCTGGCCGGGGAGATGACGGTCGTCGCCGGCTACTGCGAGAGTGCAGGCGACACCCGCTACAACAGCGTCGTCTGCGTCAGCGGCGACGGCGTCCTCGGCAACCACCGCAAGGTCCACCAACCGCTCAACGAGGACGCGTCGTACGCCTCCGGCGACCGCTTCCACGCCTTCGACACCCCGGTCGGCCGGATCGGCATGATGATCTGCTACGACAAGGCGTTCCCGGAGTCGGCACGGGCGCTCGCCCTGGACGGCGCCGAGATCGGGGTGTGCGTCTCCGCCTGGCCGGGCGCACGCACCAGCCCCGCCGCCGACCTCGCCCAGGACCGCTGGAAGCGCCGCTTCGACCTGTTCGACCGGGCCCGTGCCCTGGAGAACCAGATCGTGTGGCTGTCGGCCAACCAGGCGGGCACCTTCGGCTCGCTGCGCTTCGTCGGCAGCGCCAAGGTCGTCGACCCGGGCGGCGACATCCTCGCCGACACCGGAGTGGGAGCCGGCCTCGCCGTCGCCGAACTCGACGTCGTACAGGCCCTGGAGACCGCCCGCCGCGCCATGGGACACCTGCGCGACCGGCGGCCCGACACCTATACGTACGCAGGAGCGGTCACCGCATGAGCACGATCCGGATCGCGGCCGCGGCCGCCCACTTCGGCCGCGACCTGGACTTCGACCTGGCCCGCATCGCCAAACTGATCGACGACGCGCGCGCCCTGGGCACCGGACTGCTCGTGCTGCCCGACGCCGCCCTCGGCGGCTACCTCGCCGACCTGCGCCACCCCGACCCCGAGGCCCTGCCCCCGGCCCTCAAACCGGACGACCCGCTGATCCTCCACGTCGCCCGGCTGGCCGCCGAGATGCTGGTGTGCGTCGGCTACTGCGAGGACGGCGGCAGCGAACGCTACAACGCCGCCGTGTGCGTCAGCGGCGACGGGATCCTCGGCCGCCACCGCAAGGTCCACCTGCCGGCCGGCGAGGTCGCCGCCTACACCGCCGGCGACCGCTTCGCCGCCTTCGACACCCCCGTCGGCCGCCTCGGCATGCTCATCGACTACGACAAGACGTTCCCCGAGTCGGCCCGCTCCCTGGCCCTGGACGGCGCCGAGATCCTCGCCTGCCTGTCCGCCTGGCCCACCAGCATCACCAACCGCGCCCCGCGCCTGGCCCAGGACCGCCAGGCCAAGCTCTTCGACCTGTACGACCAGGCCCGCGCCGCCGAGAACCAGGTCGTCCTCGCCTCCTCCAACCAGACCGGCGCCATGGGCGGCATGCGTTTCCTCGGCCAGGCCAAGGTCGTCGGCCCCGGCGGCGACATCCTCGCCCGGACCTGGTCCAAGGCCGGCCTCGCCGTCGCCGAACTCGACGTCGCCGCGGAGACCGACCGCGCCCGCCGCGTCCTGCGCCATCTCGACGAACGGCGCCCCGCCGCCTACCGGGAGCACCCCTCGTGAAGATCGCCCTGCTCAGCTACTCCACCAAGCCGCGCGGCGGCGTCGTCCACACCCTCGCCCTCGCCGAGGCCCTCGCGGCCTTGGGCGAGGACGTCACCGTGTGGACCCTGGGCCGGGGCGGCGACGCGGGTTTCTTCCGCCCCGTCGACCCGGCGGTACGGCTGCGGATCGTCCCCTTCCCCGACGGACCCGCCGGCGAGACGGTCGGCGCACGCGTCCTGCGCTCCATCGCCGCCCTCCGCGCCGCCTTCGACCCCGCGCCCTACGACATCGTGCACGCCCAGGACTGCATCAGCGCCAACGCCGTGGGCCGCTGCGTGCGCACCGTCCACCACATCGACCACTTCACCACCCCCGAACTGGCCGCCTGCCACGAACGGGCCATCGTCGAACCGTACGCACACGTGTGCGTGTCGGCGGCCGTGGCCACCGAACTCGCGGACGGCTGGGGCATCGAGGCCACCGTCATCCCCAACGGGGTGGCCTACGACCGGTTCGCCGCCACCGACCGGGCGGCGAGGGCGAGTTGGCGCTCCCGCCTGGGCCGCTACATCCTCACCGTCGGCGGCATCGAACCCCGCAAGGGCTCCCTGGACCTGCTGGAGGCGTACGCCCTGCTGCGCGCCGAACACCCCGACGTACGGCTGGTCGTCGCGGGCGGCGAGACCCTCTTCGACTACCGCGACTACCGGGCCCGCTGGGAGCGGCGGGCAGCCGAACTCGGCCTGGCACCGGTCGTACAGGGACCGGTGCCCGACGACGAGCTGCCGTCCCTGGTGGCCGCCGCCGACGCCTTCGCCTTCCCCTCCGTCAAGGAGGGCTTCGGACTGGCCGCCATGGAGGCACTGGCCGCGGGCGTACCCCTGGTCGTACGCGAACTGCCGGTACTGCGCGAGGTGTTCGGCCCTGCCGCCCGCTTCGCCACAACCCCTGAGGACCTGGCCCGCGAACTGGCGGCCGCGCTCACGGACCACGACCCGGCCCGCCGCACCGCCGGCCAGGACCTCGCGGCCCACCACACCTGGACCGACACGGCCCACCGTCACCTGACCCTGTACCGCACCCTCACCCGTCCCGCTTCCTGACCGGAAGAGCCGCGGAGGGCCACGGCCGGGACGCAACGGTGGGGCGGCGGGCCACTGGCCTGCCGCCCCACCGGAACTGGTCCGCCTACGGCCGGTCAGGCGTCGGCGATCGGGCTGGTGCCCAGACGGACGTTGTCGATCGCCCAGAACCAGTTGTTGCCCGCGTTGAAGATCCGGAAGCTGGCTTTCGCCGACGTCGCCCCGGCGGGGACGGGGCAGGAGAGCCGGACGAGCCGGTTCTGCTGGTCCTGGCCCAGGTTGGTGTTCCCGGACGTCGCACTGCTGTAGTGGAGCAGCCGCACCGGTTCGCCGGTGTCGAACACGACGGTGACCTCGGCCTCCTGCGGGCTCTCCTGCCGGTAGTGGGAGTCGAAGCCCAGGTGGAGCGTGGACGTGCCCGAGGGGACGGCCACCGCCGGGGTGGTCAGGGTCGAGTCGAACCGGCCCCGGCCGGACGGGCTGCCGGTGTCGTCCCAGTCGTCGGGGTCGGCCACGGCCACCACGCCGAGAGCCCGGCTGAAGCTGGGGCGGTCCTGCCCGCCGGGGAACCAGAACTGCTTGGACAGGAACGTCCAGCCCTGCAGCTCCCGCGTACCCTGCGGCATGCCCGGAGCATCGGTGATCGTCCAGCCCTCGGGGGTGGTCCGGGTCCAGCCGAGCAGACCGGGCCGGCTGAGGTCGGCCGCTGCAGCGAGCGCGGGGGCGACGGACTCGAAGTCCTCCGCGAGGAGGTAACCGGTCATGACGGGCCCGGTCTTGGCGGACAGCGACGCGGACGCCTCCGCGTCGCCGCCGCTCAGCTTCGCCGTGACGGTCGCCTTGAGGCTGCCGGAGACACGTGCCGCGGCGGCGGGCGCGACGACGTCCCAGGCCACGGACGCGGAGGAGCGGGCCGGAACCGACGTCGGCGCGCTGCCCTTGGCGGTGGCGGTCCAGCCCTCCGGGAGGGACAGCGTGGCGGTCAGGCCGGTGAGCGATGTGCCGGCGGCATTGGTGACAGTGGCCGTCACGGTGACCGGCTTGCCCGGTGACAGCACGGTGCCGTCGGTCCCGGGGGAACTGGCCGGACCGGTCAGCGCGACGCTCATGGCCGGGGCGACCTTGGTCTGCACGCGCGCGTCGGCGAGCCTGAGCAGGCCGTCGCCGTCGGCGTGCGCGGCGACGACCAGGTGCCCGGCGGTGGCGTCGGGGGCGGGCGTGACCGCGAAGCGCACCTCGGCCGAGTCACCGGCCCGGAGCACGGCCGGCGTCCTACCGGTCCGCCGGACCGTCCAGCCGGACGGGGCGAGCAGGGCGACGGAGAGAGCGTCGAGCCGGTGGGCGCCCTGGTTCTGCACGGTGACCGTGACATCGGTCGGGTTGCCCTGCGCGAAAGGCGTGCCCAGGGACGGCAGCGCCGCCGGCAGGCCGATCGTCGCGGCCAGCGCCGGGGCCGTGCCGGTCGCCGGGTCGGTGACGCCGGGCTTGCCGTCGGCCAGGTGACCGGTCGCACGCCGCAGGAAGGACGGGTCATCGCGGTCGACGACCACCACGTCGTACCAGCCGTGGTCCGGGACCTGGAGCTGCACCGTGCGGGACTGGCCGGGCCTGAGGGTGACGGTCTGCACGCGGTCACCGTGCCTGCGGGAGTAGACCGACTCACCGACGAGGAGCGTACGGGTGGTGGGGGAGGGGTTGGAGCACACCACTTTCACCCGGCCGGGGGCGGTGTGCTCGACGAGGCGCGCCTCGGCGCCCGCACCGGTTCCGCGCAGCTCCCACACCGACCATCCGGGGCCGTGGACCTGCAGGTCGTAGCCGTCGGCGCCGTACTCCACCGTTTCGGTGGCGCTCTTGCCGGCGGGGACGGTCCAGGTGCGCGGAGCGGTGCCGTCGCCGGGGTAGGCGGTGAACGTGGCGCCGGTGCCGCCCTCGTTGCCGAGCCGGAGGCGTACGGCGGAGCGGGTGATGTCCGCGCGCAGGGACAGCCGGTACGGGGAGCGGCGCGTCCGGCGGGTGCCGGCCTCCTGCTCCGGGAGCGCCTGGTCCTTGGGCGGTACGGGGTTCCACCGCCCGACGGGCGCCGGCACCTGGCCGGGCTGCTCCACCTCGGGCTGCCGGTGGGCGCGGTCGAAGTCGAAGGCGGAGGTCAGGTCGCCGAAGACACTGCGGCGCCAGGCGCTGATGTTGGGCTCACGGACGCCGGTCCACTTCTCCAGGAACCGGATGACCGAGGTGTGGTCGAACGCCTCAGAGCTGACGAAACCGCCCACCGTCCAGGGCGACACGACCGTCATCGGTACGCGCGGGCCGGGACCGACCGGGCTGCCGTTGAACCAGTCGTCGCCATTGCCGTCGGCCGGCTTCGGCGCGACCGGGGCGGGCACGTGGTCGAAGTAGCCGTCGTTCTCGTCGAAGTTGATGAACAGCGCCGTCTTCGACCAGGTCTTCGGGTCGCTGGCGATGGCATCGAGGAGGTCGTAGACGAGGTTGGCGCTGCCGACGGGGGTGGAACTGCTGGGATGCTCGGACAGCGCCGCCGTCGGAACGATCCAGCTGACCTGAGGCAGCGTGCCCTTCTTGATGTCCGAGGTGAGCCGCTGGACGAGGGTGTCCGGCTCGGAGCGGTAGGCGCCCCGCATGAACAGCTGCCTCTCGGCCTCGGTCAGCGCATCGACACCCCGCTGGAACTCGGCCAGCGCGGCCTTGCGCTGATCCGCGGTCTTGTTCCACAGGCTGTCGTAGAACTGCTCGGTGGTGGAGTACTGGCCGCTGACCTTGGCCAGGATCTTCCGGCCGATCTCCTTCCAGGGCCGGAAGTACTCCACCGCGTTGTCGGTGAAGTTGTCCCATTCCTGATAGATCTGCCAGGAGACACCGGCGGCCTCCAGACGCTCCGGGTACGTCGTCCAGTCGTACCCCTGATGCGTGTAGGAGTACGCGGCGTTGGTGACGGCCCGGTTGACACCGCCCGGCTCGTACCCGGTCGTGCCGGTCCACAGATAGTTGCGGTTGGGGTTGGTCGAGCCGTAGACGGAGCAGAAGTACGAGTCACAGATGGTGAAGCGGTCAGCCAGTTCGTACTGCAGCGGAATGTCGCGCCGGTCGTAGAAGGCCATCGTGCTCTGGCTCTTGGCGGCGATCCAGTCGTCCCACCAGCCGTTCCCCCACGCCTGGGTGCCGTCGGAGAACCCGTGCGCGAGCGAACCCAGGTACTGGATGTCGCTCTCGGGGCGCCCCGCGTCGACCGCCGCCTGCCGGGCCGAGAACGGCAGAACCTCACCACCACCTGCCCGCGGCTGCTCGAAGACACTTCCTCCGGTGGGCAGCCGCAGCGGAGTACGGTCGCCGAAGCCGCGCACACCCTTGAGGGTCCCGAAGTAGTTGTCGAAGGAACGGTTCTCCTGCATCAGGACGATCACATGCTCGATCGCACGCATGCCGCCGCGCGGCATGGGCGCGGCCATCGCCTGGTGCAGCGAAGGAGGCAGAAAAGAGAGCGCGGTTCCACCGGCGAGCGCACCGAGAACCTTACGGCGGGAAACATCAGACATGCCGGGAGGCTAGGCCGCCCCCATCACACATCGTAACCCTAAGTGACGGATCTTCGTTGCCCGTTCACCCAATGCCCCCGAACGTTCCCTTGCCCGTACGGCCTCTCGGGGATTGCCGCGCTCGGCGTCGACTGGGCCGCGGAAGACACGCGACGGTGCACGTTCCTGCTCGGCACCGTTTACAGCGCGTCGCCCACCGGCTCGGCGGAAGCCGGCGATGACGGCGTTGCGGTCACAGTCGATGCCGGCGAGGGCTTCCAGTTCGGGGCAGGAGGATCTCCTCCCAGAGTTTCTGCCGCCTGCCCCGACGATGACCCAACTGGACGTCGCCATCGGGGACTTCGCCCAGCTCTTGTGAACACTTGCTCTATTTTCGCTCATTTATATGTTTTTCAACGCTTTCACGTTCTGACCGACACTTAGTTCTACTACCGCCTAGTTGTATCGGCTTTCCTCTAGTGCACGTGGTTCTAGGCAGGCAGCCGAGGCATGGCAGGAGCAGTGGGTGGTTCGATGCCGGTCCGTGATCGGGTAATTGAGGTGCAGCGTGCGAGGTCGCTACGGGAGGACAAGGGGGTGACGCCGGCTGCTGTGATCGCTGGGCTTGGAGCGTGGGTCCCGAGGCGGGTGGTGACCAACGACATGCTGGCTGAGGAGCTGGATACGTCGGATGAATGGATCCGCTCCCGTACGGGCATTGTGACCCGTCACGTGATCGAAGCCGGCATGGCCACCTCCGACCTGGCGGTTGAAGCAGGCAAGCGGGCCATCGCCTCGGCTTGTCCGCTCAGACCGGATGCACTCGTGCTGGCGACTGTGACACCGGATCACCCTTGCCCGGCTACGGCGCCTGCGGTAGCCACCCGCCTGGGCCTTGACGGGATTCCTGCGATGGATGTGGCCGCGGTGTGCTCGGGGTTCATCTATGCGCTGGCTGTGGGGGCGGGCTTGATCGCCACCGAGCAGGCCACGACCGTCCTGGTGATAGGTGCGGAGGCCTACAGCACCATCCTTGACCCGCAGGACCGCACCACGCGCCCCATCTTTGGTGACGGAGCCGGAGCGGTGGTGTTGCGAGCAGGACACCGATCAGAGCCTGGTGCGCTCCTGGGCATGGACTTGGGCAGCGACGGGAGCGGCGCCGACCTGATCCAGGTCATGGCCGGCGGGTCTCGACAACGTGGAACCGGACGCCCGCCTGGACCGGGTGACCACTACTTCCGGATGCGTGGCCGGGAAGTGTTCCAGCAGGCGGTGTTCCACATGGCGGACACTTCATGCCGGGTGCTGAAGAAGGTGGGGTGGCAGCCGGAAGATGTCGACTGGCTGGTCGCTCACCAGGCCAACGTGCGAATTGTGCACGCCGTATGTGCCCAGATGGGGATTCCGGCCGCACGGGCCGTGGTCAATCTGGACCGCGTAGGCAACACCTCGGCCGCGTCCATCCCTCTTGCCCTGGCCGACGCAGTCGCCCGCGGCCAGCTGAGAGCCGACCAGCGGGTCCTGCTGACGGCCTTCGGCGGAGGGCTGACCTGGGGCGCCGCGGCCCTGCATTGGCCTCAAGTGCACCTGACTCCCTGATCACCGCCGGCCCCAGCTGAGCAACCGCGCCATCATTCACCGCACAACTGGGCTTGTCGCACTCCCCGCTCAGCGGTACGGCGCACATCAACCCACATCGGTCTCGCCTTTCAACTGATCTGTGATCAGCACCGACACTCAACAGGAGGTTCCTCATGGACGTCTTCGCCCAGCTCGCCGAAACAATCGTCGAAAAGGCCCCGAAAGTGGACTCGCAGAAGATCACGCGCGAGGCCACACTCGGTGCGCTCGGAGTTGACTCCCTGGCCGAAGTGGAGATCGCTCAGGCATTGGAGCGGCGTCTTGGCTTTCCGGTGGACGACAGCCACTTCGTCTCGCGTAACACACTCGGTGAGATCGAGGGGTATCTACGTCGGCAGGAAGCGGCCCATCTGCCCAAGCAAGGGCACTGAGACACCTCGCCCACGCACACGGGAGATGCGCATGTTTCCGGAACAGACGGACACCAGCGGCCTGTTGCAGACCGCTTATGAGCAGGCGATCGCACACCTCGGCTCCCAGCGAGGCGCCCGACCGCGTGACCCCAAGCGCTCACGCGACCTGCTTGACACAGCGATGCCGGTTGCGGGTACTCCAGCTGCCGTGACGATCGCCCGGCTCGTGGAGGCCGGCACGGCAGGCATTCAGCCCACGACCGATCCGACCGCCTTCGGTTACGTCTTCGGCGGAACTCTGCCTGTCGGTATCGCGGCCGACTGGCTGACCACGGTGTGGGACCAGGTGGCCATCACCCACAACGCCAGCCCCGTCACCGCCCAGGCCGAAATGGTCTGTGAACGCTGGCTCGTGGACCTGCTGGGTCTGCCGGCCAACACCGTGATGGGCCTGACCTCCGGATGTACGTCGGCAAATCTCGTCGGTCTCGCCGCAGGACGCGAAGCCCAGCTGCGTCGTTTTGGCTGGGACGTAAATCGCGACGGCATGCAGGATGCCCCGGGTGTGGCCGTCATCCTCAGCGAGCAGACACACGCCAGTGTGCCGCGCTGCCTGCATCTGCTGGGACTGAGCGGACAGATGCACTATGCCCGTACCGACGAAGAGGGCCGCATCGACGCCACTCACGCACGGCAGATCGCTCGCCGCCAGCACGGCAAAGGGCTGATCATCATCGGGCAGGTCGGGGCCACCGATGGTGGTTCCATCGACCCGATCACCCAGCTGAGCGAGATCAGGGACGAATACGAGGGCTGGCTGCATCTGGATGCCGCGTTCGGCATGTGGGCCGCGGCCTCCCCCGAGCTCCGCCCCCTGGTGACCGGTATGGAAAAGGCTGACTCGTGGTCGACGGACGGCCACAAATGGCTCAACTGCCCGTACGACTGCGGCATGGTCTTCTGCGCCCACCCGGAAGTCCTGGCTCACGCCATGGCCATCGGCGCCAGCTATCTCGACAACACCACATCGAACGTGCGGCATCCCATGAATTACCGGATGGAAGTTTCCCAGCGCGCCCGCGCCCTGCCGCTGTGGGCCACCCTCCACCATCTCGGCAAGACAGGCGTTGCCCAGCTCATCCAGCAGGGATGTGCCGCGGCACAATGCATCGCCCAGCGCCTGGAAGCCGAGCCAGGCATCCGCATCCTTGCTCCAGTACGCCTCAACCAGGTACTCATCCACGTGGGCAGCCACACGCTGACCCAGCACGTCGCCGAGCGCCTCGCCGCCGAGCGGGTGGGGTGGTTCACCACGACCACCTGGAAGGGGCAGCCCGCGCTGAGGGTGTCCGTGAGCAGCTGGCAGACCACTGTGCATACCGCAGAACAGGTCGCCGAGGGATTCGTCCGGATCTTCCGCGAAGCGAAAGAAGGGAACCAGAACCATGGCTGAACGCCAACGGGATGTCTTCCTGTGTGACGACATCGAGCACGTCGATCACATCATGGTCAGTGCCTTCGCCGCCGACCCGTCGTTCGCCTGGACCACGCCCTTCGACATGCCGGAGCGTGAGCGCTGGCTTCTTGGCTTCCTCCACACCTGGCACATGTTCATCCGCCGCCACGGAGGATTCGCCGTCATGGATTCAAGCCGGGCTAGCGCGATCATCACCGAGCCCTACCACGACCCTCCCCTCAGCGACGCCGACATCAAGCGGTTCCACGACGAGATCACACAAGCCACCGGCCCCGCGGCAGAACGGTTCATCACCTTCGTGGAGCTTCTGGAAGACAAGAAGCCGCAAGGTCTCCCGCCCCACATCCACTGGTGCCTCGGCGGTGTCCTGCCTGACAGGTACGAGCGAGGGGCCATCGCCGACATCATCAACTGGCACAAGGGATACGCGGACGCCCTGGGACTCGAGCATTACCTTGAAGCGTCCTCGCTCGGCGCGATGGAGCGCTGGAGCAACGCCGGATTCGCTCGTGTCGGTGATCCCATCCAGATGCCCGGCGGCGAAGTGGAGCTCTACCCCATGCGCACCTACCGACGCTCCGCCCCTCGGCCTGACACCACGTAGGCGAGCTGACCTGTGGACCCACCGGCGCAGCCGGCAGAGAGCCGTGCCTACGCCACAGCCGAGGCAGCCACCACGCCGAGTCTGCGCGCAGTGAAGTACGAGTTGCGAGTAAGGCCCTGGGCACGAGCGGCCGGGGCGCCGCCATCCGGCTCGGCACCAAGCGGCGGCCCGCCGCTCCGCGGGGCGGTCCTCTCATAGCGAGCGTTTCCCAGGAGGCGTCTGTTGACCGTTCACCTTGAAGTCTCTGACAGTGTCGGTGTCATCCGTGTGGCCCGCCCCCCGATGAACGCTCTCGATACGGCCACCCTGGACGCATTGCGTACGGCCGCTGAGGAGGCGGCGTGCCGGAGCGATGTGCGTGCCGTCGTCCTGTGGGGCGGCCAGACGTTCGGGATCGGAGCGGACATCGCAGAGATGCAGGCCATGGGGTACGAGGACATGGCGGTGCGCGTTCGTGCCTTCCAGGACGCCTTCACCAGCGTCACCCGCATTCCCAAGCCTGTGGTGGCAGGTGTGGCCGGTTACGCACTGGGCGGAGGATGTGAGCTGGCGCTGTGCGCCGACATCAGAATCGCGGCAGAAGACGCACGGTTCGGCCTCCCAGAAATCCTTCTGGGACTGATGCCGGGCGGAGGCGGTACCCAGCGGCTCGCCCGATTGATCGGACCCTCCAGAGCAAAGGAGCTGATCTTTACCGGTCGTACCGTGCAGGCTCCTGAAGCACATGCCTTCGGGCTGATAGACCATGTGGTGCCAGCCGACCGCGTCTACGCAGAAGCCCACGCCTGGGCTGCGCAGATGGCGCGTGGGCCACAGCTCGCGCTTCGCGCCGCGAAGGAAGCCATTGACGCTGGGCTGAAAACCAGCCTTGAGGCCGGTCTGGCAATCGAACGCGGCTTGTTCGCCGGGCTGTTCGCCACCGAGGACCGCGAGACCGGGATGCGAAGCTTCATCGAACAAGGCCCCGGAAGAGCCCGATTCGGTTCGTACTCACCTACTGATCTCTGATGCCCCGCTTGATGGTCTGGACCAATAGGGGCCAACTCCGCGATACTCCACCGCTACGTGCGAAACCCGCGCCCGAGACGCTCGCAACGCGGGGCGTCCTCCATGGAAGCTCAGCCGGTTTGGTCAAATCGGCTTCCGGTGCCCCGCATGCGCTGGCGGTCAATGAGACGGCCATCGCTTTCCCCCGCACCCCGCCCTCCCACGCGTCCGGTTCCCCGCCGGACCGCTGGCATGACCGGCCTGGCCACCGGGGCGCCCGGGGCCGTTCGACAGGTACCGCCGCTTCTTCCGCTTGAAGACCCGGGACCACCAGGGCCATAACGTCCCGGTGTGGCGCACCCTCTACCCGGCCACCGGCCGCGAGGGCTACCCGCCCGTTCGCCGTGGTATTCAACCCCGGCACCCGGCTCGGGGCGGCCGGGCTGAAGAACCGCATGAGCCAGGTCATGGAACTCACGCGCGTCATCTGGTCCGGTAGCTACGAGAGCATGGGCCCGTACGGAGGGGGCAGCGGGGACGGCTACTACGACTACGCCGACGCGATCCCGGTCCTGTTCACCACCCTGGAACGCCTCCAGACCCGAGGCCCGCACGCTGCGGTGTGGTGGCGGTGCGGGCGCGGCCGGTGGGAAGACCTCCCCGCCGCGCCGACCAACCCCAACGACGCCGACGCCTGGCACGCACGCGACGAAGAACGCCGCCTCGCCCGCGAAGAACGGCTTCACCAGGAGCGCGGGGAAGGGGCGCGTCTGGCAACTGCTTGGGGCCGGCAGGCACCAGCCCCGGCCCGTACCGGGGACCAGCACCCGGGCGCGGCGCAGTCGGCCGACTCTGCGGCGCCGGCACCGTACTCGCCGGGCGGGCCTTGCCCAGTAGTCCCCAGGGCTCCTCAAAGTACTCTTCGGCCGCCACATCTGAGGGCGAACCGCCGCAGAGTCCCGGTCCGCCGCAGCGGACTGGCACTGTTGACCGGCATCGAAGCCGCTGGGCGGGCCATCGACCGGATCCCGGGCCCTGCGCACCGGCAAGACCTCCGCCGGGCTTCACCCGTTTGGCCGAACCTGATCGTCATGGAAGCGAGGGATGAGGGGTCTTGGAAGGGATGCCTCTTTACGCAGGTGGAGAGGCTTCCGAGAGTGGGAAAGAGATGCGGGACATGATGAAAATCCGTTCGGGTCGGCTGCTGGCCTTCGCGTTGACGGCAGGTGCTGCCGGAGGTGTGCTCGGGTTGCTGGGAGCTCCGCACGCCGTTGCGGCAGAAGCAAGTGCTGACCTGTCCATCACCAAGGTCGGCCCGACTCAGACTCCGGACGGGAGGTTCGCTTACCAGATCACCGTCACGAACAACGGGCCTGACGCGTCCTCCGGGTGGACTGTCCTCGATGTCATGAATGGTGTTGCCCAGATTGACGCCCCGGGCGACATCAGGTCCTCCGACCCGCGCTGCGCAATCATCGCGACCGGCTATCACGGGGGCGTCGCTCAGAAGGCCCTGGAATGTAAGGGCGGCCCGCTGGCCGTCGGCGCCAGCACCGTCATCGAGGTCACTGCCGCAGACGGGAAGCGCAATGCGGCCGCCGTCACGGGGAACGAGCCCGACAGCAACCCCGGAAACAACCGAGCAACATCCGTACCCGTCGGGGACATTCCGCTGGTCGACCCCGTTGTCGGCGCGGGCGCCGCGGCTGCCGTTCTCGCGGCCGGAGGCACCGTGTCTCTCATTCGCCGACGCTCGACGTCTGCGTAACTCACCTTTGCCACGCTGCGTTGAGCTGCCGGTGGCGGCCACAAATCCATCGGTGATCACTGGATGAGCGAGGCGCTGAACTGGGGATCCAGTGATCGGATGCGGTGCAGTTCCGAGCTGGGGTTTTCGTGAAGCCGCGGGAGTTGCAGCGGTCCTGAAGGTGCGAGTTCAGTGATCATCTCGGATGACGTAGTGATCGGCGTCCGGGTTTCTGTCTGCCCGGGGGTGCACACGACGCCGCCGACACGAAGTGGCGGGCGCCCGGGGATGATCCCTCGAGCGCCCGCCACTGGATCCGGGCCGTGTTCTACGCCGTGGTCACTGTCCGCGTCGCCCATTGCAGTCCGAGGTCAGCCAGCCGCTCCGGCTTGGCCCGCCTGGTCTTGGTGTTCGACAGGAACACTGCCAGTTTGACCTTGGTCCCGTCTGGCAGTGTCTCGATGTGGGAGCGGCTGACGGGCCGTACGGTGCGGTGCGTTCCCGGTACTGTGCCAGGGCTGCACACCCCCCGCTCGAACGCCGCCAGGCCGCCCCGGACGGCTTCGCAGGCGTCTTCTGCTCCAGGGGCAGAGGCGGGGCCCAAGGGCGGTCTGGCGCTCGCGCTGCCCCGGTGCGAGCCCTTCCCAGACCACGTGCCGACGCTGCCGCTGAAGCCACCGCCCTATGTCTGTCCCGTGCGAGGTCACGCCCGCCACGATGTCGGCCAGCTCGGCGCCGAGTGCCACCAGCGGTGCCACTCCGGCGTAGCTGCGCTGCCAGTCTCACTCGGTGCTTTCGGGATGCGTGGTTGTTTCTTGGTGTTGGGGTGGGTGTGCGGCGGTGCGGTTTTCCGTGGGAACGTTTCCGGGTGTCGCAGCCCGGCGTGCTCATGCTGTCTCGGGTCCGTGATGTACGGCGAGTTCAGCGGCTCCGTCAACGGTGCTGCTGTGCTGTGGTCGTTCCTGGTCTGTGATGTGTGCCGGGGTCTCGTTCACGGTTGTCACTCCCCGGTCCCGGCTGTCTTTGGGCACCTTGCCCTGGGAGGCCGGCGTCATGCCGTCCAGCTCCACCATCTCGGACTATGTCTCAGGGACCGCTTTGGCCTCCACTGCTGCCACCAAGCTGTTCGTCCCGTCGGTACCCACTGCCCTGCGGCTTCAGGAGCGCGAATAGTCTCAACCGGGCGTTGACACTGTGTAGCCTGATACCTAATCAGCCTTCACATGAATCGCTGCTCAATACGGGGGTGGTTCCGGTAGGTTCATGATGAACAGTCATCTGTGGTCGTTTCTCTCGGGGGCCGGGCGGCTCAGGGTATCCTGTGTTTCCGCCAATGGCACATGCACATCAGAGCGGATGCATTCGCTAACACGATCGAGCCCCCCTTCCCTCGCAGCCAGCCTGGCCCGCGTCAGCGGGCCTAACAGGCCTGAAGACGAAGCCGGAAGGGCCGCTTGGCGCGGGGAGCGCAGCGGACGCGCCCGCCAGGCTGGAGCAGAGCGGAAGCCTGGTAGCGGGACTGCGTCCCGCTGTTCCGGGAGCGCAGCGGACGGATCGTCAACCTGACTGCGCAGCAGTCAGGTTGTGCTGGGGGCAGCCTTCGATGAGTGCTCTGCGCAGCGGAGCACAATCCCCGCGCGCAGCGCGGGGGTTCGCTTACTCCGGGCGTAGCCCGGAGGGAACCCGCTCCGCGGG